>NZ_PYGA01000006.1 GCF_003014485.1 Murinocardiopsis flavida | reverse complement strand
ACCACAACCCACCCGCCGGGCCCCCACCCCGGCGGGCCACACCCATGCCCCCACCCCGGCGACCGGCACACGCCGCCCCCAGCCGCCCCAGCAGCACGATCCACCGGCACCCTCCACCGGCCGGGGACGCAGACACGCTCAGCCGGGCCCCAGCGGGTGAACCGAGGACCGGCCGCCATTCCCGCGGCTGCGCGGGTGCGGCTCGCGGTCCCGTGCGAGCGGCCCCGGCCCGGTCGGTCGACGGTGGGCGGCAAAGGACCGCCCCGGCGCTGTGCGCCGGGGCGGTCCTGCTGGAGTACCGGGAGGGTCAGTACTCCAGCGCGGAAAGGTGCTCGAAGCTGCGCCGGACGTGGTCGAGGGCGTCGGCGCCCGCGGAGTCGTGCTCGACGATGAACTCGACCCGCTTCGCCGGGAGGGCGGCGGCGAAGGTGGGCCGGAAGTCGATCAGGCCGAGTCCCACGTCCTCGAACTGGCCGTCGAGGTTCATGTCCTTGACGTGGAACTGCGGGAAGCGGTGGTTGCGGTTGTCGGTGATGAGGGGGGTGGGGTCCTGCGCGCCGCGCCAGGACCAGAAGAGGTCCAGCTCGAAGTGCACGTAGCGCGGGTCGGTGCGCTCGATGAGGACGTCGTAGGCGCGCTTGTCGGCGTCGGCCAGGCGGGCGAACTCGTAGTGGTGGTTGTGGTAGCCGAACTTCAGCCCGGCTTTCGCGGCTTGGCGGCCCGCGGTGGTGAGGTCGGCGGCGAAGTCCCGCCAGTGCTTCTCGGTGCTGCCGTTGGGCCCGCTGGGGACATTGATGTAGGTGTAGCCGAGGGTGTTGGCGTCCTTGAGCTGGGTGGCCCACGCGTCGGCGTCGAAGGGCTGCGGGATGCCGTGATGGCCCGACGTCGCCTTGAGGCCGTGCTTGTCGAGCAGGGACTTGAACTCGGCGGCGCTGCGTCCGTAGAACCCGGCCGTCTCGATCTTGGTGTAGCCGATGTCGGCCAGGCCGGCGAGGGTCCCTTCGAGGTCGGCCGCCGCGGCCTCGCGCAGCGTGTACATCTGCACCGAGATGCTTTCGGTCGGGATGCCGCGGCGCTTGCCCGGCTTCCTGGTCGCCGCGGGCTCGGCGGCGGCGGTGCCGACCTGAACGGTCAGGGCGGTCGCGGTCAGGCCGGTGAGTGCGGCGGTACCGGCGGCGATGCGGAAGAAGCCGCGGCGGGCGGCACCGGTGTGTTCACCGGCTGCGTCGGTGCCGCCGTTGTTCTCGGGTCCTGGGCCGGATGTGCGAGGCATGGCAGGTGCTCCTGTCGGACTGGTGATCCCCCCGGACAACGACTTAGTCCATTTAGTGGCAAAAGCCTGACACTTTCAAGAGCAAAGTGGAGACCGACGGTCAACGCCTGTGACTCGCGTCACTGCCGTCCCGTCTCTGAGCATGGGAAAGGCGGGGGATCGCGATCCCCCGCCTACCCGGAAAAATTTCTGCCCGGACCGCGGACCGGGCCCGAGTCACCCCCGGTTCACGCTCGGCTCACACTCGGCTCAAGAGGACGACCGGGATGGACCGGTCGGTCTTCGCCTGGTAGTTGTCGTAGTCGGGCCAGCGCCGCGCCATCTGCGGCCACACGCGGGCCTTCTCCTCCTCCGTTGCGGTGCGCGCCACGGCGTCGAACACGTCGTCCTTGACCTGCACCCGCACCTGGGGTGCCGCCACGAGGTTCTTGTACCACTCCGGGTGGTCGGGGTCGCCGCCGTTGGACGCGACGACGACGTAGTCCGCGCCGTCGTCGCCGTAGATCAGCGGGGTGCTGCGCTGCTTGCCGGACGTGCGACCCGTCACCGTGAGGATGAGGGTCTGCGTGCCGTTCCAGTCGTGCCCCTCTTCACCATCGGTCTCGACATAGCGCTGCACGTGCTCCTGACCGAAAAGCACCAGGAATCCCTTCTGTCGTCGTGGCCGGGGCCGGATGCCCCGTTAATGGGGGCGAACACCCGGAGGGCTGCCGCGCTTCCCGGCCCGGCGGCCCGATGCGCCGCCGCGTTCCGATCTCCGCCACCCCCCGGCGTGCGTCGCCGTCCTCCTCCGGGCAGCCTCCCGTTCCGGGGCGCCTTCCGTCGGCAGGCGCGCCCGTCGCGGCCGGGGTCCGCCCGGTATGCGGGATTCGCTCCCGCGCGGGTCAGGTCCCGTCGGTCAAGCCCCACCGGTCAAGCGCGGTCGGTCAGACACCGTCGAACAGGCGCCGTCGATCAGTCGTCGCCGATGGGTGGATCGCCTGTCAGCGGATTGCCGGTCAGCGGGTCCTCGGTCTGCGGGTCCTCGGTCAGCGGGTTGTCGATCAGCAGGTCGGCGTGTTCGCGCGGGCGGTGCGCACGGTAGAACACCGCTTCCTGGCGGGCCCAGCGCGCCATGTGCGGTGCGTACGCCGCCGCGTCGGCGCGCGTGCGCAGCCGCCGCGACCGCGCCTCGGCAGGGGCGTCCACCCACACGAGGGCCGACAGCAGGGGGCGCAGTGGGGCGGCCCCGGCACCGCAGCCCTCGACGAGCAGCAGGTCGTCCACGCGGGTGCGGCGCCATGGCCCGAAGACGCCGCGCTCCCAGTCGTAGCGCCGCCACTGGGGGGCTTCGCCGCGCGCGAGCGGTTCGAGGACCCACCGGAGCAGCAGGGGAGCGGCGGCGGCCAGACCCTCCCACCCCGGGTAGAGGTCGTCGAGGTGGATGACCGGCGCGCCGCCCAGTGCCTCGGCGAGCAGCCCGGCGGTGCGGGTCTTTCCCGATCCGGACCGCCCCTCGATCGCCACGGCGCGGTACGCTCCGGCGCGTGCGGGGCGGCGGCGCAACGCGGCCGCGACCGCGGCGGGCCAGTCGGGCGCTGTGGTCGAGACGGTCGGGACCGTGGTCGGAGGCGGCACGGAGGCACACACTACTCACCACCGGGGCGCCGTGCCCGGGTCGGCGCGGCAGGGGAGCGCCCCTGGGCGGGTCTGGTCGGGCACGCTTCCGCCGTCGCCCGGCGAACACGGCCGGGCGCACCGCGAGTGTCCGCCCTCGCCAGAGCTGTCTTCACGGCTTGTAAGCTCGATGCTGCCGGGCGGGACCGCGCTACGCCCTGAGCCGCGGTCGCACCGGCACCGCGCCCGACAACCGGGCACCGAGCCGGACACCCGACAACCGGACACCGATACCGAGCCCGACACCGAGCCGATCCAGAGGAGCCGTCTTGGCCGTTGACACCGAGGTCACCCCCGGCTCCCAGGCGTCCTTGCGGCAGGCGAACCGGGAGCGCGTCATCGAGGCGCTGCGCGCGGGCGGCACGCTGACCCAGGCCGAGATCGCGCGGGCCACGGGGCTTTCGGCGGCGAGCGTCTCCAACATCGTGCGCGACCTGCGCGGCCTCGGCACGGTGTCGGTGCGCGGCACGTCGTCCAACGGCCGCAGGGCCCGCGCGGTGACCCTCATCCGCCCGCCGGGGGTCGTGATCGGCATCGAGTTCTCCCACGGGGCCATTTCGGTGGCGCTCGGCGACCACGACGGCGGGGTGCTGCTGGACGAGTCCATCCGCTACGACGTCGCCGCCGACCCGGAGCGGGGGTTGCGCCGCGCGGTGTGGCTGGTCGAGACGCTGCTGATCGCGGCGCGGGTGGACTACGGCATGGTCACCTCGGTGTCGGTCTCGGTGCCGGCCCCCGTCGATCCGGCGACCGGCGAGCTGGGCCCGATCAGCGCCATCCCGCGCTGGGCCGGGGTTCGGCCGGGCGACGTCCTTGCCGAGCGCCTGGGCCTGCCGGTGCTGGTGGACAACGACGCCAACCTGTGCGTCCTCGCGGAGAGCGCCGAGGGCGCGGCCCGCGGCCTGGAGCACGTGGTGTTCATCCGGCTCGGCGAGGGCGCCGGGGCCGGGATCCTGGTGTCGGGGCGGGTGTTCCACGGCGCGGGCGGCACGGCGGGGGAGATCGGGCACATCGGCCTGGACGAGCGCGGCCAGGTGTGCCGGTGCGGCAACCGCGGCTGCCTGGAGACCCTTGTCGGCGCCCCGTACCTGCTGCGCATGCTGCCGCAGCACGACGGCGCGCCGAACGGCATGGATCTCGGCGATGTGATCGCCGCCGCCGACGAGGGCGACCCCGGGTGCCGCCGGATCATCGCCGAGGCGGGTACGGCGCTGGGCCGCGGGGTCGCCGTCATCGCCAACATGGTCAACCCCCAGCTGGTGGTGGTCGGCGGGGAGTTGGCCGCCGCCGGCGGACTGCTGCTGGACCCGATGCGCCGGTCGATGGAGATGGGCGCGCTCGGCAGTGCGCTGCGCGACCTGCGCGTCACGCGGTCGGAGCTGGGCGCGCGGGCCGCCCTGCGCGGGGCGCTGCGCAACGCTCCGCGCGCGGCCGGGCGGTAGCGCGGCCCCGCTGCGGTAACCCGCCGGAATCCGCGCCGAAACACGCCCTTGTGCCGTGCGACCCGCCGTACCTGCATCATCAATGCGTTCAACAGTTGAATGAATATCTCGTGACATTACGAATATTCGTTCAAGTCTTGACGGCAAGATGAAGGGCGGGTTTGACTTCAGCACGTCGATCCATCGAGTTCACCCGACGCATGAGGCGGCGGGTGCGTCCGCATCCTCCGGCCCGATGGACGAACGTAGGAGGGTAGGAATCCTGTGCTGAAACACAATCCGAACACCACGATCGTCCGCCGGGCCGCCGCCATCGGCGCCGCGCTGGCCCTCGCCCTGGTCGCCGGGTGCGGAACCACCACCGACGGGGGGTCCGACGCCGGCAGCGGCGCCAGCGTCGAGGAGGGATTCACGGTCGGCCTGCTGCTGCCGGAGTCCAAGACCGCCCGCTACGAGAAGTTCGACAAGCCGTACTTCGAGGAGGCGCTCAAGGAGGAGTGTCCGAAGTGCAAGGTGTCGTACCAGAACGCCGACCAGGACACAGGTAAGCAGCAGTCCCAGGCCGAGGCCATGCTCACCGAGGGCATCGACGTCATGGTGCTCGACGCCGTCGACACCGAGGCCGCGGGCGCCGTCGTCAAGCAGTCCAAGAGCCAGGACGTGCCGGTGGTCGCCTACGACCGCCTCGCCCAGGGCGGGGTCGACTACTACGTCTCCTTCGACAACAAGAACGTGGGCAAGGTCCAGGGCGAGTCGCTGGTCGAGGCGTTGGAGAAGGAGGGCGGCGACAAGGGCGAGATCGTCATGATCAACGGTTCGCCCACCGACCCCAACGCCGCCGACTTCAAGGCCGGTGCGCACGAGGTCCTCGACGGCGCCGTGAAGATCGGCGCCGAGTACGACACCCCCGACTGGTCGCCCGACAAGGCGCAGCAGCAGATGGAGCAGGCCATCACGTCGGTGGGTGCCGACAAGATCAGCGGCGTGTACTCGGCGAACGACGGCATGGCGTCCGGTGTCATCGCCGCGCTCAAGAGCGCAGGCGTGGACGACCTCCCGCCGATCACCGGCCAGGACGCCGAACTCGCCGGGATCCAGCGGATCATCTCCGGCGAGCAGTACATGACCGTCTACAAGGCGATCAAGCCCGAGGCGGAGATCGCGGCGAAGATGGCGGTGGCGGCGGCCACCGGCGAGAAGTTCGACGGCGAGGGCGCGACCGAGATCGAGGACCCCGACGGCAACAAGGTCGCCTCCGTGCTCCTCGACCCCGTCCCCGTGACGGCGGACGACATCGAGGAGACCGTGATCGCCGACGGCTTCTACACCGTCGAGGAGGTCTGCACGGGCGACTTCGCCGACAAGGGTTTCTGCAAAGAGGCCACCGGCGACAAGTAGCCCGTCCCCCCGTTCCCGGGCGCGGCGCGCACCGCCGCCCGGGAACGGGGCTGCGCAACGTAAGGAGTCCCCATGACCACACCCGTCCTGGAGCTGTCCGGGATTTCCAAGAGATTCGGTGCTGTGCAGGCCCTCAGCGAGGTGAGCCTCGATGTGCACCAGGGCGAGGTCGTCGCGCTGCTCGGCGACAACGGCGCGGGCAAGTCCACCCTCGTCAAGGTCATCGCGGGGGTGAACCCCGCCGACAGCGGTGAGATCCGCTGGGAGGGCCGCACCGTGCAGGTGCAGCGGCCCTCGGACGCGCAGTCCCTCGGGATCGCGACGATCTACCAGGACCTCGCGCTCTGCGACAACCTCGACATCGTCGCGAACCTGTTCCTCGGCAACGAGCGCATCATCGCCGGTGTGCTGGACGAGTTGGAGATGGAGCGCAAGGCCAGGGACCTGCTCGACTCGCTGTCCGTCACGATGCCGAGCCTGCGGGTCCCGGTCGCCTCGCTCTCCGGCGGGCAGCGCCAGATCATCGCCATCGCCCGCTCCCTGCTGGGCGAACCCCAGGTGGTCATGCTCGACGAGCCCACGGCGGCCCTCGGCGTCGAGCAGACCGCCCAGGTCCTCGACCTGATCGAGCGGCTCCGCGACCAGGGCCTCGGCGTCCTGCTCATCAGCCACAACATGGCCGACGTGCGCGCGGTCGCCGACCGCGCCGCCGTACTGCGGCTCGGCCGCAACGGCGGCGACTTCCAGGTGGAGGACACCAGCTACGAGGAGATCGTCGCCGCGATCACCGGGGCGTCCGACAACGCCGCCACCCGGCGCGCCGGGCGTGTCACGGTTCCCGGAACGGAGGGCGCGTGATGGCGCAGCAGGCCCCCATATCCAGCCCGGCCGGGCAGAGCCCGGACGCGGCCGTCCACGAGCGCGACCCGCGGCTGGTCAGCGACACCCTGGTCTCCCTCGGCCTGTTCGGGTTGATCGCCCGGCGGCTGCGCGGCGGCGAGCTCGGCCCCTTGCCGGTCATCATCGGGCTGGTCGTCATCTGCGCGGTGTTCCAGACGCTGCACGAACGCTTCCTCTCGCCGCAGAACCTGTCCAACCTCAGCGTGCAGATCGTCGCCGTGGGCCTGATGACGACCGGCGTCCTCATGGTGCTGCTGCTCGGCGAGATCGACCTGTCGGTCGGTTCCGTCGCCGGTGTCTCCGGTGCGGTCCTCGCGGTCGCGGCGGTCAACTTCGCCCTGCCCGAATGGGTGGCGATCCTGCTGGGCGCGCTCACCGGGCTGGTGATCGGCGTCATCCACGGCACGATCTTCGCGAAGGTCGGGGTGCCGGCGTTCGTCGTCACCCTGGCCGGACTGATCGGCTGGCAGGGCGCGCAGATCTACATCCTCGGCAAGGACGGCACGATCAACCTGCCCTACGACGGGGCGATCGGCTACCTCACCCAGACCTACTTCGAGCCGGCGATGGGCTGGGGGTTCGCCGTGGTGGCGGTCGCGGCGTTCGCCGTCCCGTCGTACTTCGGCGAGCGGCGCAGGGCGGCGGCCGGCCTGCCGCACAAGTCGGTGACCGAGCTCCTGGTGCGCACGGCCCTGCTCGCGGTCCCGGTGTTCGGCGCGGTCGCGGTCCTCAACCAGTTCAAGGGCGTCCCGCTGGCGTTCCTGATCTTCGTGGGGTTCGTGGTCGCCTTCGACCTGATGCTGCGCAAGACCCGCTACGGGCGGATGGTGTTCGCCGTCGGCGGCAGCGCCGAGGCGGCCCGCCGGGCCGGCATCAACGTCGACCTGGTGCGCATCTCGGTGTTCGCGCTGGCGTCGACGCTGGCGGCGCTCGGCGGCATCATGCTGGCGTCGCGCGGGTTCGCGGTGAGCCAGTCCACCGCGGGCGGCGACGAGCTGATGATGGCCATCGCCGCCGCGGTCATCGGCGGCACCAGCCTGTTCGGCGGGCGCGGCAACGCGTACTCGGCGCTGCTGGGCGGCCTCGTGCTGGGCGCTATCGCATCGGGCCTGTTCCTGTTGCAGATGGACACCTCGGTGCGGTTCATGATCACCGCCGTGGTGCTGCTGATCGCCGTGATCCTCGACGCGCTGGCGCGCCGCAGCCGCAAGACCCACGCTAGGGGCTGACCTGGGCCGACCCCCACAACGGTCGGCCCTCACATCGGCCGGCCCCGCTCACCGGCGGCACCTCCCGTCGCCGCCGCTGCGGGGCCGGTCCCGCAGCCCCGGAGGGTTCCCTCCCCGCCCTCCGGGGCGCCGTCCTGCGCGGCGGACGGTTCTCACCGAGATCTAGTACGGCTCCGACCGGGATCACGCGCGCGCCGCGCAGTGTTGTCACCGGTAGCCGGTGTTCGTCGCCGGCGGTCAGGTGTATCAGGTGTCCGTGCCGGTGGCAGGTGTGCTGCCGGCGGGCGGGGCGCCCGGGTCGTGCCGACCGGGGCACGCGAGACGTGGACGAGAACGGGGTGGTCGTGGTGGCGGGTGCGCGGCGCGCGGTGGAATCGGGCAACGACGTGGGCGGCTCGCTCGCCCTGCGCTTCCCGGCGCGGGAGGACAGGGAGACCAGGGACGGCATCGGCGCCGGTCCCGACAGCGTTGCGGCGGAGCCGCCCCGCCCGTCGGTCGCCGCGCCCGGCGCGGTCGAGGTCGAGGTCGACGGCAGCGTCCCGTTCTGGCGCTGGGAGCTGACCGGTCTGCCGCTCCCCGAGGTCGACCTGGCGCGCGCGGCCCCGGGGGAGCGCGGCGGGTCCGCGGGCTGAACAGGGGGCCGGAAGAGAGGGCTGAACGGAGGGCCGAACAGAGGGCTGAACCGCGGCGGCTGCGGCGGCGCATCGCCGTTCGCGGTGTCCCGCCCCACTGCGGCCCGGCGGGCGCGGGATACCGTGGGTGGCCGTGCCCGATGCCATCATCCCCGATCCCATAATCATCGCCGTGATCGGTGTCGCCGTCCTCCTGGGCACCGTCGTGCAGAGCAGCGTCGGCCTCGGCGTGGGGCTCGTCGCGGCGCCGGTGGCGGCGCTGCTCGACCCCAGTCTCATGCCGGGCGGGATGCTCATCGTCACCGCCGCGACCCCGCTGCTCACCCTGCCCGGTGAGTGGCGCAGGGCCGACTGGCGCGGCATCGGGTGGGGGATGCTCGGGCGGCTCGCGGGCACGGTCGCGGGGGTGTGGGTGGTGTCGGCGCTGTCGGTGCGGGCCCTCGGCCTCGCGGTCGGGGCCATGGTGCTGGTGGGCGTGGCGGCCTCGGTGTGGGCGGTGCGCATCAGGGTCACCCCGGCGACCGTGGCGTCCGCGGGGGTGATCTCCGGGATCACCGGCACGGCCACGTCCATCGGCGGCCCGCCGATGGCGCTGGTCTACCAGCACGAGCCCGGGCCGACGGTGCGGGCGACGCTCGGCGTGTACTTCCTGCTCGGGATCGCCGCGTCCCTCGCCGCGCTGGCGATCGGCGGCCAGCTCCACCTGCGCGAGGTCGTCGCGGGGGTGAGCCTCCTCCCGTTCATGGTCGCCGGATTCCTGCTCGGGCGGCCCATCCGCCGCATCGTGGACGCCGGCTCGATGCGGGTGATGCTGCTGGTCGTGGTGTCGGTGTCCGGTGCGGTGCTCATCGCGCGGTCGCTGTTCTGAGCCGCGCCTACCCTGGGGCCATGGCAGGACCAACGGCCAGACCAACAAAGGCGCAGCTCGCCGCCGCGCACGGCACCACCATCCCCGACGTGCTCGCGCCGGGCCTCGACGTCGTGTTCTGCGGCATCAACCCGGGCCTGTACTCCGGTTGGACGGGGCGGCACTTCGCCCGGCCGGGCAACAGGTTCTGGCCGGCGCTCCACCGCGCCGGGTTCACCCCGAGGCGGCTCGACCCCGCCGAGCAGCACCTCCTCCCGCAGTGGGGGATGGGCATCACGAACCTGGTCGCCCGCGCCACCGCGCGCGCCGACGAGCTGACGGCGGCGGAGCTGCGCGAGGGCGGTGCGCTGCTCGCGGACCGGGTGCGCGCATCCCGGCCCCGCGTCCTCGCCGTCCTGGGGGTCACCGCCTACCGCCAGGCGTTCGGGTACCGGCGCGCCGCCATGGGCCCGCAGGACACCCGGATCGGCGGGGTTCCGGTGTGGGTGCTGCCCAACCCGAGCGGCCTGAACGCCCATTACAACGTGACCGAAATCGCCGCGGAGCTGGGGCGTCTGCGGCGCGAGGCGCTGAAAGGGGCGGATCAGGCCGACGGCGGCGGAAACCGCGATGGATCGGCGTTCCGCTGAGATGGGTTCGGGCGATGACCGCCGCCGTCGGCTCATAGACTCGACGGGACCATGCGTGCCCGGGGGCGGGTGCGCGAGCCGCCGGCGCCGGCCGGGCGCGGATGAAGGGGATTGACGACCAGTGACGCTGCTCCAGTCGGTACGGAATCCGGACGACCTGAAGAAGCTCGCCGCCGACCAGATTCCGCTCCTCGCCGGTGAGATCCGCGACTTCCTGGTCGCCGAGGTCGCCCGCACCGGCGGCCACCTCGGGCCGAACCTCGGCGTTGTCGAGCTCACCATCGCGCTGCACCGCGTCTTCGACTCCCCCCGCGACCCCATCCTGTGGGACACCGGGCACCAGTCCTACGTCCACAAGATGCTCACCGGCCGCCAGGACTTCGCCAAGCTGCGCCGCGCGGGCGGCCTGTCGGGCTACCCGTCGCGCGCGGAGTCCGAGCACGACTTCATCGAGAACTCGCACGCCTCCACCTCGCTGTCCTACGCCGACGGCCTCGCCAAGGCCAACGCGCTCATGGGGCGCGAGGACAGCACGGTGGCCGCGGTCATCGGCGACGGCGCGCTCACCGGCGGCATGGCGTGGGAGGCGCTGAACAACATCGCCGAGGGCAAGGACCGCCGCCTGGTCGTCGTCGTCAACGACAACGGCCGCTCCTACTCGCCGACCATCGGCGGGCTCGCCGACCACCTCGCGACCCTGCGCATGTCGCAGGGGTACGAGCAGGTGCTCGACCTCGCCAAGAACGCGATCAACCGCGCCCCCGTCGTCGGCCCCCCGCTGTACGAGGCGCTGCACGGCATCAAGAAGGGGCTCAAGGACGCCATCCAGCCCCAGGTGATGTTCGAGGACCTCGGCCTGAAGTACCTCGGCCCCATCGACGGCCACGACGAGCAGGCCGTCGAGAAGGCGCTGCGCCGGGCCCGCGACTACGCGGGGCCGGTCATCGTGCACTGCCTCACGCAGAAGGGCAAGGGCTACCCCCCGGCCGAGAACCACGAGGAGGACCAGTTCCACTCGCTGGGCGCGTTCGACGCCGCGACCGGCGAGGTGCAGGCCGGCAAGCCCGGCGTGAAGTGGACCTCGCTGTTCAGCGAGGAGATGGTCAAGCTCGGCGCCGAGCGTTCCGACATCGTCGCCATCACCGCGGCCATGCTGCACCCCACCGGTCTGGCGGCGTTCGCCGAGGCGTACCCCGACCGGATCTTCGACGTCGGCATCGCCGAGCAGCACGCCGCGACCTCGGCAGCGGGCCTGGCAATGGGCGGCCTGCACCCCGTCGTCGGGGTCTACGCCACGTTCCTGAACCGGTGTTTCGACCAGATCCTGATGGACGTCGCACTGCACCGGCAGGGCGTCACCTTCTGCCTCGACCGCGCCGGCATCACCGGCGACGACGGCGCCAGCCACAACGGCATGTGGGACCTCTCCCTGCTCCAGCTGGTGCCGAACCTCGGCCTGGCGGTGCCGCGCGACGCCACGCGGATGCGCGAGCTGCTGCGCGAGGCCGTCGCGGTCGACGACGGCCCCACCGTCCTGCGCTACCCCAAGACCCCGGTCGGCGCCGACATCGACGCAGTCGACCGGCTCGGCACCATGGACGTGCTGCGCCGCGCGCCGCACGGCGGCAACTCCGCCGACCTGCTGCTCGTCGCCGTCGGCCCCATGGCGCACATGTGCTGCGAGGTCGCCGACCGCATGGCCGACCACGGCATCGGGGTCACGGTGATCGACCCGCGGTGGGTGAAACCCCTCGACCCCGCCCTCGTCGGCGAGGCCGCCCGGCACCGCGTGGTCGCGGTGGTCGAGGACAACGGCCGAGTGGGCGGGGTGGGCGACGCCGTGGCGCGCACCCTGCGCGACGCCGAACTCGCCACCCCGGTCCGCACGTTCGGTGTGCGCCAGGAGTTCCTCGATCACGCCAAGCGCGAGGACATCCTCGCCGAGATGGGGCTCACCCCGCAGGACCTCGCCCGCCGCCTCACCGAGGTCGTGTCGGAGGTCGCCGACTCCACCATGGCCGACGAGCCGGCCACCTGACCGCCCGCCGGGGGTGCACGCGCGAGTCCCGCCCTCGCACAAGGACCGGCGCCGCGGCCGTCCCGGACCGCCCCGACCGGTCGGCCCGCGGCGCGTTCTAGGACCACACCTGCTGGGAGCGTGCGGTGTCGACCCGGTAGTCGGTCGCCGTCAGGGTGAAGAACCGCCGCCCGAGGCCGGCCGCCGATCCCACCGGGTCGGCCGGGTCCTTCGCGACCTCGCCCCGGGTGTTGCCGACGCCCACCACGACGCCCACCAGTTCCTGGTTCAGGTACCGGGTGATCTCCTGGAAGTGGGCGACGACCCCGAGGGTCGCGCCCACGTTGCTCTCCTCCGCGGAGATCAGCACGCCGACGCGCTTGCCCATGATCCCCTCGATCGCGGTGCCGCGCGCGGGCGCCGCCGCGGAGGTGTGGCAGAAGAGGCGGTCGAACACGGTCTTGAGGCGGGCCGGCATGCCGTAGAACCACAGCGGCATCGCGAA
This sequence comes from Murinocardiopsis flavida, assembly GCF_003014485.1. Lineage (GTDB taxonomy): Bacteria > Actinomycetota > Actinomycetes > Streptosporangiales > Streptosporangiaceae > Murinocardiopsis > Murinocardiopsis flavida. Next base: position 292,593 of record NZ_PYGA01000006.1, on the reverse strand, counting down.
GACCACCCCGTCGGCGGGCAGGATCTTGTCGAAGAGCAGTTCCTCGTAGCCGTCCGTGATCGAGCAGGTGCCGTCGTCGCGCCGGCAGAGGCGGCAGTGGTCGAGCATCCGGTCGACGTAGTCTGCCAGTGCCACGTGCTCGACCTCGTGCCCGGCGTCGCGGGCGCCTTTCTCCGCGGCGTCGGCGAGCAGGTGCGAGTTGCCGTCGAGGCGCGGGCTGGCGCTGATGATCAGGAGTTTCACGCGGGTCCCCTCGGATTGCGGTGGCGTGCGCGGCAAGTCTCGCGGGGCGCGCGGAACGCGGACAAGTACGGTCTTTTTCGTCCGGTAGGGACGATTCTGATACCGGCCGGGCGGCCCGGTCGGCGGGAGGAGGCGGGGGCGGTGGCCCGCGAAACAGTCGCTGACATGCCGGAATGGTGCACGGTCGAGGTGGCGATGAGCGTCCTCGGCGGCAAGTGGAAGATGCTGATCGTGAAGTACCTGCTCGACGGGGCCTGCCGCTTCGGCGCGTTGCAGCGCGCCTTGCCCGGCATCACGCACCGCATGCTCAGCCGTCAGCTCCGCGAGCTCGAAGCCGACGGGATCGTGGCGCGGCGGGCGTACGCGCAGGTCCCGCCGAAGGTCGAATATTCGCTGACGCCCATCGGCGCCCAGTTGTGCGGGGTCAGTTCGGCGCTGGAGGAGTGGGGCGGCAGGTACCGGCGGGCCGCTTCGGCGGCGGCCCCGGCCGCCGGGCGCGCGGCAGGCGGCGCACCGGAGCCGGGCGGCACCTCGGGGGACTAGGCGGGGCAACTGCGCGGGACGGTAACGGGCGGGACGGTAACGGGCGGGATGGCGGCGGGCGGAATGGCGGAGACGCGGCACGATCCGGCCGCCCGCTGAGGCCGTCCGTGCGGAACAATGCCCCCATGACCTCACCTGACCCGTTGTGCGTGGCAGTCATCGGTTCCGGACCGGCGGGCATCTACACGGCTGACGCCCTGACCAGGCAGGATCGCGAGCCCGTCCGGGTCGATGTGCTCGACCGGCTGCCCACCCCCTACGGTCTGGTGCGCTACGGGGTCGCCCCCGACCACGAGAACATCAAGAGCATCGCGGGCACGCTGCGCCAGGTCCTGGAGCGGCCGGGGGTGCGCTTCCTCGGCGGGGTGGAGTTCGGCAGGCACATCGGCCGCACCGACCTCGCCCGCTGCTATGACGCCGTCGTGTACGCCACCGGCGCCTCCGTCGACCGCCGGCTGGGCATCCCCGGTGAGGACCTGCCCGGGAGTGTGGCGGCGACCGACTTCGTGAACTGGTACTGCGGCCACCCCGACTCCGAGGTCGAGCGGTTCCTCCTCGACGCGGAGGAGGTCGCCGTGGTCGGCGCGGGCAACGTCGCGCTCGACGTCGTCCGCATCCTCGCCAAGACCGCCGACGAGCTGCGGGCCACCGACATCCCGCAGGCGGTGCTGCGGGTCCTCGCCGACAGCAAGGTGCGGCGGGTGCACCTGCTGGCCCGCCGCGGCCCCATCCACGCCCGGTTCACGGCGAAGGAGCTCCGCGACCTCGGCCGCCTCGCGAGCGCCGACGTCGCGGTCCGCCCCGAGGAGGTCGACGTCGACCCCAACGGCGAGGAGCTGCTGCGCGCCGCGCGCGCGGCGCGCACCAACCTGAAGATCCTGGGGGAGTGGGCCGCCCGCGCGCCGCAGGGCCGCGACCGCCGCATCGACGTCCGGTTCTGGATCCGCCCGGCCGCGCTGCTCGGCGCGGACCGGGTCACCGGCCTGCGGGTCGAGCGCACCGCGCTGGACGCCGACGGCGGCCTCGTCGCGACCGGGACCGAGGAGGTCCTCGACGTCGGCATGGTCCTGCGCTCCATCGGCTACGCCAGCGTCCCGCTGCCCGGCGTCCCCTTCGACGAGGGGGCCCGGACCGTGCCGAACAGCGAGGGGAGGGTGCTGGACGCCGACGGCTCGGTGCGCGCGGGCGACTACGTCGCGGGCTGGCTCAAGCGGGGGCCGACCGGCGTCATCGGCACCAACAAGTCCGACGCCGCCGCGACGGTGCGCGGCCTGCTCGACGACGCCCCGGCGCTGCGCGCCGCCCGCGCGGGCGCGCCCGTTCCGGTGGAGTCGCTGCTGGCGGAGTCGGGGGTGGAGGTCGCGGAGTACGAGGACTGGCTGGCCATCGACGCCGCGGAGGCCGACCTCGCGCGGTCGCTCGACCGCGGCGCGCGGGTCAAGCTGGGCGGCTGGGACGCGTTGAACGCCGCGCTGCGGCGCTGAGCGGCCCTCGCGGCGGGGGCCCCGGGCAGGCGCGACAGGGGCGGCAGGGGCCGCAGGGGCGGCGTCCCCGCGGGGTTCAGCGCACCAGGGGGCGGGCGGCGGTGTAGGTGTTGCAGCTCTGCATGGTGTCGAGCTTGTAGCCCTGGAGGAACCAGTGCTGCCGGTTGCGCGAGCTGCCGTGGCTTTCGAGGTCGCCGCCGCCGTTGAGCAGCTTGTTGATGGTGCGCGCCGCCGTGGCGTCGAACCCGCCGAATCCGCGGATGCCGACGCCGCCCAGGCATTCGGCCTGGAGTTCGGTGCGGCGCAGCGAGTCGAGTTCCACCTTCCGCGACGACGCCTCGCTCTCGTTGTCGTAGGCGCGTTCCAGGATCCCGACGCGGTTCTGCACGTGGTGGCCGTACTCGTGGGCGAGCAGTGCGGCCCACACCCCTTCGTCGGCCTCGGGCAGCGTGTCGGCGAGGTCGGTGACGCTCGGCATGAGGACGTTGATGGTCTGCTCGCCGCTGTCGTAGAACGCCAGGGTCATGCCCTGCCCCTGGGGCCCGTCGGACCAGTCGTCGGGGGGTTCCGCGAGGACCTTGAACGTGGGCTTGTCGGAGGGCATGCCGGCGTCGGCGAGGCGCGGCTCCCACAACCGGTCGAGGCAGGGGCCGACCTCGGCGCTGAACGCCTCCCAGGAGCGCTTGGAGGCGGGGTCGATGTCGGGCACCTCGCACTCGATGGGCGCGGGCGCCTTCAGCGCGTAGAACGGGTTGTCGGAGACCGTGGTGCGCAGCGGCGGCGGGTCGGGGAACGTGCCGGTGTGCAGGAGGTCGCGCAGCGCGGGTTCGCCGGAGTCGGCGTTCGCGCCGTTGACGGTGTAGGACACCAGCGCGATCCCGGCGAGCAGCGACATGACGGCGATGAACGCTGACGCGCCGATGATGGCGCCCATGGCGAGGGAGGGACGGCGCCGTACCGGCGCGGGGGCGAGCACGTGGCCCGTGACGGGCGGCGGCGGTGGCGGTGTGTACGGCACCGGCGGCACCGGCGGCACCGGCGTGGGCGGCACACCGCGGCGCGGCGGCGGGCCGCCGTTGGGGGCGTCCAAGGGGTCGGTTCCTTCGCGGGCGGCGCAGGGTGTTCGGGAGAGCAGGGTGTTCGGGGAGCAAGGGGGTTGAGGAGGCAGAGGGTCGAGGAAGCAGGGGACTCGGGGGAGGGGAGCGGTCGGGGTCCGGTCGGACAATAGTACGCAACGGCCGGGGGAGCGCGGCCGGGGTCGGTCGGCGGCCCGGTCAGTCCGCGGGCGGGGTGTAGCGCACCCCTGCCGTCGCCATGAAGTCGCGCAGCTCGGCCTCGAACAGGGGCTCCATGTCGTCCATGACGAAGGCGTAGTGCTGGAAGACCTCCATGCACACCACCCCGTACAGCCGCACCCAGCTCGACACGAGGATGCGCAGCGCGTCGTCCGGGGGTTCCGTGGTGCCGACACCGCTGCGCTCGGCGAACAGGTGCAGTTGGCGGCGCAGGTCGTCCGGTATGGCGACGCCGGTGTCGACGGTCCGCCCTTGCGCGGTGAGCTGGTCGAACAGGGTGAAGAAGGTGGCGCCGAAGCGTTGGGCGGCGCACATGGCTTCGTCCTCGTTCGGGGAGTCCTCGCTGGTCCCGGGCGGGCCGAAGAGGAGGGCGAACTCCGCGGGGTGGGCGAGGGCCCAGAGCCGGAAGGCGCGCAGCGAGGCGAGGATGCGGCCGTCGACGTCGTCGGCGGGGACGGCGGCGTGCGGGGCGGCGACCGCGTCGGCGAGCTCGTTGAAGTAGTCGGCGCGCATCGACGCGAGCAGGTCGCGCAGGCTCGCGAAGTAGCGGTAGAGGCCGGGGGCGGTCATGCCCATCTCGCGGGCGATGGCGCGGAGGGACACGCCGGCGGTGCCGTGCTCGGTGAGGTACGCGCGGGCGATCCCCTTGATCTCGCGCAGTGTGGCCTCGCGCACGCGCTCCCGCCGGGTGAGGCGGGCCTCCGCGGTGTCAGCGGAGGGTATCGCCGCCGGGTCGTGCGCCACGTGCCCACCTTCCGCTGTCATGCGCCATCGTGTGGCTCGTATCACCTTGACGGGGTAAACGCCGTCCGCTTCAGTGAACAGTGTAAGCGATCGCTGGTCACCGGTAGCGGGCCCGGACGACTCACGGTAACAGCATGTCGAGGAGCGGTTTCATGTTCGCAAGCCTTGGCCGGTTCACCTACCGCGGCCGGGTCTGGGTCCTCGCTGCGACCGCGGCGTTCGCCGTCCTCTCGATCGTCTGGGGCACGGGCCTCTTCTCCACCGTCACCGACGGCGGGTTCGAGGACCCCGGGGCGGAGTCCAGCCGCGCGGCCGACATCGTCGAATCCGAGCTGGGCCACGACGGCATGGACGTCATGGCCGTCTACACCAGCGTCGACAAGATCCGGGTCGACAACCCCACCTTCGCCACGCAGATCGGCCAACTGCGCGACCGGCTGCCCGAGGAGCACGTCAAGGACGTGCAGACCTACCTCGACGACGACCTCAGCGAACGCGAGCGCGGCGTCCTCGTCTCGGAGGACATGACCGCCACCTACGTCCCGCTCACCCTGCACGGCCAGGACAAGGCCGAGCGCATGGAGCACTTCAAGGAGATCGAGGACAGCCTGGACGCCGGGCCGCTCGACGTCTACCTCGGCGGCCCGCTGCCCGTCGAGAGCGGGATCTCCAGCCAGATCGAGGACGACATCGTCCGCGCCGAACTGGTGTCGCTGCCCATCCTGCTGGTGCTGCTCGTCGCCATCTTCGGCGGCGTCGTCGCCGCGGTGATGCCGCTCGCCGTGGGCGGCATGGCCATCCTCGGCTCCTTCACGCTGCTGCGGGGCCTCGCGTCGGTCACCGACCTCTCGGTGTTCGCCGTCAACGTCGCCACCATCCTGGGCCTGGGCCTCGCCATCGACTACGGCCTGTTCATGGTCAGCCGGTTCCGGGAGGAGCTGGCGCGCACCGGCGACGTCGAACGCGCCCTGCCCGCCACGGTCGCCACCGCGGGGCGGACCGTCGCGTTCTCCGGCGTCACCGTCATGATCTCCTTCGCGGGGCTGCTGTTCTTCCCGCAGCCCATCATGCGCTCGGTCGGCCTCGGCGGGATGGCCGTGGTCCTGTTCGACGTCATCGCCGCGCTGGTGATGCTGCCCGCGCTCCTCGCCGTCGTCGGGCGCCGCGTCGACTCCCTCCGGCTGCCCCTGCCGCGGCGCACAGCGACCGGCGCGGCGGCGCACCGGATCGGCGGCTGGTCGCGCCTGGCGCACAGCGTCATGCGCCGCCCTGTGCTGTACCTGCTGGTCGTCGGCGCGGTGCTGGTGACGGCGGCTGCCGCGCTCTCGGGCAGCAGGCTCGGCTCCACCGACGAGCGCTACCTCCCGGCGGAGGCACCCAACCGCGTGGCGATGGAGATGCTGCGCGAGGACTTCCCCACCGGCGGCTACGGCCAGGTCGACGTGGTCGTGACCGGCGCCGTCGACCGCGCCGAACTGGAACGCTACGCCGACCGCCTCGCCGAGCTGCCCGGCGCCGAAATGGCGGAGGTCGAGCGCGCCGAGGGCGAGGCGGCCCACCTGGTGGTCGGCTACAAGGGGGCCTCCGACGCCCCGGCGACCGGCGGGCTGGTGCGCGATGTGCGCTCCGGGGCCGCGCCCGAGGGGGCCGACGAGGTCCTCGTGGGCGGGGTCGCCGCCATGCAGATCGACAACGTCGCCGGGATCGTGGGCGCCGTCCCCGCCGTGCTGGCGTTCGTCGTCACCGCGACCCTGCTGCTGCTGTTCCTCGCGTTCGGGTCGGTGGTGCTGCCGGTCAAGGCGGTGCTCATGGGCGCGCTGTCCCTGGGCGCCTCGCTGGGCGTGGTCATCTGGGGCTTCCAGGAGGGCCACCTCGGCGGCCTGCTGGGGTTCGAGGCGGCGGGCACCATCGACCCCACCTACCTGGTCCTGATCATCATCGTGGCGTTCGGCCTCGCCATGGACTACGAGCTGTTCCTGCTCAGCCGGGTCCGCGAGGAGTACCTGGCGACGGGCGACAACGCTCATTCCGTCGCCGTCGGGCTGCAACGCACGGGCGGCATCATCACCAGCGCCGCTGTGCTGCTCGTTGTGGTCCTGGCCGCCATGGGCACTTCGGGGCTGCTCTCGCTCAAGGTCATGGGGGTCGGCCTGGCGCTGGCGGTCGTCGTCGACGCCACCCTCGTGCGCGCCCTGCTGGTCCCGGCGACGATGCGGCTGCTGGGCCGCGCCAACTGGTGGCTGCCCGGCCCGCTGCGCCGCCTGCACGACCGGATCGGCATCACCGAGTCGGACGAGATGCCCGCGGCGCCCGCCGAACCCGTGCGCGAACCGGTGCGCTGACCCCCGCCGGGGCGGTCAGGCGCCCTTCCCGTCCTCGTCCTGCGGTGCCGCGGCGGGTTCGCCGCGGCGGTCCTCGAACGGCAGGTCCGGCCGGAACCGGCGGGCCGCCGCCACGATCCCGTCGACGCCGGCGCTCCAGGTGGGGCGGATGTGCGCGGAGTACCGCAGCCGCCACGGCACCTCGACACCCGGTGTGCTGGGCGGCGAGTCGGTCTCGGTGGCCTCGGGCGCCTCGCGCGGCGCCCCCGCCGGGACGAACGCGATGTAGTCGTGGCGCGCGGTGCGTTTGCGGAACGGCAGGATCTGGGAGTGCGCCACGATCGCCGCGACCTCGTCCCAGTGCATGCGCCGGTCGTCGGTGCGGGTCTGCGGCCACGGCACGACGACGGTGACGCCGTCGGAGTCGAGCTCCAGTACGGGGCGGCGCGACAGCCGCGTGGTGGCGGCGAGCAGCCCCCCGCCGCCGCACAGCAGCACCGCCATCCCGCCGATGATGATCCCGCCGGTGGTCCCGCGGAGGATGAGCGCGACCCCGACGGCGGTGAACACCACGCAGCCGACGGTCAGCCAGATGCCGTTCCAGGTGGGGTGGAACCGGTTGACGACCCTGAACGCCTCAGTTGTCTCCGACATTCGCCTAGGATGTCCGATCGCGCCGCGCGCGTCCAGGACCGTGCGGGCGCTCGCGCGAACCCGTCGGCCCGGACACTGGAACCAGCGGGTGCGCGTGCGAAAGAGTAGGGCGGAGCCGGCGGCTCCGGACACCGGTGCCGGGCGGCGGTTCACCGACAGCGCGAAGGGCGGGGCACATGGCAGCCGAGGGCGACGGCATCTGGGACGTGGTGGTCATCGGCGGCGGCCCGCCAGGGGAGAACGCGGCGCAGTACGCGATCCAGGGCACCGGGCGCTCGGCCGTGATCGTCGAGCACGAGCTGGTGGGCGGCGAATGCTCCTACTGGGCGTGCATGCCGAGCAAGGCGCTGCTGCGCCCCATCGAACTGCTCGGCGCGGCCCGCGCGATGCCCGGCGTGCGCGGCATCGTCGCCGGCCGCGAGGTCGACGTCGCCGAGGTCCTGGCGCGCCGCGACGGGTTCACCAGCAACCACGACGACGCGTCGCAGGTGGCCTGGGCCAAGGGCATCGGGATCGACGTGCTGCGCGGACACGGCCGCCTGGTCGGCGAACGGGCCGTGGAGGTGACCGGGCCCGACGGCTCCGTACGAGTGCTGCGCGCCCGCCACGCCGTGGTCATCGCCACCGGCACCACAGCGGCGGTCCCTCCCGTGGACGGTCTGCGCGCCGCCCTGCCCTGGACCTCGCGCGACGTCACGAACCTGCACGAGGTGCCGCGCCGCGTCGTCGTCCTGGGCGGCGGCGTGGTGGCCTGCGAGTCGGCACTGTGGCTGCGCGGGCTGGGCGCCGAGGAGGTCACGGTCCTCGAACGCGGGCCGGGCCTGCTGTCGAAGAGCGAGCCGTTCGCGGGGCGCCTGGTCGCCGACCGGTTCGCCGAGCTGGGGGTGCGGGTCCTGACCGGGACCTCACTGGAGTCGGTGCGCCGCGACGACCCGAAGGACACCGGCGAAGGCCGGGTGCACGGCGGCGCCGTGCACGTCACGGCCGCGGGTACCGGGATCACCGCCGACGAACTGGTCGTGGCGGCCGGCCGCACCCCGAGTACCGGGGATCTGGGGCTTGGCGCGGTGGGCCTTGCGGAGGGCGGCTACGTCGACGTCGAGGACCACCTCGGTGTGCGCGGGGTCGCGGGGGAGTGGCTGTACGCCGTGGGCGACGTGAACGGCCGCGCGCTGCTCACCCACATGGGCAAGTACCAGGCCCGGGTGTGCGGCTCGGTGATCGCGGCCCGCGCCGAGGGGCGCGCCGTCGACGGCCCGAGGTTCCGCGCGTCGGCCGACCACGCCCAGGTGCCGCAGGTGGCGTTCACCGACCCGCAGGTGGCGTCGGTCGGCCTGACCGAGGCGGCGGCGCGCGAGGCGGGCACCGACGTCGAGACCGTCGAACTGGACCTCGCCGCGCTGGCGGGCTCCGCGCTGCTGCGCGACGACTACAAGGGCCGCGCGAAGCTGGTCATCGACCGCGCGACCGACGTCCTGGTGGGCGCCACCTTCGTCGGCCCCGAGACCGCCGAACTGGTGCACGCCGCGACGATCGCCGTGGTCGGCAAGGTGCCCATGGAGACCCTGTGGCACGCGGTGCCGTCCTACCCCACGGTCAGCGAGATCTGGCTCCGCCTCCTGGAATCCCGCGGGTCGTAGGGGCGAGGGCCGCCGCGCTGGAGCGCGGTTCGGCAGGGGCGGGACACGCGGCCCGCGATCCCGGGTGGGGATTGCGGGCCGCGTGGTGGTGCGGGGGCGGTCAGACCGCCTTGGGGCCGTTCGGGTGGAAGCGGGACCCGTTGACCTGTTCGGCGATGCCGGTGCGGTCGAGGTAGGGCGTGATCCCGCCCAGGTGGAACGGCCAGCCGGCGCCGGTGATGAGGCACAGGTCGATGTCGGCCGCCTCGGCGACGACGCCTTCGTCGAGCATCAGCCGGATCTCGCGGGCCAGTGCGCGCAGCGCCCGGTCGAGGATCGCGGCCTCCTCCGACGGCCGGTCGCCGCCGGTGAACAGCGCCTTGACCTCGGGGTCGATCGTGAAGTCGGGCCCGTAGATCGCGGTCTTGCCCGCCTCGACCAGCTTCCGGTGCTGCTCGGACACCGCGAACCGGTCGGGGAACGCGGCGTGCAGGGTCTCCGACACGTGCAGCGCCACGGCCGGCCCGACGAGCTGGAGCAGGAGCAGCGGCGGCATGGGCAGCCCGAGGGGGGCCACGGCGCGGTCGGCCGTCTCGGGCTCGGTGCCCTCCTCGACGGCGGCGAGCACCTCGCCCATGAACAGGGTGAGCAGCCGGTTCACGACGAACGCCGGGGCGTCCTTCACCAGCACCGAGGTCTTCTTCAGGCCCTTGGAGACCGCGAACGCCGTCGCGAGCGCGGCGTCGTCGGTCTGCTCGCCGCGGATGATCTCCAGCAGCGGCAGGACCGCGACCGGGTTGAAGAAGTGGAAGCCGACGACCCGCTCGGGGTGCTTCAGCCCGCCCGCCATCTCCGAGACCGACAGCGAGGAGGTGTTCGTCGCGAGGACCGCCTCGGCGGAGACGTACGCCTCGACCTCGGCGAACACCTGCTGCTTGATCTTCATCTCCTCGAAGACCGCCTCGATGACGAAGTCGGCGTCGGCGAACGCCTCCTTGGTCAGCGACCCCGTGACCAGGCCCTTGAGCCGGTTCGCCTTGTCGGGGGTGACGCGGCCCTTGGCGAGCAGGGTGTCGATCTCGCCGTGGACGTAGCCGACGCCCTTGTCGAGGCGCTCGGCGTCGAGGTCGGTCATGACGACCGGGACGTTGAGGCGGCGGGCGAACAGCAGCGCGAGCTGGCCGGCCATCAGCCCGGCGCCGACGACGCCGACCTTGGTGACCTTGCGGGCGAGGGACTTGTCGGGCGCGCCGGCGGGGCGCTTGGCGCGCTTCTGGTTCAGGTCGAAGGCGTAGAGGCCGGCCTTGAGCTCGTCGCTCATGATGAGGTCGGCGAGCGCCTCGTCCTCGGCGGCGAAGCCTTCGTCGCGGGTGCGGTTCTTGGCGGCGGCGACCAGGTCGAGCGCCCGCACCGGGGCGGGCGCCGCGCCGTGCAGCTTGCCCTCGAGGACGAACCGCGCGGTGTCGACGGCGCGGTCCCACGCATCGCCGCGGTCGACCTCGGGGCGCCGCACCTCGATGTCGCCCTTGACGACCTTCGCGGCCCAGCGCAGCGACTCCTCGACGAAGTCGGCCGGTTCGAAGGAGGCGTCGGCGATGCCCATCTCGCGGACCTTGGGCCCCTTGATCATGCGGTTCTGCGCCAAGGGGTTGTCGATGATGAGCTTGAGCGCCTGCTCGGCGCCGATGAGGTGCGGCAGCAGGTAGGTGCCGCCCCACCCGGGCACGAGGCCGAGGAACGCCTCGGGCAGCGCGAACGCCGGGACCCCGGTGGAGACCGTGCGGTAGCGGCAGTGCAGCGCCAGTTCCACGCCGCCGCCCATGGCCGCGCCGTTGACGAGCGCGAAGGTGGGGATGTCGGACTCGCCGAGCTTGCGGAACACGTCGTGCCCGAGCCTGCCGATGGCGAGCGCCTGGTCGCGGTCCTCGATCCGGGGGACGCCGTTGAGGTCGGCGCCGACGGCGAAGATGAACGGCTTGCCGGTGATGGCGATCGCCGCGATGTCGTCGCGCGCCGTTGCGGCGTCGATCGCCTCGCCCAGGGCGAGCAGTCCGCTGGGGCCGAAGGTGTTGGGCTTGGTGTGGTCGTGGCCGTTGTCGAGGGTGATGAGGACGGCCGTGCCGGCGCCGTAGGGGAGTTCGACGTCGCGGCTGATGGCGCGGGTGACGACCTCGTCGCCGAAGAGCTCCCGCGCTGCCGTGATCGGGCTGCTCACTTGTCCCCCTTGTAGTTGACGTTCTCCCACAGCACGGTCCCGCCCATGCCCATGCCGACGCACATCGTGGTGAGGCCGTAGCGGACGTCGGGCCGCTCGGCGAACTGCCGCGCGAGCTGCATCATGAGCCGCACGCCCGAGGACGCCAGCGGGTGCCCGACGGCGATGGCGCCGCCCCACGGGTTGACGCGGGAGTCGTCGTCGGCGATGCCGAAGTGCTCCAGGAACGCGAGGACCTGGACAGCGAACGCCTCGTTGATCTCGATCAGGCCGATGTCGTCGATGCCCATGCCCTGGCGGGCGAGCAGCCGCTCCGTGGCCGGGACGGGTCCGACGCCCATGACCTCGGGCTCGACCCCCGCGAAGGAGAAGTCGACCAGCCGCATCCTGGCGTCGAGGCCCAGTTCGGCCGCGGTGTCCTCGGCGGCCATGATGGCGCCGGTGGCGCCGTCGTTGAGCCCGGCGGCGTTGCCGGGGGTGACCCGGCCGTGGGCGCGGAACGGGGTCTTCAGCCCGGCGAGGGTCGCCATGGAGGTGTCGGGCCGCGGGGGCTCGTCGGCGCTGGCGAGGCCGAAGCCGAGTTCGGCGGAGCGGACCAGGGTCTCCACGAGGTCCTGCTGGATCTTGCCGTCGGCGTAGGCCTTGGCGGTCTTCTCCTGGCTGCGCACCGCGTAGGCGTCGGCGCGCTCCTTGGTGAGGGAGGGGAAGCGGTCGTGCAGGTTCTCGGCGGTGTTGCCCATGACGAGCGCTTCGGGGTCGACCAGCTTCTCGGAGAGGAAGCGCGGGTTGGGGTCGACGCCCTCGCCCATGGGGTGGCGGCCCATGTGCTCGACGCCGCCCGCGATGACGACGTCGTAGGCGCCGAAGGAGATCCCGGCGGCGGTGGTGGTGACGGCGGTGAGCGCGCCGGCGCACATCCGGTCGATGGCGAAGCCGGGGACGCTGCGGGGCAGCCCTGCGAGGAGAGCGGCGCTGCGCCCGATGGTCAGGCCCTGGTCGCCGATCTGGGTGGTGGCGGCGATGGCCACCTCGTCGATGCGTTCGGGCGGGAGGCCCGGATTGCGCCGGATGAGTTCCCGGATGACCCGGACGACCAGGTCATCGGCGCGGGTCTCGGCATAGAGGCCCTTGCCGGATTTGCCGAACGGGGTTCTTGCCCCATCGACGAACACGACATCGCGGGCGGTTCGCGGCACGATCGCCTCTCCTTAGCTCCAGCGGATGTGGGGCCCGGTGGGCCGGTGCCGGGACGGTGGGATCGGCGGGCACCGGGTGGTCCGGACGCCTCCATACTACTCACGAGTAACTAAGGATGCGAGCCGGTACCGCCCCGGTTCGCGGGCCCCGGGACGCACGTCGGCACCGCGGCCCCCGCGCCCGGCCCGCGGGGGCCGCCGCGCCGGAGGGGGCGGGGTCGAGCGCCCGCGCGGGCGCGGGATGTCAGCGGTGTGTCGGGGCTTTGTCAGGACGGTGGCCGAAACTGGAGGCGACCGCGGCGGCGCGCCGGGGCCGCCGGAGGCGTCAATTTATATTGACAAAACGAACCGGTATGGGTCAACGTGTATTGACCTTCGGACGGCGGTCCGCAAGCAGGGCCGCCCGGACCCGCGGCCCCGGCCGGTGCCGCCGCACGCGCGGCGGCACCGGCCGGAAACAGCGATCAGGAACACCGGCCGGGAACACCGGCCGGGAACACCGGCCGGGAACACCGGGCAGGAACACCGACCACGAACGAGGTGACACCGTTGACGGCATCGGTCACGGCGGCAGAACAGCCGACACCGCCCGCCGAGGAGCACGCCAAGGCTCCCTTGCGGCGCCTGCTCGAATACGCCCGCCCGCACACCGGCGTCCTCGTCTTCGGCGGGGTGCTCACCTTCGCCGGCGGCCTCACCGGGCTCGCCCAGCCTCTGGTCGCCAAGCTCGTCATCGACGCGCTGTCCGACGGCGCGTCCCTGACCCGCCCCCTCCTGCTCCTGGGCGCCCTGGTCGTCGGCGGGGCCGTGCTCACTGCCATCGGGATGTACGTGCTGGAACGCACGGCGCAGAGCATCGTGCTGGCGGCACGCTCCCAGCTCGTCGCGCGGCTGCTGCGGCTGCGCGTGGCCGAGGTCGACCGGTTGAAGCCCGGCGACCTCGTCTCGCGGGTCACGGCCGACACCACCCTGCTCCGCTCCGTCGCGACCAGCAGCATCAGCCAGGCCGTCAGCGCGTCGCTGCTGCTCCTCGGCGGCCTCGTGCTCATGGCGGTCATGGACCTCGTGCTGTTCGGCGTCACGATCGCCGTGCTGCTCGGCCTCGCCGTCGTGATGGGCGTGGTCATGCCGCGGATCAACCGCGCGACCATCGCCGGCCAGGCCGCGATCGGCGAAATGGGGTCGCTGCTGGAGCGGGCCTTCGGCGCGTTCCGCACCGTCAAGGCCAACGGCGCCGAGGCGGCCGAGACCCGCAGGCTCGACGCCGCGGCGCTGACGGCCTGGCGCAAGGGCGTGGACGTCGCCGGGTGGACCGCCCTGTCGGGCTCGGTCGCGGGGCTCGCCGTGAACCTCGCGTTCCTCACCGTGCTCGGCGTGGGCGGGGCGCGGGTGGCGGCGGATTCGCTGGAGATCTCGTCGCTGATCGCGTTCCTGCTGCTGCTCTTCTACCTCATCGAGCCGATCAGCGGCCTCGTGCAGGCGGCGACCGAGGTCCAGGGCGGGCTCGCCGCCATCCACCGCATCGACGAGGTCGGCACCCTGCGGCGCGAACACACCGAGGACGCGGACACCGACGCGGACACCGACGCCCACGAGGGCAAGGAAGCGCACGGGGGCGAGAACGGGGACAGGGACGCGGACGGGTCGGGCGCCGCCGCGGCCGCCCGGAGGGCCGTCGCAGGCAACGGCGCCGCGCCGCGCGGCGGCGGCCCGGTGTCGGTGGCGTTCGACGGCGTCGGGTTTCGCTACACACCCGACCTGCCGCCGGTGCACCGCGGCGTCACCTTCGAGGCGCCTGCGGGCGGCCTGACCGCGCTCGTCGGCCCGTCGGGTGCCGGCAAGACCACCGTGTTCTCGCTGCTGGAGCGCTTCTACGACGCCACGTCCGGCCGCGTGCTGGTCGACGGCGCCGACGTGCGCGACTGGCCGCTCGCGGCGCTGCGGTCCGCCATCGCCTACGTCGAACAGGACGCCCCCGTTCTCGACGGCACCCTGCGCGAGAACCTGCTGCTGGGCGCGCCGGACGCCGACGACGACGCGATCGCAGAGGTGGTGCGCCGGGCCCGGCTGGGCGACCTCACGGAGCGGCTCCCCGACGGCGTCGACAGCCTGGTCGGGCACCGCGGGACCACGATCTCCGGCGGCGAGCGGCAGCGGGTCGCCATCGCGCGCGCCCTGCTCCGGCGGCCCCGGCTGCTCCTGATGGACGAGGCGACCTCGCAGCTCGACGCCGCCAACGAGGCGGCGCTCAAGCAGGTCATGCTCGACGCGGCGCGCGAGACCAGCGTCATGGTCGTGGCGCACCGGCTGTCGACGGTGGTCAGAGCCGACCGGATCGTCGTCCTGGACGCCGGAGCCGTGCGCGCGGTGGGTACCCACGCCGAGCTGGTGGCGGCCGACGAGCTGTACAGCGACCTCGCCGCATCGCAGTTCCTGACCGCCGACGCCTGAGTCGGCCCGCCTGAGCGGGCCCGCCTGAGCGGGGCTCAGAACAGCGCCGCGGCCTCCTTCTCGCTGCCGATGGCGCGCAGGGCGCCGGCGAGGTCGCGGCGGACCCGCATGGTGAGCAGCCGGACCTCCGGGTCGCCGGCGGCGCTCAGGCAGCGGCGGTAGGCGGTGCGGAGGTGCTCGACGGCTTCGAGGTCGCGGCCCGCCTTGCGGTAGGCGAGGGCGAGCCGGTGCAGCACGGCGAGTGTGTCGTGGTGCTTGCTGCCCAGCCGCCGGGTGCGCTGCGCCAGGACCATGCGCAGCTGCGGCGCCGCGTCGTCGTGCCGGCCGGCGGCCCCGAGGGCCTTGGCGAGGCCGAGGCGCAGCTTGTCGAGGCTCTGCGGGGTGGCGCCGGTGGCGTCCTCGATGGCGCGCTCGTAGTGCACGATGGCGGCGTCGGAGCTGCCCGTGCGGCGGTAGCAGTCGGCGAGCCGGGTGCGCGCGGCGACGGTCTCGTCGGCGCCCGCGCCGAGCCGGTTCTGGCGCTGGGTGAGCAGCACCTCCCAGAGCGACGCGGCGTCGGCGTAGCGCCCGGTGTCCTCGTAGCTCAGCGCGAGGTTCTCGCGGATGACGTCGGTCTGCGGGTGCTCCTCGCCGAGCGCGGGGACGGCGTCGGCGAGCGCCTGCTCGAACTGGGCGACGGCGGAGGACCTGCGGCCGATCTGCGCGTACTTGCTCGCGAGGTTGTTGCGGGCCGCGATGCTGCGCGGGTGGGCGGTGCCGAGGGTGTCGACGTACTCGTGCAGGGTCTGTTCGAGCCGGGCGGCGCGCTCACCCGGGGTGTCGCCGGACGTCTGCGCGCGCTCCGCGACGAGCCGGGTGTCGATGGGGGAGGTCGGGAACCCGCTCTTCCGCAGCAGGGACCGCCAGACCGACACCGTACTCACCCTTCCCGACCGTTCCGCCGAACCGGTTGCCGCGGCCGCGCGACCGCCCCCGGCCGCGGAGCGGAGGGGCGGGGTGCACGGCATCGCCGCAACAACAACACAATTGGATAACTTAGTCCGGGTTCGGGGTGGCGTACAGCCGCCGACACGGTCCGGCCATGGGTGAATTGCGTCACCTGTGGCGCTGATTGGGTTATATGTCGCCCAATGTCCGGATTGCAGTCCGTTATTTCGCGCCCGCCGCGCCGCGCAGCGCCTCGGCGAGGATCTCGGCCGTCAGGCCGACCTGCCATTCGCGGGCGTGGTGCTCCCGGAGGTGCGCGGCGACGGTGTCGGCCGAGACGGGGCTCGGCGGCGACCACGCCAACCGGCGCACGGTGTCGGGTTGCAGGAGGTTCTCGGTGGGCATGACCACCCGTTCGGCGACACCGCCGACCGCCGAGCGCGCGGCGTCGAGGCGCTTGGCCGCGGCGGGATCGCGGTCGGCCCACCGGTTGGCGGGCGGCGGGCCGTCGCCGGGCGCGCTCGGCTGCGGCAGCTCGGCCGAGCTGAGCTCGCGCGCGCGGTCGACCGACTTCAGCCACGTGGGCACGTAGCGGCGGGCCAGCCGGACCCCGAACTGCTTGATGGCGACGAGGTCGGCCTGGCTGCGCGGCATGGCGAGCGCGGCGTCGACGATCGCGGCGTCGGGCAGCACCCGGCCGGGGGAGATGTCGCGCTCCCTGGCGATGCGGTCGCGCTCGTTCCACAGCTCCCTGACCACGCCGAGCGCCCGCTGGTTGCGCACCCGGTGGATCCCCGAGGTGCGCCGCCACGGGTCGGTCCGCGGCTCCTTCGGCGGGGCGGCGAGGACGCCGGCGAACTCCTCGCGCGCCCACTCCAGCTTCCCGGCCTCGGCCAGCTCGGATTCGAGGCGGTCGCGCAGCTCGACGAGGATCTCGACGTCGAGCGCCGCGTAGCTCAGCCAGTCGTGCGGCAGCGGCCGCACCGACCAGTCGACGGCCGAGTGCTCCTTGGCGAGCCGCACGCCGAGGACCCGCTCGACCATCGAACCGAGGCCGACCCGCTGGTAGCCGAGCAGCCGCCCGGCGAGCTCGGTGTCGAACAGCGTGGCGGGGCGCAGATGCACCTCGCTGAGGCACGGCAGGTCCTGGTGGGCGGCGTGCAGCACCATCTCGGCGCCGTCGAGCACGGCGGAGAGGGACCCGAGGTCCGGGCAGGCGATGGGGTCGATGAGCGCGGACCCGGCGCCGTCGCGCCGCAGTTGCACGAGGTAGGCGCGCTGCCCGTAGCGGTAGCCGGAGGCGCGCTCGGCGTCGACGGCCACGGGGCCGGAACCCGCGGCGAACGCGTCGACCGCCTCGGCGAGGGCGGCGGGATCGGCGACGACGGGCGGCACGCCGTCGCGGGGTTCCCGCAGCAGGGGTGCCTGCTCGGCATCGTCGGCGGTGTCCTGCGTCGGTGCGGGATCGGAGTCGCCGGTTCTTGGGTTCAGCACGTTCGCCACACCACCACGTTATGCGGTCCTGTCGGCCGTCCTGCCGACGGGGTCACCCGATACCGGCCTGACCTGCGCCGCGACAGAGCGGCAGCCGCCCGAGAGCATCGGGGCGCCGGCACCGGCGGGATGTTCCGCGGCGGCGGGCCCGCCCCGCGGCTCAGCTCTCGGAGCGCGAACGGCGGCTGATGTCGGTGACGTCCACCGGCGGCAGCCCGCCGGCGGACGCGAGCAGGTCCACCCACACGGCCATGTGCGCGGCCAGGTCGTCCCCGGTGGGGGTCCAAGAGGCGCGGAGCTCCAACTCCGTGGTCGTGGGCTGTTCCGACTTCGCGGCGAAGCCCTCGGTCGTCGCGCGGGTGACGGTCCCGCTCAGCGTGTGGTGCCCCGCGCCGCGGTCGGCCAGCGCGTCGGTCAGCCAGCTCCACGCCACCCGGCCGAGCAGCGGGTCGATCGAGATCTCCGGTTCCAGGTCGGCGCTCACGTAGGCGACCACCCGGAACGGTCCCGGCCAGTCGCGGGTGTCGTCGGGGTCGTACAGCACGATCAGCCGGCCGAAGGCAGCGTCGTCGTCGTCCGCGCCGCCGCGGTCGGGCGCGTGGACCGTCGCCGTCATGGCGACCGAGTGCGGGGCAAGGCGCTGCGGCGCTGGGATGTCTTCGACCACGACCTCAGGCCGTACGGCCTGGGACCGCAGGCTCTCGACCGCGCGCTGAAAGGCGGGCGGGGCGTCGTCGACCCTACCGAGAGGGGGCATGATGGTGAGGTCAGCCTTAATCGTCTGCTGGACAGTGCCGTCGGTGCCACCTTGCTGCGGGGGATGGCACGCGGCGGTCGAACACCACCGACCGTGGCACGCCGGCGGGCCCGCGCCGGGGAGCTTTTCCGGCGTGTCGGCGTTTTGTGATGATCTTGGGATGTCGCCGCCGCGCACCGCCGACACCCCTACCGGGCGCGCCGCCCCCTCCGGGCATGGCACGATCGGAATGTGACGCTGCACGACTCTCCATTCCTCCGCGCCTGCCGCCGGCTCCCGGTGGACCACACTCCGGTCTGGTTCATGCGCCAGGCGGGCCGCTCCCTGCCCGAATACCGACGCGTCCGCGCCGACGTCCCGATGCTCGAGGCGTGCGCGCGCCCCGACATGATCGTCGAGATCACGATGCAGCCGGTGCGCCGGCACGACGTCGACGCCGCCATCTACTTCAGCGACATCGTGGTGCCGCTGAAGGCCATCGGCATCGACCTCGACATCCGCACGGGTGTCGGCCCGGTCGTCGCCGAGCCCATCCGCGACGACAGCGGTGTGAAACGGCTGCGCGACATCGAACCCGACGACGTCGGCTTCGTGTCCGAGGCCGTGGGGCGCCTGGTCGAGGAGCTCGACGGCCGGCCGCTCATCGGCTTCGCCGGCGGCCCGTTCACCCTCGCGTCGTACCTCATCGAGGGCGGGCCGTCCAAGAACCACGAGCGCACCAAGGCGCTCATGTACGGCGAGCCCGAGACCTGGGCCGAGCTGATGCGGCGCCTGTCGGCCATCACCCTCGGCTTCCTCAAGGTCCAGATCGACGCCGGCGCCAGCGCGGTGCAGCTGTTCGACTCCTGGGCGGGCGCGCTGAGCGCCGAGGACTACCGCGACAACGTGCTGCCGTACTCCGCGTCGATCTTCGCGGCCCTCGCCGACCGCGAGGTGCCGCGCATCCACTTCGGTGTCGGCACCGGTGAGCTGCTCAGCCTGCTCAGCGAGGCCGGCGCCGATGTCGTCGGCGTCGACTGGCGGGTGCCGCTCGACAAGGCGGCCCAGCGGGTCCAGCCGGGCACGGCGCTCCAGGGCAACCTCGACCCCGCGACCCTGTTCGCCCCGTGGGAGGCGGTCGAGGAGCGCGCCCGCAGCGTGCTCGACCGCGGCCGGGCCGCCGAGGGCCACATCTTCAACCTCGGGCACGGTGTGCTGCCCAACACCGACCCCGACATGCTCACGCGCCTCACCGAGTTCGTCCACGAAGAGACCCGGCGCTAGGCGCGCCGCCGCGGCAGGAAGGCTGCGGGGGCCGGGGCACGTCAGCGCAATGGGGGCCGCCCGCCGGAACGGCGGGCGGCCCCCACTGTCGTTCGGCGCGGCGCCGAGTCAGGCCCTGCCGTCCGGGCCGTCCGACGCGGCGTCACCGGGGGAGTCGGACGTCTCGGGGGACTCGGCGGGCGCATCGGCCGGGGCGTCGCCCTTGCGCGGCGCAGCGGCGCCGGCCCGCACGGCGGGCTTCGCGGCGGCGGGGTTCCGCGCTGCGCGGGCGCGCCTGCGCCGCCACCACAGTGCGGGCGGCGCCGCCAGCAGCGCGAGGACCGCGGCGAACGGCAGCAGGGTGCCGATCACCACGAGCGCGCCCTGCCCGACGTCGACCAGTGCGGCCCACCCCTGGCGCAGCCCGCCGAGGAAGCCGATGCTGTCGTCGGGTTCGCGGTCGGGGACGAAGGAGTCCGGCGGCATCAGCTCCAGGTTGATGGTGGCGTAGGTGGTCTGGCTCTTGAGCGACTCCTGGCGCGCCTGGAGGGACTCCAGCTCCGACGTGCGGGTGTTGATCTCGGTCTCGACGGCGAGCACGTCGGGGACCGACTCGGCGTCGTCGAGGAGCCCGCGCAGCCGCTTGAGGGTGGCCTTCGCCGAGGTCACCCTGCTGTCGACGTCGGCGACCTGCTCTGTGACGTCGTCGACCTGGCTCTGGAGGTCCACCTGGCGGCCGAGGTCGCCCATGGCGTCCAGGGCGTCCTCGTAGCGCTTCTCGGGCACCTTGAGGGTGACGCTGCCGCGGGGGACGCCGGCCGATTCGCTGTTGAGGGTCTGCCCGGCGACGTAGCCGTCGGCGTCGTCGACCCACGCCTTGGCGTCGTCCACGGCGGCGGCCACGTTCTTCACCTCGACGGAGAGGTCGGCGGTGTGCACGACCTCGCGGTCGGCGATCTCGGCGTCCCCGGCGGCGCCGCCCCCGGATCCGCTCTCGGCGCCGGATCCGGAGCCCTTGTCCGCCTGCTGGTCGGCCGCCTCGGGTCCGGCGTCGGGTCCGGCCTCGGGGGCGCCGCGGCCGGCGCCGCCGTCGCTGTTCTCCTGCGGCGCCGGCGCGATGTCGCTGGACGCCTGCGGGTCGGCCCCGCAGCCGGCGAGCAGCAGGACGGCGAGGATCGGGGTGAGGACGAGCGCCGCCGCGCGCGCACGGCGGCCGGGCGGTCTGGGGGTGCGATTGGTGTCCATGCGGCTGTGACGCGCTCCCCGGTGTCCGGCGTTGCAGGCCGCCGGTAACGTCTGGGTCACGCGGCCGCCCGCTGCGGCGGCGGGCCGGTGACGTCGGGGGTCGTGCGCCGCTTCCGGCCCCCGCACGGCAACGCGGGGCCGGAACGTGCTACCCCGAACCGTCTGCCAAGCTGGGATCCATGCAGACGAAACCGCACGTGGTGGTGGTCGGCGGCGGTGTGTCCGGGCTCACGGCCGCGCACCGGCTGGCCGGATCCGGCCACGAGGTGACCGTGCTGGAGTCCGCGCCGCGCCTCGGCGGGAAGATCGCCGGCTCGCCGGTCGCGGGGGTCGCCGTCGACTCCGGTGCCGAGTCGGTCCTCGCGCGGCGGCCCGAGGCGCTCGACCTGTTCAGCGAACTGGGCCTGGACGACCGCGTGGTGCACCCGGCGCCGGTGGGCGCGCGCATCTACAGCAGGGGCGCGCTGCGCACGCTGCCGCGCAACCACGTCATGGGCGTCCCCGGCGACCTGCTGGAGCTGGCCCGCAGCGGGATCGTGTCGCCGGCCGGGGTGCTGCGCGCGGCCCGCGACCTTGTCTGGCCCCGCACACCGGTGCGCGGCGACGTGCCGGTCGCGGCCTACATCGGAATCCGGCTCGGCGCCGAGGTCGTGGACCGCATGGTCGAACCGCTGCTCGGCGGGGTGTACGCCGGGCGCGCCGACCGCCTGTCCCTCGACTCCACCCTGCCGCAGATCGCGTCGATGGCGCGCGCGGAGCGGTCGCTGCTGGCCGCGGCGGGCAGGGCCCGCGCCGCGGCCCCCGCCGGCCCGCCGGCGCCGGTCTTCGCGGGCCTGCGCGGCGGGCTGAGCACACTCGTCGACGCTCTCGCCGACGCCCTCGCCGCGCGGTCCGGCCTCGTCCGCACCGGGACGACGGTGCGCGGCCTCGACCGCCGCCCCGGCGGCGGCTGGACGCTGACCACCGGATCGGCCTGCCACCCCGCGACCGTCGACGCCGACGGCGTGGTCCTCGCCGCGCCGGGCCCCGCGGCGTCGCGGCTGCTGCGCGCGGAGGCGCCCGGGGCGGCGCGCGCCCTGGCCGAGATCGACTACGCCGGAATGGCCATCGTCACCCTCGCCTACCGTGCCGCGGCGTTCCCCGAGCCGCCGGCGGGCAGCGGCTTCCTCGTCCCCGCGGGCGAGGGCCGCGCCATCAAGGCCGCGACCTTCAGCAGCGTCAAGTGGCCCTGGCTGGCCGAGGAGCTGCGGGCCGCGCACCCCGGCGAGGAACTGGTCCTGGTCCGCTGCTCCATCGGGCGCGCGGGCGAGGCGGCCGTGCTCCAGCGCGGCGACGGCGAACTCGCGGCGCTGGCAGCGGCCGACCTCTCCGCCATCACCGGCGTCGCCGGTCCACCGGTCGACCGCAGGGTCACCCGGTGGGGCGGCGGGCTGCCCCAGTACACGGTGGGCCACGCCGACCGCATCGGCCGCGCCCGCTCCGCCGTCGCCCCCCTGCCCGGCCTCGCCCTCGCGGGGGCCGCCTACGACGGTGTGGGCATTCCCGCCTGCATCGCCGCGGGAGAGGGCGCGGCCGCGGAGGTGGCGGCGGAGCTCGCCGGGCCCGCGCACCAGGCGGCGTGACACCTGCGGCCGGGCGGCGCACGCGCGCCGCCCACCCGGCACACGGCCGCCACGCACCGGCGCGGCGTCGCCGCGACCGGCCGCGTTCGAGCACGACAGTCCACGACAAGGTGCGACCGGCCATGACACGCATGGCCGGCCGCGACCGACCACCACCGGCACCAACCGACATGGCCAGATCAAGATGGCCAGACAAGGGAGTCACCCGTGACCACAGCCCACGACCACGCAGCACCGGGGGCCGAGGAGCTCAACAGCCTGATCCGCTACACCATGTGGTCGGTCTTCCAGGCCGGCGACCTGACCGGGCTGGACCGCTCCGCGTCGGCCGCCGAGCTGACCGCGCTGATCGACGGCGCCGACGGGGTCACCACCCGCGGCGTCTACGACGTCCAGGGCTTCCGCGCCGACGCCGACTTCATGTTCTGGTGGATCGCCGACTCACCGGAGGCCGTGCAGGACATGTACGCCTCGTTCCGGCGCACCGCGCTCGGCCGCGCGTCGCGCCCGGTGTGGTCGGTCGTGGGCCTGCACCGCCCCGCCGAGTTCAACCGCGGGCACGTCCCCGCCTTCCTCTCGGGGGAGGAGCCGCGCGCGAACATCTGCGTGTACCCGTTCGTGCGGTCCCTGGAGTGGTACCTGCTGCCCGACGACGAGCGGCGCACCATGCTCGCCGAGCACGGCCGCATGGCGGCGCCCTACCCCGACGTCCGCGCCAACACGGTGTCCACCTTCGCCCTCAGCGACTACGAGTGGATGCTCGCCTTCGAGGCCGACGAGATGCACCGCATCGTGGACCTCATGCGCCACCTGCGCGCGGCCGAGGCGCGCCGGCACACGCGGCTGGAGGTGCCGTTCTACACCGGGCGCCGCAAGAGCGTCGCGGAACTGGTGGACGCGCTGCCGTTCTGACGCGGGTCCGGCGCGGGGCGAGCGCTGGGCGGGGCCCGCGGGACAGCCGTCCCGCGGGGGCGACTCTGCTATAAAGAAGGCCAATCCGCGAGATCCGAGACCCCGGTCGGCGTGCCGCCCGTGTGGGCCGCCGGTTCCACCGTGGCCCCTCTCGCGCATCCCGAAGGCCCGCCTTCGCCCTCATGACGGCGCCGCTGCCCGACCCCGCGGCCGCCCCGCCCCTCTCACGCGCATGGAGTTGCATCCGAAATGGGATCGCCCGACTGGTCCGTTACGCTCGCCGCCGCCGATCCCGCCGTGGACCCGTCCGCGGGCTACGAGGGGTTCATCGGCTGGGTGCTGACCCTCATGACCGACCTCGGCGAGGTCGGCGTGGGTCTCGCGCTGCTCATCGAGACCTTCTTCCCGCCCATGCCCAGTGAGGCGGTGCTGCCGGGCGCGGGATTCCTCGCCTACGAGGGGGAGATGAACGTCTGGCTCGCCATCGTGGCGGCCACCCTCGGCGCCCTGGTCGGCGCGTGGGGCTTCTACGCCATCGGCGCGCTGCTGGGCCGCGACCGCACCAAGTGGCTGGTCGAGAAGACCCCGCTGCTGGAGGTCGAGGACTTCTACAAGGCCGAGCGCTTCTTCACCCGCTGGGGCGGGCTCGCGGTGCTGGTCGGGCGCTGCGTGCCGATCGTGCGCAGTTTCGTGTCGATCCCCGCCGGCATCGAGCGGATGAACTTCTGGCGCTTCTCGTTCTACACGACGGTCGGCAGCGCCGCGTGGAACGGCCTGTGGATCGGCCTGGGCTACGGCTTCGGCCCCGTGATCAAGCCGGTGCTGGAGGAGTGGAGCGGCATCCTCAGCTACGTCGTGGTCGCCATCATCGGCCTGCTGATGCTGTGGTTCGTGGTGGTGCGGGTGCGCAAGATCCTCGCCAACCGCCAGGAGCGCCCAGTCGCACGCTGAGACGACGAAAGGCCGGAGGGGGCCCCATCCATCGGATGGGCCCCCTCCGGCCTTTTCGCGCCGCCTGAGCGGCGCCGCGGCGCGTCCGGTGTCAGCTCTCGCCGACGGCCCGGAGCGCCTCCTCCTCGTCCCGGCGGTGCTGCTGGCGGGTCGCCAGCACGTAGAACGGGACGAGCAGGATCAGCAGCAGCACCGGCACCGCGCCGGCGTACAGCAGCGCGTCGGCCATGGGGGCGTCCATGGCCCACCCGGCCAGGCACGCCACGCTGACCATGATCCAGGCGAGCACCATGTAGGCGGTGCGGCCGCGCGGCTTGGGGTACTCGACCTGGCTGACCATCAGCCAGGCGATGAGCAGCACGGCGCCGATGCCGACGTAGAGCGGGGGGTCGAGCAGCACGACGGTGATGACAGCCATCGCGCCGAACGGGCACGGCATGCCGGTGAAGTTGTCGTTCGCCGGGGTCTGGCAGGAGAAGCGCGCCAGGCGCACCACGACCGCGAGGAGGACGGCGGCCGCGGCGACGAGGGGGAGCACGCTGCGGTCCTCGGGGCCGAGGGTGCCCCAGGTGACGACGAAGAACGCGGGCGCGAAGCCGAAGCTGATGACGTCGGCGAGGTTGTCGAGCTCGGCGCCCATGCCGCTGCCGCCGAGCTTGCGCGCCACCCGGCCGTCGAACAGGTCGAACGCCGCGGCGAGGAGCAGCAGGATGACCGCGACGGCGAGTTCGCTGCGGCCCAGCGGGCCGGAGATGCCCGCGGCGATCTGGCCGACCTGGGCGGCGGCGAGGTGCCACACCGCCATGAACCCGCACAGGGCGTTGCCGAGTGTGAGGTAGTCGGCGAGGACGAGCCGCATGCGCGGCGCGGGTTCCCCGCCGACGGCACCGGCGGGCGCGGTGCCGGCGACCACTTGGTCAGTCGCTGTCAAGGCGGGTTTCCCCGGCACGAACCTTCTGACCGACCTCCACCGCCGGGGTGACTCCGGCCGGCAGGTAGACGTCGACGCGTGATCCGAACCGGATGAGACCGATCCTCTCGCCCTGCTCCACTTTCTGCCCTTGAGCGAAATACGGGACGATCCGCCGGACCATCGCCCCGGCGATTTGGATGACCGTGACCTCACCGATCTCGGTTTCAAAGGTCCAGATGACGCGTTCATTACGCTCGCTGTCCTTGTCGAAAGCAGGTCGAAAGCCCCCGGGGCGGTGCTCGATGCCGGTCACGATGCCCGCGATAGGGGCGCGGTTCACGTGCACGTTGAGCGGGTTCATGAATACGGCGACGCGGGTCGTGCCGTCGGGCTGGGCCTCGACGGACTGCACGACGCCGTCGGCCGCGGAGATGAACCGGCCGGTGGCGGGTCCGCGCTCGGGGTCGCGGAAGAACCATGCCATGCCCGCGGCCAGGCCGACCGCCGGTGCCGCCAGGGCCGCGCGGGTGCGCGAGCCGCGGGCCGCGATGACGGCGGCGCCCGCGAGTGCGCACGCGGGCAGCAGCCACGGCGCCGAGCCGCGCGCCATGCGGACGCGCGGGCGGTGGTGGTCGACGGAATAGTTGTCGTCGGTCATTGGGAGCTTTCAGTTCAAAAGCCGGTAAAGGCCGGTAGAAGCCGGTGGAGCCGGTACGGCACGGGACCCGGGGAGGAGGCCCGCGATCCATGTTCACATGGTTTCCGCGCGAAGGCGGCCCCGTCCGGCGAGGTCGCGGCAGGACGGGCGGTCCGGCGAGGGCCGGGCCGATGAACGAGGATGCTATGACACTGGGTCGTCAGCCTCCAGGGTGAGGGCGATCGAATTGATGCAGTACCGCTCGTCCGTGGGAGTGGGGTGGCCCTCCCCGCGGAACACATGCCCCAGGTGGGATTCGCATGCCGCGCACCGCACCTCGGTGCGGACCGTGCCGAGCGTGGCGTCTTCGTGCAGGGTGACCGCTGAGGACGCCGCGGGGTCGAAGAAACTCGGCCACCCGCAGTGCGATTCGAACTTCTCAGTGGAGCGGAACAGCTCCGCACCGCAGGCCCGGCAACGGTACACCCCTGCGGCGGTGGTCGACACGTACTCGCCGGTCCACGCCGGCTCGGTCGCGGACGCGCGGAGTACGGCGAACTCCTTCGGGTTCAGCAGCGACCGCCACTCCTCGTCGGACTTGCGGACCCGCCCGGATGTCTCGTCGCTCATGTACACGGACGCTACCCGGTATCGGGCAAAGCCGCGCGGCCGCCCCGGTGGGCGGTGGTGCCGGGGCGGCGGCGGGGGCGCAGGAGCGGGGCCGCGGCCGCCCCGCCGCCGCGGCAGGCGGCGCTTCAGGCGTCGAAGTCGTACTGGAGGACGTAGGCCGACCCGTCGAGGGTCATCTCGTTGACCTCCACCGGGTCGTGGTCCGCGGTCAGCGCGGTGCGGACCACGGCGAGCACCGGCACGCCCGGCCCGAGGTCCAGCGCCTCGGCCTCCTCCGGCGCGGGCATGCGGACCCGGATCTCCTCGGTGAAGTGGGCGGGCGGGTGACCCATTTCGGCCAGCCGGGCGTAGATGCCGCCGGGCCCGGTGTCGTCCTCGGCGATGCGGGTGCCCGCCGCGATCGCCGCGGGCAGGAACGACGTCGCCAGCTGCACCGGGCGCCCGTCGAGGGAGTAGCGGCGGCTCCGCAGCAGCACGCGGTCGCTGTCGGCGAGGGCGAGGGCGCGCGCCACGTGGCCGGGCGGGTCGGCGGTCGCGATCCGGATCCGGTCGGTGGTGTAGCCGCGGTCGGCGGTGTCGGCCTGCCAGATGGCGCGGCCGGCGCCCCACAGTTCGCGGGAGAGGCGGTTCGGGCCGTGGCGGCGCAGCGGCTTGAAGGACCGCACGTACACGCCCGACCCGCGCACCGCGGTCACGATCCCTTCGTTGATCAGCATCGAGAGCGCCTGGCGGGCGGTGGCGCGGGCCACGCCGTACCGTTTCATCAGGGCGTTCTCACCGGGAATCCGGTCGCCGTCGGCCAGGTCGCCCGACGCGATCGCCGCGCGGAGCGCCGCGGCGATGGTCCGGTAGACCGGTGTTGACCCCTGCCCGTCTTCGGAGGTGGGCACTGCGTTCTTCCTCTCGCCCGGTGAGCGGTCGCACGGGTCGCCGAGGGTCGGCCCGGGGGATTCGGGCGCCCGGCCCCGGTCGCCTGCGACCCGTACACGGGGTATGTCCGCAAGAGGGTTGTTTTATGCACTGATTGCGCAGGCCCGAATCGGCCGTCTGAATTGTGCCCTGGTGGGCGCGGGGGCCGGGATCAGCCGCGTGTGTAGCGCAGGAACAGTGCCCCCGACGACTCCAGGAGCTGGTCGAGCCGCAGGTCGCGCGCATGCGCGGGGGAGTCGCCCGCGACGATGCGCGAGGCTCCGGGGCCGCTGAGGTGCGGGCTGAGGGTGAGGCACAGTTCGTCGAGCAGGTCGGCCGATGCGAGCTCAGCCAGCAGGTGCGGGCCGCCCTCGGTGAGGACGCGGCCGAGCCCGCGCTCTCCCAGGGCGTGCACGATCGCCTCGGGCCGCACGCTGTCCTCGCCGGCGACCACCACGTCGGCGTGCTCCGCGGCGGCCTTGCGGCGGTCGGCCGGCGCGGACTCGGTGGTGAGCACGATCGTCCGGGCGTGCGGGGGCGCGCCGGCCAGCAGGTCGGGGTGGACGTCGAGGGTGCGGGTCACCACGGCGACGGGCGGGGTCGCGGGGCGGCCCTCGCGCAGTTCGCGCCACACCTCGCGCTCGCGCACGGGCCGGTAGCCCTCGATCCGCGCGGTCGCCGCCCCGGCGAGGACGACGTCGCAGAGCGCGCGCAGCACCCCCATGACGGCGCGGTCGGGGGCCGAGGACAGCTCCCTGGTGCGCCCGGAGGGCCCCCACGCGCCGCCGTCGACCGCGGCGACCATGTTCGCGCGGACGAACGGCCGGTCGCGGGACGGCGGGTAGGCGTAGGCCGCGGCGAGGTCGACGTCGGTACCGGCGCCGGGCAGCAGGCGGCGGAAGAGCGGGCGGTCGGCGTTGTCCATGGTCTTGACCCTATGCGGGGCCGCCGGGGCGGCGCTGCCCGGTGCGCGGGTGCGTGCCGGGGTCCGCGCCGCCGCGCTTCGGGGGCGGGGTGAACACCGACGCCGCGCCGCCGGCCGGGGCGGCGTCGGCGCGCGGCGCCGCGGCCGGGCGGGAGTCGTCCCGGTCGGCGCGGTCGGCGCGGACCGACACCAGGATCACCGCGAAGACGAGGGTGACGAGCCCGACCACCGCGTACAGCGGGAGGAAGAAGTCCATGATCGAGGCGCCCGACGGGGTCTCGGGCGTGCCGTGGGCCATGCCGTGGTCGCCGCCGCCGACGCTCATGCCCGCCATGCCGGTGTAGTGCATCGCGCACACCGCCGCCGCCATCACCAGGGACGCCCCCGTGGTGGCGAGCCCGCCGCTGACCCGGGTCGCCGCCCACAGGGCCGCGGTGGACGCGACCACGGCGATCGCGATCGCCGCCGCGGCGTAGCGCGGGTCGTGGTGCAGCGGCACCGCGACCCGCATCGACGCCATGCCGGTGTAGTGCATGGCGGCGACGCCCGCTCCGGTGACCGCCCCGCCGCTCACCAGCGCGAGGACGCTGCGCGGCGCGCGCGTGACGAGCGTGAGCCCCACGGCGACGACCGCGATGGCGAGCACCGCGCTGGCGACCGTCAGCAGGACGTCGTAGCGCAGGGGCGCGCCCCGCACCGAGAAGCCGAGCATCGCGATGAAGTGCATCGCCCAGATCCCGGTGCCGCCCAGGGAGACGGCGCCCATGGCGAGCCAGCCGACCCGGTTCGGGCCGTGCGATGTCAGTGCCTGGGCGGCGCCGCCGAGCCCCAGCAGCGAGCCGATGAACGACACGGCGTAGGCGAGGCCCGGCGTCCACAGGCCGTAGGTGAAGTGGTCGATCTCCGTCATGGCGTCCCCCCTGGCGGCCGCCCCTCGCGGCCGACGAGGACAGTCAACGCGCCCGCGCGACCGGATCCGCCGGGGAACGCGCCCTGCGGTGGTTGCGATTTCATTACTTACATTTTGCTTTCACCGCATTTGATGCGATTTGCCCGGAGTAATCGACAGGGCTGCAGGTCAGGACGGCCACCCGTCGATCGCGCCGTTCTGCGGCAGGCGCGGCGCGCGGCGCAGCAGCAGCAGGGCGCGGTCGGTCAGCCGGACCGTGTCGGTACCGCCGACGCGCGGCCGGCCCGCCACGTCGGTGTCGGCGGTGTCGATCACGGCCTCCCACTCGGCGCCGTAGTCCGGCCCGGGCAGGGTGAAGTCCATGGCCGTGTGGCAGGCGTTGAGCAGCAGCAGGAACGAGTCGTCGCGGACCGGCCGCCCGCGGGGGTCGGGCTCGGTGATGGCGTCGCCGTTGAGGAACACCGCGAGCGCCCGGGCGCCGTCGCCCCAGTCGTCGTCGGCCATCCGCGCGCCGTCGGGGCGCAGCCACGCGATGTCGCGCAGCTCCGCGCCGCGCACGTGCCCGTTGAAGAAGCGGCGGCGGCGGAACACCGGGTGCTCGCTGCGCAGCCGGGCCAGGCGGCGCACGAACTCCAGCAGGTCGCCCTCGTGCGCCATCCGGTCGAAGTCCACCCAGGAGGTCTCGTTGTCCTGGCAGTAGGCGTTGTTGTTGCCGTGCTGGGTGCGGGCGATCTCGTCGCCGTGCGAGAGCATCACCACGCCCTGCGAGCAGTAGAGGGTCGCCAGGAGGTTGCGCATCTGGCGGCGGCGCAGCGCGAGGACGGCGGCGTCGTCGGTGGGCCCTTCGGCGCCGTGGTTGCAGGACCGGTTGTCGTCGGTGCCGTCGCGGTTGTCCTCCCCGTTGGCGTCGTTGTGCTTGTGCTCGTAGGCGACCAGGTCGGCCATTGTGAATCCGTCGTGGCAGGTGACGAAGTTGATGGAGGCTCCGGGGCGGCGCCCGTCGTCCTGGTAGAGGTCGCTGGAGCCCGACAGGCGGGAGGCCAGTTCGGGCAGGACCGGGACGCCGCGCCAGAAGTCGCGGACGGTGTCGCGGTACTTGCCGTTCCACTCGGTCCACAGCGGCGGGAAGTTGCCGACCTGGTAGCCGCCGGGGCCCACGTCCCACGGCTCGGCGATCAGCTTGACCTGGGAGATCACCGGGTCCTGCTGGACGATGTCGAAGAAGGTGCTGAGCCGGTCGACGTCGTGGAACTCGCGCGCCAGCGCCGAGGCGAGGTCGAAGCGGAACCCGTCGACGTGCATCTCCAGCACCCAGTACCGCAGCGAGTCCATGATCAGTTGCAGCGAATGGGGGTGGCGCACGTTGAGGCTGTTGCCGCAGCCCGTGTAGTCGAGGTGGTAGCGCCGGTCGTCGTCGCGCACCCGGTAGTAGGTGAGGTTGTCGATGCCGCGCCACGACAGCGTGGGCCCGAGGTGGTCGCCCTCGGCGGTGTGGTTGTACACCACGTCCAGGATGACCTCGATCCCCGCCTCGTGCAGGGAGCGCACCATCGACTTGAACTCCTGGACCTGCCGACCGCCGGCGGGGTTCGCCGCGTACCCGCCGTGCGGGGCGAGGAACGCCAGCGTGTTGTAGCCCCAGTAGTTGGTCAGCCCGCGCGCCACCAGCGCGTGCTCGGGCACGTGGTGGTGCACCGGCATCAGCTCCACCGCGGTGACCCCCAGCGACGCCAGGTACTCGACCACGGCCGGGTGGGCCAGCCCGGCGTAGGTGCCGCGCTGGTGCTCGGGCACCGCGGGGTGGCGCATCGTCAGGCCGCGCACGTGCGCCTCGTAGATGACGGTCTCGTGGTAGGGGACGTCGGGCCGGTTCTCGTTGCCCCAGTCGAAGAACGGGCTCACCACGACGCACTTGGGGACGTAGGGGGCGCTGTCGCCGGAGTTCAGCGCCGAGGGGTCGCCGAAGTCGTGGCCGAACAGCGACTCGTGCCAGACGAGGTCGCCGTCGACGGCCTTGGCGTAGGGGTCGACGAGCAGCTTCGCCGGATTGCAGCGCAGCCCGTTCGCCGGGTCGTAGGGGCCGTGCACCCGGTACCCGTAGCGCTGCCCCGGCCCCACACCGGGGAGCAGGCAGTGCCACACGAACCCGTCGTTCTCGGTGAGCGGTATGCGGGTTTCGGCGCCCGAATCGTCGAAGAGGCACAGCTCGACGCGTTCGGCGGCCTCGGAGAAGAGGGAGAAGTTCGTCCCGGATCCGTCGTAGGTCGCGCCGAGGGGGTAGGAGGCCCCGGGCCACACTTCTCGCATGCGCGCCGCCTGTCTCCCGGGACGGGCCGGTCCAGGGAACGGGTCCGCTGCCGGGCCGTCGGGTCGTTCGTGCCGGATTGGTTGTTCCGCCATATTCCATGGAATATGCCCCGACCTGGCGATCGACACGCGATCGTGCCCCGCATCGCGGCGCGCGCCACCAGGGAGCGTCGTTTTCGGACGCGCCCGGCCCCCGCGGCCCGCCTCAGGTCCGCGGCATGGCGCGCTCCAGGATCGCCGCGGTGCCGGTGCCGCGCGGCAGCGAGCCGAACACCGGGCCCCCGCCGCCGAGCCGCGACGCCGCGAACGCGTCGGCGACCGCTTCGGGCGCGAACCGGACCAGCAGCGACGCCTGGAGGGTCAGCGCCATGAGCGCCACCAGCGAGCGGGCGCGGAACTCCGCGTCCTCGGGGTCGGCGAGCTCCGCGCGCAG
Organism: Murinocardiopsis flavida; assembly: GCF_003014485.1. Taxonomy (GTDB): domain Bacteria; phylum Actinomycetota; class Actinomycetes; order Streptosporangiales; family Streptosporangiaceae; genus Murinocardiopsis; species Murinocardiopsis flavida. The sequence goes on along the minus strand of NZ_PYGA01000006.1, from coordinate 261,014 downwards.
CCGCGCCGCGGCGGCGTCCACGCGCGGGTCGGCGCCTTCGGCGAGGGCGATCTCGGCGAACAGCGCCTCGGCGCACTCGGGCTCCTTGGCGACGGCGCGCAGCACGTCGAGCGCCGCGACGTTGCCGGACCCCTCCCAGATGGAGTTGAGCGGCGACTCCCTGAACAGGCGCGGCATCCCCGACTCCTCGATGAATCCGTTGCCGCCCAGGCATTCCAGCGCCTCGGCCGCGTGCGCGGGCAGCCGCTTGGTCACCCAGAACTTGCCGGCGGCGACGGCGATCCGGCGGAACGCCGCTTCGGCGCCGTCGCCGCGGGCGGCGCGGTCGGCGGCCCCGGCGAGGCGCAGCGCGAGCGCCGTCGCGGCCTCGGACTCCAGCGCCAGGTCGGCGAGGACGTTGCGCATGAGGGGCTGCTCGATGAGGGGGTGGCCGAACGCGGAGCGGTGCCGCGCGTGATGCAGCGCCTGCACCAGCCCGGCCCGCGCGCCCGCAGCGGAGCCGGTGACGCAGTCGAGCCGGGTGGCGCCGACCATGTCGATGATGGTGTGGACGCCGCGGCCGGGCTCGCCGACCACCCACCCGACCGCCCGGTCGTACTCCAGCTCGGCCGAGGCGTTGGATCGGTTGCCGAGCTTGTCCTTCAGCCGCTGGATCGTCAGGGCGTTGCGGCCGCCGTCGTCGAGGACGCGCGGCACGAGGAAGCACGTGAGCCCCTCGGGGGCCTGGGCCAGGGTGAGGAACACGTCGCCCATGGGTGCGGAGGTGAACCACTTGTGCCCGGTCAGCAGGTACTCGCCCGCGTCGGTGGGGACGGCGCGCGTGGTGTTGGCGCGAACATCGGAGCCGCCCTGCTTCTCCGTCATCGACATCCCCGCCAGCAGCCCCCGCTTCGACTCCGGCGGCCGCGGCCCGAAGTCGTAGGCGGCGGCGGTGAGCAGCGGCTCGAACCGGGCCGCGAGGCCGGGGGAGTGCCGCAGCGCCGGGACCGCGGCGTAGGTCATGGAGACGGGGCAGCCGTGCCCGGCCTCGGTCTGCGACCACACGAAGAACTTCGCGGCGCGCGCCACGTGCGCGCCGGGCCGGGCGTCGGCCCACGGCGCAGCGTGCACGCCGTTGCTGACGGCGGTGTCGAGCAGCACGTGCCAGGCGGGGTGGAAGTCGACCTCGTCCACGCGGTTGCCGTAGCGGTCGTGGGTGCGCAGCACCGGCGGGTTGGCGTTCGCCTGCTCCGCCCAGCTCCGCGCCTGGGCGCTGCCGGCCAGCCGGCCGAGGGTCCGCACGTCGTCGGCGGCCCACCCGCCGCCTTCGCGTTCCAGGCCGTCGAGCAGCGCGGGGTCGTCTCCTGCGGCGAAGTCCTCCAGCGGCGGCGGCTGGTTGAGCACTTCGTGGGTGGCGGGCATGGACGGCTCCCTGACGCGACAACGGACCGAACCCGGTTCGGTTCCGGGTTCCGGCAAGCGTAGCGGCGCGGCGGCGACCCCAGTGGGGCGGGGACGCGGGCGGGCGGCCTGGCGCCGGGCGGGCCGGTCGGGGCACTGCGCCGCTATCGGGAGGTGCCAACGCCGTCACGCTGGGTAGGAGCCGCTGCATGGGCATTGATGTCAAACGGGTGTACGACGACCCCGAGAAGAGCGACGGCCACCGGGTGCTGGTCGACCGGCTGTGGCCGCGCGGGCTGTCGAAGGAGAAGGCGGCCGTCGACGAGTGGCTGCGCGACGTCGCGCCCTCGGATCCGCTGCGGACGTGGTTCGGCCACCGTCCCGAACGCTTCGCGGAGTTCGCCCGCCGCTACCGCGCCGAACTCGACGGCAACGGCGGCGCGAAGGAGCTGCGCGACCTCGCCCGCGACCACGACCACATCACCCTGCTCTACGCCGCGCGCGACACCGAGCACAACCAGGCGATCGTCCTGCGCGACTACCTCGCCTGACGACGCACCACCCCGTCGACCCAACGGGCGCGAGGGTGTTCACACGCGCCCGGCGACCTTGCCGGAGGGGGTGGGTGGTGCCGCACGCCTGGTGGCCTGCGCGGAGAGGGTGGGCTGCCGTCGCGGATGCGAAGCACCCGGCGGCAGCCACCCACTGTGCCCAGGGTCGCCTGGATCCGGGGTCAGGGGACGGTGACCGGGGCGGTGCGCAGGGCCTCCTCGTAGCGTTGCAGGGCGACGCGGGCGAGTTCCGGGGCGTCGCCCAGCGGCGCCGACACCGCCGCGGCGCCTTCCGCGAACGCCTGGTCGGCGACCCGGTCGGCGAAGAACCCCGGCGCGAGCAGGTACCCGGCGACCGCCACCCGCGCCGCGCCCCGGTCGCGCAGGGCGGCGACCGCGCGCCCTGGTGCGGGGGCCGCGGCCGAGGCGTAGGCGGGCACCACGCTGTGCCACGGCGCCCGGGCCGCCAGCGCGTCGGCCATGGACGCGATGACGCCGTTCGCCTCGGGGTCGCTGGACCCCGCCGACACCAGCACCAGCCCGGTGTCGGGCGCCGCCGCGGCGCCCGCCTGGGCGAGGCGCCGCTCCACCGCGTCGAGCAGCAGCGGGTGCGGCCCGAGCGTGTCGCCGTAGCGGACCTTCAGCCACGGGTAGTCGGCTCGGACCTGCGCGAGGGCCGCGGGCAGGTCGGTCTTGCTGTGGAACGCCGCGGTCAGCAGCGCGGGGAGCACCACCACCTCGCCGGCCCCGCGCCCCGCCAGGTCGGCGAGCGCCGCAGCGGGGGAGGGCGACACGTGGTCCAGGTAGGCCACCCGGACGTCCACGTCCGGGCGCAGCCGCCGCACCCGCGCGAACAGCGCCTCGACCGCCTGCGCCGACCGCTCGTCGCGGCTGCCGTGCGCGACCGCCACCAGCGGGACCGGCGCGCCGTGCCCGCTCACAGGTGGATTCCGCATTCGGTCTTGCCGGTACCGGCCCAGCGCCCGCTGCGCGGGTCGGCGCCCGGTTCGACCCTGCGGGTGCAGGGCGCGCAGCCGATCGAGGGGTAGCCGTCGAACTGCAACGGGTTCACGAGGACGTTGTGGGCGTCGATGTAGGCGTCCACGTCGGCGCGGGTCCAGCGGGCGATCGGGTTGACCTTGACCATCTTCTTGCGGGGGTTCCACTCGACGACGCCGGTGGTGCGGCGGGTCGCGGACTCGTCGCGGCGCAGCCCGCTCAGCCAGGCGTCGTAGGGCTCCAGCGCCCGCTGCAACGGCTCCACCTTGCGCAGGTGGCAGCAGATGCCGGGGTCGCGGCCGTGCAGCCGCGGGCCGAGTTCGCTGTCCTGCTCGTCAACGGTGCGGCGCGGGACCACGTTGATCAGGTTGATGTCGTAGGACGCCGCGACGGCGTCGCGGGTGCCGATGGTCTCGGCGAAGTGGTACCCGGTGTCGAGGAAGATCACGTCCAGGCCGGGGACCACGGCGGAGACCAGGTCGACCATGAGCGCGTCGGCCATCGAGGAGGTCATGCACAGCCGGTCGCCGAAGGTCTCGGCCGCCCAGGCGATGATCTCCTGGGCGGTCGCCTCCTCCAGGTCGTCCGCTGCCCGGGCCGCCAGCGCGGCCCCGTCAAGTGTGATGCTCACGCGTCCTCACCCGTCCGTGTGGCGGTCGATTCTGTAGCACTGTCGACTGCGGCGAGGGAGGCCGCGCGCAGGCCGACGAACTTCACCTTGAACACCCGCGCGCAGGCGCCGCACGCCCACGCGTAGCCTTCGCCGCCCGCACCGTCGCCCTCGTGCGGTTCGAGGTCCTCGTCGCCGCAGAACGGGCAGTAGAACGGGGCTGCTCTGGCGCTCATGCCGGCACCCCCGCCCCGGTCCGGACGGTCCCGCTGCGTCCCGGTCTCATGACAGGTCACCGTCCTCTGCGCGGACGACCCACTGCGCGAACGCCTCGCCGTCGGCCTTCTGCTCCTGGAAGCGCCGCAGGACCCGCTCGATGTAGTCGGGCAGCCCCTCGGAGGTGGTCTTCAGGCCACGGACCTTGCGGCCGAACGCCGCGTTGTGGCCCATGGCGCCGCCCAGGTGCACCTGGAAGCCTTCGACGTGGTTGCCGTCGTCGTCGGTGACGAGCTGGCCCTTCAGCCCGATGTCGGCGACCTGGATGCGGGCGCAGGAGTTGGGGCAGCCGTTGATGTTGATGCTGACGGGCTCGGGGAAGTCGGGCAGCCGCTGCTCCAGCTCCTCGATGAGCCGCTCGCCGCGCGCCTTGGTCTCGACGATCGCGAGCTTGCAGAACTCGATGCCGGTGCAGGCCATGGTCTGGCGGCGGAACACGCTGGGCCGCACCGCCAGCCCCGCGTCCTCCAGCTGCGCGGTGATCGGCTCGACCAGGTCGTCGGTGATGTCGAGCACCACGAGCTTCTGGTCGGCGGTGGTGCGGATGCGGTCCGACCCGTGCGCCTCGGCGATGTCGGCGATGCGCGACAGCGTGCTCCCTGACACCCGGCCGACCTTCGGGGCGAACCCGACGTAGTTGCGGCCGTCGCGCTGGCGGTGCACGCCGATGTGGTCGCGGCGCAGGCCCGGGTCGAGGTCGGGGGCCGGCCCGTCGGGGAGCGCGTAGTCGAGGTAGTCCTTCTCCAGCACCTCGCGGAACTTCGCCGGGCCCCAGTCCTTGATCAGGAACTTGATGCGGGCCCGGTGCCGCAGCCGGCGGTAGCCGTAGTCGCGGAAGATCCCGCAGACCCCCGCCCACACGTCGCTGAGCTGGTCCGGGCGGACGAAGGTGCCCAGCCGCTTGGCGAACATCGGGTTGGTGGAGAGCCCGCCGCCGACGAACAGGTCGTAGCCCGGCGTGCCGTCGGGGCCGGTCACGCCGACGAACGCGACGTCGTTGATCTCGTGGTTGACGCAGTACACCGAGCAGCCCGCGATGGAGCTCTTGAACTTGCGCGGCAGGTTGGAGAACAGCGGGGACCCGATGTGGTCGTCGTAGACCTGCTGGATCTGCTCGCTCGCGTCGAGGACCTCGTCGACGTCGATGCCGGCGAGCGGGCAGCCGAGGATGACCCGCGGGGTGTCGCCGCACGCCTCGGTGGTGGACAGCCCCACCGACTCCAGCTTCTCCCAGATGGCGGGGACGTCCTCGATGCGCACCCAGTGCAGCTGGACGTTCTGGCGGTCGGTGATGTCGGCGGTGTCGCGGCCGTACTCCGTGGAGATCTCGGCGACGGCGCGCAGCTGGGCGACGCTGAGCTGGCCGCCGTCGATGCGGATGCGCAGCATGAAGTAGCGGTCGTCCAGCTCCTCGGGTTCGAGGACGGCGGTCTTACCGCCGTCGATACCGGGGGCGCGCTGGGTGTAAAGGCCGTACCAGCGGAAACGCCCGCGGAGGTCGGCGGGGTCGATGGAGTCGAAACCGGCCTTGGAGTAGACGTCGATGATGCGCTGGGCGCAATTGAGCCCGTCGTCGTTCTTCTTGTTCTCCTCGTTCTTGTTCAGCGGCTCGCGGTAGCCGAGAGCCCACTGGCCTTCGCCCTTGCGGGGGCGGGTCTTCTTGGGATCGGTCGTTGCGGATGCGGGAGGCATCGCGGGGTCCTCCGAGCGGATCGCGGGACGCGCCCGCCGACGGGTCCCCACGCCGCACCGACCCCGAGTTCCGCACGTCGTCGTGGCGGGAACCGTGGTTGGTCAGAACGGGAGTGAGAGCGAACGTCGGCGCCGCGCGGCCCTGAATGCAGGGCTGAAAGAGGGCATGCGGCAGCGGGGTCAACCTACGTTGCGACAGATGGCGCTGCGGACCCGAAGAAGATCTACGTGCAGGCGCGCGCAGAGCATCGGGTCGAGGGCAGCGAACATGTCTTTGACGATGGCATGCGCGCCGGAGCTTTGTCCAGGTGCGTGCGGGCGGGAGCGCGGGTGAAGCGCATCACGTATAACATATATAACCTACCACAATAGTAGGTATATCGATCACGTTTTGCCATCTAATCGGCACCGACCGCGAGCCCCTCCCGGCGGCGCGCACCCTGCGTTTACCGTGGACGATGTGGGTACCCTCCTGGAACGGCTGATCGAGGCCGCGCGGCAATGGCGGACCCGCCACCGCATCCCGGGGGCCGCCGCGACCCTCATCGTGCGCACCACCATGTCCGCGTACCGCACCCGCGTCCTCGGCCTGGCGGCCGAATCCGCGTTCTTCGCCCTGCTGTCGCTGCCCGCGCTGCTCCTCGGGCTCGTCGGCACCCTCGGCCACCTGCGCTCGGTCCTCGGCGCCCGCACCGTCCTCGACATCCGCGCCTGGATCCTCGACCTCGCCGCGAAGGCCCTCACGTCCAACACGGTCGACACCCTGGTGACCCCCCTCGTGGACGACTTCATCCGCGGCGCCCAAGGCGGCCTCCTCTCGGTGTCCTTCCTGGTGTCGCTCTGGTCGGGCTCGCGCGCGATGAGCGTGTTCATCGAGGCGATCACGATCTCCTACGGGCTGGAGGACCTGCGCGGCTTCATCTGGCACCGGGCGCTCGCGTTCGTCGCCTACCTCGGCGGGCTGCTGTTCGGCCTGGTCGTCCTGCCCGTGGTCGTCGCAGGGCCCGACCTGCTCGAACGGCTGCTCCCCATGACGGCCCCCTACATGCACCTCAGCTACTGGCCGATCGTGGGGCTGCTCTCCCTCGCGTGCATCGTGGTGCTCTACGCGCTCAGCGTCCCCGTGCACACGCCGCTGTGGCGGCACCTGCCCGGCGCGCTCGTGGCCGTGCTCATCCTGATGTTCGGCTCGGTCGGCCTGCGCGTCTACCTCGACGCCTCGTTCGGCGAGGTCACGGTCTACGGCTCGCTCGCGGCGCCGATCATCATCCTGGCGTGGCTGTACGTCATGGCGCTGGCCGTGCTCATCGGCAGCTCGCTGAACGCCGAGATCGACGCCATGTGGCCGACCCCCGAGACCGCGTCGGCGCGCGCCGCCATCGCGGCGCGGCGCCACGCCCGCTCCCGCCGCGTCGTCGAGCGCCACGAGCGGGCCCTGCAAAACGTCACCGCGGCCGACGCGGACCCCGGCGATCAGGGCGACGACGAGGACGCGCCCCCGGCCACGGAACCCCACGAGGCCGAGGCGACCGGGACACGGGATCCGGAGGAGGAGCCGGCAGCGCCGCAGGAGCCGGGGGAGACGGCACCCCGCGAGACGGCACCGGCGGAGCAGGCGGGGACGCGGGCGCAGCGCGACGGGGACGGCCGCGCGGAGCCCGGCGACGGCGCCGCCCCGCCCCGCCCCGACGGCGCGGCCGAGCCGCCCGCCCGCCGGACCCCGCTCCCCGCACAGGAGCCCCCCGCGCCGCCCCGGCCGAGCGGCGACGGCGTCCGCAGCGGTGCCGAAGCGGCGGGCCGCCTCGACGGGCAGGCCGGATCGCAGCGGCCCCCCGCACCCGACCCGGGCGACGGCGGCGGCGCGGCCGAGCCCGCGGCGCCGCCCGACAACGGCAGGGGCGCCGACCCGCACGGCGACCACGGCGGCGCGCAGACCCCCGCCCGGTAGCACCGCACGCCACTCGACACGGCAGCCGTGGACCGTTTCGGCCCCCTGGCACCCAGCCCGGAGCGGCAGGCCGTACGCCTCGTGCCGGAATGCGGCGTATCGTCCTAGACGACCTCCCTTGTACGGCCCCCGCGTATCAGCGCCCCGCCCGCGCTGCGACCCGTGACCCACCTCCCCGCACCACCCGGGTGTGCACCGTGAACCGATCCCCCCGCAAGCCGACCGGCCGCCGGGTCCGGAACCGCGGCATCGCCGCCGCGGCCGTCGCCACCGCCGCGACGGCGGTGGCCGCCGCGGTCCTGCTCAGCGGCGGCCCCGAAACCCCGCCGGCCTCCGGCGGGCCCGACCCCGCGCCCTCCGCCGCGGGCGGCGACCGGGTCACCGCCGCCGAGGCCGACGCCGCGCGGGCCGCCCTGCGGTCGGTACCGTCCGGCCGGGCGGACCGCACCGAGAAGTACGACCGCGACGAGTTCGGCTCCGGCTGGGTCGACACCGACGACAACGGGTGCTCCACCCGCAACGACATCCTCACCCGCGACCTCGTCGAGACGGACATCGGCAGGGACTGCGCCGTCCGGAGCGGGTTCCTCGACGACCCCTACACCGGCAAGCGCATCGCGTTCGACCGGAGCAGCCCGCGCACCGTGCAGATCGACCACGTCGTCCCCCTGTCGCTCGCCTGGCAGATGGGCGCCGACGACTGGGACCGCGACCGCCGCGTCACCTTCGCCAACGACCCGGCGAACCTCCTCGCCTCCGACGGCCCGGCGAACATGTCCAAGGGCGACTCCGGCCCCGGCGAATGGATGCCCTTCGACGGCGGCCGCTGCCGCTACGCGGTCGTCTACATCCGGGTGCTCGACGAGTACGGCCTCCCGGTCGGAAAGAGCGACCGCGACGCCCTGACCGGCATGCTCGCCGCCTGCCCCGGAGCCTGAGCGGGCGCCGCTCAGGCGTGCTCGCGCGCCGCGCGGCGCAGCGGCCGCGCGAGGACGAACGCCAGGACCGCCGCGACCGGGATCGCCCACAGGCCCATGCGCAGCGAACTCGCGTCGGCGATCAGCCCGATCAGCGGCGGGAACGCGAGGAAGCCCACCCGCCCCAGCCACGCGGTGATCGCGACGCCGTCGCCGCTGCGGACGCCGGGGATCTCCCCAGCGGCGGCCAGCGCCAGCGGGAACAGCACCGCCACCCCCAGCCCCGAAAGGCCGAACCCCGCGATGGTCGTCAGCGGATGCGGCACCAGCAGCGCGAAGCCCAGCCCCACTGCGGCGATCACCATCCCGGCGCGGGTCACCGTGACAGCGCCGAACCGGTCGGTCAGCCGGTCGCCGAACAGCCGGCCGATCGTCATCATCGCCTGGCACACCACGAACGGCAGCCCGACCAGCACCGCCGGGGCCGCGAACTGGTCGCGCATGTACACGGCGCCCCACGCGGCGGCGGAGTCCTCGATCGCGCCGGCCATCATCAGCAGCGCGCTGAGGGCGACGAGCGTCCCCGCCGCCTTGCCGATGAGCCGGCGGACCTCCCGCGCGGTCGGCGTGTGGCTCTCCTCGGAGCGCTCGGCGTGCTCCGGGCCGGTGAGCAGGAACCGGTAGCTGCCCAGCGTCACGGCGATCAGCAGCACCGTCACGCCCGCGAGGTGGGCCGCCATCGGGACGCCGAGGGCCGACATCGCGGTGCCCGTGAGTCCGCCCGCGACCGCGCCGATGCTCCACACCGCGTGGAAGGTGTTGATGATCGTGCGCCCGTAGCGGCGCTGCACGCGCAGGCCGTGGGCGTTCATCGCGGAGTCCATCCAGGTGTCCATGGTGCCCAGGACGAACATCGCCATCGCGAGCGCCCACCAGCCCGGTGCAAGGGACACCAGCGGCAGCGTCAACGCCGCCAGCAGCCCGGTGACGACCGAGACGCGCGCGCTGCCGAAGCGCGCGATGAGCGGGCCCGCGAGCATCCCGAGAGCGAGCGCCCCGAACGGCATCGCCGCAATAGCGGTCCCCACGGCGGTATTGGACAGGTGCAGGGTGTCCTTGAGGACGGGCCACCACGGCACGATGTTGGTCACAGTGAAGCCGTTGGCGAGGAACAGCGCCGCGACTGCGGCACGTGCGCGCCGCGCCACCGGGTCCGTGGTCGCGGCGGTCTGCGGGTTCGCGCTCACGCGGCCTCCATCGCTCGTCGCGCGCCGCCTGGCGCGGGCACCCGACGATGCTACGAGTCCCGCCGCAGGCCCCGCTTGCCAGGGGCCCGCATCGCCGCATAGACAGGACGGATGGGCTGCCGTTCCCCGCGCCGGCAGCAGGGCCTGACACGGACGACCGGAGCCACCGACGGATGATCGACATCAACGCCCTGCGGAAGCGGCCCACCCTCACCGGCGAGAACGTCCGACTCGTCCCCCTCACTGAGGAGCACGCCGACGGCGTCCACGCCACCATCGCCAACGCCGAGGTCGCGCGGCTGCGGGGCGCCCACAGCAAGCCGGGCGCCGACGAGGTCGAGGAGTGGTGCGCCGGACTGGAGGGCCGCACCGACCGGCTCGACCTCGCCATCACCGAGGAACCCGGCGGGCGCTACGTCGGCGAGCTGGCGCTGGTCGACATCGACCCCGACAACGAGACCGCCGAATACCGCATCTCCCTCGCGTCCATCGAGTTCACCGGGTACGGCATCGGCAAGGAGGCCACCCGGCTGGTCCTGGCGCACGCCTTCGACAACCTCGGGTTGCACCGCGTGTGGCTGGAGGTCTACTCGTTCAACATGCGCGCCATCAGCGCCTACCGGGCGTGCGGCTTCACCGTCGAGGGGCGGCTGCGCGAAACCCTGCTCTGGGCGGGACGCCGTTACGACGCCCTGGTCATGGCCGTTCTCGAGGACGAGTTCCGCAAGTCGGTGAGCTGACACCGGTGCCGCCCGGCGCCGGGCGGGGAGAATGGCCGCGGTCCCGGGGTTGGCCGCCGACCCCGAACGGGTATGGCCAAGGCACTTTCCCTAAGAACGCGGTAGGTCGCCGTGAATCCGCTTCCCGTATCGCTTCCGTTCGCCGACAGGGCCGAGGCAGGGCGCCGGCTCGCTGAACGGGCGCGCCCTTTCGCCGCGGCCGACCCCATCGTGGTCGCCCTGCCCCGCGGCGGGGTGCCGGTGGGGGCCGAACTGGCGCGGCGGCTGCGCGTGCCGCTCGACATCCTCATGGTGCGCAAGATCGGCCTGCCCGACCGGCCCGAGGTCGGTGTGGGCGCCATCGCCGAGGACGGCCACGTCAGTTTCGACGACGACGCGCTGGCGCGGCTGCGCACGTCCCGGGCCGAACTCGCGGGCATCGTCCGCGCCGAACGCGCGGAGCTCGCCCGGCGGCTGGCGACCTACCGCGGGTCGCACCCGTCGCCCCGCCTCACGGGCCGCGACGTCATCGTCGTCGACGACGGCGCGGCCACCGGCGGCACCGCCCGCGCGGCGCTGCGCATGGTGCGCCGGCAGCGGCCCAACCGCCTGATCCTCGCCGTGCCGGTGGGCGCGCCGGGAGCGGTCCGGGCGCTGCGCTCCGAAGCCGACCACCTGGTGGTCCTCACCGTCCCGGAGAACTTCCACGCGGTGGGGGAGTGGTACCGCGACTTCACCCAGCTCACCGACGAGTACGTGACCGCTGTGCTGGCGGAGCAGCGGGTGCCCGCAGCGGAGTCCGACTCCGAGCGGGGCGTGCGCATCCGCGCGGGCGGCGACGTCCACCTCGACGGCGACCTCAGCGTGCCCCCGTCCCTGCACGGCGCCGTGGTGTTCGCGCTCGGCCACGGGCGGCACGACCCCCGGCAGCGCGCCGCGGCCGCCATCGTGCGGCGGGCGGGCTACGCCACCCTGCTGCTGGACCTGTTCACCGAGTCGGAGTGGCGGCGGGCGAACGGCACGTCGGGCGGTATCGGCCCGGACGAGCTCGGGGACCGGCTGGGCGCGGCGGTGCGATGGCTGCGCCGGGCGTCCGCTGTGGCCGACAGGCCGGTCGGGCTGGTCGGCTCGGGTACCGGCGCCGCCGCGGCGCTGGTGGCGGCCGCGCGGCACCCGGACGACGTCGCCGCGGTCGTGGCGCAGGGCGGCCGGATCGATCTCGCCGAGAACCGGCTCGCAGCGGTCCGCGCTCCCGTCCTGGTGCTGGTGGAGGGCAACGACCCCCTCGTCCGCGAGCTCACCGAGTGGGCGCTGGGCCGCCTCGGCGGCCCATTCGAGCTGCGCGTCGCCGCGCACGCCGAGCACGAGCCGGAGGGCGGCGACGCCTGGCGCGCAGCGGGCACAGCCGCCGCCGAGTGGTTCGAGTCCCACCGCCGAAACCGCCAATGACCCGACAACCCGAAGCAACCACGGAGCGCCGCGCAACCCGAGGGGATGGGGCCACACCCACGAGACCGCACCCGAGGGGGTTTGCAACTACCCCTCTTCGCTCAGGTCAGCGGCGCACGCCCCTGCTCCAGGGGGTTTTGAAGCTCATCCCCAGGGGGTTTGTGCCTCATCCCGAGGGTGTGCCGCCGGAACCACAGGGCCCGGACAAGCAGGCCGGTCACCCGAGGGGGTTTTGAAGCTCATCCCCAGGGGGTGTTTCCGGGAGTCGCGGTGGAGGGGCGCGCCGGTGTCTGGACTGAGGAGCGGGGTGCGACCGAGGTACGAGGGAGCGCCACGCGACGAGGGAAGACATCGGCCTAAAGCGCCCCGGAACCGCGACGACCCAACAAAACCGCGGCGCCCTCGGCCTGTCATAGGCCGGGGCGCCACGGTTGAGCGGGAGGGTTCCGCTGGGTGCTGCGGGGGCTGGTCGGGATTCGAGGAGTGCCGTGGTCGAGTGCCCGAACGCGCGGCCGGGTTCAGGCGGCGTTGGCGCGGCGCATGCGGCGCCGGCGCTCGGAGGCGCGCTCGTCTTCGTTCAGTCCGCCCCACGTCCCGTACTTCTCGGGGCGCGAAATGGCGTAGTCGAGACATTCCGTGCGCACAGGGCATGCTGTGCAGATCTCCTTGGCCTTGCGCTCGCGGATCTCCCGCTCGGGCTGGCGTTCGCCGTCCGGGCCGAAGAAGAGCACGAGGTCCTCGCCCCGGCACCCGGCGGCGTCCTGCCACCCCCAGCTCGGGCGGGGGCGCAGTGCGGCCTGCCGACGTACCTGAGACATGCTTGAACCACCTCTACTGAAATCGCTAGTAAGCTATTGGAAAGCAGGGTCACGCCAAAAGTCGTGGATCATGCGACACGAGGCACCCCGCACGACGCGAACGCCGTGCGACGGTTCGGTGTTCCTTGGTGTGGGCGAAGCCACAGCGGAGCCGCCGAATAAGGGCGGGTGCTCACGAGTCGGGCTGCGGGTGCGGTGACATGCTCCCTGCGAGCCGCTACGCAATCATGCCATCCCCACTCCCGATCGCGCACGGGGGTGGGAAAATTACTCGCTCAACCGTTATCGAAATCTGATTGAGCCCGGCCGAAGCCGGGAACTCTGTCGGATTTTTGTGCGGAATCGCAAGATCCGACGCATGTGCCGGATGTGGAACAGCGTATGTCGGTTTTGGGGCTGTGACTAGGGGTTCGTGCTGATGCACGGGTCACATCCCGGGGCCTGTGGGCGCCGTGGCGCGGGCCGTGCCTGCGAACCCCCAGTTCGCGGGTGCCGCGGCCGCGAAGGTTAAAGGAAGGTCAGAATTCCCGGCTCTGTCCGGGGTGCAGCCGCTCGTAGCCGGAGTCGGGCAGGAGAGCGTTGAGATTCCGCTGGTAGACCCCTGCCCCGAGCTCGCTGAGCAGTGCGTCGTGGATCGCGATCGTGCTGCGCGGCCGCACGGCGCGCGTGTAGTCGGCGACTTCCGCGATCTTCGACCACGGCGCCTGCACGGGCAGCAGCAGGGTGTCGACGGGGTCTTCCGGGACGGTCAGGGCGTCGCCCGGGTGGAACAGTGCGCCGTCGGTTCCGACGACCCGGAATCCCACGTTCGCTATGACCGGAATGTCGTCGTGGATGACGGCGTGCCGCGCCCCGTAGACGTGGACGTCGAAGCCTGCGATGCGCGGTGTGTCGCCGTGCGCGACGGTGACGATCCGGGCGCCGAGGTCGTCGGTCGCTGCGAGCCGGGCGGCGATGTCGGCGTTGGTGTAGACCGCCAGGTCCGGGTTTGCCCGCGCGGCCGCCCGCAACTGGTCGAGGTCGAGATGGTCGGCGTGCTCGTGGGTGACCGCGACGGCGTCGGCGCCTTCGGCCGCCCCGGGCTCGGTGAACCCGCCGGGGTCGATGACGAGGGTGGCGCCGTCCTGCTCAAGGCGCACGCAGGCGTGTCCGAGTTTGGTGATGCGCACGGGGCCGTCCTTGTCGGGCACGTCGGTGCCTGGTGTTCGCGTGGTCCGCCTCCGACCCTAACCCCGGCGGCGACCGCGGGCACGGATCCCTTAGGGGGCGGGTGGGGGACCGGTGCGGGTCGCGGAGCGGAACACGGGCCGGAAAAGACGCGTCGTAGAGAGGTGACAGGCCCTCGCCGGCCGCAGGAGCTGCGACGCTGGGCGGGCGAATCCGCCGACTGGTACGAAAGGCAATCCGTGGCTCTGCTGCGTTTCATCCTCAACATCATCTGGCTCGTCGTCGCCGGGTTCTGGCTGGCCGTCGGCTACGCCCTCGCGGGAATCATCTGCTGCGTGCTCATCGTGACCATCCCGTTCGGTGTCGCGTCGTTCCGGATGGCCAACTACGCGCTGTGGCCCTTCGGCAGGGACCTCGTGCGCAAGTCCGGCGCCGGCGGCGGCAGCACGGTCGGCAACGTCATCTGGATCATCGTCGCGGGGTGGTGGCTGACCCTCGGCCATATCGTCACCGCGGCGGGTCTCGCCATCACGATCGTCGGCATCCCGCTGGCGTGGGCGTCGCTGAAGATGATCCCGGTGGCGCTCGCGCCGTTCGGCAACGAGATCGTCCACACCGGCGGATACCGGAGTGCGTGGGCGATCTGAGCGGCGGCGGGCGGCGGCCCGGGGTAGGGGTGCCGCCTCCCCTGAATCCCGCCGCGCGATCGAGTATGAATGGGTGTCGATCCACCGGGCAGAACAGCGGTCTAGCGACGGCCCGGGAGATGTTTCGGCCCGCGATGAGAGGACCTGAGTGCGTGTAATGCGACCGAGTTCATGGTCGTTCCTGCGGAAGCGGCGACCGGTGCAGAAACCCGAGCCGGAACCGGTTGCGGCGGCGCCGCCCCCGGACGTCCCCGATGACGACATGCTGCGCAGGGTCAGCGACACCGCCTGGCGGGTGCTCGTCATCGGCGTGGTCGTCGTCCTGCTGCTGTGGGGCATCCTCTACATCCGCGTGGTCGCGCTGCCCGTCATCCTCGCGATCTTCCTCACGGCGCTGCTGCTGCCGTCGGCCTCGTGGCTGCGCGGCAAGGGGCTGAGCAGGGGGCTGGCCACCACCATCGTCATGGTCGGCGCGCTGGTGGTGTTCGGCGGGCTCATCACCATGATCGTGTCGCCCGCGGTGTCCGGGTTCAACGGGCTCGTCGAGAGCGTCACCGAGGCGATCGTGCTGTTGCAGGGCTACGCCACCTCCATCGGTCTCGACCAGGCGCTGGTCAACCAGTTCATCGAGCAGGCGCAGTCGGAGTTGCAGGCCGACAGCGGCAGGGTCGTCAGCGGCGCCTGGGCCGGTGCGGTCGCCGCGGGCGAGATCCTCGTCGGCCTGATCCTGGTGCTGGTCCTCACCGTCTACTTCGTGCACTCGGGCGACCGGCTCATGCAGTGGGTGCGCGAGCTGTTCCCGCAGCCCACCCGGTACGCGGTGAAGTTCGCGGGCGACGTCGCCTACGACGTCATGGGGCGCTACGTGCGCGGGATCGCCCTGGTCGGCCTGTTCGACGCGGTCTTCATCGGCCTGGTCCTGGTGTTCGTCCTCGATCCGGCGCTGGCGCTGCCCCTGATCCTGCTCACGTTCATCGGGGCGTTCCTCCCGGTCATCGGCGCCTTCCTGAGCGGTGTGCTGTCGGCGCTGGTCGCGTTCGTCGCCGAGGACTGGAAGGTGGCGCTCATCGTCATCGTGGCGACGATCGTCGTGCAGCAGCTGGAGAGCCACCTGTTCGCGCCGCGGGTCTACGGCAAGGCGCTGGACCTGCCTTCGGCGGTGGTCCTGCTGGCGATCGCGATCGGGTCGATCGTGGGCGGCATCGCGGGGGCGTTCCTCGCGACCCCCGTCGCCGCCGTGCTCGCCGCGCTGCTGCGGCAGCGGCCGTTCGCCGCCGCGGAGTCGGTGGTGTCCCAGGCGCCGCCGCCCGCGATCGCGCCGGATCCGGCGCCCGTGCCGGCGCGCGCCGGCGCCACACCGGGGGCCCCGCCGGCGGCGGTCGCCGCCGACACCGGCGCGCCGAAGGAGCGGCAGGACGACGCGGGGGCCGCCCGGCCGAAGGGCAACGGTGCCGCCAGGAGCGGGCCCGCGAAGAACGGCGACGAGTAGCGGGAACGGCGACGAGCAGCGCCGGTCGGCGCCGCCCCGGGGCGGCGCCGACCGCGGTGTGCGCGAAAACATGTTCTGCCGCGGGCCGGTCAGCGGATAGCCTTGGTGCCGTGCGTGTGATCTCGGATTGACCCCGACCATGCCCGCACGGCCCGCCGGAGTCTCCGCAGCCGGGCCGCGGGCCCTCCTCGCCGTCCTCGCACACGCACCTCGCCAGAAAGTCGTTCCTGATGCTCCTCGCCTCTGACATCGAACTCCGCGTCGGCCCGCGCCTGCTGCTGGAGCCGACCACCCTGCGGGTCGCCGCCGGCGACCGCATCGGGCTGGTCGGCCGCAACGGCGCGGGGAAGACCACGCTGACCAAGGTCCTGGCGGGCGAGGGGACCCCGTCGGCGGGCACCGTCACCACCAGCGGCACCATCGGCTACCTGCCGCAGGACCCCCGCACGGGCGATCTGGAGGTCATCGCCCGCGACCGGGTGCTGTCCGCGCGCGGCATCGACGACGTCCTGAACCGCATGCGCGCCGCCGAGCAGAAGATGGCGAGCGATCAGCCCAAGCTTCGCGACCAGGGGGTCCGCGCCTACGCGCGCGCCGAGGAGCGGCTGCACATCCTCGGCGGCTACGCCGCCGAGGCAGAGGCCGCCTCGATCGCCTCCAGCCTGGGCCTGCCCGACCGGGTCCTCGGGCAGCCGCTGAGCACGCTCTCCGGCGGCCAGCGGCGCCGGATCGAGCTGGCGCGGATCCTGTTCAGCGGGGCCGACACCATGCTGCTCGACGAACCCACCAACCACCTCGACGGCGACTCCATCATCTGGCTGCGCGACTTCCTCAAGTCGCACCAGGGCGGCCTCATCGTCATCAGCCACGACGCCGAACTGGTCGAGCACGTCGTCAACAAGGTCTGCTTCCTCGACGCCAACCGCTCCGTCATCGACATCTACAACATGGGCTGGCGGGCGTACCAGACCCAGCGCGAGGCCGACGAGCGGCGCCGCAAGCGCGAGCAGTCCAACGCCGAGAAGCAGGCCGGCGCGCTGCAAAAGCAGGCCGACCGGTTCCGCGCCAAGGCCACCAAGGCCAAGGCGGCCCAGCAGATGCTGAACCGCGCCGACCGCATCCTCAACTCGGTGCAGGGTGTCCGCGCCTCCGACCGGGTGGCCAAGCTGCGGTTCCCCGCCCCCGCTCCCAGCGGCAAGACCCCGCTCACCGCCGAGGGCCTGTCGAAGTCCTACGGCTCGTTGGAGATCTTCACGGGGGTCGACCTCGCCATCGACCGCGGCAGCAGGGTCGTCATCCTCGGCCTCAACGGTGCGGGCAAGACCACCCTGCTGCGCCTCCTCGGCGGCGTCGAGAAGCCCGACACCGGCAAGGTCGTCGAGGGGTACGGGCTGCGGCTGGGCTACTACGCCCAGGAGCACGAGACCCTCGACACCGACCGCACGGTGCTGGAGAACATGATGAGCGCGGCCCCCGACCTCCCCGAGGTCGAGGCGCGCCGCACCCTGGGGTCGTTCCTGTTCACCGGCGACGACGTCGAGAAGCCGGCGCGGGTCCTCTCGGGCGGCGAGAAGACCCGGCTCGCGCTCGCGGCCCTCGTGGTCTCCAGCGCGAACGTCCTGCTGCTCGACGAGCCCACGAACAACCTCGACCCCGCGAGCCGCGAGGAGATCCTCAGCGCGCTGCGCAACTACCAGGGCGCCATCGTGCTGGTGACCCACGACGAGGGGGCGGTCGACGCGCTCCAGCCCGAGCGTGTCATCCTGCTGCCCGACGGCGTCGAGGACATCTGGAACGAGGACTTCGCCGACCTCATCGCGCTGGCCTGATCCGGCCGCGACCGCCGCGGCGGCGCCCGCGTATTACCCCTGGCATGGCGCAGACGACCAGCCAGGGGCGGGTTTCGGCAGGTGGTTAAGTGATGTCCAAAACGCCTCCGCGTGCCCCGGCGGCGCCGCCCTGCGGCCTTTTCGCGTTCTCTCGGGTAGCCACTGTCGCCCCCATGGCTGATCATGGGCAGCAATGTCCTACCGGTCGCCGATAGCACAGGAGGTACCTCGTGGCCGAGACGCTGAGGAAGGGAACCCGGGTGACGGGATCCGACCGATCGGACCTTGCCACGGAGCTGAAGAGGCGCTACGAGAGCGGAGAGAGCATCCGATCGCTCGCAGCCAGTACCGGACGCTCCTACGGGTTCGTGCACCGGCTGCTCAGCGAGTCGGGGGTAAGCCTGCGCGGTCGCGGCGGCGCCACCCGCCGCTCTCGCTGATCAGCCCCACAGGTCAGCGCACGGCGGCGCCGGGGACCGCGTCCCCGCCCAGACGCGCCGCGCTCGGCGCCGCCGCACCGTCGCCCGGCACCGGTTACGGTGAACCGCACGACGATCGGCGGGCGCCCCGCCGAGCCGACCAGCGCCGAGGAGACCACCCGTGACGGACACCGCACCGGCCGCCGGCAGCCCCGGAGGCGCCCTCGCGGCGGCGGGCCTGCGCCTCCACATCGACGGCGCCGTTGCGACCATCACCCTCGCCCGCCCCGAGCGGCGCAACGCCATGACCGGCCGCACCTGGACCGAGCTGGCCCGCATCGGCCGCACCCTGCCCGACACCGTCCGGGTCGTGGTGGTCGCGGGCGACGGCCCCTCGTTCTCCGCGGGCATCGACCTCGCCATGTTCTCCCCCGCGGGGGTCGAGGGCGAGCGCTCCCTGCATTCCCTCGTCGGCGCCGGGCCCGAGCAGCGGGCCGCCTTCGACGCCGTCATCGCCGAGTTCCAGGCGGGGTTCACCTGGCTGCGGCGCCCCGACATCGTCAGCGTCGCCGCCGTGCGCGGGCACGCCATCGGGGCCGGGTTCCAGCTCGCGCTCGCCTGCGACCTCAGGGTCGTCGCCGAGGACGCCGCGTTCTGCATGAAGGAGGCCGCGT
This sequence comes from Murinocardiopsis flavida, assembly GCF_003014485.1. GTDB lineage: Bacteria > Actinomycetota > Actinomycetes > Streptosporangiales > Streptosporangiaceae > Murinocardiopsis > Murinocardiopsis flavida. The sequence goes on along the minus strand of NZ_PYGA01000006.1, from coordinate 242,183 downwards.
TCGGCCTGGTCCCCGACCTCACGGGTACCAAGCCGCTGGTCGACCTCGTCGGCCTGCCGCGCGCCCTCGAACTGTGCCTGACGGCGCGCACCGTGTCCGCGGCGGAGGCCCGCGAGTTGCGCCTCGCCGAGGTCGTGGTGCCGGGCGCCGAACTCGACGCCGCTGTGTCCGACCTCACCGCGGCCCTGCTCGCGGTGCCCGCCGACACCGCGTCCGCGGTGAAGGCGCTCCTCTCCCAGGCGCAGGGCAACACCCTGGAACAGCAGGCAGGAGCCGAGCGGGCGGCGCAGATCGACCGGTTCAACGCGCTCGCCGGTGCCGCGGTCGAGGGCGGCCCCGGCGAGCGCGGCGCGGCGTCGCAGGGGGTGCCGGGGCCGGAATAATCGGGGCCGCTTACCGGTTGTGCCAAAGGTTCCAGTACGCTGCCAAAGGCGGTCGATTCCTGCTGCGCGCATCCGGGCGCGCCGGGCCGCTTGGCGCCGAGGCCGTCTCCCGTGCCTCGTGTCGCGTTTTTCCGGCGCGTTTGTGTGATACTTCGCAGGCTGACCCATGCCGTCTCGAAGCCTTCCTCGAAACGCCGCCGATCGATGAGGAAGGTTTACGTCACTTGACGGACAATGCCGCCTGCCCGGCTTTCGGTGATCTTGGTCTCCCCGCGGAGATGCTCGACGCCCTCGCCGCGAACGGGCTCACCGAGCCCTTCCCGATTCAGGTCGCCGCCATTCCCGACGCCGTCGCGGGCCGCGACATCCTCGGATGCGGCCGCACCGGGTCGGGCAAGACCATCGCGTTCGGTCTTCCCCTGCTCATGCGCGCCAGTGAACGCCGCGCCGCGTCGCGCCGTCCGCGCGGCCTCGTGCTCGTGCCCACCCGCGAACTCGCCCACCAGGTCCGCGACGCACTGCGCCCCTACGCGAACGCCATCGGCGCCCGCGTCGGCGACGTCGTCGGCGGCAGCTCCTACACCCGCCAGATCAACGAGCTGCGCCGCGGTGTCGAGGTGCTGGTCGCAACCCCCGGCCGCCTCAGCGACCTGATCGAGCAGGGTGCCTGCGAGCTGGACGACGTCCAGATCTCGGTGCTCGACGAAGCCGACCAGATGTGCGACATGGGCTTCATGCCGCAGGTCAGCGAGCTGCTCGACCAGGTGAGCCTGGACGGCCAGACCATGCTGTTCTCCGCGACGCTCGACGGCGACGTCGACAAGCTGGTGCGGCGCTACCTGAACGAGCCGGTCACCCACTCGGTCGACCCGCCCGTCTCCCAGGTCGCCACCATGGAGCACCACCTGCTGAAGGTGCTGCCCCGCGACAAGAGCACCATCGTCACCCAGATCGCGGCGCGCGACGGCCGCACGCTGCTGTTCGTGCGCAGCAAGCACCGCGCCGACATGATCAGCGAGCAGCTCGCCGACGCCGGTGTCCCCTCCGCGTCGCTGCACGGCGGCAAGACGCAGAGCGTGCGCACGCGCACCCTGGCGAAGTTCAAGGAAGGCAAGATCCAGACCCTGGTCGCCACCGACGTCGCCGCCCGCGGCATCCACGTCGACGGTATCGACCTGGTCGTCAACGTCGACCTGCCCACCGGCCACAAGGACTACCTGCACCGCGGCGGGCGCACCGCGCGGGCGGGGGAGTCCGGCCGGGTCGTGTCCATTGTGGCGCCCAACCAGCGCCGCACCGCGCGCAAGCTGCTCATGGACGCCGGGGTCGACGCCAAGCAGCACCTGGTGAACCCGGGCGACGAGCTGCTGTCCCAGGTCACCGGGGCCAAGGAGCCGTCGTGGGAGCCGTGGATCGAGCCGCCGGAGCCTGAGCGCCGCGGCGGCCGCAACGGGCGCAACGGCCGTGGCGGCCCGAGCCGGGGCGGACCCCGCCAGGGCGGTTACGGCCGCCCGTCGGGCGACCGCCGCGAGGGCGGCGGCCGCCGGTTCGAGGGGGAGCGCCGCCCGTTCCGGGGCGACGACCGCCGCGACTCCGGTGGTGAGCGCCGGTTCGACGGCGACCGCCGTCCGTTCCGGAGCGATGACCGCCGCGACTCCGGCGACCGCCGCGAGGCCCCGCGCGGGGTGGGCGAGCGCCGCCCGTTCCGCGGTGGCGACGAGCGCCGGTTCGACGGGGAGCGCCGCCCCTACCGCGGTGGCGGCGACGACCGCCGCGGCTCCGGGCGCTCGTCCTTCCACCGTGCGGACCGCCGTCCCACCGACGCCCGCCGCGGCTAAGGCACCACGCGATTGACGAAGCGGCCCCCGACCGGAGTGATCCGGTCGGGGGCCGCTTCGCTGTGCACGGCGTCGGTGGGTTGCCGTCAGCGCCGCGCTCAGGGTGCCGCTGCGCGGCGGCGGCGCGGTGTCAGTGGCGTCCCGCGGCCGTGGCGCCGTGCGCGCGGCCGTCGTCGGCCGGCGGCGCCGCCGGGTCGCGGTTCGCGTGCACGGTGCGGATGTGGGCGTCGTCGATCACGTTGTCCCGGTTGACGCGCAGCACCACCGCCGCGACACCGCCGAGGACGAACACGGCCGCGCCGATCGCCACCCACGTCCAGGCGGGCCCCAGCGTGAGGGCCACCCCGGCGCCGGTGAAGCCCGCGATCATGGTGCTGATGCACAGCCACGACCTCGGGCTGCCCCAGTGGTCGGGCTTCTCCGCCATGGCGGTGGAGTCGGGTGCGTCGCCGGAAACGGCCGGTCTGCTCGTGTTGGTCACGCCGTCACCTCCTTTCCCCGCGACTTCCCGGCCCGGAACGGGTGAAACGTTGCCGCGGCCGCAGCATGTCCTCCGGTGTCAACGCCCTGTGAGCGGGCAGCCTGGTGCGGTACCCCCGGTTCGCCGTGCACCGCCGGACCGGACAGTGCCGGAGCCGGGCCGCGCAGCGGCGGACCACCGGCCGGCCACCGTCAGAAAAGAGGACTCCATGCCCGTGACCACCCGCGAAGTGCACCTGGTCGCCTGGCCGAAGGGCGAGCCGCGGCTCGACGACTTCACGATCGCCGAGCGCGACCTGCCCGACCCGGGACACGGGGAGCTGCTGGTCCGCAACATCGCTCTGTCGGTCGACCCCTACATGCGCGGCAAGATGACGGGCGTGCGCACCTACACCGACCCCTACGAGCTGAACGCCCCCATGGTGGGCGCGGCGGTCGGCGTGGTGCACGCCTCGGGCGACGAGGACTTCCCCAAGGGCACCGTCGTCCTGCACCAGGAGGGCTGGCGGGAGCACGCGCTGCTGACCACGGCGGAGGTGCGCCCGGTCAACGTCACGGACTCCGTCCCCGCCTCGGCCTACCTCGGTGTGCTGGGGATGCCCGGCATCACCGCCTACGTGGGGCTGGTGCACAAGGCGCGGATGGTCCAGGGCGACACCGTGTTCGTGTCCGGCGCGGCCGGGGCGGTCGGCGGCATCGTCGGCCAGCTCGCCCGGCTGCGCGGCGCGGAGCGCGTCATCGGCAGCGCGGGCTCGGCGGAGAAGGTCGCCTACGTCACCGGCGAACTCGGCTTCGACGCGGCCTTCAACTACAAGGACGGCCCGGTCGCCGAGCAGCTGGCTGCGGCGGCGCCCAACGGCATCGACGTCTACTTCGACAACGTGGGCGGCGAGCACCTGGAGGCCGCGATCGGGGTCGCCAACGACTTCGCGCGGTTCGCGATCTGCGGTGCGATCTCCGGCTACAACGCCACCGAGGCACCATCGGGCCCGCGCAACATGGGCTACCTGGTCACCAAGCGGCTGGGCCTCCAGGGGTTCATCGTCAGCGACGAGATGCACCTCGCCGGGGAGTTCTACCGCGACGTCGCGCCGCTGGTCGCGGCGGGCAAGGTGGAGTTCCGCGAAACCGTCGTCGACGGGTTGGACAACGCCCCGGAGGCGTTCATCTCGATGCTGCGCGGTGGCAACACGGGCAAGATGGTGGTGCGGCTCGACGGCGGCGAGTAGCGCGCGCCGGTGCCGCGGCGCGCCGCGGCACCGCTGCCGCGCCGCCGCGGCGGCCCCGCGCCGTAGGCTGGCGCGCATGGCCAATTCCGATTCCGATCCCGGTGGCAGCGCGCCCGTCGCGGCGCTGACCGGCGCGGACTTCACGCTGCGGCGGTGGACACCCGACGACGCCGCGGCGCTCGACCGGATCGTGCGGCTGCCCGACGTCGCCATGTGGTGGGGCACCGAGGACTTCACGGCGGCGTCCACCGACTCCTGGCGCTATGTCCTGCTCGCCGCCGGCGAGGTGCGCGGGATGGTGCAGTTCTACGAGGAGGACGACCCGGACTACCGGCACGCCGGTATCGACGTGTTCCTCGACCCGGCACTGCGGGGCCGCGGGATGGGGGTCGCGGCGTTGCGGCTGCTGGTCGACTGGCTGGTCACCGAGCGGGGCCACCACCGGATCGTCATCGACCCGGCGCTCGACAACACGGCCGCCGTCCGCGCCTATGAGAAGGTCGGGTTCCGGCGGGTCGGCGTGCTGCGGCGGTACTGGCGCGACCCGCAGGGCCGGTGGCGCGACGGACTGCTGATGGACTTGCTCGCCGACGACCTGTGAGGTGCCGCCGGTCCGGGGCCCGCGGCGCGGCCCCGGACCGGCGGGGCCGTGGCGCGAATTCGGCGTTGATAACCGTTGTCGGTTACTATGGCGCGACCTTCCGAACATCCCCTGCACCAGAGGACACCCGTGCCTGAGAGGTCAGCGGAACCCGTACCCGCATCGCTGGGCGACTCCCTGGCCGACGGGTTCGACGGCCGCGACGAATCCCTGCCGCCCGCCGACTGGGGCCGTCCGTCCGGCCCGCGGCGCACGGCGACCGTGTGGCTGTTCGCCGTGTTCATCGTGCTGCTCGGTGTCGGCGAGGCGTGGCTGTCCGACCGCCTCACCAACGAGGCGTTCCTGGCCTGGGCGACCATCTTCACGGCCATCAGCCTCCAGGCGATGCCGTTCCTGGTGTTCGGCGTCGCGCTGTCGGCGGCGCTGACCGCGTTCGTCCCGGCCTCGTTCTGGCAGCGGGTGATCCCGAAGAACGCCGCTGCGGCCGTCCCCGTCGCCGGCGCCGCCGGCGCCGTCCTGCCCGGTTGCGAGTGCGCGTCGGTGCCGGTCGCCAACGGGCTGATCCGGCGCGGGGTCGCGCCGGCAGCCGCGCTGACCTTCCTGCTCTCCGCCCCGGCGATCAACCCCATCGTGCTGGTCGCCACGGCCGTGGCGTTTCCCGGCCAGCCCGAGATGGTGGCGGCCCGGTTCGTCGCGTCGCTGGGCGCGGCGGTGGTGGTGGGCTGGCTCTGGGCGCGCTTCGGCCGTACCGACTGGATGCGCCCGCAGCGGGTGCACCACGACCCCGGCGCCACGAAGTGGCAGGTGTTCGCCGACTCCATGCGGCACGACCTCATGCACGCCGGAGGGTTCCTGGTCGTCGGCGGGCTGGCGGCGGCGACCCTCAACGTCATCGTGCCGCGCGACTGGGTCATCGCGGTGGCCGACATGCCCGTCGTCTCCGTCCTGGTGCTCGCCCTGCTGGCGATCCTGCTGTCGATCTGCTCCGAGGCCGACGCGTTCGTCGCGGCCAGCCTCAGCGAGTTCTCCAACACGGCGAAACTCGCGTTCCTGGTGGTGGGGCCCATGGTCGACCTGAAGCTCATCGCGTTGCAGGCCGGGACGTTCGGCTGGACGTTCGTGCGCCGCTTCGTGCCGCTGGTCCTCATCGCCACCCTGGTCTTCAGCTTCGCCATCGGAGGGCTGCTGCTGTGAACCGCATCGCGCAGGGACTCGTGCTCGTCCTGCTGGGCGCCGCGTCGCTGAGCGCGACACTGGCGACCGACCTGTACCTGAACTACGTGCAGGAGGTGTTCCGCCCGTTCCTGATCGGCGCGGGCGTGGTGCTGGTCGTGCTCGGCGTCGTGTCGATCGCCGCCGATGTCCGCGTGGCGTCGCAGGGAGGCGACGCACCGGAGGACCACGCCTACGACGACTACGCCCACGCCGGGCACGGCCACGATCACGGCCGCGGACCCGGTGTCGCCTGGCTGCTGCTGCTCCCCGTCGTCGCCGTGTTCGTCATCGCCCCGCCCCCGCTGGGCGCGTACTCGGCGAGCAACGGGGCCGCCGCCGAGGCGCCCAAGGAGGCCGAGGAGGGCGGGTTCGCCGACCTCGGCACCAACGGCGACGGCCCCCGCACGATGGAGTTGCAGGAGTTCGTCATGCGGGCCTGGACCGACCAGGATCGCGCCCTGTCGGGGCGCGAGGTCGAACTCACCGGGTTCGTGGTGCCGCACCCCGACGGCAAGGGCTGGTACCTGGCGCGCTTGCAGATGGCGTGCTGCGCCGCTGACGCGATCGTCAACCGGGTCCTCATCACCGGTGAGAAGGAGCCGGCGAAGGACACCTGGTGGACGGTGCGCGGCACCTGGCAGGAGCCGAAGGGCGAACTCCAGGACGTGCGCGATCACCGGTTCACGGTGACGGAGATGAAGGACGTCGAGAACCCGCCCGACCCCTACGAGTGATCGGCGGGCGCGGTCGGCGCCGCTGTCGCGCGGGACACCCCGGGGACGCCCCGGGGTCCTCCCGATGGCAGGGACCGGCCGCGGATCGCGGCGCAATGGCAGTGCCCCGGGCCGCCCCGTCCGCTAGGTTGTGCCCTGGCGATCCGATCGTTCGGGGTGGGGAGCGGCGCGGTGGCAGACGACGACGCACGTGGCGACGGCGGCGGGGCTGCGCCCCAGGAACCCCCGGAATCTCAGCAGCCCCCAGAGCCTCAGGAGCACCCGGCGCCGGACGACCCGGAACACCCGGCGTCCCCGGAATCCGGCGGCGGCACCGGCGCGACGGCGGCCGAGGGCGACGCCGCGCAACCGGGGGAGGGCGCCGCGTCCCCTGGCCCCGGGGTCGCCGAGAGCACGCCCGACTCCGTGATGCTCGCGGCGCGCAGGCACGTCGGCGAGCCGCGCGGCGAGCTGGCCCGGCTGAACTTCTTCAAGATCGGGTTCACCGGCGCGCTCGGCGTGCTGGTCGCCTGGCTGCTGGTCGACGCGCTGGTCGGGGCGGCGTCGATCCTCATCTACATCCTGGTCGCGCTGTTCCTCGCGGTGGGGCTGAACCCCACGATCGTGTCGCTGAACCGCTGGATTCCGCGCTGGGCCGCCATCCTGATCGTCTGCTTCGCCCTGGTCGCGTTCGTCGCGGCGTTCGTGTGGACACTGGTGCCGCCGCTGACCGAGCAGATCAGCGAGTTCGTCGCCGACGTGCCGTACTACATCAACGAGCTGCGCACGAACCCGTTCCTCGCCGATCTCGACCGCCGGTTCAAGGTGCTGGAGAAGTTCCAGGACCTGGTGCTCAACGCCAAGTTCGGCGAGCAGGTGTTCGGCGGGATCATCGGCGTCGGCGCCGTGGTCGTCAACTCGCTGTTCGCCACGTTCACGGTGCTGATCCTGACCCTGTTCTTCCTGTCGTCGCTGCCGGCGATCACCGAGATGTCCTACCGGCTGGTCCCGCGCTCGCGCCGCGCGGGGGTCCGCGAACTGGGCGACGAGATCCTCCAGCGCATCGGCTCCTACATCGGCGGCCAGCTCGTCATCGCCCTCGTCGGCGGCGTCGTCGCCTACGTCTTCCTGCTCATCATCGGATCGCAATACGCCCTGACCCTCGGCCTCATCGTCGCGGTGACCGCGCTGATCCCGCTGGTCGGCACGACCATCGGCGCACTCGTCGCGTCGCTGGTGGTGGGGGTCGGCGACTGGTGGCTCGGCCTGATCTCGCTGGCGTTCTTCCTCGTGTACCAGCAGATCGAGAGCTACGTCATCTCGCCGCGCATCATGCAGCGCTCGGTCGACGTCGCCCCCACGGCCACCATCACGGCGGCGCTGCTCGGCGGGGCGCTGCTCGGGCTGGTCGGGGCCCTGATCGCCATCCCCACGGCCGCCGCCATCACGCTGATCCTCAAACGGGTCGTGTTCCCCCGCCTGGAAGAGGGCTGACCCCGACGCGGTGATCCTGACCCCGCTGGCCACAACCCCGCTGATCCTGACGAAGCGGTTCTCTCAACCGCGGGTGGACTTCCGGCCTTCGTTGGGCCGGAGGTCTGCTGGGCGGCCTTGTGGCCGGGCGGTGTGCGGGTGGTCTGCGGTCAGAAGCAGCACCAACGGCGGCGGGGGGCTGTCCCTCGCGCCTTTGGTGCTGCTGTTTCCCACGGCGCACCCGGTTCGATGCCGCTGGGCCCGGCCGTCCGCCCGCTGTCGTTGCTGCTTGTTGCCACAGGTCACCCGCGCGCGGCGCGGCGGCCCGGCCGCCCTGCGGACGGTCCGACCCCACGAAGGCCGAAGCTTCACCCGCGGTTGAGGGGACGCGGTCCGCAAGATCGGCGAGGATGCCGGACGCCCGCTGTCCTCGGTGCGGTTTTTCACACGGCCGTGGTCCGGCCGCCCTCGGCCTTGGCCCGACCGCCTCCGGCCAGGGAGAAATTAGGTTAGGCAAGCCTATGCTTGTTTGGGCAGGTCGGGACGTGTGTCGGCCCTGATCGGCCGGGGGTTTCGTCCTGCAAAGGGGGTATTCGCGGGTTGACACAGCACGCGGCGTCGTTCCAGACTGACGGACAGTTTGTTAGGCAAGCATTGCCTTAGTAAGGCGTGCTTGCCCTTATTCATGTCTTGCCCTTATCCATGTCAGGGGGAGCGGTGTCCCAGAACGGGATCGGACGCGCGGTGGCGCTGGTCACCGGCGCCGGGCAGGGGATCGGCCGGGCCGTCGCACTGGCCCTCGCCGCCGAGGGCGCCGAGATCGCCTGCGCCGACCGCGTTCCCGACCGGGCGGCGGCAGCGGCCGAGGCCGTGCACCGCCAGGGCGGCGCCGCCACCGCCTACGTCTGCGACGTGCGCGACCCCGACGCCGTCGAGGACCTCTTCGACCAGGTCGAACGCGACATCGGCCCCGTCGGCACGGCGGTCAGCGTCGCCGGCGTGCTGCGCACCGGCCCCGTTGCCGACTGCACGGACGCGGACTGGGCCGAGGTGTTCGCGGTGAACGCCAACGGCGTGTTCCACGTCGGCCGGGCCGCCGCCCGCCGCATGCGGGAGCGCGGAGCCGGGACCATCATCACCGTCGCCTCCAACGCCGCGGGCATCCCCCGCTCCGGTATGGCGGCCTACGGCGCGTCCAAGGCCGCCGCCGCCCTGTTCACCAAGTCCCTCGGCCTGGAGCTCGCCCCCCACGGGATCCGCTGCAATGTGGTCTCGCCCGGCTCCACCGACACACCGATGCAGCGGGGCATGGGCTCCGCTGCGGCCCGCGCTGTCGCGGGGACCCCCGAGGAGTACCGCACCGGCATCCCCCTCGGCCGCATCGCCGACCCCGAGGACGTCGCCGCCGCCGTGCGGTTCCTGGCCTCGCCCGAGGCCCGGCACATCACGATGCACGACCTCTACGTCGACGGCGGCGCGACCCTGCGGGCCTGACCCCCGGAGCCGCAGTGGCCCGGCGGCGCCGAAACCCCACCGATCCGACCAGACCAGTGCACTCCACGGAAGGACCACCGTTGCAGACCCAGCGTGCGGTGCGGACCGCCACAGCGGCGGAACTCCTCGACGCCTACCGCCCCGGCGGCGCCTTCCTCGCCACCGGCGCGGAGACGCTCCTCGGCGAGGGGGTCATCGCCCGCGCCGACAAGGCCGAGGACATCGACACCGTCCTCGCCGCGACCGGTGGCACCAACCCGGTCCTGCTCGGCGCCCTGCCGTTCGACACGTCGGCACCACCCCACCTGGTGGTCCCCGAGACGGTGCGCAGCGCCCCCGCCCTCGCCGGTGCGCCACCGCCGCCGCTGCGCTCCCTCCCGGGGCCCTGGCGGATCGACCCGGTCCCCGAACCGGCCGAGCACGTGCGCGCGGTGCGGCGCGCGCTGGACCTCCTCGCAGCCGACGCGGCCCCCGCCGATGCGGCGGCGCTGCGCAAGGTCGTGCTGGCCCGCATGGTCCGGCTCAGCGGCGAGCGCCCCGTCGACGTCGCGCAGATCCTGCGCAACCTGGCCCGGCGCGACCCCTCCGGGCACACCTTCGCGCTCGACCTCCCTTCGCGCGGGACGGCGCCGCGCACCCTCATCGGCGCCAGCCCCGAACTGCTCGTCGCCAAGCAGGGCGGCTCCGTGCGCGCCAACCCGCTGGCCGGGTCCGCCCGGCGCAGCGCCGACCCCACCACGGACCAGCGGCGCGCCGTCGAACTGCTCCGCTCCGAGAAGGACCGCCGCGAGCACGCCGTGGTCGTCGAGGCGGTCGCCGAGTCGCTGCGCCCCTACTGCGCCCGGCTGGACGTCCCCGCCGAACCGGAGCTGCACCGCACCGCCGCCATGTGGCACCTGTCGACCGTGGTGACCGGCGAGCTGGCCGACCCGGGGACGCCCTCGCACCTGCTGGCCCGCGCGCTGCACCCCACACCGGCGGTCTGCGGGACCCCCACGGACGGCGCGAGGGCCGCCATCGACGCCATCGAACCCTTCGACCGCGGCTTCTACACCGGCGCGGTCGGCTACACACGGGCCGACGGCGACGGCGCGTGGGTGATCGCGATTCGCTGCGCCGACGTCGAGGGCGACGCGCTGGACGTGTTCGCGGGCGGCGGCATCGTCGCCGGGTCCGATCCCGACGCCGAACTCGCCGAGACCTCGGCGAAGCTGCGCACCCTGCTCATGGCCGTCGGCGTCGACCAGACCGCGTGAACGGTCCGGCGGAACCAGTGAAGAAAGGCACCCTCCCGATGCATTCCGGACTCACCCCCTGGCCGGAGAATGACGCGGCGCGGTACCGCGCCGCCGGGTACTGGAACGGGGAGGTCTTCAGCGGGTTCCTCGCCGAGCGGGCCCGCCGGTTCGGCCCGCGCACCGCCGTCATCGGAGGTGGGCAGCGCTGGACCTACACGGAACTGCACCGGCGCGCCGAACGGCTCGCCGCCGGGTTCGCGGGCCTCGGGATCGCCGCGGGAGACCGCGTGGTCGTGCAACTGCCCAACACCGCCGAGGTCTTCGAGGTGGTGTTCGCCCTGTTCCGGCTGGGCGCCCTGCCGGTGTACGCGCTGCCGGCGCACCGCGCCGCGGAGATCGGGCACCTGTGCGCGGCCAGCGGGGCGGTGGCGCTGGTGGTCCCCGGTGCGCCCGCCGAATCGGACCGGCGGTCCTTCGACTACCCCGCCATGGCGGTGCGGGTGCGCGAGGAGACACCCGGACTGGCACACGTCCTGGTCGGGGGGCCGACTGGTGCGGCGCCCGGCGCCACCGGGCTCGACGCGGTGCGCGCCGCGGCGCCCGGCATCGCGCCGCCCGGAATCGCCCCCGACCCGGGCGGCACCGCGTTCCTCCAGCTCTCCGGCGGCACCACCGGCCTGCCCAAGCTCATCCCGCGCACCCATGACGACTACCTGTACTCGGTGCGCGCCAGCGCGGAGATCTGCGAGCTGACACCGGACGACGTGTACCTCGGCGCGCTCCCGGTGCTGCACAACTTCCCGATGAGCTCACCGGGGTTCCTCGGCGTGCTGCACACCGGCGGCGCCGTCGTCCTCGCCCCCGATCCGTCCCCCGCCACCTGCCTGGGCCTCGTGGAGGCCGAGCGGGTCACCGTCACGGCGGCCGTGCCGCCGGTGGCGCTGCTGTGGCTGGACGCGGTCGAGTCCGGCGCCCAGGCGCACCGTGACCTCTCCTCGCTGCGGCTGCTCCAGGTGGGCGGCGCGAAGTTCGCCGCGGAGGCGGCGCGGCGGGTCGGCCCCGTGCTGGGCTGCCGCCTCCAGCAGGTCTTCGGGATGGCCGAGGGGCTGGTCAACTACACCCGCCCCGAGGACGACGACGAGACGGTCGCGACGACCCAGGGCCGCCCCATCTCGCCCGACGACGAGGTGCGGGTGGTCGACTCCGCCGACCGCGACGTGCCGCCGGGCGCGGTCGGCCACCTGCTGACGCGCGGGCCCTACACGATCCGCGGCTACTACAACGCCCCGGAGCACAACGCGGCGGTGTTCACCGCCGACGGCTTCTACCGCACCGGCGACCTGGTGCGCCGCACCCCCACCGGGCACCTGGTCGTGGAGGGGCGCGCCAAGGACCAGATCAACCGGGGCGGCGAGAAGATCGCCGCCGAGGAGGTCGAGAACCACCTCCTCGCCCACCCGGCCGTGCACGACGCCGCCGTGGTCGCCGAGCCGGACCCCTACCTGGGGGAGCGGTCGCGCGCCTACGTGATCGTCCGCGGGCCGGCGCCCGCTGCCGGCGAACTGCGGCGGTACCTGCGGGACCGGGGCCTGGCCGACTACAAGATCCCCGACCGGGTGGAGTTCACCGACGCGTTCCCCGCGACCGCCGTAGGCAAGACCAGCAGGCGCGGCCTGCGCGACACACCGTGACGAGCACCCCACGAACCCCGGAACGGACCCCTCCGATGGCACTGCCGCAGATCGACTCCTACCGCCTGCCCAGGGAGGAGGACCTACCCGCGAACCGCGCGCCGTGGATCCCCGACCCTGAGCGCGCCGTGCTGCTCATCCACGACATGCAGCACTACTTCCTGCGCGGCTACGACCCCGCCGGGCAGCCGCTCGCCCCCGTGGTCGCCAACATCGCCGCGCTGCGCGGCGCCTGCCGCGACGCCGGGATCCCCACCGTGTACACCGCAAAGCCCGGCGGGATGGACCCCGACCGGCGCGGCCTGGAACGCGACTTCTGGGGCCCCGGCATGGCGGCCGTGCCCGAGCAGACCGCGATCGCCGCCCCGCTGGCGCCGGGCGGCGACGACACCCTCGTCACCAAGTGGCGATACAGCGCGTTCGTGCAGACCGACCTGGCCGAGCGGATGCGCCGCTCCGGCCGCGACCAGATCATCGTCACCGGGGTCTACGCGCACATCGGCTGCCTGCTCACCGCCGCCGACGCGTTCATGCGCGACATCGAGCCCTTCGTCGTGGCCGACGCCATGGCCGACTTCTCCGCGGAGGACCACATGTTCGCCGTCAGGTACGCGGCGCGCCGCTGCGCGGTCGCCATGACCAGCGCGGCCGTGCTCACCGCGATCGCCGGCGCGGTTCCGGCCGCGTCGGGGAGCGGCTGAGCGCAGCACCGACGCCCCACCACCCGACGACGAAGGGAACCACCTGTGACCGCCACCCCCGAACCGCCAGTCCACGACCTCGTCGGCGTCGGCTTCGGCCCGTCCAACGTCGCACTCGCCATCGCGCTGCGCGAACACGCCGACGGCGCCGGGGCCGGCGCCCTGAGCGGGGTGTTCCACGAGCGCCAGGAGGAGTTCGGCTGGCACCGCGGCATGCTCCTCGACGACGCCACCATGCAGGTGTCCTTCCTCAAGGACCTGGTGACGACCCGCAACCCGGCCAGCGACTTCAGCTTCCTGAGCTTCCTGCACGGGGCCGGGCGGCTGCACGACTTCATCAACCACAAGACGCTGTTCCCGCTGCGCGCCGAGTTCCACGACTACCTGGCCTGGTGCGCGGGGCGAATGGCGGACCGGGTGCACTACGGTTCCGAGGCGTTCGCCGTGGAGCCGGTGCGCGACCCGTCCGGGCGGGTCGCCCAGCTCGACGTCCTCAGCCGCGACCCGTCCGGCGCGGTGACCCGGACCCGCGGCCGCAACCTCGTCCTGGCGCCGGGGCTGCGCCCGCGGCTGCCCGAGGGCGCCCGCGCCAGTGAGCGCGTGTGGCACAACGAGCACCTGCTGCACCGCCTCGACGCGCTGGACCCCGACGCCCGCCCGCGCTCCTTCGTGGTCGTCGGCGCCGGGCAGAGCGCGGCGGAGACCGCCGAGCACCTCTACCACCGGTTCCCCGGCGCGCGGGTCGCCGCGGTGTTCTCCCGGTACGGCTACAGCCCCTCGGACGACACCCCGTTCGCCAACCGGATCTTCGACCCCGAGGCCGTCGACGCGTTCTACGACGCGCCCGAGGAGGTCAAGGACGAGCTGATGGGCTACCACCGCAACACCAACTACTCGGTGGTCGACCCCGACCTGATCAACGAGCTGTACCGGCGGGCCTACGCCGACCGGGTGCGCGGCGCCGAACGGCTCGTCCTGCACGGCACCTCGCGCGTCACCGCGGTGGAGGAGCGCGCCGACGGCGTCACCGCCACCGTCGAGGACCGCGCCACCGGCAAGCAGACCCCGGTCGACGCCGACTACCTCGTCTACGCCACCGGCTACCGGCCGGCGGCCGACCCCCGCGACCTCCTCGGCCCGCTGGGCGTGCACGTCGTCGCCGATGAGAAGGGCCGCCCCGTTGTCGACCGCGACTACCGGCTCGCCACCACCGACGACCTGACCTGCGGGATCTACCTCCAGGGCGGCACGGAGCACACGCACGGCATCTCCTCCTCGCTGCTGTCCAACGTGGCGGTGCGGGTCGGCGAGATCACCGCGTCCATCGCGGCCCGGACCCCCCGACCGCGCTGAACCCGGGCAACCACCCCCTGACCACCACGAACGCGAGGAGCACGCCATGACCGACACCGCGCCGGGCACCCCGCTCACGGCCGAACGACTGCACGCCGACGTGGCCGAGGTCCTCGGCGAGGACCCCGCGACGATCGACCCCGACGAGGACCTCCTCGACCGGGGCATGGACTCGATCCGGCTCATGAGCCTGGTGGAGACGTGGCGCAGGTCCGGCGCCGAGACCGACTTCGTCGCGCTGGGCGACGAGCCCACCATCGCCGCGTGGACCCGGCTGCTCACACCCGGCTGACCGCCGTCCGCCGCCCCGCGCGCCCCGGTGGCGCAACGGCGGTGGACCGGCGGCGGACCGAGAACCCGGCGGCGCGGCGCGAACGGAGCGGGCGCCGCCCCCGCGACGACGACGAACGGCACCGGGCGGCCGGGCCCCGAACAGGGCCCGGCCGCCCGGTGGACGCACGGTAGCGACGAGGAGCACCATGGCCGACACCCACACCGCGGCACCCGCGCGGCTGGCGCTGACCGGCGCGCAACTCGGGGTCTGGTACGCCCAGCAGCGCAGCCCCGGCGACCCGGTGTACAACGTCGGCCAGTACGTGGAGATCGACGCCGACGTCGACCCCGAACTGCTCGACGCGGCGCTGCGCACCGTTGTGGCCGAGTCCGAGGCGCTGCGCTCCCGGATCGTGGAGGTCGACGGCACACCGCACCAGGAGATCGCCCCCGCCGACCCCGCGGCTCCCGTCCTCACCGTCCGCGACCTGAGCGGAGGCGGCGACGACGACCCCCACGCCGCGGCGCTCGCCGCCATGCGGGCCAACATGGGCACGGCGGTCGACACCGCCGCCGGCCCGCTGCACGCGCACACCCTGTTCCGCCTCGGCCGGCGCTGCCTCTGGTACCAGCGCTACCACCACGTCATCGCCGACGCGTTCGCCGTCACCGGCATCAGCCGCCGGGTCGCCGCCGTCTACACCGCCCTCGCCGCGGGGACGGCGGTCCCCGCCGCGCGGCCCGGCCGCCTCGCCGACGTCCTCGCCGAGGAGGCCGCCTACACCGCCTCGGCGCGCCGGGCCGCCGACCGCGACCACTGGACGGCGCTGCTGGCCGGCCGGGCCGAACCCCCGCTGCTGAGCGAGGCGGCCCCCGCGCCCCCCGGCGCCAAGGTGCGGGCCGTCGCCGGGCTGGGCGCCGACGCCGCGGCGGCGCTCGACGCGCGCGCCCGCGCGTCCGGCGACACCTGGGCCGACCTGGTCACCGCCGCGTTCGGGATGCACACCCACCGCCTCACCGGCGCGACGGGGGTCGTGCTCGGCGTGCCCGCGATGGGCCGGCTCGGTTCGGCGTCGCTGCGGGTCCCCTCGATGGTGGTCAACGTCCTGCCGCTGTGCCTCGACCTGACCCCGGCGACTTGCATCGGCGACGCGGTCCGCCACACCGCCGAGCGGCTGCGCGGGCTGCGCGCCCACCAGCGCTACCGCGCCGAGGACATCCGCCGCGACCTCGGCCTCGTCGGCCGCGCCACGGGGCTGCACGGCCCCATGCTCAACATCAAGGCGTTCGACTACACCCTGTCCTTCGCCGGGGTCCGCGGCACCAGCCGCACCCTGTCCGAGGGGCCCGTGGACGACGTGTCCCTGTCGGTGTACCGCGACGGCGACAGCGGGCTGACGTTCGACCTCAGCGCCAACGCCGCCCGCTACGACGCCGACGGGGCGGCCGACCGCCTGGGCGAGTTCGCCCGCGTCCTCACCGAGGTCGCCGCCGCCGACCCGGACCGCCGGCTCGCGGGCCTCGACCTGCTCCCGCCGGCGGGCCACCGGGCGCTCCGGGACGACGCCCTCGCCGCGCGCGCCGAGATCCCCGACGCCACCCTGCCCGAACTGCTCGCGCGCGCCGCGGCGCGGCACTGCGGCGCCACCGCCGTGGAGTCCGGCGGAGAGCGGCTGGACTACGGGGCGCTGCACGCGCGGGCGAACCGGATCGCGCAGGTGCTCGCCGCCCGCGGCGCCGCACCGGGGAACGTCGTCGCTGTCGCGCTCCCGCGCGGAACGGACCTGGTCGCCGCCATGATCGCGGTCGGAGCGACCGGCGCGGCCGTGCTGCCGCTCGACCCGGACTTCCCGGCGGAGCGGCTGCGCACCATGCTCGCCGACTCCGGCGCCGCGCTGCTGGTCGGCACCGACAGCACCACCGCGCGGCTCGGCACCGGCGGCCCGGCTGCCCTGCGCCTGGACGACCCCGCCGCGGCGGCGGAGATCGCCGCCGCGCCGCCGGAGCCGCCCCCGGGACCGCGCACCGGGCCCGGCGCACCCGCCTACGTCCTCTACACCTCCGGCTCGACCGGCCGCCCCAAGGGCGTGGTCGTGCCGCAGCGCGCCCTGGTGAACTTCCTGACCGACATGGGCCGCCGCTTCCCGCTGGACACCGGCGACGCGTGGACGGCCGTGACAACGGTCGGCTTCGACATCTCCGCGCTGGAGCTGTACCTCCCGCTGCTGCACGGCGCCCGGCTGGTCCTCGCCGACCGCGACACCGTACGCGACCCCGCCGCGCTGGCGGCGCAGATCACCGCCGCGGGCACCACGGTCATGCAGGCCACCCCCACACTGTGGCAGGCACTCACAGAGACCGCCCCCGAAGCGCTGCGGGGGCTGCGCATCCTGGTCGGCGGGGAGGCGCTGCCGCCCGCGCTCGCCGCGACACTCAGCGGGCTCGGCGCGACAACGAACCTCTACGGGCCCACCGAGACCACGATCTGGTCGACGGCGGCGCCGGTCGACCCGGACGCACCGGCCTCCATCGGCCGCCCGATCGCCAACACCCGCGTCCACGTGCTCGACGCCGCGCTGCGCCCCGTGCCCGCCGGGCGCACCGGCGACCTCTACATCGCGGGCGACGGGCTGGCACTGGGCTACGCGAACCGGCCGGGGCTCACCGCGGAACGCTTCACCGCCGACCCGTTCGGCCCGCCGGGGGCGCGGATGTACCGCACCGGCGACCTCGCCCGCCGCCGCCCCGACGGCGGACTCGACTTCCTGGGCCGGACCGACCACCAGGTCAAGATCCGCGGCTTCCGGATCGAGCTCGGTGAGATCGAGGCGGCGCTCGCCGACCACCCCGGTGTCGCGCGGGCCGTCGTCACCGCTCGCGAGGACGCGCCCGGCCGCACCTACCTGGCCGGATACCTCGTCGCGGACCCCGGCTCGGCCGTCGACCCCGACGAGGTCCGCGCCGCGCTGGCGGCCCGGCTGCCGGAGTACATGGTGCCCGCGGCGCTGGTCGAGCTCGACGCGTTCCCGATGACCGCGAACCGCAAGGTCGACCGCGCCGCGCTGCCCGCGCCGGAGTTCGCCGCGCCCGCCGCCGGAGCGAAGCCGCGCACCCCCGCCGAGGAGGCGCTGTGCGCGGTCTTCGCCGACGTGCTCGGCCTGCCCGAGGTCGGCGCGGCCGACGACTTCTTCGCCCTCGGCGGCCACTCGATCCTCGCCACCCGCGCGGCGAACGGCGCCCGGGCGGCGCTGGGCGCCGACGTGCGCGTGCGCGACCTGTTCGCGGCGCCCACCCCCGAGGCGCTCGCCGCCCGCATGGCCGGGCCCGGCGCCGCGGCCGCGGGGCCGACCGCGCGGGAACGGCCAGCGGTCCTGCCGCTGTCGCCGGCCCAGGAGCGGCTGTGGTTCCTCGACCGCCTCTCCGGGCCCAGTGCCGCCTACAACGTGCCCGTCGCCGTCCGGCTCCGCGGCGCCGTGGACGCCGACGCCCTCGCCGCCGCGCTGCGCGACGTCGTCCTGCGGCACGAGAGCCTGCACACCGTCTACGGCGAACGCGACGGCGTCCCGTTCCAGCGCACGCTCGCGCCCGAGGACGTCGGCCCGCTGCTGCGCACCGCCGACGCCGCCGCCGACGGGCTCGACGCCCTGGTCGACGCCGCGGTGCACGAGGTCTTCGACATCACGGCCGACGTCCCGGTGCGCGCACTGCTCGTCCGCTGCCGCCCCGCGCCCGGCGGCCCGGC
Organism: Murinocardiopsis flavida; assembly: GCF_003014485.1. Lineage (GTDB taxonomy): Bacteria > Actinomycetota > Actinomycetes > Streptosporangiales > Streptosporangiaceae > Murinocardiopsis > Murinocardiopsis flavida. Next base: position 223,759 of record NZ_PYGA01000006.1, on the reverse strand, counting down.
CGCCGCCCCGCCGGAATCCGTCCTCTGCCTGGTGTTCGCGCACATCGCCACCGACGAATGGTCCGAAGGGCCGCTGCTGCGCGACCTGGACGCCGCCTACGCCGCCCGCCGCGCCGGGCGCGCGCCCGCGTTCCCCGATCTCGCGCTGGAGCACGGCGACACCGTCCTGTGGCAGCGCGAGCGCCTGGGCGACCCCGCCGACCCGGACAGCGCCGCCGCCGGGCTGGTCCGGCACTGGCGCGCCGCACTGGACGGGCTGCCGGAGGAGGCCGCCCTCCCCGCCGACCGCCCCCGCCCCCTGGCACCCACAGGGCAGGGGCGCACCGCGGTGTTCCGCGTCGACCCGGAACGGCACCGGCGGCTGCGCGCCCTCGCCCGCGACCACGGCGTCACCGAGTTCATGGCCTGGCACGCCGTCATCGCCACCCTCCTGCACCGCGTGGGCGGCGGCACCGACATCGCCGTGGGCGCCCCGCACGCCGGCCGCGACGACGCCGCGACCCACGGCGTCGTGGGCCTGCTGCTCAACCTGCTGGTGCTGCGCACCGACCTCGCCGGGTCCCCGGACTTCACCGAGGTGCTGCGCCGCGTGCGCGCCGCCGACACCGACGCGTTCGCCCACGCCGACCTGCCCTTCGACCGGGTCGTCGAGGCGCTGAACCCGGCACGGGCCCCCGGCCGCAACCCGCTGTTCCAGGTGCTGGTCAGCCACCAGCACGACCCCGAGGGCGCGCCGGGGCTGCTGGGCCTCGACGGCGAGGTGCACCCCGTCGAACTGCGGGCGGCAAAGGCCGACCTGGAGTTCATCCTCGCCGAGCGGCCCGGCGCCGACGGGGTCACCGGCGGGCTGAGCTACGCCACCGATCTGTTCGAACACGCCACCGCCGCCGCGCTGACCGAGCGCCTGCTGCTGGTCCTCGACCAGGTCCTCGCCGACCCCGGCCGCCCCATCGGCGGGCTCGACCCGGTCCTGCCCGCCGAGCACGCCGCGTTCGCCGCCGAGTCGGCCGCCGCACGCCACCCGGTGGACGCGCCGCTGCTGCCCGCCGCGCTCGCCGCTGCCGCCGCCGACCACCCCGACGCGCCCGCCGTCATCGCGGGCGGTGCCCGCACCACCTACGCGCGGCTGCACGAGCGCGCCGAGTCGATCGCCGCGCTGCTCCGGCGGCGCGGCGCGGGCCCCGAGCAGGTGGTCGCCGTCGCCATGGAGCGCACCGCCGACCTGGTCGCGGCGCTCGTGGCCGTGCACCGGGCCGGGGCGGCGTACCTGCCGCTGGACCCCGGGTTCCCCGCGTCCCGGATCGACGCGATGGTCGCCGACTCGGGCACCGCGCTCGCGCTCACCGACACCGCCTCGGCCGGCCGGCTGCCCGCCGCGCTGCCGCGGATCGTGCTCGACGCCGACGCCGACGCCGCCGCACCGGAGACCCCGGTCCCCGCCGACGCGGCGATCGGCCCCGACTCCGCCGCCTACGTCCTCTACACCTCCGGCTCCACCGGCACCCCCAAGGGCGTCGTGGTCGGCCACGGTGCGCTGCGCAACTTCCTCGCCGACATGGGCCGCAGGGTCCCGCTGGGCCCCGGCGACGTCTGGGCCGCCGTCACAACGGTCGGCTTCGACATCTCCGCGCTGGAACTGTTCCTGCCGCTGCTGCACGGCGGCGCCGTGCTGCTGGCCGACCGCGCCACGGTGCGCGAACCCCGCGCACTGGCGGAGCTGATGGCGGCGCACGGGACCACCGTCATGCAGGCCACGCCCACCCTGTGGCAGGCGCTCACCGAGGAGCGCCCCGAGGCGCCGCGCGGCCTGCGCGTCCTGGTCGGCGGCGAGGCGCTGCCCGCGGCGCTCGCCGACACCCTCGGCGGCGCCGCAACGGAGGTCCTCAACGTCTACGGCCCCACCGAGACCACCATCTGGTCCGCCGCCGCGCCCGTGCGCCCCGGCGACCCGGTCACCATCGGCGGCCCGCTCGCCAACACCCGGCTGTACGTCCTCGACGCGGGCCTGCGGCCGGTCCCGCCGGGCGTGCCCGGCGACCTCTACATCGCGGGCGACGGCCTGGCCCGCGGCTACGCGAACCGGCCGGGGCTCACCGCGGAGCGGTTCACCGCCGACCCGTTCGGCCCGCCGGGGGCGCGGATGTACCGCACCGGCGACCTCGCCCGCCGCCGCGGCGACGGCGGGCTCGACTTCCTGGGCCGGACCGACCACCAGGTGAAGATCCGCGGCTTCCGGATCGAGCTCGGCGAGATCGAGGCGGTCCTCGCCGACCAGCCCGGTGTCGCGCGGGCCGTCGTCACCGCGCGCGCGGACGCGCCCGGCGGCGCCCGGCGCCTCGTCGCCCACTACACCACCGCCCCGGGCCGCGCGGTCGACCCGGCGCGGGCGCGCGCGCACCTCGCCGCCGCCCTGCCCGAGTACATGGTGCCCGCGGCGCTCGTCGCGGTCGACGCGTTCCCGCTGACCGCCAACGGCAAGGTCGACCGGGCCGCGCTGCCCGCGCCGGAGGACGCCGCGGGGGACGCCCCTGCACCCGGCCGCGCGCCCGCCGACGCCGCCGAGGCGGCGATGTGCGCGGTCACCGCCGAGGTCCTCGGCCGGGCCGCGGCAGGGCCCGACGACGACTTCTTCGCCCTGGGCGGCGACAGCATCACCGCGCTGCGCATCGTCGCGCTCGCCCGCCGCCGGGGGCTGGAGCTGAGCGTCCGGGCGGTGTTCGAGCACCGCACCCCGGCCCGCCTCGCCGCGGCCGCCGGACGCGCCGAGGACGCCGCCGCGCCCGGGGCCGCCCCGGAGCCCGCGGCGGCGGAGGCGCGGCTGGACGGCCGCCGCCTCGCCCAGCTCCGCGCCGACACCGGGGCAGGGGAGATCCAGGAGGTCTGGCCGCTCACCCCGCTCCAGGCCGGGCTGCTGGTGCACAGCGGCGCCGACGACGCCTACGTCTACCAGCTCAGCCTGACCCTGTCCGGCCCCCTCGACCCCGCACGGCTGCGCGCGGCGGCGGAAGCGCTGCTCGACCGCCACCCCGCGCTGCGCGCCGGGTTCTGGACGCCGCCCGGCGGCGACCCGGTGCAGTTCGTCCCCGCAGCAGCCGACCTGCCGTGGCGGGAAACGGACCTGGCCGCCGCCGGCGGGGCCGACCGCGCCGCGGCGCTCGACGCGCTGGAGCGCGCCGAGCGGGGCGAACCCTTCGACCCGGCGCGCCCGCCGCTGATGCGCGCCGCACTGGCCCGCACCGGGCCGGCCGAGCACGTCCTGGTCCTCACCAACCACCACGTGGTCCTCGACGGCTGGTCGGCGCGGCTGCTCGTCGGCGAGCTCCGGGCGCTCTACCGGGGCACACCGCTGCCCGACCCCGTCCCGTTCTCCGCGCACCTCGCCCGCGCGGCGGCCGCCGACACCGACGCGGCCAAGGAGGCGTGGCGCGCCGCACTGGCGGGGCTGCCCGGCCCGACCCTCGCCGGGGCCGCCGGCACCGGGCCCGGCACCGGCGAACCGCACAGCACCGAACTGGTGCTGCCGGCCGAGGAGGACGCGGCCGTGCGGGCGCTCGCCCGCGACCTCGGCGTCACCCTGAGCACCGTCGTCCAGGCGGTGTGGGGCCTGCTGCTGGGCGCCGTCACCGGGACGACCGACGTCGTGTTCGGCACGGCGGTGTCGGGGCGCCGCGCGGACGGCGCCGGAACCGGGTCGGCCGTCGGCCTGCTCATCAACACCGTCCCGGTCCGGGTGCGCCTCGACCCGGGCGAGAGCGCCGCCGACCTGCTGGTGCGGCTGCGCGCCGAGCAGAACCGGCTGCTGGAGCACGACCACCTCGGGCTCGCCGACATCCAGCGCGCGGCCGGCCACCCCGCCCTGTTCGACACCTACGCGGTTCTGGAGAACCTGCCCGACACCGGTCCAGGGGAAGACGACGGCGACGGCGGCGCCGACCCCGCGCCCCCGCACGTCACCGCCGTCCGCCCCTACGACGCCACCCACTACCCGCTGGCGCTGACCGTCCTGCCCGAGGAGCGGCTGCGGCTGCGGCTGGACCACCGGCCCGACCTGCTCGCCCCCGGGATCGCCGACCGCCTGCTGGACCGCGCCCGGCACCTCGCCGCGCAGATCACCGCCGACCCCGCGGCGCGCGTCGCAGCGCTCACCCTGCGGCTGCCCGGCGAACCCGGCGAGGCCCCCGCACCGGCGGCGACGGCGGAGCCGACGGTCGCTGAGCTGCTCCGGCGCCAGGCCGCGGCCCGGCCCGGCGACACCGCACTGGTCGCCGAGGGGGAGTCGGCCGACTTCGCGGCCCTCGACGCGCGCGCCAACCGGCTGGCCCGGCTGCTCGCCGACGCCGGTGCGCGCCCCGGCGCCGTGGTGGCGCTCGCGCTGCCCCGCGGCGCTGCGGCGGTGGCGGCGATCCTCGCCGTGGCGAAGACCGGGGCCGGCTACCTGCCGCTCGACCCGGGCCTGCCGGCCGAACGGCTCGCGTTCATGCTCGCCGACACCGCACCGGTCCTCGCCCTGCGCTCCGGCGGGTTCCCCGCGCTGCCCGGCGGCGTGCCGACCGTCGACCTGGACGACCCCGCGGTCCGCGCCGACCTCGCCGCCCGCTCCGGCGCCGACCCGCACCTCTCCCAGGTGCCGGACGCGCCCGCCTACGTCATCTACACGTCGGGCTCCACCGGGGCGCCCAAGGGCGTCACCGTCGCCCACGCGGCGCTGGCGCGCCTGCTGGCGCGGCACCGGGATGGGCTGTTCGGCGGGCCCGGCGCGCAACGGCGCCTGCGGGTCGCGCACACGGCGGCGTTCACCTTCGACGCGTCCTGGGACGCGCTCGCCGCCCTGCTCCTCGGGCACGAACTGCACCTGCTCGGCGAGGACGACTACCTCGACCTCGACCGGCTCGGCCGCTACACCGCCGACCACGCGATCGACTACCTGGACTTCACCCCCACCTACTGGCGGCGGCTGCTGGACTCCGGCGCGCTCTCCCGCATGCCGGGCATCCGGGTGGTGGGCGGCGAGGCGTTCCCCGCGGACCTGTGGCGGCGCATGCGCGCCATCCCCGGCGGGCGCACCCTCAACCTGTACGGGCCCACCGAGGCGACCGTCGACGCGCTGTGCGCCGACGTCGCCGACAGCGGCACACCCGTCGCGGGCCACCCGCTGCCCGGCACCGCGGCGCGGGTGCTCGACCCGTGGCTGCGGCCCTGCCCGCCGCACGTGCCCGGCGAGCTGTACCTGGCAGGGGGCAGCCTCGCCACCGGCTACCGCGGGCGCCCGGCGCTGACGGCGGAGCGGTTCACCGCCGACCCGTACGGCTCGCCGGGGGCGCGCATGTACCGCACCGGCGACCTCGCCCGGCGGCGCGCCGACGGCGCCGTCGAGGTCCTCGGCCGAGCGGACGACCAGGTGAAGATCCGCGGCTACCGGATCGAGCTCGGCGAGGTCGAGGCCGCGATGGCGGCGCTGCCCGGTGTCGCCCACGCCGTGGCCGCGGTGCGCGAGGACGTGCCGGGGGTCCGCCGGCTGGTCGGCTACCTGGTGCCCGCGCCGGGGGAGGGGGCCGACCCCGACGGGGTCCGCGACGCGCTCGCCCGCACGCTCCCCGCGTTCATGGTGCCGCAGGCGCTGGCGGCCCTCCCGGAACTGCCCGTGCTGCCCAGCGGCAAGGTCGACCGCGCGGCGCTGCCCGCCCCCGCGCTGTCGCGCGACGACGGCACCGCCCCGGTGCCCGCCGACGGGCCCGAGGCGGCGCTGTGCGCGGTGTTCGCCGAGACCCTCGGCCTGGACCGCGTCGGCCCCGGCGACGACTTCTTCACGCTGGGCGGCGACAGCATCGTCGCGCTGCGCGCGGTCGCGCTGGCCCGCCGCGACGGGCTGGGCATCACCGCGCGGGAGGTGTTCACCCGCAAGACGCCGGGCGCACTCGCCGCGGTGGCGCGCCGCGCCGAACCGCTCGCCCCGGCAGGCGCCGACGACCCCGTGGGCGCCCTCCCGGCGCCGCCGGTGCTGCGCGACCTCCTCGGCGAAGGGGGCGCCATCGGCCGCTACACGCAGCGCCGCCTGGTGTGGACCCCGCCCGGGCTCATGGCGGCCGACCTCGTCGCGGCGCTCGACGCGCTGCTGGACCACCACGACGCCCTGCGCCTGGCGGTCCGCCCCGACCCGGCGGGCGACCCCGGCCGCGCCGACGTCCGGGTGCTGCCGCGCGGCGCGGTGCGGGCGGCCGACGTCCTGCGCACCGCACCCGCCCCCACCGGGCCGGGCGCCGAGCGGGAGCTGGTGCGCGCCGCGCACGAGGCCGCCGACCGGCTCGACCTCGCCGCCGGGCGGGTGGCCCAGGCGGTCTTCTTCGACGCGGGGGAGCACGCCCCCGGGCGGCTGCTGATCCTCGTGCACCACGCCGCCGTCGACGGCGTGTCGTGGCGCATCCTGCTGCCCGACCTCGCCGAGGCCGTCGCGGCGGTGCGCGAGGGCCGCGACCCCGCCCCCGCCGACACCGGCACGTCCTACCGGGGCTGGGCCATCGGGCTCCGGGAGCACGCCGCCGACCCGGCCCGCACCGCCGAGCTCGACCGGTGGCAGCGGGTCCTCGCACCGGGCACCGCGCCCATCGCCGCCGGCCCGCCCGACCCGGCCCGCGACACGATCGGCGCGGCGCGCACCCTCGTGCGCGACCTGCCCGCGGCGGCGACCGGCACCGTACTGGGCGCCGTACCGGCGGCCTACACGGCGGGGGTCGACGACGTCCTGCTCGCCGCCCTCGCCGCGGCCCTCACCGCGTGGCGCGCCGGCGGCGCGGCGGACGCGGCCCCGTTCCTGGTCGAGGTGGAGGGCCACGGGCGCGAGGAGATCGACGCCCGGCTGGACGCCTCGCGCACGGTCGGCTGGTTCACCTCCGCCTACCCCGTCCGGCTCGACCCCGCCCCCGCGGGGGACCCCGGCACGGCGGTCAAGGCCGTCAAGGAGCACCTGCGCGGCCTGCCCGACAACGGCATCGGCTTCGGGCTGCTGAACGCCCTCAACCCCGACACCGCCGCCGCGCTGGCGGCGGCGCCGCGCCCGCCGCTGCTGTTCAACTACCTGGGCCGGTTCCCCGCACCCGCGGCGGGCGACTGGCAGCCCTGCCCCGAGGTCGACGCGATCCCCAGCGCGTTCGACCCCGACCAGGCGCTGTCGCACCCGATCCAGGTCAACGCCGTCGCGCTGGAGACCCCCGGCGGTCCGGTGCTGCGCGCGCACTGGACCTGGGCGCCGGGCCTGGTCGACGCGGACCGGGTCGCCGACCTCGCCGACCGCTGGACCGCGGCGCTGACCGCGCTCGCCGAGCACGCCGACGACCCCGGCTCCGGCGGGTTCACACCGTCCGACCTGCCGCTGGTCGACCTCGGCCAGGACCAGATCGACATGCTGGAGGCGTTCGTCCGCGACCAGGGATGACCCGCCGCCCGGCGCGGACCCCGCGCACCGACCGAAGAGAGGACCCACCCGACGTGGCCACGCAGCCCGCGTTGCAGGACGTGCTCCCGCTGACCCCTCTGCAAGAGGGCATGCTGTTCCACACCCTGTACAACGAGGACGAACTCGACGTCTACACCGTCCAGAGCGTCTACACCCTCACCAAGCCGCTGGACGCCGAGGCGCTGCGCGGCGCGCTCGCCGCGCTGCTGCGCCGCCACCCCAACCTGCGCGCGGGGTTCTGGCACGAGGGCGTCGCCCGCCCGGTGCAGTTCATCCCGCGCAAGGTCGCCTTCCCCTGGCGCGAGGTCGACCTGGCCGGGCTCGACGGCGCGGCGCAACAGGCCGAGATCGACCGGATCAGCGACACCGAGCGCGAACGCCGGTTCGACTTCACCCGGCCCCCGCTCACCCGCGCCGTCCTCGTCCGGCGCGGGCCCGACCACCACACGCTCCTGGTCACCAGCCACCACATCCTGATGGACGGCTGGTCGTTCGGGCTGTTCAGCCGCGAACTGTTCGAGCTGTACCGCGCGGGCGGCGACGACGCGGCCCTGCCCGCCGCCCCGGCGTTCCGCGACTACCTGGGGTGGCTCGCGGCCCAGGACGCCGACGCCGCGAAGGCCGCGTGGGGCCGCGCGCTCTCCGGGCCGGCGGAACCGACCCTCGTGGCGCGGCCCGACCCCGCCCGCGCCACCGTCGTGCCCCGATCCCACGCAGAACTGCTGCCCGCTGACCTCACCGCCGCGGTATCGGCACTCGCCCGCACGCTCGGGATCACCGCCAACACCGTGTACTACACGGCGTGGGCGCTGGCGCTGCGCGGCCTGGTGGGCCGCGACGACATCGTGTTCGGCAGCACCGTCTCGGGCCGCCCCGCCGAACTCGACGGCATCGACCGCGCGATCGGGCTGTTCCTCAACACGCTCCCCGTGCGCATCGCCGTGCGCCCCGGCGAGACCGCGACGGCGCTGCTGCGCCGCGTGCACGCCGAGCAGACCGACCTGCTCGCCCACCACCACCTCGGCCTCGCCGACATCCAGCGGGAGGCCGGCGCCGGGCAGCTCTTCGACAGCCTCTACGTGCTGCGCAACACCCCGCAGCGCGACGCGTCCTTCGACGCGCTCGCCGACGCCGTCGGACTGTCCGACCTCGCCGGCGGCGACTTCACCCACTACCCGCTGACCTTCGTGGTGCAGCCGGGGCCGCGCGCCGAGCTCACCCTCGCCTACCGCCCCGACCTGGTCGCCGACGACACGGCGCGGCGCACCCTCGACACCGTCCGCCGCGTGCTCGCCGCGGTCTGCGCCGACCCCGGCGCCCCGGTCGGCCGCCTGGACCCGACCGGGCCGCAGGAGCGCGCCCGGGTGCTGACCGCGTTCAACAGCACCGGGCGGGCCGTGCCCGACGCGTCGATCTCCCGGCTGCTGGAGGACGCGGCGCGCACCTGGCCGGACCGCACCGCCCTGGTGTTCGACGGCGCCGGGGTCGGCTTCGCCGACCTCGACGCCCGCGCCAACCGCCTCGCCCGCCACCTCGCGGCACTGGGCATCGGCCCCGAGTCGCGGGTGGCCCTCGGCCTGCCGCGCTCGGCCGACCTCGTCGTCGCCCTGTTCGCCGTGCTCAAGGCGGGGGCCGCCTACGTCCCCCTTGACCTGGACCACCCCGCCGACCGGCTCGCGCACATGCTGGACGACGCCGCCCCCGCCGCCGTCCTGGTGACCGCTGCCGCCGCCGGGCGCGTCCCGCACACAGCCGGGGCGCGGCGCATCACCCTCGACGACCCCGCCACCCGCGACGCGGTGGCCGCAGCACCCGGGCACCCGCTCGCCGATACCGAGCTCACCGCCCCGCCGCACCCCGACCACACCGCCTACGTCATCTACACCTCCGGCTCCACCGGCCGTCCCAAGGGGGTCAGCGTCGGCCGCCGCGGACTGACCAACATGCTGGTCAACCACCGCGAGCACATCTTCGACCCCGTAGTGGAGCGCGCGGGCGGCCGCGTCCTGCGCATCGCGCACACCGTCTCGTTCTCCTTCGACATGTCGTGGGAGGAGCTGCTCTGGCTCGTCCAGGGGCACGAGGTGCACCTCATGGACGAGGAGATGCGCCGCGACTCCGCCGCCTTGACCGGCTACTGCGCCGCGCACGCGATCGACGTCGTCAACGTGACCCCGTCCTACTGCGCCCAGCTCATCGAGGACGGGCTGCTCGCCGACCCGGGCCGCCGCCCCTGCCTGGTGCTCCTCGGCGGGGAGGCCGTGACCGGCGAGGTGTGGCGGGCCCTCGCCGACGCCGAGGGCGTCCTCGGCTACAACCTCTACGGCCCGACCGAGTACACGATCAACGCGCTGGGCGGCGGCACCGACGACAGCGCCGTCCCCACGGTCGGCGGCCCGATCGCCAACACCAGGGCCTACGTGCTCGACACCGGGCTGCACCCCGTCCCCGTCGGCGTCCCCGGCGAGCTGTACCTCAGCGGGGCCGGGACCGCCCGCGGCTACCACGGCAGGCCCGGCCTGACCGCCGAGCGGTTCGTCGCCGACCCCTTCGGCCCGGCCGGCGGGCTGATGTACCGGACCGGCGACCTGGTGCGCTGGGCGCCCGACGGCAGCGTCGACTTCCTCGGCCGCACCGACGACCAGGTCAAGGTGCGCGGCCACCGGATCGAGCCGGGCGAGGTCGAGGCGGAGCTGCGCGCCGAGCCCGACGTCGCCCAGGCCGCCGTCGTCGTGCGCGAGGACGCGCCGGGGGTCCGCCGGCTGGCCGGCTACCTCGTGGCGCGAGCCGGGGCGGCGGTCGACACCGAACTGGTGCGCAAGGCGCTGCGGGCGCGGCTGCCCGAGTACATGGTCCCCTCGGCGCTCACGGTCCTCGACGCGCTGCCGCTCACCGTCAACGGCAAGCTCGACCGGGCCGCGCTGCCCGCGCCGCCGGTCGCGGCGGGGGAGGGGCGCGCGCCGCGCGGCGCGGCGGAGGAGCTGCTGTGCGGGGTGTTCGCCGAGGTCCTCGGCGTGCCGCTGGTGGGGCCCGACGACGACTTCTTCGAGCTGGGCGGCCATTCGCTGCTGGCCATGCGGGTCGTCGGCCGCGTCCGCAAGGCGCTCGGCATCAGGCTGAACGTCGGCACCCTCATCGCCGCGCCCACGGTGGCGCGGCTCGCCGAGCACGTCGCCGGGCACCAGGGCGGCGCCCAGCTCGGCGGCCTCCTGCCGCTGCGCACCGCGGGCCGCGCCGAACCGCTGTTCTGCGTGCACCCCGCCGCCGGATTCGCCTGGCCGTTCGCTGCGCTGGTCCCCTACATCGACCAGCGGCGCCCGGTGTACGGCGTGCAGCACCCGGGGCTGCGCGGCGGCGACCCGGCGGGGGCCGCGGCGGACATCGAGGAGCTCGCCGCCCACTACATCGAGCAGATCCGCACGGTCCAGCCCGAAGGCCCCTACCACCTGCTGGGCTGGTCGTTCGGCGGCCAGGTCGCCCACGCCATGGCGGTGCTCCTCCAGGACGCGGGCGAGGACGTGGGCCTGCTCGGGATGCTCGACACCTACCCGCTGGAGGCTCTGGGCACCGAGGAGCCCTCGGCCGCCGAACTGGAGCAGGAGGCGCTGCGCGCCGTCCTCGACCTCGCCCGCGCGGCACCGCCCGACCCCGCGGCGGGGCCCCTGACCCGCGACCGGGTCGTCGCCGACGCCGACGGCGGCCTCCTCACCGGGCTCGGCCCCGACACCATCGGCGCGATCGCCGACACCTGGCAGGCCGCCACCCGGCTCATGCACGCCGCCCGGCACCGCCGCTTCGACGGCGACGTGCTGTTCTTCACGGCGACGGCGAGCGTCCCGGCGGCGGACCTGCACCGCACCTGGGAGCCCTACGTCAGCGGCGCCGTCCGCGCGCACGGGGTGAACTGCCGCCACGACGACATGGCCGCGCCGACCGCGCTCAGCGTGATCGGCCCGATCGTCGACCGGGCGCTGCGCGCCCGACCCGACGCCTGACCCGGGCGGCGGTGCCCCGCCGCGCGGGAACCCGCGCCCGGACCCAGCGGACCCGCGCAGCGCGGGTCCGGACCCCGACTGCAAGGAGCAGTGATGACCAACCCGTTCGACGACCCCGACGGCGACTTCCTCGTCCTCGTCAACGACGAGGGGCAGCACTCGCTGTGGCCCGAGTTCGCCGCGGTCCCCGCCGGCTGGCAGGTCGCCCACAGTTCGGCGCCGCGCCAGGTGGCGCTCGACTACATCGACCGCACCTGGACCGACCTGCGCCCCGCGTCCCTGCGCGCCGCCATGGGGGAGTCCTGACCCGCGGATGAGACTCGCCCACATCGCCATCGACCTCAGCCCGCTCCGCGACGTCCCCGCGTTCCGGATCGTGTTCACCGCGCGGCTCGTCTCGCTGTTCGGGATCGGGTTCACCATGGTCGCGCTGCCGCTCCAGGTGTACGCCATCACCGGCTCGTCCTTCATGGTCGCCACCGTCGCCGCCGCGGCGGGCGTCTCGACGTTCTGCGGGACCCTGGCCGGGGGGCTGCTCGCCGACCGGATGGACCGGCGCACGCTCATGGTGATCGGCAGGGCCGCCGGGACGGCGGCGTTCGCCGCGCTGGCGGTGAACTGCGCCGTCCCCGGCGGGCCCTACCTGGCGGTGATCTACGGGGCCGCCGTGGTCAACGGCCTGATCGGCGCGTTCAGCGCCGTCGCGCTCCAGGCGGCGGCGCCCGGCCTGGTGGGCAAGGACCGGCTGGCGGCCACGGGCGCGCTCATCGCGCTCACCACCCAGCTGGGATCGGTGCTGGCCCCCGCGCTGGGCGGCGTGATCATCGCGGCGTGGGGGTTCGGGGTGAACTACACGGTCACCGCCGCCGCGTCCGCCCTGACCACGGTGGTCGTGGCGCGGCTGCCGCCGCTGCGGCCCGGCGCGGGGGACGGGAAGGCGCCGATCGCCGCCGCCATCCGGTCCGGGCTGGGCTTCGCCGCCCGCCACCGCGTGGTCGGCCCGCTGCTGCTGCTCGGCTTCGCGCAGCTGCTGTTCGCCACGCCGCAGGTGCTCATCCCGCAATTCACCGCGGAGGTGCTGGGCGGCGGCGAGGGGACGGCGGGCCTGCTCTACACCGCGCCCGCGGTGGGCGCCGTCCTCGGCTCCCTCACCAGCGGGTGGACCGGCCGGGTGCACTACCACGGGGCGCTGCTGCCGGTGGTGGTCGCCGTGTGCGGCACCGCGGTCGCGGGGTTCGGGCTGAGCCCGTGGCCGGCCGCCGCGTTCGCCGTCCTCGTCGTGCTCGGCTTCGCCGAGGTCACCGAGGAGATCCTGCGCTACTCACTGCTCCAGGCGCACACGCCCGACCCGCTGCGCGGCCGCGTCAACAGCCTATGGACGGCCCAGGCCACGGTCGGCACGTCCCTGGGCGCGATGACGCTGGGCGCGCTCGCCCCCCTGGTGGGGCCGGTCGCGGCGATCGTCGCGGGCGGCGCGCTCACCGTGGCGTCGGCGGCGGCGGTCGCGGCGCTCTTCCCCGGCCTGCGCGCGGCGTGGCCGAGCGGGGAGGCGGCGGCCGGGGCGGGCGAGCCGGAACGGCGGTGAGCGGGACCGCCCCCGCCCGCGTTCCGCCCCCTGGTGCCGCGGCCGGCCGGGCGGGGCCGCCGCGGGAGGCCCACTGCGGCGGAACGCAGCGAGGAAGATAGGTTAGCGTTGCCTAAGTAGGCCGGCGCCGGGTGCGGCGGGGCGCCGCCGGCCGCGCCGCACGGCCGGCCCGCGCGATCCCGTCCGGCGGGCGCCATCGGCAGCGCCGACCCTGCCGCCCACGACCACCCCAGAAGCAAACGAGGAGAACGCCTGATGGCGCAGCCGCGCAGCAAGTCCCGGACCGAGCTGTTCCCGCTTACCCCGCGCCTGCTCGACGTGCGAGCGGTCCGCCGGATCACCCCGCGGATGATCCGGGTCACCCTGGGCGGGGACCAGCTCGCCGGGTTCCGCACCGCCAACTTCGCCGACCACGTCAAGCTGTGGTTCCCCGATGAGGAGACCGGCGCCCACGTCCTCCCCGAACTCGACGGGGACGGCCGGGTCGGCAACTTCCGCGCCCCCGGTGTGATCTTCCGCGACTACACCGTCCGCGGCTACGACGACGCCCGCCAGACCCTCGACATCGACTTCGTCGACCACGACCACGGACCCGCCGGGCGCTGGGCCGGCCGCGCCGCGCCCGGCGACCGGATCGGGGTCCTCGGTCCGCGCGGCACCGTGCACGTGCCCACCGGCGCCGACTACTACATCATCGCCGCCGACGAGACCGCCCTGCCCGCCGCGGCCCGCTGGCTGGAGGAGCTGCCCCGCGACGCCCGCGTGTTCGCGTTCCTGGAGGTCGCCGACAGCGGCGAGGAGCAGCCCATCGACGCGCCCGCAGGGGCGGCCGTGACCTGGCTGCACCGCGGCACGGCCGCGCCGGGCACCACCGGGATCCTGGAGGCGGCCGTGCGCGCGCTGCCACTGCCCGAGGGCGACGGGTTCGCGTGGGCCGCGGGCGAGGCGCTGTCGCTGAAGCCGATCCGGCGCCACTTCAAGGACCTCGGCTTCGCCAAGGACGACGGCTACGAGGTCGACGGGTACTGGCGGCGCGGCACCGTCAACCTCGACCACCACGAGGACGACGACTAGGGAGTGCGTGGAGCGGCGCCCCGGCCGCGGGCGGGCGGGGCGCGGTCGGCGATGATCGGGGTGCCACGGGACCCCGCCGGGGCCTGGAGAGCGAAACAGGAGCAGTCACCGTGCAGCGCACCCTCATCAACGGCAAGATCCACCGGGCCACCGTCACCCGCGCCGACCTCCACTACGTCGGCTCCATCACCCTGGACGCCGACCTCATGGCGGCGGCCGACCTGGTCGACGGCGAGCAGGTGCACGTCGTCGACATCGACAACGGCAACCGCCTGGTCACCTACGCCATCACGGGCGAGCGCGGCAGCGGCGTGGTCGGCGTCAACGGCGCCGCCGCCCGCCTCGTCGCACCCGGCGACCTGGTGATCGTCATGTCGTACGCGGTCATGGACGACGCGGAGCGGCGCACGCACACGCCCCGCGTCGTCCACGTCGACCGCGGCAACCGCATCGTCGCCCTCGGCGGCGACCCCGCCGCCCCGGTGCCGGGCTCCGGGCTGTCGTCCGGAGCGGACACCGCCCCCGCCCGGTAGGGGCGGCGGAGGCCCTATTCGGCCATCCTCTTTCGGCGCTCCGACGTGAAACAGCGGGAATGGCAGGGTATGCCCAGATTCCAAACCGCCGTCGTGATCGGTGGGCAAGGTGGGATCCGGGAGGGCGCGGGTGAGCGACGAGGAGCGCCACCGCGCCGCTGCGCACGTCCAATGGCAGAAACAGGGGGCGTGGCTCGTACTGTGGGGCGCCTACACCCGCCGGTTCTGGGCGTTCGCGTGCTGGCCGGTGCCCGAGGGCGGCGAGGTCGTGTCGGCGCCGACCGTCGGCGAGCTCTACACCCGCATGCGCGACTCCGAACGCCGCCACGACTTCATGACTTGGCGCTACGGCAGGCGCTGAACCGCGCGCCCGCACGCGGCGGGCCGGTTCGCCGGGCCGATGCGACCGGGCCGGCCGCGCCGCACGCGCCGGCCGGGCCGGCGCCGGCTGCCCGCCGAGCCGCGGCCCCGCCCCGGTACCGCGGATGCGCGCCGTGCGGCCCGCGCCCTATCGGTGAAATCACCGGTTCCCGCCCGCGGGCCTTCCGGCCGCAGGAACCCCTTCTGTAGCTTGACGGCACGGCGAGCGCGCGATCGCCCGAGGAAGTGGAAACCGCCGGAGCCGCCCGTCCCCGCGGGCCGCCGGGCGGCGGCATCCCGGAGTACCCCCTTCGACGGTCCGAGTCCCCCTCAGCGGCGCGCCGCGTCCCGAGTCCGCCGTGCCCCCGTGGGCGGGCCGCGCCGCCCCGCCGGCACAGAGAAGAGCACCGATGCCCCCGGATCCCGTGGACCACCTGTTGAGTGTGCACGGTGTGAGCGTGCGGTTCGGCGGGCTCGCCGCGCTCGACGACGTGCGGATCGACGTCCCCGCCGGCACGGTCGCCGGGCTCATCGGACCCAACGGCGCGGGCAAGACCACCCTGTTCAACGTCGTCTCCGGGCTGCTGCGCCCGGACTCCGGCCGCATCGAGTGGAAGGGGCGGACGCTGCGGCGGCACCGCCCCCACGACCTCGCCGGCCTGGGGATCGCACGCACCTTCCAAGGGCTCAACCTGTTCGGCGGGCTGCCGGTGCTCGACAACGTCATGGTCGGCGCCGAGCGCTTCGCACGGGGCGGGGCGGTGTCGATGCTCACCGGGCTCGGTGCCCACGGGCGCGACGAGCGGCTCATGCGGGACCGCGCGATGGCGGTCCTCGAGGAGTTCGGCATCGCCGGAACCGCGCGCTCCCTGCCGGGCACCCTGCCCTTCGGCCTCCAGAAGAGGGTCGCCCTCGCGCGGGCCGTGGTCGCGGAGCCCGAACTGCTGCTGCTCGACGAGCCCGCCGCCGGGATCTCGGCGGACGATATCGGCGCGCTGGCGGAGCTCATCGGCCGACTCGGCGAGCGGATGGGCGTGCTGCTCGTCGAGCACCACGTCGACCTGGTCATGCAGGTGTGCGAGCGGATCACGGTCCTCGACTTCGGCAGGGTCATCTGCGCGGGGCCGCCGGAGGCGGTCCGGGCGGACCCCGGCGTCGCGGAGGCCTACCTCGGCACCGGAGAGGAGGCGGCGGACGATGCCTGAGCCGGCGCTGCTGCGCATCGAGGGGCTCACCGCCGACTACGGCGCCGTGCGCGCGCTCTCGGGTGTGAGCATGGCCTTCGAGAAGGGACGCGTCCACGCGGTCCTCGGGGCGAACGGGGCCGGGAAGACGACCCTGCTGCGCGCGATCGGGGGGCTGCACCCGGTCGCGGCGGGCCGGGTGCTGCTGCGCGGGGACGACGTGACCCGGATGCCGGTCGAGCAGCGTGTGCGGCACGGGATCGCGCACGTCCCCGAAGGCGGCGGGATCATCGTCGAGCTGACCGTGGCGGAGAACATCCGCCTCGGTGCGCTCTGGCGGCGTCGTTCGGAGCGTCCGGCGGCCCTCGCGGCGGCGTTCGACCTGTTCCCGCCGCTGGCCGAGCGGCGGGCCCGGCCCGCGGCGACCCTCTCGGGCGGTGAACGCCAGATGCTCGCCATCGGCCGCGCCCTGGCGGCCCGCCCAGAGGTGCTGCTGCTCGACGAGCCCTCACTCGGGCTGGCGCCGCGCGTCACCCGCCAGATCATGCTGCTGCTCCGCAGGCTCTGCGACTCCGCGGACATGGCCGTGGTCCTCGTCGAGCAGAACGCGCGCGGCGCACTCGCCGTGAGCGACCGCGGGTCGGTGCTCGCCCAAGGGGAGGTCGTCGCCGCGGCGGCCCCCGGCGAGCTGCTCGCCGATGACCGCATGCGCCACGCCTACCTGGGATTCTGAGGTGCGATCGTGGACCGGTTCGTGGACCTGACCCTCAACGGCGCCGCCAACGGCGCCGTCTACGCCGCGCTGGCGCTCTCGCTGGTCATCATCTACCAGGCGACCCGCGTCGTGAACTTCGCCCAGCCCGCCCTGGCCCTCATCGCCGTCTACATCGCCTACTCGGTGAGCGGCCTGACCGGCCGCTACTGGCTCGGGTTCGCGGCGGCGCTGCTCGCCGGCCTGCTCATGGGCGCCCTCACCGAACGCCTGCTGATCCGGTCCGTGCACGACAGGTCCCCGCTCAGCGCGGTCATCGTGACGCTCGGGCTGCTGCTCGTGCTCCAGGGCGCCGCGGGGATGATCTGGACGAACGAGCCGCACTCCTTCCCGTACCCCATGGACTTCCGGGGGCGGTTCTCCGCCTCCGACGCCTTCGCGCTGGTTTCGGTCGGCACCGCCGCGGCCCTGGTGTTCGCCCTGTACCGGTTCACCCCGCTCGGGCTGCGGATGCGCGCCGCCGCCCACAGGCCGGAGGCCGCCCGCGTCGCCGGGGTCCGCGTCGGCCTGATGCTCACCACCGGGTGGGCGCTGGCGTCCGCGATCGGCGCCCTCGCGGCGATGCTCGCCGTCCCGCCCTTCGTCTCGCCCAACGTCCTGGACGCGGTGTTCGTGTACGGCATCACCGCGGCCGTCGTGGGCGGGCTCGACAACCCGTTCGGCGCCCTCGCGGGCGGGGTGCTGGTCGGCCTGGGGCTGTCCTACGTCTCGGGGTACGCGGGCCCCGAGCTCGCCCCCCTCGCCTGCCTGGCGATCCTGGTCGCCGTCCTCAGCGCCCGCCCGGCCGGGCTGTTCGCCGCGCCCTCCGCCCGAAAGGTATGACGATGGCTTCTCCCGCGCCGCGGCCCGCGGCCGACGAGGTCCGCCCGCCGGCCGGGCCGCCGGCCCCGGTCGGCACACGGGCCCGCTGGTCGACAGTGCCGCTGGTCGTGCGGCACCTGGTCCTGGCGGCGGGGGCGCTCGCCGCCGTCCTGCTGCTCATCGCGGCGACCGACACGGTGAACACCATGCGGATCGCCGCCGTCGGCTACTCGGTCCTGGCGATCGCCGGGCTCCAGGTCCTCATCGGTGCGAGTGGCCAGGTCTCGCTCGGCCACGGCGCGTTCATGTTCATCGGCGCGTACACGGTCGCCCTGCTCGTCATCCGGCTGCCGATGCTGCCGCTCTGGGTGAACCTGCTGATCACCGTTGCGGTCAGCGCGGCGGCGGGGGTGGTGGTCGGCGGGGCGACCGCCCGGTTGCACGGCCCCTACCTGGCGGGCGCGACACTGGCCCTCGCCGTGGGGCTGCCGTCGCTGGCGGTGCGGTTCCCCGAACTGCTGGGCGGCGGCAACGGCCTGGCCTTCACCACGCGCGGGGCGCCGCCGGCACTGGCGGCGACGGTGTCGACGGCCCAGTGGCAGGCCGCGGCCGTGTGGTTCACCGTGCTGCTCGCGCTCACCGTCCTCGCCACCGTCAGCCGCGGCCGGCTGGGACGGCGCATGCGCGCCGTCCGGGACGACCCGCTGGCAGCGGCGGCCGCGGGGATCCCGGTGGGCCGCACCAAGGTGGCGGCGTTCGTCCTCAGCGCCTGCTGCGGGGGGCTCGCCGGCGCCTGCCAGGGCTACCTCCTGGGCACGGCGACACCGAGCTCGTTCACGCTCGCCCTGTCGCTCAGCCTGCTCGCCGCGCTCGTGTTCGGCGGGATGGGCAGCCTGTGGGGGGCACTGTGGGGCGGCGCGGCCCTCGTCTACCTGGAGGTGTGGGCCGAGGACGCCGCCCACGCCCTCTCCCTGGGCACCAGTGTCACCAACAACCTGCCGATTGTCCTCTTCGGCCTGATCCTCATCGTCGTCGTCCTGCTGCGCCCCGACGGTGTGCACGGCGCCGTGCGGGACGCCGCCGGCGCCGTCCGCCGGGCCCGATGAGGCGCCGCTCCGCCGCCGCCCCCGAGTCTCCGCTCCCACCCCCGATCCCCAGGAGAGTCCGCCATGAGTCCACGAACACCCGTACTCGCGATCGGATTGACACTCGCCCTGCTGGCGACGGCGTGCGGCGGCGCGGGTGAGGTCGAGGAGGGCCGCACCGCCGACCTGGACGTCGCCACCGGTGTCACCGACGACACGGTCCGCATCGGCACGCACCAGCCGCTCACCGGGCCGGCCGCGCCCGGCTACGCCCAGATATCCGCCGGGGCGAAGGCGGTGTTCGAATACGTCAACGAGAACGGCGGCGTCAACGGGCGGCGGATCGAGTACCTGGTCGAGGACGACGGCTACGACCCGGTCCGCACCATCGACGTCACCCGCGAACTGGTCGCCTCCGACGAGATCTTCGCGATGCTCGGCGGGCTCGGCACCCCCACCCACTCGAAGGTCGTCGACTACCTCAACAAGGAGGGGGTCCCCGACCTGTTCGTCTCCTCGGGCGCGCTGATGTGGAACGCCCCGGAGAAGAGCCCGCTCACCTACGGCTACCAGGTCGACTACACCAAGGAGGCGAAGATCCAGGGGGAGTTCATCGCCGACGAGTTCCCCGACGAGAAGATCGGCTTCTTCTACCAGAACGACGACGTCGGCGAGGACTCCCGGGCGGGCCTGGAACGGTACCTCGGCGACGAGATCGTCGAGGAGCAGCGCTACGAGTCCGGTGTCACCGAGATCGGGCCCCAGATCGCGGCGCTGAAGAAGGCCGGCGCCGACGTCGTGGTGTGCGCCTGCATCCCGACCTACGTCGCGCTGGCGATCGTGGAGTCCGAGCGCATCGGGTACCGCCCGCAGTTCGTGGTCTCCAGTATCGGCGCCGACACCGAGACCTTGAAGGGCCTGCTCACGGAGTTCACCGACGGCGCGGGGGAGGACGCCGTGGAGGAGCTGCTCGACGGGCTCATCGCAACGGCCTACCTGCCGCAGGTCGGTATGGCGGAGGACCCGTGGATCGGCCTCTACCGCAAGATCCACGAGGACCACAACAAGGACGGCGCGTTCACCAACACCACCGTCTACGGGATGGTGCAGGCGACGCTGTTCGCCCAGGTGCTCAAGGAGGCGGGGCGCGACCTGACCCGGCAGTCGCTGCTCGACGCGCTGGAGTCGCGCGAATGGGCCGGTCCGGGGCTCGTCCCGTTCGCGGCCTCGAAGGACGACCACGGCGGGTTCGCCGGGGCGATGGTCACGCGCTTCCACGCCGGCGGCGAACCGGAGACCCTGCGCGAGCCCAAGGTGACCGACCGCGAGGGCGGCGCGATCTCCGGCTTCGAGCTGGAGCGTCCCGACCCCGGCGAGACGGAGTTCTTCGACGGCGGGTGAGCGGCCGGCCGCGCCACCCGGTCGGCCGCCGCGGCGATCCGGGCCTTCACCCGCGGTCGGCACCTCGGTAACCTGAGGCGGTGTCCACCGCGCAGACCGGCGCCGGGCCCCGGCGGTACGGCCGCAGTGAGGCGGCCGGACTGCTGGCGCGGAGCATCGCCGCCGCCGCGACGGGCGGCGGTTCGGCGACCGTCGTGTCGGGACCGCCCGGTTCGGGCAAGACCACGCTGCTCGCCGAGGCGGCGGCGATGCGCCCCGGTGCCACCGTGCTGCGCGCGCGGGGCAGGCGGGCCGAGACCGGCATCGCGCTGGCGGGGCTGCACGCGCTCCTGCGCCCGGCCCGGCACCGCTTCGGCGACCTCCGCCCCGACCACGGCGGCGTGCTCACCCGCGCACTGGAACAAGGGCGCGCCGGCGACGCCGACGGGATGCCGCTCTACCTGGCCACCCTGGACCTGCTCGCGCTGCTCGCGCGCGACGGGCCGCTCCTGTGCCTGATCGACGACTGCCATTGGATGGACCGGCGGTCCCTCGCCCTGCTGTCCTTCGCCGCCCACCGGGCCGACGACCTCGCGCTCTGCATGCTCTTCGGGTCGCGGGCGGCGGACCTTCCGGCGGAGCTGGCCGACCTGCCCGCCCACGCCCTGGCACCCATGCCGCCGGAGGCGCTCGACGCCGTGCTGCTCGACGCCTTCGCCGACCTCGACCCGACCGTGCGCGCGGAGCTGGCGGCGCGGGCCCACGGCAACCCGGCCCTGGCAGTGGAGCGGGCGCGGGCGCTCACCCCGGCCGAGCGGGCGGCCGAGTCGCCGCTGCCGCTGACACCGGCGGTTCCCGACCGCGTCATGGACGCCTACGCCGACCTGCTCCGGTCGCTCTCCGCGGGCACGGAGCGCCTGCTGCTGCTCGCGGCGTTGGAGCCCGGGGTCGAGACCGCGGCGGTCGAGCGGCTCGACGACTGCTGGCCCGACACCCCCTGGCCCGACGCCGCCACCGCGCTGGGGGACGCCGGCCGGGCGGGGGCGCTGCGTGCCGGCACCGACCGCTTGGAGTGCGCCGACCCGGTCCTGGCCGACGCCGCCTGGCAGGCGGCGGCCCCGGCGCTGCGGCGCGAGGCCCACCAGGTGATGGCACGGATCATGGCCGGGCAGGGCGCCCAGAGCAGGGCCCTGTGGCACCGGGCGGCCGCCTCGGCGGCCGGCGACGAGGCGCTGAGCGCCGAACTCGCCGCTGCGGCGCGCACCTCCGGGCTCGCCGCGGCGGAGGCATCGCGGCTGCTGGAGCGCTCGGCCGAGCTGACCGCCCGCCGCGGCGCCAAGGCGTCGCGGCTCACCGCCGCCGCCTACCAGGCGTGGACGGCGGGGCGGCCGTGCCGCAGTGCGGCGCTGGTCGAGCGGGCCGTGCCGCACATGGCCTACGTCCGCACGGTCGGGCTCGCCGACCTGGTCGACGGCCACCTCGCGATCCGGATGGACGATCCGATCGCCGGCTGCGACCGCCTGCTGGAGGCGGCGCGCGCGACGGCGCCCTACGACCGGGAGTGCGCGCTCCACCTGCTGCTGCGCGCCGCCGACGCCGCGGCGCTGGCGGGTGATCCGGCCCGGCACGCCGCCGCGAGCCGGCGCGCGGCCGAGGTGTGCTCGCCCGACGCCGCGCTCCAGTTGCGTGCGGGGGTCACCTACGCCACGGGAACGCAAGCCGCTTTCACCGGCGACTACCGGGCGGCGGGCGGGCCGCTGCGCCATGCGCTCGACCTCGCCGAGGGCGGCGACGACCCGGTGAGCCTGGTCCGGGGGATCGTGGGCGCGCTGCGCCTCGGCGACCCGGCGCGGTCGCGCCGCCTCGCCGAACGCGCCCTGGCGGCCGCCCGGTCGAGCGGCGCGGCGTCGATGGTGCCGCAGGCGCTGGCGTTCGCGTCCTACACCGACTTCTGGACCGTCCCGGCGCCGCGGGTCGCCGAGCGCGCCGAACTGGGGCTCCGGTTGTCGCGCGCGACCGGCCAGCGCGCCTACGCGGCGCACCACATGGCGGCGCTGGCCATGGCCGCGGCGCTCCAGGGCGACGAGGCCACCTGCGCGCTGCGCGCCGGGCTGGTCGCCGAACACAGCCTGCCGCACCCGCTGGGGCTCCCGGCCGCCCTGGCGGCGTGGGCCATGGCCTTCGCGGAGCTGTCGGCGGGCCGCGCGCGCGAGGCCGCGGCACGCCTGGAGGAGCTGGCGTCCTCAGAGCCCTACCAGGGACACCGCGAGATCCGCCTGCTGAGCGCGCCCCTCTACGTCGAAGCGGCCGTGCGCATCGGGGCGAAGGAGCGCGCCGCCGCCGCGCTCGCCGGGTACGAGCGCTGGGCCACCAGCACCGCGGGCCCGGAACAGCGGGCGCTCCTGGCCCGCTGCCGGGCGCTGCTGAGCGAGGGGGCCGCGGCGCACGAGCACTTCGAGGAGGCCGTGCGGCTGCACCGCAGCGGCGAAAGGGGCGGCGTCGAGGAGGCGCGGACGCGGCTCGCCTTCGGCTCGTTCCTGCGCCGCGGCCGGCTGCCGTCCGCGGCCCGGCCGCACCTGCGCTTCGCGGCCGAGGCGCTGGCGCGGCTCGAAATGCCGCTGCTGCACCGGCAGGCCGTCCAGCAGCTCCGCGCCACCGGCGGCCTGCCGGAGCAGGGGACCGCCGCCCCGGCCGTCCTGACCCCGCAGCAGGAGCAGATCTCGCGCCTGGTCGCCGAGGGGGCCACCAACAGGGAGATCGCCCGCGGGCTGCACATCAGCCCCCGCACGGTCGAGCACCACCTGCGCAACATCTTCGCGCGCCTCGAGATCCGCTCGCGCGTCGACCTGGCCCGCCGCTTCGGCTAGTAGGCGCCTGCCGGGTACCGGTCCGGCGCGGGGATCGGGGTGCGGACGCCGGTCCTCATGCCCTGCCGATCAAAAACCAATCCTGGTAGTTTGCGGCGTGTGCACGAGGCCGCCGGGCAGCGGCGGCAAACCCTCGGCACCGAACCGGCGCAGCGCACGCGGCCTGATCGCCTTCGCCGACGCGAACCGAGCGGGAACCGGGATTCGGGAGAGAGGCGGGACGATGCGGGCATGGTCGGTCGGCGCAACGGGTGATCCGGCGCAGGTACTGGAGCGGGCGGAGGTCGAGCGCCCCGAACCGGGGAAGGGGGAGGTGCTGGTGCGCGTCCGCGCGGCGGCGCTGAACTTCCCCGACGCGCTGATGATCCGGGGCGGGTACCAGGAGCGGCCGCCGCTGCCGTTCACACCGGGGATCGAACTGTGCGGCGACGTCGTCGCCGCCGGGCCTGGCACGCAGGCCGTCGTCGGCGAGCGGGTCATGGGGGCGAGCGTGCTCCCGCACGGCGGACTCGCCGAGTACGCCATCGCGGCGGCCGACATGCTCTTCCCCGCACCCGCGCGGTTCGACGACGCCCAGGCCGCCGCCTTCACCGTCGCCTACCAGACCGGCTGGTTCGCGCTGCACCGCCGCGCCGCCCTGCGCAGCGGGGAGACGCTGCTCGTGCACGCCGCGGCCGGCGGCGTCGGCAGCGCCGCGGTCCAGCTCGGCAAGGCGGCGGGCGCCCGGGTGGTGGGGGTCGTGGGCGGCGCGGCGAAGGCCGCCGCCGCACGGGAGTCGGGCGCCGACGCGGTGGTCGACCGCACCCTGTACCCCGAGCAGCGCGCGTTCGCCCAGGCCCTCAAGGACGCGTGCGGGCCGGGCGGCGCCGACGTGGTCTACGACCCGGTGGGCGGGGCGGCGTTCGCCGCGTCGACCAAGGCCGTGGCGTTCGAGGGGCGGATCGTGGTGGTGGGCTTCGCCGGGGGCGAGATCGCCCAGGCGGCGACCAACCACGCGCTGGTGAAGAACTACGCCGTCCTCGGCCTGCACTGGGGCCTGTACCGCTCGCGCGCGCCGGAGCTGATCCGCGACGCCGCGCGGGACCTCGCGGAGTCGGTGCAGAGCGGCGCCCTCACCCCCGTGGTCTCGCGGCGCCTGGAGTTCGACCAGGCAGCCGAGGGCCTGACCGAGCTGGCGGCGGGACGCTCGACCGGCCGCCTGGTCGTCGACGTCGCCGGCTGACGGCCCCGTCCGGCTCCGCATTTCCCCGTTGATCTTGACAAAAGTGTTCCCTCGGCCGCGCTTGAGGGGACACTTTTGTCAAGATCGGCAAGAGAACAGGGATAAAACGGACATCGCGGCCTGGCTCCGGTGCTGAGACGGGGCGTGCAATGCGACGGCACGCTGCCGATGACCGCCGACCGGGCCCCACCCGCCGCCCCTGGCACTGCCTTCTCCACCCGGAGACCGTGCATGCGACCGCTGCCCCTGCCCCCGCGGCCCTTGGTGCTTGCTGTTTCCCCACCGCACACCCGCGGGCGGCCCGGCGGCAAGGCCGCCCCGCTGACGGGCCGACCGCGAAAAGCCGAAACGGGCCCACCCGGTGGTGCTCGGGCCCCGACCGGAAGCGGCCGCGGGCCGACCGCGTAGGATCGAGCGGTTCGGGCGGAGTCGGGCGAATCGGACTCCGAGGGGTGTGGGAATGGGTGTGGGAACGGGGCCGCGGTGAGCACACTGGAGGAGTCCGCAGCGGATCGGGCCGTCCGCGACCGAGCCGCGCACATCCAGCGCAGGGCCGTCGCCACCCTGATGCTCTCCCAGGTCGTCGGCGGGGTCGGCATGGGCACCGCGCTCGCCGTCGGCGGCCTCATCGCCGAGCGCCTCACCGGGTCGCAGTCGTGGTCGGGCCTCGCCGTCACCATGATCACCCTCGGTGCGGCCCTGTTCGCGCTGCCGCTGGCCGCGATCGCGGCGCGGCGGGGGCGGCGCCCGGGCCTGAGCACCGGCTGGTTCGTCGCGGCGCTGGGCGCCCTGGTGGTGATCGCCGGGGCGCATATCGGCGTGTTCCCGCTCTTCCTCCTGGGCATGGTGCTGTTCGGCGCCGGCACGGCCACCAACCTCCAGTCCCGGTACGCCGCCGCCGACCTCGCGACGGAGCGCCGTCGGGGCCGTGACCTCTCCGTCGTCGTCTGGGCCACCACCATCGGCTCCGTGGCGGGGCCGAACCTGACCGGGCCCGGCGCGGCGGTCGCGGTGCGGCTCGGCCTGATGCCGCTGCTCGGGCCGTTCGTGTTCGCCGCCGTGGTGTTCGTCGCGGCGGGGCTGCTGACCCTTGTCCTCCTGCGCCCGGACCCGCTGGTCACGGCCAGGGAGATGGCGGCGGGCGCCGACCAGGGCGCGGCCCGGCCGAAGCGGGGCTTCGGCGCGGCCCTGCGCGCGATCGGGCGTACGCCGATGGCCGTCCTCGCGGTCACCACGATCGTCGCGAGCCACGCCGTCATGGTCGCGGTCATGACCATGACACCGGTGCACATGGCGCACGGCGGCGCGGAGCTCACCGTCATCGGCCTCACGATCAGCCTGCACATCGCGGGGATGTTCGCGCTGTCGCCGGTGGTCGGCTGGCTGGCCGACCGCTTCGGCAGGGTGCGGACCCTGCTCGCGGGCCAGGGCATCCTCATCGTCTCCGCCGTGGTCAGCGGCATGGCCGGGCACAGTTCCGCGCTGGTGGCGACCGGGCTCGTGCTGCTCGGCCTGGGCTGGTCGTTCGGCCTGGTCTCGGCCTCGACCCTGCTCGCCGAGTCCCTCGACGTCGCCGATCGCCCCGGCGCGCAGGGCCTGTCCGACCTCGCGATGAACCTCGGCGGTGCGGGGTGCGGCGCGCTGTCGGGGGTCGTGCTCGCGGCGATCGGGTTCGGCGGCCTGAACGGGCTCGCGGCGCTGCTCACCCTGCCGGTCGTGGCCGTCGCCGTGTGGGCGGTCGCGCGCGAGCGGACGGCCGGGCGTCCCTCCGCGTGGTGACGTGGCGCCCGTGCGGCCGCCCTGGCTAGGCTCGACGGCGCGGCCCGGGCAGGGCCGCGCGGACAGCGGGCTCCGGAGCCGCCCGCACCGGCGCGAGGCGAGAGGGGGACGGGGCGCGGGCCTGTCGGCCGTGCGGCCCCGGCACACGATGGACGGAGAAGTTCGGCTCGCACAGCGGCCCGAGGCCGACGCGCTGCTCTCCCGCAGCCCGCTCGCCGCCCTGGTGGGAATGCTTTTGGACCAACAGGTCGCAATGGAGTGGGCGTTCGCCGGGCCCTACACCATCGCCGAGCGGCTGGGCGGCGACGACCTCGACGCCCATGAGATCGCGGCCTACGACCCGGAGCGCTTCGCCGCGCTGCTCTCGGACAAGCCGGCCGTGCACCGCTACCCGGGGTCCATGGCCAAGCGGATCCAGCAGCTCTGCCGCTACCTGGTCGAGCACTACGACGGCGACGCCGAGGCGCTGTGGCGCGACGCCGCAACAGGCACGGAGCTGCTCGCCCGGCTCAAGGCGCTGCCCGGGTTCGGTGCGCAGAAGGCGCAGATCTTCCTCGCGCTGCTGGGCAAGCAGTACGGCGTGGCACCGGAGGGCTGGCGCGGCGCGGCCGGCGCCTACGGCGAGGAGGGGTCGCGCCGCTCCGTCGCCGACATCACCGGTCCGGAGTCGCTGGAGGAGGTCCGCGCGGCCAAGAAGGCAGCGAAGCAGGCGGCCAAGCAGGCGACCGACGGCAAGGGCGCCGGGGCGTGAGCCCGGCGCGCCGGGCTCAGGGCGCCAGCGCGGGGTTGCGCAGCCAGTCCTGGAGTTCGTCGCGGCGCTCGCTGTCGCACTTCAGGGGGCACGTGGTGCAGTACCCGTGCGCGGGGTCGCCCTTGTAGTCGAAGCAGCAGGTGCCGCGGACCGCCCAGGTGCCGCGCGGGTGGTCGGCGCGGAACGGGAAGAGCCGCGGGCGGGAGCGGGTGATGGCTCCGGCGGCGATGAGTGCCTCGCCGAGCGCGTCGGCGCGGGCCCAGGCGTCCTCGGCGTCGCGGCCGAGGAACCGGGCCGGGTTGAGCATGTAGAAGTGCAGGGTGTCGAGCACCCAGCCCCACAGTGTGCGCAGGCCGACGCGGGTGTGCGCGTGCAGCGCGTTGATCATGGGGGAGAACGCCTGCACCATGCGCTCGGCGGCGAGCGCGTTCATGGCGTCGGTGTCGGCGACCACGATGGTGTCGGGGTGCCCGGCGGCGGGGTCGTCGGGCAGGACCGCCATGGTGGTGCTGGTGACCATGGGCCGCCCGAAGCTGGCGTTGACCCGCCAGGGGAACCACAGGTGGGCGACGTCGAGCAGCGGTGCGCGGCCGGTGAGGTAGGTGCCGGCGGCGACCAGGAACACCGGTTCTCGCAGCAGCGCGCGCAGGAAGTGCGTCGCCGCGGGCAGCTTGTGGTCGGGGCCGTGGTGGCGGGTGATCTGGTCGAACAGGACCGGGACCGCGCCCTCGGCGACCATGAGGTCGGCGCGGTACCAGTGCTCGGTGCCGGGGTGCTCCCCGGCGGTGTGCACCTCGCTGGTGCGGACCTCCGGCAGAGGGGCGAACTTCAGACCCGCGCAGGCGTCGATCACCGCCTGGAACGGATGCCGCGGCTCTGCCATCGACGAGGACGCCTTTCGGACGTGGTGGGACGGTGCCGGGCCGGTGGTGAGGCCCCGCGCCGCCGGATGCCGGTGCGCTGCGTATGCGCAGCCAGTGGCGTCGGCGGCTTGAACGACTAACTCTTAGTTGAGGCTACCCTAACGGATCACGGCACAGCAATGAGGCCGCCGCCACGGCACCGCCCCTACCCCGGAGATCCACGTCACACCCCGCGCTCGCCGGGCGGCCGCACCGCGCGGCGCGCGTGCGGTGCGCGCCGCCACCGCCACGGCGTCACTGCGGTCGCAGCACCGCCAGGTGGTGGCGGACCAGGGCGCGCACCACTCCCGCGGCGGTCTCCACCGGGACCCCGGCGCCGTCGGCGAGTGCGCGGACGGTCGCGCTGCGCCGCCAGGCGAGTTCGGCGAGGACCGGTTCGGCGGCGGCGGGGAACCTGTACCGGCGCCCGGAGACGGTGAGCGCCACGTGCGCGCCCTCCTGTTCCAGCGGCGGCGCGAGGATCGGCACGAACTCCACGACCTCGCCGGGGGCCGGGGCGGTGCCGTCGACCGCGTGCGGCAGAGCGAAGGACTGCCGCCGGGGGAACCGGGCGTCGCGCGCGGCGAGGAACGCGCCGAGGTCGTGCTCCCCTGCCAGGTCGATGAGGGTGCTGACGAGTTCGTGCTGGTGCTTGCGCTGCTCGTCGGGCGGCGCGAACCGGGGGAGGTCGCGGCGGAACACCTCGACGTCGTAGAGCCGCTCCAGCAGCGAGCGCACCCAGTCGACCCCGGTGGCGCGCGTGAAGCCGAAGGTCAGGTGCATGCTGACGGTGCCGGTGCCGCGGACGGTGTGCCACCAGCCGCGCGGCACGTGCAGCACCTGGCCGGGGCGCAGCACGCCCTCCCACAGCACCCCCTCGGGCGGGGTGTGGGAGTGGTCGGAGTCGACCTTCATGGGGTAGGGGCGGCTGCCGGGCCCGTGCACCTGCCACGACTTGGTGCCGGTGAGCTGCACGATGAACGTGTCGTGGTCGTCCCAGTGGGTGTCGAAGCCGTGCGATTCGCCCCAGATCAGGTACAGGTTGACCTGCGCCTTCTCCTGGACGAGCCGCATCAGGTCGTCGGTCGCCGCGCGGACGGGCGGGTGCAGCCGGTCGACGCCGTCCATGACGAGGCTCGCCCCGCCGCGCAGCTCCGTGTACAGCGCCTCCGGGTTGATGGTGCGGCGCGCGGCGCCGGAGGACTCGCCGGGTTCGGTGTAGCGCTCGACGGGAACGGGCGACCCCTCGCGGTGCAGGCGCAGCCGGGGCGGTTCGAGGGTGCCGGCGCCGAGGATGGCGTTGAGGTCGTCGAAGGTGAGGAGGGGCCGCACCGTGTCGGCCCCGAGGTCGGCGAACACGAAGTCGTTCGACAGCCGGGCGCTCAGCAGGTCCGGTCCCACTGCGGACGCGAGGGTCTCGGTGAACAGGCGGTCGGTCACGGCGGGTGTCCTCCGGTGGCTGCGGCGGATGGTGGGGACGGGCGGCGGCCGGCGGGCGGCGCGTGCCGCGCGGCCGGCCGCCGGAGGACGGGACGCCCTCCGGCGGCCGGGTGGGGCGGCAGGGTCAGATGAAGTCGGAGCTGGAATCGGTGCCGTCGCTGTCGCTGCCCGCGGTGATGTCACGCGAGGTGACCTCGTGCAGGTCCTCGACCTCGACCTCGAACTCGTTCGGGTCCATACGTCCCGCCTTTCTTGCCGTTCCGGTCTCTCCGGTGATCACGGAGCCTGCCTTGGGGCGAGCCCCGTCCACGCGGCGGCGAACGCGTGCGCGTCGGCCGCGAGGTCGATGGCGCGGCTCACGGACCGCGGCCCGTGTCCGACACCGTGCTCGTAGCGCAGCAGCGCCCGATCCGGGGCGCGGCCGCCCGCGCGCAGGGCCGCGCACATCTTGCGGGGGTGCGCGGCGTCGGTGCGGGTGTCGCCGTGGAACCCCGTGAGCAGCACGGCCGGACCATCGCCGGTCGGCGCGGCGAGCGCGGCGTGGTAGGGGGAGTAGGCCATGAGCGCGGCGAAGTCGTCGGGGTCGGCCGCGGTGCCGAACTCCCTGGTCCACATGGCGCCGAGACCGAGCAGCTCGAACCGGGCCATGTCGGCCAGCGGGGCCGAGGCGATGACCGCCGCGCACAGGTCGGGGCGCTGCGCGGCGGCGGCGAGGACGAGCAGCCCGCCCGCCGAGCCGCCGGACAGGCACAGCTGGGTGCGGGCGCACACGCCCGCGCCGACCAGGGCGTCGCCCGACGCGATGAGGTCGCGCACCGCGCGGACCTTGCCCCGTCCCGAGCCCTGGCGGTGCCAGGCGCGCCCGGCGTCGCCGCCGCCGCGCACGTGCGCCACCGCGTAGCGGCCGCCGGCGTTCAACCAGGCCAGCACGGTCGCGCTGAATCCGAACTGGCGGGGGCGGCCGAAGCCGCCGTAGCCGTGCAGGATGGTCGGCCCGGGCCGGTCGAATCCGGCCCGCGAGAACACGGTCACCGGGATCGGCGTGCCGTCGTCGGACACGCCGGTCAGGACCTGCCGGGGGACGGGCGCGGTGGTGCGGGCGGCGCCGGGCGCGGCGGGGGGCCACCGGTTCGGCCGGTGCTCGCCCGGCCGCCAGGTCAGCACCACCAGTTGGGTGGCGACATCGGCGTAGCTCAGCGACACGGAGCCGTCGTCGTGCGCGTGCAGCCCGGTGATCATGCCCTCGCCGGGGAGGGGGAGCGGCAGGGAGTGGCTGCCGCCGTACACGTTCAGCGTGCTCAGCCCGAGGCGGGTGTGCGCGGTCACGACCCGGGTGTCGCCGGGCGCGCCGGCGGGCGCGAACCCGTCGAGGGTGGCGTCGGCGGACTCGGGCACCACCTCGCGCCAGTGCTCCGGGCCGGGCGCGGCGGGGTCGGCCGCGCACACCCGGCGGCGCGGCGCACCCCAGGTCGTGCGGATGTAGAGGAGGCCGTCGGGGCCGATGTCGGCGTCGTTCTCCGCGTCGGCGCCGACCTGGACCGGCAGCAGCGGCGGCGCCTCGGCCGGGCCCGCGTCGAGGTCGGCGAGCCACAGGTCGTTGCGGTGCCCGGTGCCGTGGCTCTCGGTGACGATCAGCCACCGGCCGCGGCGCACGCGGACACCGGGGACGGTGCGCGGTGCCGCGCACGCGTGCACGAGGACGTCGGCGTCCGCGGAGATCCGGTGCAGCCAAACGCCCCTGCGCCCGTCGGCGCCGTCGCGCCGGACGTAGTAGAAGGCGGGGGATCCGGTGCCGGGCAGCCACGCGACGTGGGAGTAGCGCACGCCGCCGATGGGCGCCTCGACGGTCCGTCCCGTCGCGGTGTCGAGGACCCGCAGCTCGCCGCGTTCGACACCCCCGCTGGAGGTCTGCACCGCCACGTGCCTGCCGTCGGGCGACGCCTCCCAGGCGTCGAGGGTGGTGCCGCCGCTGGGGTCGAACGCGGCGGGGTCGAAGAGCACCCGCCGACCGCCGCCGGTGAGGGCGAGCAGGCGGGGGTGCTCGGCGCCGGCCGTGCGCAGGGTGGCGAACGCGGTGCCGCCGCGCCACTGCGGCGGCGACCAGAGGTCGGCGGCGACGAGACCGCGGATCTCCGAGCGCAGCCACCCACGCAGCGGCCAGCGCCGCACAGCCTCGGCGAACTCGGGTTCGCGTTCGGCCAGCCACGCCTGGGTGGCGGGGGAGTCGGGTGCCTCGAGCCAGCGGAAGGGGTCGGGCACCCGGCGCCCATGCGTCACCTCCGCCTCGGGCCCGCCGTCGCCGCGGCCCCCACCCGGAGTGCGGGCCCGTGCGACCGAGCGCGCGCTCAAGGAGCGCCCGGGGCAAGGGCCGTGCGGCGGGCACGTGCGGCAAGGGCCGCACTGGGGAGGTTCGGCACGACTGCAATACATCAACCAGCCGCAGTCGGGGTCAAGGCAGTCGTGGCTTACCCGGGGAGCAGGGGAATGTGTCGGTATCCCCATGTTTAGCCGCGCGGACGCCGTGTTCGCGGTGCTCGGCGCGGGTCCGGCGGGTCCGGCGGGTGCCGGGCCGGGGCGTTCAGCGGGGATGGACGCCGAGGAGCGGCGCGGCGTCCTGGTGGGCGACCCGGACCTCGCCGGGGGCGAGCACGGCGAGGGCCGCGCGGTAGTCCGCGCCCGCGTCGAGGTCGGTGAGGTACACGGCGCCCGGCGCCTCGGGGGTGCGCCACGACCGGACCACGGCGGGCTCGTGCGGCGGCCCGACCTGCACGACGGTCAGCCCTTCGGAGAGGCCGTCGCCGGTCGCCTTCAGCAGGGCCTCCTTGCGGGCCCAGTAGGTGAAGAAGCCCGCCGTGCGCACCGGGGCGGGGAGCGCGCGCCAGTCGGCGTGCTCCCCGCCGGCGAGCGCGTACTTCGCCAGGCCGTCGACGTCGCGGGCCCCCGTGACCTGCTCGACGTCGACGCCGACGGCGGCGCCCCGGGTGAGGGCGAGCACGACCCGGTCGCCGGAGTGGCTGAGGGACATCTCCAGGCCCGCGGCGGGGCCGGCGGGGTGCGGCTTGCCGTGCGGTTCGCGGTCGCGCTCGCCGCGCCGCTCGCAGGAGCGGCAGCGGTGCGCGAACCCGACCTCCTCCGGGGCGCACCCAGCGGCGTGCGCGCACGCGACCCGCGCGAGCGCGTGCGCCACCGTGTAGCGGTCGCGGTCGGCCGCGCGCTGGAAGCGCGCGCGCCGGGCCCGTTCGGAGTCGTCGAGGAGCGCGAGGAGCCGCGGCCCGGCCCAGGAGGGGTCGGCCCACCACAGGGAGCACGCGACCGCCGTGGAAGCGGGGCTGTGCGCGGCGGGGTCGACCGGCCGGGACGACGGGTCGGGATGTACCACGGTGCGCTCCTTCGGGCCGGTGGCCTGCTCGGGCCACGAGTTGTGCGAATGATCTGTTCGGATCTCTGCGAAACGAACGGAGTCTATGTTTGAATTGTCGGATGGACAGTGCTGAACGCTTCGACGTGATCGTGACCGGGTTGCAGGACTCCGGCACGGTCACCGTCATCGGCCTCGCCGAGGCCACCGGGCATTCCGAGATGACCATCCGCCGCGATCTCGACCAGCTCGCCGCGAAGGGCGTGCTGCGGCGGGTCCGCGGCGGAGCCGTCAGCCTGATGCCGCGCGGGCAGGAACCGCCGTTCGCCGTCCGCGAGCGCCAAGGAGCCGACGCGAAGAAGCGTATCGCCGCCGCGGTCGACGCACTCGTCGGCGACGGCGAGGCCGTGGTGCTCGACAGCGGCACCACCGCCGTCGAGGTCGCCGCGCGCTTCGCCGGGCGGGCGCTGACCGTGATGCCGCTGTCCCTCCAGGCGTCCCGTGTGCTCGCCGAGCGCCCCGACGGGCGGCTGCTGCTGCCGGGGGGCGAGGTGCGCCCCGGCGAACTGTCGTTCATCGGCCCCCTGGCCGAGGCGTCCCTCGCCGCCGTGCGCTTCGACACAGCCGTCCTGAGCTGCTGCGGGATGTCCGCCGCCGACGGTGTCACAGCTCACGACCTCGGCGACGTCGCGACGAAGCGGGCCGCCATGCGCTCGGCGCGGCGCGTCGTCATGATCGCCGACTCCGCCAAGCTCGGCCAGGTCGCCATGGGCTACGTGTGCGCCGCCGGCGACCTCGACGTCCTGGTGACCGACACCGACGCCCCCGATGCCACCGTGTCCGAGATCCGAGCGAGCGGAGTGACCGTCCACTGTGTCTGAGCCCCGGAACAGCCCCGACCCCGCCCCCGCCACCTCCGCTGCGGCGAAGCCCGGCAGGCACCTGCGGCGCGCCCGGTTCGCCGTCGCCGCGTACTTCTTCCTGGCCGGGATGGTCCTCGCCACCTGGGCGTCGCGCATCCCCGCCGTCAAGCAGCAGACCGGACTCGACGAAGGCGGCCTGAGCATCGCCCTGCTCGGCCTCGCCGTCGGCGCGCTCGCGGCGATGCAGGTGGCGGGGCGGCTCGCGGACCGGTTCGGCAGCGTCGCGACGCTGCTGCCCGCCGCGCTGCTCGCCGTGGCGACGCTCGTCGGCCCCGGCCACGCCTACTCGCTGCCGATGCTGTTCGCCACGCTGTTCGCGCTGGGCGCCGGGCACGGCCTGGTGGACGTGCCCATGAACGTCGAGGCCGCCCGGGTCGAGCGTCACTACGGTCGTCCCATCATGGCCTCATTCCACGCCGCGTTCTCCGTCGGGATGTTCGTCGGCGCCGGGGTCGGCGCGCTCGCCGCGGCGACGGGGGTCGGCGCCGCCGCCACCTTCTGGGCCGTCGCCCTCGTCCTGCTGGTGCCCGCTGTCGCGGTGCGCCGGATGCTGCTGCCCCGGGAGGACCCCGGCCCGGCCGCCGCGGCGGAGGCGCCCGCGGCTGCGGACACCTCCGGGACCCCGCGCGCGAGCGGCGCGCGACCGCCCCGGATCCGCGCGAAGACGGTCCTGTTCGGAGTCCTGGCGTTCGCCTGCTTCCTCGGCGAAGGCGCGGCGACCGACTGGACGACCGTCTACCTGCACGACGAGCTCGCCACCTCCGGCGCGCTCGCCGCAGTGGGCTTCGCCGTGTTCTCGGCGACGATGGCGGCGGGGCGGATGGTCGGCGACCGCCTCACCGCCCGGTTCGGCCCGGTCGCCATCGTGCGTGCGGGCGGCCTGCTCGCGGCGTGCGGCCTCGGCGCGAGCCTGCTGGTGCCCTCGCCCGCGGTCGCCATCACCGGGTTCGGCCTCCTGGGCGCCGGGCTGTCGTGCATCGTGCCGCAGATCTTCACCGCCACCGTCAACGACGACCCGCTGCGCGCGGGGCGCAACCTCGGGTTCGTCGCCGGGCTGGGCTACCTGGGGATGCTGAGCGGCCCGGTGGTCATCGGCGCCATCGCCCACGCGCTCACCCTGACGATCGCGCTGGCGGTCCCGGCGGTACTCGCGCTGGGAATCGCCGCGGGCGCGGCCGCCATCAGGCCGTCGCGGCCGGTGGGCGGCGCGGCGGACCACGGAGATAACGAAAATATCTCGCGCACCGGGGTGTAGGGCGACACGCCGACGGGCATCGACCGGGTGACCCCGGTTCGTGCCGGGGCGGGTTCACCTTGGGGGAGGCGGACATGTCGGTCCTGGCCCTGTTCGGCGGCGCGGTCATCATCGCGCTCGTGCTGCTGGTGGCCTTGTTCATCGCGGCCGTCTACCACGGTGCCGGGTCCGATACCGGCGACGGCTACGCCGACAACGACACGATCGACCAGTCCTTCCAGACGCACGGCGTGCACTACCGCTGACCGGTGCCCCGGCACCCTGCGGCGCCCCCGCCCCCTGCGGCGGTCCGGCCCTCTGCGGCGGCCCGGGTCCGCGACCGCTCCTGATCGCGCCGCGACGCCCGGGATCCCTTGCCCCGGGCCCGGTTCCCGCGCGTCCCCGCACTGCGCCCTGTTTCGTACGCCGCGACCGTTTATGATCGGAGCGCATCATTTCGCAGCGGGAAGGGCCACCGAGATGGCAGAGGACGGAAAGCCGGCGTTCGCCGCCGAGCGGCGCGAACGCATCCTGGAGCTCGTTCGCGCGAACGGTGCC
This sequence comes from Murinocardiopsis flavida, assembly GCF_003014485.1. Lineage (GTDB taxonomy): Bacteria > Actinomycetota > Actinomycetes > Streptosporangiales > Streptosporangiaceae > Murinocardiopsis > Murinocardiopsis flavida. The sequence goes on along the minus strand of NZ_PYGA01000006.1, from coordinate 188,506 downwards.
ATGGCGCTGCGCGACATCGCGAACCAGGTGCGCGCCTCGGAGGTGACCGTCCGGCGCGACGTGCGCGCCCTGGAGGCCGAAGGGCTCATCGACCGGCGCCGCGGCGGCGCCGCACTGCCGGGGCGGCTCGGCCATGAGCAGAGTTACGCGCAGAAGACGCGCCAGGCCGCCCCGGAGAAGCTGGCCATCGCGAAGGCGGCGGCGCGGCTCGTCGAGGACGACGACGCGATCGTCATCGGCGCGGGGAGCACCACCGAGGCGCTCGCACGCGAACTCGTGGGCCGCCAGAACCTCACCGTCGTGACCAATTCGCTGCTCGTCGCCCAGGCGCTCGCCAACGCCAACGGGGTCGACGTCGTGCTCACCGGCGGTTCGCTGCGCGGATCGATCCTGGCCCTCGTCGGCGCGGCCGCCGAGCAGTCGCTCCAGGGCCTGCGGGTGCACCGGGCGTTCGTCTCCGGCAACGGCCTCACGGCCGAACGGGGGCTGAGCACGCCCAACCCCGCGGTGGCGAGCGTCGACCGCGCCATGGTCGCCACGGCGCAGGAGATCGTGGTGCTGGCCGACAACACCAAGATCGGTGCCGACACCATGGTGCAGACCGTGGCCCCCGAGCAGATCTCCCAGCTCATCACCGACAACCACGCCGACCCCGAGGTGCTGATGACCTTGGAGGACATGGGCACCGACGTCCACGTCGCGGTCCTGGCGGTGGATCGGGGCGAGTGAGGCCGGCCGTCCGACCGGGCGGCTCCGGTCAGAATGTCTGATCGAAAATGATCTTAGTTTTCCGCGTTTGATTGGCTGGTGCGCTCATGTGGTCGGCGCACCACCGTGTGGGTCTGCGCGGGATCGGGGCTGCGCGCGGGGCCGGCCGGCGCCCTCAACGCCGCCTACCTGGGCGTCCCGCGCCGGGCCGGGGCGGGCCGCTCCCGGGCGAGCGCCCCGCCCGCGACCGCGTACGCTGCGTCCTACGAACGACGATCGGGGAGTGGCGCCGGGCTCCGCGGGAATCAGCCCAGTAGGTCGCTGTGCACCACGGCTCCCCGTGCCCGCCCGATGACGCTGGAGGAGACCCGCCTATGCCGCCCCCGCCCGTGTCGCTGCCCGAACCCTGGTCCCTCTCCCGGGTCGCCGTGGTGGTGCCCACCTACAACGAGGCCGACAACCTCCCCGTTCTCGTGGACCAGGTCATGGCGCTCGACCTCCCCGGGCTGAGCATGGTCGTCGTGGACGACGGGTCCCCCGACGGCACCGGTGACATCGCCGACAAGCTCGCCGCCGAATACGGCGGCGAGGCGTCCGGGCGCATCACCGTCGTGCACCGCACCGCGAAGGACGGCCTGGGCCGCGCCTACATCGCGGGCATGACCCGCGCGCTCGACGACGGCGCCGACTTCGTCGCCCAGATGGACGCCGACCTCAGCCACCCGCCCGCCTACCTGCCGCAACTGCTGGGCACCCTGCTGGCCACCAACGCCGGCGTCGTCATCGGCAGCCGCTACGTGCCCGGCGGCAGCCTCAGCGACAACTGGGGGCTGCGGCGCCGCCTGCTGTCGGGGTGGGCCAACACCTACGTGAAGGCCATCCTGGCCATGCCCGTGCGCGACGTCACCGCGGGGTTCAAGATGTGGCGGCGCAGCGCGCTGGAGTCCATCGACCTGGCGTCGATCCACAGCACCGGGTACAGCTTCCAGGTCGAGATGCACTTCAGGGCGTTCCGCCGCGGCCAGAAGATGCTGGAGATCCCCATCCACTTCGAGGACCGCCAAGAGGGCGACAGCAAGATGGACCTCGCGGTCCAGGTCGAATCGGCGCTGCGCCCGTTCCAGCTCCGCAAGCACGAGCGCGACCTCCGCCGCCGCGACCACGAGCGCTAGGAGCGCGCCGCGCCCGTTCCGCGTTCCCCGCTGATTCTGCCGGAACCGACGGAACGGGTCCCCCAAGTGCCGTCAGGGGACCCGTTCCGGCACTGTCGGCGTGCTCGCGGGCGCCCATTCGGTTCCGCCAGGGCGGTGCCGATACGATCGTTGGACCGCAGTCGTCCTGCCCCACGACTGCGTGTGCCTCTCTCCCCTCCCGCGATGGATCACGAGATACCCCAATGCCGCCGGTGAACCCCACGAACGCCTCCTCTGTCCTGCTGCCCAGCACGGCAACCGACCTCACGCCGGAGGACCCCCGCACGGTCGGCCCGTTCCGGCTGCTCAAGCGCCTCGGCTCGGGCGGCATGGGGGTGGTCTACGCCGGCGCCGACGGGCAGGGGCGCGTCGTCGCGGTGAAGGTGGTGCACACCGAGTACGCCTCCGACGTCGAGTTCCGGGCCCGGTTCGCCCGCGAGGTCGACCTGCTGGGGCGGGTGGGCGGCGCGTGCGCCGTGCCGCTGCTCGGCGCCGACCCCGGTGCCGCGCGGCCCTGGCTGGCCACCGCCTACGTCGTCGGGGCCACCCTCGGCGCCTACGTCCGGCGCAACGGGCCCCTCGAACAGACCCTCCAGCGCGGCCTGGCGGCGGGCGTCGCCGAGGCGCTCACCCGCATCCACGACGCGGGCATCGCCCACCGCGACCTCAAGCCGTCGAACATCATCCTGTCGCCCGACGGTCCGCGCGTCCTCGATTTCGGCATCGCGCGCGCCATCGACGAGACCGCGCTGACCCGCACCGGGTCCGTCGTCGGATCACCCGGCTGGATCAGCCCCGACCACTACAAGGGCGCCCCCGCGTCCTTCTCCGACGACGTGTTCGCCTGGGGCGCGATGGTCGCCTACAGCGCGACCGGGCGCCCCCCGTTCGGGCGCGGCAACGCCGACGCCATCGGCTACCGGGTCCTGCACGAGCAGCCCGACCTGCACGGTTTCAACGGCGAACTCGCCGACCTCGCCCGCGCGGCCCTCAGCAAGGACGCCCGGCAGCGGCCGACGGCCCCGCAGCTCCTCGCGGCCACCGCGTCCATCGGCCAGCGCTTCGCCGCGAGCGTCGCCAGCGCGCCGGAGGCCACCCACGTGCTGTCCCGCGTCCTCGACGACAACTGGACGGGGGTCCAGGTCCCCACCGGCAAGGAGTTCGCGGTCGAGGCCGAGAAGGGCGGCGGCCGGCGCATCGGGACCGTGGTGGCGGCGTCCCTGGTCGCACTGGCGCTGCTGCTCACGGCGGGGGGCGCGGCCGTGGCCGCCGTCACCGGTGAGGCGCCGTGGAAGCTGGTCACCGGCGGCGACTCCGGCGCCGCGCAGGCCGGCCAGGACCCCGGCCCCGACCAGGCGGGCCCCGACCTCCCCTCCGGCAGCCCCTCCACCAACGCCAAGGGCAAGGCGGAGAAGTCCGACAAGTCCGAGGCGCAGGAGAAGGACGGCAAGGGCGGCGAGCCGGGGGAGAAGAAGGCGGGGGCGAAGTCCACGACCGGCATGGCCGTGCTCGGCCCGGCGGCGGGCGCCGGCGGCGCGAAGCCCTCGGGCGCCCACGTAGTGGGGCTGGCCCCCACCGAAGGCGGGAAGACGCGCTGGGCCAGGCTCGACGGCGCCCAGGTGCTGTGCGCCTGGAGCTTCTGCCAGTCCGCGGGCAACAAGCCCAAGGAGGGCGCGCCGGGCACCACCCCGTCGTCGCCGGGGGCGCTCAGCGGCCACCTCGCCAAGGGCAACGCCGGGATCCTCGCCGAGGTCACCTACAAGGTCGACGGCAACGGCGTCGCCACCATCAGCAAGGTCGTCGAGCACCACCGCAGCAAGGGCGACGGCGTGGCACCACCCTGGGCGTAGCCCGTGCCCCGAGGGCGATCTCGCCCTCGCCGGCCGCCTTCGGTCGGACCTGAGGTGCGCGCCGGCCCGGGCCCCCGCTGCGCGATAATCGCGAAGCGGCGCAGTAGGGGCGACGGCCGTTCGCGGTCAGCCGCAGTTGGTGCCGGTACGAACCACCCAGGTGGAGCCGATCATGCCGCCCCAGTCCACGCACGACCCCGCCGCCGCGAGGTGCACGGGGCCCGCGTACTGGGCGAACTGCCCGGAGTCCTTCGCCCACGGGCCGCCCGACGCCTTCTTCACCGCGGCGTCGGCCCGGACCTTGCCCTTGTTCGCCAACACGGTGACCACGCAGTTCTTGCCTGAGGAGCCGTTGTAGGTCAGGAACACGGTGCCCTTGCCGCCGATGTCGGCGGAGTTGACCACGCGGAATCCCTTGCCGCAGACACCGTTGTACCCGGCCGCCGCGGCGGGGGCCGCGGTCACCAGCGAGCCGAGAAGCAGGGACGCGGTCGCGACGCCGACGGCAAGGGGCTTGAACTTCATCTCGGGTTCCGAATCCGTGGGTGGGCCCCCGCCGGGCCGGGGACCTCGCTGCTGCGGTGCCCCGGCTCAGCCGGGGCCGTGCCCGGGCCTCCGCGGCGGCGCCGGGGAACGGGACGGGTCGAGCCTAGTACCACCCGCATCAACCCGCACACGCAGGCCCGCCACCACCGCCGCCGCGAGCACTGGAGCGCCCGCCAGCGCGAAGCACAGCTCCAGCGGGAGCCCCGACACCATCAGCCCACCCGCGGCGGCTCCCCCGGACACCCCCGCGTTGAACGCCGTGTTGACCCATGCGTTCGCCCGCGTCCGGGCGTGCACCGGGGCGGCATCGTCCACCATGAGGTAGGCGGTCGTCAGCGCGGGTGCCACGAACACCCCGGCGAGCGCGCTCACGGCGGCGAGCGCGCCGATCCCCGGGGCGAACCCCGCTGCGGCGAGGCTCACCCCGAATCCGGATCCGAGCAGCGCCAGGCGCACGCGAGCGCCCGAGCGCCACGTCAGCGCACCGTAGGCGAGCCCGCCCAAGGCGCTCCCCGCGGACAGGGCGGCGAGCACCCACGACGTCGCGCTCCCTTGTCCGCCCTGTTCGACGGAGAGGTCTGGGCCCCGGCGGGGTCGTGCCGGCTGCGTGGTGGGGAGAAGCAGCAGCAAGGACGGTGGGGGTCCGGGCTCCGGCGGAGGCGATCCGGCTTCTGTGGTGGGTCGGCCCGTTCGCTGGGCGGCCTTGTCCCCAGGCCGGATCCCCGTGGTCTGCGGTTACAAGCAGCAGCAACGGCGCGCGGAGCCCGGGGTCTGGCTGGATCGGGCCGGTGCGCGGTGGGGACAAGCGGCACCAACGGCGCGCGGGGATGTAGGTCTTGAAGCGATCAGGCCGGTCTTCTTGGGGTCGGTCCGTCTGCTGGGCGGCCTTGTCGGCGTGCCGCGCGCGGGTGATCTGCGGCCAAAAGCGGCGCCAAGGGCGGCGAGGGGTCGGGCTCGTTGGGTCCGCCCGCATCCCGGGGTCCGTTGGACTCGTGCGTCGGTCGGGCGGGCGGTGGGGTCAGGGGATGGTGGCGGGGGCCACGCGGCGGTTGCGGAGGACTGTGTCGGCGATGCGTTCGGCGAGCGGCTCGGCTTGGGCGCGGATCTCCGGGATTGCAGTGGTCTCGTAGAGCTGCCCCCGGCGCACCGGGCCCAGCGCGAACAGGCGGCGGCTCACCAGCCCCGACGGGGTCACCAGCGCGCCTCGCGGGCAGGTGGCAAGCCCGAGTCCGAGGTGGTCGGGGCGGGCCGTGCCGTCGCTGATCAGGCGACGGATCAGCGGTGAGCGGGCCGGAACGCCGCCGGTGCAGTTGACCACGGCGTCGACGTCGATGACGGTGCCGTCGGACAGGCGTGCGCTGCTGCGCCGTCCGTCGTCCTCCAGTGCGGTGACGCGGCCGGTGTGCAGCCGGACGCGGCCACTCGCGCGCAGATGGTCGAACCGGTCGGCGACCTCGGGCGCCATGCGGTGGCGCGCGGACTCCCAGTGGCGCGCCAGCCGGGCGAGGAACACCTCCTGCTCCGCAGGAGTCAGTCCCTGCCAGAGGTCGGCGGTGTGCGGGCGGACGGAGTCGACCACGTGCCGCCAGTCGCCCGGGTAGGCGTCGATCGCGGCGCGCAGCCGGCGCAGGAGGGTCCGCAGCGGCAGTGGGGCGCCGTCGGTGGAACGCAGGTCGACGAGTCCCGGAGGCGCGACGAGGGGCAGGCGGTGCCGCCGGGGGACCAGGCCGCGGCGCGAGACCGCGTGCACCACGGTGTCGGGGTCGGCGGCACACATGGACAACGCGGTGTCGACCATGGTGAGGCCGGTGCCCACGGCGAGGGCGGCGCCACAACCGCGCAGGGACGCGAACCCCGACACCGGGTGCCACGGGTCGGCCACCACCGGCGCTCCGCCGGTGCGCGCGGCGTCGAAGGTGCCGCCGAGGACGGTCGGCAGCGACGCGGGGGTGCCGCCGGTGGCGAACACGGCGGCGGCTGCCTCCATGCGTGCTCCGCCGGGCAGCTCCAATACGACGCGGTCGGCGTCGGCATGGGCGGCCACCACCCGATCGCGTCTGAACACGACCTCGGCGTGCGGGGCGGCGCCCGCGGCGGCGGTGGCGAGGGAGGCGTCCAGGTAGTCGCCGTAGCAGGAGCGCGGCAGGAAGGTGTCGGGCCCGCAGGGGACGCCGCTCTTGGCCGCCCACTCCACCAGGTGGCCGGGTCGGTCGGGGAGAGCCGACATCGATTTGGCAGGGGAGTTCAGCAGGTGCCGGGGGTCGGCTGTGGCGTAGGCGGTGCCGCGGCCGTGGCGACCGTGCTCGTCGATGACCACGATCCGGTAGCGCAGCCGCAGCCAGGCGGTCGCACGCAGCAGTGCGATCGCCGTGACGGTGGCGCTCGCGCCGCCGCCGACGAAGGCGATGACCGGCCGCGCGGTCGGCACCTGGTTCGACATAAACCTACTCTAGCGATCGGAAATTCGGGGTTGAAGTATGCCGCGGATGCGGATACCCCGGAATCCAGCCTACGGCTCGGCGCCGCCGACCGTTGTGCACCACGGGAACCCGAACGCCGTGCCGCCCGGTTTCCCGTCCTGCTGGCCTGCTGGCCTGCTGGCCTGCTGGCCTGCTGGCCCGCCCGTCGGGCAGGGAGGCCGCCGCGGGATGTGGGTAGTGCAGTGGTCGCCATGGGGGCCCGGCCCATGCACCACGGATGTGTTCACGGTTCAGGTGACCGTGGGCGGCAACCACCCCCTCCTCCCGCGACACGAGGCCGTGAGCACACCCACCCCTCCCGACGCGCGGGACTGCTGCCCTCCGGGATGCGCGGCTGGTGCGGTGCCCGGTGCCCGGTGCCCGGTGCGCGGTGTCCGGGATGCCGGGAGTGTGACGCAAAGGCGGGCAGGCGATGAAGGGTGCTTTGCCGGGATATGATCACTCTTCGGTTAATGTTGACAACTCTGAGTGGTGAACACGCTCCGGGGTCGCGAGGGTCGCACGGGTCGCGCGAAAGGCGTCCTCCGGGGTGTCGCCCGCGTACCCGAGGCAAAAGGGGGCCCACCCCATGCGTTTGGTCCACTCCGCAGCCGCCGCCGCGATGCTCGCCGCTTCCCTCGCAGCTGCCAGTGGACCCCCGCCCGTCGTCGCGAACGACAACGTGGTCAGCCCGCAGAGCGCCACCGCCGGGTCGGCGACCGTCCTGAGCGTCAAGTGCGACCGGGTCGACAGCACCGGGTTCGTCGAGTCCGACGCACTGAACGCCGGCAACGTCCGGTTGAACGGCAAGAGGTCGGTGCAGGTGCGGATGGGCGCGGCGACCGGCGAGTTCATGGCCAAGGTCTTCTGCGTCGACGGCAGCGGCCCGAAGAACGGCCGCATCACCGTCACGGCAGGCGCCCACCCGCAGGGCGGCGCGCACACCGGGTTCGGCGGTTCCACCGCGTGACCCGCTGACGGCCTCGGTCACCGATTGCAGGCCGTCGCAGCGGGGGCGCGGGACGGTGTCGGCGCGGCTGCCGCAGGAGCGCGGCCGCCGCCCGCTTCTGCCGGCTCGGACGGCGCGCCACACCAGTGGCTGTTGGGGTACCGGTCCGGATTCGGCCGGGAGGACGTGTCTCGGCGGTCGCTGCTGCGCAGCAGCGACCGCCGAGACACGTCCTGATCGGGACAGGCCGGGCCGGCACCCCACAACAGCCGCTCAGAGCGTGGTTCCGGCCGGGCGCCAGGGCTGGTCGGTGGCCGGATCCGGGTCCGTGGCGGCGCGGGAGAACGTCACGTGGATCGTCCCGCTCTCCGCCGCTTCCGTGGTGACCTTGTACTGCGACTCAAGTCCGCGGAGTTCGTCCCAGAGCCGGACGCCGCCACCGAGCAGGATCGGGGCGATCGCGACGTGGAGTTCGTCGACGAGCCCCGCTTTGAGGAAGTCGCGCACGACGGTGGGGCCGCCGCCGATCCGGACGTCGGAACCCGCGGCCTCCGCGGCCGCGAGGGCGAGCGCCTCTTCCGGTGTCGCCGAGACGAAGTGGAAGGTCGTGCCGCCCTCCATGGCGAGGGGCGGCCGCTTTTCGTGGGTGAGGACGAAGACCGGCACTTGGAAGGGTGGGTTCGGGCCCCACCAGCCGTGCCATTCCGGTTCGTTCGGGTGGAGGTCGAGGCCGAACATCCGCGCGCCCATGATCTCCGCGCCGATGTCGAAGTAGGTGGCGGCGTACTTGTCGTCGACCCCCGTGGTGCCCTTCCCTGTGGTGTCGCCCAGGACGCGGGTGCGGAAGGTCCGCGTGGCCGTATACGCGTTGACCAGGCGGTACCAGTCTTTGCCGAGCGGTTCCTCCGGTGTCCCGTCCGTCGTCGTGCCGTACCCGTCGAGGGAGATGTTCAGATCGGCGCGCACCTTCATCGGTGTCCTCCATTGGATCAAGTGCTTGCATATAGCAATTACTTTAACAACGGCCGCTGTGATTGCAAGTCGCAATCACATATGCTGCGGGCATGAACAGCGCACCGCGCTCTGGATGCGCGATCAACGCAGCGGTGGAGGTCCTGGGCGATCCGTGGTCGATGCTCGTACTGCGCGACATCATGTTCGGCAACAGGCGGCACTTCCGGGAACTCGTGACGAACTCCGAAGAGGGCATCGCCACCAATATCCTGTCCAGCCGCCTCAAACAGCTCGTGGCCGAGGGTCTCCTCACCCGCGACGACGCACGCCGTGGCCAGCGCGCGACGTACTCGCTCACGGAGTCGGGCATCCGCGTGCTGCCCGTCATGGTCGCCCTCGGCGATTGGGGTCTCGCGCACCGCGAGGGCGACCTACGGCTGCGGGTCCGCGCCGAACTGCTCCGCGACGGCGGTCCCGAACTCGTCGAGGCGATGATGGACGAGCTCCGCGAAGCGCACCTCGGCACACCGAGGCCCCGACCGGACGCCCCGCGCCCGAGCGAACAGCTCGCCGCCGCCTACCACGCCGCCATCGCGACGACCGGCGACCCATGACCGGCGCGCCGACGTGCCCCGGCCGCCCGGCGCCGAGAGCGGCGATGCGAGCGGACCGGCCGCGCGTCGGGTGACGAACGGACGCCACCGCCCGGTGGCGGTCGGCTGCCACCGCCCGGCTGTGGACGGAAGCCACCGCCCGGCGGGGCACGCGCCCGGGTCCCGCCTCGGCGGAGGCACGCCGGGTGCCCGCGAGGGCGCGGCGTGGACGAGCGTGCTGCGGTATATTGCGGCAGCCGACCGACCGTCTGGTCGGTCCGGCGGTGAGCCACCAGCCGCAGGAGGCGCGATGCCCGGCACCGACCCGCAAGGACTGGACCTTCGCCGCTTGCGCGACTACCTCGACGCGCGAAGCCCCGGCCTGTGCAGCGGCGAACTCGCGGCCGAGATCATCCCGGGCGGGCGCTCCAATCTCAGCTACCGGGTGGGCGACGGCCGCAGCGAATGGGTGCTGCGCCGCCCCCCGCTCGGGCACGTGCTGCCCACCGCCCACGACATGGCCCGCGAGCACCGCGTGATCACCGCCCTCGCAGGCACCGCCGTCCCGGTCCCCGCGACCGTGCTGCTGTGCGAGGACCCCGCGATCCTCGGTGCCCCGTTCTTCCTCATGGAGTACGCCCCCGGCACCCCCTACCGGACGGCCGATCAGTTGGACGCGCTCGGCGCCGAGCGCACCCGCGCCATTGTGCTGTCGCTCGTGGACACCCTTGTCGACCTGCATACTGTCGCTCCTGCGGAGGTCGGGCTCAGCGACTTTGGCCGCCCCGACGGTTTCCTCGAACGCCAGGTGCGGCGCTGGGGCCGCCAACTCGACGCCTCGCGCAGCCGCGACCTTCCCGGCGTCGACGAACTGCGCAGCGGGCTCGCCCGGCGGCTGCCCGCCTCGCCCGCCGCAACCGTCCTGCACGGCGACTACCGTTTGGACAACGTGCTGATCGGCGCCGACGACCGGATCACGGCCGTCCTCGACTGGGAGATGTCGACCCTCGGCGACCCGCTCACCGACCTCGCCGTACTGGTGGCCTACAGCGGGAGCGACATGCCCGCGGTCGCCGGGGTGAGCACCGCCGTCGACGCCCCCGGCTACCCGGACACCGGCGAGATCGTCGCCCGCTACGCCGAACGCTCCGGCCGCGACGTCTCAGAACTCGACTGGTACCTCGGCCTGGCGGCGTTCAAACTCGCGGTGATCCTGGAGGGCATCCACTACCGCTACACCCAGGGCAATACCGTCGGCGCCGACTTCGAGGGCATCGGCGACGCAGTCCCCGACCTGGTCGCGAGCGGCCTGCGCTACGTCGCCGACTGAGAGTGCTCGTCGGCCTCCCCGCCCCGCTGAGCGTGCCCGTCGGCGTCCCCACCCCGCTGCTCGCCCGCGTCGGTCCCCTCGCCCCGCTGCTCGTGCGCGTCGCCACCCCCGCCCCGCTCGTGCGGGGCGCCGAAGTCCGGCAACGGTCCGACCGGCACGATCCGGCGCGGGTTCAACCCCGGGTGGGTCGTGTAGTAGTGCCGCCTGATGTGGTCGAGGTCGAGCGTGTCGCCGAACGCCGGGACCGAGTACAGGTCGCGGGTGTAGCCCCACAGGTTCGGGTAGTCGACGATCCGCCGCAGGTTCGCCTTGAAGTGGCCGACGTAGACGGCGTCGAACCGGGCCAGGGTCACCCACAGCCGCACGTCGGCCTCTGTGATCGCGTCGCCGGTGAGGTAGCGGCGCCCGGCGAGCCGGTCCTCCAGGAGGTCGAGGGTCGCGAAGAGGTCGGCCACCGCTTCGTCGTAGGCCTCCTGGGTCGGGGCGAAACCGCACTTGTAGACGCCGTTGTTGACGGTGCGGTACACCAGCGCGTTCAGCTCGTCGATCTCGGGGCGCAGCGCCTCGGGGTACAGGTCGGGACCCTCGGCGTCGGCGCCGAACGCGGCGTTGAGGTCCACGGTGATGTCGGGGAAGTTGTTGCTGACGATGCGCCGGGTGCGGGTGTCCCACAGCACCGGGACCGAGACGTGCCCGTCGTAGCCCGGCTCGGTGGCCTCGTACACCTCGCTGAGGAGGGCGAACCCGCCGACCCGGTCGGGTCCGTGGCCGGCCCCCTCGCGGAACGCCCACCCGCGCCCGTCGCGGACCGGGTCGACGACGCTCACCGATACCGCTTCGGTCAGGCCCTTCAGCGCGCGCACGATCAGGGTGCGGTGCGCCCACGGGCAGGCGTAGGAGACGTACAGGTGGTAGCGGCCCGACTCGGCGGGGAACTCCGCCGACCCGATCCGGCCGCGGAACGAATACGGCGGACGTTCGAAGCGCGGGGTGGTGGGCGCGGTCAGCGCGGCGCCGTAGTCGCCGTGCAAGGCGAAGTCCACGGGGGTCGCGACGAAGACCGACGGCATGGCGCACTCCTGACGTCCCGGGGCGTGCCAACGGCCGCCCGTCCGCGGCTCCCAGGCTACCGGCACCGCCCCCGCGGGTCGCGGGGCGCCGGGCGAACCGGGACAATGGCACCACCCATGGCGCGGGCGCCGCCGGCGGCCGAGGGAGCGTTCTGCGAGTGTTCTGCGAGTCTTCTGAAACGGCTTTCGGGCCGTCGGGCTCGCAACGGCTTCCAGGCCACGACCTGGTACCGGTCGCGACCTCGGTTCGGGGTACCGGCCGGTAGCCCGTTACCCTGCTGTCCGTCCCCACCCATCATCTTCGCTGCTCCGCGCAGCACCGCTTTCGGCGAAAGGGCCCGCTTACTATGTCGCGCTCGGTACTGGTCACCGGTGGAAACCGGGGGATCGGCCAAGCAATCGCCCATGAACTCGCCGCGGCCGGCGACAACGTCGCCGTGACCTACCGCTCCGGCGAACCCCCCGCCGGGCTGCTCGGCGTCCCCTGCGACATCACCGACTCCACCCAGGTCGACGCCGCGTTCAAGCAGGTCGAAGAGGCCCAGGGCCCGGTCGAGGTGCTGGTCGCCAACGCCGGCATCACCAAGGACCAACTCCTCGCCCTGATGAGCGAGGACGACTTCAGCTCCGTCCTCGACACCAACCTGACCGGCGCGTTCCGGGTGGCGAAGCGCGCCGTGCGCGGCATGATGCGCAAGCGCACCGGGCGCATCGTGCTGGTCTCCTCGGTGGTCGGCCTGATGGGCTCCGGCGGACAGGTGAACTACGCCGCGTCAAAGGCCGGCCTGGTCGGCTTCGGCCGCTCGCTCGCCCGCGAGATCGGCTCCCGCGGCATCACCGTGAACATCGTGGCCCCCGGGTTCATCGAGACCGCGATGACCGCGGCCCTGCCCGAGGAGCGCCAGGCCGAGATCAAGAAGAACGTCCCGCTGGGCCGCTACGGCAGCACCGAGGAGATCGCCAAGACCGTGCGCTTCCTCACGAGCGACGGCGCCGCCTACATCACCGGGGCCGTCATCCCCGTTGACGGCGGCCTCGGAATGGGCCACTGACCCGCACCAGCCCCTCCCGCGTACGGAACACGGAATCAGGACGAACATCTCCATGGGAATTCTCGAAGGCAAGCGCATCCTCGTGACCGGGGTGCTCACCGACTCCTCCATCGGCTACCACGTGGCCCGGCTCTGCCACGAGCAGGGCGCGACCGTCGTCCTCACCGGCTACGGGCGGCTGAGCCTGGTCGAGCGCATCGCCAAGCGGCTGCCCGACGCGCCCCCGGTGCTCGAACTCGACGTCACCGACCAGGGCCACCTCGACAGCCTCGCCGAGCGCATCAGCGAGCACGTCGACGGGATCGACGGGGTCGTGCACTCCATCGGGTTCACCCCGCAGGAGGCGCTCGGCGGCAACTTCCTCAACACCGAATGGGCCGACGTCGCCACCGCGATGCACACGTCGACGTTCTCGCTGAAGTCCCTCGTCATGGCGGTGCAGCCGTTGATGAAGGACGGCGGATCGGTGGTGGCGCTCGACTTCGACAACAGCGTCTCCTACCCCATCTACGACTGGATGGGCGTGGCGAAGTCCGCGCTCACGTCCACCGCCCGCTACCTCGCCCGGTACCTGGGCGAGCAGCAGATCCGGGTGAACCTGGTGTCGGCGGGGCCGCTGAAGACCATGGCCGCGCGCAGCATCCCCGGCTTCGAGGAACTCGCCTCGGCCTGGCCCGAGCGCGCCCCGCTGGGCTGGGACACCGGCAACCCGGAGCCGGCGGCGAAGGCGGTCGTCGCGCTGCTGTCGGACTGGTTCCCCGCCACCACCGGCGAGATCGTGCACGTCGACGGCGGCTTCCACTCGACCGGCGCCTGAACCCACTCGGCACCGCGCGAGGCGGTCACCGGCCCCGGGGTGTGCGGGTCGCGGGCGCCCGCCCCGGCGGGAAGCCTCGCCCGCATCCGCCGCCGCGCACGGCGCCGGCCGCACCAGGAAGCCGCATCAGGAACACGGGGGATACGCACATGGATCTGGGGCTCACCGGAGCGCGGGTCGTCGTCACGGGGGCGAGCCGCGGCATCGGCCGCGCCATCGCGCAGACCTTCGCGGCGGAAGGCGCCGACCTCGCCCTCTGCGCGCGCGGCGGCGAGGCGCTCGACCGCACGGCCGAGGAGCTGCGGTCCGGCGGGGCGAAGGTCGTCGCGGAGCGGGTCGACGTCGCGGCGGACGACGACCTGGACCGATTCATCGACCGCGCAGCGGCGGAGCTCGGCGGCATCGACGTCCTGGTCTCCAACGTGTCGGCGGGCAGTTCGACACCGCCCGACCAGTGGGAGCGCAACGTCGCCGTCGACCTGATCCCGTTCGTCCGGATGACCGACCGCGCGGAGGAGCACCTGGCCGCCTCTGAGCGGGGCGGCGCCGTGGTGCTGGTCTCCACCACCTCCGCCCTGCACACCGGTCCGCCCTCGGGGGCGAAGGCGTACGGGGCGGTCAAGGCGGCGCTGAACCACTACGCCGCCGCGCTCGCGCGCACACTCCCCCCGAAGGGGATCCGCGTCAACACCGTCTCGCCGGGCCCGATCGAGTTCGCGGGCGGCGGCTGGGCGAAGCGCAGGGAGCAGGAGCCGGAGTTCTACGCCGCGGTGCGCGACCAGATCCCGATGGGGCGGCTCGGCGGCCCCGAGGAGGTGGCCCGCGCGGCGGTGTTCCTCGCGAGCCCGGCGGCGTCCTTCATCTCGGGCGCCAACCTGGTGGTCGACGGCGGCTTCCTCGACCGGGTCTGACACCGCGGCGCCGGGACTGCCGCAGAACATTGATGTACCTATATTTTGTAGGTACATTTGGTGCATGGACACCATCGGCTTGAGAGAGCTCAACCAGAACCCGTCCCGTGCGGTCGCCCGGGTACGGGCCGGACATTCTCTTCTCGTCACCGATCGGGGAAGTCCGGTGCTGCGGATGGTTCCCGAGCCGGACCACCCGGGACCCATGCAGCAGATGATCCTCGACGGTGAGGCGACTGCACCTGTCGAACAGGGGATGCCCGATCTGATCCCCGAACTGGCCCCGGAGACCGACAGCCTGGCCGATCTCCTCATCTCTGAGCGCGCCAGGGAGCGCGACCGGTGATCTACTTCGATTCGTGCGCCCTTCTCAAGTTCATCAAGGCCGAACGTGAGACTGATGCGCTGCGCCAATGGCGGTCGTCTCTCCCCGCCGGTACCGAACTGGTCACGAGTGCACTCGCGCGGCTGGAGATCACCCGGACCCTTATCCGTATCGGGACCGACCACCAGCGGGTGCCCTATTTTGCCGACCAGGCGCTGAAGGGCCTCTACCTCATCGACCTGTCCAGCACGGTTCTCGCACGCGCGATCGCCTACCAGGTGCCGCGGCTCGGCTCGTTGGACGCCATCCATCTCGCGACGGCCGATCCGTTCCGTTCGGAGTTGACCGAGTTCGTCACCTACGACAACGAGTTGACGAAGGCGGCGGCGGATCTGGGGTTCCCGGTGCTTGCTCCCGGGTGAAGGAGTCGTGTGCGCGGTCCGTCCGCGCCCGCCGGCCCGCTCATGCCTCGCGGAGGACCGATACCAGGCGGGTCTGGCGGTGGATGGCGGGGACGTCGCGGACGGCCTCGTGCAGTGCGGGGCCGGCCGCCTGCACCACCGACAGGTGCCGCTCGGCGCGGGTGATGGCCGTGTGCACCTGCGGCCGCGACGACCGCGCCTCAGGGCCGAACACGGCGATCACCGCCTCCCAGCGGCTGCCGTGGGCGGCGGCGATGGTCATGGCCCAGCCCGCGCGCAGGTGCGCCGGGTCGGCGACGGTCACCACCGCGCCTCCGGCGAGTTCGACCTCGACCCCGCCGTCGGCCGCGCCGGTGAGGCGCCCGGTGTCGCCGGGGACGTAGCCGGGACCGCGGCCGGTGAGCAGCACACGGTCGCCGGGGTCGAACCCGCCCAGCGCACCGGGGCCGGGGTTCAGGCGCTCCTTGCACGCGGTGTTCAGGGCGTCGGCACCGGCCTCGCCGCCGCGCGCCGAGGTGATGATCTGGGTGGCGTCGGCCGCCGTGCCGATGGCGCGCGGGATGGAGTCGGTCAGGAGCTGCACGGCCCGGTGCGCGGCCTCGTCCGCCGACGCGGCGGGGACCGTGACGACCTCCTTGCCGGGCGCCTCGACCTCGGCGAGTTCGCCGCCGGAGACCAGCGCCGCCGCCTGGGCGAGCGGGCCGGGCGCGGGGGAGTCGGGCAGCGGGGCGACGGTTGCCGTGCGCGAGGCGACGATGTCGGCGACGACCTGGCCGGGCGCCGCCGACGGGGCGTTCGCGGGATCGGCCAGCAGGACGATGTGCGTGCCGTCGGCGCAGGCGCGCGCCAGCTCGGCGGCGAGTTCGGCGCCCAGCGCCATGGCCTCGGCCACCACCACGAACCCGGCGGGGACGGGCTCGGCGGGGCTGTGGTCGCGCAGCAGCTGCCCCAGCGGCCGCGCCGCGGCGGCGGGGACGGCGGCGTTCAGCGCGGCGGCGCCCTGCGCCGTGGGGACGGTGACGGCCACCCCGACCTCGCTCTCGGCGGCCATGGCCGCCACGCATTCGAGCACGTGCCCGACCGCCTCGCGGCCGGCCTCGGTGTGCGGCAGCACGCACACGGTGCGCAGCGCAACCGAGACCAGGGCCGCCGTGGTCTCCGGTGCGATACCGAGCCCCAAGCGTTCGTCGGTGGCCTGCACCGACTCGGCGGCGGTCGCGGAGTCCATGACGGGTTCGCCGCCCGCGGTGAGCCGGGCCAGGGCCTCGCCCAGCTGCTCCTCGGCGCGGCCCAGGCGCGGCGGGGCGTAGAAGAGGTCGGGGTCGGGCATCTCGGCGGCCTCGCCGCCTTCGCCGACGATGTCGTCGTCGCCCTCGGGCAGGACCTCGAACACCACGGCGTCGCCGCCGTCGACCGCGGCGTCGAGCGCGGGGGACGGCGAGCGCACGCCCATGGAGCGCAGCGCCTCCTCCAGCCGCTTCGCCTCCATGGCGGTGTGGCCCTCGCGGGACGCGTGGCGCAGCAGGCGCGCGGCGAGCGCCCGGCCCCGGCGGGGGTCGTCGGGGGAGGCGTCGGCGCCCAGCGCCCGGCGCGCGCAGTAGTCGGCCTGCTCGCGGGTGACCTGCGGCAGCGCGAGCAGCCGCCAGGGGTCGTCGCGCAGCTCCTCGGCCGCGCCCGGCCCGAGCGCGCCCGCGAGGGGCGCGGCGAGGGCCTCGGGTGCGCCCAGGGCGCCCAGCACGGACCGCAGCCGGGCGTCCGGTCCGCCGTCCGCCGGCACCGTTTCGGTCACGGGTGCGGCGGGGGGTGGCGACTCGGGCACGGGATCTTCCTCTCCTCGGCGTACGGACTGCGAGCTTAGCGATCCCCGGCGGGTGCGGGCACGCACTCCCGGAGGGCTGTGGACGCGGGCCGCGCCGGCGGCGGAACCGGCGGGGACATCGGGAGCGCCGCCGTCGTGCCGCCGCCGGTTGGCGCGCGGGCCGGTTGGCGCGCGGGCCGGGGGAGCGGCGGGGGCCGCCCCGGCGGGGGTTCAGGGCGCGGCGGTGGCCGACGAGGTGTCGTTGAGGGCCTCGCGGATCTCGCGGGGCAGCACGACGTCCTCCGCGGAGAGGATCTCGCCGAGCTGGGCGGCTGTGCGCGGCCCGACCGTCGTCGCGCATACGCCCGGCTGGTCGCGCACCCAGCTCAGGGCGACGGCGAGCGGCGACACGCCGAGCCCGTCGGCGGCGGTGCACACGGACTCGACCACGCTCCTGCTGCGCTCGTCGAAGTAGGGCTCGACAAAGGGCGCCATGTGCTGGAGCGCGGCGCGGGAGTCGCCGGGGACCCCGGTGCGGTACTTGGCGGTGAGCACCCCCCGGCCCAGCGGGGACCACGCGATGAGGCCCGCGCGGCAGTCGGCGAGCGCGGGCACCAGTTCGGTCTCCGCCTTGCGGTTGAGCAGCGAGTACTCCGACCCCACGGAGACGACCGGGGCGCGGCCCACGGACTGCCCGGCCCGCTGCCAGGTGGCGTAGGTCGCGACCTGCCACGACGTCAGCTCGCCGAGGCCCACGTAGCGGACCCGGCCCGTTGCGACCGCGTGGTCGATGGCGGCGAGGGTCTCCTCGATGGGCGTCTGCGCGTCGTGGACGTGGAGCTGCCACAGGTCGATGTGGTCGGTCTGGAGCCGCCGGAGCGAGGCGTCGAGCGTCGCCAGCAGGTGGCGGCGCGACGTGTCGTGCGGCCGGTACCCCTCGGGCGTGTGCCCGACCTTGGTGGCGATGATCACATCATCGCGCCGGACGGCCGATCGCAGCAGTCGGCCGACCATGCGCTCGCTGTGCCCTCCCGTGTAGATGTCGGCGGTGTCGATCAGACTCCCCCCGGCGTCCACGAAAGCGGCGAGCAGATCGGCGGCCTCCTCCTCCTGTGTGTCCTTTCCCCAGGTCATCGTGCCCAGGGCGGTCCGCGACACCCACAGTCCTGATCCGCCGAGCCTTCGCTGTTCCATGGCGCGGACAGTACCTGGTCACGGTCTCGGAAGGGCAGAGATCCCCGCCGAAACGCCGCTCACCGGGGTGTGACACCGGTCCCGTCCGGGCGGCGGGTCGCGCATCCCCGGCAGGCAGGGAGCTCCGGCTGCCGGGACTCCTCGGATCAGAGTAGGCTTCCGGGGTCCGCTCTCTCGGGCGTGCCCTGCCAGCCCCACCCCTGGATCCGTCGGGGTGGCCGGCCCGCGTCCGGGCCCGCCGTTCCGCCCTCGGGCGGCCACCCCGCCGCGGCGGCCCCCTCCTCGCCACGCGCCCGGCTCCGCGGACCCGTGACCGACGTACCAGCCCCCGACCAGCCAGGAGCCGATCCCGCCGTGTCCATCTTCGAAGCCGTCATCCTCGGACTCGTCCAGGGGCTGACCGAGTTCCTGCCGATCTCCTCAAGCGGACACCTGCGGATCGTCGCCGCGTTCTCCGGCTGGCCCGACCCCGGTGCGGCGTTCACCGCTGTGAGCCAGATCGGCACCGAGCTGGCGGTGCTGATCTACTTCCGCCAGGACGTGTGGAACATCCTGTCGACCTGGGCCCGCTCGCTGGTCAACAGTGAGCTGCGGCGCGACATCAACGCCCGCATGGGCTGGTACGTCATCCTGGGCAGCCTGCCCATCGCCATCGCCGGGCTCCTCTTCGAGGAGCAGATCGCCGAGCCGTTCCGCGACCTGCGGCTGATCGCGCTGACCCTGATCGTGTTCGGCGTCATCCTCGGCGTCGTCGACCGCGTCACCCGCAAGCACCGCGAACTGACGGACCTCAACATGCAGCGCGGCCTGATCTACGGCCTGTTCCAGATGCTCGCGCTCGTGCCCGGTGTGTCCCGCTCCGGCGCCACGGTCACCGGCGGCATGCTCCTCGGCTTCAAGCGCGAGGCCGCGGCGCGCTACGCGTTCCTGCTCGCGATGCCCGCCGTCTTCGCATCGGGGCTCTACAAGCTCAAGGACATCGGCGGCGAGCAGTACGCGGGCGTCGGCGCGACCATCATCGGCACGGTGGTCGCGTTCGCCGTCGGCTACGCCGTCATCGCCTGGTTCATGCGCTTCATCTCCACCAACAGCTTCATGCCGTTCGTGTACTACCGGGTGGCGCTGGGCATCCTGATCCTCGGCCTGGTGAGCTTCGGCGCGCTGGAGCCGCAGTCGGGCGCGCAGGCCGAAGGCGGCGGGCACGCCGCGGAGCAGTCCCAGCCGGTCCGCTGACCCGGGCGCGCGGCGCCGACGGCCGCCGCTCCGCGGAGTGCCGCGGGGCGGGGGCCGCGGGGGGCCGCGCCCCATAGGGTGGGGACCCATGGGCGACTCCACCGCGGCGACCGGCACCGGAACCGACAGCGAACCGGCTCCCCGCGCCGCCACACTGCTCCTCGTCCGGCACGGCCTCACCGCCGTCACCGGCACCTCGCTCGCCGGCTGGACGCCAGGCATCCACCTCGACGAACGGGGCCGTACGCAGGCGGCCGACGTCGCGCGGCGCCTCGCCGACGTCCCGCTGCGCGCCGTCATCACCAGCCCGCTCGAACGCTGCGCCGAGACCGCCGCGGTGATCGCCGCCGCGAACACCGCGGCCGTCGACGTCGCGACCGACGACCGCTTCGGCGAATGCCGCTACGGCGACTGGACCGGCCGCCCGCTCGCCGAACTCGCCCGCGAACCCATGTGGCGGGTCGTCCAGTCGCACCCCAGCGCCGCGCGCTTCCCCGGCGGCGAGAGCCTGGCCGAGACCTCCCAGCGCGCCGTCGCCGCCGTGCGCGACCACAACGCGCGGCTGCTCGCCGAGGACCCCGCCCCGGTCTACGCGGTGTGCAGCCACGGCGACGTGATCAAGGCGATCGTCGCCGACGCGCTCGGGCTGCACCTCGACCAGTTCCAGCGCATCCAGGCCGACCCGTGCTCGCTGACCGTCATCCGCTACACCGAGACCCGCCCGTTCCTGGTCCGCCTCAACGACATCGGCGGCTCGGTCGCCGACCTCGTGCCCGACCCGTCCGGCGCCTCGGCCGACGCCGTCGTGGGCGGCGGCGCGGGCGGCAGACCCTGACCGGGGCGTTCCGCCGCACGCCACCGACCAGCCGCGCAAGAAATCTGAAAGCGCCACCCCATAGACACGACCGACTCCAGCGCTTCGTGACTTCCCCGGAAGCGCTGGAGTCGTCACCGCCGCTGTCGGCGGCGCGGGGGGCCCGCGCCGCCGCCGCGGCGGCGGCGATCCGCCCGCGTCCGCACCAGCGGAATGCCGCTCGGTCGGCGGATCATCTAGGGTTCTTTGCATGCCTGTCTTCCAGTACGACCCGCCGGAACGCTTCGTGGCCGGGACGGTCGGCCAGCCCGGTGAGCGCACGTTCTTCCTGCAAGCCGTCGGCGACGGCCGCATCACCAGCGTGGTTGTGGAGAAATCCCAGGTGGCGGCCCTCGCCGAGCGCATCGAGGAACTTCTGGAGGAGGTCCGCCGCCGCTTCGGCGACCAGGCGGGCGACCCCGGCGCCGTCGGCGACTCCGACGACCGCCCGCTGGAGCAGCCCATCGAGGAGGACTTCCGGGTCGGCACGCTCGCCCTGGCCTGGGACTCCGACACCGAGCGTGTCGTCATCGAGGCCCAGCAGATCGAGGAGGGCGCCGAGGACGACTCCGAGGGGGAGGAGGAGCGCGAGATCGAGGTGTTCGCCGACGACGCGCCCGAGGCCCGCGACGTCCTCCGCGTCCACCTGCCCCCGCACGACGCGCGCGCCTTCGCCGCGCGGGCCATGAAGGTGGTCGCGGCGGGGCGGCCCAACTGCCCGCTCTGCGGGCAGCCGCTCGACCCCGAAGGCCACATCTGCCCGCGCCAGAACGGCTACAAGCCCATGGGCGGCTGATCGGCCCGGGTGGAACCGACACCGCTGACGTCCGCTGGAGGGGGGAGTCCGCCGGCCATGACCGCGTCCTTGGACGGCCTGTCGGGGCTGAGCGCGGCCGAGGCGCTCGACCTGCTGCGCACCGGCGAACTGACCGTCGAGGGCCGCCTCGCCGAGGCGTCGAACGCCACCCTGTACTGCACCGTGTCCGCCGGGACCCTGCGCGCCGCCTGCGTGTACAAGCCGGTCGCGGGCGAGCGCCCGCTGTGGGACTTCCCCGACGGCACGCTGGCGGGGCGCGAGCTCGCGGCCTTCGCCGCGTCCGAGGCGCTGGGATGGGGCGTCGTGCCGCCCACGGTGCACCGCGACGGCCCGTTCGGCGAGGGCATGTGCCAGCTGTGGATCGACGGCGACCCCGGGGTCGACCTCGTCGCGCTGGCGCGCGGCACCGAGCACGAGGGGCTCCGCCGCATGGCGGTGTTCGACGCGGTCATCAACAACTCCGACCGCAAGATCGGGCACCTGCTGCCCACGCGCGGCGGCCACCTGTACGGGTGCGACCACGGCGTGTCCTTCGCCGAGGACTACAAGCTGCGCACCGTCCTGTGGCAGTGGCGGGGCCGCCCCCTCACGGCGGAGGCGCTCGACGCCCTCGACTCCCTCGCCGCCGACCTCGACCGCACCGACTCCGCGGTCGCCCAGGCGTTCGCGGCGCACCTCACCCCCGATGAGCACTACGCCGCCCGCCGCCGGGTCGACCTCCTCCGCGACCACCGGGTGCACCCCTACCCGTCACCCGACTGGCCGGCCGTCCCCTGGCCGCCCGTGTAGGGCGCGCCCGTGCCCGCCGCGCGCCCGCGGTCGCGCCGCCGCCGGAGGGCCACCGCGGCCGCGGCACCCGTAGTCGCGGCGACGCACAGCCACGCGAACGTGTCGCCGATCCTGCTGTAGAGAGTGGGCACCCCGGACGAAGGGACGTCCGCGGTCATGGTCTGCTGCGCGGTCCGGTCGTGGTCGGACCGGCCCAGCGGCCGCCCCTGGTGGTCGACCGCGGTGGCGATCCCGTTCGTGGCCTGGCGGACCAGCGCGTAGCCGTTCTCCACGGCGCGCAGCGTCGCCCTCTCCGGGTGCATCCGGTCGATGCCCGACCAGTCGTTCGCCGGGACCAGCATCAGGTCGACCCCGGCCCGGCCGCCCTGGCGCATCAGCGCGGGGAAGTCGGCGTCGTAGCAGATGGCGACCCCGATCCGGCCGTGGCGGGTGTCGCGGGCGGGCAGCACGCCGTCGCCGGGCTCCATGGCGACGGCCTCCATGGGGGTGGGGTGCGCCTTGTCGTAGACCGCCGACGGCGCGCCGTCCGGGCCGACCAGGACGGCCTGGTTGCGCACCAGGCCGGGGTCCTCGGTGTACACCAGCAGCCCCATCAGGACGTGCACGCCGTGCTCGCTCGCGACGGCCCCGACCCGGTCCACGAGGGCGTCCTTGCCCCAGTCGGTCGTGGGGACGTCGGTCTCCGGCCAGCTCACCACGTCGGCGCCCGACCGGGCGGCGTCCTCCGTGCGCCGCACGATGTCGTCCTGGACGGGGCCGAACGCCGCGCGCTGGGCGTCGCGGTCGGCGAGGAACGCCGCGAAGCCGGGCGCCCGCCGGTCGACGTCCGCGAGCGACTCCTTGGCGGCCCGCGCCGGGCTCACCCCCACGACCCGCACGGTGTCCGACGCGGGCGCGGCGAACGCCAGCAGCAGTCCGCCCCCGGCGAGCACCGCGCCCAGCACGGCGGTGTACGCCGCGACGGCGCCGCGCACCCGGCGCAGCGCGAAACCGCGCTCCCACGCCGTGACGGTGACGGGCGCCGACCAGGCGACGAGGAAGCTCACCCCGTAGGCCCCCGTCACCGAGGCGAGCTGGATGAGCGGCAGGTTCGCGTGCTGGGTGGTGCCCAGGACGCCGAGGAACGCGCCGATGCCGCTGAACTCGCCGATGAGGAACTCGCACGCGACCCTGGCGGTGGGGAAGACCAGGGTGGCGAGGACGGTGCCCACCGCGCCCAGCCGCGGCGCGAGCAGCCGGTCGGCGAGCAGCGGGACGGCGGTGACGGCGGCAAGGGAGACGATGCCGAGGGGCAGCCAGAAGCCCGGCACCAGCAGGCCCGACAGCGCCATCCACGCGGCAGCGGCGACCAGCCCCAGGCCGAACACCCACGCGAACCCGTTCACGGGCCCGCTCAGCCGGGTGAACCGCATCAGCGGGACGGCGGCGAGCCACGCGGCCGCCGCGATGTCCCAGTCCGCGTGCCAGGAGAACAGGGTGAGCAGCAGGCCGGCGAACAGCCAGCGGAAGCGGCGCCGGGGCGGCACCGGGCGCGCGGGCGCCTCGGCCAGGGCGGCGGGCGCGGGGGAGGGGGAGGGGGAGGGGGCGGGCACGGCGGGTCCGTTCCGTGAGGCGGCGGGCGCGCCGTTCGGCGCGCGGTCGGCCCCAACGCTAGGAATCCGCGGACCCGGCGGCCATGGTGCCGGCCGCACGGCCCTACTGCGGTGTACCCCAGTACGCCCCGCGCGGGGCCCTCACCCGGCGCCGGCGGTCGCAGCCTCGGCGGCCTCGCGCGTCCGGCGCTCCTTCGCCCGGCCGATGAACCGGTCGTCGACGATGCGGACGATGGTGATCAGCGTGGCAGCGACCCCCGCCACCACCAGCGCCGTGGTGATCTTGCCGGGGTCGCTGATGTCGAGCGCGAAGAACGCCCTGCCGATGGGGGTCAGCATCGCGGTGAGGAGCAGCCCCGCCATGCTCGCGACCAGTACGACCTTCCACCACACGTACGGCTTGGCGACCAGGAGCAGCACCCACAGGGTCGTGGCGCACAGGGTGATGACGACCGCCGTGCGGTCGGTGAGCGCGGGACCGGGGGCGTCGCCCATCGCGATCAGGTAGGTGGTGATGGCGGCGGCGCCGCTGATGATCCCGGCGGGGACCGCCAGGCGCAGGGTCCGCCCCACGAACCCCGGCTCGGCCCGCTCGTTGTTGGGCGCCAGCGCGAGGAAGAACGAGGGGATCCCGAACGTCACCGCGTTGATGAGGGTGGCGTGCCGCGGGAAGAACGGGTAGGCCACCGCCATCAGGCCGACGATGGTGGCCATCGTCATGGAGTACACGGTCTTGGTGAGGAACAGGTTCGCGACCCGTTCGATGTTGCCGATGACGCGGCGGCCCTCGGCCACCACGTACGGCAGGGTGGCGAACTTGTTGTCGAGCAGCACGATCTGGGCGACCGAGCGCGCGGCGGGGCTGCCCGAGCCCATGGCCACCCCGATGTCGGCCTCCTTCAGCGCGAGCACGTCGTTGACGCCGTCGCCGGTCATCGCGACCGTGTGGCCGCGCCTCTGGAGGCCCTTGACCATGGCGCGCTTGCGCTCGGGGGAGACCCGGCCGAACACGCTGCGCTCGCCGACCTCCCCGGCGAACCCCTCGTCGTCGGCCGGCAGCGCCCGGGCGTCGACCGGGTTCTCGGAGCCGGGCAGCTCCAGGTCGCGCGCGACCGCGCCGACCGAGGTGGCGTTGTCGCCGGAGACGACCTTGACCTCGACCCGCTGCTCCTCGAAGTACCGCAGGGTGGCGGCGGCGTCGTCGCGGACCCGCTGCTCCAGCACGACCAGCGCGATGGGGGCGACGGCGCCCGGCGCGCCCTCGGCGTCGACCCGCTCCCCGGCGCGGCCCAGCAGCAGCACGCGCAGCCCCTGGGCGCCGATGCGCTCGGCCTCGGCGGCGACCTGGCCGTGCGGGTCGGTGAGCACGTCGGCGGCGCCGAGGACGTAATGGTGCTCCCCGCCGCCGTCGGCGGCGGTGTCGAAGCTCGCCCCGCTCCACTTGCGCGCCGAGGAGAACGGCGCCACCGCGAGGACCGGCCAGGCGGGGGGTTCGGGGTAGGCCTCGCCGATCGCGGCGAGGCTCGCGTTGGGACGGGGGTCGCAGGCCGCCAGCGCCGCGAGGACGGGCGCGGGGTCGCCGGGGGCGGCGCCCACCGCCGCGCGCACCCGGGCGACCCGCATGCCGTTCTCGGTGAGGGTCCCGGTCTTGTCGGTGCAGACCACGTCGACCCGCGCCAGGCCCTCGATCGCGGGCAGCTCCTGGACGAGGCACCGCCGCTGCCCCAGCCGCACCACGCCCACGGCGAACGCGATGCTGATCAGCAGCACCAGCCCTTCGGGGACCATGGACACCAGGGCCGCCACCATCCCGCGCAGCGCGTCGGGCAGCGGCCCCGCCATCCCCGACCCCGCTCCGCCGCCCTCGTCGATGGTGACGTTCCCGCCGAGGACGAGCTGGCTGAAGATCAGCAGCCCGCCCACGGGGAACAGCAGCCAGGTGATGTACTTCAGGATCAGGTTCACGCCCGAGCGCAGCTCCGAGTGCACCAGGGTGAAGCGCCCCGCCTCCTCGGCGAGCCGCGCGGCGTAGGCGGCCCGGCCCACCCGCGTGGCGCGGAACCGCCCGCTGCCGGCGACCACGAAGCTGCCCGACATCACGGGGTCGCCGGGGCGCTTGAGGACCGGGTCGGCCTCACCGGTCAGCAGCGACTCGTCCATCTCCAGGCCGGCGGCGTCGACCACCTCGCCGTCGACGGCGGCCTGGTCGCCCTGCCCCAGTTCGACCACGTCGTCGAGGACCAGGTCCTGCGCCGGGACGTCCGCCACCCGGCCGTCGCGGACCACGCGGGGGTGCGCGGCGTTGACGATCGCCAGGCGGTCCAGGGTCCGCTTGGCGCGCAGCTCCTGGACGATGCCGATCAAGGTGTTGAACACGATGATCAGCGCGAACAGGCCGTCCTGGACGGGGCCGATGACCGCGATGATCGCGAACAGGACGGCGACCATCGCGTTGATGCGGGTCAGCAGGTTCGCCCGGATGATCTGGCCGAGGGTCCGGCTCGCCCGGACGGGGACGTCGTTGGTCCGGCCGTCGGCGATCCGCTCGGCCACCTGGGCTGAGGTCAGTCCGTCGGCGAGGGCCGCCCCAGGGCCGGAGCCCTGTCCACCGTGCTGGGCCATCCGGTCTCCGTCTCGTGGTCGTCGGTTCGGGCCGCCGGGTGCGGCCGCGCTCGGCGGATACGGCACCGCGGATCGCTGATCGAGCTTATGGGAACCCGCCGCCATGGGCGGTCGTGCAGGCCCGCCATGTCGCGGACCGCCGTGTCGCCGGACCGCCCGGGCGCCGCCTCCGGCATGCTGGCAGAGTGGCCGCACGAACGGCATCGGCCGATCGGCGCGCCCGCACTACTCATTTCGGCGGAGCCGACCGCCGCCGCGCCCGGCCGATCCGCGAACGCCCCAGGGAGCCGCGCAGTGTGCACCGTCATCGTCTCCACCGACCCGGCGGCGGAGACCCCGCTGCTGGTCGCCGCCATCCGCGACGAGATGTCCGACCGGCCGTGGCAGGGCCCCGACCGCCACTGGCGGCGGTACCCCGATCTCACCGGCGGGCTGGACGTGCGGGCCGGCGGTACCTGGCTGGCCGCGCGCACCGGGCCGGAGCCGCGGCTCGGGGCGGTGCTCAACGGGCGGCTCGCCCCCGATCCCGCGCGCCCGCGCCGCCCGGTGTTCGACACCACGGTGCCGGCCGGGGTCGAGCGGCGGTCCCGCGGCGAACTCCCGCTGCTGGCGGCGACCGACCCCAAGCGCGGCGCCGCCGCCGGCCACGACGACCTGACCTGCTACGACCCGTTCCACCTGCTGGCCGCCGACCCCGCCGGAGCCGTGCTCCTCTCCTGGGACGGCACCCGCCCCCACGAGCAGGTGCTGCCGGTGGGGCTGAGCGTCGTCGTCAACAGCGGACTGGACGCCGCCGAGCCCCGCGCCCTCCGGCACGGGCCGGTGTTCGCCGCCGCGCGGCCCGACCCCGGCGCGCGCGAGCGCGCCGCGGCGACCCGGCCCGAGGAGATCTGGGGCGACTGGGTGCGGCTGCTCGACGAGGCTGCGGGCACCGGCCTGCGCACCGCGGGCACCGGGTCCCGCCCCGACGACCCCGCCGCCCTGCTCACCCGGGTCGAGCTCGGCGACGGGCGCGTGTGGTCGTCCAACTCGATCACCCTGCTCGCCGGCTCCGCCGACGGCGTCCGCTACGCGTTCAACGGCACCCCCGGCGACCCCGGCGCCTGGCGGATGGTCGCCTGACCCGCCACGGCGGCATCGCGATGACACGCAGGTCACACCGGTCAGCGGCGCCACTGGTAAACCGCGGCGGCAAAAGAGACGTCTAGAACACGACGGACCGGGGCCAAACCCGGTCGAAACGGGAGCACCGCACCGGCCGCCGGGGCCTCCCCATATACGCGCGTGCGAGGGAGGAGGCGGCACTGTGCCCAGACGACTGCGGCGCGATCCCCCCGTCGCGGGCGACACCGCCGCGCCGCGCCGGCCCATCCGCCCGCGCGTGGAGATCGCGGCGTACTGGCTGCTCTACGTCGTCGCCTTCGGCGCGGCGGTCCTGCACTGGCGCGTCGGCAACGTCGCTCTGGCCGTGCTGTGCGGGGTGGCCGTCGTCATGAGCATCCGCGACATCGCCCACTTCCACCGCTCCATGCGCTGACGCCGCGCCGCGCCATGCGCCCACTTCCACCGCGCCATGCGCCGACACCGCGCCGCGCCATGGCCAGTACCCGAAGGTGAATCCGCCCAACTGGGCGGATACTCTCGGAACCATGCGTTCTTGGTCTGCGCCCGATCTCGTCCCGCTTCCGGGAACCGGCCACCGGCTGCGTGTCCACGACACCGTCACCGGCAGCCTCCGCGACACCGATCCGGCGCCCACCGCGCGGATGTACGTCTGCGGAATCACCCCCTACGACGCCGCCCACCTCGGGCACGCGTTCACCTATCTGACCTTCGACCTGGTCAACCGGGTGTGGCGCGACTCCGGCATCGACGTCGACTACGTCCAGAACACCACCGACATCGACGACCCCCTGCTGGAGCGGGCCGCCGAGACCGGCGAGGACTGGCGGGCGCTGGCCGAGCGCGAGATCCAGGTGTTCCGCGACGACATGGCCGCGCTGCGGGTCGTCCCGCCGCGCGCCTACGTCGGCGTCGTCGAGTCCATCGGCCTCATCGCCGATTTCGTCGAGCGCATCCGCGAGAGCGGCGCGGCCTACGACCTCGACGGCGACATCTACTACTCCGTCGCCGCGGCCCCGCACTTCGGCGAGATCGGCGGCCTGAGCCGCGAGGAGATGCTGCGGCTGTCGGCCGAGCGCGGCGGCGACCCCGAGCGCCCCGGCAAGAAGGACCCGCTCGACTGGCTGCTGTGGCGCGCCGAGCGCCCCGGCGAACCCGGCTGGGACTCCCCGCTGGGCCGCGGCCGCCCCGGCTGGCACGTCGAGTGCAGCGCCATCTCGCTGCACGAACTCGGTGTCGGCTACGAGCTCAACGGCGGCGGCGACGACCTCGTGTTCCCGCACCACGAGATGGGCGCGGCCGAGGCGCGCTGCGTCGCGGGCACCGGCCCGCACGCCCGCAACTACGTGCACGTCGCCATGGTCGGCCTCGACGGCGAGAAGATGTCGAAGTCGCGCGGCAACCTGGTGTTCGTGTCCGAGCTGCTGGCGGGCGGCGTCGACCCCATGGCCGTGCGCCTGGCCCTGCTCGGCCACCACTACCGCACCGCCTGGGACTGGACCCCCGCCGACCTGCCGCGCGCCGAGGAGCGGCTGGCGCGCTGGCGCTCGGCCGCCGCGCTGTCCACGGCCCCCGACGCCGCCCCGCTGCTGGAGCGGGTCCGCGCCGCCCTGGCCGAGGACCTCGATTCCCCGGCCGCGGTCGCCGCCGTCGACGCCTGGGTGGGCGAGGCCCTCACCGCGGGCGGGACCGACCCCGGCGCCGCCGACCTGATGCGCACCACCGTCGACACCCTGCTCGGGGTCCGCTTGTAGCGGCGCCCGCCCCCGGCGGGAACAGCGGGGGGCAGGGGCGCGTCACACCCACGGGTGCCCCCCCCGCCGGGAAACCGGATGAACCCGTTCAAGGTGTGCGTTACGGTACGTCCTGCCGAGGCCGGTCACATCGGGTGCCCGGGTCCCAACGGCGGAAAAGGATGTGACGTGGCGGATCGTGCGTTCCAAGTCGACCTGCGCGGAGTCGTCGAACTCCTGAGTCGGCACCTCTATTCGAGCCCCCGGGTGTACCTGCGCGAACTCCTCCAGAACGGGGTCGACGCCATCACCGCCCGGCGCGCCGACGACCCGTCGGCGCCGGCCGAGATCCGGATCGAGGCGCCCGGGCACAACGCCGAAGGCGTGCTGCGCGTGTCCGACACCGGGGTCGGCCTCACCGAGGACGAGGTCCACGACCTGCTCGCCACCATCGGGCGCTCGGCAAAGCGCGACCAGCTCGGCTTCGCCCGCCACGAGTTCCTCGGCCAGTTCGGCATCGGCCTGCTCTCCGGCTTCCTCGTCGCCGACGAGATCGAGGTCGTCACCCGCTCCGCGCGCGGCGGCGGCACCGTCCGCTGGACCGGCTTCGCCGACGGCCGCTACCGGGTCGAGGCCGCCGCCGAGGAGCGCGCGGCGCCCGGCACCACGGTGACACTGCGGCCCCGCCAGGGGGCCGAGGAGTGGTTCGGCGTCCGCACGGTCACCGACCTGGCCCGCCACTACGGCTCCCTGCTCCCCGCCGAGGTGCACGTCGGCCCGACCCCCATCACCGGCGCCGGCCCCGTGTGGCGGCGCGGCTTCGACTCCCCGGCCCGGCGGCGCGCGGCACTGGACGCCTACTGCGTCGAACTGTTCGGATTCACCCCGCTCGACGTGATCGACCTCGACGTCGCCGAGGCCGGCCTGAGCGGGGTCGCGTTCGTGCTGCCCACCGCGGCGAACCCCGCCGTGCGCTCGGCCCACCGGGTCTACCTCAAGCGCATGCTCCTCGCCGACGACGTCACCGACCTGCTGCCCGACTGGGCGTTCTTCGTCCGCTGCGTCGTGGACGCCGAGGAGCTGCGGCCCACCGCCAGCCGCGAGGCGCTCTACGACGACGACCTCCTCGGCCACGTCCGCGAGTCGCTCGGCGCCGCGCTGCGCGACTGGCTCCTCGCCCTGGCCGAGACCGACCCCGCCGGGCTCCGCTCGTTCCTGCGCCTGCACCACCTCGGCGTCAAGGCCGTCGCTGCCCACGACGACACCCTGCTGCGCCTGGTGCGCGACTGGCTGGAGTTCGAGACCAGCGCCGGGGCCATGACCCTCGCCGAGTTCGGCCGCCGCCACCCCGACGGCCGCTACACCACCGACGTGGACGAGTTCCGCCGCCTCTCCGCGGTGTCGGCCGCGCAGGGCGTCGGGCTGGTCAACGCCGGCTACGTCTACGACGACGCCATCGTCACCCGGCTGCGCGACCTCGACGACGGCATGGACCTGCGGCGGATCGACCCCGGCGACATCAGCACCCGCATGGGCACCCTCGACCCCGACGCGGAACTCGCCCTGCGCGGCTTCCAGCGCACCGCCCAGGAGGCCGTCGAGCACCTCGGCTGCGACATCGTGCTGCGCACCTTCGCGCCCGCCTCCCTCCCGGCGCTCTACCTCACCAGCCGTGCCGCCGACCACAGCGCCGACCTCGCCGAGTCCCGGGCCGCGGCCGACGACCTGTGGTCCGACGTCCTCGGCGCGCTCGAACCCGTGCTCGCGGCCGACCGCCCCCGCCTGGTGCTCAATCACACCAACCCGCTGACCCGCCGCATCAGCGCCCTCACCGACCCGGGGCTCGTCGCGCTCGCCGTGCAGTCGCTGTACGGCCAGGCGCTGCTGCACGGCCGCCACCCGCTGCGGCCCGCCGACACCGCCGTCCTCAACCGCTCCTTCCTCGGCCTGCTCGACTGGGCCGTGCACGACGGCGCCGACACCGCAGAGGGGGACGCATGAGCGACCGCGAATGGCGCGACCTCGACATCCAGGCCGACCGCATGCCCTACGGCAGGGCGAAGACCATGCTGCGGGAGGAGGCGCTGCGCCTCGCGCCCGCCCAGGGCGCCACCCCCATGGAGGTGTTCTGGCTGCGCATGGACCTCACCTCCGCCTACTCCTACGGCGGCGAGCCCGCGCAGGCCCTCGGCAACTTCTCCCGCTGCCTCTCCCTGTTCGACGCCGACCCCGCCACCTACGGTGCCGCCGCAGCGGGCCGGCTGCGCTGGCATTTCAAGTGGATGATCGGCAACCTGCTGGAGTTCCCGCAGATCCCGCTGGACCGCATCACGGCGACGGTCGACGACATGGAGCGGCGCTACCGCGAGGGCGGCCACAGCCTCCAGGCCGTCCACGGCCGGCGCATGCGCCTGGCCCAGCACATCGGCGACACCGAAGCGGCGGCCCACTACTACGAGCTGTGGTGCACCACCCCCCGCGACGGCAACTCCGACTGCGAGGGGTGCGACCCCTCGAAGAAGGCGTCCTACCTGTCCGGGCTCGGCCGCTACGAGGAGGCGGTGCAGGTGGCCGAGCCGGTCCTCGCCGGTGAGCTGGACTGCACCAGCCAGCCGCACGGGATCCTCGAAACGCTGCGGACCCCCTACGTCCGCATCGGCCGCCTCGACGCCGCGCGCGACGCGCACCGCAGGGCCCACCGCACGCACCGCGGCAACCCCGTGCGGCACTCCGCGAGCATCACCGCCGACATCGCGTTCTGCGCCAAGACCGGCAACGAGGCGACCGGGCTGCGGCTGCTCGAACGGTTCCTCCCCGAGCTCACCGCCCCCGGCAACAGCCCCGACGACGAGATGATGTTCGCGGCGACCGCCGCGCTGCTCGCCCGCCGCCTGGTCGAGTCCGGCAACGGCGGCCTGCCCGTGCACCTGCCGGCCCACGGCGACACCGCGGAGTCCGCCACGACGCCCGAGGAGCTGTTCGAGCGCATGCGGGCCCGCGCCACCGACCTCGGCGCGCAGTTCGACCTCCGCAACGGCACCGGCACCCAAGGGGAGTGGGTCCGCGAGCGCATCGGCGCCGAGCCCATCATCGAGCACCTGCCGCTCAGCGCGCACGCCCCGCGCCCGGCGGCGCCGCGCCCGGCACCGCCGCAGCAGGCCGTGACCGGGCGGCGCACGCCGGCCGAATTCATGGCGGCGCACGAGCAGGCGTGGTTCGAGGGCCGCCAGGAGACCGCGCGGCTGCTCCTCGACCGCTTCGACGCCGAGGCGGGCGCCGACCTCGACGGCCCGCTCGCCGCGCGCCGCGCCCGCGCCGAAGGCCGCACCGCCGAGGGCGCCGCCGCGCGCGCCCCGCTGGAGCGCGCGGCCGAGCTGTTCGACGCTCTCGGCGACGACAACGCCGCCCACGGGGTCCGCGCCGCCCTCGGCGCCGTCCTCGCCGAGCACGGCGACGAGTCCGGGGTCCCACTGGCGGCCGCCGCGGTGGCGCACCTCGCCGAGCACGGAGCGCCCGACCAGCACGTCGCCGCCGTGCGCGCGCTGGCGCGCGCCCACGGGCACACCGGCGACCTCGACACCGCCGTCGCCGTGCTGACCGACGCGCGCGCCGCCGTCCCAGCGATCAGCGCCGACCCCGCGGTCGGCGCACCGTTCCACGCCCACCTCGCCCTGACCCTGCTGGAGAACGGCGCCCTCGCCGAGGCCGCCGAGGCGGCCGGTGCGGCGCGCGAGGCCGCCCGCGCGGTCGGCCGCGCCCTCCTCCTGCACGACATGAGCGCGCTGCACGGCCAACTGCTGTCCCGGGAGGAGGGGGAGGACGCCTGGCGCGCGGCCGGCGCCGCCTTCACCGAGGCGGCCGAGAACGCCGCCGCCGAGGGCGTCGGCCCGATCGGCCGCCCCATGTCCCAGATGCTGCTCGGCCGGTGGCTGGCGGACTCCGGCGACACCGCCGACGCCGTCGCGCCGCTCGCCGAGGCGGTCGCGGCCTTCACCGCACTGGAGAACCCCCTGATGGCGGGGACCGCAGGCCTCCTGCTCGCCGACTGCTACCACCAGGAGGGCCGCCACCTGGAGGCCGCCGAGGTCGCCGAGGAGGCCGTTCCCGCGCTCGACGCCGAGGAGCCCGACGGCGTCGACCGGCTCCGCGCCCGCGACGTCCTCGCCCGGGCGCTCACCGAGATCGGCGAGCTCGACGGCGCGCTGGCCCGCTGGGAGGAGCTGATCGCCGCCGACGCCGAGCGCGATGCCGGTCCCACCCGGTTCCACCTCCTGGAGCAGGCGGCGGGGGTACTCGACCGGCTCGACCGCGACGACGAGGCCGCCGAGCGCTTCGCGGCGGCCGCTGACACCTGCGAGGAGATCGACGAACCCTTCCACGCCGCCCGCATGCGCGAGCGGCACGCCCGCTCACTCATGTGGGCGGGGAGGGCCGAGGAGTCGCTGGAGGTGTCCGCGCGGGCCCTGGCGTGGTCGCGCCGCGCGGCGGACGACCCCGACCTCAGCCTCCCCGACGACGCGCGCCACTGGCAGCTCGGCACGATCGCCTACCACCGCGCCCGCGCCCTGGCCCGGCTCGACCGCACCGAGGAGGCGCGCGAGGTAGCGGCCGAGGCGCTCGACCACATGCGCGGCACCGGCGACGACGACCTCGTGGCGCTCGCCCGGGAACTCGTCGACGACCTGGCTGACCCGGCAGAGGACTGAGGCGGACGGTGCGCCCCTGCGGCGGTCGGGCGGCGGGCGGGGGCGCGCGCCCGCCGCACGGGGTCGATCCGCGGCCGGAACCGGCGAAATCCCCTGCGGGCACGGCGCTCCGTGATGGGATGGTGCGTATGAGTACCCCCAACGACAACGCGAACGCCGCGGCGCTGATCGAGGCGTTCGCCGCACCCCGCGCACCGCTCGCCGACCGGGCCGACCTCGCGCAGTTCCTGCGCGAGCACCGCCTGGTCACCGAGGGCGCGATCCCCATCACCCTTGCCGACTTCGACGAGGCGATCGCCCTGCGCGACGCCATCCGGGTCCGGCTGCGCACGAGCGGCGCCGCGCCCGGCGGCCCCGACGACCCCGCCGACGCCGAGGTCCTCGCCCGCGGGCAGCGGGTCCTCGACGGGCTGCGGGTGACCGTCCGGCTGGCACCCGACCCCGACGCGCTGTCGCCATTGGCGCCGGCGGTGGTCGACGAGGTGCGGCGCGGCCTGGCCCGCGTCGCCGGTGCCTGGGCCGTGGTCCTGAGCACCGGGCAGTGGGTCGACATCAAGGTCTGAACAAGGGCCCGCACAAGGGCCCGAATCAGGTCCGAGCATGGGACGAGGGCTGCCGCGGCGGATGCGCATCCGCCGCGGCAGCCCTCAGGTGCGTGCGGGGCTCAGCCCCTCCCGCGGCGCTTGAGGTAGCGCTCGAACTCGCGGGCGATCGACTCGCCGGTGGCCTCGGGCAGCTCCGCGGCGTCCTTCGCCTCCTCGAGGCTGCGGACGTAGCCGGCGACGTCCTCGTCTTCGGCCGCCAACTCGTCGACACCGTTCTCCCACGCGCGGGCCGCCTCGGGGAGGTCGCCCATGGGGACCGGCCGGTCGAGGACGTCCTCGACCCGGCGCAGCAGCGCCAGGGTGCCCTTGGGGCACGGCGGCTGGGCGACGTAGTGCGGAACGGCGGCCCACAGCGAAACGGTCTCCAGCCCGGCGCCGCCGAACACGTCCTGGAGGACGCCGAGGATGCCCGTGGGCCCCTCGTAGGAGGCGGGTTCCAGGTGCAGCGCGCCGCCCAGCTCCGGCGGGCTCGAAACACCGGTGACCGGCATCGGCCGCGTGTGCGGGGAGTCGGCCAGCAGCGCCCCCAGCAGCACCACCCGGCGCACGCCGAGCTCGCGCGCGATCGACAGCAGGTCGCGGGCGAACCCCCGCCAGCGCATGTTGGGCTCGGAGCCGCGCACCAGGACGACGTGCCCGCCTTCGGCGGGAGCGGCGACCGAGACGCGGGTACCCGGCCAGGTCAGCCCCTTGCTCTCGCCGTCGGCCATGACGACGCGGGGCCGCGAGACCTGGAAGTCGTAGTAGTCGTCGGGCTCCAGCGCCAGCAGGTGATCGGCCGACCACACCGAGGACAGGTGGTCGACGACACCGCTGGCGGCCTCGCCGGCGTCGTTCCAGCCGTCGAACGCCGCGACCATGACGGGATCGACGAGATCAGGAACCCTGCCGGGCTCGGGCACAGGCGGCCTCCTCTGGCACTGCCGCAGACGACTGCGGCTCGTTCGACTCGTGACTCCGGTACACGCCGCGCGGGTGCGCGCATACCAGCCCTACCACGGCGCGCTTCCCGGCGACACCCGGTTTGCGCACCGCCCCGCGGGACGGGTGCCGCACCGGCTGCGGCGGGCCGGGGAGTGTTTAGAAAGTGCTTTCGGGTCAGCGAGCGGCCGTCCAGGCGCCGCGTCGCAAGCCGATTCACGAAGTTCAGCCTGGTTGGCTGTTCGAGTGACATCGGTGCCGCGAGGCGGTGTCTGGTGGCCGCGAGCCCGAAATGACTTTCTAAACACGACCGGCGCACGCCCACGACCCTAGTGGTGACTGGAACAGGCTCCGGCCCGCGGTTGTTCCACGGATCGCCGCCGCGACCCGCCCCGCTTTACCACGGGAAGGTACGCGGGTCGGACCCGCCGCGGCACGGTGAGATAACGTTGGACGCGATTGACCGTATGACACCGTGGTCCGGGCAGCGCCGCCCGCGATGGAACGCGGCGCGCCCGAGAAACCGCGCGATCCGGCTCGAAGATCCCGTCGACCCAACAGTTAAGGCCAATGAGCTCTCCACTCTCCTTTCGTGATGCTCTGTTCAAGCGCGTGATCGTCGCTGACGGAGCCATGGGCACCATGCTTCAGGCACACGATCTCGGACTGGACGACTTCCAGGGGCATGAAGGCTGCAACGAGATCCTCAACGTCACCCGGCCCGAAGTGGTCCGCGCCACCCACGCCGCCTTCTTCGACTCCGGCGTCGACTGCGTAGAGACCAACACCTTCGGCGCCAACTACGGCAACCTCGGCGAGTACGACATCGTCGACCGCACCTACGAACTCGCCGAGTCCGGCGCCCGCCTGGCCCGCGAGGTCGCCGACGAGTACAGCACCGCCGACCAGCCCCGCTACGTCCTCGGCTCGGTCGGCCCCGGCACCAAGCTCCCCACCCTCGGCCACGCCCCCTACGCCCTGCTGCGCGACTACTACCAGGAGTGCGCCAAGGGCCTGATCGAGGGCGGCGCCGACGCCGTCCTCGTCGAGACCTGCCAGGACCTCCTCCAGACCAAGGCCGCCGTCATCGGCGCCATGCGGGCGCGCCGCGCCGCGGGCTCCGACATCGTCATCATCGCCCAGGTCACCATCGAGACCACCGGCACCATGCTCATGGGGTCCGAGATCGGTGCGGCGCTCACGGCACTGGAGCCGCTGGGCATCGACATGATCGGGCTGAACTGCGCCACCGGCCCCGCGGAGATGAGCGAGCACCTGCGCTACCTCTCCCGCCACTCCCGGGTCCCCGTCTCCTGCATGCCAAACGCCGGCCTGCCCGAACTCGGCGCCGACGGCGCCGTGTACCCGTTGCAGCCGGCCGAGCTCGCCGACGCCCACGACGCGTTCACCAACGAGTTCGGGCTGAGCCTCGTCGGCGGCTGCTGCGGCACCACCCCCGAGCACCTGCGCCAGGTCGTCGAGCGCGTCGGCGGCCGCGGGATCGCCCCGCGCACCCCCATCAGCGAAGGCACCGTCGCCTCGCTCTACTCCAGCGTGCCCCTGCGCCAGGACACCAGCTACCTCGCCATCGGCGAGCGCACCAACGCCAACGGCTCGAAGGTCTTCCGCGAGACCCTGGTCGGCGACCGCTACGACGACGGCATCGAGATCGCCCGCGACCAGATCCGCGACGGCGCCCACCTGCTCGACCTCAACATCGACTACGTCGGCCGCGACGGCGTGCGCGACATGCGCGAGTACGCGTCCCGGCTGGCCACCGCGTCCACCCTGCCGCTGGTGCTCGACTCCACCGAGCCGGCCGTCCTGGAGGCCGGCCTGGAGCAGCTGGGCGGGCGCGCGGTCATCAACTCCGTCAACTACGAGGACGGCGACGGCCCCGACTCCCGGTTCCAGCGCATCATGCGCCTGGTGAAGGAGCACGGCTCCGCGGTGATGGCGCTGACCATCGACGAAGAGGGCCAGGCCCGCACCGCCGAGTGGAAGGTCCGGGTCGCCACCCGCGCCATCGAGGAGCTCACGGGCTCCTGGGGCATGCGGCGCGAGGACATCATCGTCGACCCGCTCACGTTCCCCATCGCCACCGGGCAGGAGGAGACCCGGCGCGACGCCCTGGAGACCATCGAGGCCATCAAGGAGATCAACCGGCTCTTCCCGGGCGTGCAGACCACCTCCGGCCTGTCCAACGTGTCGTTCGGCCTCAACCCCGCCGCGCGGATCGTGCTGAACTCCGTGTTCCTGCACGAGTGCGTGCAGGCCGGCATGACCTCGGCCATCGTGCACGCCGCGAAGATCCTGCCGATGAACCGCATCCCCGACGACCAGCGCCAGGTCGCCCTCGACATGGTCTACGACAACCGCAGCGAGGGCTACGACCCCCTGGAGCGGTTCCTCCAGATGTTCGACGGCGTCGACGCCCAGGCGTTGAAGGCGTCGCGCGCCGAGGAGCTCGCCGCGCTGCCGCTGTGGGAGCGCCTGGAGCGGCGCATCATCGACGGCGAGCTCGTGGGCATGGACGCCGACCTCGACACCGCCCTCGCGGAGAAGCCCGCGCTGGCGATCGTCAACGACCACCTCCTCGGCGGCATGAAGGTCGTCGGCGAGCTGTTCGGCGCCGGTGAGATGCAGCTCCCGTTCGTGCTGAAGTCCGCCGAGGTGATGAAGTCGGCGGTGGCGCACCTCGAACCGCACATGGAGAAGAGCGACGACGACGGCAAGGGCCGCATCGTGCTCGCCACCGTCAAGGGCGACGTGCACGACATCGGCAAGAACCTCGTCGACATCATCCTGTCCAACAACGGCTACGACGTCGTGAACATCGGCATCAAGCAGCCGGTCTCGGCCATCCTGGAGGCCGCCGAGTCCAACCGCGCCGACGTCATCGGCATGTCGGGGCTGCTGGTCAAGTCGACGGTCATCATGCGCGAGAACCTGGAGGAGATGAACTCCCGCGGGATCTCCGAGGAGTACCCGGTGCTGCTGGGCGGCGCGGCGCTCACCCGCTCGTTCGTGGAGCAGGACCTCGCCGAGCTGTTCGACGGCGAGGTGCGCTACGCCCGCGACGCCTTCGACGGCCTGAAGCTGATGGACGCCATCATGGCCGTCAAGCGCGGGGTCGAGGGCGCCGAACTCCCGGCGCTGCGCAAGCGCCGGGTCACGACCACGGCGAAGCTGAAGGTCACCGAGCCCGACCAGATGCCGGCCCGCAGCGACGTCACGACCACCAACCCGGTGCCGGTCCCGCCGTTCTGGGGCGACCGCATCAGCAAGGGCGTCCCGCTCGCCGACTACGCCTCCTACCTCGATGAGCGCGCCACGTTCATGGGCCAGTGGGGGCTGAAGGGGTCGCGCAAGGGCGGCGGGCCGACCTACGAGGAGCTGGTCGAGACCGAGGGCCGCCCGCGCATGCGCATGTGGCTCGACCGCATCCAGACCGACGGCCTGCTGGAGGCCGCCGTGGTCTACGGGTACTACCCGTGCTACAGCGAGGGCGACGACCTCGTCGTCCTCGACGACGACGGCACGACCGAGCGCACCCGGTTCACGTTCCCGCGCCAGCGGCGCGACCGCCACCTTTGCCTCGCCGACTTCTACCGGCCCAAGGAGTCCGGCGAGCTCGACGTCGCGGCCTTCCAGGTCGTCACGGTCGGCGGCGCCATCAGCGGGGCCACCCAGGAGCTGTTCGAGAAGAACGCCTACCGCGACTACCTCGAACTGCACGGACTCAGCGTGCAGCTCACCGAGGCGCTCGCGGAGTACTGGCACACGCGCATCCGCGCGGAACTCGGCTTCGCCGGGGAAGATCCGGCGGCCATCGAGGCGTTCTTCAAGCTGGGGTACCGCGGCGCCCGTTTCTCGCTGGGCTACGGCGCCTGCCCCGACCTGGAGGACCGCGCGAAGATCATGCAGCTCTTGGCGCCCGAGCGGGTCGGCGTGAGCCTGTCGGAGGAGTTCCAGCTCGTCCCGGAGCAGGCCACCGACGCGATCGTGATCCACCACCCCGAAGCGACGTACTTCAACGTCTGACCACCGACCGGGGCCGCCGGCCCCGGAATACCCGTGAGGAGGAGTGGCGCGCCCGAGCCCAGTCGGGCGCGCCCGCGAAGCCATGCCCCGATCGTCACCCCAGTCCGCCACCCTGCCGGACCTGCCCGGCGGCCCAGCGCTCCAGGCCGTGCTGTTCGACATGGACGGCACCCTGATCGAAAGCGAGGGGCTGTGGATGCAGACCGAGCGCGAGGTCGCCGCCGTCCTGGGGGGTGACTGGACAGAGGCCGATCAGCAGATCAACCTGGGCGGGTCGGTCACCTCCGTCGCCCGGTACATGATCGAGACCACCGGGTCGGACCGGGCCCTCGACTCCGTCGTGGCGATGCTGGAGACCGCCTTCAAGGGCCGCCTCGCGGGCGGCGCCGAGATCCGCCCCGGGGCGGCGGCGCTGCTCGCCGAGGTCGCGGCGTCGCAGATCCCCGCGGCGCTGGTCACCTCGACCCACCGCGGTGTCATCGGCACCGCCATCGCGCGGCTCGGCGTCCACCACTTCGACCTCGTCGTGGCGGGCGACGAGGTGGCGCACAACAAGCCGCACCCGGAGCCGTACCTGAAGGCGGCGCGGCTGCTCGGGGTCGACCCCGCCCGCTGCGCGGCCATCGAGGACTCCCCTGCGGGGATCGCATCGGCGCAGGCGGCCGGCTGCGTGACCGTGGCGGTCCCGCACATGGCGCCGGTCGAGCCGGCACCGGGCCGCATCGTGGTCGAGTCCCTCACCGACATCGACCTCGACTGGTTGCAGCGCGCCGCGAGCGTGTGAACCGGGTCCCGCCGAATACGATCGCCCCACGATCAGAGGCGACCCACACGGAGGGTCAACGGCGAACCGGGCATATTGGGGCGAACTAGTTACCTTGCCTTAGACAAAATGTAACCTGTGCTTGTGTAGCTTGTGCGCCGTGACGTATGGCGCGCCCGCGGGATGATTCCTGATGTTCAGCGCCGCTCCACCCAGGCGGTGCAGGGCTACTTCGTGGCGATCGGTACGCGTGTCGATTCCGGTGATGGAAAGGCTGAACATCTTGAGCAGACGAGCGCTCGGATTCGTCGCGGTCGGAGCGGTGGCGACCCTGCTGCTTTCGGCGTGCGGCGGCGGCGGTGACGGCGGTGGCGGCGGCGACGCCAAGTTCAACCAGGGCGTCGAGTCGATTGTGAACAAGTCCGATAAAAAGGGCGGCTCGCTCCGGTACGCGATCGCGTCGAACATGGAGAGCACCGACCCCGGCAACACGTACTACGGCTACGTGTGGAACTTCAGCCGCTACTACGCGCGGACCCTCTACACCTACGACGTGGGCCCGAAGGAGGCCGGCCACAAGGTCGTCCCCGACCTTGCCGACGGCGAGCCCGAGATTAGCGACGACGGCAAGACCTACACCATCAAGATCAAGCCGGGCATGAAGTACGAGGACGGCTCCGAGATCGTCGCCGAGGACTTCGCCTACGCGGTCGCGCGCAGCAACTTCGGCGAGCAGGCGCTGCCCAACGGCCCGAAGTACTACGCCGACTACCTCGCCAAGAGCGAGGACTACAAGGGCCCCTACGACAACCCCGACGACCCGCTCAAGGGCTTCGGCGGTGTCGAGGTCAAGGACGAGACCACGCTCGTCTTCCACCTGAACCGGCCCTTCGCCGACTTCCCGTTCGTGCTGGTCCAGCCGCAGAGCGCGCCGGTCCCGGCCGACAAGGACAAGGGCGAGCAGTACCAGACCAAGGTCCTCTCCTCGGGGCCCTACAAGTTCGACGGCGAGTGGAACCCCGGCAGCGGGCTCAAACTGGTCCGCAACGACGAGTGGGACGCCGAGTCCGACCCCGTGCGCAAGGCGCTGCCCGACAAGGTCAGCGTCGAGGAGGGCGTCGACCAGAACGAGATCGACCAGCGCCTCCAGAACGGCGACCTGGACGTCGACCTCGGCGGACGAGGGCTCGGCCCGGCGGCGAAGGGCACGGCGCTCACCGACGACGCGGTCAAGGCCAACCTCGACAACCCCGAGTCCGGCGCGCACAACTACATGGCGGTCAACACCAAGGTCAAGCCGTTCGACAAGATCGAGTGCCGCGAGGCCATCCAGTGGGCGAATGACCGCACCTCCACCCAGCGCGCTTGGGGCGGCGACGTCGGCGGGACCATCTCCTCGCAGCTGCTGCCGCCGAGCGTGCCCGGTGCCGATGCCAAGATCAACCCGTTCAAGACCAAGGGCGACAAGGGCAACGTCGAGAAGGCGAAGCAGGCGCTGGCCGACTGCGGCGAAGAGGGCGGCCTCGACGTCAACCTCGGCGTCCGCAGTGACCGCCCCGAGGAGGTCGCCGCGGCCGAGGCGATCCAGCAGAGCCTGAAGAAGGCCGACATCAACGTGAACATCCGCAAGTTCCCGTCGGACACCTTCACCAACACCCAGGCCGGTTCCCCGAGCTTCGTGAAGAAGAACAAGCTCGCGCTGAGCATCTACGGCTGGATGCCCGACTGGAACACCGGATTCGGCTACATGAGCCAGATCATGCACGGTGACGCCATCAAGAAGGCCGGCAACTCCAACCTCGCGGAGCTGGACGCCCCCGAGGTCAACAAGCTGCTCGACGAGTCGCAGGAGACCCAGGACGAGGGCGAGCGGAACAAGATGTACACGGAGGCGGACCAGAAGATCATGGAGTCGGCAACCGTCGCTCCTCTGGTCTTCCAGAAGTCGGTGCTCTACCGCCCCGAAACCCTCACCAACGTCTACTTCAGCGAGACCTGGAAGATGTACGACTACATGGCGCTCGGCACCACCGCCGGCGGCGAGTAGCCGACCCGGTCCCGACCCGGTGCGGCCCGGCTTGTCTCCGGGCCGCACCGCCGCCGAGGGGCCTCCGCACGGACCAGGGGGCCGGTGTGCCAGCGAGCACGCCGGTCCCCGCGGCTCGTTCCCGAGGGAGCGCCCGGCCGCGACGCGCGCTCGCGCCACTCTCGGTCATACCGGCTGGTCACGGTGTATTCGAGTGGCTGGATGACAGCTTTGCGCAACATCTGTCACGATTGTGCATCACGGCCGGATTCTTGGCGCCCGGCCCGGTACCCGGGCATACATTGAACAGCGCGCTGTGCCCGCATTGCGGCGCCGCCCCCGCCTCCCGGCGTGAACGGCCCGCACGCGGGCCGGCGGCCCCGCGGGCCGTTTCGGCGAGAACCGCGCCCGGCGGCCGGTACCGGCAACCCGAACGGACCGCCCGAAGTCAACGCCCCAGCCACAAGCGGGACTGATTGAGAGTAGTGGTGCCATGACCGCGCCTTTGGAAGCGCAGGATTCGGCCGAGGGAGCCGAACCCGAGGCGATCACCCGGGGCGTTCGCAACACGGCGAACCGCTCGCTGCGCCAGATCGCATGGCAGCGCCTCAAGCGCGACAGGGTCGCGATGGCGGGGGGTGTCGTCGTCATCGTCCTGGTCCTCGCCGCCGTGCTCGCCCCCGTCATCGCATGGTTGACCGGCGAGTCGCCGTACCAGTACGACGAAGCGCTGATGGACCCGCTGACCGGCGGCGCCCTGAACGACCCCGCGGACCCGGCGAGCGGTGTCGACCCGCTCGGCGGCATGAGCCTGAAGCACCCCTTCGGGCTGGAGCCCGGCAATGGGCGCGACATGTTCCTCCGGGTCATCTACGGTGCGCAGATCTCGCTCATCGTGGCGTTCTGCGCGACCGTCCTCTGCGTCGTGATCGGCACGCTCCTCGGGATCGTCTCCGGCTACTTCGGCGGCTGGGTCGACGCGGTCATCAGCCGGGCCATGGACATCTTCCTGGCCTTCCCGCTGCTGCTCTTCGCGATCGCGCTCGCCGGGGTGGTCCCCGACGGCGCCTTCGGCCTCAACGGCAACGGGCTCCGCATCGGGTTGCTGATCTTCATCATCGGCTTCTTCAACTGGCCCTATATCGGCCGCATCGTGCGCGGCCAGACCCTGGCGCTGAAGGAGCGCGAGTTCGTCGA
This sequence comes from Murinocardiopsis flavida, assembly GCF_003014485.1. GTDB lineage: Bacteria > Actinomycetota > Actinomycetes > Streptosporangiales > Streptosporangiaceae > Murinocardiopsis > Murinocardiopsis flavida. The sequence continues at coordinate 145,312 of NZ_PYGA01000006.1, read as the reverse complement.
GGCCGCGCGCAGCCTGGGCGCGGGCAACGCCCACATCCTGTTCCGCGAGCTCCTGCCGAACCTGGTCACCCCGATCCTCGTCTACTCGACGCTGCTGATCCCGACCAACATCATCTTCGAGGCGTCGCTGTCCTTCCTCGGCGTCGGCATCAACCCGCCGACCCCCAGCTGGGGCGGCATGCTCGACAACGCGCTCGACTACTACACGACGTCCCCGCACTTCGTGATCGTCCCGGGCCTCGCGATCTTCCTCACCGTGCTGGCGTTCAACCTGCTCGGCGACGGCCTGCGCGACGCCTTCGACCCGCGCTCCACGGACTGAGGGCCGGTCGACCATGTCCGAACAGACCCGGGTCCCCGGCACCGGAGCACCGACGGCACACGCCGTCCGCTCCGCGGCAGCAGGACGCACACAGCTTCGTCCCATCGGCGCACACGGCGCGTACCGCCCCTTCGATCAGTTGAGATTGGCAGGTGAAGGCCGCACCTCGGCCGGGACCCATGGGGGCCCGGGCGGCACGGGAGGCCGGTCACGTTGATCACTTACCTACTCCGCCGCTTGGGCGCGGGCGTGCTGCTGCTCGCCGTCGTCACGCTCGTGACATTCATGATCTTCTACGTTGTTCCGCGCATGGCCGGCCAGACGACGGAGCAGCTCGCCACCATGTACGTGGGGAAGGCCCCCACGGAGGAGGCCATCCAGGCCGCGATCGCGCGCTACAACCTGGACGAGCCCGTCGTGGTCCAGTTCTGGGAGTTCGTCAAGGCGATCTTCGTCGGCGCCGACTACACGTTCGGCAACCAGGTCACCCAGTGCTCGGCGCCGTGCTTCGGGTACTCCTTCCAGACCTACCAGGAGGTCTTCCCCGAGATCATCCGCCGCCTGCCCGTCACGCTGTCCCTGGCGCTCGGCGCCGGCGTCGTGTGGCTGGTCGGCGGGGTGGGCATCGGCATCATCTCCGCCATCAAGAAGGGCAGCATCTTCGACCGGGTCGCCATGGGCCTCGCGCTGGCGGGCGTGTCGCTCCCCGTGTTCTTCACCGGCCTGCTGGCGCTCGCGTTCGTCGTGCACGCCTGGGGCATCCTGCCCACACCCGAGTACACGCCGATCACGGAGAACCCGTTCGCCTGGCTCGTCGGCATGATCCTGCCCTGGCTCACCCTGGCGTTCCTCCAGGGCGCGCAGTACGCGCGCCAGACCCGGGCGGGCATGCTGGAGACCATGGGGGAGGACTACATCCGCACCGCGCGTGCCAAGGGGCTCTCCGAGCGCCGGGTCATCTTCAAGCACGGCCTGCGTCCCACCCTCACCCCGATCGTCACGATCTTCGGCCTCGACATCGGGCTCGTCCTCGGCGGTGCCGTGCTCACCGAGAGCGTCTACTCGCTCCAGGGGATCGGCCGGTACGCGGTGCAGGCCATCGTCACCAGCGACCTGCCGGTGATCCTCGGCGTCACCCTGTTCTCCGCCTTCTTCATCGTGCTCTGCAACCTGATCGTCGACCTGCTCTACGTGTGGGTGGATCCCCGCGTCAGGGTCTCCGGCTGAGTCCGACCGGCCGCCGCCCGCGCGGCGGCCGCCCCCGAATCGCAACCACACGGCCCGCGCTCCGAACCGGCGCAGGGACCAGAGCCGAAGGAAGAACGGCATGAGTACTCCGGGAGCCGGCAAGGCGCCCGCGGCCGCCACCGATGCGGTGGTGCGCGTCCGCGACCTGACGATCACCTTCCCGACCATGGACGGCGAAGTCCGCGCCGTCGACGGCATCTCGTTCGACGTCGCGCCGGGCGGCGCGCTGGGCATCGTCGGCGAGTCCGGTTCGGGCAAGAGCGCGACCTCCCTGGCGCTCATGGGGCTGCACCGCGGCACCCGCGCGCAGATCACCGGGGAGATCGCGGTGGTCGACACCGACATCAACGCCGCCTCTGACGCGCAGGTCCGCGCGCTTCGCGGGAACGACATCGCCATGGTCTTCCAGGACCCGATGTCGGCGCTGCACCCCCAGTACACGATCGGCAACCAGATCGTCGAGGCGTACCGCTCCCACCACCCCGAGGCGTCCAAGGCCGACGCGCGCAAGCGGGCCGTCGACGCGCTCGACCGGGTGGGCATCCCCGAGCCCGCGCGGCGGTTCAACTCCTACCCGCACGAGTTCTCCGGGGGGATGCGCCAGCGCGTCCTCATCGCGATGGGACTGGTGTGCGAGCCCAGGGTGCTCCTCGCCGACGAGCCCACGACCGCTCTGGACGTCACGGTCCAGGCGCAGATCCTCGACCTGCTCGACGATCTGCGGCGCGACCTCGGGATGTCGCTGATCCTGGTCAGCCACGACCTCGCCGTGGTCGCGGGGTCGGTGGACGAGGTCCTGGTCATGCAGAAGGGCAAGGTCGTCGAGCGCGGCGACGTCAGCGACGTGCTGGCCCGCCCCGAGCACCCCTACACCCAGGCGCTGCTCGCGGCGGTCCCCCGCGTGGAGGTGTCGCGGGCGCAGCGCCGCGCGCAGGTCCGCGCCGAGCGCGTCCACGCCCCCGACTCCGCCGCGGAGGACGCCCGGATCGCGGCGTCCGACGCGCCGGCCGCCGAGGCGGGCGAGTCCCTGTCGGTCATGGAGTCCGGTGCCGAGATCGAGGCGGGCGAACCGCTGCTCAAGGTCGAGAACGTCCGCATGCGCTTCAAGGTCCGCGGCGGCATGCTCGCCCAGGGCCAGGACTTCTACGCGGTCGACGACGTCTCCTTCGAGCTCCGCCAAGGGGAGACGCTCGGCATCGTGGGGGAGTCCGGCTCCGGCAAGTCCACCCTGTCGCGCATGGTGATGCGGCTGCTGCAACCCACCGAGGGCCGGGTGACCTTCGAGGGGCGCGACATCACGCGGATGGCAGACCGCCAGCTGCGGCCGCTCCGCCGCGACGTGCAGATGATCTTCCAGAACCCCTACTCCTCGCTGAACCCGCGCATCACCATCGGCGACTCCATCGGGACCGCGTTGCGGGTGCAGGGCGAGCGGAACCGGCAGACCATCAAGAACGCGGTGCGCGATCTGCTCGACCGGGTCGGCCTGGAACCCGAGCACTACAACCGGTTCCCGCACGCCTTCTCCGGCGGGCAGCGCCAGCGCATCGCCATCGCGCGGGCGCTCATCCTGCGCCCGAAGCTGATCATCTGCGACGAGCCGGTCTCGGCGCTGGACGTCTCCACCCAGGACCAGGTGCTCCGGCTGCTCGCGGAGCTCCAGGACGACTTCGACCTCACCCTGATCTTCGTCGCGCACGACCTCGCGGTGGTCCGCCAGGTCAGCGACCGGGTCCTGGTCATGCGCAAGGGAAAGGTGGTCGAGGAGGGCGAGGGCGACTCGGTGTACGAGAACCCGCAGCACGAGTACACCAAGCAGCTGCTGACCGCAGCCCCGGTCCTCGACCCCGCCGAGGCCCGCAGCCTGCGCGCGGAACGCGCCCGGGCGCGCGGCACCGAGGAGTCGGCCGCAGCGAGCTGACCGCGGTCCTCGCACGGCCGTTCCGCGCTCGGCGAACGCGCTCCCTAAGGGAAGCACCCGATGTGCATGTGCCCCGCGAAGTGTCAGACTGGGCCCATGCCACCAGACCTGCCAATCCAAGGTTCGATGCTCGGCGCGACCCTGACCGTCGCGGGCCTGCTGATCTCCTGGATCATCTGGCGCCGCAAGGGCGCGGCAGCGGGCCTGCGCGGAGTCGCGTGGTCGCTGCTGCCGCTGGCGGCCGGGCTCATGGGCCTCATGACCATCCTGTGGCGGCTGATCTCCGACATGGTCGGGTTCTTCGCCGGACTCGTGTTCAACCCGATCGTGTGGGCGGGCGTCGCGATCGCCGGGCTCGCCGTCGTCCTCTGGGTCGCCTCGGGCGTCATGAAGACCCGCGGCATCGGCGTCTCCCGCGGCCGGAAGGCCGCGGCCGCCGACACGGGGCCCGGCGCCGCAGCGGGCGCGCCGGCGGCCCCGCAGCTGGGCGCGCCCGAACCCGCGAAGCAGCGCAAGGCGCAGCAGCCCGCTGCGGCCGACGACGACTTCGGCGACATCGAGGAACTCCTGCGCAAGCGCGGAATCGGCTGAGTCGCCGCCCGGCGCCCGCCGCCCGGTTCGACGGGTACGTGCCTAGTACCCGCCGCGGGTCCGGGCCGCCGCCGGGCGGTGCCGCCGCCCCGATCCCGCCAGCCCGCCGCGCTGGAACGCGCGCACCAGTTCGCCGCCCAGGTTCGCGCCCGCACCCAGGGCGAGCCCCACGGCGACCGCCTCCGACAGGCTGAGCAGCCCCGCGACCGGGTCGCCGAGGCTGATCTGGAGCAGGCCCCGGTACAGGATGCTGCCCGGCAGCAGCGGGGCGATCGCCGGAATGATGTAGGGCAGCACGGGCCGCTGGGTGCGCCGCGCCAGCCAGTGCCCGATGACGCCGATCACCACCGCGCCGGCCGCCGTCCCGATCACCGGCGGCACGTGGTCGGCCGCCTGGTCCGCCAGGCCGCCCACGGGCACCGACCGCACCAGGGCGTACACCAGCCAGATGGTGAGCCCCATGAGGCCCACCGCGGGCAGCATCCGCACCGGGACGGTCAACGACACCGCGAACGCCATGGCGATCCCCGCCGCCCCGATGAGGACCACCGGGTGCATCGAGGTGCCCGCCGTGGGCAGGTTGTCGAGGTCCATGTCGACGCCGAGCCGCACCGCCGTGTAGGCGACCGCGCCGACACCCGAGATGATCGCGCCCAGGGTGAAGAAGACCTCCAGCAGCCGCGCAGCGGAGGACACGTAGGCGCCGCTGATGCCGTCCTGGAGGCTCGACACCAGCGGGCGGCCCGGGAGCAGCGCCATGATGTTGCCGGTGATGACCGCCCCGGCGTTCAACCCCAGGTCGAGCGCGCTGCTCGCCCACAGCAGCGCCACCCCGATGCTGGACGCCAGCATGGTGGCCGCCGCCATCTGGTAGAACTCCGCGACCCCCCGCTTGGCGACCGCGGCCGACACGCGGTCGCCGAGCACCGTCGCGACGAACGCCGCCGCCGCGACGAAGAGCTGCCCGCCGACCATCAGCGACGCGCTGAACGCGATCAGCCCGAACCCGGTGACCAGCGCCCAGTTGGGGTACGGCGACCGCGCGGCCTTGATGGCGCGCAGCCGCGCGATGGCCTCCTCCAGCTCCACCTGGCCGAGCGCCGCCTCCTGGACCAGGGAGTGCAGCTCGTGCACCCGGAAGTAGTCGAGTGTGCGGCGGCGCACCACCCGCTCGCCGGTGATGGGCATGTTCTCGGGGCCCGCGTGGCAGGACAGCGTGATGGCGGTGAAGGTCACCGACACCTCGCTGCGGGGCAGCTCGAAGGCGACGGTGAGGCTGAGCATCGCCTCGGTGACGGCCTCGGTGCCCTCGCCACTGGCGAGCAGCAGTTCGCCCGCCCGCAGGACGAGGTCGATGGCGCGCGGATCGGGCATCTCGACAACGTCGTCGTCGAGCCCATCGCCCGTCATCTCGGACTCCCGGGCCGCACGCCAGTCGCGCAGCCTGCTGAGCAGGGTGTTGTCGGTGAGCGGGGAAGGCCGCTGCGGTCGCTGCGCCATCGGTGGCTCTCGATACCTCCTCGCGCGGGGACCGCGCGGGTCGTTCACATTCCGGTGCCCGGGCGGGAACCCCGTGCCCCCGGTGGGACGCCGCCGACCGGCCCGGGGTTTGCCCCGGCTGCGGCGCAGCACCGGGTGAATCGGCTCACAGCCCCCATAGTCGCAGGTCTCGACGGGAACGGGACCCGACGCGCTGCCGGGTGCGCGGCACCGATCAGCGCCGCGGCCCCTCGGGGTCGCCCTCGCCGGGCTGGATCACGCCGGTCTCGTAGGCGTACACCACCGCCTGCACCCGGTCGCGCAGCCCCAGCTTGGTCAGTACGTTGCCGACGTGGGTCTTCACCGTGGTCTCGCTGACCACCAGGTGCCGCGAGATCTCCGCGTTGGACATGCCCCGGGCGAGCAGCCGCAGCACCTCGCGCTCGCGGTCGGTCAGGTGGTCCAGTCTGGGGGCCTCGCGCACCCGCGCCGACGGGAGCTTCGCGGCGTAGCGGTCGAGCAGCCGCCGGGTGATGGTCGGCGCGACGATCGCGGCGCCGTCGGCGACCACCCGGATCGCCGCCACCAGTTCGTCGGGCGGGACGTCCTTGAGCAGGAAGCCGCTGGCGCCGGCCCGCAGCGCCTCCACCACGTACTCGTCCAGGTCGAACGTCGTCAGGACCAGCACGCGCACCTGCTGCCCGGCGCCGCCGGCCCAGGACAGGATGTCGCGGGTGGCGTCGATGCCGTCGCGGCCCGGCATGCGGATGTCCATCAGCACGACATCGGGCAGCAGCCGGCGGGTGGCGGACAGGGCGTCGTTCCCATCGGCGGCCTCGCCCACCACCGAGATCTCCGGTTCGGATTCGAGGATGAGCCGGAAACCGGTGCGCAGCAGCGGTTGGTCGTCGACGAGCAGGACGCGGATTGCCATGGGGTGATTGTCGCCGAAAGGGGCCGCCGACCGGAAATCCGCGCCGCTCACGTGCAGCCGCCCTGCTCCACCGGGACCCGCGCCGACACCGCGAACCCGCCCGCGGCCCCCGGCCCGGCGGCCAGCTCGCCGCCGTACAGCCCGACACGCTCGCGCATGCCCAGCAGCCCGTGCCCCGGTTCGTCGCCGCCGCCGCGCGCGCCCGGTCCTGCACCGTCGTCCTCGACCAGCACCTGGACCAGGCGCGGCTCGTACCGGACCGAGACCGTCGCCCCGGCGCCCTCCCCGGCGTGCTTGAACACGTTCGTCAGCGACTCCTGCACCACCCGGTACAGGGTGAGGTCCAAGCCCGACGGCAGCGGGTAGGAGCGCCCCTCCAGGCGCAGCACCACGGTCATCCCCGCCTCGCGCACCTGGTCGACGAGCTCGTCCAGGCCGGCCAGGCCCGGCTGCGGGGCGCGGGCGGCGGCCTCGGCGGCCCCGGTGCGCAGCACCCCGACGATCCTGCGCATCTCCGCCAGCGCCTGCCGCCCGGTCTCCTCGATGTCGGTGAGGGTCTGGCGCGCGCGGTCGGGGTCGCGCTCCATGACCCGGCGGCCCGCGGTCGCCTGCACCGTCATGACACTGACGTGGTGCGCCACCACATCGTGCAGCTCGCGCGCGATGCGGGAGCGCTCCTCGGCGAGCACCGCCCGACCGTGCGCGTCGCGCGCCCGCTCCAGCCGCTCGGCGCGCGCCTGGAGTTCGGCGACGTGGGCGGCCCGCAGCCGGACCAGCCGCCCCGCCCACCACGCCCCGGCCACCATCGCCAGCGAATAGGCGGTGAAGAACCAGGTGACCGCCTCCTGCGGCTGCGCGTCCATGAGGGACGACATGATGGTCAGCGCCGCCGCGCAGGCCAAGGCCACCCTGGCGCGGCGCAGCCGGTGGTGGCGGCCGATGGCGTAGGCGGCGATGCCCATGCCGGGCCCCGCAGCGGCCCACGCGAACCCGTCGGCTGCCTGCGCCCCCACCGCCACCGCCGTCACGGCGACGAACACCGACAGCGGTGCCATCCGCCGCCCGAGAGTCAGCAGCGCGACGGCGACCCCCGCGGTGTAGCCGACGACGGGGTCGGTGAACGGGATCTCCGCCCCCGGCGGCGACGGCGCCGCGCCCACAGCCGCGACCACGGCCGTGTTGCCGATGGCGAGGACCGCCACGACCAGCAGGTCGGTCAGCACCGTACGGGTGCGCAGGCCCGACAGCACGGAGGGGAACCGGACGGGCGCATTCGCGGCGGGCTGTTCGGTCGCGGTGTCGCTCACCCCTCCACGCTAGAGCCGCCGCCCGCCCCGCGCAGCCCTTCCCAGGGCTGAACCGTCCTCCTGCGCAGGGATGACGGCGGGCGCCCTACGGTAGAGGCGAGGGCAGCGGCGGCGGGGTCCCGCCGAACTCCGGGCACAGCGCCTGGTGCTCGCACCACCCGCACAGCTTCGACGTCCGCGGCGCCCACACGCCGGAGCGGGCGGTCGCGGCGATGTCGTTCCAGATTCCGAGGATCTCGGCCTCGGCGGCGCGCAGCTCGTCCTCTGTGGGCTCGTACCAGCGCACACCGCCGTCGCCCAGGTACATCAGCTGCAACCGGGCAGGCACCTCGCCGTACTCGCGCCAGATCATCACGGCGTAGAAGAAGATCTGGAAGCGCGCCTTGTCCTCGAAGCGCCGGCTCGGCGACCGCCCGGTCTTGTAGTCGACGACCCGGATCTGCCCGCCCGGCGCGACGTCCAGGCGGTCGACGTAGCCGCGCAGCCGCAGCCCGGACTCCATGGTGACGTCGAGGCGGAGTTCGCGGTCGCGCGGCTCCAGCAGCTCGGGCCGCTCCATGGCGAAGTAGCGCCCCACCAGGACCTGCGCCTCTTCAAGCCACGCCGCCAGTGCGGCGTCGTCGGCGAAGAGCTCCATGGACTCGGGGCGCTCGGCGCGCAGCAGCTCCCACTGCGGCTCCAGCAGCGTGGCCGCCGTGCGCGGGGTGCGGGACTCGGCCGGCAGCTCGAACAGCCGCTCCAGCACCGCGTGGACGAGTGTGCCGCGCAGCGCAGCCGCGCTCGGCTTCTCGGGCAGCCGGTCGATCGCCCGGAACCGGAACAGCAGCGGGCACTGCAAGAAGTCCGAGGCGCGCGACGGCGACAGCGCCGAGACGGGGATCGTCGGGAGGGGCGTGCTCATACCCGCCAAGCTTAGGACGCGCCGCGCCGCCATCATCCCCCGCCGCCCCGGACCCGTCCGCTGCGTCGGCCGCTGCGCCGGGCACCGGCCGCCGGGGCGCTCCCCAGCCGCCGGACGGCGCCGGAGCGCATAGCCTTGCAGGTGTGACCGACAACGACGCAACGCCGGCCCCGCGCCGGAGCGGACTCTCCCTCGGGCGCCTCTTCGGCATCCCCGTCCACGTCGCGCCGAGCTGGCTGATCATCGCCGCCGTCATCACCGTGGTCTACCAGCCCACCGTCGAGGGCGCCCTGCGCATCGGCCCGATGTCCTACCTGGTCGCGTTCGTGTTCGCGGTGCTGCTCTACGCCTCGGTGCTGGTCCACGAGCTCGGGCACGCCCTGGTCGCACGCTCCTACGGCATGCGGGTCCACCGCATCAGCCTGCGCCTGCTCGGCGGGGTCACCGAGATCGGCGAGCCGCGCACACCCGGCCGGGAGTTCTGGATCGCCGTCGCGGGCCCCCTGCTCTCCCTCGCGCTCGCCGGTATCGGCTACCTCGCCTACGCCGCCCTCGACCCCGCCACCGTCCTGGGCGTCCTCACCTGGCAGCTCTGGGTCGCGAACCTGCTCGTCGGCGTCTGCAACCTGCTGCCGGGGCTGCCCCTCGACGGCGGGCGGCTGCTGCGCGCCGCCGTGTGGGCCGCGACCCGCCGGCACACCGCGGGCACCATGGTCGCGGCGTGGGTCGGGCGGCTCATCGCGGTGGCGATCGTCGCGCTCCCGTTCCTCCTCGCCTGGACGGCCGGTGTCGGCGTGTCCCTCTACAGCGTCGTGGTGGCACTGCTCATCGGCTCCTTCATGTGGATGAGCGCGGGGGCGGCGATCACCGCGGCCCGCTTCCGCGAGCGCGTCCCGCGGCTGCGCGCCAGGACCCTCGCCCGGCGCGCCGTCAGGGTCACCGCCGACACCTCGGTCGCCGAGGCCCTGCGGCGCATGGCGGCGGCCGACGCCGGGGCGGTCGTCATCACCGATTCCGGCGGCACCCCCACGTCGATCGTGCACGCGCCCGCGGCCGAGGCGGTGCCCGAGGACCGCGGCCCCTGGATGCCGGTGTCGAGCGCGGCCCGCGCGATCGGCTCGGGCTCGCTGCTGGGCGCCGACCTCGGCGGGCAGGAGCTGCTCGACGCCATGCACGCGCACCCCGCCGACGAGTACCTCGTCGTCGAGCCCGACGGCACGGTCCACGGGGTCCTGCGCACCGCCGACGTCAACGCCGCGTTCGCCGGGATCTGAGCGCCGGGCGCGGGCGCCCCTTCAGCGCCGCGCGCCCTCGGGCCAGATGACGTGGACCGGCCGGTCGTGCGCGCGGGCGTGCGCGACGACGTCGGCCGTGCCCCCGGGGCCGCGTGCCGGGTGGCCGTCCCACACCGCGACGAGTTCGTCGCAGTGCTCCACGAGGTGCCGGCCGGCGTCGAGGTGGGATTCGGAGGTCGACTCGACGTTCGGCAGCCGGTGGACGCGCACGGCGCGGTCGAGCAGGGCGTCGTAGTCGTCGAGGTGCCAGTGGGGGAGCGCGGCCCGGTACCGGCTGGCGGGGACCACCGCTTCGAGCGTGCCCCCGTTGTCGAGCACGGCGTGCGCGAACAGCGCATCGGGTCCGTCGGCGAGGCAGGACAGCCCCACGGTGCCGGGGCCGGCCCCGCCGATGTGCGCGCGGATGCGCGCGGCGACCTCGTCTTGCAGCTCCGCGGACAGGCCGCGGTGCCCGGTGACGGCGATGCGCATTGCTCCTCCTCGTCTCCCCCTCGGGGTCAGGCCGGGGTCGACCCCGTCAGTACGGCGGCGAGCTGGTCGTCGAAGCGGCTGACGCAGCGCGCCGAAGGGCCCTCGTAGCGGCGCCGGAACCGGCGCACCCGGCCGATGATGCGCTCGGACCCGAACGCCGCCCCGGTGCGCAGGGCGTCGCCCGCCAGCCGGAACGCCTCGTCGATGTCGCCGGAGTCGGCGCGGGCGCTCGCGAGCTCGACCATCAGCACCGCACTGTGCTTGCCGCCCGGCCGGGCGGTGCCGAGCGCGTCGGAGAACGCGGCGTGCGCGGAGCCGGGGTCGCGCAGCTTCACCGATGTGAGTGCGCGGTATCCGGCGACCTTGGCGTCGTCGAAGGCGAAGACCCACGGCCACGGGGGTTCGGCGTTGTCGGGCCGGGCGACGTCGGCCTCGGCCGCCGCGACGGCGTGCCGCGCGGCGGCGGCGTCGCCCAGGCCGGCGTGGGCCATGGCGCGGACGCAGGAGAGCCACGCGCGGGCCGTGGGGTGGGCGCCCTCGCCGAGCCGGTGCCCGGCCTCCTGCGCGAGGCCGAGGCCGAGCGCGGGGTCGTCGGCGTCGATCTCGAACGCGGCGAGGCTGCCCAGCATGTACACGTCGAGCAGGTCGTCGCCCGCCTGGCGGGCGCGGGCGATGGCGGCGCGGTAGAAGGTGCGCGCGGACCCGAGGTCGCCCATGTCGGCGTGCAGCCACGCGGCGAACCCCGCGGCCTCGCTCGCCGCCGCGGCGACGGGGGCGGCGAAGGGGCTGCGCTGCGCGCGCTTGAGGGTGCGCCCGCTGAGGTCGAGGTGCGCGACCGCGGCGGCGGCGAGGTCGCGGGCGGGGGAGGACGCGTCGAGGCGGCGCTGCCCGCCGGTGATGGCGCGCAGCGCCGGCGCGGTGGACTCGTCGATGCCGTTGCCGGCGGGTGCCGCGCCGGGCAGCGGAACGGGGGGCGCGGCGGCCTTGGCGTTCTCGCGGCGCCGGGCGGGGTCGGCGCCGCCGGCGCGCCCGCTCGGACGGGGGGACGGCGCGGCGGTGGCCGCGGGGCGCCCGCCCGTACCGGAGAAGCGGAGCAGGTGGACCGGGATGCCCAGCAGCCGGGCGATCTCGCGGACCTGGTCGATGGTCAGCGACTGCTGGCCGTTGAGCACCCGCGACACCCAGCTCTGGGAGTACCCCACAGTGCGGGCGAGCTCGCCCTGCGACCAGCCGCGGGCCTCGCGCACCGCGGCGACGACCGCGGGCATGTCGCAGGTCGACAGGGCCGCCGCGAGGTCGGGCCGGGACCAGAACTCCGCGGGGAGAACACCTTCACGCTGGGGCATGCGCCCAGATTAGGGACTTCACCTGCGACGCGTGGCTATGTGTAAAAGAAATTGCGCTATGCGTGGTCCGCATATCGGTACTCCAAAGCACCGATCTAAGGCAGGGTCAAGGGACGGAAGTCCCATGAATTCGGGAGGATCGGCGCGAATGAACATCCCGGCGGCACCGGAAACCCCGCCTTCGGGTCAGCCGAGACTGGCCGCACCCGGCCACGCGCTTGACAATTCTTCATCGCGCTTTTCGCCCGGTTCGCCGGATTCCGCGGAAATTCCGTGGCTGCACGCCGCCGGCAGCCTCACCGTCGAACTCCATTCCCGCGGCCTCGCGGCGCGCACCGATCCCGCCGTCGGTGCGGTCAACGCCATCGGCGGCGGGCCCGCGCACCGCGTCCAGCAGGCCGTGCTGCGCCCCCACCGGGGCCGGCTGTGGTGGTGGCTGCGCCACCCCGGTGAGAGCGGTCCCGCCCTGTGCCCCCTCACCCCCGCCGCCGACCCCGCCGGAGCCGCGCGCCGCATCGTCCGGCTGCTCGCGGCCTGACCCCTCGCCGCGCGTCAGCCGGTCAGCCGGCCGTCCGCTCGGCGGCCAGGATCGCCGCGCCCACGATCCCCGCCGTGTTGCGCAGCTGCGCGGGCACGATCGGCGCCCGCAGCCGCAGCAGCGGCAGGAACTTGTCGGAGTCCCGGCTCACCCCGCCGCCCACCACGATCAGGTCCGGCCACAGCAGCGCCTCCAGCACCGAGTAGTAGCGCTGCAACCGCTCCGTCGCCCACTCCTCGTACGACAGGCCCTCCCGGTCCTTGACGCTCGACGCCGCCCGGGTCTCCGCGTCGAACCCGTCGACCTCCAGGTGGCCCAGTTCGGTGTTGGGCACCAGCCTGCCGCCCACCAGCAGCGCCGTGCCGATCCCGGTGCCCAGGGTCGTCATCAGGACGACCCCGTCGGCGTCGCGGGCGGCACCGTAGCGGTGCTCCGCCACCGCGGCGGCGTCGGCGTCGTTCACCGCGCACACCCGGCGCCCGGTCGCCTCGGCGAGCAGTTCCTCGACGTTAGTCCCGATCCACGACCGGTCGACGTTGGCGGCGGTGCGCGCGACCCCGTGCTGGATCGGCGCGGGGAACGTGACACCGAGGGGGGCGTCCGGCCCCGCGTGGTCGGGGAACCCCGAGGCGATCTCGGCGACCGTCTTGGCGACCGCCGCCGGAAGCGACGGCTGCGGGGTCGCCGCCTTCACCCGGTCCACGATGAACTCACCGGTGCGCAGGTCGACGGGGGCCCCCTTGATCCCGCTCCCGCCGATGTCGATCCCCAGCCCCACCGTGGGCGCATTCTCTTGCATCGCGTGTGCAGCCTTTCCGCTGTGATGTGCCCCTCAACCTAGTGGAGCGCGCGGCCCGCCGCTGATTACGTCACCCCCCACCAGGACGGATACGCTGAATGACCGTCCATCCCCGCAACGAGCCGCTTTCCGAGACGAGGAACGAGTACACGTGACCGGCATCCACGGCCGCCGAGGACCCTTCGGCGACGGCGACACCGTGCAGCTCACCGACCCCAAGGGCCGGATGCACACCATCACCCTGCGCGCCGGCTCGGCGTTCCACACCCACCGGGGCCGCGTCGACCACGACGAGCTCATCGGGCAGCCCGAGGGCAGCGTCGTCCGCGCGTCCTCCGGCACCGCCTACATCGCGCTGCGGCCCCTCCTCGCCGACTTCACCCTGTCGATGAAGCGCGGCGCCACGATCGTGTACCCCAAGGACGCCGCGCAGATCCTCGCGCAGGCCGACATCTTCCCCGGCGCCCGCGTGGTCGAGGCCGGTGCCGGATCCGGCGGGCTGTCGTGCTGGCTGCTGCGCGCCGTGGGCGACACCGGGCGGGTGTCCTCCTACGAGCGCCGCGCGGACTTCGCCGACATCGCGCGCACCAACGTCGAGCGCTACTTCGGACACGAGCACCCGGCGTGGACCCTCACCGTCGGCGACCTCGCCGACAGCCTCACCGACACCGAGGTCGACCGGGTCGTCCTCGACATGCTCGCCCCCTGGGAATGCCTCGACCCCGTCGCGAAGGCCATGATCCCCGGCGGGCTGCTGTGCGCCTACGTCGCCACCACCACCCAGGTCTCGCGGATCGTCGAGGCGCTGCGCGAACACGGCTCGTTCTACGAACCGCACGCCTTCGAGACCATGGTCCGCGGCTGGCACGTCGAAGGGCTCGCCGTCCGACCCGACCACCGCATGATCGGCCACACCGGGTTCCTGGTCACCGCCCGGCGCATCGCCGACGGCGCCGTGGTGCCCGAGCGCCGCCGCCGGCCCGCGAAGGGCGCCTACGGCGACGACTTCAAGGCAGCGGGCACCGCCCCCGGACAGGAAGGCGCCGGCGGCAAGGAGGCCGCCCCCGGCCGGGAGGTCACCGACGGCAAGGAGACCGCCCCCGGCCAGGAGGTCACCGACGGCGCGCCAAGAATCCCGGAATCCGGACACGGAGCATAGACAGGACGTTACTTTCTCATTACGCCTGGCGTGTCCGCCCCCGGATGAGCTAGGTCTTTACAAGATCGAACAGAGGGCCCTACGACACTGCAACCCGCGGACAGGTTAGGAATAGTCCGTGGATAGGTAGGGTTCCGAGTAGTCGTCCTCTTCATAGGGAGGTGGCGGACGTGGCCGACCGCGACGACCAGAGTCAAGCCGAGCGCGACCGTGAAGTCGCAGACCTGACCGCGCAGGTTTCCTACCTGGAGAAGGAGCTCAGCGTTGCCCGGCGGAAGCTCGCCGATTCTCCCCGCCACGTGCGGCTGCTCGAAGACCGGCTCCGCGAGGCGCAAGCCAGCCTGGCGGCCGCGAACGGGCAGAACGAACGCCTCGTCTCAACGCTGAAGGAGGCCCGCGACCAGATCGTCGCCCTCAAGGAGGAGGTCGACCGGCTGGCCCAACCACCGTCCGGATTCGGCGTGTTCCTCCAGGCGCGCGACGACGACACCGTGGAGATCTTCACCAACGGGCGCAAGATGCGCGTCAACGTCAGCCCCTCCGTCGACGTCGACGCGCTCCAGCGTGGCCAGGAGGTCATGCTGAACGAGGCGTTCAACATCGTCGAGGCCAGCTCGTTCGAGACCGTCGGCGAAGTCGTCATGCTCAAGGAGCTCCTTGAGGACGGCGAGCGCGCCCTCGTCATCTCCAACCACGACGAAGAGAAGATCATCCGGCTCGCCGAGCCGCTGCGCGACGCACCGCTGCGCGCCGGCGACTCCCTGCTGCTGGAATCGCGCTCCGGCTACGCCTACGAGCGCATCCCCAAGTCCGAGGTCGAGGAGCTCATCCTCGAAGAGGTCCCCGACATCGCCTACAACGACATCGGCGGACTCAGCGGCCAGATCGAACTCATCCGCGACGCCGTGGAACTCCCCTACCTGCACAAGGAGCTGTTCTACGAGCACGAGCTCCGCCCGCCCAAGGGCGTCCTGCTCTACGGTCCCCCCGGATGCGGCAAGACCCTCATCGCCAAGGCGGTCGCCAACTCGCTGTCCAAGCGCGTCGCCGAGCGCACCGGCACCGATGTCGGCAAGAGCTTCTTCCTCAACATCAAGGGCCCCGAGCTGCTGAACAAGTACGTCGGCGAGACCGAGCGGCACATCCGCCTGGTCTTCCAGCGCGCCCGCGAGAAAGCGGGCGAGGGCAACCCCGTCATCGTGTTCTTCGACGAGATGGACTCCATCTTCCGCACCCGCGGGTCCGGGGTGTCCAGCGATGTCGAGAACACCATCGTGCCCCAGCTCCTCAGCGAGATCGACGGGGTCGAGGGGTTGGAGAACGTCATCGTCATCGGCGCCTCCAACCGCGAGGACATGATCGACCCCGCGATCCTGCGGCCCGGCCGGCTCGACGTCAAGATCAAGATCGAGCGCCCCGACGCCGAGGCGGCCAAGGACATCTTCTCGAAGTACATCACCAAGAGCCTGCCGCTGCACGCCGACGACCTCGGCGAGCACGGCGGTTCGGAGCAGGCCGCGGTCGACGCCATGATCCAGCGGGTCGTCGAGCGCATGTACACCGAGACCGAGGAGAACCGCTTCCTCGAGGTGACCTACGCCAACGGCGACAAGGAAGTCCTCTACTTCAAGGACTTCAACTCCGGCGCGATGATCCAGAACATCGTCGACCGCGCCAAGAAGATGGCCATCAAGGCGTTCATCGAGCACCAGGCCAAGGGCCTGCGCGTGGCGCACCTCCTCCAGGCGTGCGTCGACGAGTTCAGCGAGAACGAGGACCTCCCCAACACCACCAACCCCGACGACTGGGCGCGCATCTCCGGCAAGAAGGGCGAGCGCATCGTCTACATCCGGACCCTGGTCTCCGGCAAGAAGGGCGCCGACTCCGGCCGCTCCATCGACACCGTCGCCAACACCGGCCAGTACCTGTAGGACCGCGCAGTGAGGGGCCCGCCGGAGCAACCCGGCGGGCCCCTTCGCGTTCCAGGACACCGGTTCCGCCGGGGCGCGCGGTCACCGGGCGCCGCCGACCGCTCGTGGCCGGGGTGGGGGAGGCGTCCTGGCTACTGGGCGGCGTCCAGGCGGGCCCTCTGGTCCGCTGTCAGGTCGAGGTCGACCGCCGCGAGGTTCTCCTCCAGTTGCGCCACCGACGACGCGCCCGCCAAGGGGATGATGGGGAGGTTCCCGCCGATCTGCCACGCGAGGACCACCTGGTTCGGGCTCGCCCCTGTCTCCTTCGCGATCTCCCGCAGCACCGCCAGCCGGGCCGGTGTGCCCGGGTGGTCGTAGTCCGGCGGGAGCGGCCGGTCCTCCCGCGTGTAGGCGCCGCCCAGCAGCGGCGAGTACGCCACCAGGGTCATCCCGGGTTCGGCGCGCAGGTAGGTGGTCATCTCGGCGCCCGCCGAGCCGAGGTTCCCGTCGGGGAACATCGGCGTGGCGACGTCCGAGCGCGGACGGAGGTAGCTGTGCTGGTACTGCGCGACCTCGTACCCCGGCAGACCGGCCGCCGCGGCGACCGCGCGGGCCCGCTCGACCCGCCACACCGCGTGGTTGCTCACGCCGAGCAGGCCGACCGTCCCCTCCGCGACCAGAGCGGCGAAGCCTTCTACGGTCTCGCTCACTGTCACCGTACGGTCCTCGATGTGCGCGTACAGCAGGTCGAGCCGATCGACTCCGAGCCGCTCCATGCTGCGTTCGGCGGCCTCCCTGATCACCTTCGCCGACAGACCTTCCGGGTTGTCGACGAAGCCGGTGCCGGGCGCCAGCGGCCGCGCGCCCAGCTTGGTGGCGATCACCACCTCGCCGCCCGCGCCGCTGCTGCGCAGCCACCGGCCCAGCAGCTCCTCACTGTGCCCGCCCTGGCCGCCGTCGACCCAGAACGCGTAGTTGTCGCTGGTGTCGATGAAGGTGCCCCCGGCCTCGACGTAGCGGTCCAGGATCGCGAAGGACGTCTTCTCGTCGGTCCTCGACCCGAACAGCATCGCGCCGAGGGCGAGGACGCTGACCTCGCGGCGGGTCTCCGGGGCGGTGCCGATGGTGCGGTACTTCATGGGGATCCTCCCGTCGCCCGCCCGCTGAATGCGGGCGCTGCCCGGAAGTCTGGGATCTGGAGCGCACTCCAGGTCAACCCCCGCGTCCCGGAGTCCCTCAGCCGGTGCGCGGCCGGGACACCGGCGCCGCCGTCCGCCGGGGCGCCGGGGACCGCGCCGCCGGCCCTCCCGCACCCCCGGCCCTCCCGTCCGGGGGAGGGGGCGGCCCGTCCGGGAGAGGGGGCGGAGGGCGCCCGGAGCAGGATCGCGGAGCGGGGATCCCGGAGCCTGCGCCCGGTGCGGGCACCCGGGGCAGGCCCACGGAGCAGGCCCCCTGGAGCCGGGTCCCGGGGCGGGCGCGGCGCGCCCGGCGGGACGGCACTTCGGCCACAATCGCGCGGGCAGCATTGAAGAGTCGCCGCCGGTGGATACTCTTCGGAGTATGAGTGTTCGGCGGATCATGGGCATCGAGACCGAGTACGGGATCTCCGTCCCCGGCAACCCCGGTGCCAACGCGATGGTGTCCTCCACCCAGGTGGTCAACGCCTACCTGGCGGCGACGGCCGCACGAGCCCGCAAGGCCCGGTGGGACTTCGAGGAGGAGAACCCGCTGCGCGACGCACGCGGCTTCGACCTCGCCCGCGAGGTCGCCGACCCCACCCAGCTCACCGACGAGGACCTCGGCCTCGCCAACATCATCCTCACCAACGGCGCGCGCCTCTACGTCGACCACGCCCACCCCGAGTACTCCGCGCCCGAGGTCACCAACCCGCGCGACGCCGTGCTGTGGGACAAGGCCGGCGAGCACGTC
Source organism: Murinocardiopsis flavida (assembly GCF_003014485.1). GTDB lineage: Bacteria > Actinomycetota > Actinomycetes > Streptosporangiales > Streptosporangiaceae > Murinocardiopsis > Murinocardiopsis flavida. Next base: position 127,162 of record NZ_PYGA01000006.1, on the reverse strand, counting down.
ATGGCCGACGCCGCCCAACGCGCCTCCGCCGTCCCCGGCGCCGAGCCCATCCAGCTCTACAAGAACAACACCGACAACAAGGGCGCGTCCTACGGCTGCCACGAGAACTACCTGATGCGCCGCTCCACCGCGTTCGGCGACATCGTGAGGCACCTCGTCCCGTTCTTCACGTCCCGCCAGGTCGTGTGCGGGGCGGGGCGGGTGGGCCTCGGCGCCGATGGCCGCGACCCCGGGTTCCAGATCAGCCAGCGCGCCGACTTCTTCGAGGTCGAGGTCGGCCTTGAGACCACCCTCAAGCGGCCCATCATCAACACCCGCGACGAGCCGCACGCCGACCCCGACAAATACCGGCGGCTGCACGTCATCATCGGCGACGCCAACATGAGCGAGATCTCGACCTACCTCAAGCTCGGCACCACCTCGCTCGTGCTCGCCATGATCGAGGACGGCTTCCTCTCCGTCGACCTGTCGATGGAGACCCCGGTCGCCGACCTGCGCGCGTTCTCGCACGACCCCGGCCTCACCCACACCGCGCGGCTGCGCGACGGCCGCCGCATGACCGCCGTCCAGATCCAGCGCGAGTACCTCGACCAGGCGCGCAAGTACGTCGAGGACCGATTCGGCGCCGACGTCGCCCCCGACACCGCCGACATCCTCACCCGCTGGCAGAGCGTCCTCGACACCCTCGACGACGACCCCATGCGCCTCGCCGACCAGCTCGACTGGGTCGCCAAGCTCAAGCTCCTCGAGGGCTACCGCTCGCGCGACGACATCGGCTGGGGCCACCACCGCCTCCAGTTGGTCGACCTCCAGTACTCCGACGTCCGCCCCGAGCGCGGGCTGTACAACCGGCTGGTCGCGCGCGGTCGCATGCGGCGCCTGCTCGACCCCGCCGACGTCGAGCACGCCATCACCGAACCGCCCGAGGACACCCGCGCCTACTTCCGCGGGCGCTGCCTCGCCAAGTACTCCGATTCCGTCGCCGCCGCCTCGTGGGACTCCGTCATATTCGACCTGCCCGGGTACGACTCCCTCCAGCGCGTCCCCACCCTCGAACCCCAGCGCGGCACCAAGGAGCACGTCGGCGGCCTCCTCGACCGCTGCGCGACAGCGGCCGACCTCGTCGCGGCGCTCTCCGGCGGGCGCGGCTGAGCCCGGCCGGGCCGGCGCGGGGCTCCGCGCCGGCCCGGCGCACCGGCTACCAGTCGTGCATCGAGCCGTCGCGCAGCCGGTTTACCGGCAGGTACCTCGGCTCGTACGGGAACCGCTCGGCGGCGGCCTCGTCGAAGTCCACGCCGAGCCCGGCGGCGTCGCCGGGGTGGAACAGGCCGTCGGCGAACTCGTAGCCCACCGAGAACACCTCGTCCCACGGCGGCAGATGCCCCATGTACTCCTGCATCCCGAAGTTCGGGATCGCCAGGTCGAGGTGGAGCGCCGCTGCGAACGAGATCGGCGACAGGTCGCCCGCTCCGTGCGACCCCGACCGCACCCCGTACAGGTGCGCCAGGTCGAACACCCGGCGCAGGTGCGTGATGCCGCCGGTGTGCGAGACGGACGTGCGGATGTAGTCGATCAGCCGGTTCGTGATCAGGTGCTGGCAGTCCCAGATCGAGTTGAACACCTCGCCCACCGCCAGCGGGGTCGTGGTGTGCTGCCGGATCAGCCGGAACGCCTCCTGGTCCTCCGCGGGGGTCGCGTCCTCGATCCAGAACATCCGGTACGGCTCCAGCGACCGGCCCAACCTCCCCGCCTCGATGGGCGACAGCCGGTGGTGCACGTCGTGCAGCAGGTGCACCCCATAGCCGAACTCCGCGCGCACCGCCGCCACCACCTTCGGCAGATGGTCCAGGTAGGGCCCGGTCTCCCACACGTGCTCGCTCGGCAGCGCGCCGTCGGCCGGCTCGTAGGTGACGTCGGTGCTGTTGCCGCCCATGCCGTAGGTCCGTTCCAGGCCGGGGACGGCGGTCTGCACCCGCACCGCCCGGTACCCCGCGTCGACGAACCGCTGCACGTCCGCGAGCAGCTCCGGGACGTCGGCGCCGTTGGCGTGGCCGTACACCGTGACACCGTCGCGCGCGGCGCCGCCGAGGAGCTGGTACACGGGCAGCCCGGCGGCCTTGCCCTTGATGTCCCACAGCGCGACGTCCACGGCGGCGATCGCCGTCATCGTCACGGGGCCGCGCCGCCAGTACCCGCCCTGGTACAGGTACTGCCAGATGTCGCCGATCCGGTGCGCGTCCTTCCCGATCAGCAGCGGGCCCACATGGTCGCGCAGGTAGGCGGCCACGGCCAGCTCGCGGCCGTTGAGGGTGGCGTCGCCCCACCCGACCAGCCCGTCATCGGTGGTGATCTTCAGGGTCGCGTAGTTGCGGCCGGGGGACGCGACGATGACCTTGACGTCGGTGATCTTCACAGTGCTGCTCCTCCTGATAGGTGGACGGACGCCGGTGCCCGCGGCGCCACGGGGAACGGGCCGCCGGCGCGCGGCCGTGGCGCCCGGGGATCCCGCCGACAGGTGCTCACCTGCTGATATCCGGCCGGTCCTCGGGTCCATGGGCTGCATGCCGACTACTCGATGTGAGGCGATGCCGTATGGCGTGCGCCACCCTGGCGCGGTGGGAACGTCTGTACGGTCGGGCACGGGGTAGCGTGCCCAAAATGATGCGCCGTGATCAAGGTTGAGCCCGGCGCTGAATGGCCACTATTAGGGCGAGAGCCCCGAACGGGAGGTTGCGGAGATGGCCAGCAAGGACACCGGCGGACAGAAGCACGCCCACCGCTCCGACGAGGACGTGGAGGAGGTCGAGGCGAGCACCGAGACCCAGGAGCGCAACGAGAAGCTCGACGAGGACGTCGACGACATCCTCGACGAGATCGACGAGGTGCTCGAGTCGAATTCGGAAGACTTTGTCCGGCAATTCGTACAAAAAGGGGGCGAGTAAGACATATCGGACATTCGGCAGCGCGGAGTCCGAGGCCGGACGAAGGCTGCCGCAGGGTTCCGGCGGAGACGAGAGACGGCCGGATTCGCGCATGGAACGGATTCCGGATCCGCGGTTCGCCGAGAGCGGATAGGAGACAGGGGAGTACACGATCGTCCTTGGTGCTCAGTAGGGTCGATCGCGTCGGCAGTTGTTGGTCACCCGTCGCATCCCGGCCGGTCCTCCCGGGCCCGGGGTGCCAGCGAAGGGAGTCGCGTGTCTGAAGCATTCGAGGGAGGCGGGCGACTGCCCGCGGCCTACATGAATCCGGGTACCTCGTCGTTCATGGACTTTCTCGGCGCGGTCCACCCCGAACTGCTGCCGGGGCGCCGCGACCTTCCCCAGGGCTCCGCTGCGCAACTCACCCCCGAAGCCACCACCATCGTCGCGATGACCTTCCCCGGCGGCGTCGTGCTCTCCGGCGACCGGCGGGCCACCTCCGGCAACGTCATCGCCAACCGCGACATGGACAAGCTGTTCCGCGCCGACGAGTTCTCCGCCGTCGCCATCGCGGGCGCCGCCGGTATCGGCATCGAGCTGGCGAAGCTCTTCCAGATGGAGCTGGAGCACTACGAGAAGAACAACGGCCGGTCGCTGTCCCTGGAGGGCAAGGCGAACCGCTTGGCGACCATGATCCGCGGCAACCTCGCCATGGCCATGCAGGGGTTCGTGGTCGTCCCGCTGCTGGTGGGCTACGACGAAGCCGACGACACCGGCCGCATCTTCAGTTACGACCCCGTGGGCGGGCGCTACGAGGAGCAGCGCTACCACTCCATCGGGTCGGGTTCGGTCTACGCCAGGGGCTCACTGAAGAAGCTCTACCGCGACGACCTCACCCAGGACGACGCGGTCGTGGTGGCGCTCCAGGCCCTCTACGACGCCGCCGACGACGACTCCGCCACCGGCGGGCCCGACGTCTACCGCAAGATCTACCCCCTGGTCGATGTCATCACCGACGACGGTCATCGGCGGCTGCCCGAGAGCGATGTGTCGGCGGTGGCCGAGCGGGTCGTCACCGAGCGCTCGCGGCGCCCCGACGGTCCGAACGCGCCGTTGCGCTGACTCGTTTCTCCCGGGTTTTCAGAGCCTCGCCTCCAGTTAGTAAGGAACGATCCGCGGTGTCGATGCCGTTCTACGTCTCGCCCGAACAGAGCATGAAGGACAAAGCGGACTACGCGCGCAAGGGAATCGCGCGCGGCCGCAGTGCCGTCGTCTTGCAGTACGACGGCGGCATCCTCTTGGTGGCGGACAACAAGTCCAGGACCCTGCACAAGATCAGTGAGCTGTACGACCGGGTGGCCTTCGCCGCCGTGGGCCGCTACAACGAGTTCGAGAACCTGCGCGTGGCGGGGGTGCGGTTCGCCGACGTGCACGGCTACTCCTACGACCGCCGCGACGTCACCGGCCGGATGCTCGCCAACGCCTACGCCCAGACCCTCGGCGCGGTGTTCAGCGAGAGCAGCAAGCCGTGGGAGGTCGAGATCGTGGTGGCCGAGGTGGGCGAGTCCATCGAGCTCGACCAGATCTACCGCATCACCTACGACGGCTCGGTGGTCGACGAGCGCGACTACCTCGCCATGGGCGGCTCCGCCGACGCCGTGAGCGCGGCGCTGAAGGACCGCTACACCAAGGGCGCCTCGCTGTCGGCTGCGCTGGGCGCCGCGATGCACGCCCTGGCGCACGAGAACGGCGAGCGCCGCGAACTGGAGTCGTCCAGCCTGGAGGTCGCGCTGCTCGACCGCACGCGGATGGAGCACCGCAAGTTCCGGCGGATCCAGGGCGCGCGGCTGGAGCGGCTGATCGAGGAGTCGCGCGGCTCCGCCGCCTCCGGCGCGGCGGCGGAGGCGGACTCGGCCGGCGCCGAGGACGGTACCTCCGGTACCTCCGGCGGTTCCGGCAGTGAGGAGTCCGACGACTGACCGGCGGCGCGGCCGGCGGTCCATCGCCGGCCGCCGTGCCGGTCACTAGTGTGGAGTCGTGGACGCGCCGCGGTGCACCCGCCGCGGCGCCGTGGGACGGGAGTGGTGTGGCCGCATGGACCGTCGGATCTTCGGATTGGAAAACGAGTACGGCGTCACGTGCACCTTCCGGGGGCAGCGGCGGCTGTCGCCCGACGAGGTGGCGCGCTATCTGTTCCGCAGGGTGGTGTCGTGGGGGCGCAGCAGCAACGTGTTCCTGCGCAACGGCGCCCGGTTGTACCTCGATGTCGGCAGTCACCCCGAGTACGCCACTCCGGAGTGCGACAGCCTGCTGGACCTCGTCGCGCACGACAAGGCCGGCGAGCGGATCCTCGAGGGGCTCCAGGTCGACGCCGAGCAGCGCTTGCACGAGGAGGGGATCGCGGGCGAGATCTACCTGTTCAAGAACAACACCGACTCCGCGGGCAACTCCTACGGCTGCCACGAGAACTACCTGGTGGGCCGGCACGGGGAGTTCGGCAAGCTCGCCGATGTGCTGATCCCGTTCCTGGTGACCCGGCAGATCATCTGCGGTGCGGGCAAGGTGCTCCAGACCCCGCGGGGCGCGCTGTACTGCGTGAGCCAGCGGGCCGAGCACATCTGGGAGGGCGTGTCCTCGGCGACCACCCGGTCGCGCCCGATCATCAATACGCGCGACGAGCCGCACGCCGACGCCGAGCGGTTCCGGCGGCTGCACGTCATCGTGGGCGACTCCAACATGAGCGAGACCACGTCCCTGCTGAAGCTGGCCTCCACCGACCTCGTGCTGCGCATGATCGAGGCGAACGTGGTGATGCGCGACTACACGCTGGAGAACCCGATCCGCGCCATCCGCGAGGTCAGCCACGACATGACGGGCCGGCGCAAGGTGCGGTTGGCGAACGGCCGCGAGGCGAGCGCCTTGGAGATCCAGCGGGAGTACCTGGAGAAGGTGCGCTCGTTCTGCGACCGCAACGGTGTCGACGCGACCGGCAAGCGGGTCCTGGAGCTGTGGCAGCGCACGCTCGAGGCGGTCGAGACCCAGAACCTGGACCTTGTGGCGCGCGAGATCGACTGGGTGGCGAAGTACCAGCTGCTGGAGCGCTACCGCGCCAAGCACGGCCTGTCGCTGTCGTCGCCGCGGGTGGCGCAGCTGGACCTCACCTACCACGACATCCACCGCGAGCGCGGCCTGTTCTACCTGTTGCAGCGGCGCGGGGAGATGGACCGGGTGGTGGGCGACCTGAAGATCTTCGAGTCGAAGTCGGTGCCGCCGCAGACCACGCGGGCGCGGCTGCGCGGCGAGTTCATCCGCAAGGCCCAGGAGAAGCGGCGCGACTTCACGGTCGACTGGGTGCATCTGAAACTGAACGACCAGGCGCAGCGCACGGTGCTGTGCAAGGACCCGTTCAAGTCGGTCGACGAGCGGGTCGAGAAGCTCATCGCGGGCATGTGAGGCACCGCCGCCGGGCCCGGTGCCCGGCGGCGGCCTCTTACTGGGCTCTAACCCCGACGGGCCAGGATGGGTGGACCCATTCGGTAGTGTGTCGCCCGAACCCGAGCCTGATTTCCGAAGGTAGTGACTTATGCGCCGTAGTGCTGCGGCCGCTCTTGCGGCGCCCCTGTCCGCCATGCTGCTGCTCTCCGGGTGCAGTTCGATCCCTGAGGACTGGAAGACCCCGGCGTTCATGAAGATCGGGGAGGAGAAGGTCGACAAGCGGCTGCCCAAGGTCACCGGCAAGGTCGGCGAGGAGCCCAAGCTCGACTTCCCCGACATCTCCCCGCCGAAGAAGCAGATCTCGGGGGTCGTGAAGAAGGGCGCGGGCGAGGGCGCGCTGGTCCGGCCCGAGGACAAGATCGTCGCGAACGTCGTCGACTACTCCTGGACCGGCAAGGGCAAGACGAAGAAGGCGCAGTCGACCTACGACAAGAAGACCCCGGTGCTGCTCGACCTCGCGACCATCCCCGACGAACTGCGCCGCGACCTCGTCGACAACCCGGTGGGCAGCCGGGTGGTGTACGTGTTCCCGCCGCAGCAGGCCCAGCCGGGCCAGCCGGCGCCGCCCAAGGGCTCCTCGGTGTCGGTGGTCGACATCCAGGGCCGGTACGGCAAGGGCGACACCCTCCGCGGTGAGCAGGCCACCGACGGCGGCGAGGACGGCATGCCCACGGTCACCGCGAAGGACGCCGGCGAGCCGAAGATCAAGGTCCCCGACTCCGATCCCCCCAAGGACGTCGAGTCGGTCGACCTCATCGAGGGCGACGGCCCCAAGGTCGAGAAGAACCAGCAGATCGTGGCCCAGTACAAGGGTGTCACCTGGAAGGACTCCAAGGTCTTCGACTCCACGTGGAAGAAGGGCGGCGTTCCGGCGGCGTTCCTCATCGGCGGGGGCCAGGTCATCAAGGGCTGGGACGAAGGGCTGGTCGGCAAGAAGGTCGGCAGCCGGGTGCTGCTGACCGTGCCCGAGGACAAGGCGTACGGCAAGGACGCCGCGAAGCAGCAGGCGCCCGAAGGCGCGCTGGTGTTCGTGGTCGACATCCTGGGCTCGCTCGACAGCGCACCGCCGCTCGACGAAGAGGGCGGCGGCAAGCCCGAGTCCGAGGCCGACCCGAAGGACGACGACGCCAAGAAGGAGTAGCGGCCCCGCCGCACCGAGCAGCGGCCCCGCCGGAGTGTCCGGTCGGGGCCGTTTCGTCGTCCCGGGCCGCCCGGCGCGGTAGCGTTCTGCCTGACTGGGATCGGGTGTGCGGGGAAGGGTGTTCGGCGATGTCGCGCAGGAAGACCGAACGGCAGTTGAATCTGGTGATCTGCCTGTTGGCGACCCGGCGCTTCCTGACGGCCCAGCAGATCCGCGCGATGGTGGCCGGGTACGAGGACGCCGATTCCGACGCCGCGTTCAAGCGCATGTTCGAGCGCGACAAGAAGGAGCTGCGCGACAGCGGCATCCCCGTCGAGACCGGGGGCGGCGACCTCTGGGCCGACGAGGAGGGGTACCGCATCTCCCGGTCGGAGTACGTGCTGCCGGAGATCGCGCTGCTGCCCGACGAGGCCGCGGTGCTGGGCCTGGCGGCGCGCGCCTGGCGGCACGCCGCGCTCGGCGGGGCGGCGACGGGCGCGCTGCTGAAGCTGCGCGCGGCGGGCGTGCCCATCGACACCGGCGACGCGCCCGGTGTCATCCCGGTGCTGCGCCCCGACGAGCCGGCGTTCCTCCCGGTGTGGCAGGCGGTCCGCGACCGCCGCCCGATCGAGTTCGACTACCGCAAGCCCGACCGCTCGGTGTCGCGCCGCGAGGTCGAGCCCTGGGGGGTGGTGAACTACCGCGGCCGCTGGTACGTGGCGGGCTATGACCGCGACCGGGCGAGCCGGCGCGTCTTCCGGCTGGGCCGGGTCGTGGGCGAGGTGCGCACGCTGACGTCGGGGCCGCCGGTGGTGGTGCCCGAGGGTGCCGATGTCCGGTCGCTGGTCAGCGGCGAGAGCGCGGAGCCGCCGCGGCTCGCCGCGCTGCGGGTGCGCCCGGACGCCGGGCACGCGCTGCGCCGCCGGGCGCTGCGCATCGTGCCGGGGGCACGGCCCGAGCAGGGCCCGGGGTGGGACCTCGTGGAGCTGGCGTACTCCGATCTCGGCCGGATGGTGGGCCGCGTGGCGGAGTTCGGCGCCGCCGTGGTCGTGGAGGACCCTCCGGAGCTGCGGGCGGCGGTGCTGGAGCATGTGCGGCCGGTGGCCGAGCGGGCGCTGCCTGCGGAGGCGGCCGCCGCCCCGGCGGGCCCCGTCGAGGCGGCCCCTGCGCGCAAGGGCGCGGCGTCGGCGGAGCAGCTGCGGCGGCTGCTGCTGCTGGTCCCCTACGCGCACGGCCGCGATGTCCGGGTGGGCGAGGTCGCCGAGTACTTCGGGCTGACGGAGAAGCAGGTGCTGAAGGACCTCAGCCTGCTGTGGATGTGCGGCCTGCCGGGGTACACGCCGGGCGACCTGATCGAGGTCGACCTGGAGGCGGCCGAGGCCACCGGCGAGATCATCATCGGCAACGCCGAGACCCTCGCCGAGCCGCTGCGGTTGACCGCCGACGAGGCGGCGACCCTGGTGGTGGGGTTGGAGCTGCTGGGCGACATGGCGGGCGCCGCCGATTCCGACGCGTTGAAGCGGGCGGGGGAGAAGCTGCGGTCGGCCGCGGGGTCCGCGGTCGCGGAGCTCGCCGATTCGGTGCGCGTGCGGGTCGACATGAGCCCGCAGGTGCGGGAGTTGCAGGCGCGGGCCGAGTCGGCGCTGCGCTCCGGCCAGCGGGTGCACCTGCGGTACCTCAGCGGCTACGCCGACGCGGTGACCGAGCGCGACGTCGACCCGATGCGGCTGCTGGTGCAGGACGGCGAGCCGTTCCTCGAGGGCTGGTGCCGGCTGCGGTCCGATGTGCGGTTCTTCCGGTTGGACCGGGTGCTCGACCTCACCGTGCTCCCGGTGGCGGCCGAGGTCCCCGCCGACGCCCGGCCGCGCGACCTCAGCGACGGCGTCCTCCAGCGTTCGGCCGCCGACGCCGAGGTGGTGCTGCTGCTGGCGCCCGAGGCGCGGTGGGTGAGCGAGGAGTACGTCTGCTCGGAGGTGCGCGAGGAGCCCGACGGCCGGCTGCGGGTCACCCTGCGGACCCCCGCCCCGGACTGGGTGCGGCGGCTGGCGCTGCGGTTGGGGCGGCACGCCCGCGTCCTCTCTCCGGCGGGGCTGGCCGAGCGGGTGCGCACCGACGCGCGGCGCGCACTCGCCGCGAACGAGGGGTGACGATCCGCCCCCGTTCGGGTTACGGTCAGGTCCGGTTCACGATTGCGCCGCTGCCGTTTCGGAGTCGACCGAGTAGTGTTGGGGCATGATCGCGATCTTCGGTCTGGCCGCGGTGATGGTGGCCGGTGTGCTCGCCGTCGGTGCCTGCGCGGTGCCGATGGTGCGGCAGTTGCGCGTGCTCGACGCCGCGGTGGCGCGGGCCTCGGCGGCGGTCGGCCGCCGAGCGGGGCAGGGCACCCGTGAGTCCCGCCCGCACAGGGCGTAGCATCGGTGGTGCAGCCTGCGCCCCTGAAGAGAGGTTTGAGACAATGGGCTTCGGTCCCCGCGAAATCCTGATCCTGCTGGTCATCGCCCTCTTGCTGTTCGGTGCGAAGAAGCTCCCCGACCTCGCCAGGTCGATGGGGCGCAGCGCGCGGATCCTGAAGGCCGAGGCGAAGGGCCTCCAGGACGAGGACGACGGCTCTGCCAAGGAGCAGCAGGCCCAGGCGTCCGACACCCCGGCGCCGCAGAACCAGGCGCAGCCGCAGCAGCAGCCCCAGCAGGGCTCGCCGCAGCAGGAGTACCGCCAGCTTCCGGCGGGCCAGCGCATCGTGAACGAGCAGGGCGAGCCCAGCCGGTATTCGCACGGCGGCTGATCTGCGGGAGGACGGGTCGGATCGGGTGCGGGGCGGAGTGGGTAAGCGCGCATGAGGGTGAAGGGTTTCCGGCGGCAGGTCGACCCCGAGGGGCGCATGCCGCTGATGGACCACCTGCGCGAGCTGCGCAACCGGGTGGTCAAGGCGCTGCTGTTCGTCGGCGCGGGCCTCGGTGTGGGGCTGTGGCAGTTCAAGCCGCTGTGGGACTTCCTCCAGGGCCCCTACTGCGAGCTGCCCGCCGAGGTGCGGGGCGACCGCCCCGGTGAGGCCTGCGGGCTGATCTTCACGGGCGTGTTCGACGCGTTCTTCCTGTACTTCAAGGTGGGGCTGATCGCGGGCATCCTGGTGTCCTCGCCGTTCTGGCTGTACCAGCTGTGGGCGTTCGTCGCCCCGGCGCTTCGCGGCAGGGAGAAGGGCTACACCTACGCGTTCGTGGCGGCGGCCGTGCCGCTGTTCCTCGGCGGGTCGGCGCTGGCGTACTACATCGCCACCAAGGGCATGCAGATCACGTTCAGTTTCGCGCCGGCCGGCACGACCCCGATGATCACGATCGACAACTACCTCAGCTACATCATCATGATGCTTGTGGTGTTCGGCGTGGCGTTCGTGCTGCCGCTGATCGTGGTCCTGTTGAACATGATCGGGGTGCTGCCGCACAGCGCCATCGCCAAGTGGCGGCGGATGATCATCTTCCTGGCGTTCGTGTTCGCCGCGATCGCCACACCCGGCGGCGACCCGTTCACCATGATGGCGCTCGGCATCCCCGTCGTGGTGCTGTTCGAGATCGCCGAGCTCATCGCGTTCCTGAACGACCGCCGCAGGGGCAAGGGCGACCCCTTCGCCGGGTTGGACGACGACGAGATGTCGGAGATTGCGGAGGAATCGGCAGATGGCGCCCCGGGCGCGACGTCGACCCGCTAAGGTCATGGTTCGTCGGCGCGCCGGGACGACCGCGCGCCGTGCGGTGTGTGCAGTCGAGGCGGCAGTGGAGGCCAGTGATGAGTGAGCAGTCCGACGGGCAATCCGCCGCGGAGCCTTCGGCGCGGCGCGACCTGCCGCCCGAGGCCATGGGCAACGAGAAGTGGCACGACACCACCGACGCCGTGTGGTACCGGTCCTCGTTGTCGAAGGAGGACTCCGACGCCATCGTCGAGGTCGCGAAGTTCGACGACGGCTTCCGGGCGGTGCGCGACGGCAAGGCACCGGAGAAAGGCATCCTGTTCTTCACCCCGCAGGAGTGGGAGGCGTTCGTCCTCGGCGCCAAGGACGGCGAGTTCGACATCCCGGAGGAGTACCTCACCCCCGCGGAGATCGCGATCCAGCGCGGCGAGGTCGACGTCCACGCGGTGCCGTCGCCGTTGAACCGGCGGCCCGACCCCCAGTAGCGCGGTCGGCGGCCCGGCGCGGCCGCGCCGGGCCCCCCTTTTTTCACTCCCCCCGTAGATCGGCCGCACCCGATGACCCCTCGGATCGCCCTCCTCGTGAATCCCGCCTCCGGCAGCCGCCGGGCGGGGGTCGCCGCCATGAGCCTGGTGCGCGCGCTGCGGGCGCACGGCGCCCGGGTGACCATCGCCGCGGGGCGCTCGGCGGCCGACAGCGTCCGCTTCGCGGGGGAGATGGCGGCGCGCCGCCCCGACGCGCTGGTGGCGGTGGGCGGCGACGGCCTGGTCCACGCCGCGGTGCAGGGGGTGGTCGGCACGGGGGTGCCGCTCGGTGTCGTGGCGGCGGGCACCGGGAACGACATCGCGCGGTCCTTCGGCCTGCCGCGGGCGCCGGGCGACGCCGCCGAGGCGATCATCGCGGGTGCGGTGTCCGACGTCGACGCGGTGCGCGTGGGCGACCGGCATTTCCTGAGCGTGCTCGCGTGCGGCTTCGACTCGCGGGTGAACGCGCGCGTCAGCGCGTTCCCGCTGCGGATGGGGCGGGCGAGCTACGTGGTGGGCACGCTCGCCGAGCTGCGGACGCTCGCGACCATCCCGTTCCGGGTGGACGTCGACGGCACCGTCCTCTCCGCCGAGGGCGTCCTGGTCGCCGTCGGGAACACCGACAGCTACGGGGGCGGCATGCGCATCTGCCCCGGCGCCGACCCCGCCGACGGCCTCGCGGAGGTGGTGTTCGTGCGCGCGGCGAGCCGGGCCCGGCTGCTGCGGTTCTTCCCGCGGGTGTTCACCGGCTCCCACGTCGACCTCGACGAGGTCACGGTGCTGCGCGGCAAGCGCATCACCATCAGCGCCGACACGGAGGTCGAGGCCCACGCCGACGGCGAGCCCCTGGCGTCGCTGCCGCTGACCTGCGAGGTCGTGCCCGGGGCGGTGCGGGTGCTGCGATAGCGCGCCGCCGTCGGAGTCACTGAGCGCAACGCTCTACGCTTGGTGCATATGAGCACACCCGCAGCGCGCTACGCCGAGTTCCGCCGCCGCGCCTCCGAGACGAGCGCCGCGATCGAGGATTTCCAGAGCCTGTACGGGTTCACCTTCGACGGCTTCCAGGTCCGCGCGTGCAAGGCGCTGGAGTCGGGCCACGGCGTGCTGGTGGCGGCGCCCACCGGGTCGGGCAAGACCGTCGTCGGCGAGTTCGCCGTGCACCTCGCGCTGGCCGAGGGGCACAAGTGCTTCTACACCACCCCCATCAAGGCGCTGTCCAACCAGAAGTTCAACGACCTGGTGAAGCGGTACGGCCCCGAGAACGTCGGCCTGCTCACCGGCGACAACAGCGTCAACGGCGAGGCGCCCATCGTGGTCATGACCACCGAGGTGCTGCGCAACATGCTCTACGCCGGGTCGCACACCCTGGCGGGGCTGGCGTTCGTGGTCATGGACGAGGTGCACTACCTCGCCGACCGCTTCCGCGGCGCCGTGTGGGAGGAGGTCATCATCCACCTGCCGGAGTCGGTGCGGATGGTGGCGCTTTCGGCGACGGTGTCCAACGCCGAGGAGTTCGGCCAGTGGTTGCAGCAGGTGCGCGGCGACACCTCGGTCATCGTCGACGAGACCCGGCCGGTGCCGCTGTGGCAGCACGTCATGACCGGCAACCGGATGCAGGACCTGTTCGTCGCGGACCGCCCGGCGGCCGACGGCGGCGATGACGGCGACGGTGGCGATGACGGCGGCGGCGACGGGAAGCGGCGCAAGCGCCGGCGCGAGCGCTCGGGCACCGACAAGGGCCCGGTGATGGAGGTCAACGGCGAGCGGCTGCGGGTGAATCCGCGGCTGGTCCGGCTGGCCGAGGAGGACGACCGGGCGACCCAGTTGGCGCACCGCCGCCGCCACCCGCAGTCGCGGGCGCGGTCGGCGCCGCGGCCGCGGTCGAAGTTCGTGCCGCCGAACCGGGTGCAGATCGTGTCGGAGCTCGACCGCGAAGGGCTGCTCCCGGCGATCATGTTCATCTTCAGCCGGGCCGGGTGCGACGACGCCGTGCGCCAGTGCGTGTCGCCGGGGCTGCGGCTGACCAGCGACGCCGAGGCCGCGGAGATCCGCGAGTACGCCGAGCGCCAGTGCGCCGACATCCCGCGGGCCGACCTCAAGGTGCTGGGCTTCCACCAGTGGCTGGCCGCGCTGGAGAAGGGCGTGGCGGCGCACCACGCCGGCCTGCTGCCGTCGTTCAAGGAGGTCGTGGAGACCCTGTTCTCCCGCGGGCTGATCCGGGCCGTGTTCGCGACGGAGACGCTGGCGCTGGGCATCAACATGCCGGCGCGCACGGTGGTCATCGAGAAGCTCGACAAGTGGAACGGCGAGACCCACGCCGCCCTGACACCGGGGGAGTACACGCAGCTCACGGGCCGCGCGGGGCGCCGGGGGATCGACGTCGAGGGCCACGCGGTGGTGGTGTGGCAGCCGGGGACCGACCCCGGCGCGGTGGCGGGGCTGGCGAGCACCCGCACCTACCCGCTGAACTCCAGTTTCCAGCCGTCGTACAACATGGCGGTGAACCTGGTCGGGCAGGTGGGGCGCGAGCGGAGCCGGTCGATGCTGGAGGCGTCCTTCGCGCAGTTCCAGGCCGACCGCGCCGTGGTGGGGCTGGTGAAGCGGCTGCGCAAGCACGAGGAGGCGCTGGCCGGCTACGCCGAGGCGGCACAGTGCCACCTGGGCGACTTCATGGAGTACGCGGCGCTGCGCCGCGAGATCGGCGACCGCGAGGCCCAGGCGGCGAAGAGCAAGGGCGCGCGGCGGCGCAAGGAGGCGCTGGAGGCGCTGGCGCGGCTGCGGCCGGGCGACATCATCCGCATCCCGTCGGGGCGGCACACGGGCTTCGCCGTGGTGCTCGACCCGGGTGTACGCGACCACGAGGACCCCACCCCGTTCGTGCTGACGATGAGCCGGCAGGCCAAGCGGGTGAACGGCGCCGACTTCCCGGTGCCGCCCGAGCCGGTGGGGCGCATGCGGATCCCGAAGAACTTCTCGGCGCGTTCGGCCCAGGCCCGCCGCGATCTCGCGTCGACGCTGAAGGCGAAGGTCAACGAGGTCGGCCCGGAGCACGCGCGCAAGGGCGGCGGCGACAAGGGCGAGGACGCCGAGATCGCGCGGCTGCGCAGGGAGCTGCGGGCGCACCCGTGCCACGGCTGCGCCGAGCGCGAGGACCACGCGCGGTGGAGCGAGCGGTACTTCCGGCTCGGCAGGGAGACGGAGGGGCTGCGCCGCCAGGTGGAGGGGCGCTCCCACGTCATCGCGCGCACCTTCGACCGGGTGTGCGGGGTGCTCGACGACCTCGGCTACCTCGACGGCGACACGGTCACCGACGAAGGCGGGCGCCTCGCCAAGCTGTACTCCGAGTTGGACCTCCTCGCGGCCGAGAGCCTGCGGCGGGGCCTGTGGGAGGACCTCAGCCCGATGGAGCTGGCGGCGTGCGCGTCGGCGCTGGTGTACGAGTCGCGGCGGAGCGACCCCGCGCACCCGCGGGTGCCCGAGGGCGCCGTCGACGCCACGCTCACCGAGATGGCGCGGCTGTGGGGCGACCTGCACGAGACCGAGCGCGACCACAAGGTGGCGTTCCTGCGCGAGCCCGACCTCGGCTTCGTGTGGATCGCCTACCGGTGGGCGCGCGGCGACGAGCTCGACCGGATCCTGTTCGAGGCCGAGATGTCGGCGGGCGACTTCGTGCGGGCCGCGAAGCAGCTGGTCGACATCCTCGGCCAGATCGCCGGGGCGGCGCCGGAGTCGGGCGGGGTGCGCGCCAAGGCGCGGACGGCCATCGATTCGGTGCGGCGGGGGGTCGTGGCGTACTCGTCGGTGGGCTGAGCGCGCGCCGGGCGCGGGCGGTGGCCGCCCGCGCCCGGCACGCTTTTTTGATCTACAAGATGGCCGCCGTTGTCATGGACGGCGCAGCCACACGGACGTGTCGCCCGGCAGCGCCCCGTTGTCGAGCGGGCCGCTGGCGAGCAGCACCTCGCCGTCCGGCAGCGCCACCGGTTCCGCCCCGGTGTTGGTGAGCACCAGCCAGTGCTCCCCGCGGGTGAACGCGAGCAGGTCGCCCTTGTCGGTGTCGGCGTCCCAGGCGAAGGACTCGCCGGCGCCCGCGCCGATCAGCGTGCGCCGCAGCCGGATCGCGCCGCGGAACAGCTCCAGGGTGGAGTCGGGGTCGCCGGTCTGCGCCGCGACGGAGAGGCCGCCCCAGCCGGCGGGCTGCGGGAGCCACCCGAGGGCCGCGCCGAAGCCCAGCGAGGGCCCCTGCGTGTCCCACGGCAGCGGCACGCGGCAGCCGTCGCGGCCCTTGACCGTGTGCCCGGTCCGCTCCCACTTGGGGTCCTGGAGGACCTCGGGGGGTAGGTCGGCGACCTCGGGCAGGCCGAGTTCCTCGCCCTGGTAGACGTAGTTGGACCCGGGCAGGCCGAACTGGAGCAGGGCGATGGCCCGCGCCCGGCGCAGCCCCCGTTCGAGGTCGAGGGGCGGCTCGGTGCCGTCGGTCATGAGCCACGCGGCGAGGTCGGTGCCGCGGGGCAGGCCGAGCGCCGAGGGTGTCCGCACCACGTCGTGGTTGGAGCGCACCCAGGTGGCGACCGTGCCCACCGACGACGCGTCGTCGACGCTGGTGGTGATCACGTCGCGCAGCGCGTCGGCGTCCCAGGGGCAGCGCAGGAACTCGAAGTTGAACGCCTGGTGGAGTTCGTCGGCGCGCACGTAGTGGAGCTGGCGGTGGCTGGGCAGCCACGCCTCGGCGACCGCGACCCGCGGCGGGTCGTAGGAGTCGAACACCCGGCGCCACTCGCGGTAGATGTCGTGGATCTCCGGGCGGTCGAGGAAGGGGTGATCGGGGTTCGCCCGCATCTCGTCCAGCCCGCTGCCGTCGGGGGTCTGCACGATCTCGCGCAGCGGCTCGGAGAGGTCCTTCGCGAGGGCGGCGGCGACGTCGATACGGAAGCCGTCGACGCCGCGGTCGCTCCAGAACCGGAGGATGTCGAGGAACTCCGCGCGCACCTCGGGGTTGGCCCAGTTGAGGTCGGGCTGCTCCCTGGCGAACAGATGCAGGTACCACTGGCCGTCGGGCAGCCGGGTCCAGGTGGGCCCGCCGAAGCGGGACTGCCAGCCGCTGGGCGGCTCGGCGCCGTCGGGGCCCTTGCCGTCGCGGAAGACGTAGCGCTCGCGCGCGGCGGAGCCCGGAGGGGAGTTCAGCGCCTCGACGAACCAGGGGTGCTCTTCGGAGGTGTGGTTGGGGACGATGTCGATGATCACCCGGATGCCGCGGGCGTGCGCGGCGGCGACCAGCGCGTCGAAGTCGCCGAGGGTGCCGAGGAGGGGGTCGACGCCGCGGAAGTCGGCGACGTCGTAGCCGCCGTCGGCGAGGGGCGAGGGGTAGAACGGCGACAGCCAGACGGCGTCGACGCCCAGCGCCGCGAGGTGGTCGATCCGGTCGGTGATGCCGGGGATGTCGCCGATGCCGTCGCCGTCGGCGTCGCCGAAGCTGCGCGGGTAGATCTGGTAGATGACGGCGTCGCGCCACCAGTGGTCCTGTGCGGAGCCGGTGTCAGCCATGCTCTCCCTCGGGAGTCGTCCGATCACGGGGTCATTTCCGCCCGGATAGTACGCAGGAAGTCGTCCGATTGGCAACGATCTCATCTCGGAGACGGGCAAAACGTGGTCGCGGAGCTGAGCATTGTCGAATGAGTGTTGACCACATCACACTACTAGTGGCAACGTTCTCAGGCATTCGCCACCCCAACGTCCCGAGCAAGGAGACGGCATGGACCTCTCGCGCAGAGCGCTACTCGGTGGGGGAGCCGCGCTCGCGGCCGCGTCGCTCGCGGGATGCTCGTCCGGAACAGGGCAGGCGCGCGACGCGCTCGCCGCCGAGATCCCCGACCGTCCGGTGACCATCGACTGGATCTCGCAGGTGCTGGCCGACAACGACGGCAAGGACCTGCGGCGCACCCTCGTGACCGCGTTCCAGAACCGCTTCCCCACCATCACGGTCAACCTGGTCGACGTCCCCCCGACCACGGACGTGCGCCGCACGACCCTCACCACCCAGATCGCCAGCGGGGCCACTTCGCCCGACGTGTTCCTCGGCGACTGCACCTGGCCGGCGCAGTTCGCCTACAACTCGCTGGCGCAGCCGCTGGGCGAGGTCGCGGGGGAGAAGGAGTTCTGGTCGGGCTACCCCGACCCCGTCTCGACGGCGGTGAGCTACGAGGGCAGCGCGTACGCGTTCCCGATGTACGTGGACATCTCGTTCCTCTACTACCGCAAGGACCTGCTCGACAAGCACGGTTTCGACCCGCCGGAGACCTGGGAGCAGGTCAGCGACATCGCCCTGAAGCTCACGAAGGCGGGGGACGTCCGCTACGGCTTCGTCTGGCAGGGCGCCTCGGCCGAGCCGATCACCTGCAACTTCACCGAGTTCCTCGCCGACGCGGGGGGCTCGCTGATGAACGAGGCCGCAACGGAGGTCACGGTCGACTCCGCGGCGGGCCGGCGCGCCATGGAGTTCATGGCCGGCCTGGTCTCCAGCGGGGTCAGCCCCGCGGGGGTCGGCACCTTCGCCGAGGAGCAGTCGATGACCGCGTTCTCCAGCGGGCAGGCCGCGTTCCTGCGCAACTGGTCCTACGCCTGGGGCGCCGCCAACGGCGCCGACTCCGCGGTGTCGGGCAAGGTCGGCGCGGTCCTGCGGCCGCGCTTCGACGGCGGAGAGCGCCGCGGCCTGTCGACGCTGGGCGGCTGGCACAACTACGTCAACCCGCACACCCGCAACCTGGGGGCGTCGGTCGCCTTCGCCCGCTGGGTCGCGCAGGAGGAGGCGCAGACGATCATGGCGACCACTTCGCCGTACACGCCGCCGCTGTCGTCGGTGCTGGCGGACCCGGAGGTCACGGGGCAGGACAACCCGACCTTCGGGTTGTCGGCCGACGCGCAGTTCGTGGTGCGGCCCTCGCAGTCGCCGCGCTACCCGCAGATCAGCAAGGCCGTGTACACCAACGCCAACCCGCTGGTGGTGTCGGGCGGGCGCGGCGACACCGACGCCGCCGTCGCCGAGATGGCGGCCGGGATGCGGACCGCCCATGAGGGGGCTGCCCTGTGAGTTCCACCGAGAAGGCCCCCACTGCGGCGGCGACGGTCCCGCCGCAGCGCGGCGGGGCGCACGACAAGGGGCGGGGCGGCGCGCGCCGCCCGGCGTTCAGCGGACCGCGCGACGCCATGGAGCGGCGCATGGCCAGGATCGGCTGGCTGTTCACCGCGCCGTCGCTGGTCGTCATCGGGCTCATCACGATCTTCCCGATCATGTACTCGCTGGTGCTGAGCTTCTCGCGGGTGCGCATCGGCTACGACGGCTTCGTCGTGGAGTCGATGACCTTCGACAACTACGTGGCGCTGTTCGCCTCGCAGGACTTCTACTACGCGCTGGGCTTCACCGTCCTCTACACGGTCATCACGGTGGCCGTGGAGCTGGTGCTGGGCACGCTGGCGGCGCTGGTGATGGAGCGGCTGACCACGGGGCGCGGCTGGATGATGGCGCTGATGCTCATCCCCTGGTCGATGATCACCGTGGTGTCGGCGCAGCTCTGGGGCTACATCTACAACTCCAGCTTCGGTGTCGCCACGTGGGCGCTGGAGGGGATCACCGGGTCGACCCCGCTGATCCTGGGCGAGCCGGTGCCGGCGATCACCGCCATGATGGTGGCCGACATCTGGAAGACCACCCCGTTCGTCGCGATCATCGTCCTGGCGGGGCTGGTCATGCTCCCGCAGGACGTCTACGAGGCGGCCGAGGTCGACGGCGCCAACGCCTGGAAGACGTTCTGGCAGGTCACGCTGCCGCAGCTGCGGGCGACCATCGCGGTGGCGATCCTGTTCCGCATCCTCCAGGCGTTCGGGCTGTTCGACCTGCCGTTCGTGCTCACCGGCGGCGGGCCGGGCACGGCGACGCAGTCGCTGGCGGTCATGGGGTACAAGGTCCTGTTCCAGGACCTCAACATCGGCCCCGGTGCCGCGGTCGCGACCGCCACCGGGCTGCTCGTCACGGGCGCGTGCCTGCTGTTCCTGCGTTCGTTCAAGGCCCAGGTGGGACGGGAGGAAGTGTCGTGAGGACTCGCGAGAGGCGCGGTTGGCGCCGGGTCGTCAACCCGGTCAACGGCGGTGCGCTGGTGATGGTGGTGCTCACCGCGATGCCGCTGTACTGGCTGGTGATGAACTCGTTCAAGCCGCCCGAGGAGATCAGCGCGGTGCCGCCGGGCGCGGTGCCGAAGGCGCCGACGGGGCAGAACTACGGCGACGCGTTCGCCGGCGGGTTCGCCACCTACATGCTGAACAGCGTGCTGGTGTGCGCGGTGGCGACGGTCATCGTGCTGTCGCTGGCGACGTTCGCGGGGTACGCGCTGGCGCGCACGCCGATGCGCGGGCGCGGCCCGGTGATGGTCGCGCTGCTGATCATCTCCGTGTACCCGGCGATCGCGGTGCTGGTCCCGCTGTATCTGATGCAGCGCCAGCTGGGCCTGCTGAACTCCTACCCGGCGCTGATCATCCCGTATGTGGCGTTCAACCTGCCGTTCGCGATCTGGATCCTGCGCAACTACATGCTGAGCGTGCCGCGCGGCCTGGAGGACGCCGCCAGCATCGACGGCTGCTCGCCGGTGCGCACGGTGCTCCAGGTGATCCTGCCGCAGGTGCGGCCGGGCCTGTTCACGGCGGGCGTGTTCACGTTCACCGCGACGTGGATGGAGTTCCTCATGGCGCTGACCTTCAACTCCCAGGAGGGGTTCCGCACGATCCCGGTGGGCATGGCGCTGTTCGGCACGGTGTTCGAGGTGCCCTACGGCACCCTGTTCGCGGCGGCGGTCGCGGTGACGGCGCCCATCGCGATCCTGGCCCTGGTGTTCCGCCGGTCCGTGGTCGCCGGCCTCACCGCCGGAGCCGTCAAGGGCTGACCGCCGGCCGAACGCCGATCCGCCCGGCGGGCGGGCCCCGACGTCGGGGCCCGCCCGCCGGGCGGCGGCGGGGCCGGGTCAGGCTCCGGCGAGGCGGAGGAGGAGGGACTTCACCTCGGTGGCGTGGAAGGCGTCCTTGGCGGGGGCGGGGTCGGAGCAGAGCAGGACAGGGCCGTCGGCGGGGTCGGCGGGCAGGCGGCCGTGGCTGCCGCGGACGCCGCGGCCGTGGGTGGGGACCACGTCCATGCGGTACCGCATCCCGGTCTTCTTGCGGGCCAGCGCCAGTGCGGCGCGCGCCTTGGCGGTGCGGTCCTCGGGGTCCATGGCGAGCTCCGCCGGGTCGTAGCCGGGTTTGCGGTGGATCTCCACCATCGGGGCGAAGTCGGGGGCGCGGGCGTCGTCGAGCCAGTAGTAGTAGGTGAACCAGGAGCGGGGTGCCGCGATGGCGACGAGTTCGCCGGAGCGTTCGTGGTCGAGCCCGTGGGTGGCCTTGCCCGCGTCGTCGAGGACCTCCGCGACCCCGGTGAGGCCCTCCAGCGCGGCGCGCGCGGCGGGCAGGTCGGCGGGGTCGGCGACGTAGATGTGGGCGACCTGGTGGTCGGCGACCGCGAACGCGCGCGACGCCCAGGGGTCGAGGTACTCCATGCCGTCCTGGGTGTAGACCTCCAGGAGCCCGGCGTGGCGCAGGGCGCGGTTGACGTCGACGGGGTGGTCGGCGTCGGTGATGCCGTACTCGGAGAGGGCGACGACGGTGGCGCCCTGGTCGGCGGCCGTGGCGAGCAGCGGGGCGATGACCCCGTCGAGTTCCGCGGCGGCGCGCGCGGCGCGCGGGTCGCCGGGGCCGTACCGCTGGAGGTCGTAGTCGAGGTGCGGCAGGTAGGCCAGTGTCAGGTCGGGGCGCTTGGTGCGCATGATGCGGCGGGTGGCGCCGGCGATCCACCGGGACGACGTGATCCCCGCGGTGGGCCCCCAGTAGGTGAAGAGGGGGAAGCCGCCGAGGGCGGCGGTGAGTTCGCCGTGCAGGCTCGGCGGGCGGGTGTAGCAGTCGGGTTCCTTGCGGCCGTCGGCGTAGTAGACGGGCCGCGGGGTCACGGTCCAGTCGGTGTCGGCGCCCATGGCGTACCACCAGCACACGTTGGCGACGGTGTAGTCGCCGAAGGCGCGCCGCGCGGCCTGCCACACCTTCTCGCCGCCGACGAGGCGGTTGTGCTGCCGCCACAGGTGGACCTCGCCGAGGTCGCGGAAGTACCAGCCGTTGCCGACGATGCCGTGGCCGCTGGGGTGCTCCCCGGTGAGCAGGGTGGACTGCACGGTGCAGGTCACGGCGGGCAGGACGGGGTCGAGGCTGGCGGTGAACCCGGGGGCGGCCATGGCGGCGAGGCGCGGCATGTGGGCGAGGAGCCGGGGGGTGAGTCCGACGACGTCGAGGACGAGCAGCGGTGTGGGGCGGGCGGCGGTCATCGGGCCGCCTCCTTGCAGCCGAGGGCGGCGAGGGTGCCGCGGGCCCAGTCGAGTTCGGCGGCGAGGCCGGCGACGAGCCGGTCGGTGCCGAGCCCGGAGCCGTCGGGCAGGATCCACCAGGTGTAGGTCTCGACCTCGACGTGGTCGGTGAGCGCGGTGGGGCCGCCGAGCAGCCTTTGCAGGGTGTCGGTGAGCTCGGGGCGGGTGGTGCGCAGCGGGGGTTCGGCGTCGGCGTGCAGCGGCATGTGGAAGTGGACCCGCCAGGGGCGGTCCCTGGGCGCGTCGTCCAGCGCGAGAGGGAGGTCGTCGCTCGCGTGCAGGGTGCCGTCGGGGTGGCGCGCGCGGGTCTGGTGCAGGTACCGCGGTTCGGCGTAGCGCTCCAGCGCGGCCAGGTGCGCCGGGTCGGCCGGTGTGTCGCAGTGCAGTGCGGCGGACGCCTGGGCCTTGACGACGGGCAGGTCGGCGGCCGCGAGGGTGGCGAGGGCCGCGGCGGGGTCCTCGAAGCCCACCGCCAGGTGGCAGGCGTCGAGGCAGACGCCGAAGCGGTGCCGGTGGGCGGGGTGCACGGCAGAGGACAGGATCCGGGGCAGCACCGTCGCGGCGTCGGCGGTGGTCTCCACGACGCAGCCGGGTTCGGGTTCGAACCCGATCCGGATCTCCTTGCCGGTCTCGGCCTCGACGGTGGCCAGGCCGTCGGCGAGGCGGGACAGGTTCCGCCCGGCGCGGGCGCCGTCCTCGGGGCTCCACCAGGCGTGCCAGCCGAGGGGGAGGGTGGAGATGCTGCCGCGGGCGATGTCGGCGGGCAGCAGCGCGGCGAGGAGCCAGGCGAGGTCGAGGGTGTACTCCAGCCGGGCGCGCTGGGCCCAGTCGGGCACGTAGACGCGGGTCTTCACGACGTCGTCGCCGAAGCCCTGGTAGGGGAAGCCGTTGAGGGTGACGACCTCCAGGCCGTTGTCGTCGAGGTCGGCGCGCAGCGCGGCGAGGTCGGCGGGGATGGTGCGCAGCCGGGTGGCGACGGCGCGCGGCAGCCACAGGCCGATGCCGAGGCGGTCGGCGCCGAGTTCGCGGCGGACGGCGGCGGCGTGGTCGGCCAGCCGGGCGCGGACCTCGCCGAGGGCGGCGGCGGGGTGGGCGTTGGCGCAGTAGGCGAGGTGGACGGTGGTGCCGTCGGGGTGGGTCAGGCGCATGGGGTCACCTTTCGGGGGATGCGGGCGCGCCGCGCTGGATGGTGTTGCCGGCGAACTGGGGTTCGGCGGGCGCGGGGTCCAGGTCGAGGCGGCCGCTCTGGCCGTAGAACGCGACGGGGTTGGCCCACAGGACGGTGTCGACGGCGTCGGGGCCGAACCCGGCCGCCGCCATGGCGTCGCCGGTGCGGCGGGTGGTCAGCGGGTCGCTGCGGCCCCAGTCGGCGGCGGAGTTCACCAGGACCCGCCCGGTGCCGTACCGCTGGAGCAGCAGCACCATGCGGCGGGGGTCCATCTTGGTGTCGGGGTAGATGGAGAACCCCATCCAGTGCCCGGTGTCGGCGACGTGCTCGACTGTGACCTCGTTGAGGTGGTCGATCAGGACCCGTTCGGGGGCGATCCCCGACTCGCGGATCACGTCGAGGGTGCGCAGGGTGCCGCCGATCTTGTCGCGGTGGGGGGTGTGCACGAGGACGGGCAGGTCGTGCTCCGCGGCGAGCTGGAGCTGCCGGGCGAACACCGCGTCCTCCTCGGGGGTCATGGAGTCGTAGCCGACCTCGCCGACGGCGACGACCCGGTCCTTGGCGAGGTAGCGGGGGAGGACGTCGAGGACGTCGCGGCAGCGGGGGTCGTTGGCCTCTTTGGGGTTGAGCGCGATGGTGGCGTGGTGGGCGATCCCGAACTGGGCGGCGCGGTGCGGCTCCCAGCCGATGAGGGAGTCGAAGTAGTCGGTGAAGCTGCCGACGGAGGTGCGCGGCTGGCCGAGCCAGAACGCGGGCTCGACGAGGGCCCGCACCCCGGCGGCGGCCATGGCGGCGTAGTCGTCGGTGGTCCGGGACGTCATGTGGATGTGCGGGTCGAAGATGCGCATCGGCTGGCCTCTCGTGGGTGTCGTCCGGTGGCCGCGGTCACCGGGAGCGGTCGAGCGCGTCGCGGGCGCGCCGGGCCGCGTCCCTGCGGTGCGGGTCGGCGGCCGCGAGTTCCGCGGCGAGCCACGCGGGAGGCGCGTCCGCGCGGGCGAGGAGGCGGAGGGCGGCGCCGGGCACGTCGCGGCCCGCGGCGACGCGTTCGCGGGCGAAGTCGGTGACCATCCGGGCGAGTTCGGCGTCGTAGCGCCGGTCGAGGCCCGCGTCGGGGCCGGGGTCGAGCCCGCTGAACAGGGCCTTGAGGATGGCGTGGCGGTAGTCGCGGTCGCCGAGGCGGTGCGCGGCGTAGGGGTTCAGCGCCGCGGCGATGAGGCGGGTGTCGTTGCCGCGCAGCGCGTCGAGGACGAGGTCGGTGCCTGCGTCGCCCAGGTCGTCCGCCAGTGCGGGCAGGGCGCGCAGGACGGCGCGCTTCTCCGCGGCGTCGCCGTGGCGGTACAGGGCCGTGGTGCGTGCGGCGAGCCCGTCGCGCGGCAGCGCCCGCAGCAGGCGCAGCCGGGCGTGCTCGTCGACGGTGCCGCCGCCGGGCAGCGCGGCGCGGCCGCAGTGGCGGGCCGCCGCGGGGAACAGGGCGTCGATCGCGTCGGGCGCCGCGGCGATTCGGGCGAGCGCGGCGTCGAGCCAGTCCCGCCCGGCCGGGGTGAGGGCGCCGTCGAGCGCGGCGCCGGTCACCGGGCCTCCTCGGGGACGCGCGCGGCGTGTTCGGCGCGGCGCAGGAACGCGAGGGAGCGGGCCGCGACGGCGGGGGCGGCGTGCGCGTGGCGGGGCAGTTCGATGCCGACCAGCCCGGTGTAGCCGGCGGCGGCCAGCGCCGCCAGGACCGGGGGGAAGTCGATGTCGCCCGTGCCGAACTCGCGGTGCTCGTGGACGCCGCGGCGCATGTCCTCGATCTGCACGGCGACGAGGTCGGCCGCGACGCGCGCCACGCAGTCGGGCACGGCCGCCGACTCGGTGCACACGCAGTGGCCGAGGTCCAGGCAGATGCCGAACCCGGCGGGCGCGCCCAGCAGGTCGCGCAGCCGCTCGTAGCCGGCGATGGTGTCGACGAACATGCCGGGTTCGGGTTCGAAGCCGAGTGCCACCCCGTGCCGGGCGGCGTCGTCGAGCAGCTCCTCTGTCGCGCGCACCAGCCGGTCCCACACGGCGGCGGGGGCGAGGCCGGGGGGTGCCGCCCCCGACCACAGCGCCATGGTGGGCGCGCCGAGCCCGGCGGCGATGCGCAGGCAGCGCCGCAGGTAGTCCAGGCGGGGGGCGGGGTCGGCGTCGAGGAGGGTGGGGGCGTGCTTGCGGTGCGGGTCGATGACGTAGCGGGCGCCGGTCTCGACCGTGAGGGCGAGGCCGAGCCGGTCGGCGTGGGCGGCGAGGGCGTCGACCCGCACGGGCAGGCCGGGTTCGTAGGGGTCCAGGTGGCCGGTGTCGGGGGTGACGGCCACCCCGTCGTAGCCGAGGTCGGCGAGGACGGTCAGGGCCTCGTGCAGGCGGTGGTCGGTGAACCCGTTGCTGCCGTAGCCGATGCGCAGGGGTGCCGCGCGGGGGGTGCGGGCGCCGGGGTGGTCGGGGGTGGTGGGCACGTGCGTCTCCTCCGGGGCCGGGCGGCGGTGGGCGGCGGCGGTCAGGTGGCGGCGATCCGCTTGGTCAGCGCGCGGGCGGCGGGGACGAGGGCCGCGAGCGCCGCGCCGCGTCGCGGGGATCCGCCGAGGCTGGTCAGCGCCGCCTGGAGGGGGACCATGGCGACGATGCCGCCGCCGACGGCCGCGCGGACGCGGGCGGCGGAGGGGTCGCGGGCGGCGGCGAGCTGCGGGGTGAGGGCGAGGGCGCCGTAGCCGGCGGCGAGCGCCGCGGCGGCGGCCCGGTCGGTGCGCGGCCCCGCCCCGGTCCCGGCGCGGGCGGCGACGGCGGCGGCGACCGCGGCCGTGGCCGCCGCGGCGGCACCGGCGCGGGCGGGCGTGGTGCCGTGCACCTCGTCGCGGCTGAGCCGGGTGACGTTGACGGTGTGGGCGGCCATCGCGGCGGCCGAGGGCAGCGCGGCGCGCGCGCCGCCGGGGGCGGCGCCGAGGAGCACGTCCAGGCCGCGGGCCAGCCCCATGGCGTAGGGCCCGGCGGGGGTGGGTTTGAGCCACAGGTCGTAGCTCCACGCCGTCGCGGCGAGGGGGACGGCGACGGTGAGCGCGCGCGGGTGCGCCGCCGCCGCGCAGACCAGTCCGGCCCCGGTGAGGGCCGCGGCGGTGCCGAGTGCGGCGCCGGGGGAGACCCGGCCCGAGGGGATGGGCCGCTCGGGCCGCTCCACGGCGTCGAGGTCGCGGTCGGCGTAGTCGTTGAGGGCCATCCCGGCCCAGTACAGGCAGACCGATGCGGCGCACGCGAACGCGGTGCGGCGGCCCTGCGGGTACCCGGCCGCCGCCGCCCCGGCGAGGGCGTCGCCGGGCACCGACAGCGCGGCGGGGGCGCGCACCAGTTCGGCGAGGGCGCGCAGCCGTGCGCCGTTCACGCGGGCCCGCCCGCGCGGCGCAGGCGCTCGGCGAACGCGAGCAGCATGGCGTGCTGGCCGGGCAGGTCGTGGACCGCGCAGTCGAGCGGGTCCTTGAAGAAGAACGCGAGTTCGGTGACCGGCCCGCTGCGCCCGGTCTCGTGGGCGCGCGCCATGAGGCGGGCGAGGTCGAGGACGAGGGGGGCGGCGAGCGCGGAGTCGTAGCCCTGCCAGGTGAATTGCAGGCTCATCTGCGCGCCGAGGAACCCGTCGAAGGTCACGTGGTCCCAGGCGACCTTGCGTTCGGCCAGGTCGGCGACGTGGTCGATGTGCAGGTGGTCGTCGACCGGGTAGCCGAGGAGCTCCCCGACGAGGCGGCTCTTGGAGTCGAGCTTGCTGCGGGCCACGGCGGGGTCGGCGAGGTTGGCGCCGTCGCCGCCGCCGAGCAGGTTGGTGCCGGCCCAGGAGCGGACCCGCAGGTGGCGGTGGCCGAACATGGGGGCGAGGACGGACTTGAGCAGGGTCTCGCCGGTCTTGCCGTCGTCCCCGGCGTAGGGCAGCCGGGTGCGGGCGGCGAGTTCGGCGATGGCGGGGGGTCGGGCCCCGGCCGAGGGCGTGAAGTTGACATAGGCGCATCCGGCGGTGAACGCGGCGTGGGCGTAGCGGGAGCTGGCGGGCAGCACGTGCGCGCCGGACTCCAGGGCGGCGGTGAGCGCGTCGAGGCCCTCGGTCTCGGCGCGGGCGGGGGCGGGGGCCTCGGTGTCGGCGACGTTGACGACGACGACGCGGTCGAGCCGCTCCTCGGTGCGGAACGCGGCGATGTCGGCGGCGAGGCGGCGCAGGCCGTCGGCGGGGTGCTCGCTGCCGTGGCCTTGGGGGACGCCGGGGCGGATTCGGGCGTCGGCGGCGTCGAGTTCGGCGCGGACCCGGTCGGGCAGCCCGGCGGGCAGGACCCCGGCGGCGGCGAGCTGCTCGGCGCGTTTGGCCAGGGTGGTGTGGGCGATGTCGTGGCCGCCGAAGACGAGGTCGGCGGTGCGGGGGAGCCCGTCGGCGGGGAAGCCGGGCGCCTCGGTGACCATCGCGGTGGCGGGGGCGCCGGTGCGCAGCGCCGCGGCGCCGGCGATCGCCGTGGTGGCGACGGATCCGCGGGCGCCGATCAGCCAGACGCCGGTGCGCGGGTGTGGGGGCGTGTGCATCGTGCTCCTTGTCGTCGGGGCGGCCCGCAGCGGCGGGGCCGGGGCGTGTGCGCCCCGGCCCCGCCTGGATCAGTCGCGCTTTCCGGCGGCGCCCGACCCGGTCACGGTGAGGGCGTCGAGCTGGAAGAGGTCGCCGCCGTCACCGCCGAACACCAGGTACATGGCCTGGGATCCGCCGGGGTCGGTGATGTCGGCCGCGGGGGTCTCGGCGAAGTCGCCGCCCGCGGGGACCTCGATGGGCCCGGCGACCAGCGGACCGTCGGGTGCCCCGGACCGCACCTCGACGGTGCCGCCCGCCGCGCCCTTGGCGAGGACGCTCACGCCGTCGGTGCCGGCGAAGTTCGCCGGGTCGAACGCGATCCAGTCGCCCGCGCCGATGCCGCCAACGGCCTTGCCGCCTTCGGCGCCGTCGGCGTCGACGACCTCCACGCCCTGGGAGTCGTGGTAGAACTCGGCCTGGCGGTGCTTGGGCGCCAGCTCGATCTCGCTGCTGCCGGTGACCGGCGGTAGGTCGCCCGCTCCGTTGTCGGTGTACTCGGCGATGAACGTGCCGTAGATGTCCTGGTTGGTGTCGTGCCCGCCGGCGAGGCCCGTCTCGATGCTGCCCGTGCAGCCGTTGGCGGAGTTCATCCGGTGGGCGTGGTTGTCGTGGCCGAGCGCGAAGGAGACCGTGACCTTCTCGCAGTCGATCTCGGCGTCCTCGGCGTCGGTGACCTTGACGTCGAAGCCGACGGTGTCGCCGAAGTCCATGAACTGCCCGGGCTTGGGGGCGTCGAAGGTGATCTCCGGCGGGGTGTTGCCGATGGTGATGTTGACCCCCGCGGCGCCGGTCTTGCCGGTGGCGTCGGTGACGCGCAGGATGGCGCGGTACACGCCGTCGTCGGTGTAGGTGTGCGAGCCGGTGGCCTCGGTGGAGTCGGTGGTCCCGTCGCCGTCGAAGTCCCACGCGTAGCTGAGTTCGGTGCCGTCGGGGTCGGCCGACCCGGTGCCGTCGAACTTCACCTCGAGGGGGCCTTCGCCGGCGGCGGTCTTGTCGGCGTCGACCGCCGCGACGGGGGTCTTGTCGTCGGGGGAGTAGTCGATGCGGTACAGGGCCTTCTCGGGGTCCTTGCCGAACCAGGTCTCACCGTAGTCGAGGACGTAGAGGGAGCCGTCCGGGCCGAACTCCATGTCCATGAGCTGGAAGCCGGCCCAGGGGAAGTCCTCGATCTTCTCGGGGCCGTCGGTGCCGGGGGTGACCGACTTGATCCACTGGCGGCCGAACTCGTAGAGGAAGACCTTCTCGTCGTAGGACTCGGGGAACTTCGTCTCGTTCTTCAGGTCGGGGTCGTAGTGGTAGACGGGCCCGCCCATGGGGGACTCGCTGCCGTCGCCGAGTTCGGGCACCGAGGCGCCGTCGTAGGTCAGCCAGCCGGGCTTCGCGGGCGGCAGCTTCTCCAGTCCGGTGTTGTGCCGGGAGTCGTTGGTGGCGCCGCCGGCGCAGTCGAACTTCGGGCCGGCGGTGCCGGTGGCGAAGTCCCAGTCGGCGTAGGAGTCGGCTTCCAACTTGTCGCCGGTGCAGAACGGCCAGCCGTAGTTGCCGGGGCCGGCGATGCGCAGGAAGGACACCTTGCCGGAGGGGCCGCGTTCGGAGGCCTGGGCGGCGTCGGGCCCGTACTCGCCCATCCACACGGTGCCGGTCTTCTCGTCCACCCGGAACCGGAAGGGGTTGCGCAGCCCCATCGCGTAGATCTCCGGTTTGGTCTTGGCGGTGCCTTGCTTGAACAGGTTGCCCTTGGGGACGCTGTAGGTCCCGTTGGGTTTGACGCGGATGCGCAGCAGCTTGCCGCGGAGGTCGTTGGTGTTGCCCGAGGTGCGGCGCGCGTCGTAGGCGGGGTTGCGGTCGGCGCTGTCGTCGATGGGGCTGTAGCCGTCGGACTCGAACGGGTTGGAGTTGTCGCCGGTCGACAGGTACAGATTGCCGTGCTTGTCGAAGTCGATCTGGCCGCCCATGTGGCAGCAGAGGCCGCGGTTGGTGGGGACCTTCAGGACGACCTTCTCGCTGGCGGTGTCGAGGGTCCCCTTCTCCGGGTCGAAGGTGAACCGGGACAGCCGGTTGTGGCCCTTCCACTTCTCGAAGTCCTCCGGCGTCCCGGAGCCCGGGGCGTCGCCCTCGGGTGTGTCGAGGGCGGGGGAGTAGTAGACGAAGACGTGGTTGTTGCGGCGGAACTTGGGGTCGACGGCGATGCCTTGGACCCCTTCTTCGTTGTGGGTGTAGGTGTCGAGCGTGGCGGCGAGGCGGGTGTCGCCGGCCTCGCGGGTGTAGTAGATCTCGCCGCTGCGCGAGGTGGTCAGGACGCTGGTGTCGGGGAGGACGGCGAGGCCCATGGTCTCGCCGAGGTTGTCGCCGCCTTTGGCGAGCTGCACCTGGTCGAAGTCCGACTCGGCGGCCTTGGTCGGTTCGGCGGTGGCGGGGGGTGCTGCGGCGAATCCGGCGGCGAGGACGGCCGCCAGGGGGATGCTCAACAATCGGACAAGGGGACTGCGCATGGTCGCTCTTCCGGTCGTCGGGGGTGCGACGGACTGTGGGCACGAGGGCGGGCGTCCGGGGGCGGGCGCGGCGCATGGGTGCGAAAGCGGAGTGCAGCGGCCGGAGAACCGGCTTTTGTCGAAAATTGGCGGACTTTTGTTGTATGCATGGACAAACTAAACACACGTTCGGTTCCGGTCAATGGGGAGTAACCAAAACATTTCTGTCAGGTAAAGGCGTCTCCTGGGGCGCAAGGGGCCGCAGGGCAGGTGGCGGGGGTGTGGCGGGGAGATAGTTGGACGGCCTACTATCTCCGTGGGGTGCCCGGATCCGGGCCCGCCGCCGGCGCCCGGCCAGGGCGCATCCGGCGCAGACCCGCGAGACGCACGAGGTGATCAGCCAGATGGCAGTGGAACGCGCGCTCCCCACCAGCGAGGCCGCCGACCTGCTCGACCTCACCAGGGAGATGGCGGCGAAGGAGGTCGCGCCGCGCGCGGCGGCCGACGAGGAGGACGGCGTCTTCCCCCGTGAGGTCTTCGCCCGCCTCGGCGCGGCCGGGCTGCTCGGCCTGCCCTACCCGGCCGATTACGGCGGCGGCGAGCAGCCCTACGAGGTCTACTTGCAGGTCATCGAGGAGCTCGCGGGCGCATGGCTGGCCGTGGGCCTCGGCATGAGCGTGCACACCCTCTCCTGCTTCCCCGTCGCCGGGTACGGCACCGACGCCCAGCGCGCGGAGCTGCTGCCCGACCTGCTCGGCGGGTCGCTGCTGGGCGCCTACTGCCTGTCGGAGGCCCACGCGGGCTCCGACGCGGCGGCCCTGTCCACCCGCGCCGCGGCCGACCCCGGCGGCGGGTACCGTGTCAACGGCGCCAAGTCCTGGATCACCCACGGCGGCGCCGCCGACTTCTACACGCTGTTCGCCCGCACCGGCGCCGCCGGCCCGGCCGGCATCACCTGCCTGCACGTGCCCGCCGCCACCCCCGGTGTCAGCGCGGCCCCGCCCGAGCACAAGATGGGCATGCGGTCCTCGCCGACCGCCGCCATGCGCTTCGAGGACGCGCACCTGCCGCCCGGCAGCCGGATCGGCGCCGAGGGGCAGGGCTTCGCCATCGCGCTCGCCGCGCTCGACTCCGGGCGGCTGGGCATCGCCGCCTGCGCGGTCGGCGTCGCCCAGGCTGCGCTCGACCTCGCCGCCGGGTACGCGCGCGAGCGGACCCAGTTCGGCCGGCCCATCGGCGAGCACCAGGGGCTCGGTTTCCTGCTCGCCGACATGGCCACCAAGGTCGAGGCGGCCCGCGCCCTGTACCTGGCGGCGGCCCGGCGCCGCGACGCCGGCCGGCCCTTCGGCACCCAGGCCGCCATGGCGAAGCTGTTCGCCAGCGACGCCGCCATGGCCGTCACCACCGACGCCGTCCAGGTCCTCGGCGGCAACGGCTACACGCGCGACTTCCCGGCCGAGCGCCTGATGCGCGAGGCCAAGGTCCTCCAGATCGTCGAGGGCACCAACCAGGTCCAGCGCATGGTGATCGCCCGCCGCCTGGGCGAGCCGGGCTGAAGCCCGGTCCGGGGGCCCTCCCGCGCGGCCGTGCGGCGGGGGCCTGCGGGTGCGGCCGCTACCGGCCACCCGGCGGCACAAAAGCCGCATGAAGAACATCCGGCACATGTGGGATAAAACCGCATCGACTATGCCGAACCGTAATCGGATAAAGCCACTTTCCGGCCGTGCCGCCGCGATAACGTCCCTCGTACAACAGGGAGTGTGACCTGTCGCACAGTGGTGAACGGTGCTCACTCAGCGTTTCGCGGCCGAGGCGGGGAGACGGATCGTGGCGAATGTCCATTTGGCCGGGGTCAGCAAGATCTACCCCGACGGCACGCGGGCGGTCGACGGCCTCGACCTCGACATCACAGAAGGCGAGCTGCTGGTCCTGGTCGGCCCCTCCGGCTGCGGCAAGACCACGGCGCTGCGGATGGTCGCCGGCCTGGAGGAGATCAGCGGCGGTGCGGTCCGCATCGGCGAGCGCCTCGTCAACGCCGTTCCGGCGCGCGACCGCGACGTCGCCATGGTCTTCCAGAGCTACGCCCTCTACCCGCACCTGACCGTCCGCGACAACATCGGCTTCGGCCTGCAACTCCGCAAGGTCCCCAAGGCCGTGATCCGGGAGAACGTGGAGGCCGCGGCCGCGACCCTCGGCCTCACCGAGCACCTCGACCGCAAGCCCCGCAACCTCTCCGGCGGCCAGCGCCAGCGCGTCGCCATGGGCCGCGCGATCGTCCGCCGCCCCCAGGCGTTCCTCATGGACGAGCCGCTGTCCAACCTCGACGCCAAGCTGCGCGTGCAGATGCGCGCGGAGATCTCCCGCATCCAGCGCGACCTCGGCGTCACCACCATCTACGTCACCCACGACCAGGTCGAGGCCATGACGCTGGGCGACCGGGTGGCCGTCATGAAGAAGGGCGTGCTCCAGCAGGTCGCGCCGCCCCAGGAGCTGTACGAGCGCCCCGTCAACGTGTTCGTCGCCGGCTTCATCGGCTCGCCCGCCATGAACCTGCTCCAGGTGCGGCTGGAACCCGAAGGCGGCGGCCTGGCGGTGGCCGTCGGCGGGCAGCGGCTCACCGTCCCCGCCGACCTGCTCGCCCGGCGCCCCCGGCTGCGCGAGTTCAGCGGGCGCGACATCGGCATGGGCATCCGGCCCGAGGACCTGCACGACGCCGATCTGCACCCCGCCCCGGACGGCGCCGTCCTGGACTCCACCACCGACCTCGTCGAGGCGCTCGGCTCCGAGCTGCTCATCCACTTCGGTATCGACGCCGCGCCGATGGTCACCGAGGACACCAGGGAGCTGGCACGCGACGCCGGCACCGAAGGGCTCGACGCCGCGGCGGACCGCGCGCACAGCACCGCCATCGCCCGCTTCAGCCCCCGCTCGGCCGCCGCCGAGGGGCGGCCGGTGCGCGTCCGCGTCGACACCGAGCGGCTGTACTTCTTCGACCCCGAAACGGGGGCCGCGATCTGGGGCGACTCCGAGCGGCCCGAAGACCAGGAGAGAGAAGGAACCCATGCGTAGACAGTGGCGGAGCGTTCGCGGCGTGATCGCCGTCGCAGCCGCGGGCGCCCTGGCGGCGTCGGGGTGCGCGCCCGGGGGCGGATCGGGCGGCAACGGGGGCGGCGGCGCCCTCGACGGCGTCGAGTTGCAGGTCGCCGCGAAGTGGACCGGGGTCGAGCAAGAGAACTTCGAGAAGGTCCTCGACGCGTTCGAGAAGGACACCGGCGCGAAGGTCTCCTACGAGTCGACCGGTGAGGACACCGGCGCCTACCTCGGGCCCAAGATCGAGGCGGGGGAGGCGCCCGACGTCGCCATCCTGCCCCAGCCCGGGCTGCTCGCCGAGTACGCCGGGAAGGACGCCCTGGTGCCCCTGGAGGGCGACGCGGCGAAGGCGCTGGACGACAACTACAGCGACTACTGGAAGGAGCTCGGCTCGGTCGAGGGCGAGCCCTACGGCATCCTGATCAAGGCCGCGCACAAGTCCATCGTCTGGTACCGGCCAGACGCCTTCGACGAGGCCGGGGTCGAGGCCCCCGCCACCTGGAAGGACCTCACCGGCGAGGTCTCGGGCACGCTGTCGGACGCGGGGATCACCCCGTTCGCCATGTGCGGCGCATCGGGCTGGACCCTCACCGACTGGTTCGAGAACGTCTATCTGTCCCAGGCCGGGCCGGAGAAGTACGACCAGCTCGTCGCGCACGAGATCAAGTGGACCGACCCCAGCGTCGTCAAGGCGCTGGAGACCCTCGCCGACGTGTGGGGCGAGAAGACCATGATGGCCGGCGGCGCCAAGGGCGCGGTGCAGACCGACTTCCCGACCTGCGTCACCCAGGTGTACGGCCAGCAGAAGGCCGCCATGGTGATGGAGGCGGACTTCGTCGCGGCGAGCGTCGCCGAGGCCGGGTCGACGGTCGGCGAGGACGCGCTCACCTTCCCGTTCCCCGCGGTCGGCGACGACGCGCCGGTGGTCGTCGGCGGCGACATCGCGGCGGGGATGAGCGAGAAGAAGGGTACCCAGGAGCTGCTCGCCTACCTCGCCTCACCCGAGGCCGGGACCACGTGGGCCGGGCTGGGCGGCTACCTGTCTGCGAACAGCGAGGTCGAGGCCGGCGCCTACGCCGACAAGACCACCAAGGACCTCGCCCAGACCATTTTGGACGCCGGCGACAACGTCCGCTACGACCTGTCCGACCAGGTGCCCAGCGCGTTCGGCGGCACCGAGGGCAAGGGCATGTGGGCGGCGCTCCAGGACTACCTGCGCGACCCCGGCGACGCCAAGGGCACGGCCGAGGCACTGGAGAAGTCGGCGGCGGCCGCCGACTCCTGAGCCGGCCGCGGGGCGAGCCCCGAATCGAGAGGGAGGGTCCGATGGCGACCACTGGGGATCCCGCGGACGCGCCGGAGCGCGGCGCGGGCGCCGCCGGTGCCGCCGCCACGGGAGGGTCGGGCCGCCTGGGCCCGCCCTCCTGGCTGGCGGCGGTGTTCCTGCTGCCCGCGCTGGTGTTCCTCGGCGCGTACATGGTGTATCCGATCGTGTTCTCGGTCTACCGCAGCCTGTGGGACGCCGACGGCCTGGTGTTCGTCGGCCTCGGCAACTACGCGGCCATGTTCGCCAGCGAGTCGACGTTCATCGCGCTGCGCAACAACGTCGTCTGGCTGGTCGTGGCGCCCACGCTGGTGACCGTGGTCGGCCTGCTCTTCGCGGTGCTCACCGAGCGGATCCGGTGGTCCACCGCGTTCAAGATCGTCGTGTTCATGCCGATGGCCATCTCCTTCCTGGCCTCCGGCGTGATCTTCCGGCTGGTCTACGAGCAGGACCCCGACCGGGGGATGGCCAACGCGGTCATCACCTCCGTCCGCGACACCGTCGCGCCCGCGGCGTCCTACCCCGACGCCCGCCCGCGCCCGGAGTCGCCCCTCGCCGAGGCGGACGGCGGCGGCCTGGCACTGGGCGAGCCCGCCTCGGCGGGCGACACCGTCCTGCTGCCGCTGGTGGGGGTGCCCAACGACACCCTGCCCGACGGCACGGAGAAGGCCGCCGAACCCGAAGCGAAGGACGGCGCCGTCACCGGGACGGTGTGGCTCGACTTCACCCGCGGCGGAGGCGGCACCGAGGGCGATCTGGACGGCGCAGAGACGGGCCTGCCCGCGATGGAGGTGCAGGCCGTGCGCGACGGCGAGGTGGCGGCGACCACCACGACCCGCGCCGACGGCACCTTCACCCTCGACGGGGTCGGCGGCGGCGCGTACGAGATCCGGCTGAGCGCGCGCAACTTCACCGAGCCCTACAACGGGGTCACGTGGCTGGGCCCGGCCCTCATCACGCCGTCCATCATCGGCGCGTACCTGTGGGTGTGGGCGGGCTTCGCGATGGTCCTCATCGCCGCGGGGCTCGCCGCGATCCCGCGCGAGGCGCTGGAGGCCGCACGGGTCGACGGCGGGACGGAGTGGCAGGTGTTCCGGCGGGTCACGGTGCCGCTGCTGTCGCCGGTGCTGCTCGTCGTCTTCGTCACCCTGATGATCTACGTGCTGAAGATCTTCGACCTGGTGTTCATCATCGCGCCGGGGTCGGTCCAGTCCGACGCCAACGTGCTCGCGCTGGAGATGTGGCGGGTGTCCTTCGGCGGCGCCAACGACCAGGGGCTCGGCAGCGCGCTCGCGGTGTTCCTGCTGCTGCTGGTGATCCCCGCGATGATCTTCCAGATCCGGCGGTTCCGCCAGGAGAACTCATGAGCCCGGGGCGGCGCGGGGGCACCGCGCCGCGGCAGCGTCCGCGGGGCGCGTGCCGGGTGCCCGTACGGCGAGTCAGGGGTGGTGAGTGCGCATGAGCGGAGACGGCGTACCGGAGGCGGCCGGGCAGGGAACGGCGCCGGGAACGGCACCGGCCCCGGGAGCGGGCGGTGCGGGTGTCGGCGAGGGCGCGCCGCGCCGCTCGGTGGGTTCGCGCATCGTCGGCCGGCTGGGGTCGGGCGCCGTCCAGGTGGTCCTGGTGCTGCTGGCGCTGTTCTGGCTGGTGCCGACCCTGGGGCTGTTCATCGCGAGCCTGCGCTCGCCGCAGGACAACGCGGCGGCGGGGTGGTGGACGGCGCTGGCGTCGCCCTCGCAGATCACCTTGGAGAACTACGCGAACCTCCTCGACAACGAGGCGTTCACCGGGTCGTTCTGGAACACGATCCTGATCACGGTGCCCGCGACCGTCATCATCGTGGTGATCGCGGCGCTCGCCGCCTACGCGTTCGCGTGGCTGGAGTTCCCCGGCCGCGACTGGCTGTTCCTCGGGGTCGTGGGGCTGCTCGTGGTCCCGTTGCAGGTCGCGCTGGTGCCCATCGCGCAGATCTACGGTGCGCTGGGCATCTTCGGCAACATAGTCAGCGTGGTGCTGTTCCACGTGGGGTTCGGGCTGCCGTTCGCGATCTTCCTGCTGCGCAACTTCTTCGCCGCGATCCCGCGCGACCTGCTGGAGGCGGCGCGGATGGACGGCGGCAAGGAGTTCACCATCTTCCGCAGGGTCATCCTGCCGCTGGGCGGGCCGGCGATCGCCTCGCTGGCGATCTTCCAGTTCCTGTGGGTGTGGAACGACCTGCTGGTGGCCCTGGTGTTCGCCGACCAGACCAGCCAGCCCATGACGCGGGCGCTCCAGTCGGAGATGCGCCAGTTCGGCGCGAACATCGACGTGATCTCGGCGGGCGCGTTCCTGTCGATGATCGTGCCGCTGATCGTGTTCTTCGCGTTCCAGCGCTACTTCGTGCAGGGGGTCATGGCCGGCGCGGTGAAGTAGCCCGAAAGCCCGAAAGCCCGAAAGCCCGAAAGCACGAAAGCACGAGAGGGCGGGTGCGGCGCCGGTGCGCCGCACCCGCCCTCTCGGCGTTGCGAGTGGGGGTCGATCAGTCGTGGTAGCCGATCGACTTGCCGCTCTCGGTGTCGAAGTAGTGCAGCTGGCTGGCGTCGATGGCGAGCTTCAGGGTCTGGCCGGGCCGCACCGAGCTGCGGGGGTTCACCCGCGCGGTGAAGATGGACTTGTCGCCCGACAGCGGCAGGGCCGCGCTCGCGGCGTCCTCCTCGCCGTCGGCGGCGTCGGCGGCCAGGGCCGCGGCGTCCTCGTGCTGGAGCGGCGGGGCGTCGATCGTGAAGATGACGTTGATCTCGGTGCCGAGCTCCTCGGTGACATCGGCGGTGATCTCCATGGTCCCCGAGTTGTGCGAGGCGAGCGCGGCGTCGTCGAAGTCGGAGGGGCGGATGCCGAGGACGATCTTCTTGCCGAAGTACTCGCGCAGCGCGGGGCGCTCGGTGATGGTCTCGGCCGGAACGGGCAGGGTGTGCCCGGCGAACGAGAGCTTGCCGGCGTCGCCGTCCTTCTCCAACTGGGCTTCGACGAAGTTCATGGCGGGGGAGCCGATGAACCCGGCGACGAAGAGGTTCTTGGGGTTGTCGAACAGGTTCTTCGGGGTGTCGACCTGCTGGAGCTTGCCGTCGCGCAGCACGGCGACCCGGTCGCCCAGGGTCATGGCCTCGATCTGGTCGTGCGTGACGTAGACGGTCGTGACGCCCAGGCGCTCGTGGAGCTGGTTCAGCGAGGCGCGCATCTGCACGCGCAGCTTGGCGTCGAGGTTGGACAGCGGCTCGTCCATGAGGAACGCCTGCGGCTCGCGGACGATCGCGCGGCCCATGGCGACGCGCTGGCGCTGGCCGCCGGACAGCGCGGCGGGCTTGCGCTTGAGGTAGGGCTCCAGGCCGAGCATGCCCGCGGCCTCCTTGACCCGGCGCTCGATCTCGGCCTTGGGGGTCTTGCGCAGCTTCAGGCCGAAGGCGAGGTTCTGCTCGACGGTCATGTGCGGGTAGAGCGCGTAGTTCTGGAAGACCATGGCGATGTCGCGGTCTTTCGGCGGGCGGTCGTTGACGACGTTCTCGCCGATGTAGAGGGTGCCGCCGGTGATCTCCTCAAGTCCGGCGATCATGCGCAGCGCGGTGGACTTGCCGCAGCCGGAGGGGCCGACGAGCACCATGAACTCGCCGTGCTCGATCTCCAGGTTGAGCGCGTCGACGGCTTTGACGTTGCCCGCGTACACCTTGTCGACGTCTTCGAGGACGATTTTCGCCATGGGTCACATCTCCTGTGCGGCCGGACCCGGGGGGGCCGACGCGTGTTTTCGATCGGTGATCGCTTCTAATCGATGAACTGGCCTTATCGAACACCATATCCGACCGTTTTGTCGAGGCTTTGCCGACTTTCGATCGCCGTTCGTCCGCGATGCGGAAAAATGGCCCGAGATCTCCGCGATGCCGTCGTCCGCTGATCACTTCGCTGATCGGTCGATCACGGAACCGATCAGGGGGATGCGGGGGCGCGCGGGCGCCCGCGGCGCCGTTCGGCAAAAGGCGGGAAACGGCCTTCGGAGGCGCGCGGCGCCGGGCTGGCATCGCATTGCCAGGTGCGTTAGCCTGACGCACGGTTACCTGGCCTTTCCCTCCCATCGCGCGCGCGTTGCGGGACCATCCCAAGGCCGACACGGCCGACGAGTGTTGCGGCGCGGAGCGGGGAGTCTCGGTAACCTACAGGCCAGTCCAGCACTGGACGGACCGGTTGAGCGGTCCGGACCGTCGCGCGTCGGACGCCGCACCACGCACCAGGTGCGGCGGGCGGCGCGGGAAGGCCCGGGGTGCCGCGACCGGGCGGGGGGTTGGACCCGGAAAAGGCCCGGACATCCAGTAGACAACGGTTACCGCGCTCGCCGCCGACGAGACGGTGCCGGTCCGAAGGGTGAACGGGTCTTTTCCGCGTCCCCCCATGGACTCCTTCCCTGCCCGGCCCCGCGCGGGGCCGCGCCGGCCCGGTATTAGGCTGCAAAGGTCGGACCGGGTCTGTGATGCAGGGAAGAGAGCCGCGCGTGGTAGCCGAGGACACACGTCCGGAGATTCCCGGCCCCGAGGGGGCGCCCGCACCGCTGCCGCCGCCCGCCGGGCGGCGCTTCGGCCGCCACGACACACTCTGGCGGGCCCTCGCCGCAGCGGGCTCCGGCCTGGCCCAGTTGTTCGCCCTCCCGCCCTACGGGCTGTGGTTCCTCGCCCCGCTCAGCGCCGCGCTGCTGGCCTTCGCCGTCCTCGGGGTGCGGGCGCGCCGCGCAGCCTGGCTGGGGCTGCTGTCCGGCGCGGCCCTGATGGTGCCGCTGCTGAAATGGCAGGAGATCTTCGGCAACGACGTGTGGCTGCTCATCGCCGCCGCCGAGGCCGCCTACTTCGTGTTCCTCGCCATGGCGTCGGCGGCCGTACTGCGGCTGCGCGGGTGGACCCTCTGGGTGCCCGCGCTGTGGGTGGCCCAGGAGGCGGTGCGGTCCCGGTTCCCGCTGGGCGGGTTCCCCTGGGGCAAGCTCGCCTTCAGCCAGCCCGACACCCCCTTCGCCGGGTACGCCGCCTGGGGCTCCTCGGCCCTGGTGACCTTCATGGTGGCGCTGAGCGGCACGCTGCTCCTCGCGTTCGCCCTGAGCTTCGCCCCCGGCCGCCGCACCCCCCGACAGCCCGCCGGGTCGCCGTCCGCCGCGGGGCAGTCCACCGGGCCGCCGCGCGGCCGCCTGGCGGGCCTGCTCGCCCACCGGCCCGGCCCGTGGGCCCTGCGCGCCTACTGCGCGGCCGGCGTCGCCGCCATCCTCGCCGTGGGCGTTGCGGCACCGCTGCTGTTCGCCCCCCAGACGGACCACCGCGCCCGGGTCGCGCTCGTGCAGGGCGACGTCCCCGGGGTCGGCGAGGTCGCCATCGGCGGCGAGCGCATGCAGGTCCTCCAGAACCACGTCGACGGCGTGCACACCCTCGCCGACCAGGTGCGCTCGGGCGAGGTCGAACGGCCCGACCTGGTGCTGCTGCCCGAGAACGCCAGCGACATCGACCTCTACGCCGACCCCGGCGCGGCGAAGCTCGTCTCCGACGCAGCGGCCGACATCGGCGTGCCGCTGCTCATGGGCACCAACCGCTTCTCCGACGGCGGCCGCACCCGCGAGGTCCGCAGCGTCGTGTGGGACCCCGAGTCCGGGCCCGGCGACCACTACACGAAGCGCTACCTGGTGCCGTTCGGCGAGTACGTCCCGTTCCGCGACGTCTTCGCCAAGCTCGTCGCGCGCCTCGACCAGGTCGGCAGCGACGCGGTGCCCGGCACCGAACCCGGCGCGCTGGAGCTGAACGGCACCACGATCGGCACGGCGATCTGCTTCGACGTCGCGTTCGACGCCCCGGTGCGCGAGTCGGTCGCGGCGGGCGGCCAGATCATCGCGGTCCCCACCAACAACGCGAACTACAACTTCACCGGCCAGTCCGACCAGCAGCTCGCCATCACCCGGCTGCGCGCCGTCGAGCACGGCCGCCCGGCCGTGGTCGCCTCCACCAGCGGTATCAGCGCGGTCGTCGACCCCGACGGCGGCGTCTCCTACCGCTCCCCTGAGGCCGAGCCGGCCGTCCACGTCGCCGAGGTCCCCGCCATGACGGGCCTGACCCCCGCCACCCGCCTCGGCGCGGCCCCCGAACTCGCCATCACCGCCCTCGGCGTCGCCGCCCTCATCACCGCCATCACCCTCCACCGCCGCCCCAACCCCCAAAACCCCACCCCCTGACCCCGTCCCGGCCGTACCGCTACGCAAAGAAGGGGCGGCCCTTGTGGGGCCGCCCCTTTGGCTTGGGGAGGGGTGGGTTATTTGACGGCGCCCATGGAGAGGCCGCGGACGAGTTGGCGCTGGGCGATCCAGCCGACGATGACGATGGGCAGCGAGGCCAGGGTCGCGGCGGCGGAGAGCTGGGCGAGGAAGAGGCCCTCGCTGGTGATGAAGCCGACCATGAACACCGGGACGGTGGCGGCCTGCGCCGCGGTCAGGTTCACCGCGAAGAAGAACTCGTTCCAGGAGAAGATCATGCAGATCAGGGCGGTGGCGGCGACGCCGGGCGCCATGATCGGCAGCATCACCGACCACAGCACCCGCACCAGGTTGGCGCCCTCCATCTGCGCGGCCTCGATGACGCCCTTCGGGACCTCCAGGAAGAACGACCGCAGCATCCACACCGCGATGGGCAGGTTCATCGCGGTGTAGAGGACGACCAGCGTCCACACGTTGTCGAGCATCGCGATCTCGGCCGCCGCGACGTACAGCGGGACGACGACGGCCACGACCGGCAGCATCTTGGTGGAGATGAAGAAGAACAGCGCGTCCTGGGTGCGCTTCACCGGCCGGATCGACAGGGCGTAGGCGGCCGGGACGCCGAGGACCAGCACCAGTGCCGTCGACACGAGCGTCGCGATCACCGAGTTGCCGAGGTAGGGCAGGAACCCGGCGTCGAGCACCGCCTGGAACCGGTCGAGTGTGGGCTGGAACAGCAGCGTGGGCGGCGAGGTGGCCGCGTCGGCCTCCTGTTTGAAGGCGGTCAGCACCAGCCACAGCACCGGCGAGACGAAGACAAGGCCGATCGCCCAGGTGAGGACGGTGAGCGCGGTGCCGCGGGCGGTGTCGCCGCGCCGGGAGCGTGCGGTGGCGCGTGCCGGGGTCCGCGGGGCGGACCCCGCACCCGGGCGCGCGGGGGCTGCGGTGGTCACGAGTTCCCCTCCTGGGCGGACATGAAGGTGCGGAAGATGAGCCGCAGGGCGAGCGTCGCGACGATGATCGTGCCGACGACGACCACGACGCCCATGGCGGCGGACTGGCCGATGTCGAAGCCGAGGAAGGTCCGCTGGTAGATGTAGAACGGCAGGTTGGCGCTTGCCGTCCCCGGGCCGCCCTGGGTCATCATGTAGATCGTGTCGAAGGTGTTGACCACGTAGATCGACCCGAGCAGCACGCCCAGTTCGATGTAGCGGCGCAGGTGCGGCAGCGTGATGGCGACGAACATCTGCCACCGGCCGGCCCCGTCGACCTGCCCGGCCTCGATGACGTCGCGCCCCTGGCTCTGGAGGCCGGCGAGCACCAGCAGCATCATGAACGGGGTCCACTGCCACACCAGGGCGGTGACCACCGAGACCACCGGGTACTGCGACACCCAGTCCAGGTCGCCCAGGCCGAACGGGGTGAGCAGGAAGCCGATCAGGCCGAACACCGGGTCGAACATGATGTTCTTC
The DNA here is from genome assembly GCF_003014485.1 of Murinocardiopsis flavida. GTDB lineage: Bacteria > Actinomycetota > Actinomycetes > Streptosporangiales > Streptosporangiaceae > Murinocardiopsis > Murinocardiopsis flavida. Next base: position 84,621 of record NZ_PYGA01000006.1, on the reverse strand, counting down.
CACAGCAGCGCGGTCGCCACCGGCAGCACCAGGAACGGGGTGATCAGCAGGGTGCGCACCACCCCGCGGCCGAGGAAGCGGCGATCGAGCAGCATCGCCAGGGCGATCCCGAGCAGCATCGCCACCAGGACGCACGACGCGGTGATGAGGATGGTGTTCAGTGCGGCGGTGAGGAACTGGGTGTCGGTGAACACCGCCGCGTAGTTGGCGAGTCCGACGAACGACCGGGAGTCGGGCCGCAGCAGGTTCCACGACTGCACCGAGTAGAACACCGTGAACAAGAACGGCAGCTGGGTGACGACCAGCATGAACGCCAACGCGGGCAGCAGCGGTGCGCGGCGGGACCAGCCCTCGGCGCGTTCGACCGCCGCGGGGCTGCGCCGCCGGGCGGCCGGGGCTGCGGCGGTCATCGGTTCTCCTCCTTGTAGGTGTCGCCGACGCTCTCGGCGTAGCGCTGGCTCTGGTCCAGCGCCTCGTCGACGCTGATCTGGCCGGCGACGGCGGCGCTGAGCTGCTGGCTGACCCGCGTCCCCAGGTCCTGGAACTCGGGGATGGCGAGGAAGCCGATGCCGGTGTAGGGGACCGGGTCGACCGTGGGGTCCTCGGGGTCGGCGTCCTCGATGCCCTTGCGCATGGGCCCGGAGTAGCTCTCGGCGGCCTCGGCGTACTGGGGGATCTCGAAGGTCGACTGGCGGTTGCCGGGCGGCACCCGCTGCCAGCCGTAGGTCTCGCCGACCGTGCGGATGTAGTCCTTGTCGGTCATCCACGACAGGAACTTCCACGCCTCGTCCTTGTGCTCGGAGGTGGCGGGGATGCCGAGCGACCAGGTGTAGAGCCAGCCGCCGTAGTCGGTGTCGGCGACGGGGGCCGGCACGTAGCCGTTCTTGCCGACGACGGTGCTGGCCTCGGGGTCCTCGGTGGTGCTGACCATGGCGGTGGAGTCGTAGAAGATGGCGGAGCGGCCCTGGCTGTAGCGGTTCAGGCAGTCGCCGAACCCGCTGTTCGCCGCGCCGGGCTGGCCGTGCTCGCGGGCGAGGCCGACGTAGAACTCGGCGGCCTCGCGGAACTCGGGGGAGTCGAGCTGGGCGTTCCACTGCTCGTCGTACCAGCGCCCGCCGAAGGTGTTGAGGACGCTGTTGAAGGGGCTGAGCACCTCGCCCCACCCGGCGAGGCCGCGCAGGCAGATGCCGGACACCCCCGCCTCGGGGTCGTCGACCTCGGCCGCGAGGGAGGCGATCTCGTCCCAGGTGGGTTCGGTCGGCATGGTGACCCCGGCCTTGTCGAAGAGGTCCTTGCGGTAGGCGACGAACGACGACTCGCCGTAGAACGGCACCGAGTACATGTCGCCCTTGTGGGAGAGGTCCTCGCGGATGGAGGGCATGAAGTCGGCGGCGTCGTAGCCCTCGGTGGCGTCGATGTGCGGTTGCAGGTTCTCCAACCAGCCGTACTCGGCCCACTGCTTGGTCTCGTAGTTGCTGATCATGACCGCGTCGAACTCGCCGCCGCCGGTGGCGATGGACGTCGTGATCTTCGCGCGGGCCTCGTTCTCGGGCAGCGACACGAAGTCGACCTCGATGCCGGGGTGCTCGGCGGTGAACTCCGATTGCAGCGCCATGGCGTCCTGCATCTGCGGGTTGGCGACGATGGCGATGACCAGGCGGGTGCTGTCGCCGCCGCCCGCGAGCGCCCCCGCTCCGGCGCAGCCGGTGAGCAGCAGGGCCGCCGCGCCGGCCGCGGCGAGCGGGCGCAGCGGGGCGAGCGGCGAACGGGGGCGCCGGGGCCGCGGCGCCTCGGGCGGGGCCGTCACCGTGCGTCCTCGGGCACGACCTGGACCTTCACGCCGGCCCCTGAGCGCATGAGGCCGAGCGCGGCGGGGAAGTCGGCGAGGGGCAGGGCGTGGCTGAGCAGCGGGGCGGTCTGCACGGCGCCGGACGCCAGCAGGTCCAGTGCCGCGCCGTAGCTGTGCAGGACGGCCATGGAGCCGACCACGGTGATCTCGTCGTTGTAGATGCGGAACGGCGACAGGTCGACGCGCGCGTCGTCGGCGGCGACCCCGAAGATGAGCAGCCGCCCGCCGCGGCGCAGCGCGCCGAAGGCGGCCTCGATGGCGGCCGGCGCGCCGGTGACGTCCACGGCGGCGTCGAACCGGGCGCCGTCGAGCTCGGTGACGTCGGCGGCCGTGGTGTGCGCGCCGAGAGATGCGGCGATCTTCACCCGGTCGGGGTTGCGGTCGACCATGGTGACGTCGGCCCCGCCCCGTTGCAGGAGCTGCTGGAGCAGCAGCCCCATGGTCCCGGCCCCGATGAGCAGGAAGCTCTCGCCGGGGGACACCCCGATGCGGCGCACCCCGTGCACGGCGCAGGACAGCGGCTCGACGATGGCGCCTTCGCGCATGGTCATGCCCTCGGGCATGCGGTGGCAGTTCACGGCGGGGGCCGCGACGTACTCCGCGAACGCGCCGTCGACGGTGTCGCCGATCGCACCCCAGTTGGCGCACAGGTTGCCGCGCCCGGCGCGGCAGTAGGAGCAGTGCCCGCAGAACAGCGAGGGGTCGACGGCGACGCGGTCGCCCACGCGCAGGTCACCGGGTGCCGCGGAGCCCACGGCCACGATCTCCCCCGCGAACTCGTGCCCCGGCACCAGCGGATACGGGCTGGGCGGGAACTCGCCGTCGGCGATGTGCAGGTCGGTGCCGCAGATGCCGCACGCCCCGACTCTGATCACGACGCCGTCGGGGGTCGGGACGGGATCGGGGCGTTCTCCGACGCCGATCGTCCCCGGCTGCTCGATGATCGCTGCGCGCACGGTCGCTCCTCGCGGGTAGGGCTGAGCATCGGCACCTTGCTCATCTGAGCGGCACCAGTCACATTTGATTTAGGCTCATTGAAAACCCGGCGGAAACCGGATGTCAACGTAGGATTTGCGAATGAGCATGGGCGGACTCACATGAGCGAAGCAGCGGACGAGCGTCCTGGCGACGCCCCCGCCCCGATGAGCGCGGAGAAGACCCCGGTCAGGGGCCCCGCCGAACTCGTCCTCGTCTCCGCGATCGCGCGGCGCTTCTACCTCGACGGACGCTCCAAGATCGAGATCGGCGAGGAGTTCGGCCTCAGCCGGTTCAAGGTCGCCCGCGCCCTGGAGACCGCGCGCGAGAGCGGCATCGTGCGCATCGACATCCGCCTGCCCACCCGCCTCGACGCCGAGCTGTCCGACCGCCTCCGCGACACCTTCGGCCTGCGCCGCGCCATCGTCGTGGCGGCCGCCGAGGACCCCGCCCACACCCGCCAGCAGCTCGGCACCGTCGCCGCCGACCTCCTCGGCGAGATCGTCACCCCCGACGACGTCCTCGGCCTCGCCTGGGGGCGGACCCTCCAGGTCATGGGCGCCGAGCTGACCCGCCTGCCCCGGTGCACCACCGTCCAGCTCAACGGGGTCCTCTCGGCGCGCACCGACGGCGCCGGCTCCGTCGAGACGGTCCGCCGCGCCGCCCAGCTCTCCGGCGGCCCGGCCTACCCCGTCTACGCCCCGCTGATCCTGCCCGACGCCGCCACCGCAGCCACCCTGCGCGCCGACCCCGGCATCGCCGCGGCGTTCGCCCACTTCGACCGGTTGACCACGGCGGTCGTCGCCATCGGGGGCTGGGACGAGCACTCCTCCACCGTCTACCAGAGCATCGACCCTGCGCTGCGCGAACGGTGCGCGGCACTCGGGGTGCGCGCCGAGATGTCGGCGCAGCTCTTCGACGCCGACGGCGCCCAGGTCCGCACCGAACTGGACGACCGCGTGCTCAGCGTCAGCGCCGCCCAGCTGCGGCGGGTCCCCGAGGTCGTCGCCGTCGCCGGCGGCGAGCACAAGACCGAGGCGATCGCCGTCATGCTCCGCACCGGGCTGATCTCCACCCTGGTGACCGACTCCGCCGTGGCGCGCGGCCTGCTGGACTGAGAAGGTGCGGATGTGCGCCGCGGCGCGGACCCCCGCCGCGCGGGACCGTCCGGGGGCGCGCCGGACCCCGGTGCCGCCGGGACCCCGACGACAGCAGCAGCGAACAGCGGATAGGTGGCCGACCATGGGACTCGTCGCCGGAGTGGACTCCTCGACCCAGTCGTGCAAGGTCGTGGTCCGAGACAGCGAGACCGGCGCACTGGTGCGCGCCGGGCGGGCCGATCACCCCGACGGCACCGAGGTCGCCCCCGAGCACTGGTGGACGGCCCTGCGCACGGCCCTCGACGACGCGGGCGGGCTCGACGGCGTCGACGCCGTGAGCGTCGCGGGCCAGCAGCACGGCATGGTCTGCCTGGACGAGGACGGCGAGGTCGTCCGCCCGGCCCTGTTGTGGAACGACACCCGCTCCGCGCAGGCGGCCGCCGACCTGGTCGCCGAGCTGGGCGCCGAGTACTGGTCCGAAGCGGTCGGGCTCGTGCCGGTCGCCTCGTTCACCGTCGCCAAGCTGCGCTGGTTCGCCGAGCACGAGCCCGAGAACGCCGCCCGCACCGCCGCCGTGTGCCTGCCCCACGACTGGCTGACCTGGAAGCTCTCCGGCTCCACCGATCTCGGCGACCTGGTCACCGACCGCTCCGACGCCTCGGGCACCGGCTACTTCGACGGACGCACCGGCACCTACCGCCGCGACCTGCTCGTCCGCGCGCTGGGCCACGACGTGCTGCTGCCCGACGTCGCCGGGCCCACCCGCGCCGTCCGCGGGCCGGGCGGCCTGCTGCTGGGCCCCGGCGCCGGCGACAACGCGGCGGCCTCCCTCGGCCTGGACGCAGCCGAGGACGTCGTCGTCTCCCTCGGCACCTCCGGCACCGTGTTCGCCCGCTCCGAGCAGCCGGCCGACGATCCCAGCGGCCTCGTCGCCGGGTTCTCCGACGCGACCGGCGCCTTCCTGCCGCTGGTGTGCACGCTCAACGCGGCCCGAGTCCTCGACGCCACCGCCGCCATGCTCGGCGTGGACCTGGCGGAGCTGAGCGCGCTCGCGCTCGCCGCGCGGCCCGGCGCCGGGGGCCTGACCCTGGTGCCCTACCTCGAAGGCGAGCGCACCCCCAACCTGCCCGACGCGACCGGCGCCGTCCACGGCCTCACCCTCGCCAACGCCACCCGCGAGAACTTCGCCCGCGCGGCCGTCGAGGGCATGCTCTGCGGCACCGCCGTGGGCCTCGACGCGCTCGCGGCGCAGGGGGCCCGGGTCACGGCGGTGCGCCTCATCGGCGGCGCGGCGCAGTCGGAGGCGGTGCGCCGCATCGCCCCGGCGGTGTTCGGGGTCCCGGTGCTGCTGCCGGGCCCGGGCGAGCGGGTGGCCGACGGCGCGGCCCGGCAGGCCGCCTGGGTCCTCAGCGGGTCGGCGGCACCGCCCCGCTGGGACGCCCTGTTCGGCGCGCCGGAGCGCAGCGAGGCCCCGCAAGTCCCGGGCCTGCGCGAACGCTACGCCGAGGCCGCCACCCGCTACCTGACCCGCTGATCCCGGGGGACGCTCACCCGCCGCGCGGCCGCCCGCTCGCGGCGGCACCGGCGCGCCGCGCCAGGCCGGTGGCGCGGGCGCGCAGCGCTGCGGCGCGGTGCCGCACGGCGTCGAGGGCCGCGCGGGTTCGGGGGACCGGACGCTCCGGGTGCGCGGGCGCCGCCGCGGTGCCCTGCGCGGCGCCCTCGGCGGCCCGCGACCGCAGCCGCTCGCGGATCTCCTCGGGGGTATAGGCGCGGCGCCGCCGCTCGGCCCGCGCGATCACCACACCGGTCGCGGCGACCCCCGCGAAACCGGCCAAGCCGACGACCTTCCACCACTTCATGCCCGCAGGCTATCGGAACCCGCCCCCGCCGCGGCCCGCTCCGCGGCCCGGCCCGACCCGGCACCCGCCCGCTCGTGGTTCGATCACGCTGACCTGGGCAGTTGACTGCCGCCAGGCGTGTGTCCCACATAGCGGGAGGGCACCATGCGGACCACACCACCGGGCCTGACGCCGGGACTCGCCGCGGCGGTGGCCCTGGCACTGGTGACCGCGGCGTGCGGCACGACGGGCCGCGCCGTCCAGGACAGCGGGGTGCTGGCCGTCGGTGGCGAGGTCATCGCCGGGGCCCGGCTCATGGCCGCGGCGCGGGACGAGGGAGAGGTCTCCGTCTACACCTCGCTGAACGACGTCGGCAACGACGCGATGAAGGACGCGTTCGAGCGGGACACCGGGATCGCGGTGGAGGGCGTGCAGGAACCGAACAACCGGCTGTTCGAGCGGATCGAGGACGAGAAGCGCAACGGCAGCCTGTCCGCCGACGTCATCGCGATGCCCGACGAGTCCCTTGTGCACGCTCTGGTCTCCGACGGCGTCTTCGCGGAGCACACGGTGCCGGCCGACGACGACATCCCCGCGCGGTTCAAGGCGCCCGACCGGCGCTTCTACACGCTGAGCTCCGCCGCCACCGTGATCGCCTACAACAGCGACCTCGTCGGTCCGGGCGAGGTGCCGCGATCGTGGCGGGAGCTGCCCAACGCGGGCCGCGGGGAGCAGCGGATCGGGCTCCTGCGGGCGTCGCAGGGTGCGGGCGGGTGGGGCCTCGCCCTGTTCCTGCGCAAGCGGTTCGGGGAGCGGTACCTGCGGGAGCTCGCCGCGTCCGAGCCGTCGCTGACGGACTCCGCGGACACCCTCGCCGGGCAGTTGGGCCGCGGCGAGGTGGGGATCGCCGCCATCCGGCTGCCCGAGGTCGGCAGGTTGCAGCAGCAGGGCGCTCCGGTGGAGTACCTGTGGCCGGCGGACGGGGCGCCGATGTTCAACTTCTACATCGGGGCGGTCGCGAAGGCCGGGCACAGCGACGCGGCGCGGGTGTACCTCAACTGGGCGCTGTCCGAGCACGGCCAGTCGGTCCTCGCCGAGGAGGGCATCGACTACCCGGTGAACACCGAGGCGTCGCGGCCGGAGCTGTACGGCGACGCGCTCCCGTCGATCGACGAGGTCGACCCCTACTTCGCGCACCACCGGGACTGGATCGACCTGCGCGAGGAGTGGACCGCGGACTGGGACAGGGCCTTCGACGGATGACGGCGCCCGTCACGAGCCCCCGGCGCCCTCCAGCGCCTCGCACACGCCGTCGGGCATCGGCCCGGTCGCCGGCGGTTCGCCGCCGAGTGCTTCGGCGTACTCCGCCCCGGTGAGCCGGTGGAACCGGCCGCACCCGAGCGGTTCGAGGAGCACGGTCGGGTAGTCGGCGGCATCGGCGCGCAGCGCGGTCAGCGCGAAGGGGCGCCCCTCGGGTCCGCTCAGGGTGGTGGTCCCCTTCTCGCCCGACACCAGGTACTCGATCCGGTAGCGCCAGCGGCAGTAGCCCGTGGACGCCTCCGCGCGGAGCAGCAGCCCCTCGGTCTCGGCGCGGTCGAGGGTGATGTGGCGGGCATTGGGCCCGGTGAAGTAGGGCTCTCCCTCGTTCTTTCCGGACAGGTGGCGCAGCGTGGGCTCGGGGTCGTCGATGGCGACGTTCAACGGGATCACGCCGGCATCGCCGCCGGGAAAGAACTGGACCAGCGTTCCCTTGAGCGGGGCGGAGCAGGCCCCCTCCTCGATCACGGGCACGATGTCGGTGATGCGGACCTGCTGCTGCGCCCGCCCCTCCAGAACGACCTGCCACGCCGTGGATCCCGCGCTGACCGGGGCGCGGATGCCCGCCGTGGACCCGCCCGGTTCCAAATCGTAGATCCGGCGCTCGGTCAGGGCGGGATCGGGGGCGCCGGGCACCACCAGGGACCTGCCCTCCTCATCGAGCGGAGTGTGCTCGACGCTGACGATGTCGATCGCGTTGTCCGTCGCCGCCTTTCCGGCGATGCGGTCGAGCGGGACGACCGAGTTGAGGGTCTGCGAAAGGACGTCCTGGAGGCTGGCCGCCGCGACGCCGAGGACGATCACCAGTACCCACGTCAGTGGGCGCTTCAGGAGCGACCCGACGCGCGAACCGGTGTGTGCGGGGCGGTCGGCGCCGGACTCATACCGGGCCCTTCTCGCCGGAGAGCCGGGGGTGTGCGGGCGTGACCTCATAGGCGTTCTCATCTCCATCGCGGGCCGGGGAACCCGCAGGCGAGAGGGGTGGATGCGCGGTGCGGGGCGGCGTCCGGGTGGCGCGCAGCGCCGCGCAGCAGGCGGCGAGCGGCAGCGCAAGGAACAGGATCCGGGGAATGCGGTCGGCGGGACCGGGAGGCGGAAACGCGAACAGTTCCGATCGGATCAGAAAGGACGCGGGCCCGGCGGAAATCCAGCGCGGTGATTCGCCGGCATCGGGACCGGCCGGGAATACCGGGAACTGCGCGGATGCGAGAAGGGCGGACGCCGCGATCATCGTGATGATCGGGAAACACGGCGGGCGTCCCATTGCGTGATTCTAACGGTGCTTTCGGCGCCTGATAAGTGGATGTCCCGGTCCCATCGGGGTGCCGGTGACGACGCGGTGGCATTGCCGCTTGTGCGCCGGGTGGGCGGTGGACCTTCTAAGCTGGCGGGGTGACGGGTAGCAGCATCGATCTCGACAGCGCCGTGGACCTCGCGCGGACCGGCGACGTGTGGCTGTTCCGCGGGAGCAGCGTGGCCGACCGCGCGATCCAGGCCACCACGAACAGCCCCATCAACCACGTGGGCATGTCCGTCGTCATCGACGACCTCCCCCCGCTGATGTGGCACGCCGAACTGGGCCGCTCGCTGCCCGACATGTGGTCGGGCAACCACCACCGCGGCGTCCAACTCCACGACCTGCGCTCCGCCGTGCTCACCTGGGCGAACCGGTACGGGCAGCGGGCGTGGCTGCGCCAGCTCAGCCCCGCTGCGGGCCGCGCCATGGAGGACGCCGCCCTGCGCACCGTGGCCCGCCTCGACGGCACCCCGTTCCCGTCCACCGCGCAGATGGCCGGCCGCTGGCTGTACGGCAGGGTCCCCCGGCGCCCGCGGCTGCTGCGGTGGAACCGCCGCGGCAGCGAGGCCGAGGAGCGCCGCCTGGAGACCGCCTACTGCGCCGAGGTGGTCGCGCTCACCTACGAGGCCATGGGACTGCTGCCCGCGGGGCGCCGCCCCAACTGGTACGACCCCGGCCGCTTCTGGAGCGGCGACGACCTCGAACTCGCCGACGGCCACCGCCTCGGCGGCGAGATCACCGTGGAGACCCCCGCGGGCGCCCGCATCCGCTGACTCCCCGCTCCCGCGCTGTCAGGCCCCATGGCGGCCGCGGCGGTACGCGGACCCGCGTCAATGGGTGTGGGCCTCGTGCAGGGGCGTGCCGGCGATGCGCGCGGCGAGGATTCCGGCGAAGGTGGGGCAGCGCTGGATGTCGTCGTGCGGGCAGGCCAGCCCGTGGTCGAGGGCGGTACGCGCCGCCTGGGCGCGGGCGATCAGCTCATCGAGCTCGGCACGCTTGCGCTGGTGGAGTTCCTGCCAGGCGGCGGGTTCAGTGGACCGCGACGCGACGAGGGTCCTGGTCTCGCGCAGTGTGAAACCGACGTCCTGGAACAGCAGGATCAGGCCGACCAGCTCGACGGCCGAGCGGGGGTACCGCCGCTGGCCGGAGACCCTGGCCGGGGCGGGAATCAGCCCCAGTTCCTCCCAGTAGCGCAGCGCCGAGGTGGCGACCCCGGTGGCCGCGGCCAGCTCTCCGATGGTCAACCGCTGCGTGGTCTGTTCGTCCGCCATGTTGACTTCAAGTGTACTTGAAGCCGTTGACTTGCGCCCATGACATCGACATCTCTCAAGCAGCGCCTGACCACGCAGGTCGTGCGGCAGTTCGGCCGCCCGCGCGGTGTACTCGGACGGCTGGCCGGGTGGGTCATGGCCCACCGCGCCACCAACCGGCGGCGGAATCTGTGGGTGGTGTCCCTGCTCGACGTCCGGCCCACGGACCGGGTGCTCGAAGTCGGGTTCGGCCCGGGCCTCGCAATCGCCGAGCTGGCCCGCCACGCAAGCCGGGGACGCGTCTACGGCATCGACCACTCCGACGTCATGACCCGCAGGGCCCGCAGGCGCAACGCGGCCGCGATCCGCGCCGGGCGGGTCGACCTGCGGCACGCCCCAGTGGACCGGCTGCCGCATTTCGACACCCCGCTCGACGCCGTCGTCGCGGTGAACTCGCTGGGGTTCTGGCCCGACCCGGTCCGCCGGCTCGGCGAACTGCGCGGGCTGCTCCGCCCGGGCGGCCGCATCGCACTCGCGGGCCAGCCCCGTTGCGCCGGGGCCACCGCCGATACGACCGCCCGAGCAGGGCGGGAACTGCACGATCTGCTCACCCGGGCGGGCTTCACCCGGGCCCGTGTGGAGACCCTCCCCCTCTCCCCGCCGGTCGCCTGCGTCCTCGCAGTCAATCCGGTGGAGGGGGGTGCCGACCATGACTAGTCGACGGAGACGCCGTACCTCTTGAGGATGGACAGGTAGGTGTCAATGGTGTCCTGGTCGAATTTCCGGTACACCTGCTTCCACGGCGGCCCGCTAAGACCGGACCAGGCGAATATCCATTCCGCGGGAATTGCGCTCATCCAGGTCGTCTCGATGAAATTGAATGGGCCCGGAGATCGAAGTGCGACCATTGTGGCGCGGGTGACGTCGGGGACGTCCATGTAGAGTTCGACCTTCGCGTCGGCGTCGCTCATCGCGATCGCGGGCAGGCCGAGCAGTTCCTTCGTGACCATCACCCTGCGCATCGCGGGCACCGTGAACGCGTAGGACCACCGGGAGCTCGACGACCCCTGCGAGTCGTCCTTGAGCGGCCCGACCGAGATGAACGGGCCCTCCACGCTGTTGGTGTTGGAGCGCCGGTAGCCCTCGATGATCGCGGAGACCCCGAGGCCGGTGGGGGCGTAGAGGCGCTGGAGGACGGTGAGCAGGTGGCCGCCGGTGTGCGGGTGCGTGCGGTGCTTGAACCCGCCGCCCTTCAGTAGGTCCCAGGGCTCCTGGCCCTTGCCCGCCGCGCGGAAGGACGTGGTGGGCCCCTCCTTGACGTCGACCATGGGGACCGCTGTCAGCTCCTTGGTCAGCAGGGCCTGCGTCTCGCGTTCCTGCCGCTCCTTCTCGGCGCGCTCTTCCTTGAGCCGCGCGTCCCGATCCCGCCAGTTCTCCGTGGACATGGAATTCTCCATTCGCCTTGATCGTCGGCACTGACGATCGGAATTATCGGAAGAACATTCCGCTGCGATGGGTGACGAGGGGATCACGTAAAAGCGCCCGGGGGAGCGATGAATCCGCGGGCGGTCAATTGAGGGAAAAGATCATGAAATGACGGAATTCTTCCGTGGGTTTTCGATAATTGACCCGTTCGCGCGGGCTGTCAAGGCGGTGCGGCGCCGACCCGCGGTGGCCGGGACCGGGACGCGCGGACCGAGCCCCGCGTCCGTGCCCCGCGCGCGGCGCCGCGGGAACGAACACGCCCCCCGATGCGTTGCCACAATGGGAACCGGAAGACCGACCGAAGACCGACCAACGAACCGAGCGCCCGGCGAACGCCGTGAGGATGGTGCCCAATGCCGCTGCTGATCGTCATCGCCCTCATGGCGCTGCCGTTCCTGGAGATCTGGCTGATGGTCGTCGTCGCCGGCTGGATCGGCGTGCCGTGGACCATCGGCGCGCTCTTCGCGCTGACCGTGAGCGGGGTGTTCGTGGTCCGGCGGGCGGGCACGAAGGCGTTCCGCGACGCCGACGCCGCCATGCGCACCGGCAAGGAGCCCGAGGTCGGCCTCCTCGACACACTCATGGTGATGGTCGGCGGCATCCTGCTCATCATCCCCGGCTTCATCACCGCCGCGCTCGGCGCGCTCCTGTCCCTCCCGTTCACCCGGCCCGCACTGCGCTGGGCCTTCCAGGGCTGGGCGCGCCGGCGTATGGAGAAGATGCAGGCGCGCATGGACACCGATCTCGCGGCGATGGGCGTGCGCGTGCGCCGCCCCGACGACGGGCGTCCCGGCAGCGGCACGGTCATCAGGGGCACCGTTGTCGAGAACGAGCAGCAGCGCCGCGAGCCCGAGGACCCGCCGAGCGCGATCGACTCCGAATCACGCGGATAACCGCGCCACGGCACTGCGGCAGTAGACACAGGGCCGCAGCGGAGCCACACTGCGGAATACCGTGCCCCGAGCCGGCGGTGCCGGTGGTCCGGGAGCGTGGGCAGGGGTGAACTCCGACGACATCGAGCTCAGACGCGCCGGGCCCGCCGATTCAGCGGCGGTCGCCGACGTGTGGCTGCGCTCGTTCAACGCCGCACTGCCCACGGTGCGCCGTGCGCGCCCCGATGAGCAGATCCGCACCTGGTTCCGCATCATGGTCGTTCCGGCGCGCGAGGCGTGGGTGGCGGTGGCCGACGGCGAGGTCATCGCGATGATGGTGCTCGACAGCGCGATCCTCGACCACCTCTACGTCGACCCGCCGTGGTGGGGGCGGGGGATCGGCGGCGCGCTCGTCGGGGTGGCGAAGCGGCGCCGCCCGGCCGGGCTGTCGCTGTGGACCTTCCAGGTCAACGTCCCGTCGCAGCGGTTCTACCGCACCCACGGCTTCGTGGAGGCGCAGCGGACCGACGGCCGCCGCAACGAGGAGCGCGAGCCCGACATCCGCTTCGAATGGCGCCCCAAGCGCCCCAACGGCGGTTAGCACTCCACCGGAGCACTAACGGCAGATGCGCTTGAATTCGCGCGCATCGGACCGGGCGCGGAACTCCACCTCATGTCCCGCATCGTCGGTGAAGACGGCCTTCGCCTCGGACTTCAAGGTCATCGTGCCGTGCTGGGTCGGGCTGTCCCACCCTTCGGGCGGGTTGCCCGAACCGTCGGAGAGCGGGGTCTCCGCCTCGAAGTACGTCGACCCGATACGGGCCTCGTCGATTCCGCAATGCGTGGTGAGTTCAAAGGGGATCGTCCGCCCGGCCCGGACGGCGTCCGCACCCTCGTCGTCCTGGGCGCAGCCCGTGAGCACCCCGGCGGCCAGCGTGAGGGCAAGGATGATCGGTCCGGCTCTCTCGGTCATGCGCCTTTCGACGCCCGCCCCGATTCATCGGTTCCGCAACGTGCGCCAAGCGATGGGCCCCGCGCAGCGACGCCCATCGGCTCACCCGTGCCATCGCGTGTCCAAGGTTCGGCAATTCCTGGGGTCGGTGTGACGCACGTCGGTTCGCCATCGCAGCGTGAAACAGGGACAATCGGTACGTGATGACCGAACCGCGGTGGAACTACCTCATGGACATGGACGGGGTGCTCGTTCGCGAGGAGCACCTGGTCCCCGGCGCCGACGCCTTCATCGCCGAGCTGCGCGAGAACAGCGTCCCCTTCATGGTCCTGACCAACAATTCCATCTACTCCCCGCGTGACCTGCGGGCCCGGCTGCACCGCACCGGCCTCGACATCCCCGAGGACTCCATCTGGACGTCGGCGCTTGCGACCGCCCAGTTCCTCGACCAGCAGCGTCCCGGCGGCAGCGCCTACGTGGTGGGCGAGTCCGGTCTGACCACGGCCCTGCACAACATCGGCTACGTCCTCACCGACCGCGACCCCGACTACGTGGTGCTCGGCGAGACCCGCACCTACAGCTTCGAGGCCATCACCAGGGCCATCCGGATGGTCGAGGGCGGCGCGCGCTTCATTGCCACCAACCCCGACGAGAAGGGCCCGAGCCGCGACGGTTCGCTGCCCGCCACCGGGGCGGTCGCCGCGCTCATCGAGAAGGCCACCGGCCGGGCGCCCTACTTCGTGGGCAAGCCCAACCCGCTGATGATGCGCTCGGCGCTGCGCAACCTCGGCGCGCACTCCGAGAGCACCCTGATGATCGGCGACCGCATGGACACCGACATCTCCTCCGGGCTCGAAGCGGGTTTGCAGACCGTGCTGGTGCTGTCCGGCATCTCCGACGCCAGCACCGCCGAGGTCTTCCCGTACCGCCCCACGCTCATCCTCGACTCGGTGGCCGACCTGGTCGGCAACACCGCCAACCCGTTCAAGAGCGTGGACACCTGAGCCGCACCGCGCACCGCACGGAGCGCGCGGCCCCTCACCGGACCCTGGCGACGAGTTGCAGCAGGACCCGGTGGGCGAGGCTGCGGGGGCGCATCTGGTTGACGGTGCCCGCCGCGTAGAGGCCGCGTTCGGGGACGCAGTAGAGCACGCTCCCGAACGCGCCCGAGTGGCCGATCATCTCCGGGACCGGCGCGAACGGCGACTGCCAGCGGGGGAGTGCGAACCGCATGATCCCGATCCCGTAGTCGATGGGGTCGAGCCGGGAGAACACCGGGTTCCAGTGCGCGGTCATCTCGCTCAGGTACCGCGTGGGGAACAGCTCCCCTTCCATGAAGGCGCGGATGAGCCGCAGCTGGTCGGCCGCCGTCGACACCACCGCGCCGTCGGGCGGGAACGAGGCGATCGCCTGCGGGATGCGCACCGGGGTACGGCCGTGCAGGATCGTCGCCGCTTCGTCGTGGCGATCGAGCGTGCGAGGGGTGAACAGCCAGGTGTCGTGCAGGCTGAGCGGTTCGGTGACCCGGCGGCGGAGGGCGTCCTCGTACTGTGCGGACGTGGCGGCCTCGATGACGCGTCCGAGCAGCTGGTAGTTGGTGTCGCAGTACTGCGCCCGGCCCGGCTCCGAGGGGGCGAACCGGCTCGGCAGGGCCCGCGCCATCGCGAGGAAGTCCTCGAAGGTCGAGGCGGCGTCGGCGCGCAGGATGTCGGCCAGGTACGTGCCGCCGTCGGGCCGCCGCTGCTCGAAGTAGTCCGGGATGCCGGACGTCTGCGTCAGCAGCTCGCGCACCGTGATGGCCGGACCGTGGTCGCGGCCGCCGTGCACGTTCAGTCCGCGCATCGTGTCGGCGCCGAGCAGCTCCGCGACGCGGGTGTCGAGTGCCAGGGCCCCCTCGTCGCGAAGCTGCATGATCATCGCGACGGTGTACAGCTTGGTGATGCTGGCGACGAAGTAGGACCGGCCGGTGTCGCCGTGGCTCCAGGAGAACCCGGTGGACGGCTGATCGATCGCCATGCTCATCGCCGACACCCGCGGATCGGCGGCGTACCGCGCCGCGACCCGGTCGAGTACTGCCGAGGCGGTCCGGCTCATGGGGTGCTCCGCTCCAGGCGTCGTCGGGTGTCGTCGAGCCAGTCGAGTTCGGCCTTGGCGTGGGCGATGCCGTAGGCGAG
This sequence comes from Murinocardiopsis flavida, assembly GCF_003014485.1. Taxonomy (GTDB): domain Bacteria; phylum Actinomycetota; class Actinomycetes; order Streptosporangiales; family Streptosporangiaceae; genus Murinocardiopsis; species Murinocardiopsis flavida. The sequence goes on along the minus strand of NZ_PYGA01000006.1, from coordinate 69,512 downwards.
GGTGGCCAGCCGGAGGACCTGCCCGGTCTCGGCGGACTCCGCCGGGACGGCGATCGCCTCCAGGGCCGCCAGCTGCGCGCGGACGTCCCGCCGGCGGGTGTCGAGCAGTTCCGTGATCTCCTCCGGCGGCATCCGGTCGGCGAAGAAGAGCCGGGCGAGGAAGGGTTCGCGGGTCGGCTGCGACGGCAGCGGCGATGCCAGCCACCGGTCCAGTTCGGCCAGCCCGGGGCCGGTCGCGCTGTGCAGGTGCAGGTTGGGCCGCTCCTCCTGGACCACGGTGCGGCGGGCCGCGAGGCCGTCCGCCACCAGGCCGGCCAGCGTGCGGTACACCTGCGACTGGTCGGCCGTCCAGAAGTGGCCGACGCTTTCGTCGATGACCTTCTTCAGCTCGTAGCCGCTCATCGGCTGGATGGACAGGATCCCGAGAATGGCGTGCCGTAGCGACATGAGCGTATGCTAGCGCATATATATGCGGATGCATATATTTGACCGTGCGCACGGTTGGACGCCGTACCGGCGCCCCCGGTGCGCGCCGCATCGCCGCCGGCTCCGGCAGGCAGCGGCCATCGGCGGTCCGGCGGCCGCGATCATGGCGGCCCGATGGTCCGATTGCCGCACGTCGGTTCGCGCGGTTCGGCCATGCGCGCGGGAATCGCGCGTCCTTTTCAGGGAGCCGGTGCCGCGAATTTCCGCGTCCGCCGAGGACGGTGCCCTCCGGGGACGGTTTCGGGCAGGATCCGCAGGGACGAACTGCGGCAAATGGGGGCGGATTCCGCCGACTCGGCCGACCTCAGGGCCGGAGAGGGGCGGGGCGGCCGGTCCCGCGTCCTCCGGTCCGGACCGCCGCGCCGACGGGCGGTCGGCCACCACTCCCGCGGGGCGCGCGCCGGAGCGGTGGCCGGGGGCGGCGGCGCTACCGTGCCGAGCCCTTCAGGGACCCGGTGACCTGCCCGTTGGCGTCGCCGATCATGCAGTCGATCCGCCGGTCGCCGTCGGCCCAGGACTCCTTGCTGGGGTTGTAGGAGCCGATGGTGAGCGACGACTCGTCGTAGGAGATCCCGACGAAGTCGGCGAACTTGGATTCGCAGAGCTCGTCGGCCTCGGTGGAGAGGGCCTCCTCGCCCGGCCACTCGGGCGAGGCCGATTCGCCGTTCGCGAAGACCTCCGAGTCGTGGGGCTTTTCGCACGGCACGATGGGAAGCTCGGTGACCTGCTCTTCGACCGACTGGTCGTTCATGCAGTCGCCGACCTTGATCTCGTGCACGTCGGTGCTCTGCTCGCCGGGCGACGCGGACGGCGAGGACTCCGCTTCGGCCTCCTTCGCGGCCTCGTCGACGGCATCGGCGATCGCACCGCAACCGGTGAGGGCCACCATGGAGCCCGCGAGCAGAAACCCGAAGAGGAAGCGCCGCGAATTAATCGATTTGGACATAGAAGACTCCATTGTGCATTTTCTCGGTGGATTCGGACGAACCTAGCACCTGTGTGCCACTATTCGAACAGTTGGGCCGGTGCCGACCGTTTTTCTGCCAATCGATACGCGTAAATCGTTTTTTCGATCGGTGAACGGTTCACTCGGCGCCCTGCTCTCAGGCACCTCCGACGCCAGGGGTGCCGGGGCGGTTCCGTCCTCTCCGAAGTTCCTTCGTTGATCTTCAGTCGTCTCGGCGGTCGACGCCGTGACCTGCGTCTTCGGGCTGCGGCGTCGCCGTGCGCGACGCCGCGAGCACGAACAGCCCGACAGCGGCCAGCCCCGCGCCGCCCGCGACGACCGGCAGCAGCGCCATCCCCCCGTGAGCGAGCACCACCCCACCGACGGCGCCGCCCGCGGCGACCCCCAGATAGGTCCCCGAGGTGTTCACCGCCAGCGCCTGCGCCGACGCGTGCCCGGCCAGCAGGTGCAGCCGCGCCTGCACGGCGGGGGAGTTCCAGAACGCGGCGGCGCCCCACACGGCCACGATCGGCACCAGGACCGCTATGGGGACCGGACGCAGCGGCCACAGCAGCGCCAGCGCGGCCATGGCCGCGACGAACGCCGCGACCCCGATGACGAGGGTGCGGTCCGGCCCCCACCGGTCGGTCGCGAGGCCGCCCGCCCAGATGCCGGCCATCCCGGCGATGCCCGCGATCGCGAACAGCACGCCGCGGCCGCCCGTCCCGGTCGAGGCGAGCGCCGACGCGAAGGGCGCCAAGTAAGTCAGCAGCATCATCGAGCCGAGCATCAGGACCAGGTTCGCGGCCAGGCCCAGCGAGATCGCGGGGCGGAGCACGATGGCAACCTGCGCCCGCAGGCCGAGGGCCGCTCCTGCGCCGGCCCGGCGGGGAATCTGCGTCGCGAACCCGACCGCGGCCAGCGCCCCGGCCGCGGCCATCACCGCGAACGTCGCCCGCCAGCCCAGCGCCCCGCCGATCCACGTCCCGGCGGGGACGCCCACGGCGATCGCGCCCGTCACGCCGAACGCCACGACCGCGACGTGGCGGCCGATCTGCCCCGGCGGGGCGAGCTGCGCCGCCGAGCTGAACAGGGCCGGCGTCGCCGACGCCGCCGCCAGCGCCGCGAGGACGCGCAGGCCCAGCAGGACCTCGAAGCCGGGCGTCACGGCGGCCAGGGCGTTCGCCGCGGTGAACACGACGGCGGCCCAGGTCAGCACGGTCCGCCGGCGCATCCGGGCCGTGAGGACCGCCGCGACCGGCGCGGCGGCGGCGACCGTGAGGGAGAAGACGGTCACAAGCTGCCCCGCCGCGGCGGTGCTGACGCGCAGTTCGGCGGCGAGTTCGGGGATGACGCCGGCGATCACGTAGTCGTCGGTGTAGAACACGAGCGCTCCGGCGGCGAGCGCGAGAAGCCATCCAGGCACGGTGGTGCCCTCCTGGAATCGGGGTCCGGCGTGCCGGGGCACGCGTAGGACGGGGTGCGGGGGAAGGGCGGTGTGCGCTACCCGGGGACGAGCGCCGCGATGTGGTGGCGGACGACGTCCCGCGGTGCCGGCGACCCGGTCGACCCGTGCGGGTAGACCAGCTCGAAGGACAGGCCGATGAGGAGCCCCACGAAGTGCTCCGTCTGCACCTCGGTGTCCGGTACCCCCGCGAGGCGCAGGGCGTCGCGGACGAGCGCGCGCAGGTCGCGTCCCATGCGTTCGGCGAGCGGCCGGAACTCGGGGCGGATCCGCGCGGCCGCGACGAACTCGCCCAGCACGAGGAGTTCCGTGCCGCCCTCGGGCTCGGCGGGGAGCACGGAGTCGGCCACCTGCTGGAGCAGTGCGCGGCGGCCCGCGGTGTCGCCGGGCCGGACGGGACGCATGGACGCGGGGTCGGCGCGGCGGTCCATCCGCGCGCCGATCTCGGTGGCGGCGGCCGCCATGAGCGCCTCGTGGCTGCCGAAGTAGTGCCGCACTGACCCGATGTTGATGCCGGACTCGGCGGCGACCTTGCGCAGCGACGCTTCGGCGACCCCGTTGCGCTCCACCAGCCGGAACACGGCGTCGAGGATCCGCAGGCGTGCGGTGTCGCGCCCGTCGGTGCTGTTCGGCATGAAGCCGAGATTATCACAGCTGTGATAGAGGCGGTTCGGGCGCACCGGACGGTCGGCGGCGCCACGTGCGGCAGGCCGCCGCCGGGTAATTCGATGGACATCGGGCGGCCCCCGCGGTGGGATGGGGCCTCGTTGCCCACGGGAGGAAGAGACCCATGTCCACAGGCGAATCCGACGACGATCCCGCCGTCGAGGTCGGCACGGACCTCGTCCGCCGGCTGCTCGCCGCGCAGTTCCCGCAATGGGCGGAGCTGCCCATCGCGCCGGTGCCGCTGTCAGGGATGGACAACGCGACCTTCCGGCTGGGCGCCGACCTGAGCGTGCGGCTGCCGCGCTTCGCGCAGTGGGTCGGGCAGGTGGAGCGGGAGCAGGAGTGGCTGCCGCGGCTCGCACCGCTCCTGCCGCTGCCCGTTCCCGAACCGCTCGCGATGGGCCGGCCGGGCGAGGGCTACCCGTTCCCGTGGTCGGTCTACCGGTGGTTGGACGGCGAGACCGCCACCACCGACGGGCTCGCAGACCCCGAGCAGGCAGCGGTCGACCTTGCCGGGTTCATCACCGCCTTGCAGCGGGCCGACCCCACCGGCGGGCCCGGTCCCCGGCGGAGCAACGCCTTCCGGGGCGTGCCCATGGGCGACGAGCGCGACTCGCTCGCGGCGGAGGCCCGCGTCCGCCCCAAGATCGCCAAGCTCAAGGGCATGGTCGACACCGACGCGGTCACGGCGGCGTGGGAGGCGGCGCTGGCGGCACCGGCGTGGGACGGCCCGCCGGTGTGGCTGCACGGCGACCTCGCGACCGGCAACCTCCTCGCTGTCGACGGCAGGTTGAGCGGCGTCATCGACTTCGGCACGCTCGCCGTGGGCGACCCGGCGTGCGACCTGCTGCCCGCGTGGAAGTTCCTGCCCGCCGAGGCGCGCGGCACCTTCCGTGCGGCGGTCGGTGCCGACGACGCGACGTGGGCCCGCGGCCGCGGCTGGGCGCTGGCATCGTCCCTGCCGGTGCCCGACGACCCGTTCTTCGCCGACCCGGCTAGGGTCGACGCCGCGCTCGCCCACCTCGAAGCGGTCATCGCCGACGGCTGACCCGACGGCTGGGCTGACCGACGGCTCGCCGGACCGCGCGCCCGGCGGGCGGTGCGCCCTTCCCGCCGGGCGAGGTCAGGCGCGGAACAGCAGGTCGACCACTGCGCGGGCGACCGCCTCGGGGTCGTCGCCGGAGCGCGCTCCGGACGTCCCGGGCAGGGCGCCGGTGAGCCACAGGGTGGCGAACCCGTGGACGAGCGACCAGGCGGCGGTGCCCGCGACACCGGGGTCGGGCCCGGCCTGCCGGTCGGACAGGGCGTCGATCCCGCTGCTGAGCGCGCTGTCGGCGCGGGCGCGCGCCGCCAGCAGGCCGGGGTCGTCGGGGTGGTACAGGTCGGGCTGGAACATGACGGCGAAATGCGCGGGGTGCCCGATGGCGAAGCGCACATAGGCGACTCCGACCTCGTGGAACGACCCCGTCTGCTCGCCGGTGCGCTGGAGGTCGTCGGCGAGGAGCGCGAACCCCTCGGCGGCGAGCGCCGTGAGCAGGCCCGCCTTGTCGCCGAAGTGGTAGGCCGGTGCGGCGTGCGAGACGCCGGCCCGCCGCGCGAGGTCGCGCAGGCGGATGCCCGCGGGCCCCGACTCGGCGATGGCGTCGACGGCGGCCGCCAGCACCGCCGCCCGCAGATCACCGTGGTGGTAGGGGCGGTCCGAGGTCATGCGCACCAGGGTAGCGCCAATCTAGCCCTTGACAAGTTTGCTGGGGCGGCGGAATCTAGTCAGTGTAAAGATTCCGTCGCACCGAAGGACGCGCCATGGCTCCGCTCAACACCCTCGTCATCGTCACCCTGATCCTGCTCGCCCTGGGCGCAGCGGGCGTCCGCCGGCTGCGGCCGTGGCCCGTGGCACTGCGCGGCGGCCTCGCCGCCATGTTCGTGCTGACCGGCACGGCGCACTTCATCGGCCTGCGCGAGGAACTGATCGCCATGGTCCCGCCCGCTCTGCCGACGCCCGGCCTGCTGGTCACGGTCAGCGGCGTCCTGGAACTCGCGGGCGCCGCCGGCCTGCTGTGGACGCGGACCGCGCCGTGGGCGGCCGCGGGGCTCGCCGGCCTGCTGGTCGCGGTCTTCCCCGCGAACGTCTACGCGGCGCTCAACGACGTCACCACGGCGTTCAGCGACGAACTGTGGCCCCGGACGGCGATGCAGGCGGTCTTCCTCGCCGCGACCCTCGCGGTGGTCGGCCACCACCTGCGGGCCCGCCGCCGGGAGCGCGGGACGGCAGCGGAATCCCGGACCCCGGCCCCGGCCGGGCGCTGAGACGCCCGACCGTGGCCGGGCCGCTCAGCCGCGGTCCGCGCCGGTCGAGGGCGCGGCGGTCGGGGACCCGGCGGCACGCGGCCGAGGTCCGTAGCTGAGCCGCCGCAGCAGGATCTCGGCCGGCCCGCGGTAGGAGCGGCGGTGCATCAGGTACGCGCAGGCGAGGGTGGTGAGCCAGACGGTCACCGCCAGACCGGCCGCGGCGAAGGTCGGGCTCCCGGCCCCGCGGACGAGGTCGAGCGCGAACGGGGCCCCAAGCACCAGCCATGCCACCGATTGGAAGAGGTATCCGCTCATCGAGCGCTGCCCGAGCGCGCTGAGCGCGGTGACGACGGGGTTGGACCGCGGTGCGCGGCCGCCCCGCGACACGGCGAGGGCGATCAGGCCGAACAGCGCGACGTAGCCGATGCCGCCGAACACCCCGGACACCTCGTACATGCGCTTGAGCAGCGCGGCGGTCGCGGCGTCGGCGCTCAGCCACCCGGCGCTCATCAGTCCCATCGGCAGGCCGCCCGCCACGGAGACGCCGAGCCCGACCGCGGCGCTGCGCCGCAGCAGCGTGCGGTGCTTCGCCGGCTCCTCCAGGATGCGGTGGCGCGCGGCCCATGCCCCCAGCCACGCCGTCAGGATCATCGCCGACAGGACCAGGGTCGACATCGGCCACTCGCCCAGGCGGGCCAGGACCGATGAGAGGTAGTCGGGGGCCTCGGCGGAGGGGAAGGGGGTCGTGGCCACCGCCGCCGTGCCCGAACCGGTGGCGAGGCCCCACGCGGACAGCGCCGCCAGGACCGCGATGTACACGGCGGCGAAGCCCATGTACCAGACCGCGATGCGGTGCACCCGGTCGCCGCGGCGGAGCAGGACCAGCGTGAAGACGATCCCCATGATGCCGTAGGCGCCGAGGATGTCGCCGGAGAACAGCAGGCAGCCGTGCACCGCTCCGAAGACCAGCAGCCACGCGCTGCGGCGCAGCAGCACCCTGCGCGCCGCGTCGGGCGACCCGGTCGCGGCGTCCTGGCGCAGCGTGAGCTGCACCAACCCGTAGCCGAACATGATGGCGAACAGCGGGAGCGCCCGCGCGTGCACGAACGTGAACATGAAGACGTTGTAGGCGCGTTCGAGGCCGTGCGGTGTCAGGTCGACGGCCGGTGCCACCGTGACGAACATCGTGGGGCTGTGCGCCAGGGCGATGAGCAGCAGCATCGCCCCGCGCGCCAGGTCGGGGGCGAGCGTGCGCTCGCCGCCTCGGACGGGCCCCCGCGTCGGGGGCGGGGCGGCGGTGTCTCGGGTGTCGGCCACGGTTCTCCTTGTGCCACGGGCATGTCGCGCAGATAATTTATATATGAAACTATATGTCATATACAAACGAGGCCGTGCCGTTCCTGCGCCGCTCCGGCGCGGCATCGAGGCACACGCCGGGGTAGCTTGCAGTCATGGTCGAGGACGACGTGCCCGCTGGGCTGGGACGACTATGGCGACTGCCGGTGGGCGGGCGGCTCGGCCGCCCCGCCGAACTCGACGTCGAGCGCGTCGTGCGCACGGCCGTCGACCTCGCCCGCCGCGACGGGCTGGGAGGCGTGACCCTGGCGAAGGTCGCCAAGGAACTGGGCTACACGCCCATGTCGCTGTACCGGCACGTGGGGTCGAAGGACGAGCTGTTCGTCCTCATGGGCGACTTCGCCTACGGCGCCGCTCCCGCGCTCGACGCGGTCCCCGGCGGGTGGCGCGAAGGGCTGCGGCAATGGGCGATCGCCATGCGGGCGATGTACGCGGAGCAGCCCTGGCTGACCGTCCTGCCGGTGTCCGGGCCGCCGAGCGGGCCGAACGCGGTGGACTGGATGGACGCGTGCCTGCGCGTCCTCCGCGACACCGGGCTCGGCTGGGGGGAGAAGGTCGGTATCCAGACCGTCCTGTCGGGATACGTGCGCCACATGGCGCTGATGGCGCAGCACTTCACCGAGGGCATCCGCGACGCGGGTCTGGAGCAGGCGCAGGTGGAGCAGGACTACGGCAGGGCGCTCGCGAAGCTCGTCGACCCGGGGCGGTTCCCCGACGCGGCGATGCTGTTCGCCTCCGACCTCTTCGAGTCGCCCTCGCAGCACGCCGGCGACGGCCCGCTGGACGAGGAGTTCGACTTCGGCCTCGCGCTGATCCTCGACGGCATCGCGGCCGAGATCGAGCGCCCCACCCGCGACCCGGCGTAGCGCCGCGGCGGGTCGACGCGCGAGCCGCTGCGCCGGCCGGCGTGTGAGGCGCCCGAGGTGCGGACATGGGCGGGGCCCGCGGCCGGTCGGCCGCGGGCCCCCGCTGCGCGATACTCCGCGACGCGCGCAGTATGGGACTGCGGAGCTCCCGGTGGTGCGAAAGCGGGCACAAAGCACCCACCCCCGGACGCGGCACCGCCGGTCACTGCGGACAGGACCGGCGGGAAGACTCCGGACACCTAGTGTCGGGGCCTCGGGTGGTGGTTTCCCGGGGTGGCGCGGGCGGTGATCATCGCGCGGTTCCACGAGTTGATCACCGCGACGAGCCAGATCAGGGCGGCCAGTTCCGTCTCGTCGAAGTGCTCGGCCGCCTCCTCGTACACCTCATCGGGGACGCCGTCCTCGGCGATCAGGGTGGCGGCCTCGGTGAGCGCCAGGGCGGCCCGCTCGCGCGCGGTGAAGAACGGTGTCTCCCGCCACGCGCTCAGCGCATAGAGGCGTTGCGGGGTCTCGCCCAGCGCCTCGGCGTCGATGGTGTGCATGTCGATGCAGTAGGCGCAGCCGTTGATCTGGGAGGCGCGGATCTTGACCAGTTCCTCCAGCGACGGTTCCAACCCGAGGTCGGCGACCGCCTTCGCGAAGGCCCGCATCGCCCGGTAGACGGACGCGGAGTGTTTTCCCAGCTCGATGCGTGACGGGACGGAAACGGTTTCGGCTTGCCTGGTGTTCATGATCTTGAGCCTAGGAGAGGATTGGCGGAGTGCTATGGTCCAATTCCATGCGCCGCGACTGGACCAAATCGGGGTTGGACCTCCACCTCGACCTCGACTCCGAGCCACGCGGGCGCCGTGTCGCGCTGGAGCAGGCGCTGAGGCGGGCCGTCCGCGACGGCAGGCTCGCCCCCGGCGTCCGACTCCCCGCCACGCGCGTGCTGGCGGCCGATCTCGCGGTCTCCCGCGGCACCGTGACGGCGGCCTACGAGCAGCTCGTCGCCGAGGGGTACCTGGCGGCACGCCGAGGCGCCGGGACCGTGGTCGCCGCGGTCCCCGCCGCGCATCGAGACGGGCTGCCAGCGGGGGAGGGGGCGCACACCCCGCAGGGCCCGCGCCACGACCTGCGCCCCGGTCGGCCCGACGTCACCTCGTTCCCCGTCGAGGAGTGGCTGCGCGCCGCGCGCCGGGTCCTGCCGCGCACCGAGGCGGCGGCCTTCGCCATCGGCGACCCCCGCGGCCATCCGGCACTGCGCGCGGCGCTCGCCGAGTACCTGGGCCGCACCCGCGGTGTCGTCGCCGACCCCGGGACGATCGTCGTCACCTCCGGCTTCATGCAGGCGATCGGCCTGCTCAGCGGCGTCCTCGCCGACGCGGGCTGTACGGCGGTGGCGATGGAGGACCCGTGCGTGCCGATACACCGCGAGGCCGTGCGGCGGGCGGGGCCGCGCGTCGTCCCGCTGCCCGTCGACGGGCAGCGGGACGACGCGCGGCCCCTCCGGTACCGGACGGCGCGGGCGGCGCCGTGATCACCCCCGCGCACCAGTCGGTGCTGGGGTCTGTGCTCTCACCCGCACGGCGGCGCGCCTTCATCGACTGGGCGTGCACGGGGTCCGGGCTGCTCATCGAGGACGACTACGACGGCGAGTTCCGCTACGGCAGGCAGCCGGTGGGCGCGTTGCAGGCCATGGCCCCGGAGAACGTCGCCTACCTCGGCTCGGTGTCGAAGACGCTGGGGCCCGCCCTGCGGCTGGGCTGGATGGTGCTGCCGCGGCGGCTGGTGGAACCTGTGTCCGAGGCCAAGTACTACGCCGACGTGCAGACGGAGGTCATCGGCCAGTTGGTGCTGGCCGAACTGATCCGCACGCACGCCTACGACCGGCATGTGCGCGCCCGGCGGTTGCGCTACCGGAGCCGGCGCGACGAGCTGCTGCGCCGACTGGCGTGCGAGGCGCCCGAGGTGCGGGCGCGCGGCGCCGCAGCGGGGCTGCACATCACCTTGGAACTGCCGCCGGGCGGCGCACCGGCAGGCGAACTGCGCGCCATCGCGGCGGCGCACGGCCTGGCACTGCTGGACTTGGGCCGGTCGTGGCACGTCGCCGATCCCGCCCGGCCGGTCAGCGTCATGGTGGGCTATGCGACCCCGGCCGACCACGCCTACAGTGCGGCACTCGACGCGCTGTGCGCCACGCTGCGCGCGGCGGTGTCCGGCGGCAAGGCGTCGTGAGCCACAGCGCGCATTGGCGGACGTGCGCGGGGCGGATTCCGCGGGTGGGATGGCGTGAGCCACGTGGGATCGCGCGGACGTGCGCGGGGTGGTTGCCGCCGGCAGCGCGTGGTGAGTCTGGTCGGGGGGTGCGGGCATGGGTGGGGCCCGCGGCCGGTCGGCCGCGGGCCCCGAAGTGCCGGTGCCGGGTGCTCAGACGGTCTGGCGCTGCCTGGCGACGCGCATGTGCTCCTGCTCTTCCTTGCGGCGCGCGCGCAGCAGCGCGAGGCGCTCGGCGAGAACCTCTTCGAGGTCCTCGACGCTGCGGCGTTCGAGCAGCATGTCCCAGTGGGTGCGCGCGGGCTTGCCCTTCTTCTCCTCCGGCTGGCGGCCGTCGACCATCAGCGCGCTGTCGCCGCAGAAGCGGCATTCCCAGCTCGACGGGATCTCGGCCTCAGTCGCGAATGTAATGGAGAAGCGATGACCCCGCGGGCAGTCGTAGGTCACCTCTTGGCGCGGGGCCAGGTCGGTGTTGCGGTCGTTCTCGTAGCTCGTTGCCCCGAGTCGTGTTCCGCGAAGTGCTCGCTCGGCCATCGTGTACGTGCCTCCAGGCGCTCTTGCGGTCTCGTGGGTGTAACGCGTCGTTCCGTGTCAAGATTCCCCGGACGTCGGTAATCCAACCGTGCGGCGATGTTCGACCGCCGTTGACCGGATCGTGCACCGCCGCCGCGTTCACCGCATTCTGCCGCCCCTGCCCCGGGGGAGGGAAGCCGAATCGGCGCAGGTAAAGACGTCATTGTCAAAGTTTTGCCCGAACGGGGTGGAGTCCGTCGACATCCCGCCCTTGATGCCTGTCCACCGGACGCGGGTCGGAAACATCCCGGCGGTACGGTACCGGTCCGGCGCGCCCCGGGTCCCGGATACGCCGCGGTCCGGGTGCCGGATACGCCGCGGTCCGGTCGGGCACTGGCCCGGGGGCGGCGCCCGTGGGACGCTACGGGTGCGGGACCCGGCCCCCGGGGTCCCCTCCCCGGAGGCAGCGGTGTCGTTGAGTTCCCCGGTAGGGCGGTCCGACGCCGTGGCCCAGATCCTCGCCCTCAGCGGGACCGTGCTCGCGGTGTGCTGGACGCTGGCGGCCGCGGCCGCGTCGTACAGCGGTGCGTCGCCGCTCGTGCCGGCGGTGTTCTCGCTCCTGATCAGCCACGTCGTCTTCGCGATGCCGCTGGTACTGCTGTGCGCCCTGAAGAGGGACCTCGAAGACGAGATCGTCTACGTGGCGGCCTGCTCGTGCGTCCCGGGCCTCGGCTTCGGGTTCCTCCTGACGCTCGCGGCCGATCCCCAGTGGTGGCAGAACGGCGTCGTGAACCTGCTCCTGCTGACCTTCATCTTCGGGGTGCCGGCCTGCTTGGCGGGGGTCCCCCTCACCCTGCTGGCCGTCCTGCCGCGCTGGCCCCGGTGGTGGCTCCGCACGTCCTCGCTGGCTCCGCTGCTGCCGGGAGCGGTGATCGTCGCGGGCGTCGCGGCGTCCTGACCGGCACGGATGTTCCTCGGTGCCGCGGCGCGCGAGAGGGCGCCCCGAACTGTGCGGGGCGCCCATCGGCCGGGTGCTCCGGTCAGCCGGCCTTGCAGTTGAAGCAGTTGCTGATGAACAGCTCTTCGCCGTCGAGCAGGCCGACGAACTCGCCGGGCAGCCCGTAGTCGTCGGATTCCTGCTTCGCGATGCGCACCGGGTCGAGCGTGGCGGTGAGACTGAGCTTCTCGTCGTCCTTGCCGGTCCCCGTGCAGGTGACCACGACGTCGCCGGTGTTCTCGGCGTCGTGCGCGCAGTCGAGCTTGCCGTCGACCGGGTGGCCGTTCTGCTCGAACGCCTCCTCGGCCTCGGGGCGGAGCAAGGCGGCGCTGAGATCGCCGGTCACGCCGCGAAGCTCGGTCACCTCCTTCTCGCCGCACCCGCTCAGCGACAGCAGTCCGGTCAGTGCCGCGGCGGCCGCCGCCGCGGATCCGATTCGAGCCCTCATCGGCGTCATCTCCCTGAAATCGAGATCACTGCGGCCCATTCGCTCAATATCGCCCAGAGAGGGTGTTTCCCGGAGGTTCGGCGCGACTGTGTCTCGCCAAGGATCGACATCTTCGGGCAAATCACCGAAACCGGCGGTGCCGCAGCGGTAGGGCTTGACTCGCAGCGGGCGGATACGGAGGATCCCGTTCATCCGGAGGCGCGGACCGCGCGCCACTGGGTCCGTTCCCACACCCCGGAGGTACCTGGGTTGGACCACCCGACTTTCCCCCTGGCGGCGTTCCGTACCGCCGCACTGTCGCTCCTCACCGCGTCGATCCTGGCGCTCCCGACCGCCATGGCCGCCCCCGTGGCCGCGGCCCCGGCGCAGCCCGACGACATCCGCGACCGCCTCACCGAGATCCCCGGCCTGACCGTCGTCGAGGAGAAGCCCACCGAACCCGGCTTCCGCTATTTCGTGCTCGCCTACACCCAGCCCGCCGACCACGACGACCCCGATGGCGGCTCGTTCGAGCAGCGGCTCACCCTGCTGCACCGCGGCTTCGACCGCCCGACCGTGTTGCAGACCAGCGGCTACGGCGTGGGCACCACACCGAGCAGGTCCGAACCCACCCGGCTGGTCGACGGCAACCAGGTCTCCACCGAGCAGCGCTTCTTCGGGCCGTCGCGCCCCGACCCGACCGACTGGGACGACCTCGACATCGAACAGGCGGCGGCCGACCACCACCGCATCGTCGACGCCATCGACGCGATCTACACCGGGGCGTGGCTCTCCACCGGCGGCTCCAAAGGCGGCATGACCTCGGTGTACCACCGCCGCTTCTACCCGGACGACGTCAACGGCACGGTCGCCTACGTCGCACCGCACGACAACATCGACCGCGAGGACCGCGCCTACATCGACTTCTTCGACACCGTGGGCGACGACCCGGCGTGCCAGCAGGACCTGGAGGCCGTGCAGCGCACCGCGCTGGAGCGCCGCGGCGAACTCGTGGACCACTACGAGGGGCTCGCCGCCGACAACGGCTGGACCTTCGACCGGACCATCGGCAGCTCCGACCGCGCCTTCGAGATGCTGGTGCTCGACACCGCCTACATCTTCTGGCAGTACACGGGCATGGCCGGCTGCGGTGAGGTCCCGGCCGCCGACGCGCCCACCGCCGAGATCGCGGCCTTCCTCGACAACGCCGTGGGCTTCGAGCCCTACACCGACCAGGGCACCCTGCCCTACGTCCCGTACTACTACCAGGCCGTCAACCAGCTCGGCACGCCCAGCGTGCCCACAAGTCACCTCAAGGGCCTGCTCCGGTACAAGGGCCTGTACCAGGCGCGCAGCTACCTGCCCGACGAGCTGGCCGATGTCCGGCACGACAACCGCGCCATGCCCGACATCGACCGGTGGGTGCGCAAGAGCGGCACCGAGATGCTGTTCGTGGACGGCGAGTACGACCCGTGGTCGGCCGAGCCCTTCACCCCGGGGTCCGCGCCGGGCCAGGACTCCCACCGCTATGTCGCCCCCGGCGGCACTCACGGTTCGACCATCGCCGCGCTGTCGGGCCCCGACCGCGAGGCCGCAACCGCGACGGTCCGGCGGTGGGCCGGACTCGACGGCGGTGCCGCGGCACTGCGCGACGCACGGATCCCCGCGCTCGACGGGACCGAGCCGGAGTGGGTGACGCACCGGCGCCCCTTGTAGCACGGGTGCCCTTGTAGCGACGGCTCCCTGGTCGCAACGGTGCCGTTGTAGCGGCGGTGCCCTTGCGGCAACGGCGGGGCCCCGGGACGCTCAGGCGTCCCGGGGCCCCGCCGCGGCAGGGTTCAGATCCGCGCCGGCACCGGGTTGCCGGCGCGGGCGATCGCCTTGGGGATGTTCACCGCCGCCAGGATGACGAACCCGAGCACGAAGAACACCAGCAGCGACAGGATGGCCAGCCGGTAGTCGTCGCCCGTGGCGTCCAGCACGACGCCCACGGTGAGCGCGCCGAGGAACGCCGACCCCTTGTCGCTGATCTCGTACAGCCCGAAGTACTCCGCCTCCTTGCCCGGCGGGATCAGATGGCTGAACATCGAGCGCGAGAGCGCCTGAGTGCCGCCCAGCACGATGGCGATGAAGAACCCGAGGATGTAGAACTGCACCGCCGACCCCGGCTGGACCAACTGGGCTGCGCCCACGACCATGCACCACACGACCAGGCTCGCGAGGATGGTCCGCTTGGTGCCGAACCGGCGGGCCAGCATCCCCAGCAGCAGCGCCCCGCCGACCGCCACGAGCTGCACCATCAGGATGGTGCCGATCTGCACGGTCTGGTCGAGGTCGAGCGCCTGGTCGGCGAATGTCGAGGCGAACGCGATCACGGTCTGGATACCGTCGTTGAAGAGGATGTAGCCGAGCAGGAACAGCAGGGTGCCCGGATAGGCGGGGAGCCCCTTCAGGGTGCGGCCGAGTTGGCGGAAGCTCGCCCGCACCGCGCGTCCCCCGGACTGCGGCGCATCGGGGGTGCCCGCGCGGCGCCGGTCGCGCAGCCGCGCCAGCGGGATCAGGGCGAACAGCGCCCACCACACCCCGGCCGACGCCATGCAGATGCGCACGGCATGGCCCTCGTCGAGGCCGAAGTTCTCGTGCTGGAGGTAGAGCACGAGGTTCAGCAGCAGGAGCGTGAAACCGCCCCCGTAGCCGGTGGCCCAGCCGCGCGACGACACCTTGTCGCGGTCGTCCGGCGCGGCGATCTCCGGGAGGAACGCGTTGTAGACCACGATCGAGGCGCCGAACGCCAGGTTGGCGACGACGAACAGGCCGGCGCCGAGCAGGTAGCCGTCGCCCTGGACGAAGTACAGCCCGGTGGTCGTCACCGCCCCGATGTAGGCCAGCGCGCCCATGAGGGCGCGCTTGCGCCCGGTGTGGTCGGCCAGGGCGCCGATCGCCGGGAGCAGCACGATCTGGAGCAGCACCGACAGCGAGGTGGCGTAGGGGTACAGCGAGGTCGCCGACATCGACCAGCCCAGGACGCTGATCCGCCCGTCGGCGTCGGCACCGGCCTGCGCCACCGTGGTCAGGTAGGGGCCGATGAAGACGGTGACGACCGAGGTGACGAACACCGAGTTCGCCCAGTCGTACATGTACCAGGCGCGCCGTTCGGCGGGCGAGGCCGGGTCGCCGGCCTCTGGCGGCGCGCCCGCGGCCGGGGGAGGGGTGGGCATGGCGTGGGGGTCTCTTCTCAGCGGGGGAGGCGGTGTCCGGGACGCCGGGTGCGGACGTTCCGGGTGTCCGCGTGCCGGACGTGGACGTATTGTGCCAGTCGCCCCGCTCGGTGAGGACGCTGCGCAGGCCGAGCACGTTGTCGGTGACGATGCCGTCGACCCCCGCGTCGAGCAGCCGCCCCATGACCCCGGTGTCGTTGACGGTCCACACGTGCACCTGCATCCCCAACCGGTGGGCGGTGGTGATGAGGTCCCTGCTGAGCAGGGGGAAACCGTGGTGGGTCGGCGGGATCTGCGCGCACGCCACCCCGCGGCGTGCGAGCGGGCGCAGTGCCGCCGAGAGCGACGCCAGGCGCAGCCGCGCGACGTCGACCGGCCCGCACGAGGTCGCCACCGGGTGGTCGAAGCCGCGCCGCGCCCGCTCCAGCCGCCCCTGGTCGAAGGAGCCCACGCACACCCGGTCCCACGCGCGGGTGCGGCGCAGTACCCCTTGCAGCGGGCCGATCGCGCCGTCGGACTTGAGGTCGATGTTGAACCGCGCCTCGGGCCAGGAGCCGAGCAGGTCCTCAAGGACGGGGACGGGTTCGCTGCCGCCGACCCGGGCGCGAGCGACCTCGGCGTAGGGCAGGTCGGCGATGGCGCCGGAGCGGTCGGTGGCGCGGTCGAGCGTGGGGTCGTGGAACGCGAGGAGGACACCGTCGGCGGTGGCGTGCACGTCGGTCTCCAGGTAGCGGTACCCGAGGCCGATCGCGTTCCCGAACGCGGTCGCGGTGTTCTCCAGTTCGGTGCGCACCCGCCCGGCGGCATCGGTGACCCAACCGCCCCGGTGGGCCAGTGCGACGGGGGCGGGCGAGTCGAGGTATGCAGGAGTCACAACCGCAGTATGCCGGGCCGCGCGCGTACTGCGGCGTCCGGCGGGCCGGACAGGGAGCAGGACAAGGAGCCGGACAGGGATCTGGGCATGGGGCCGGGCAGGGGAGGACGCCGATGCTGTTCACAAGCGAAGTGCTGACGGGGATCGCGGAGGGCCGGGTCACCCTGGCCTTCCGCAGGTGGGACCGGCCGCGGATCGCGGCGGGCGCGCGCATGCGAACAGCAGTGGGGGTTCTTGAGGTCGACGCCGTCGAGGCGGTCGACCCGGCGGAGGTCGGCGATGCCGACGCACTGGCCGCGGGCGCGCCGTCGGCCGCCGCACTGCTCGCCGGGCTGCGTCGGCATGGGGGGACGCTGTACCGCATCCGGCTCCATTACGCGGGCCCCGACCCGCGGACGGCACTGCGGTCCGACACCGGCCTTGACGGCGCGGCACTGGACGACGTCCTCGCGCGCCTCGCCCGACTGGACCGGGCGGCGGGACCGGAGGGCCCGTGGACCGCGGCGCTGCTCCGCGCCATCGCCGAGCGCCCGGCGCTGCGGGCCGCCGACCTGGCGGCGGCGCTGGGCTGCGAGCGCGACCGGCTCAAACGCCGGGTGCGCCGGTTGAAGGACCTCGGCCTGACGGAGAGCCTCGGCACCGGCTACCGCATCTCCCCACGCGGAACCGCGCTCCTGCAACGCATCGACACCACTCCCCGCTGACCTTTACGGATTCGGGCCTCTGAACCTCGACCATTCGCGAGCATTCGCGAGCATTCGCGACAGGCGCTTGGGCTTTTGGGGTGCCGGATAGGGCGCCGCCGGAAAGAACGCCGGATTGGGCGCTGGCTAGGTGTTGCGGGTCAGGACGTTGTTGACGTTGCTTGACTTGCGGGGCACTCGACGTCGACAGGAGCGTGTGGCTCGGCATCGGTCGCTGGCTTTTGGTCATGCGGGTGGCAGCGGAGCGCTGCCGGTGACCACGAGCCAGCCGAGGACAGGGATGCTTGCATCCGCGGCAGCCTGCGCTTCTCCGTGGTCGTCAGTCG
The DNA here is from genome assembly GCF_003014485.1 of Murinocardiopsis flavida. GTDB lineage: Bacteria > Actinomycetota > Actinomycetes > Streptosporangiales > Streptosporangiaceae > Murinocardiopsis > Murinocardiopsis flavida. Next base: position 52,123 of record NZ_PYGA01000006.1, on the reverse strand, counting down.
CCGTTAGTCAGCGGAGTCAAATTCGCACGAACAGGGCCGAACGCGGTTCGGAGAACGTTCGAGTCGCCCCGGAACTCGCCCGCGGCGACCGCCTGCTCGATGCTGATCGCTCCAGCGGCTAGAGCAACGACCACGTCGGGAGTGGCAGTGAATACTGAGGCCGGATCCCGATCGGGCACGAATGCGCTCGGGCCGTCTTCGTCGACCCTCAGGGCCATGAGGAAACCGTCCGTCTCGATGCCGAGCTCGACGGGAGGAGAGGCGGTCGCGCCTCGGAGGAGGGCAGGCAGCGCCAGGGTCAGCCAGCGCGGCTGAAAGACGTCGTTGCCCTGGCCGGTCGCCAGCAGCGGCGCGCCCCACCGGCCGAGCCCTTCCATCGGCTCTCGCAGCCCCGCTCCCCACGGTGTGAGGGCGTAGACGACGCCCGCGTCCTCGAGACGACGCTCGACGATCCCGTTCGCCTCCATGGTCTTCAGCCGCGCGGACAGGAGGTTCGTCGCGATGCTCTTGAGCGAGGTCTTCAGCTCGGTGTAGCGCATCGGACCCGGCAGCAGCTCGCGCACGATGAGCAGCGTCCACCGGTCGCCTACGACGTCCAGCGAGCGCGCGAGGGCGCAGAACTGCCCATAGGAGCGCGAACCCTTGACCTTTTGGTTGACTTTTTCCACCATGCTTGATGATATCAAGCAAACGGAGAGAGTGTCGAGCAGAGGAGATTCCGTGGAGCTGAGCATCAGTTGGCCGGCCGTCGTGGCCGCGATCGCGGTCGGAATGGCGATCGCCTGGGTCTGGTACAGCGACTGGGGGCTGGCCGGCGGCGTCTGGCGGAAGCTGACCGGGGTGACCAAGGAGGACTCTGCGAGAGGCGGCAAGGGTCCGTTCGTGGTCCTGGTGGCGTCGATCGTCGTCACCGCACTGGCTCTCGCAGCCGCCAGTTCCATCGCGTCCGGCTTCTTCGGCACCGACTCCTTCTGGGTCGCCCTGGCGGTTGGACTCGTGGCGTGGCTCGGCTTCTCGCTGTCGACCCTGGCGCAGCACAACGGCTTCGAGCAAAAGCCTGGTCAGCTCACTGTGATCAACAGTGCCTATCAGCTCGTGCTGTTCCTGGGCATGGCGGTCCCAATCGGGTTGCTGGAGTAGCAGCGCGCACAGGCAGAGCACAAGAACCATGGGACATCGCAATGCCCCCCCTGAGCCCCGAGGGCCGACGTCGCCTCATCGAGCACTGCAAGACCCGCCCGATCGCGCACGTCGCAGCCGAAATGGGAATAGCCGGTGCCTCCGGTTGCATTCCAGGATTCCGGTGGAAAAGGACGGCACCAATAGCGACCGGACTCGGGGGAGGGGGCTCCTTTTCTCTTGATCTTGAGAAAAGTGTTCCCTCACCCGTAGATGGACTTTCGGTTTTCGGGTCGGTCCGTCCGCTGAGCGGCCTTGTTACCGGTCCGCGTGCGGGCGGTCAGTGGTTAGAAGCAGCACCAACGGCGGGCGGGAGCCTGGGCCTCGGCGGGGTCGCGCCGGGTGCGCGGTGGGGAACAACGGCACCGACGGCGTGTGGGGGTCTGGTCTCGGCGGGGTCGCGCCGGTTACTGGGGTCGGTCCGTCTGCTAGGCCCGGCCGTCGGTTGTCACGTGGGTTGCGGGTGGGTCGCTATTAGGGGATTGGGGCGGGTGGTTACCGGGCTGCGGAAAGACGAGGTTCGGGAAGGGCGGCAGGTCGGCGTGGCCGCTTCCGGTTCTGGAGGGGAATCCCGGTGGTCGGCTGGCAGGTGCGGGCACGGTCGGCCTCCTTCATCCGGTAAGCGGGTGATCCGTCCCGCCTCGTCCACCGAAGGGACATCCGGATGCCCGCCGCCTCGCCCCACGTTCATGACCCGTCCTCGCCGCACGTTCACGATCCGTCCTCCCCCTCTCGCGCGGGGTGTGGGCGGCCCGCCCGGGTGCGGTCGCACCGGTCGGAGCGGGCGGCTCAATTGAAGCGGCTCACGCAGCTCGTCGCAGAAGTACTGGTCGGGCAGCGCGATCCGGCGCAGTTGCGCGAGTTCATGAGTCCCCGCGCGTATGCGGCCCTCGTGCGGCGGGCGGGGGTGTACCACTCGGCGGCGAGCCCGCAGGTCCGCATCGTCCTCGGCTGCCCTGAGCCGGGGGTGAGTGAGGTCGGCGCGGTGGTCGACTGCGGCGGACGCTGCCGGGCGCTGGCGCTGCGGGTCTCCTTCGGTGGTGTGGTCCCGCTCTGCACGCACCTGGAGACCGACGTGCGGCACTGAGTACTGCCGGTGACCACTGCCTTGCGGGCGCCGCGCATCGCTTCCGCACGCAGTTCCACGTGCAGTTCCGTACGCAGGTCCACGTGCGGGTTCGCACCCAGCTCCGCACGCAGTTCCGCACACCGGGCCGCGTGCGGGTTCGAGTGCACTTCTGCGTGCGGGTTCGCGCGCCAATTGCGCTTGTACGGGGCCGGGGCCGCTCTCGGTTGAGTCGGTGCGGGGCGGGCAGTGTGCGGGTCCGGGAGGTGGTCGCGGTGAAGTGGGTGTGGGTGGTCCTAGTCGCGGTCGCCGTCGCGATCGTGGTCAGCGTCATCGTGCTCGTCGATGACATCCGGCTGTTCTTCAAGCGCCGCAGGGGTTGAGCGACAGATGGCGGGTCCCTGTACCGCGACACCCCATATGAGCCGTGGATTCGGACGTCAAATCGACAAACCCTGGCTATAGTAACTCTGTGCAATCTTTTGAGTACACAGGGTCACTTGCCGACGGTGTCTCGCACGTCGTCCCACCAGTGCCCGCGCGACGGGCCGACACCCGGATCTACCGCAACGACTACAGCGCGCTGACACCGCCCGAGCTGGGCCGCTGGGAACCCGACCTGACCGTCAGCGTCATCATCGCCGCGCGCGGCGGGCAGCACGCCTTGGACCTCGCCCTCGCGGCACTCGCCGAGCAGACCTACCCCGCGGAACTCCTCGACGTCGTGGTGGTCGACGACCACTCCGCCCCCGCGCTGCGGCTGCCCACGCTGCGCCCCCGGCGCTGCCGGATCGAACGGGCCCCCGACGGCGGCCGCGGCACCGGCCACGCGCGCGCCTACGGCGCGCACATCACCTCCGGCGACATCATCTGCTGGCTCGACTCCGACATGGTCACCGACCGGCACCACATCGAGGCTCACGCCCGCTGGCAGCACGTCCACCCCGACTGCGTGAGCCTCGGACGGGTGCGCTTCGCGCGGCGCGGCCCCGAAGACCCCGCCGAGCTCGCCGTCCTCGCCCGCTCCGGCCGGCTCGGCACGACCTTCGCCGACGCGCCCGGGCACGAGTGGGTCGAGCGCGTCCTCACCCGCAGCGAGGACCTCAAGGCAGCCGACCACCTGGGCTTCCAGGCGTACGTGGGATCCAGCGCCGCCGTGCGCCGCAGCCTGTACGAGGCGGTGGGCGGCGTGAACCCGGCCCTCGACCTCGGCCAAGACACCGAGTTCGGGTACCGGCTGTGGCAGGCCGGCGGGGTGTTCGTGCCCGAGCGGCAGGCCCAGGGCTGGCACGTCGGCGACGCCACCCCCGCGCGCACCCGCATCCCCTCCGACCGGTTCCGCAGCACCGTCCTGACCGCGCCGATGCCCCATCCGCGCACCTACCGCGAGCGCACCCCGCACAGGATGTGGCGGGTCCCCCTGGTCCAGGCGGTGGTGGACGTCGCGGGGGCGCGCTTCGAGACGGTCCGCGCCTGCGTGGACCGCCTCCTCACCGGCGCCGAGCGCGACCTCGCCGTCACCCTCGTCGGCGACTGGGACGGCTGCGCGGCGAGCGGCACCGAGGACGACTCGTGGTTGGAACTCCGGCTCATCCAGGCCGGGTACCTGGCCGACGCGCGGGTCGGATTCGAGACCGTCCGGCCCCGGACCGGGTTCCCCTCGCCCTACCTGCTGGAGGTCCCGGTGCTGCGCGGTGTCGGCACCGACACGGTCGCCCGGCTGGCGGCCCGCGCCGAGCGCGCCAAGGCGGGGCTCACCGAGCTCACCCCGGAACGGGGGGACGACGACGCCCCGGGCGGGCTGCGGTTGTGGCGGACCCGCGCACTGGCGCGCGCACTGCGCGCGGCCGAGCCCGGTGAGGACATCGCCGCGCTGGTGGGGCGGTTGCACGGGACCTACCGGCTGCGCGCGGCAGAGGAGGACCTGGTGGACCTGCGGTCGATGTCGGCGGAGGAGTTGCAGACCGCGCCGTGGCCGCCGCCCGAGCCGGGACGCCCCGTTCCCCGGGTGCGCACGGGGTCGAGCCCGCGAAGGGCGCCGAGAGGGCGGACGGGCAGCACGCCGGCCGTGCGGCGCACGCCGCGGACCCGCCGCGGCACCGTCCTCGCCCTCCTATTCGCCCCGCTGCGCTTCGTGCTGCGCCCCCTCGCACGGCTCCTGCGGCGCTGACGGCGCACGACCGCCACCCGCGAACCTGACCTCCGCGCCCCCGCCAGCCATCCCACCCAGCCCCATCCACCCAGGTCACCTGGGGCCGGGTTTCGGTGGTTCAGGACCGGCGGGAAATCTCCAGCGTGGTGTTTCGTGCCGCCGGGTGCTTCGCAGCCGCGGCGGCAGCCAACCCGCTGTCGGAGGGAATTCCTTGACCGCACCGTGTTCCGGCGGTATGCGGAACCTTTCCCGAAGGGATATTGCATTCACGGGTGATTCTGTGAAAATTTCCTTCTAACGAGGCTCACGTTCCCCCTCATCACCTTCCTGGCCCCGTTACTTGGGAGGCGTATCCGTTGAGCAGCACCCACCCCGACCCCCACGGCCCTCCGGCCGCCGCCCGCCGCGCCCGTCCGGCGCGCGACACCTTCGCGCTGCTGCGTACCGCTGCCGTCGGTGCCGCCGCGCTGCTCGTCGGGACCATCCTCGCGGCCCCGGCCGACGCGGCACCCGACCCCAAGCCCTGCCCGAACCCCGGCGCGAGCGACACCACCGCCATGCGGGCGACCTGGATCTCCAGCGTCCAGAACATCGACTGGCCCAGCGAACCGGGGCTTACCCCCGCGGCCCAGAAGCGGGAGTTGCAGACCCTGTACGACGAGGCGGTCGGCTACGGCCTCAACGCGGTGTTCGTCCAGATCCGCCCCACCGCCGACGCGTTCTGGCCGTCCGAGCACGAGCCGTGGTCCGAATGGCTCACCGGCACTCAGGGCACCGACCCCGGCTACGACCCTCTGGAGTTCGCCGTCGCCGAGGCGCACAAGCGCGGCCTGGAGTTCCACGGCTGGTTCAACCTCTACCGGGTCGCGATGCACACCGACCCCGGGCGGCTGGTCGAGGACCACCCCGCGCGCCGCAACCCCGACTGGGTGTTCGCCTACGGCGGGAAGCTCTACTACAACCCGGGGATTCCCGAGGTCCGGAGCTTCGTCCAGGACGCGATGATGGACGCGGTCGAGAACTACGACATGGACGGCGTCCATTTCGACGACTACTTCTACCCCTACCCGGTGGAGGGCCAGGTGGTCCCCGACGAGGACACCTTCGCCGAGTTCGGCGGCGATTTCGACGACATCGGCGACTGGCGGCGCGACAACGTCAACCTGCTGGTCGAGGAAATGGGCGAGCGGATCCACGAGGCAAAGCCCGACGTCGACTTCGGCATCAGCCCGTTCGGCATCTGGCGCAATGCCGCCAGCGACCCCGACGGCTCCGACACCAGCGGCTTCGAGTCCTACGACGGGATCTACGCCGACTCCCGCACCTGGGTGAAGGAGGGGTGGGTCGACTACATCAACCCCCAGGTCTATTGGGAGATCGGCCACCCGGCGGCCGACTACGCCGCGCTGGTGCCCTGGTGGGCCGGCGTGGTCGAGGACACCGATGTGGAGCTCTACATCGGGCAGGCCGCCTACAAGGTCGGCAACGCGGGGGCGTGGAGCGACCCCGGCGAGCTGAGCGGCCACCTCACCTTCAACCGGGATCACCCCCAGGTCGACGGCGACGTGTTCTTCAGCGCGAACTCCCTGCGCACCAACGCCGCCGAGGCGATCAGGCAGGTGACGGAGGACCACTACGCCGCCCCGGCCCGCGGCTCCCAGGGCTGCCGGCCCGGCGACTGACGTGCGGCGGGCGGGACCGGTCCTGCCGGTCCCGCCCGCCCACCCGTGCCGGCGCGGTGCGGGTCAGCGCCGTGCGCGGGGTCGGAGACGGTGCGCGGGATCAGACGGTGCGCAGTGTCAGGCTGTAGCGCGACAGGATCGGGTTGAGCGGCTGGAAGTAGGTCTCACCCTGGCCGCCGCTGCATCCGAGTCGGCCGCCGGAGGTGACGCCCTGCGCCTGGTCGCCGGTGATCCAGGACCCGCCGGAGTCGCCCCGGTCGGCGCACGCGGTGGTGCGCGTCAGGCCGTAGACGATCTGGCCGCCGCCGTAGTTCACGGTCTGGTTCTTGGAGACGACGGTGCCGCAGCGCCACCCGGTGGTGGAACCGGAGCGGCAGATGGACGAGCCGTTGCCGGCCTCGCTGGAGCCGCGCACCGCGACGCGCCCGCCGCTGTAGTTGTTGACGTAGGGGGTGGGCGTGTCGGCGGAGGTGGTGCGCACCCACGCCATGTCGGTGTTGGGGAAGTGCGACGCCGCGACGGTCCCGGTGGGGCTGGTCGTGCGCGCCCCGGTGGCGCCGCAGTGCCCGGCGGTCACGAATCCGCCGGTGACGCTGAAGCCCACGGAGCACCGGCCGCTGCCGATGTAGTAGGCGTTGCCGCCGACGATGTCGGCGTAGGTGACCGGGGCCTTCGTGGTCTCCTTGATCGTCACGTCGCTCGCGTCGACGCCCGCTTTGGCGACCATTGCCTCGGCGCTCTTGGTCGCGCCCTTGAGCACGGTGACGACCACGGTGTCCTTGGCGAGGTCGGTGTGCCAGCCGGTCACGCGCTCCGCGGCCTTGACCTTGTTCAGGTCGGCCACGATGGCGTCGAGGGCGGCTTCGCCGTTGTCGACGACACGGGCCTCGGCCCCGGCGTCCTCGACCGCGGGGACGGACCCGGCGTCGGTGACGGAGACGGTGAGGGCACCGCTGTCGATGTCGAACACGGCGCCGCCGAAGTCCGAGCCGAGGCGCTTGGCGAGGGTCCGCTCAGTGGCGCGGGCTTGCTCCTGGAGGTCGAGCAGGTCGGTCGCCTCGGCCTTGGTCAATCCGAGGTCGCGCTGCATGGCGGGCAGTTGCGCAGTGGTGGGCTTCTCGGAGTCGGCGTTCGCGGTGGCGGCCATCGGAGCGGTGGCGACGACCAGGCCGAGGGCGATCAGCGTTCCGCCGAGCGCACGGGAAATAGGGGATCTACTCATTGCCGTCCCTTTCTTCGGGCGAATGAGAAGGGGGAACGCGTGAACACGGTTGTGCACGCGCGATTTCGGGCAGGGAGATTCCTTTATGGGGAGGGTCCTGCTCCGGGCTCCACTGGATTCCCAGCGAGCAGTTCCAGACGATAATCCATCGGGCCGATTCGGAATAGGCCTGAATTTCTGGATCAATTCATGTCGGCGACGGCGGGCGCTCGATGGGGCGTCACGCAATGTCATTGTTGATCACTGCTCGGAGGTGAAACGCGACGTGGATGTCGCCGCGTGAGGTGTTCACGATGTCGCGTCTCGTTAATTTGCAGCGATTGCAAGACCCAGGGATGGCCAGAAGCGGACATTTTGGCGATCTTGATCGGGGAGGCGTGATTTTTTCGGCGTCGCGCTCATTTCCTCTGGTGAGGTCGGGCAGAGGTGCCGCCGCCGGCGGAGTGTCACGCGGGTGCGCCGCCGATGATCGAAAGCGGAATTCCGCGTCCGCACGCGGGGTGTGTCGAAAAGCGTGCGGTTTTCATTCCTGGGAGAATTCCCAGGGGCAATTCATGGGGGAGCGGCCTGCGCGAAGTCGCAGGGGATTCGGAATGCGCGGGCGCCGGCAGCGTCCCAGAAGGGCAGGAACAGCCGGATTCGCGTTGCCCGGGACGCGGCGCGTCCCTGCCGGGGTGCTCCGCGCGGAGCAGAGGAGAGGCCGGGCAGCGAGGGGCGGGGCCGGCACCGTCGCGGGCCGGTGCGGCGCCGCCGCGCATGCCACGGATAGTCCCGGGCCCGGCCCGCCAATGCGGCCGGTGAGGGAAGACAGCGGCCGAGGGGAGGGGTAGGCCGGGACCCGGGATGTAATGAGAATGTCACACACGGTGGTTAATTGCAGGGGCGATGCTGGAAAACGTGTCCGACCTGACACTTCCCGTCGCCCCGTCGCCCCGTCGCCCCGTCGCCCCGTCGCCCCGTCGCCCCGTCGCCCCGCCGGTCCTCCGCCCCGCTGACGGCGGGACGTGCGGCGCTACTTGGCCGCGCCGATCGCCTCGACCGAGCGCAGCAGTGTCGCGCGGAACTCCTTCGCCAGCGGCGCCGACCCGGTCTCGTCCGACGCGGCCTGCTGCCCTTCGTCGCTGAGCACGTAGCGCAGGAAGCCCTTCACGCTCCGCGCCTCGGCGGTGTCGGCGTACTCCAGGCAGGCCACCTCGTAGCTGATCAGCACGATGGGGTAGGCGCCCTTCTCGGCCGTGCCGTAGTCGAGCTCCAGCGCGTGGTCGTGCTCGGTGTTGCCCTTGCGCTCGGGGGATCCGGCGACGACCGCCGCCGCGGCTTCGGGGGACGCCCCCACGAACTTGTCGCCCACGCCCACCTTGACCGTGGACATCGACCCCACGTGGGAGGACTCAACGTAGCCGATCGTCCCGGACCCGGTCTCGACCGCCTGGGCGACACCGCTGTTGCCCTGGGCCGACTCCGCCGGCGGGACCGGCCACTGCCCTTCCGGTTCGTGCGGCCAGGAGTCGCCCGCCGCTGTGGCGAGGTAGTCGGTGAAGTTCTCGGTGGTGCCCGACTCGTCCGAGCGCGACACGGGCGCGATGCGCTGGTCGGGCAGTTCGGCGTCCGGGTTGTCCTCGGCGATCGCCGGGTCGTTCCACTTCTCGATGTCGCCGTTGAACACCTTGGCGATCGTGTCGGGTGCCATGTTCAGCGAGTCGACGCCCTTGAGATGGAACACCACCTCGATGGGCACCACGTAGCCGGGGATGTTGATCGCGTCCGACCCCGTGCAGCGCGGCCGGGCGTCCTTGAGCTCATCGGGGTCCAGCGCGGCGTCGGACCCCGCGAACGCCACCGCGCCGTCGATGAACTGGCTGCGGCCGCCCCCTGAGCCGATCGCGTCGTAGAACACCTGGGAGTCGGTGCACGCGGTCTGGTACCCGGCGATCCAGGTCTGCATCGCGTTCTCCTGCGCGCTGGACCCGGAGCCGGACACGTTGCCGCCGACGCATTCGAGGTCGGGCGGGACGGGGACGGCGTCGTGGCCGCGCACCGCGTCGTCGCTGCCGCACCCCGCGGTCAGGGCCAGGGCTCCGGCCAGCGCCGCAGCGGACAGGCTCCGGTAGGTCGAGCGCTGCACGTTGGCTTGCTCCTCCTTGCGAGACGCCGGGTGCGCCAGTGCGGGCACGGGCGTTCGACGGTGGTCGGGTGTGGTGAACGGTGCACGGACACCGTCGAAGAACCTAACAACTGGCGGACGTCACGTGAACCGGGGGTGTCGCAGTGCGGGGTCCGGGCGCGTCGCGGCGGCGCCGGGGTCAGCGCGTCCCGGCCGCGCGCAGGAGCACCCCGCGCAGCGCCAGATCGTAGCCGTCGACGCCGAATCCGGAGATGTAGCCCTGCGCGACCGGCGCGATGACCGATCTGTGCCGGAACTCCTCGCGGGCGTGCACATTGGAGATGTGGATCTCGACACACGGCACGTCGACCGCGTCGACGGCGTCGCGCAGCGCGATGCTGTAGTGCGCGAACGCGCCGGGGTTGAGGACGATCCCCGCCATCGACCGCGCGGCGTGCACCTGCTCCACGAGGACACCCTCGTGGTTGCTCTGCGCGCACACCACATCGGCGCCCAAGTCCGCGCCGAGGTTGGTGACCCGCTTCTCGATGTCGGCCAGCGTGGTGGTGCCGTACTGGGCGGGGTCGCGCTCGCCGAGCAGGTTGAGGTTGGGCCCGTGCAGGAGCAGGACTGCGGGGCGCGGGGCGGCGGCTGCGGCGGACAACGCGGACGACCTCTCGGACGGGCGGATTCGGGCCGGTGGATTCGGGCGGGTGGATTCGGGCGGGTGGATTCGGGCGGGTGGTTCTCGGCGGGCGGATTCGGGTGAGTGGTATTCGGCGGATGGATTCGCGCCGGTTGTTTTCGGCTGTGCCCCAAAGCCTAGCCAGGACATGGGCGGGGACACGCCGTTGCGCGAACCTCTGCCACGGTCAGGGCCGGGGCTCTAGGCTGAATCATCGATCCCCGTGCCCGCCCGGGACACGCACCCTTTTCCGGGCGCCGGGCCGAACGGGCCGCGGATCGCCGTCACAACTAAGGAGCACGACCTTGCGACCCTGGCTGGGTGCCCCCTATCCGCTCGGCGCCACCTACGACGGTGGGGGCACCAACTTCGCCCTGTACTCACAGGCCGCCGAGCACGTCGAGTTGTGCCTGTTCGACGATCAGGGGCAGGAGGAGCGCATCCGGCTGCCCGACGTCCGCGGCTTCGTGCACCACGGGTACCTGCCCGGGGTGGGGCCGGGCCAGCTCTACGGGTTCCGGGTGCACGGGCCCGACGACCCGGCGAACGGGCTGCGCTGCAATCCGTCCAAGCTGCTCATCGACCCCTACGCCAAGGCGGTGTCGGGCGACGTCGAATGGTCGGAGGCGCTGTTCGGCTACAAGTTCGCGGCCCACGGCAAGGCCAACAACGACGACTCCGCGCCCTACGTCCCCCGCTCGGTGGTGATCAACCCGTTCTTCGACTGGGGCGACGACCGCCACCCGCGCACGCCCTACAACGAGAGCGTCATCTACGAGGCGCACGTGCGCGGCCTGACGATGCGCCACCCCGGCGTCCCCGAGGAGCTGCGCGGCACCTACGCCGGCCTGGCCTACCCCACGGTGGTGGAGCACCTCAAGGAGCTCGGGGTGACCGCCGTCGAGCTGATGCCGGTCCACCAGTTCCTGCACGACCACGCCCTCGTCGCGCGCGGGCTGCGCAACTACTGGGGCTACAACACCATCGGGTTCTTCGCCCCGCACGAGGAGTACGCCGCCTACCGGGGCCGCGGCAACCAGGTCCAGGAGTTCAAGACGATGGTCCGCACCCTGCACGAGGCGGGGATCGAGGTCGTCCTGGACGTGGTGTACAACCACACCGCCGAGGGCAACCACCTGGGCCCGGTGCTGTCCATGCGCGGCATCGACAACGCGTCGTACTACCGCCTGGTCGACGACGACCCCCGCTACTACATGGACTACACCGGCACCGGCAACAGCCTCAACGCCCGCGACCCCCACTCGTTGCAGCTCATCATGGACTCGCTGCGGTACTGGGTGCTGGAGATGCACGTCGACGGGTTCCGCTTCGACCTCGCCTCGGCGCTGGCGCGCGAGTTCTACGACGTCGACCGGCTCAGCGCGTTCTTCGACATCATCCAGCAGGACCCGGTGATCTCCCGGGTGAAGCTCATCGCCGAGCCGTGGGACATCGGCCCCGGCGGCTACCAGGTCGGCAACTTCCCGACGCTGTGGACCGAGTGGAACGGCAAGTACCGCGACACCGTCCGCGACTTCTGGCGCGGCCAGCCGGCGACATTGGGCGAGTTCGCGTCGCGCATCACCGGCTCGTCGGAGCTGTACCAGGACGACGGCCGCCGCCCGTTCGCCTCCATCAACTTCGTCACGGCGCACGACGGGTTCACACTCACCGACCTGGTGTCCTACAACGGCAAGCACAACGACGCCAACGGCGAGGACGGCCACGACGGCTCCGACGACAACCGGTCCTGGAACTGCGGCGTCGAAGGGCCCACCGACGACCCCGCCGTCCTCGCCCTGCGCACCCGGCAGCGCCGCAACATCCTCGCCACGCTGATGCTCAGCCAGGGGGTGCCGATGCTGCTGCACGGCGACGAGATGGGCCGCACCCAGAACGGCAACAACAACGTCTACTGCCAGGACAACGAACTGTCGTGGGTCGACTGGTCGCTCGCCGAGGACAACGCCGACCTGGTGGCGTTCACCAGGGCGATCATCGCGCTGCGCCACGAGCACCCCATCTTCCGCCGCACCCGCTTCTTCGCCGGCGGGCCCATCAGATCGGGCGACGAACTTAGGGACATCGCCTGGTTCACGCCCGACGGGTCCGAGATGACCCGGGAGAACTGGGAGGACGCGTTCGGCCGGGCGATCGTGGTGTTCCTCAACGGCGACGGCATCACCGACCTCGACACTCGGGGGGAGCGCATCAGCGACGACTCCTTCCTGCTCTGCTTCAACGCCCACGACGGCGATGTCGTCGTCACCACGCCGGGCACCGACTACGGGGAGCAGTGGTCGGTCGCCGTCGACACCGCCACCGGCGAGGTGTACCCCGGCAACGGCGCTGCGGCGCACGGCGCGCCCGGCGCCGGCGACACGCCCGCGGGGCCGCGCACTGTCAAGGCCGACGAGACCATCACGCTCGCGGCGCGCTCGCTGCTGCTGCTGCACCGCGTCGGCCCCGTCCCCGGCAGCGGCGGATGACGCCGGATGACGGTGGATTAGCGGGTGCCCATCGGGGCACGTGATCCCCCAATGAGCGATCGTGCGGAGGCCCCGCCGGCATCCACCTACCGGGTGCAGTTGCGGCCCGGGTTCACCCTCGACGACGCCGCGGGCCGGGTCGACTACCTGCGGCGCCTCGGGGTGGGCGCCGTGTACGCGTCGCCGATCCTGGCCGCGGCGCCGGGCTCCCAGCACGGCTACGACGTCGTCGACCCCACGCGGGTCGCCGACGTCCTGGGCGGCGAGTCCGGCCGCGCCGCCTTGGTGGCGCGGGTGCGCGCGGCGGGCTTGGGCCTGGTCGCCGACATCGTGCCCAACCACATGTCGGTCGCCGAGCCCGCCGCGAACCCGTGGTGGTGGGACGTCCTGCGCAACGGGCCGGGGTCGCGCTTCGCCCGCTGCTTCGACATCGACTTCGCGCGCGGCCCCCTGCTGCTGCCCGTCCTCGGTGACGACGGCGACGACGGCCGCGCCGAACTGGACCTCCTCGGCATCGCCGACGGCTGCCTGACCTACCACGAGCACCGCTACCCGCTCGCTCCCGGCACCTGCGCCCCCGGTGACGACCCGCTGCTGGTGCACGAGCGCCAGCACTACCGGCTGGTGTCGTGGCGGCGCGGCGACACCGAACTTGGCTACCGCCGGTTCTTCGACGTCACCACGCTCGCCGGGGTGCGGGTGGAGGACCCCGCGGTGTTCGACGCCACCCACGCCGAGATCCTGCGGTGGGCCGCTGCGGGCGACGTCGACGGGCTGCGGATCGACCACCCCGACGGCCTGGCCGACCCCGGCGGCTACCTGCGGCGGCTGCGCGCGCGCTTCGGCGGGTGGATCGTGGTGGAGAAGATCCTGCACCCCGGCGAGGCGCTGCCCGCTTCCTGGCCGGTCGACGGCACCACCGGCTACGACGCGCTGCGCGAGGTGTGCGGGGTGTTCGTCGACCCGGGCGGCGAGGCGCCGCTCACCGAACTCGCAGGGGAGTTGGGGGCCGCCACCGACTACGCGGCGGTCACCGCGCAGGCGCGCACGCAGATCGCCGAGAACGTCCTGGTGGCGGAGGTGCGCCGCATCGCCGCGCTGCTGCCCGATGCCCCGCGGGAGCGAGGCGAGGACGCCGTCGCGGCGCTTCTGACGTCCTTCGTCCCGTACCGCAGCTACCTGCCCGAGGGGGAACCGGACTGGGCGGCGGCCGTGGCGGGCGCCACCGCGCGCCGCCCGGACCTCGCGGCCGAGCTCGCCGCCATCGACGCCGCCGTCCGCGCCGATGAGCGGGGCGAGCCGGCCCGGCGCGTCCAGCAGACCAGCGGCATGGTGGTCGCCAAGGGCACCGAGGACACCGCGTTCTACCGGTACACCCGCTGCGCCGCGCTCAACGAGGTGGGCGGATCGCCCGACCTGTTCGGGGTCGCGCCGGCCGAGTTCCACGCGCGCGCCGCCGAGCGGGAGGCGTCCTGGCCGCACACCATGACCGCGCTGTCGACGCACGACACCAAGCGCGCCGAGGACGTGCGCGCCCGCCTCGCGGTGCTGGCGGAGATCCCGGCGGAGTTCGCGGTCGCGGTGCGGCGGTGGAGCGCCGCCGCCGGGCTGAGCGAGCCGTCGCTCGACCTGCTCGCCTGGCAGACCCTGCTGGGGGCGTGGCCCATCAGCGCCGAACGGCTCGCCGCGTACCTGGGCAAGGCCGCGAAAGAGGCGAAGCTGCGGACCTCCTGGACCGACCCGGACCCGGCGTTCGAGGCGGAGGTCGCGGCGTGGCCCCAGCGGATCCTCGGCGCGGACGGGGTCGGCGCGGAGGTTGCGGCGTTCGCCGCGCGGATCGAGGCGCCCGGCTGGTCCAACGCGCTGGGGCAGAAGCTCGTGCAGGTGCTCGGCCCCGGTGTGCCCGACGTGTACCAGGGCACCGAGCTGTGGGACCTGTCCCTGGTCGACCCCGACAACCGCCGCCCGGTCGACTTCGCCGAACGCGAGGCGGTGCTCGCCCGGCTGGAGGACGGCTGGCTGCCCGAAATCGACCGCAGTGGCGCGGTGAAGATGCACGTCCTACGGCAGGCCCTGCACCTGCGCCGCGACCGCGACCTCAGCGGGTACCGCCCGCTCGCGGCAACGGGCCCCGCGGCCGGACACGTGCTGTCGTTCGCGCGAGGGCCCCGCTGCGACACGGTGGCCGTGGCGGTCCGGCTGCCCATGGGACTGGCCGCAGCGGGCGGTTGGCGCGGCACCCGGCTCCCGCTGCCCGGCGGGGCAGGGGAGTGGCGCGACCTGCTCACCGGCCACACCCTCGCCCCCGACCGCTCGGACGGTTTCACCGCCCCGGCACTGGCCGACCTCCTCGCCCGCTACCCGGTCGCCCTGCTCACCCGCGACTGACCTCAGCGGGCGCGAGCGGTGCGGTCGGTGGCCCTCGGATGCCCGGGGCCTGCGAGGCTGATCCAGACCAGGCGGCGGCCTTCGTCGACGGCGTACCAGATCCGGCCGCCCCCGGTCACTTCGAGCTGCCATTGGGGGAGCGACTCCCCTTTGACGCACTTGGTCGCGAGGCCACCGCGCAATTGGTGCTGTCGACGTGTCGAAGTCCGAGGAAGCGGGTCCTCTCGAAGGATCTGCCATGCGAGGAGGGTATTTCCGGGGCCTGCGAGCAGAGTTCGTCCCAGCCTTTGACCGCGCCGCTGGTGAGGAAGTAGACATCCCACTGTTCTGGGGCGGGTGGCGGAGCCACCCGCTCGCCACGCTTCGGACTCATCGTTCGTAACCCGGCGGGGGAGGAACAGGCCCGAAGTCGCCGTCCTCACTACGCGTGAGGGCCGCCAGAAGTTCGGGGTCGGCATGGATCTCGGCTGTGTGCTGCCAGTCGACGACCAACTGTAGGACTGGGGCGTGGGTGTTGAGCTGCTCTGTGGCGCGCAAGACCTCGGCCAGTTGGTCGAGGAACGCCTCCACGTCGCCGGCAGGGAGGAACCGGATCCACGGGAAGACCTTCTCGGCCGCCTTCGCGGCGGCGGTGCGCGTGGCGTGGTCGCCGTCCATCAACTCGGCGAGGAACCGCATGGCGGTATTGACCATTGCCGTTCGAGTGCTGTTCTCCTCCTCCTGGATGAGGATGAGATCCGCCTCGCTGCGGCGTCGCAGCCGGAGGGCGTGCCCAGGAGTCCGGTTGAGCCGGGCGACTGTCGCTTTCGGCTTGTTGATGAGTTCGGAGAACGGCGCCTCCGGCAAAGCGTCCATGACTTTTAATCTACCTTGAAACTCCGCGCGCCGCCGCTTCCGCGTACCCCGCAAAGGAATTCCTGCCGTCGGGAGTGCGGAGGCTGAGCAAGCGCCCGTCGTCTCTGCTGCGCGTGCTCCGCAATGATCGCCCAGTGGAACTCGGGCGAGGGTCCGCAAGCCGGCGTGCGAGGTCGCCCCTGCCGCGCCGCTTCGCGACGATCGCGCTCCGGCGCGGCAGGGGCGTGGCGGCGGACCCGGACCCGGGCCGTCAAGAACCTCTGCCGGTTCTTGACGCCGGGCGCGGGGCCGCGTCAGAAGTCCTTGGTGCTGAACTCCTGGCTCGGCTCTGCGGTGACGCCGTCGGGCGTGCCCGCGTGCACGGCGTACTCGTTGTAGGCGTTGCCGCGGCCCGGGGCCTCGGTGCCGAGGAGGAGGTCGGAGCGGTCGTCGCCGTCGTAGTCGCGCAGGTTGAGCTGGTCCCAGAAGCCGAGGTCGCCCGCCGGGGCGTCGGGCAGGGGCAGGTTCGCCGCGCCCTTGCCCGTCAGTCCGTCGGGGCCGCCCAGCAGGACGTTCACGGAGTCGGGGGAGAAGCCGGTGCCGGTGAACACCGCGGCGTCGTCGTAGCCGTCGCCGTTGACGTCGCCGACCAGCAGCCCGTTGCCGAACCCGTCGGAGTCGGCCGCCTTGCCCGGCACACCGGGGGTGTCGCGGGTGATGCGCACGGGCTCGCCCTTGGCGAAGCCGTCGGCGCCGGAGTAGAAGTCGACGTAGCCCGGGTGCAGCTCGGGGTCGTCGGGGTCGTTGGGGTTCTCGTTGTTGGGGATGCCGTTCGCGCCGATCAGCAGGTCGCGGGTGCCGTCCTTGTCGAAGTCGCCCGTGGCGTAGGCGTGCCCGGGCGGGGTGTCGCCGAGCTCCTCTTCGGCCGGGCCGCTGGAGCCCGAGCGCAGCACCAGGTGGCGTGCCGGCGATTCGTCGTTGTTGCGGACGAGTGCGAGGTCGATGGCCTTGTCGCCGTCGGCGTCGATGGGGGCGAGATCGGCGTCCTGGGCGTCGTCGGGCAGCGTGAGGTCGGCGGTCTCGGAAGGCTTGCCGTCGCGGTCGAAGGGGCCGCGCAGGTACGCGGTCTCGAAGTCCTCCTGGGGGCTGCCCTGGATCTGGTCGAGCACCGCGATGTCGGTGGCGCCGTCGCCGTCGAAGTCGGCGACAGCGGTGGACACGGCGAGCATGTCGTTGGCGGTCTTGCCGTCGAACGCGGGGAGCGCCTGCGCCTTCCCGGCGAGGCCCTCGGGGCCGCCCCACACCACGTACGCGCCGTCGGCGTCGATGAGCAGGTCGGCGAAGCCGTCGCCGTCGAGGTCGGCGGAGTCGCGGATGGTGAGCGAGCCGGGGTCGTCCTCGCCGGGAGCGGGCAGGCCCAGCGCCTCGCGCGTGAGGACGACGCGCTGCTCGCCGTCGAGCCCTTGCTTGCCGCCGAACACGGCGCCGACGTAGCGCTCGCCGGTCTCCTGGTCGCCCTGCGCCCCTTCGATGGCGTGGTCGGGGAGACCGTCGCCGTTGTAGTCGTCGGGGAGGCTGCTGCCGTCGCCCTTGGGCACCTTCGCGGAGGACGCCCCGGACGCGAGGTCGCCCGCTTGCGGTGGCGCGCCGCACGCGGCGAGGAGGAGGACGGCGGCTGCGGTCGTGGCGGCGGTCGTTGTGGCGCGGTGGATGGGAGCCTCCGGATTGGCGAGATGGGGCGAATGTCCCCCGTATGACACCCCGCGGACGCCTCCGGTTTGCACCGGAACGTATCGGTTCGGCAACGGTGCGTGCGTCCCCGACCGCCATGAGCGCACCGTTGGCGCGCGGTTGGGCGGTTGAGCGGCGATGACGTCGTGTGCGTGCCGGGTCGCCGTGAGTGCCCCGCCGGGGCGCGGGTGTCCGGTTGAGTGGCCATCACGTCGCGTGCGCCGCGGGACACTGAGGCCACCTCGCCACTCGCCGCGGCCGCCCCCTCGGGGCACGGGTGGGCGGATGTGCGGCGATGACGTCGTGTGCGTGCCGGGTCGACTCGGCCATTCCTCTGGCGCGCGGTTGGGCGGTTGAGCGGCCATCACCTCGCGTGTGCCCTTGACCGCTGCGAGCGCGCCGCCGACGCCGCCGCTGTGCCCGGGGCGGCTAGGCTGGGCGGCGATCATGGCGACCACCAGCGACGAACGCCCTCCGGTCCTCGACCGGCTGCGGATGCCCCCTGCTGTGCTGCGCGCGCTCGGCTGCACGCACTGCGGTGCGGCGCTCGACGCCGCAGGCAACGCGCTGCGCTGCGCCGCCGGGCACTCCTTCGACGTCGCGCGCGAGGGCTACGCCAACCTGCTCACCGGGCACCGCGCGGCGGGTACCGGCGACAGCGCCGCCATGGTCCAGGCAAGGGCCGGGTTCCAGGCCAGCGGGCACTACGCGCCACTCGCCGACACCCTCGCCGAAGCCGCCCGCACGGCCGCGGGCGGCGCCGGGCTGGTGGCGGACCTCGGCGCGGGCACCGGGTACTACCTGGGCCGCGTGCTCGACGACCGGCCCGAGTCCGTGGGCGTCGCGGCCGACGTGTCCCGCTACGCGCTGCGCCGCGCCGCGAAGGCGCACCCCCGGTCGGGCGCAGTGGGCTGCGACGTGTGGCGGCGGCTGCCGCTGCGCGACGGCGCGGCAACGGTGCTGCTCAACGTGTTCGCCCCGCGCAACGCGCCAGAGTTCCACCGGGTCCTGAACCCCGGCGGCGCGCTGATCGTGGCCACGCCGACAGTGCGGCACCTCGCGGAACTCCGCGCTCCGCTCGGCCTGATCGAGGTCGACCCCGCCAAGGACGAGCGGCTAGCCGAAGGCCTCGGCGGGCACTTCACCGCCGGGGAGTCCCGCCGGGTCGACGTGCCGCTGCTGCTGGACCGCTCCGACGCGGCCGCGGTGGTCGCCATGGGGCCGAGCGCCCGCCACGTCGACCCCGCCGAGTTGGACCGTCGCGTGGCGGAACTGCCTGCGCCGATGCCGGTCACCGCCTCGTTCTCCGTCGCCGTGTACCGGCCCCTGCGCCGGCGGTAGGTCCCCGGCCGGGCGGGTAGGTCCACGCGTGTGACTGCGACTTTCGGACCGCCGCCGCTGGGCGAGCCCGGCCTGCACGTGTGGGCGCCCCTGCCGCGGCGGGTCCGCGCCTGGATCGACGGCGACGTCAGCCCCATGTCCCGCGACGACGCCGGCTGGTGGCACCTCGACTCCGGCCCCGCCCCGGGCGCCGACTACGGGTTCCTGCTGGACGACGACCCCACCCCGCTCCCCGACCCCCGCTCGGCCCATCAGCCCAGCGGGGTGCACGCGCCGTCGCGCCGCTACGACCACACCGCCTACCGCTGG
Organism: Murinocardiopsis flavida; assembly: GCF_003014485.1. Lineage (GTDB taxonomy): Bacteria > Actinomycetota > Actinomycetes > Streptosporangiales > Streptosporangiaceae > Murinocardiopsis > Murinocardiopsis flavida. The sequence goes on along the minus strand of NZ_PYGA01000006.1, from coordinate 32,941 downwards.
GGCGACACCGTCTGGACGGGGCGGCAGTGCGCCGGATCCGTCATCTACGAGCTGCACATCGGCACCTTCACCGCCGAGGGCACCTTCGACGCCGCGGCCGACCGCCTCGACCACCTCGTCGGCCTGGGCGTCGACCTGGTGGAGGTGATGCCGGTCAACGCGTTCGACGGGCGGCACGGCTGGGGCTACGACGGCGTCCTGTGGGGCGCGGTCCACGAGCCCTACGGCGGGCCCGACGGCTTCAAGCGGTTCGTGGACGCCTGCCACGCGCGCGGCCTGGGCGTCCTGCTCGACGTGGTCTACAACCACCTCGGCCCGTCGGGCGCCTACCTGCCCCGGTTCGGCCCGTACTTCGGCGGCGAGAACGCCTGGGGCCCGTCGCTCAACCTCGACGGCGAGGACTCCGACGAGGTGCGCGCCTTCGTCATTGGCAACGCACTCGGCATGCTGCGCGACTTCCACCTCGACGGCCTGCGCCTGGACGCCGTGCACGCGCTGCACGACGAGCGCGCCACCCCCGTCCTCGCGGGGCTCGCCGACGAGGTCGCGGTGCTGTCGGCCGCACTGCGCCGCCCCCTGTCGCTCATCGCCGAATCGGACCGCAACGACCCGCGCACGGTCACCGCGCGCGAGGCGGGCGGGCTCGGCATGACCGCGCAGTGGTGCGACGACCTGCACCACGCCCTGCACGCGGCACTGACCGGCGAGGACGGCGGCTACTACGCCGACTTCGCCGGGCCGGGCGTGCTCGCCCACACACTGGAGCACGCGTTCCTGCACGCGGGCACCTACTCGTCGTTCCGCCGCCGGACCCACGGGGCGCCGGTGGAACGGCGGCGCATCCCCGGCAGCAGGTTCGTCGCGTCCCTCCAGAACCACGACCAGATCGGCAACCGCGCCACCGGCGACCGCATGGCGGCCGCCACCGACCCCGGCCTGCTGGCGTGCGGCGCCGCCCTCCTGCTGTGCTCGCCGTACACGCCCATGCTGTTCATGGGGGAGGAGTGGGCGGCGGGGACCCCGTGGCGGTTCTTCGCGTCCTTCCCCGACCCCGGTCTCGCCGACGCGGTGCGCCGCGGGCGGCGGCGCGAGTTCGCCGCGCACGGGTGGGGCGCGGCCGACATCCCCGACCCCATGGACCCGGCCACCCGCGACGCGTCGGTGCTGGACTGGTCCGAGCCGGGGCGCGCCCCGCACGCCGCGATGCTCGCCACCTACCGCGACCTCATAGCGCTGCGCCGCACCCACGCCGAGCTGTCCGACCCCCGGTTGGACCGCTTCGTGGTCGACGCGGCCCCCGACGGCCGCGTCCTCACCCTGCACCGGGGCGGCCTGCGGGTGGTGTGCAACCTGCGCCCGGAGGACGCCGTCGCGGCACTCGACCGCCCGGCCACCGCCGTGCTGCTGGCGCGGGGTGCCGCCGAACCGGTCGACGGAGGGGTGCGGCTCGCCGCCCGCTCGTTCGCCGTCGTCCGGACCTGACCCGGCGGCGACCGCACCTGACCCGCCGTCGTCCAGGGCTGACCCTGCGGCGATCGGGCCAGGACGCGCCGGGGGAGCGCGGCACCGCGGGCGGCGGCAGGATGAGGGCGGTGGCCGTGGGACGGCTCCGTTTGGCGGCGCACCCCTGCCGTGCAGTAGCTTGATTAGGCTTGCCTAATCATCAGTGGTCGTGCGGGAGTTGAGATGTCGGATCGGTCGAAACGCGATAAGCGCCGGGTCCACCGCGGGGTGGTCCGCCATGTGGAGTGGGTGTCCCCGCACATGATCCGGGTCGTCCTCGGCGGCGACGGCCTCGCCGAGCTGACCGCGGGCGACTACACCGACCACTACGTCAAGCTGCTCTTCCCGCAGCCCGGCACCGCCCATCCCGACCCGTTCGACATGGAGGCCATCCGGCGCGACCGGCCCAAGTCGGAGTGGCCCACGACCCGCACCTACACCGTGCGGTCCTGGGACCCCGAGCAGCGCGAACTCGCCATCGACTTCGTCCACCACGGCGACCGCGGCCTCGCCGGGCCGTGGGCCGCCGCCGCACGGGCCGGCGACGAGATCGCGTTCTTCGGCCCCGGCGGCGGATACGCCCCCGACCCCGCTGCCGACTGGCACCTCCTCGCGGGCGACGAGAGCGCGCTCCCGGCCATCGCCGCCTCGGTGGAGCGTCTCCCCGCCGGGGCGCGGGCGCACGTGTTCGTCGAGGTGGCCGACGCCGCCGAGGAGCAGAAGCTCGCCGTCCCCGGCGGCGCCGAGGTCCACTGGGTCCACCGGGGCGGACGCGAGGTCGGCGCCGCGCTGGTCGAGGCGGTGCGCGGGCTGGACTTCCCCGGCGGCACGATGCACGCGTTCGTGCACGGCGAGGCCGGGTTCGTCAAGGAGCTGCGCCGCCTGTTGCGCAAGGATCTCGGCTACTCCAAGGACGCGCTGTCCATCTCCGGGTACTGGCGCCGGGGCCGCGACGAGGACGGCTGGCAGTCGAGCAAGGCCGAGTGGAACCGCGCCATCGAGGACGAGGAGGCCGCGGCCGGGGTGTGACCCCGGCGGCCCGGCACGCCTGCGCCCGGGTGGTCCGGCGGCCAGGTGGCCCCGCGCGTCTGTGCCCAGGTGGCCTGGCGGTCCCGGCGCCCTGGCGGCCCGGCACCGCCCGCCGCGGTCCGCTGCGGTTCGCGCCCCTCGGCCGCCGCGGCGATACTGGCCCACCGGTGCGATGACGCGCCGGTGGCGATGGAGGAGCGGCCCATGATCACCGACCCGACGATCACCCGGATCGGCCAGGGGGTGGAGCTGCACCACCACCAGGGTCGGCGCGATGCCGCCCGCGACCTGTTCACTCAGATCTGGGCCGACATCGGCGGCGAGCAGGGCGACCCGCTGCACGTGTGCGTCCTCGCCCACGCGATGGCCGATGTGCAGGACGACGTGCACGAGGAACTGGGGTGGGATCTGCGGGCGCTGGCAGCCGCCGACCAGCTCACCGATGAGCGCACGGCGGACGCGGGGGTGGTGATTCCGGTGGCCGGACTGTACCCGTCGCTGCACCTCAACTTGGCCGAGTGCTACCGCAAGCTGGACGATCTCGACCGTGCCCGCGAGCATCTCACGCAGGCGCAGGCCACCATCGGGGCACTGGGCGACGACGACTACGGGCGGCTCATCAAGGGCGGCCTGGAGCGGCTGACCGAGCAGTTGGCGCCGCCGAGCCCATGACACGCTGACGGAGCCGAGAACCGCGCGCCCTGCACGGAACCGGTCGCAGATGCCCGCCTTCTCGACGTCGGCCTTCCCGGCGCCCGTCTCCCCGATGTCCGCGTCCCCGGCGTCCGTCTTCCCGGCGCCGGCGAAACGGCGGTATCGGGGGCGCCCAGCCCGGCGCATCGAAGGCTGTTGGGGTGCCGGTCCGACTTCCGGCTGAGAGGACGTGTTTCGGCGGTCGCTGCTGCGCAGCCGCCTCGCAGCCTTGCCCTGTCCCGATGGGCGAAGGTGATCTGGCCCCGCACCCCCGAAGCACTCCCCGCCGCGGCCGAAGTCCCGGAGTACTCCTCGCTTCGGTCGAAGTCCCGGGGCGTTTCCCGCCGTGGTCGAAGTCCCGGAGCACTCCTCGCTTCGACCGCGCATTCTCGCAGGCCCGCCGTGGCGTCGCGGTGATCACACCTCTCCGCCGTGAGCATGGCTCACCGCGGCGCTTCCCGCCGCGAGGGCATCCTTGCGACGGGAGGCGGGCGGGGCGGGTCGGCGGTCGGGTGGTCGCTGAGAGGGAGTGGGCTCAGGGCGCCATCGGCCACTGGAGGCAGTGGTCGGGCTGCGTGGCGGCTGCGCAGCAGCGACCGCCGAAGCACATCCTGATCGGGGCAGGCCAGGCCGGTACCCCAACAAGCTTTCAGCCGCGGGACTCTGTGCGCGCCCTGGCCATCTCCGCCGCGACGGCGCGGTCGGCCGCGCCGCCTTCGCCGAGCCCGGCCACGACCCCGTCGACGTCCGTCGCCCCGCGGTTCTGGCTGAGCTTCCACTTCGCCTCCACGCGCGTGATGGCGAGTTCGACGCCGACCACCGCCCGCAGTTGGCCGTCGACGAACGGCCGGGGTGCGTCGTCGACCGACCACGGCCGCTCCCGCCCGGCCTCGTGCCGCTCGGTGAGCCGGCGGACGGCGTCCTCGGTCCACGCAGGATCGTCGTGGACGGTGAACGTGCCGTAGACGTGCGCGGTGACGTAGTTCCAGGTGGGCACCACCCGGCCGTGCTCTGCCTTGGCGGCGTACCAGGAGGGGCTGATGTAGGCGTCCGGCCCGCGCACGATGGCCAGCGCCTCGGTCCCCGGCGCGGCGGAGTGCCACTGGTCGTTGTTGCGGGCCAGGTGGGCGATGAGCGAGCCGTGCGGCCCGGACCCGGCGTCGAAGACGAACGGGACCAGGGTCGCCTTGAGCCCCTGCGGTGTCCAGGTCACCAGGTCGGCGGCGCCTTGGGCGCTCAGCAGGGCGTGGACGGCGTCGTCGTCGGGCGGGTCGAAGTGGCGCGGGACGTACATGGGCGGCTCGATCCGGGACGGCGGCAGGACGGCGGGGCACGGCGCGCACCCGGTGCAACGCGGACCGGAGCGCCGAACCGTGTCCGATTCTAGTACATACGAATATTTGAACTAGTTCAATATTCGGTTCGGGTCTTCCGGCCCGGCTGGCCGACCACCGCGCAGGCCGGTTCCGCGGCTTGTGGTGTTCGGCGCGCCCTGGCGGCGGAACAGCGCGCGATCGGCCCGGGCCGGCGGCCCGCGGCAGGGCCGTCCGGGGTCAGTGGTCGGGCTCGGGTGGGTGTGCGCCGGCCCATTCCGTCCATTCGGCGGTGGCGGGGGCGTCGTCGGCGAGCAGCAGTGACGAGGTCGCCCGCAGGTGATCGCGCATCAGTTCCTCCGACGCGTCGGCGTCGCCCCCGGTCAGGGCGGCGGTGATCGCCTCGTGTTCGGCGAGGACCCGGCCGCTGTCGCGGCGGCCGGGGACGGTGCGGCGGCCGTGCAGGGTGATGGTCTCGCGCAGCCCCGCGACCAGGTCGGCGAGGCGGTGGTTGCCGCTGGCGCGCAGGATGGCGTCGTGGAAGCGGTGGTCGGCCGCGAACATCGCCTCGGTGTCGTCGGCGGTCGCGCGCATCTCCGCCAGTGCCTCGGACACCTGGCGGCCGGTGCGCTCGGTCATGCGCAGTGCCGCGACCCGCGCCGCGGGGGGTTCCAGGAGCAGCCGCAGCGAGCACGCCTCGACGATGTCGTGGCTGTCGGCGCGCAGGATGCGCGCGCCGCGGTTGCGCTCGATGCGCACGAGCCCGGCGTCGGCGAGCCGCAGCAGCGCCTCGCGCACGGGGGTCCGCGACACGTCGAAGCGCGCGGCCAGGTCCTGCGCCGAGTACAGCGCGCCGGGGGCGAGTTCGCCGCTGCGCACGGCCTCGCGGATCTGCACAGCGAGGTGCTCGTTCTTCGTCGCGTGTCCGCCCACGTCGCCACTGCCTTTCGGATCGCATCCCGGCCCGCGCCCCGCCGCCATGTCCAAGGTCGGCGATTAGTAGCATGCTACTGTTGCATGCAACACTGCGAGGCTATCCCGTCCAGCGCCCTACCGCGAGGAGAACCGGCGTGCGCGTGCCGACCGAGACCCACGAGCACCCCCCGATCCTGGCCGCACTCCGGGAGCGGCTCGGAAAGCGCGCCGCCGCCGTGCGCTCCGACGCGGCCACCCGCGCCGCCTACGCCTCCGACGCGTCCATCTACCGCGTGCCGCCCGCCGCCGTTGTCGAGCCCCACGACGCCGACGACGTCGCCGCGGTGCTCGACGCCGCCCGCGCGACCGCCACCCCGGTCACCGCCCGCGGCGGCGGCACCTCCGTCGCGGGCAACGCCATCGGCTCCGGGATCGTGGTCGACTTCGCCACCCGCATGAACCGCATCATCGGCATCGACCCCGAGGCGCGCACGGCCACCGTCCAACCCGGTGTCGTGCTGGACGACCTGCGCGCCGCCGCCGCCCCCCACGGCCTGACCTTCGGCCCCGACCCCTCCACCCACTCGCGCTGCACCATCGGCGGGATGATCGGCAACAACGCGTGCGGCTCCCATTCGGTCGCCTGGGGCACCACCGCCGACAACGTCGTCGCGCTGACCCACCTGCTGCCCGACGGGCGGCGGCTCACCGCGTCCCGCGGCGGCAGCGGCGACCCCGGACTCGACGCGCGCCTCGCGCAGTGGCGCGCGCCGCACCTCGGCGTGCTGCGCACCGAACTCGACCGCTTCGGCCGCCAGGTGTCCGGCTACGGCCTGCACCACCTGCTGCCCGAGAACGGCTTCGACGTCGCCAAGGCGCTGGTCGGCAGCGAGAGCACCTGCGGGCTGGTCACCGAGGCGACGGTGCGCCTGGTCGAGGTGCCGGCGGCCCGCGCCCTGCTGGTCCTGGGCTTCCCCGACGTGTTCGCCGCCGCCGCGGCAGCGCCCGACCTGGCCCGATCCGGCGCGATGACCGTCGAGGGCATGGCGTCGGACCTGCTCGACGCGCTGCGCTCGCGGCCGGGTCGCGCCGGCGCGGGCGCCGACCTGCCCGCCGGTCAGGGCTGGCTGTACTGCGAGTTCGGCGGCGCCACCGCCGCCGAGGCCTACGACGCCGCCGCCCGGGTCGCCGCCGGGCTCCGGGACGCCGCAACGGCGGTCATCGTCGCCGATCCCGCCCGGGCCCGCGCCCTGTGGCGCATCCGCGAGTCCGGGGCGGGGATCGTCACCCGCATGGCGGACGGCGGCGAGGCGTGGCCCGGCTGGGAGGACTCCGCGGTGCCGCCCGAGCGGCTGGCCGGGTACCTCAAGGACCTCTACGCGCTCCTCGGCGAGCACGGCCTGCGCGGTGTGCCCTTCGGCCACTTCGGCGAAGGCTGCCTGCACCTGCGCTGCGACTTCGACCTCGGCAGCGAGCGGGGCCTCGCGGCGTACCGGTCGTTCATCACCGACGCCGCGGCGCTGGTCGCCGCCCACGGCGGATCGGTGTCCGGCGAGCACGGCGACGGCCGGGCACGCTCCGAACTGCTCGCCGCCATGTACTCGCCGGCCATGCTCAGGGCGTTCTCGGAGTTCAAGGCGCTGTTCGACCCCGACGGGCTGCTGAACCCCGGCGTGCTGGTCGCCCCCGCGCCGCTCGACGAGGCCGTGCGTCCCGGCCCCGGCCACGCCGCGCTGGAGATCACCCCCGTGCACGCCTTCGGCGCCGACGGCGGCTCCTTCGCGGGGGAGGTGCGCCGCTGCGTCGGCGTCGGCGCGTGCCGCAGCACCGACACCGGTTCGATGTGCCCCTCGTTCAAGGCCACCCGCGACGAGGTCCACTCCACGCGCGGCCGGGCCCGGGTGCTCTCCGAGATGCTGCGCGGCGAGACCGTCACCGACGGCTGGCGCTCCGAGGAGGTCCGCGACGCCCTCGACCTGTGCCTGTCGTGCAAGGCGTGCGCGAGCGAGTGCCCGGTCAACGTGGACATGGCCACCTACAAGGCCGAGTTCCTGTATCACCACTACGAGGGCAGGGTGCGCCCCATGGCGCACTACTCCATGGGCTGGCTGCCGGTGTGGTCGCGGCTTGCAACGGCGGCCCGCCCCGTGGCGCGCGCCGTCAACGCGGCGCTCGCCCTGCCGAAGGTCGCCGCGCTGGTGCAGAAGGCCGGCGGGATCGAACCGCGCCGCTCCATGATCCGCTTCGCGGAGAAGCCGCTGCGCGCCTCCGCCCGCCTCCGCGACCGCAAGCGAGCACGCAAGCGCGCCCGCCCGGCCCCGGCGACCGGCCCCACCGTGGTGGTGTGGCCCGACACCTTCACCAACTTCCACAGCCCGGAGGTGGGGCGCGACGCGGTGGCGGTGCTGGAGGCGCTGGGCTACCGGGTGGAGTTCCCCGACGGCGCCGTCTGCTGCGGGCTGACCTGGCACTCCACCGGGCAGTTGGACGCGGCCAAGCGGATGCTCCGCCGTTCGCTGGACGCGATGGCGGCGCAACTCGCCGCCGGGTGCCCGGTGGTCGGCCTTGAACCCTCTTGCACGGTCATGCTGCGCGACGAGGCCCGCGCGCTGCTGCCCGACGACCCGCGCGCGCAACGCCTCGCCGAGCAGACCGTGACCCTGGCGGAGCTGGTCGCCGCGCACGAGGGGGAGTGGCCGTTCGGCACCGTCGACGCCGCAGCGGTCGCCCAGGTCCACTGCCACCAGGAGGCGAAGGGCTCCTACGACGCCGACCTCGCGGTGCTCCGGCGGCTGGGCGTCGACCCCGACGTCGTCGGCGCGGGCTGCTGCGGGCTGGCCGGCAACTTCGGGTTCGAGCCCGGCCACTACGAGGTGTCGCAGGCGTGCGCGGAGCGCGAACTGTTCCCGAAGGTCCGAGCGGCGGGCGAGGAGGACCTGGTCCTCGCCGACGGGTTCTCGTGCCGCACCCAGGTCGCCCAGGGGACCGAGCGCACGGGCCGCCACCTCGCCCAGGTGCTGCGTTCGGCCCTGCGCCGCTGAGGCCGCGCCCGTGCGACCGGTGCGCGCGAAATCAGCAGGCGCATCGGGGGAACCCCGGCCGTGCGCGCGTCGTCACACCGGACATGCCCCCTACAGCCGTTGTGAACGGTATCCCCCAGATCATCCGCCGCCGCACGCGCACCATTGCCGGTGCGGCCGCGGCCGCCCTGCTGCTCGCCGGGCTCGCGGCCCCGCCCGCGCTCGCCGAGGAGACCCGCCGCGTGTCGGCGTTCGACGCCGAGTTCGAGGTGGCGAAGGGCGGCGCCGTGCACGTCCGCGAGACCCTGACCTACACCTTCGGATCCGACTCCGGCCAGGTGAACCGCGCCATCCCGCATACGGGAAGTATCGACGGCGGCGGCGAGCTGGACTTCGGGCTCACCGGCGTCGAGGTCGAGGACCCCGATGGGGTCGCCCCGGTCGACGTCGTCGAGGAGGGCGACCAGACCTCCGTGCTCATCGGCGACGAGGGCGGCGACGACCAGCTCACCGGCACCAGGACCTTCGTCATCAGCTACACCTACGACCGGCTCGTCACCCACGGCACGTCAGACGCCGACCCGCGGCTCTTCATCGACGTCGTCGGCTCGGGCTGGAGCATCCCGGTCGAGGACGTCCGGGCCGAGTTCGCCGCACCGGGTGAGGTCCTCGAAACCGCCTGCTATGCCGGGCCCGAAGGAAGCACCGCGGCATGCTCCACCGAATCGGCCGACGGCACGGGCGCCACCTTCGAGCACGCCCGCGTCGACCCCGGTGAGGCCATGAGCGTCGAATTCGCCCTGGAGCCGGGCAGCGTCGAGGTCCCGGAGCCGGTGCATGTCGAATCGGACGGCACCGACAGCTCCGACGACTTCGACGGCTTCGAGGATGAGGGCTGGTTCGGGTTCCACTTCTGGTTCAACTGGTTCCCCTACATCTGGATCGCCATGGTCGTGCTGGTCATCGTGATGAGGATCCGGGGCGGGCGCGGCGGCGGTCGGCGCGGCGGCTCCAGCGGAATCGGGTTCGGTGGGTCCTCCGGCGGCGGATTCGGCGGAGGCGGCGGTGGCGGTGGAGGTGGCGGTGGTGGCGGTGCCGGGGGAGGCGGCGGTGGCGGCGGCGGGGGCTGACACCCCGGCATCGCCGCCCTCTCGGGCCGTGGAGGCGCGGGTGCGCCCCCACCGCACGGTCACCGGTGTCCGGCGGCTACACCTCCGCCACCGGTGTGCCCGGTGGGGCGGGGGCGCATGCGTGCCGGATGCGGCCAGCGCACACGGGAACCGCGGCGGTGAGCGCTGCATCACACCATGCATGTCCCCGAGAATCCCCACGAAGGACAGCACCGAACCGCCCGCCCGCCGCACGCGCACCGTTGTCGGTGCCGCCGCGGCCGCCCTGCTGCTCGCCGGGCTCGCGGCCCCGCCCGCCCTCGCAGAGGAGACCCGCCGCGTGTCGGCGTTCGACGCCGAGTTCGAGGTGGCCGAGGACGGCACCGTGCACGTCCGAGAGACCCTGACCTACACCTTCGGCTCCGACTCCGGCCAGGTGAACCGCGCCATCCCGCACTCGGGCAGCATCGACGGCGGCGGCGAGCAGGACTTCGGGCTCACCGGCGTCGAGGTCGAGGACCCCGGCGGCGTCGCCCCGGTCGACGTCGTCGAGGAGGGCGATCAGACCTCCGTGCTCATCGGCGACGACGGCGGCGACGACCAGCTCACCGGCACCAGGACCTTCGTCATCAGCTACACCTACGACCGGCTGATCGTCCACGGCGAGACCACCTCCGACCCCCGGCTCTTCGTCGACGTCGTCGGCTCGGGCTGGAGCATCCCGGTCGAGGACGTCAGCGCGGTGGTCACCGCGCCGGGCGAGATCGCCGACGCCGCCTGCTACGCCGGGCCCGAAGGGAGCACCGCGGGGTGCACGGGCGAATCGGCCGACGGCACGGGCGCCACCTTCGAGCACGCCCGCGTCGAACCCGGTGAGGCCATGAGCCTCGACCTCGCCTTGGCGCCGGGCAGCGTCGAGATCCCCGAACCGATGCTCGCCGATACCGACTCCGGGGGTTCGGACGAATCCGACGACTCCGGCAGCATCCTGCCGTTCGTCTTCATCGTCGGGTTCTTCGTCATCGTGCTCGGCGCCGTGTTCGGCGGTGGCGGCAGCAGCAGCGGGCGCCGCAGCGGGTTCGGCGGGGGCGGCTTCTCCGGCGGCGGCGGATTCGGCGGCGGTGGCGGCGGTGGCGGCGGTGGCGGCGGTGGCGGTGGCGGCGGCGGTGGCGGTGGCGGCGCCGGTGGAGGGGGCGGTGGCGGCGGCGGGGGCTGACACCCCGGCCGTCCCGGCGGCGGGGGCGACGAACCCCCGCCGCCGGGTCACGCGCCGACGATGATGACCTCCAGCGTGCGGGGGCCGTGGACCCCCTCGACCCGGTCGAGTTCGATGTCGCTGGTCGCCGAAGGGCCGCTGATCCAGGTGAGCGGGCGGGCCGGGTCGAGCCGCGCGACCGCCTCGGGCACGCCGCCGACGATCTGCTCGGCCCGCACCACGCACAGGTGGTAGTCGGGCACCAGGGTGATGGCGCGGCGGCCTTGCGCTGCCCCTCCGTCGCACACGATGGTGCCGGTCTCGGCGACCGCCGCGGCGCAGCCGGTGAGCACACCGTCGGCGGTGTCGAGTTCGCGGACCCCGAGGCCGTCGTCGGGGACCAGGGCGGTGCCGGTGCCAACGTCGGCGGTCCACGCGGCGGGCAGGTCGGCCGGCGCCACGATCCGCTCGGCGCCGCGCCGCTCCAGCGCCGCGGCGACCTCGCCGGGCAGCTCCGCCGCAGCCACCTGGCGCACCAGGGCCTTGTAGTCGACCAGCCGGTCCACGAACACCGCGACGGGGTCGCCCATGTCGTGGGAGCGGGCGTAACCGCGCGGCACCGCGACGTCCTCGGCGCGCTCAGCGGGGTCGACGTCGGCCAGCGCCGCCCGCACCTTGGCGAGGACGGTCTCCCGCGAGCCGCTCATTCCGCCCCTCCCTTGTCCCGGCCCTTGTTCCGGCGCCGCCACCACTGCCGGAACGACTCCGCGGGGATCTCGGGGACGTCGCGGGTGTCGGTCCACGCCGACCCCGGCCCGGGCAGGGTGTGCGGGACCAGGCCGCGCGCGCCGGACGCGGCGCGCTGGGCGGCGCCGAGTCGCTTCTCGTCGTCGAGCACCCACCCCGCTGCCGCCATGGCCGCCTTCTCGGCGCGGTGCCCTGGGCCGTCGACCACCTGCTCGCGCAGGTGCACCAGCACCTCGGGGATGTCGATCGCCACCGGGCACACCTCGTAGCACGCCCCGCACAGCGACGACGCGTACGGCAGCGACGCGTCGAGCTCCGAGGACGTACCGCGCAGCTGCGGGGTGAGGATCGCGCCGATGGGGCCGGGGTAGACGGAGCCGTAGGCGTGCCCGCCGGCGCGCTCGTACACCGGGCAGATGTTCAGGCAGGCCGAGCAGCGGATGCAGCGCAGCGCCTGGCGTCCGACCGTGTCGGCGAGGACGTCGGTGCGCCCGTTGTCGAGCAGCACCAGGTGGAAGTCCTGCGGCCCGTCGCCGGGGGTCACCCCGGTCCAAGTGGAGGTGTAGGGGTTCATCCGCTCGCCGGTCGAGGACCGCGGCAGCAGTTGAAGGAACACTTCGAGGTCGGACCAGGTGGGCACGATCTTCTCGATGCCGACCACCGAGATGAGCGTCTCGGGGAGGGTCAGGCACATCCGCCCGTTGCCTTCGGACTCCAGGACGACCATGGTGCCGGTGTCGGCCACCGCGAAGTTCGCGCCGGACACGCCCACCTTCGCGCGCAGGAACTTCTCGCGCAGGTGGACCCGCGCCGCCTCGGCGAGGGCGCGGGGGTCGTCGGTGAGGTCGTCGGGGGCGGGGACGCCCCAGTCCCGCATCGTGCGCAGGAAGATCTCGCGGATCTCCGCCCGGTTGCGGTGGATCGCCGGGACCAGGATGTGGGAGGGGTGGTCGTCGCCGAGCTGCACGATCAGTTCGGCGAGGTCGGTCTCGAACGCGGTGATCCCCGCCTCGGCGAGCGCCTCGTTGAGCTCGATCTCCTGGGTGGCCATCGACTTGACCTTGACGACCTCGGTCTCGCCGGTGGCCTGCACCAGGCCGGTGACGATCCGGTTCGCCTCGGCGGCGTCGGCCGCCCAGTGCACGGTTCCGCCGGCGGCCCGCACCGACTCCTCCAACCGGACCAGGTAGGTGTCGAGGTGGCGCAGCGTGCGGTCCTTGATGGCGGCGCCGGCGGCGCGCAGCACCGGCCAGTCGTCCAGCTCCCCGACCACCGACGCCCGCTTGTCGCGGATGGTGTGGGTGGCCTTGCGCAGGTTGTGCCGGAGCTGGGCGTCGCCGGTGGCGGCGCGTGCCGCGGCGGGGAACGCCGGCATGCCCAGGAAGGCGCTGTCGCTCATAGGCGGGCCGGCTCCTGTTCGGTCGAGGCGAGGATCTCGGCGAGGTGCAGCACCGCGACCCCGCTGCGGCTGCGGTCGAGCGTGCCGCCGATGTGCATCAGGCAGGAGTTGTCGACCGCGCAGAGGACCTCCGCGCCCGTCGCCGCGACGTGGCGGGCCTTGTCCGATCCCATGGCGGCCGACACCGCCTCGTTCTTCATCGCGAAGGTGCCGCCGAACCCGCAGCATTCGGCGGCGCCGTCGAGTTCGGCGAGGTCGAGCCCGCGCACCGCCGACAGCAGCCGGGTGGGGCGGTCGCCGAGCTTCAGCAGCCGCAGCCCGTGGCAGGTGGGGTGGTAGGTGACCCGGTGCGGGAAGTAGGCGCCGACGTCGGTCACGCCGAGCACGTCGACCAGCAGCTCCGACAGGTCGTACACCCGCGGTGCGAGCGCGGCGGCCTCCTCGGCGAGCCTGCTGCCGGGGGCGCCCAGCCGCCGGTAGTTGTCGCGCACCATCGCCGCGCACGACCCGGACGGCGCGAGGACGGCGTCGGCGTCGCCGAAGGTCCGCACGAACCGCACCGCGAGCTTCTGCGCCTCGCGCCGGTACCCGGTGTTGTAGTGCATCTGGCCGCAGCAGGTCTGCGCCTCGGGGAACACGACCTCGTGGCCGAGGCGCTCCAGCAGCCGCACCACCGCGCGCCCCGTCCGCGGGAACAGGGTGTCGTTGAGGCACGTGACGAACAGGGCGACGCGCATACCGCTAAGCCTGCACCATGTGCTGCCGCTGGCGGCCGAGGCCGTCGATCTCCAGCTCCACCGTGTCGCCGGGCTTCAGGTACGGGGTCGCCTCCTTCGCCATGGCGACACCGGCGGGTGTGCCGGTGACGATGACGTCGCCGGGGCGCAGCACCATGAACTGGCTGAGGTAGTGCACGATGTGGCGCACCGTGAAGATCATGTCCTTGGTGCTGCCGTTCTGGCGGACCTCGCCGTTCACGCTCAGCCGCAGGCCGAGGTCCTGGGGGTCGCCGACCTCGTCGGGGGTGACGAGCAGCGGGCCGAGCGGGCAGAACGTCTCGCAGGACTTGCCCTTGTCCCACTGGCCGCCGCGCTCGATCTGGAACGCGCGCTCGGAGACGTCGTTGGCGAGCGCGTACCCGGCGATGACGGCGTCGGCGTCGGCCTCGCCGTCGAGGTAGCGGGCGGTGCGCCCGATGACGACGGCGAGCTCGACCTCGTAGTCGGTCTTCGCGCTGCCGCGCGGGATCAGCACGTCGTCGTCGGGGCCGTTGAGGCAGTCGGGCGTCTTGAGGAACACGATGGGTTCGGCCGGGGCGCTCGCACCGGTCTCGGCGGCGTGGTCGGCGTAGTTCAGGCCGATACCGATGATCTTGCCGGGTGCCGCGATCGGGGCGCCCACGCGCCCGCCGCCGGGCACGGCGGGGTCGAGGGGTGCCAGCTCACCGGCTTCCAGCGCGGCCCTGGCCCGGTCGATCCCGCCGCCGGACAGGAACGCGGCGTCGATGTCGGCGGTGATGCCGGACAGGTCCAGCGCCGTGCCGTCGCCGTCGAGGACGGCGGGTCGTTCGGCGCCGAGGTCTCCGATGCGGAGGAACTTCACGATGATTGGTCCGATCACTAGTGAGTAGGCGCCTCCCGGTCTCCGTGGTGCGTCTTTGCGGGAAACGCGTCTATACCCCGGCAGACCAGCGGAAACCGTGGGAGGGTGCATGCGGTGGCGGAAGAACCCTGGAATGATTGGTCTGATCACTTTTACGTGGGGGGCCCGTAAGGTGTCAAGATCCCCCGGCCCGCCGGCCGCGGCCCGCCGCGGCCGCCAGCAGGAAAGCAGGACCCGCCCGTGAACGACCGGATGCCGGTGACCCGGCGCGCGATCGAGTCGATCAAGACGCGCATCGCCGAAGGGGCGCTGCTGCCCGGCGAGCGGCTGCCGACGGAGCGCGACCTCGCCGCCGACCTCGGCGTCTCGCGCAGCTCCATGCGCGAGGCCATCCGCGCGCTCACCACCCTCGGCGTCCTGTCGTCCCGGCACGGCGCGGGGGTCTACGTGACCGACCTCCGCCCCGGCGACCTGCTGGAGGCGTTCTCGGTCCTGGCGGAGGTGTCGCAGGGCGCGACACTGATCGAAGTCCTCCAGGTGCGCCGGATGCTGGAGCCCGCCGCCACGGCGCTCGCCGCGGCGCGCGCCGACGACGCCCAGCTCGCGCGGCTCGGCGAGATCCTGGACCGGATCGACCGCGGCACCA
The DNA here is from genome assembly GCF_003014485.1 of Murinocardiopsis flavida. Taxonomy (GTDB): domain Bacteria; phylum Actinomycetota; class Actinomycetes; order Streptosporangiales; family Streptosporangiaceae; genus Murinocardiopsis; species Murinocardiopsis flavida. The sequence continues at coordinate 17,770 of NZ_PYGA01000006.1, read as the reverse complement.
CCATGGGCGAGACCGTCTCGGCCGACCTCGACTTCCACCAGGCCATCGTGGAGACCACCGGCAACGCCACGCTCACCGCCATCAACGACGGCCTGTCGTCGCGCACGATGAACGCCCGGGTGTGGCGCGGGCACCGCGAGGCCGGCCTGACCGAGCGGCTGCGCCAGGACCACGTCCGCATTCACCGCGCGCTGCTCGCCCGCGACCCCGACGCCGCCCGCGCGGCGGCGACCATGCACATCCTCGAAGTGGAGAACTGGCTCCGCGCCGACCTCGACGGCGGCGCGGCCGGCACCCCGCCCCGCACGCCCTGACCGCGGAAAGCCGTGATTGCGCCCGAATGCCCGCAATGGTGGGCATTCGCTCTCGTTCCGTGCGTTTTGTTTTGCCGCCTCGCTCCGCGGTAGTGCCTGGGCAGATGCGGCAACGCGACCATCGTGCCGCAACGGGACAGGAGCCCCATGAGTGAGGAGAACACCCCCGACGAGGAGACGCGGAAACGCCGACCTCGCCGCAAGGCCTCGGCGGGTGCCCGGATCCGTGAGGCTCGCGAGCAGTTCGAGGAACTGACCGGGATGACCGTCGAATCCGTCTCGGGAATCGAGAAGACGGACGGCGGGTGGACCGTCACCATGGAGACCCTTGAGCTCCAGCGGGTCCCCGACACCGTGAGCCTGCTGGCCACCTACACCGTCGAACTCGACACCGACGGCGACCTGGCCGGCTACCGGCGCGTGAGCCGCTACACCCGAGGCCGCGCCGACCGCCGCTGACCCCTCGAAGACTCCCCGCGCAAACAGACATTCTTGAGCCGATTTCATCCGGGGGCATCGCAGTTCCCCGGACGGAAGGAGCACGACCCCTCATGACGGTAATGCAGAACTCATCAGGTGGAGGCGGCGGATCGTCCGGCAACCTCTACGAAGTCCTCGACCTCATCCTCGACAAGGGATTGGTCATCGACGTGTTCGCACGGGTCTCCCTTGTCGGGATCGAGCTCATCACGGTCGACGTACGAATCGTCGTGGCCAGCGTCGACACCTACCTGCGCTTCGCCGAGGCGTGCAACCGCCTCGACCTCTCCAACAGCGGCGGAGTCGGCCTGCCCGACCTCGTCGGCGGAACCATGGAGAAGGGCGCCCACGGCAAGTCCAAAGGCGCACTGAGCGGCGCGGCCGAAGCCATCTCGGAGTCCTTCCAGAAGGGCGGCGAGGACGAGAAGGAGAAGCAGCCCGCGCGCCAGCGCCGCCGCAGTTCCAGCGGCACCAGCGCCTCCAACGGCTCGGGGCGGAAGGAGGAGCGCGAATGAGCACCTACGTGTACGGCATCGTCCTCGCGACCGACGCCCCGGAGGCGGTCGAGCTCACGGGGGTGGGCGACCCGCCCGCCTCGGTGCGGCTCGTTACGCACAGCGGGCTGGCCGCCATCGTCAGCACGACCCCCGACGGGCTGCGCGCCAAGCGGCGCGACCTCGCCGCGCACCAGGAGGTGCTCAGCCGGCTGGCCCGCCGCGGACCCGTGCTCCCCATGCGCTTCGGCGCACTCGCCCCCGACGACGCGTCGGTCGAGGCCGAACTGGAGCGCGCCCCGCGGCACTACACCGGCCTCCTGGAGGAGCTCCGCGACCGCGTCGAGGTCAACGTCAAGGCCACCCACGTCGAGGAGACCGCGCTGCGAACGGTCCTCATGGAGGACGCCGACCTGCGCGCCACGAACGAGGAGCTGCGCGCGGCCAACGGCGGCACCCCCGACGAGCAGATGGCGTTCGGCGAGCGCGTGTCCGCGGCACTGGAGGAGCTGCGCAAGCGCGACTCCGACAAGGTCGTCGCGCCGCTGGCGACGCACGCCGACAAGATCGCGTTCGGGCCGCCGGTCGACAACTGCCTCGCGAACGTCTCGCTGCTCGTCCACCAGGACAAGCTCGACGACGTCGGCCGCGAGGCCAGCGACCTCCGGGAGTCCTTCGACGGGCTGATGGAGATCCGGGTGAACGGCCCGCTGCCCCCGTACAGCTTCGTGACGGAGCCGTCGCCGACGGACTGACACCGGCGCCCACCGAGAGGGAGTGACCCCGAAATGGGGTTGTTCAAGGCCATTCTCACCGCCCCCGCCGCCCCGGTCCGGTTCGTGGACTGGACGGCGCGGCAGGTCCTCGACGCAGCGGAGCGCGAGTACTACAACCCCGACGAGATCCGCCACCGGCTGGCCGAACTCTCCGCCCAGCTCGACTCCGGCGAACTCAGCGAAGAGGAGTTCGACGCGCTGGAGGACGAGCTGCTGGACCGGCTCGAAGAGGCCGAGCGGATCCGCAACGGGCAATGAAACAGACGAAGGTGAACCCATGGGAAACACCGGCACGACCGCCAAGATCGTGGCCGCCGCGGTCGGCGGCTACATCCTGGGGAGACGCAGAAAGCTCAAGCTCGCTGTCGGGCTCGGCGTCTACCTCGCGGCAAAGAAGCTGAACATCAATCCGGCGATGCTGCTCAAGGGCTTGACGAAGGAACTGTCGAACCTCCCCGTCGTCGGCGAGCTGAAGGACCAGACGCGCGAGCAGGTCGTCACGGTCGGCAAGGACGCGGCGGGCAAGCTCGCCGGTCGGTTGGCCGGCAACCTGGCCGACTCCCTCAACGACCGCACCGAGCGCCTGAAGAACGGCGCGACGGAGACCGTGTCCGACACCGCCGACACCGCCACCGACACCGCGTCCGGTGCGACCGGCGCGGCGAAGGGCGCCATCGGCGCGGCCACCGGCCGGTCGGAGTCCCCGGCGGACGACACCGCCGAGGAGACCGGCGCGGACGAGTCGGAGCGGGACGAGTCGGAGCGGGACGAGTCCGACAAGGACGACACCGCGAAGAGCGGGTCCGGCAAGGGTTCCGCCGAGAAGTCCGGAACCGCCGCGAAGAAGGCCACCGCCGGCCGGCGCGGCGCCGCCACAGCGGCCCAGCGCGGCACCCGCGCGGCGCCCAAGCGCAAGAGCCCCGCCAAGGCGGGCTCGTCGGCGTCCGGCGGTACGAAGTCGGGCGGCACGAAGTCGGGCGGCGCCAAGTCGGGCGGCGCGAAGTCCGGTCCGGCGAAGTCCGGGACGGCGACCCGCTCGCGCGGCACCAAGAGCGGCGGTGATGACCGTGGCTGACAGCAACGCGGGCCCCCTGACCCGGCTGCGCGCCGCGGCGGACAAGAACGAGGGCACGGCGAAGCTCGCCGACGCCGTCCAGGGCTACCTCACCACCAAGGCGACCAGCATGGTCACCGGGGCGGCGGAGAAGCTCGGCGGCGTCGCCCAGAAGGCGGCGACCGGCCAGGCCGGCGGCACCGTGGGCATGCTCGCCACCGGCGGCAAGAAGCTCGCCGAAGGCAAGAGCCCCGCCAAGGCCGCGGCAGCGGCGGGAGGCAAGGGCATCAAGGACAAGATCAAGGGCATGTTCGGCAAGCTCACCGGCGGCAGCGGCGGCAGCGGTCCCAAGGCCATCAACATCGTCGAGAACATCGACGTGGGTGTCCCGGTCCGGGTCGCCTACAACCAGTGGACCCGCTTCCCCGACTTCGGCAGCTTCGCCAAGGGCGTGCAGAGCGTCGAGAAGACCGACGACACGTCGTCCAACTGGAAGGCCAAGATCTTCTGGTCGACGCGCAGCTGGAAGGCGAGCGTCACCGAGCAGATCCAGGACTACCGGATCGCCTGGTCGTCCGAGGCGGCCAAGGGCACCACCAAGGGCGTGGTGACCTTCCACCCGATGGGCGACCACCTCACCCGCGTGCTGCTGGTCGTGGAGTACTACCCCAAGGGCCTGTTCGAGCGCACCGGCAACATCTGGCGGGCCCAGGGCCGCCGCCTGCGGCTGGACCTCAAGCACTACCGGCGCCAGGTCATGATGATGGCCCAGGCCGACACCGAGGAGCTCGACGGCTGGCGCGGTGAGATCCGCGAAGGCGACGTCATCCTCAGCCACGAGGACTCCCTCGCGCTGGAGGAGGCCGGTCTCACCGACGAGCAGTGGGACGAGCTGGCCGAGCTGGACGAGGACGAGCGCGCGGAACTCGCCGAGCTGGACGAGGACCAGCGGACCGAACTCGCCGAACTGGCGGCGGCCGAGTCCGAGGACGCCGACGACGAGGAGCACCCCGGCGACGAGCGCGCTGAGGACGACGAGGAACTCGACGACGAGGAGTCCGAGGAGGACGAGGACGCCGAGCGCGACCCCGACGCCGAGGTGGAGGAGTTCGAGGACGACGAGTACGAGGACGAGGAAGATCGCCCCGAGGAGGAGGACGAGCGCGCCGAGGACGACGAGTACGAGGAAGAGGAGGAGCGCACTGCGGCGGCCCGGCGCTGAACTGACCGGGTCGCGGCGCCACCGCACCGCGGGGGCGCCGCGCGGTCCGGCGGTCCGCCGGACCGCCGGCCCTATCGAAGAGTGGGAGGCCGGACGTGACTGAGCCGACACCATGGCGGGGCGAACCGCGCGAGATCCGATCCCGCGGCGGGAACGGGAGCAGCGCGAACCTCGCCGATGTGCTGGAGCGTGTGCTCGACAAAGGCGTCGTCATCGCCGGCGACATCAAGATCAACCTGCTCGACATCGAACTCCTCACCATCAAGCTGCGGCTGCTGGTCGCCTCGGTCGACAAGGCCAAGGAGATGGGGATCGACTGGTGGGAGCAGGACCCCGCCCTGTCCTCCAGCGCCATGAGCCGCGGCGACGAGGAGCTCGCCGACGAGAACCGCGCGCTGCGCGAGCGCATCGCCGCACTGGAGGAGCGCGACTCCCCGGCCCTGGAACAGGGGGCGGGCGACGCCTCCGGCAGCACCGAGGACGCCTCCGGCACCGCCGAGGCGCCCGCGGCGAAGAGCAGGCCCGCGAAGTCCGGGGCCTCGAAGTCAGGTACTGCGGCGCAGACCCGCGGCGATGGCTCCGGCGGCAGCATCGGGGACGCGGCGAACAAGAGCGGGGTCGCGAAGTCCGGTACGGCGGCGCGGAGCCGCGGCGGCGCGAAGCGGAAGGACGGCGAATGAGTGAGACGGCCCGCGCGAGCTACGTCTACGCCGTGGCCCGCCCGTTCGGCCCCGACCCCCTCGAATCCGTGACCGGCGTCGGCGGGTACCCCGTGCACCTGGTCGTCCAGGACGACCTCGCGGCGGTGGTCAGCACCGTCCCGCTGCACGAGTTCGACGCGGACGCGCTGAAGGCGAACCTGGAGGACCTGCGCTGGCTGGAGGAGGTCGCCAGGGCGCACCATTCGGTGGTCGAAGCGGCCGCGCGCGCCACCGTCGCGGTCCCGCTGCGGCTGGCGACCGTCTACCACAGCGACGACCGGGTGCGGACGGTGCTCAGCGACGACTACGCGGTGTTCGACCGCGCCCTGCGGCGGCTGACCGGCCGACTGGAGTTCGGGGTGAAGATCTACGCCGACCCCAAGGTCCGTGCCGCCGCACCGGCACCGGCCCGGCAGGAGCAGGCGCCGCCGGACACCAGCCCCGGAAAGGCGTACCTGCGCAAACGGCGCGCGCAGCGCGAGCGCCGCGACGACACCTGGCAGGCGGCCGCCGACCTTGTCGACCGGACAGACGCCGCGCTGCGCGAATGGTCGGAGGCGCGCGAGCGGCACCGCCCCCAGGACGCGTCGTTGTCCGGCGCGGCGGGGGAGAACGTGCTCAACGCCGCGTACCTGGTCCCCGAAGAGCACGCCGCGAACTTCCTCGCCACCCTGGAGCGGCTGCGCGCCGAGGCGCCCGACGGCACCAGGATCGACGGGTCCGGGCCGTGGGCGCCGTACTCGTTCGCGTCGCTCGACCAGGAAGGGGAGCGGACGTGAGCCGCCCGGAGTCCGCAGGCGCTACCGAGAGCGGAGGCTCGTTCACCGGCTTCCCCGAGGAGTCGCATTCGCTGAGCCGGATGCTGGACGAGGACCACCCGCTGGCGAACCGCGACGTCTCCCTGGTGGACCTGCTCGACCGGGTCCTCGCCAAAGGCGTCGTCATCACCGGCGACCTCACCATCTCCATCGCGGACGTCGACCTCGTGCGCGTGTCGCTGCGCGCCCTGGTGTCCTCGATCAACGAGGACGTCCCCTCGCCGTGGGAGCACGGCCACCCCCTGTCCGGGTGGGTACGCCAGGACTGACAGCGGCCGTCGCACCCGATGAAAACGGAAGGGAGGACCGCCATGGCGGACCTGCACGGGCGGCGCGGCAGCGGCCGTCCCGACGACGGCCCACTCGAACCGCACCGCGACGCGGTGCGCGACCTCGACGACGCGCCGCGCGACATCCTCGGCGAACTCCAGAACGCCCTCGACGGCACCGCAGCGGGGGAGTCCCGGGCGCCTCGTTCGGGAGCGGCGGCGGGGGAGCCCCCGGCGCCCCACTCGGGCACGGTTGCGGGAGGGTCCCGGGCACCTCGCTCGGGTACGGCATCCGACGACCTGCGCCGGCGCATCGCCACCGACCCCGACACCGTCGAACGCGACCTGATCAAGCTGGTCCTCACCGTGGTCGAACTGGTCCGCCAGCTCATGGAACGCCAGGCGCTGCGCCGGGTCGACCAGGGCGACCTCACCGAGGAGCAGGAGGAGCGCATCGGTATGACGCTCATGCTGCTGGAGGAGCGCATGACCGAGCTGCGCGACCGCTACGGGCTCACCGCCGCCGACCTCAACCTCGACCTGGGCCCCCTCGGCTCCCTCCTGCCGGAGGCGGGGGAGGGATAGTCCGCTGTCTCCACGCGGGCTCACGAGTACTGCATTGCCAACCGAATCAGCCGCACAGTGCGGCGTCGGCCCCGGGTCGGGGGCGAGGCCGACCGTGGGACGTCAGGGCCGCGTCCTCCGGCGCCCCACGGTCACCTGGCCGACGAACGAGACGGTCAGCTCAGGCGAGCCCAGCGACTCCAGCCGGTCTCGCACCCGCGAGAGGAACTCGGCGCTCCGCGCCGCACCGAGTGCGTACGTGCCCGACTGGGTGGCGAGGATCGCGAGGTAGTCCTCTGCGCTATAGCGGACGGTGAAGGGGTGGCGCAGGCACGCCGTCTCCTCGAAGAAGGGTCCGGCTTCGGCGGGGAAATGCCATGGGCCGATCTGCTCGGGCGGCAGCGGCGGCTCGCCCGTGTAGCCCACCGCCCGGTAGTCCTCTTGGACGTCGGTCCAGAAGCGGTCCGCGTCAACGGGCCGCGCCCAGCGGCAGCTGCCCACGATCATGGCGCCGCCCTCCCTAAGCAGCTCCGACGGTTTCGCGTAGCGGCGCAGCGGGTCGATCCAGTGCAGCGAGTTGACGGCGACGACGGCGTCGAACGGGGCGTCGCGGGGATTCCAGTCCTCGAAGGACGTGGTCAGCACGCGGGCGGCCGCGAATTTGGCCAGTCGGCGCCGGGCGATGGCCGCCAGTTCGGCGCCCGGGTCGACGGCCGTGATGTCGAGCCCTCGCTCGGCCAGGGGAACGGTCGCCTGGCCGGTGCCGCAGCCGATCTCGACAACCCGGTCCCCGGCGGTGAGACCGGAGCATTTGACCAGGTCATCGAATAACCGCGGTGGGAAGACCGGCCGAGTGCGCTCGTACTTCTCGGCCGTCGCGTCGAATACCGTCCGTAAAGCATGGCGCTGCCCGTTGTCGTCCACGACACCCGTCCTCGCACTGGATCAGAGCCGGATCACGATGATTTTGCCCTACCCGTGCGCGCCGCATGGGGGAGTCGCGACAAAACGTCCGGCGTCCGGCCCTTCGGCGGCCGCGGAAGGCGCGCGTGCGGTCGGCGCCCATAGGATCACCGGACGTCGTGTCAGGCGCGCCCGGACGCCGGAGGGTCGCCGTGCCCGCCCGTCTCGGACGCGTCCTCCGGCCCGCCGCGGTAGGCACCGGCACCCGAGCCGGAGTCAGACCCCGCCCTGGGACCCGAGCCGGAGTCCGCCCCCGAGTCCGCCCCCGAGTCCGACCCGGAACCTGAGCCGGAGTCAGACCCCGCCCCGGAACCCGCCCCCGAGTCCGACCCGGGACCCGAACCCGCCCGCCGCGCGGCGATCACGCTCGCGATGGCGGTGACCAGCAGGATGACGAGGATGACCACCAGCGACAGCCAGGTGGGGATCTCCGGTATGGGCAGGGAAGTGGTCGCGTTCAAGGCGTGCAGGAGCAGCTTCGCCCCGATGAAGGCGAGCACCAGCGCCAACCCCGTGTTGAGGTACACGAGCCGCCCCAGCAGGCCGCCGAGGAGGAAGTACAGCTGCCGCAGCCCCATGAGCGCGAACGCGTTCGCCGTGAACACGATGTAGGGGTCGTCGGTGATGCCGAAGACCGCCGGAATGGAATCGAGGGCGAACATGACGTCGGTCAGGCCCAGCGCCACGATCACCAGCAGCATCGGGGTGGCCAGCAGTCGCCCCGACTCGCGGACGGTCATCCGCGCGCCGTGATAGCGGTCGGTGGTCGGCAGGCCGCGCCGCACCAGCCGCATGGCGGCGTTGTCGTGGTACTCCTCCTGGTCACCGTCCTTCCCCGTGATCAGCGTCCACGCCGTGTACAGCAGGACGGCGCCGAACAGGAAGAACACGGCGGCGAACCGCTCGACGACAGCGGCGCCCAGCGCGATGAACACGCCGCGGAACAGCAGGCTCAGCGCGATACCGATGAGCAGGGCCCGCTGGCGGTGGACGCGCGGCACGGAGAACGCGCCGAAAAGCAGGATGAAGACGAAGAGGTTGTCCAGGCTCATCGAGTACTCGACGATCCACCCGGTGAAGAAGTCCAGCCCGGGGCCCGGCCCGGCGAGCGTCCACAGCCCGATGCCGAACACGATCGCGAGCCCGACGTAGACGGAGACCCACACGGCGGACTCGGTGTTGGACGGTTCGTGCGGGCGGCGGGTGACGACGACGAAGTCGGCGGCGATGACGGCGACGAGGACCACGACGGTCACGCCCCACACCCACGGCTGAACATCCATAGTGTGTGAGCCTACGCTTCGGGGCCCGGGCCGCCCCGCAGCCGCACCGGCGCGTTACGCGAGGCCCGGCAAGCGGGCGCCCGGCAGGCGGGCGCCCGGCAGGCGGGCGTCCGCTCGCGGCGCTGCGGGCGGGCGGTCGATGCCCGTGTCCGCGGCACGGCGGGCGGGCACGGTGCCGGGGTCAGGGGCACCGCACCCGCGCGCCGTGCCGCGGCACGGTACGGTACGGCTCAGAGGCTGGCTCAGAGGCTGTTGGGGGTTCCGGTCCTGATTCGGCCGTGAGGACGTGTTTCGGCGGTCGCTGCTGCGCAGCAGCGACCGCCGACGCACATCCTCACCGGAACAGGCCAGACCGGCACCCCAACAGCCACTCAGCCCGCCGGGATCATGTCGCCGACCTGGAGGCTGGAGACGGTGAACGGCAGGGACTCGGGCGGCAGCCCGTTGATCCACCGGTTGTACTGGCTGTTGACGACCAGCAGCCGGCCGCGCGCCAGGACCGCCGAGCTGGGGTGCAGGAATCCCCCGGGCGGCACGTACCTGCCCGTGTAGCGGCCCCGGAGGAGGTCCTCGTCCATCGCGACCACCGCCACCTGGGGTTCGAGCCCCGGGATGGAGTTGAGGTTGCCCTGCACCGCGAGCAGCCGCCCCGCGTCCCAGATGAGCACGTCGCCGTTGACGAGCGAGCGGTCGCCCAGGTCGACCTCCGCCACCTCGCGGGTGTCGCGGTCGATGCGCCAGAGCTGCCCGGTGTTGCTGTTGACGGTGAGCAGGTGGCGGCCTGCCACGGTGATGCCGTTCAGGTTGTGCTGGCCGTCGACCCAGTCGATCGGAGTGCGGGAGACGTCGAGCCAGTGCTCCATGGTCCAGCTGCCGCCGGTGCGCGTGATGCGGTAGATGACCGGGCGGAAGGAGTCGGTGGCGTAGACGGTGCCGTCGTCCGCCGCCGTCGGCTCGTTGAGGAAGCCGCCCTCGGCGCCGTTCAGCCGGGCCAGCATCTTTCCCGACGCCGCGGCGTAGACCCGCAGCGTTCCGGTGGTGCCGCCGCCCACGAACAGCAGCCCCGCACCGTCCGTCGTGATGCCGGAGGTGACGGAGCGGCCGTCCTGGCCATCGGGTGACCACTCGCGCAGCGCACGCTTGTTCACATGGCCCCGGTAGAGGATGCCCGAGGAGGCGCTGCCGACGTAGAAATAGCCGGTGCGGGCGTCGAAGGCCATGCCGGTCGGAAAGGCGCGGTCACCGGGCAGGACGTAGGAGCTGGGAAAGCGTCCTTGGTCGGGCCCGGCGGCGGCCGGGGATTCGGCCAGGGCCGCGGGTGCCGCGACGGCCAGGGTGGTGGCGGCGGCGCCCGCCGTCAGCAGGGTCCGGCGGGTCAGGGTGTGATCACGCAATGCGGGGCTCCTTGTCAGGGGACCACCTCCGCGGGGTCCCACCCGGTGATCATCGCCGGTTGCGGGCCCGGGTCCCGCTGTTCCCCTCATCCCAGGGTCCGGTGAACCTGGGTACTGCCGGAACCAGGCTGGCCGTGGGGGACGTTGGGGGCGTGGGGGGACGTTGAGCGAAACAAGTGAAGGAGGAACGGCGTGACGAAGCGGCGTACCGATCTGGGCGAGTTCTTGCGGTCGCGCCGCGCGCGGCTCCAGCCCGAGGACGTCGGGCTGGCCCGGGGCGGCGGGCAGCGCAGGGTTCAGGGGTTGCGCCGCGAGGAGCTGGCGTACCTCACGGGCATCAGCGTCGACTACTACGTCCGGCTTGAGCAGGGGCGCAGCCAGAACGTGTCTGGGGCGGTGCTCGACGCGGTGGCCCGCGTGCTCCGGCTGAACGAGGACGAGCGCGCCCACCTGCGGCAGATCGCCCGGCACCTGCCGGGCCCCCTCGACCGCGCGGGCGCGGAGGGCGGGGAAGCGCAGGAGGTGCGCCCCGGCATCCGGCGCCTTCTGGACGCGGTGGAGGGCACCCCCGCCTTCGTCTTCGGCCGGCGGATGGACATCCTGGCGTGGAACCCGCTCGCGTGCGCGCTCATCACCGATTTCGGTGCACTTCCGCGGCGCCGGTGCAACCTCGCGCGGCTCGTCCTGCTGGACGAGGACGTCGTCCGCCTCTACCCCGACCGGGAGTTCGTGGCGCGCGACACGGTCGGCCACCTGCGGATCGACGCGGGCCGCCACCCCGACGACCCCGAATTGGCGACGCTGATCGCCGACCTGTCCGCGGGGAGCGCGGAGTTCCGCCGCCACTGGTCGGGTTACACGGTCAAGAGCAAGTCGCACGGCTACAAGCGCTTCGACCATCCCGCCGTCGGGCCGATGACCCTCAACTACGAGACCCTCCACGTGCCCGACGACCCCGACCAGTTCCTTACCGTCTACACCGCCCCGGCCGACTCCCCGGCAGAGGAGTGTCTCCGCCTCCTCCAGAAGCGCCACACCGCGGTCCCGGAGCCGAGCATGTGATCCCGGACCGGCCGGATCGCCCCGAGAGCGCCCTTCGTCAGATGGTCACCCGCCCCGAAGGCAGTCCCATGCGAGAGCGCACTCCGCCGGGTTGTTCCCCGTTCCGCCCTGAAGACGGTCCCGTGCGAGAGCGCCCTCCGCCGGGTTGTCGCCCGTTCCGCCCTGAAGACGGTCCCGTGCGAGAGCACCCCTCGTCAGATGGTCACCCGCCCTTGGCGACGGTTCCGGGCGAGAGCACCTCCGCCACAGGAGACAGGAGCCAGGCTGCCGGAAAGCCTGCGCAGCAGCGACGGCCGAAGGACATCCTGGACAATGACCGCGGAGCTCTCCAAAGGCTGGACCTGGTCGCGAAACCCCGGGTTTCGCTTCGGCCGACACCGCTGCGCAGGCTCATCGGCAGCCCGGCCCGGGTCCGTTGTGGCAAGGAACGCTCTCGGCAGCCGTCCCCGTCCCCATCCCCGGCATTGCGCGCGGTGAGAACTCGCGCCAGGACGGTCCGGTGCGGGCCGTGCTGGTCAGCGCCGTCTTCCGGCCGAGCCACGCCCCGCGGCACACCTCCCTACCCCTCCAGATAGCGCAGGACCGCCAGGACGCGGCGGCTGTACCCGGTGGTGGGCGACAGGTCCAGCTTGTCGAAGATCGCGTTGACGTGCTTCTCCACCGCGCTCTGCGAGACGAACAGCCGCTCCGCGATGGCGCCGTTGCCGAACCCCTGGGCCATCTCCTCCAAGACGGTGCGCTCGCGGTCGGTGAGCCGCGACACCGGGTCGGCGTGGCTGGTGCGCGCCAGGAGCTGGCGGACGACCTCGGGGTCGAACACCGCACCGCCCGCGTGTACCCGTTCGAGCGCGTCCAGGAACTCGCCGACCTGCGCGACACGGTCCTTGAGCAGGTACCCCACCCCCTCGGGCGCTCCGGCCAGCAGTTCGGCGGCGTAGCGCTTCTCCACGTACTGGGAGAGGACCAGCACCCCGACACCGGGGAACGCCTCCCGGATGCGCAATGCCGCGCGCAGCCCCTCGTCGGTGTGCCCCGGGGGCATCCGGACGTCCACCACGGCGACATCGGGCCGGTGCTCCTCGACCGCCGCGAGGAGGGCGTCGGCGTCGCCGACCGCGGCGGCCACCTCGTGTCCCTCCTCGACCAGCAGCCGCACGAGCCCTTCGCGCAGCAGCACCGAGTCGTCGGCGATGATCAGCCGCATGGCAGCACCGCCGTCACCGTGGTGGGGCCGCCGGGCGGGCTGGCCACGTCGAATCGGCCGTCGAGGGCCGCGACGCGGCGCGCCAGGCCCGACAGTCCGCTGCCGCCGGGCTCGGCGCCCCCTTGCCCGTTGTCGGTGATCTGCACGGCCACCTCGGTTCCGCCTTCCTCGTCCGTCTCGGTGAGTACCACCGTCACATCATCGGCCCCCGCGTGCTTCGCCGCGTTCGTGATGGCCTCGCGGGCGACGAAGTACAGGGCGGTCTGCACGGCGGGGGCCGGGCGCGACCGGAGGCCGTAGTCGATGCTCACAGGCAGCGCGGCGCGTTCGGCGACGCCCGCCAGCGCGTTGCGCAGGCCCAGTTCGTCCAGCGCCGTCGGGTACACGCGCCACGCGACGTCGCGCAGTTCGCCGAGGAGCTGCTGCGCCTCGGTGTGGGCGTCGGCGACCAGCGCCGCGGTCCGCTCAGCCGTGGACGGCCGCCGGGCCCGGCCCAGCAGCATCGCCAGCGCCACCACCCGCTGCTGGACGCCGTCGTGGAGGTCGCGCTCGATCCGGCGGCGCTCCTCATCGACCGCCGCGACGATCCCGGCCCTGGTCTCGGTCAGCTCGTCGATGCGCCGGCGCAGCAGCTCCTGGGCGCTCGGCCCGAGGAGGCGGCGGGCCAGCCGCCTTTCCACGTTGAGCGCGATCGCGGTGAGTGCGACCAGCATCAGGACCGTGAGCACCGCGTACAGGTAGGCGACGATGTACCGATCCTGGACCAGCCGCACACCGGGGAACTCCAACTCAATGATGGGGGAGTGCCCGCTGAGGAGTTCGACCGTCCCGCCGCTGACGAATAAGACCGTCAGGAACGCCAGGGCGGCGAACAGGTAGCCGAAGGCGATGCCGGGGACCGCGCGCGCCGCCAGATAGCCGACGTTCGCCGCCGACGGCTCCGGCCGCACGGTGATACCGGCCCAGAACGACAACCGGCGCAGTTCCAGTCCGACCAGCCGCGCGGCGAGGGATTGGATCGCGCGCAGAACGGCGCGGCGCCCGCGTCCCCACGGCGCGGCGGCGGCGAGGGCGATCCCCGCGCAGCACACGAACAGCAACTCGGCGGCGCCGGTGGCGGCGCCGAGGAGGACCGCGATGGTCCCACCGGCCAAGCCGCGCACGAGCGACGCCGTCCGTCCCGGGTCAGGCACCACGGCGACGTGCCCGGCGGGTGGACCGGGGGTGGGTGGATTGGTCGGGATGGTCTGGGGGACTGGGTTGGTCGGGGGATCCGGGGCGGTCACGGCGACTGGGACCGTTGGAATTGGTGGGGCGGCCGGGGCGCCGCCGGTGGTACAGCCGTCCGCGCCCGGCCCTGCGGCGCATGTCCCGCATGACCAGCCGCATGGGCAGCTGCCGCACACCGGCCGGGAGGTGCGGATAGACGGTGCGGACAGCTGCCAGGAGCCGGTCGAACCGGCGCTGCCGAAGGGCATCCCAGGAGAGTCCGAGCGGGGCGCGCAGGTGCGCGGGCAGCAACCCCGCTGTGAGGAACATCTGGAGGCGCATCAGCGGGCGCAGTGGCAGCGAGGCCGGGCGCGACAGGTTCCGGATGATGGTGCGGGCGGTGGCGTCGGGGCGCATCGCCGCGATGGTCGCCGCCCAGTACTCCTCGAACGCGGCCCGGTCGGCCGGCCAGCGCTCGGCAGGGCAGCCCAGCGCGGTGGCGAAGACGGCGGCGTCGTCGTAGGCGGCGTCTTTGTCGGCGTCGGTGAGGGGGCCCACCACCAGTTCGTAGAGGCGCACGCCGCCGTCGTACAGGGTGGCGGCGACCCAGAGTTGAAGGTCGGGGTCGAGCGCGTCGTAGCCGGGGCCGTTGACCGTTGTGTGCATGGCGCGCACGATCCGGCCGATGCGCTCGGCCTCGTCGGGGGTGCCGAACACCTGACCGTAGACGAAGGTGAGGGTGCCGCGCAGGCGGTCGAGCGGGCGGTCGGCGTAGTCGCTGTGCTCGGCCACACCGCGGCCGACCGAGGGGTGGCTGACCTGGAGCGCGAGCGCGTAGCCGGCGCCGCCGAGCACCGCGGCCTCACGGGTGACGCGTTGCAGCGCGCTCGGCGGGGACGCGGGTTCGGTGCTCACCCGGCAATCGTAGGGCTCGGACCCCAGATTCCCAGGACACCCCTCCCCGGTGTCGCCAACTCCCCGCTCTCGCCGCACAGCGCAAAGCCCTCGTATCAGTGGGGCGGATCCGAGGGCTTCCTCGCGTGTGGAGGCTACAGTGCGCTTCCCTTGACTCCCTTGAGGAATGCGGACCATGCCCCGTTGTCGAAGGTGAGGTGTCCGATCATGCGGTACTGCGTGTCCCGAACGGCAGCACCGCCAGACGCGACGTAGGCAACTTCAACGCAGTTAGTGTCGGCCTGGCTGTACGTGGACTTGTGCCAGTTCTTAGGAGTTGCGATCTGGCTTGCGATTTCACTCAAAGTAGCTCCTTGGGCTACAGCGACTCGGATTTGACCCCACGCAGCAGGACCACCCATTCCTCGGTGGGAACCACCAGGTGGAAGTGCGTCCGATGCTCTGTATCGCGAATCGCCTTACCGTGACTTGTCGTGTCCGCCGCCTCAACACAATTGGTCTCAGCCTTGCTGTAGGAGGCCTTGCGCCAAGTCGACTCGATGATGCTCACTTGTACTCTCCTCGCACGTTCTCAATCAGGGTGCGTGATTGGCTGGGGGGTAGTGCCTGCGCCCTCAGATCACCGAGCCGCGAAACGTGCTCCTCAACGACCTCGGGATCGACTTCCACACCGCCTGGAGAGCGAGCGCGTAGCCGGCGCCGCCGAGCACCGCGGCCTCACGGGTGACGCGTTGCAGCGCGCTCGGCGGGGACGCGGGTTCGGTGCTCACCCGGCAATCGTAGGGCGCGGACCCCCAATTCCCGGGCTACCCCTCCCCGGTGTCGCCAACCCGCACAGCACAAAGCCCCCGGACCAGTGGAGCGGATCCGAGGGCCGAGATGTGTACTACAGCGAGCCGGATTTGACGTCGCGAAGCAGTGCCGTCCATTGCTCAGCCGGGAAGCTCAACTGCCCAAGCGTCCGATTTTGCGTATCACGCACCAGCACCTCGGTGGGAAGTTCCGCAACCTCAACGCAGGACTGTGCCCCTGAACTATACGAACTCTTGTGCCAATGATTCACCGAAGCTCCTCCAAGGCCATGCGCGTCTGTTCGGGAGGAAGAGCGCTCCCCAGGGAGCGCTTGACCAGACCGTCAAGTTGGTCGTAACTGGACGTTTCCTCATACAAGACGTTACCCCACACGTGATCCGCGCTCGCCGCCTTGCCTCCGTCACGCAGATGGAACATGAGCAACATCGATGTGACGCCGACCAGGAGAGTTCCCTCTGGAAGTAGATGAATCAGCACCTTACTCGACCCGATGAGGGATAGTAGGTGTGCAACCTGTTCCGTTCGCACGGGTTCAGGAACGCAAGTCAAGGCGGTCTTTGGAAAGACGGCGATGACCCATGGATTGCCCCTCGAACGGAGCAAATCGTAGCGGGAGCAACGCACGGAGACCAGTCGTTTGATCTCGGTTGGAGATCCAGGATGTAACCCCTCCCGCATCACCATGTGCGCGTACAGCGGAGACTGAAGCAATCCCGGAACGACATGGGGCGAGATCAGTTCGATCGTCTCGGCGGCCTCTTCAAGCCTCCCGATGTCACGCATCCACGGTGGCAGCGACGTCCCTGAGGTCGCGAGTTCCCACATCCGGATCAGCCGACCGCGCGATTCGAGCGCTTTGTCGATCTTCTCGACATCACCACGAGGAGGGGTTGCCTGGCCATTCTCCCATCTGCAAAGCGACGAAGCAGAACCCTGGATGAGCGAAGCAAGTGCCCGTTGAGTGTGGCCTGCCTGTTTGCGCTCTTTTGCCAGTTGTGTCCCGAATTCTTGTCCCGTCATGTTTCCAAAATTACGTGGCGTGTTCCAGTTGGATCTATTTCTTTCGGGATACAACGCACTTACTTTGAAACAACGTCCTGGGCTACAAGTCTGATGGTACGGAGAACACGGGCGACCTGCCAATAGGCGGTCGACGTGAAAACGGCCCTGCTCGGTGCTAGCGACACCGGACAGGGCCTTGCTCCCCACCCTGAAACCCCAGGAGAGGAACCATGACGAACATTACCGACCACCCCTGGACCCACCGTGTCCGGGATTCCCGGCGCCGTAGGCGCTCCCGGATCCGCCCCTACCTGCCCCGCCGGGCCGGGGCGGTGCAGCCATGAGCACCGCTGCCCCTGCCCTCGCCGAGGTCCACACCGCGGTCTTTGCCGCCGTCCCCGCCCGGGTGGCCGCCGCCCGCGCCTGGGCCGCCACCACCTCCGGCCTGCCCGACGCCCCCGCGGCCGACCTCGCCCTCATCACCTCCGAACTCGCCACCAACGCCTGCCGCCATTCCCGCTCGGCTCGGCCCGGCGGTGCCTACGCCCTGACCCTGACCCGCTATGAGGACCGGGTGCGCATCACCGTCACCGACGCCGGCCCCCGCCCCGTCCCCGCACCCCGCACGCGTCCCGCATCCGAGGCGGAGGAGTCCGGGCGGGGCCTGGCCCTGGTCGCCGCATACGCCCACACCTGGGGCGTGGACAACGACACCGGCGGCACCCGGGTCTGGGCCGAGATCCGCACGGATACCGGGGTCTAGCGGTGGCCGCGCTGACCCGGGCCCGGCTGTCCCGGGAGTGGGGTCATGCCTGGCTGATCACCGGCCCTCATCCGGGGCGGATGTACACCGCGACCCGGCTGCGCCCCCGCACGGGCGGCCCCAACACCGTCACCGTCCATACGTTGCGCGGGCTGCGCACCCGCCTGGAGCAGATCGACTCCGACGAGCGTGACGCCGCCCTGCCCCGCCTGCGTCCCGCCCTGCCGCGCCGCGACCGCACAAGGCGCTACTTCCACGTGCTCCCGGGGACCGCGCACCACCCGCGCTGATCGCAGACCGCGCCCGATCCCGCCACCGGCGGACCCCGGCCGGACACCCCCGGCCGACCCTGACGCGCCCGGCCCCGCCGCCACTCCTCCCACGCGGGGCCGGGCGCCCACACCCGTACCAACCACGCCCCGACCACCCACAGGTCCGGGCGCCCCCACCCCTGACCACGCCCGCCTCCA
>NZ_PYGA01000005.1 GCF_003014485.1 Murinocardiopsis flavida | reverse complement strand
CGACATCTCGAAGCGTGGGGGACGGCCGCGTTCTCTGTCCGGGAAACGATTGATCCGGGTAGGCCAGGTCCCCGGGCAAGGTTAAACAACAAGCTTAGGTGCGGTGGGTGACGCCGTTGGGCAGTTCGAGCCATTGGGCCATCAGTGCCAGTTCGGCGCGTAGTTCCTCGGCGGCCTCGGGTGGTGCGTCGGGCTCGTAGGTGACCTGCTGGACCAGCAGCGCGCCGCCCTTGCGGTCGGACTTCAGGTCGACCCTCGCCACCAGGCGGTCGCCCAGCAGGAACGGCAGGACGTAGTAGCCGTGCTTGCGCTTGGCCGCCGGGACGTAGATCTCCAGGCGGTAGTCCATGGCGAACAGCATGCTGGTGCGCTCGCGCTGCCAGACGAGGGAGTCGAACGGCGACAGCAGCGCCCGCGCGTGGATCCGCCGCGGGACCCGCGCCGCGTGGTGCAGGAACCCCGGCCGCTTCCAGCCCTCGATCGACACCGGGACCAGCTCGCCCGCGTCGACCAGGTCGGCGATCGCCGGGCGGGCCTCGGCCCGGCTGAGGCGGAAGTAGTCGCTCAGGCACTGCTCGGTGGCCACACCGTGGGCGCGGGCTGCGATGCGGACCAGCTCGCGGCGGGCGTCGTCGGGCTCGGGGTCGGGGGTGGCGTGGACCTCCGACGGGAGGACGCGCTCGGGGAGGTCGTAGCGGCGCTCGAACTGCCGAGTGCGACCGTCGGTGCTGATCTGGCCGGACCAGAACAGGAACTCCAGCGCGGTCTTCACCTCCGACCAGTCCCACCACGGGCCTTTGGCGCGGCCGCGCTGGTGCTGCAACGCGTCCTCGATGCCGCGGGTCGTGACCGGGCCGGAGCGCCGTACTTCGTCGAGGACGTCCTTGACGAGATCGGGCCGCTCCTCGGCGATGGCGCGCATGCCGCCCCACGCTTCGTTGCGGGCGCGCGCCATGCGCCAGCGCAGCAGCCGGTGGGTGGCCGGTGGGATGAGGCTCGCCTCGTGCGCCCAGTACTCCACCAGGTGCCGGGTGCGCCGGGAGGACGCGCGTTCGAGCAGCCCGGGGTCGTAGGGCCCGAGCCGGGCGAAGAACGGCAGGTACTGGCTGCGGGTCAGCACGTTCACACTGTCGATCTGCACGACGCCGACCTGGTCGACGACCCGTCGGACGTGCCGCAGGGTGACGGCGCCCGCCGGTCGTGCGGCGGCGAAGCCCTGTGCCGCAAGCGCGATGCGCCGGGCCTGGGCCTGTGAGAGCGAGGAGTCGCGCCGCGGGTGCGGGAGGGGCTGCGGCTGCGGTGCGCTTTCGTACATGAGTGCTAAGGGTAGCGGGTGTCGGTGCCCCGGCGCTCAGGCCGACTCCGGCCCGGTTCGGAGCGGTTTTGCCCTCAGCGGTTGTTCTGGTGCTCCTCGTAGTACTCGCGCAGCCGTTCGAGGTCTTCCTCGCTGGGCCAGCCGGACTCGGGGGACTCGGTGGGCTCGGCGGTCTCCTTGGGCGGTTCGGCGCGGCGGGTCGGCGTGCTGCTCGGGCTCGGCTCCGGCTTGGGCTTCTTGGCCTGGGTGGCCGACGACTCGGCGTGCTGGGTGCCCGATGAGCCGGCCGCATCCCGCGAGGGCTCCGGCGAGGGCGAGGGGGTCGCCGGTTTGTCGCGTTCGGGGTCGGGCGAGGGTTCGGCGCGGGCCGCGGAGGGCGTGGCGTCCTGGCCCGCGCCGTCGGGCGCGGTCAGCATGATGAGGCCGCTGGCGGCGCCCACGGCGATCACCGCGCCGATGGCGAACCAGTGCCAGCGGGTGAGGTCGTGGAGGCGGTCGAGGGCGCGGGTCAGGACGCTGCGGCGCGGTCCGGGGCCGGGCGGAATGGAGACGTCGATTTCCATGGGGTGGCTCGCTGCACGGTGAAGGGGGGATCGGAGGAGGCGGGGGCGACCCGGCGTGTGCGGCCGTTCCGAACGGTGAGCGTCCAGTCACCCGGTGCCCGATTCTTGCATGAAACCGGGGCAGGTGAGAAGGATGCGCACGAATGGGGCGGTGGGCGGCCGCGGATCAGCGGCCGCCCACCGCCCCATTCCCTTGCGTGGCGGGCTGCTGCCCCCTATTCGACGGTGCGGTGCACGTCGGTCCTCTCGGACGGGCCGGGTTCGGCGGCGGCGATGAGCGGGCCGGGGATGGAGGGGTCGAGCACCCCGTCCTCCAGCCACGCGTACCGGCCGTCGAGGACGCGTTTGGCGAGCCTGCCGTCGATGTCGTCGGTGTTGTCCCACATGGCGGTGAACAGCTGGTCGATGCGCAGCTTGGACTGCCGCGCGAACACGTCGGCCAGTTCCAAGGGGCCCGTGTCGCGCTCGGGGTGCTCCTTGCGGTCGCTGTGCGCCCGCAGGACCACCGCGCTGATGGCGAACAGTTCGGCGCCGATGTCGACCACCCGGGAGAGGAAGCCCTGCTTGGTCTCCATTCCGCCCTGCCACCGCGTCATCGCGTAGAAGGTGGAGCGCGCCAGCTTGCGGCTGGTGCGCTCGACGTAGCGGAGGTGTTTGGCGAGCGGTCCGAACTCGTTGAAAGCGGTGGGCCGCTGCCCTTCGCCGACGACCAGTGTCGGCAACCAGCCGGCGTAGAAGGTCCCGGCCTTGGCGACGGCGCGCGCCTTTGCCGCGCGGTCGGCGTCGGGGTCGATGATGTCGCCCGCCACCGAGAGGTGCGCGTCGACCGCCTCGCGAGCGATCAGCAGGTGCATGATCTCCGTGGAGCCCTCGAAGATCCGGTTGATGCGCAGGTCGCGCAGCATCTGCTCGGCGGGGATGCCGCGTTCGCCGCGTGCCGCCAGCGACTCCGCGGTCTCGAACCCGCGGCCGCCCCTGACCTGGATCAGCTCGTCCGCGACGGTGTAGGCCATCTCCGACGACCACAGCTTGGCGATGGCGGCCTCGATGCGGATGTCGTTCCGCTCGTCGTCGGCGAGCTGACCGGCGAGTTCGAGCATGGCCTCCATGGCGTAGGCGGTCGCGGCGATGAAGGAGACCTTCTTGGCGACCTCCTCGTGCCGCCCCACGGGTCGTCCCCATTGGACGCGTTCGGCCGACCACTCCCGCGCGACCTTGGTGGCCCACTTCCCCGCGCCCGTGCACAGCGCCGGCAGCGACAGCCGGCCGGTGTTCAGGGTGGACAGCGCGATCTTCAGGCCCTCGCCTTCGCGCCCGATGCGGTTCTCGCCGGGGACCCGGACCCGGTGCAGCCGGGTGACGCCGTTCTCCAGGCCGCGCAGCCCCATGAACCGGTTCCGGTTCTCGACGGTGATCCCGTCGGAGGCGCTTTCGACGACGAAGGCGGTGATGCCGCCCCGGTGCCCTTCGCTCTTGGGGACCCGCGCCATGACGACCAGCAGGTCGGCGATCACGCCGTTGGTGGTCCACAGCTTCACCCCGTCGAGCAGGTAGCCGCCGTCGCCGTCGGGTTCGGCCGTTGTGCGCAGCCGGGCGGGGTCGCTGCCGACGTCGGGCTCTGTGAGCAGGAACGCGCTGATGTCGGTCGTCGCGCAGCGCGGCAGGAAGCGCTTCTTCTGGTCCTCGGTGCCGAACATCCGCAGCGGCTGGGGGACGCCGATGGACTGGTGCGCCGACAGGAGCGCCCCGATGGCGGGCGACACCGAGCCGACGAGGGTGAGCGCCCGGTTGTAGTACACCTGGCTCAGCCCGAGGCCGCCGTAGGACTCCGGGATCTTCATGCCGAACGCGCCGATGCCCTTCAGGCCCCGGATGACGTCGTCGGGGATCTGCTCCTCGCGTTCGATGCGGTGCGCGTCGATTCCGCCGCACAGGCCGCGCAGCTTGCCGAGGAACGCCTCGCCGCGCAGGACGGCGTCGGGGCCGGGGCGCGGATAGGGGTGTACCAGGTCGAGGCGCAGACGCCCGAGGTACAGCTCCTTGCCGAAGCTGGGCAGCCGCCATTCGGATTCTCGGGCGTCCTCGGCGACCTTGCGGGCCTGGCGTTCGTCCACGTGCTGGGGGCTGGGCTCGGTCGCGGTCATCGGCTCACCTCATCGGCAGTTGACGGGGTATGAAGGTCGGGGTATCAAGGCAGCGAAACGGGTGTGATGTCAGACACACCTCTACCCACCGGTAGGAGCGGCAACCCCGGCGGGTGCTTTCAGCCGTCGGTGCCGCGCGCCGGGATGCGCACGGTCACCGTCACCCCGGAACCCTCGTGCCCGTTGCGCGGGACCAGGTGCACCGTTCCGCCGTGTGCCTCGGCGATCGCCCGCACGATGGCGAGTCCCAGTCCGCTCCCGCCGCCGGGGGCCCGCGTGCCGCGGTAGAACCGGTCGAACGCCCGCTGCTGGTCCTCGCTGCTCATGCCCTGGCCGTCGTCCGACACGGTGAGGACCGTCTCGGCCGGTCCGGTGCCCGCCGACAGCCGCACCGTCGCCGGTGTGCCCGGCGGCGTGTGCTCGCGGACGTTGCCGAGCAGGTTCGCGAGGATCTGCCGGAAGCGGGTCTCGTCGATCTCGCGTTCGAGGTGGTCGGGGACGTCGAGCCGGAGCCGCCTGCCGGGTTCGAGCGCGCGGGCGTCGGCGACCACGTCGCGCACCACGGCCGCGAGGTCGCAGCGGTCCCATTGCAGTGAGCCGGACCGGTCGAGCCGCGCCAGCTCCAGCAGTTCCGCGACCAGCCGGCTCATGCGCTCGGCCTCGTTCTCGATGCGGCGTATCGCGCCCGGCAGCTCCGCGTCGGGGATGGCCCCCTGCCGGTACAACTCGGCGTAGCCACGGATGGTCGTGAGCGGCGTGCGCAGCTCGTGCGATGCGTCGGCGGCGAAGGAGCGCACGCGCTCCTCCGACGCCTGCTGGGCGGCGAAGGCCCGCTCGATGCGGCCGAGCATGGTGTTGATGGCCATGCCGAGCCGCCCGACCTCGCTGAAGGGCTCCGCGCCCGGGACCCGGTCGGCGAGGTCGGACCCGGTGGAGATCTGGTTGGCCGTGGTCTCCATCCGGTCGAGCGGGCCGAGCCCGCGCACGATGAGCCAGCGCCCGATGAAGGTCAGCCCGCTCAGCAGCAGGCCGGCGGTGATCAGCTGAGTGAGGACCAGCTGCCACGGGTACGCCTCGCGGTCGTCGGTCGGCACCCCGCTCACCATGACGGCGTCGGAGCGCAGCCGCACGGTCGCCCGGTGCGCCGGCACCCCGTGGTCGGGGTCGCCGAGTTCGAAGATCTCCTTGCTCTTGCCGTACGCGACCAGCCGCTCCAACGGGATCGAGTTGATGCGGCTGATGACGACGTCCTCGCGCTGGGTGTCGCCGTAGACGTTGTCGACCTTGCCGGTCTTGGGGCTGAGCAGCACCACGAAGTACGGCGACGGGCTGGGCGCCTCGACGCCCACGGGCGGGGTGCCGTTGTCGAGCCGCACCATCGCGCGCTCGGCGGCGAGCACCACCTGGGCGTCGAGCCGTTCGGTGATGAACGACCGGAGCATCAGGAAGCTCACCACGCAGGTGAACAGCAGCCCGACGCCGGTCACGGCGAGCAGGCCGATCAGCAGCCGGGAGCGCAGCGACCGTCCGCGCTGCATCTACCGGGAGTCCTCAAGGCGCAGCGCATAGCCGACGCCGCGCTGGGTGTGGATGAGGGAGGGGCCGAGCGGGTCGAGTTTGCGGCGGAGGTAGCTCACGTAGGTCTCGACGATCTGCGACTGGCCGGCGTAGTCCCAGCCCCACACGTTCTCCAGCATCTGCGCGCGGCTCAGCACCTGGCCGGCGTTGCTCATCAGGAACGACAGCAGCCGGAACTCGGTGGGGGAGAGCTCCAGCGGCACGCCGCCGCGCCGGACCGTCCAGGTGCGCTCGTTCAGTTCGAGGTCGGCGAAGCGCAGGACGCCGTCGTCGTCGCGGGTCGCGCTCGCGCCGTGGTCGTCGCGCCGCGCCCGGCGCAGGAGGGCCCGGATCCGGGCGACCAGGGCCTCGACGGAGAACGGTTTCGTGACGTAGTCGTCGCCGCCGAGGGACAGCCCGGTGACGGTGTCGGAGGGGGTGTCGCGCGCGGTGAGGTAGATGACCGGCACGTCGTCGTCTGCCGCGCGCAGCCGCTTGCACACGTCGAATCCGCTGATGTCGGGCAGCAGTACGTCGAGCACGATGAGGTCGGGCCGCGCGTCGTGGGCGCGCGCGAGTCCCTCGCGTCCGTCGGCGGCGGTGCTGACCTCGAAGCCGTGGAACCGGAGTGCGGCCTGCACGAGATCGCGGATGTTGGGCTCGTCGTCGATCACGAGCACGTGGGGCTGTGTCGAGGTTTCGCTCATGGGGTCACCTCAAGGAGGCGTTCGATGACGCCGCTATTGGCGGGGGTGTTCGTGCGGACTCTCCATGATGCCGCAGTTCGGCCGGTGCCCGCCGGGCGGCACCGGTTCGCCCGCTGGCGGGGCGCCCGGAGTACCGACCGGTGGGCAGGACTACTGACCAGTGGGCACGAGAAGGGGGATGGCGGAGCGCGCCGTGCCCGCCATCCCCCTGGAAGGATCGCCACCTACGCCGTCGCCCCAACGGCGGACCGTGGTCCGTGGCCGTGCCCTTCCTGCTCCGCGGCCGGCGGGGACGCCCCGTCTCCACCGGTTCGCGGGAGCGGGCGCCGAGGTCGTGCCCGTCGGCGCCTCCCGCGGTCCATACAAGTCCACGATGCTGGGACGCGGCAGTGGGGACGCTGGGAAATCCCTGAGTCGCGCGCCGAAAAGGCCGCGAAAGGGCCGCCCGGACACCGGGCGGAGGCGGCCGGTCACCAGCGGTCCCGTGCGCGGGGTGCCGCGCGCCGTTCGGCGCGCCCGGGCGACCGCCGGGCGCGGCCCGCGGAAATTCTCCGAGATCGATGTGAACCGAAGACCGGTTGCGGCCATCTAACTCAGTAAGCGATCACCCCGGCTCGACGCAGCAGTCGCGATGCAGGTGCCTGGAGTCGCGTGAGGGGTCCCCGGTGCGGAGGACGGCCGTACCGAGGACCCCCTCTTCATGACTACTGCCCGCCGATCGGCCGCGATAACGCCGCGGCGGCGCCGCCGGTCGGCCGCCCTATGTCGGTGCCCCGCGCTAGCCTGGCCGATGTGCGTATAGCGACGTGGAACGTGAACAGTGTCCGGGCGCGGTCCGAGCGGATCGCCGCCTGGTTGGAGCGCAGCGACGTCGATGTCGTCGCCATGCAGGAGACCAAGTGCCGCGAGGACCAGTTCCCCGCGTCGGTCTTCACCGACCTCGGCTACGAGGTGGCGCACCACGGCCTGTCCCAGTGGAACGGCGTGGCGATCGCCTCGCGGGTGGGGCTCGACGACGTCCGAGTCGGCTTCCCCGAGCAGCCGGGCTACGGCGAGCCCGCCGTCGAGGAGGCGCGCGCCATCGGCGCCCTGTGCGGCGGGGTGCGCGTGTGGAGCCTGTACATCCCCAACGGCCGCGAGGTCGACCACCCGCACTTCGCCTACAAGCTGCGCTGGCTCGACCGCCTGCGCGCGGCCGGTGCGCAGTGGCTGGCCGAGGATCCCGGCGCGCAGATCGCGCTGTGCGGCGACTTCAACGTCGCGCCGCACGACGACGACGTCTGGGACATCGCCGAGTTCGAGGGGGCGACCCACGTCACCAAGCCCGAGCGCGACGCCTTCGAGGCGGTGGTCGACGCCGGGTTCGCCGATGTCGTGCGCCCCCACACCCCGGGCCCCGGTGTCTACACGTACTGGGACTACAAGGGCCTGTCGTTCCCCAAGCGCAAGGGCATGCGCATCGACTTCCTCCTGGCGTCGCCGGGGCTGGCGGCGCGGGTCGAGGGCGCGCGGATCGACCGCGAGGAGCGCAAGGGCAAGGGCGCGTCGGACCACGCCCCGGTGATCCTCGAACTGGCGTGAGAAACCGGCGTGCGCCCGGCCGCCGCGCCGAGCGGGGTGCGCTTCGGCGCCCGCGCCCCGGCTCGCTAGTCTGACGAGGGTGACTGACACTTCCCCGCCGCAGATCGCGGTCTTCGGCAGCATCAACATGGACCTCGTCGCCTACGTGGAGACCGCGCCGGGCAGCGGGGAGACCGTCACGGGTACCGCGTTCCGGCAGGTGCCCGGCGGCAAGGGCGCGAACCAGGCGGTCGCGGCCGCGCGCGCCGGCGGCGAGGTCGCGTTCCTCGGCGCGGTCGGCGACGACGCGTTCGGCACGGTCCTGCGCTCGAACCTGGTCGACGCCGGCATCGAGGTGTCGGGGCTGCGGATGGAGAACGGCCCGTCCGGCATCGCGCACATCGTCGTCGAGGGCAGCGGGGCGAACTCCATCATCGTGGTGCCCGGGGCGAACGGCACGGTCCGCGGGCTGCGCGAGGACGACGTCCGGCTGCTGTCGGGCAGCGCCGCGCTGCTGCTCCAGCTCGAACTGCCGTTGGAGGGCGTCCTCGCGGCGGCGCGCGCGGGCCGCGCGGCGGGGGTGCCGACCGTGCTCACCCCCGCTCCGGCGCGGGCGCTGCCCGACGAACTGCTCGACGCCGTCGACCTGCTGGTGCCCAACGAGCACGAGGCCGCGGCGCTGACCGGCGAGAGCGACCCGGGGCGGGCGCTCGAAGCGTTGCTGGAGCGCGTCCCCGAGGTGATCATCACCCTCGGCGAGGACGGTTCCCTGTACGGCGGCCGCGGCACCGGACCGGTCAAGGGCGCCGCGCTGCCGGTCGCCGCCGTCGACACCACGGCGGCCGGCGACACGTTCTGCGGCGCGTTCGCCGTGGCGCGGGCCGAGGGCGCCGACCCGGCCGACGCCATGCGGTTCGCCGCGACCGCGTCGTCGTTGGCGGTGCAGCGGCACGGGGCGAGCACGTCGATGCCGTACCGGTCGGAGATCGACGCGGCGCTCCCAGGGCGCTGACCACCGGTTTCACCGGGAATGGGCTGAGAACAGGCAGGGCGCGCCCGATCGCGGCCGGATGTCCGGTTCGAGATAGTTGGGGTTTCGGGCAATTTGCGGGAACCTGTCCCGAGTACTACGTGTCTAAGCGAGCAGCCGGGTACTCCTCGTGAGGGGAGTCGAGCCCGGCGCGCCTGACGCACGGCACGCCAGCGGAGTCCGGTCGAACCGGGGGTACCGCGGGCGGCCCCGGCCGTGCACCGTGAACCCCACCGCCCCCTCCGAAGGACGCGTTCGCCCCAATGCCCGATGACGAATTCCGGGATGTGCCCCGGAACGACGACGACCCTGTTTCCCCGGACGATGCTGTATCCCCGGACAAGCCGGAGGACGACCTCTGGGACGACCTGCGCGACAACCCCGAGTTCGACCGCCGGTCCCGGTCGGCCGGCGCCGACGCGCACGAGCCGGCGCCCGACGACGACCCCGACGTCGTCCCGGCGGCGGTCGACCCCGACGACTCCCGCAGTGCCCGGCGGCGGCGCGACCGTCGCGACCGGCGCGGGCGCCTGGTCATGGCGGCGGTGTTCGGCGTCGGCCTGCTGACCACGGTGGCGATCGCCGTCACCGCGTGGTCCATGCAGGTCTCCGCGCCGGAGAGCGCCGCACCGCCCCCGGAGTCCTCGTTCGAGTCGAGTTCCCCCAGCCCGTCGGCCTCGCCCGAGGCATCCCCGTCGCCGTCGCCCAGTGAGTCCCCCGGCACGCCGCCCGAGCCGTCCGCCCCGCCCGAGCCGGAGGTGGAGCACCAGGCGCAGGCGCAGTCGCCGCCGCCCGAATCGGAGGCGTCGGCCACGCAGCAGGAGCGGACGCCGGACGGTTCGCCCGACCGGACTTCGCCGCCGGCCGACAACAGCGGCCAGCCGCCGGCCGACCCGGGGAAGGAGTCCTCGCCGCCGCCGACCCAACCGACTGATCCCGGGGAAGACCCCGATGACGGTGAGGACGACGGCTGCTGGATACCGATCTTCTGCCCCAAGTGACGACCCCGCTGACGCGGGCCGGGCTCGTCCCGGCCCGCGAATCATGGGTGATCTGCGTCACGCCGTAATGTCCGGGATCCCGCCGGTATAGGCGTTCCGTGATCGGGTGCCGGGGTTCGTCGGCGCGGGGCCGTACCGCGCCTGCTTAGGGTGCGAAGAGTTGGGTGCGGGGCCGCCGGTCCCGCACACGGCCGCGCCCGGCCCCACCGGTCGCACGACCCCCCGTCACGGACACGGCGATCCCATGAACGCTGACCCACCCGCGGGGCCCGCAACGGGCCCCAACCGGAGTACCCGGCGACGACTCGCCCGGCAACGCCGGCGCCGCAGGCGCATCGCGCTCCTCGGCATCGGCGCGGGCGCCGTGGCGGCCGTCGCGGCGGCGGTGCTGGTCCTCGGCCCGGCGCGCGGCGAGGATCCCAGTGCCGCCAGCGACAACACCGTGACCTTCCCCGATTCCGCGCCGTCCGACCCGGCGGTGTCGCGCTCGGCGTCGCCGGATGCGCGCGAGAGCGCCGCCCCCGACGGTGTCGACCCGGAGCGTGCCGGCCGGCCCGATCCGAGCCCCGGCCCGCCCGTCGAGAGTCCCACCGCCCGGCGCGGCGACGACCCGCGCAGTGAGCGGCCGTCGCGGTCGCCCAGTGCGACGAAGACGCCGAAGCCCCCGCGGCCGAGCCCCACGAGGGAGCCGACCCGCCCGCCGAGCCCCACTACCTCGCCGGACCCGACCCCTGACCCCACGCGCCCGTCGGGACCCGACCGGAGCAGCAGCCCTAACAGCAGCGGTCGACGGTAACCGACCGACAGGAGCAGTCGGCAGTAGCCGGTCGACGGCGGCGCCGGGGCGCTACATCTGCTCGGGCGCCTGCACACCGAGCAGGTCGAGCCCTTGGACGAGGACGCGCAGGGTGGCCGCCGTCAGCGCCAGCCGCGACGCCCGCACGGAGTCGTCGTCGGCTTTGAGGACGGGGCAGCGCTCGTAGAACGTGGTGAACGCCTGCGCCAGCTCGAACAGGTAGCCGCTCAGCCGGTGCGGCTCAAGGGTGTCGCCCACGTGGGCGACGACGGGGCCGAAGCCGAGGAGGGTCAGCGCCAGCGCGCGCTCGGCGTCCTCGCCCAGCTCGATCGGGCCGGTGGCCTGCTCGGGTTCGAGGCCGCCCTTGCGGAAGATGGAGCGGATCCGGGCCGCGGCGTACTGGAGGTAGGGGCCGGTGTTGCCGTGGAGGGCGAGCATCCGGTCGAAGTCGAACACGTACTCGGTGTCGTGCGCCACCGACAGGTCGGCGTACTTGACCGCGCCGATGCCGACCTGCTGGGCGATCCGCGCCCTGGTGTCGGGGTCGAGGTCGGGGCGGGCCTCGCCGACGACCTTCGCCGCGCGCTCGATGGCTTCGTCGAGCAGCGCCATGAGCCGGATGGGCGCGCCGCTGCGGGTCCGCAGGATCTTGCCGTCGGTGCCGAGCACGTTGCCGATCTGGA
The DNA here is from genome assembly GCF_003014485.1 of Murinocardiopsis flavida. Lineage (GTDB taxonomy): Bacteria > Actinomycetota > Actinomycetes > Streptosporangiales > Streptosporangiaceae > Murinocardiopsis > Murinocardiopsis flavida. The sequence goes on along the minus strand of NZ_PYGA01000005.1, from coordinate 311,241 downwards.
CGTGGACCGGCTCGGTGCCGTCGGCCCAACCGGCGGCCTTGGCGGTGCCCCACGCCATCTTCAGGTGCATGGCCTGCGGGGCGCCGATGACGTAGACCGCGCGGTCGGCCTTGAGGACCTCGGAGCGGTACTTGAGGGTCGCGACGTCGGTGGTGCCGTAGCCGTAGCCGCCGTCGCTCTTGCGCACGATCAGCGGGACCGGCTTGCCCTCGCGGCCGGTGAAGCCGGGCAGGAAGACGCACAGCGCGCCCTCGCTGACGACAGCGATGCCCTTCTCCTCCAGTTCGTCGCAGATGCCGGCGAGGGCGTCGTTGTACATGCTCTCGCCGGCGAGGTCGGCGTCGGTGAGGGTGACGTCGAGCTTGGCGTAGATGCGGTTGAAGTACGCCTTGGACAGCTCGATGAGCTCGCGCCACAGCCGCAGGGTCGCGGGGTCGCCCGATTGCAGCGCGACCACGCGCGCCCGCGCCCGCGCGGCGAACTCCTCGGAGCCGTCGAACTTGGCGCGCGCCGCCTGGTAGAAGCGGTTGGGGTCGGTCTTGACGAGGTCGGCCTCCGCGGAGCCCTCGCCGACCTCCAGCAGGTGCTCGATGAGCATGCCGAACGGCGTGCCCCAGTCGCCGAGGTGGTTCTGCCGGATGACGTTGTGCCCGAGGAACTCCAGGGTGCGTGCGAGCGCGTCGCCGACCACCGTGGTGCGCAGGTGCCCGACGTGCATCTCCTTGGCGACGTTGGGCGCGGAGTAGTCGATCGGGATGTTCTGGCGCTGCTGCACGGGCACACCGGCGCGGGGGTCGGCCAGGAGTTCTTGGGCGCGGTCGGCGATCCAGTCGGCCCGCAGGGTGAGGTTGATGAAGCCGGGCCCGCTGATCTCGATGTCGCGCACGACGTCGCCCGCGTCCAGGTGCGCCACGATGTCGGCGGCGACGTCGCGCGGCTTTCGGCCGAGCCTCTTCGCCAGCGCCAGGGCGGCGTTCGCCTGGTAGTCGGCGAACTGGGACGGGCGGATGACGGGGTCGGTTCCGGCGTACTCGGCGCCGAAGGCGGCGCCGAGCGCGGTCTGGACCCGTCGCGCGAGAACATCTTGCGGGTCGGCCATGCGGCAAGCCTACCGACACCTGCCCACCTGAATGCGTTGAGCTGGGGAGACCGGTTCACCGCGCTGTACGGGCGGCGCGCAGGGCGCGCACCGCCGGCCACCACAGCAGCGCGAGCGCCCCGGCGCCGAGCAGCGACCAGGGGACGCGCCACCACCAGGGCGGCGTGCCGGGGGCGCCGGGGGCGCCGGGGGCGCCGCCGGGCGGGTCCGGTGCGCCGTGGTCGGCCCCCGCGGTGAGCGACCGTGCGCAAGCGCAATCGGCCAATGGGGACGGCCCCGCCGAGGTAGCGGTGGGTGGTGCCGAGGCCCGCCCCGGCGCCCAGCGCCTCGGCGAAGCCGGTGAGGGCCGCCGCGGCCGGGGCGTCGCCGAAGACGACGGCGTCGCCGATGGCGACGGTGCTGGCCGACGCGGACAGTCCGAAGACGAGGGGGCCGGAGTCGACGTCGCCGGGGGAGTCGTCGCCGCGCGGGAACTCGCGGACGGCGGGCAGCATGCCGATCTCCGAGGCGAACTCCGCGCGGAACGTCCGGTAGTCGCGGGCCGCCCACTCGGGGTCGATCTCGGCGAGGAAGCGCAGCAGCAGGGCCTGCGAACTGCCCCGCGCGCCTTCGGTCGGGTGCCCGGTGCCGGGGTCGGAACTGTGCGGGAGCAGGCCGGTGCCGGGGTCGAGCCGGTCGCGCGCGGCGCCGGTCCACCGCGCGATGGTGTCCGCGGAGGCGCCGGAGCCGGTGATCCGGTCGTGCTGGCGCAGCGCGGCGACGGCGACCACGCTGTCGACCGGCCAGGACCGCCCGGGGTAGGCGGCGAGGAACGGGGTGCCGTCCCGCGGTCCGGCGTCGAGCGCGGCGTCGAAGGCCGCGCGCAGCGCCTTGGCGTCCTCGTCGAGCCGGGCGGCCTCGCGCGGTGCGGCGGCGGGCCCGCCCGCGGCGGAGACGATCCGCCCGCGCAGCCACGCCGTCCACCCGGCGTGGAACACGCCGTGGGCGGGCCGGGCGTCCGCGGGGAACGGCGCGCGTCCGGCCGGAGACTCCAGCCGCCGCAGCGACCAGCGGGCCTCGCGCAGCGCCCGGTCGCGGTGCGCCGGATCGAGCACGGCGACGTCGGTCCAGCTCAGCCCGTACAACGCGTGCGTGAAGAAGTACCCCTCGGGAAAGAGGGCCTGCATGTCGTCGCCTGCGCCCGCGCGCAGGGCACCGTGCAGGAACTCCAGCCGGGGGAGGGCGACGGCCGCTGTTTCGGCGGGGGTGCGGTCGAGCGGCGACGGTGTCGCCGACCGCCCCGCGGCGATCCCCACGGCCCCCGTTGCGGCGACAGCGGCGGCGACGAGGACCAGGGCGACGACGCGGCGTCGGGCCGGGGCACGGCCGGGGCCGGTGGACGGGGGCATCGGCGGCTCCTCGGGGGTGGGGGGCGGTGCGGGGAGAGGGAGTGACCGGGCCGGTTACTCCTCGCTCTGGCTGAGGCGGTGCAGCCAGCCGGTGGCCCGCCCGCCCGCGGTGACGCGGCGCCGGACCTGGTCGGCGATGCGGCCCTCGACGAGCCGTTCGGCGAGGACGCAGGCCCCGGCGACCCCCTGGGCGCGGCTGGAGCCGTGGGCGATGACCACGGTGTTGTTCAGGCCGAGGAGCACGGCGCCGCCGTAGGTCTCGCTGTCGACCCGCTCGCCGAGTTCGCGCAGCGACCGCCGTTGCAGGAACGCCCCGGCCTTCGCCATGGGCCCGGAGCTGAGGGCGCCGCGGACCTCGTCGAGGACGAAGCGGACCGTGCCCTCCACGGTCTTCAGGGCGACGTTGCCGGTGAAGCCGTCGGTGACCACGACGTCGACGTGCCCGGCGAGCAGGTCGTGGCCTTCGATGTTGCCGCGGAAGTTGAGTTTGGGCGGACCCTCGGCGATGGCGGCGAGCATCTCGGTGGTGCGTCGGGCCAGCCGGTTGCCCTTGCCGGGTTCCGCGCCGATGGTCAGGATCCCCACGCGCGGCTCGGAGATGCCGTGCGCCGTGTGCGCGTAGGCGGCGCCGAGGTGCGCGAACTGCACGAGCATCTCCGGTTTCGCGTCGGCGTTCGCCCCGGCGTCCAACAGGATCGTCGGGTTCGGCCGCGTCGGCAGGGCGACCGTGAGCGCCGGCCGCAGCACGCCCGGCTGGGTGCGGAGCCGGACGGTGGAGGTGGCGACCACCCCGCCGGTGGTGCCGGCCGACACCAGGGCGGCGGCGTCGCCGTTGCGGATCAGCTTGCACGCGACGGCGACGCTGGACCGCGGCCGCCGCCAGCTCGCCAGGGCGCCCTCGTGCATGGCGAGCACCTCGTCGGCGTTGACGACGGGGATGTCGGTGGCGCCTTCGGCGCGCAGCAGCTCGGTGATCTCCGCGCGGCGGCCGACGAGGACCAGGCGGACGCCGTGCTCGCGGACGGCGCGGACGGCGCCCTTCACCACTTCCCCTGGCGCGTTGTCGCCCCCCATCGCGTCGACCGCGACCACCGGCGGGCGTGGCCCGCCGCGAGGTGGGGTGCTCAAAATGGGGCTCCTCGGTGTTCGGGCTCAGGGTGTTCGGGCTCAGGGTGGACGGCGGGTGTCGGGTAGCGGACGGGACAGCCAGGTGACCCTGGGTAGTGGAAACCCGGCCTTTCGGCTAACCGGGCTTTTCGGATACTACGAACACATTGCAGGTCAGGGCTGCAATTTTGGAAAAGTGGGTAGGAGTCTCGCCACTTCGGGTACGTCCGATTCTTGGCTCGGTCCGCAATGACGCACCGGGTGCAGGTTCTCACCGCATTGTTCACGTTATGGGCGGCGCCGGGGGGCGTGAACACGCCGGGACGACGATGTCCCACCAGCCGACCGTTCGGTATCGGTGCTGCCCATGGCTCGATCGAGAAAGTCGAAAGGAGACGCGTGAGCGTGACACATGACGCGGAGCCGTCCTCCGCGCCGTCATCCGGTCCGTCCCTTGCCAACCCCGCTGCTGCGAACGCGGCCTCGGGCCGCCGGTTCCGCGCCTACACCGCCAAGCACCTCGACGAACTGACGGCCCGCGCGGGGCTCGACGCCGCCGAGCGCCTCGCTGTGCGCGCGGTGGCGACGGTGCTGCCGTTCCGCGTCAACGGCTACGTCGTGGACGAGCTGATCGACTGGGCCGCCGCACCGGACGACCCGATCTACCGGCTCACGTTCCCGCAGGCGGACATGCTGCCGCACGCCGACGTCGCCCGCATCGCCGACCTGCTGAGCAGCGGCGCGCCGAAGAAGGAGGTCAACCAGGCGGCGAACGAGATCCGCGCCCGGTTGAACCCGCACCCCGCCGGGCAGATGTCGCTGAACGTGCCCACCCTCGGCGGCGCGGCTGAGCAGGACCCCTTGGAGGGCGTGCAGCACAAGTACGCCGAGACGGTGCTGTTCTTCCCCAAGCAGGGCCAGACCTGCCACGCCTACTGCACGTACTGCTTCCGCTGGGCGCAGTTCATCGGCGAACCGGACCTGAAGTTCGCCTCGGGTGAGATCGACCACCTGGTCGCCTATCTGCACAGCCACCCCGAGGTCACGAGCGTGCTGTTCACCGGCGGCGACCCGATGATCATGGGTGAGGGCGTCCTCTCCCGCTACATCGAACCGCTGCTGGCCGTCGAGACGCTGGAGTCCATCCGGATCGGCACCAAGTCGCTCGCGTACTGGCCGCAGCGGTTCACGACCGACCCCGACGCCGACGACACCCTCCGGCTGTTCGAGCGGGTCGTTGACGCCGGCAAGAACCTCGCGTTCATGGCGCACTTCTCGCACCCCAATGAGATGGCGCCGCCGCTGGTGCAGGACGCGGTCCGGCGGATCCGCGGCACCGGCGCGGTCATCCGCACCCAGGCGCCGCTGATCCGCACCATCAACGACGATCCCGGCACGTGGGAGAGCATGTGGCGCACGCATGTGCGGCACGGCATGGTGCCGTACTACATGTTCGTCGAGCGCGACACGGGCCCGCAGGACTACTTCGCCGTGCCGCTGGCGCGGGCCTACGAGATCTTCCAGGGCGCGTACCGCAACGTCTCGGGGCTGGCGCGCACGGTGCGGGGGCCGTCGATGTCGGCGACACCCGGCAAGGTCACCGTCGACGGTGTCGTCGAGGTCGCGGGCGAGAAGGTGTTCGTGCTGCACCTCATCCAGGCGCGCGACCCCGAACTGGTGGGGCGGCCGTTCTTCGCGAAGTACGACGAGAGCGCGTCCTGGCTGTTCGACCTGAAACCGGCACTCGGCGCCACCCGGTTCCCCTATGAGAGCGGGGCGGACGAGGGGTAGCAGGAGAGGGGCACGAGAGGGGCGGCAGCAGGCGGCAGCAGGCGGCAGCAGGCGGCAGGGGAGAGGTGGCGGGAATGGGGAAGGGAGTGCGGTAGGGCCCGCCCCGCTGCGCACCCGGAGAAAACCCTGGTTCCCCGTCCGGATCAGCGCCGGTCGCGCCCTGCACGAGGCATAATCGGCTGCCTCGCAGTGGCTCGGCGCGGTGCTGGAAAGGACCTCATGGGCGCATGGTTGGGCGCGAACTTCAGCAGCTATGTCGTCGGGTCGGGGCGGCTGCCGCTGTTCTGCTTCTTCGTCGCGTTCGTCGCGGGGTTCCTGTTCATCCGGCTGAGCGTGCGGCTGATCCGGGCCAGGGTGCGCTGGTGGCCGGGCAATGTCGCGCCGGGCGGCCTGCACATCCACCACGTGGTCTTCGGGGTGGCGTTCATGCTGCTCGGCGGCGTCGCCGCGCTGCTCATCACCGACCGGACGGGCGTGCCCATCGCGATCGCCGCGGCACTGTTCGGCCTGGGCGCGGCCCTGGTCCTGGACGAGTTCGCGCTGATCCTGCACCTGCGGGACGTCTACTGGACCGAGCAGGGGCGCACCTCGGTCGACGCGGTGTTCGCCGCGATCGGGCTCACCGGGCTGCTGCTCCTCGGCATGCGCCCGTTCGGCTGGCTGGAGTTGCAGCACGCCGGGGTGTCGGGCGCGGGCATGCGCGCGGCGCTGGTGGGGCTCGTCCTGGTGAACCTGGCCGGGGCCGTGGTCAGCCTGCTCAAGGGCAAGATCTGGACGGGGCTGGCCGGGGTGTTCATCCCCGCGATCTCGGTGGTGGCGGCGCTGCGCCTGGCCGTGCCCGGGTCGCCGTGGGCGCGGTGGCGCTACCCCGAGGGTTCCCGCGTGCTGGCGGCGGCGGTGCGGCGCGACACGCGGCTGCGGCGGCCGCTGATCCGCGCCAAGATCCGCGTCCAGGAGCTCATCGCCGGCCGCCACGACCTGGTCCTCGACATCCCGCCGCAGCGCCGCCCGGACGCGCCGGACCCGGCGCCCGATCCGGCGGCCGACCCCGTTGCGCGGGTGGCGCCGTAGCCCGCTCGCGGCGGGGCGGCGGCGGGGCGGCGGGTGCGGGTCGACTAGTGTGGCGCCGCTATGCATAACTCCAGTTCATCCGCTCCGAGCCAGGTCGGGCCCGGTGGCAGGGGCGCCCAGTGGGGCGCCGGACCCCGGCGGCGCGGCCTCACGATCGGCATCGACATCGGCGGGACCAAGGTCGCCGCGGGTGTCGTCACCCCGTCGGGCCGGGTGCTGGCCCGGCGGCGCACGGAGACGCCCGACCGCAGCAAGAGCCCCAAGGTGGTGGAGGACACCATCGCGGGGGTGGTCGAGGAGTTGCGGCGCGATCACCCGGTGAGCGCGGTGGGGGTGGGCGCGGCCGGGTTCGTGGACGAGGAGCGCGCCAAGGTGCTGTTCGCCCCGCACCTCGCCTGGCGCGACGAGCCGCTGCGCGACGCGCTGAAGGCCCGCTTGGGGCTGCCCGTCGTGGTGGAGAACGACGCCAACGCGTCGGCGTGGGCGGAGATGTGCGTCGGGGCGGGGCGCGGCTCCGACGACGTCGTGGTGGTGAACCTGGGGACGGGCATCGGCGGCGCGGTCGGGATCAACGGCCGCCTGCACCGGGGCCGCCATGGGCTCGCGGGGGAGTTCGGCCACCAGATCATCGTGCCCGGCGGCCACCGCTGCGAGTGCGGGAACCGCGGCTGCTGGGAGCAGTACGCCAGCGGCAACGCCGTGACCAGGGACGCGCGGGAGCTCGTCGCGGCCGACTCCCCGGTGGCGCGCGGCCTGATCAACGCCGTCGGGGGCGATCCGGCGCTGATCACCGGGCCGCTGGTGAGCGATCTGGCGCGCGAGGGCGACCGGGCGTGCGTGGAGCTGCTGGAGGACGCGGGGACGTGGCTCGGCGTGGGCCTGGCGAACCTCGCCGCTGCCTTCGACCCGGAACTGTTCATCATCGGCGGCGGGGTCTCCGAGTGCGGCGACCTGCTGCTCGGCCCGGCGCGCACGGCTTTCCGCCGCAACCTCACCGGCAGGGGGCACCGCGCGGAGGCGGGCATCGTCTCGGCGTCCCTCGGCAACGAGGCGGGCATGATCGGCGCCGCGGACCTCGCGCGGGACGCGCTCCCGCGCTGGCGCCAGGGCCGCCGCCAGGCGCGGCTGCGCGCGTGCAGGGAGCGGTAGGCCGGTTCCCCGGGCCCCGGCGCCGGGGCCCGGCAGGGGGCGGAGCGGGCCGACCGGGCGCGACGGAGCGTGCTCGTGCGACACCGGGCCGGAGCCAGTCGGCGTCAATAAGTTCTTATGTCTAGACAAACCATTGACACGCTCTTGGGGCTCACGTAGAAACATCCTCAGACGTGAGCCGAGACACAAGTCCTCGCGTCGTGACCGTCCACCCGGAGGAGGACCAATGCGCGTAGGGCTCGTCGGAACAGGGCGCATCGGCGCCGCGCACGCCGCGGTCGTCGCGGCGCAGCCCGCGGTCACCGAACTCGTGCTCGCCGATGCCGACGCCGCGGCCGCCCGCGCGGTCGCCGAGCCCCTCGGCGCCTCCGTCGCGGAGGACCCCGAATCCCTCCTCGCGCCCGGCGCCGTCGACGCGCTCGTCGTGACCGCCTCGACCTCGGTGCACGCCGGGTTCATCGTCGGCGCCGTCCGCGCGGGCATTCCGGTGTTCTGCGAGAAGCCGGTGGCCCCGACCCTCGAAGCAACGGTCGAGGTCGCACGGGAGGTCGAGAAGGCCGGGGTGCCGGTGCACATCGGCTTCCAGCGCCGCTTCGACTCCGGGTACACCTACGCCCGCCAGGCGCTGCGCGACGGGCACATCGGCCAGCTGCACCGCGTGCACCTCGTCACCGCCGACCGCACGCCACCGCCGGCCGCGTACGTGCCGACCTCCGGCGGCCTGTTCCGCGACTGCCACATCCACGACTTCGACATCCTGCGCTGGGTCACCGGCCGCGAAGTCGTCGAGGTGACCGCACTGGGCGCGAACCGGGGCGCGGCGTACTTCGTCGAGTCGGGCGACGTCGACAACTCCGCGGCGCTGCTGGTGCTGGACGACGCGACGCTGGTCACCGTCCAGGGCTCCCGCTACAACGGCGGCGGCTACGACGTCCGGATGGAGCTGGCGGGCTCCGACTCCACGATCGGCGTGGGCTACGACGACAAGATGCCGATCGACTCGGCCGAGCCCGGCGTCCGGTTCCCCGGCCAGGAGGCGTGGGACTGGTTCTGGCCGCGCTTCGCGCCGGCCTACGAGGCGGAGATGCTGGCCTTCCTGCGGGTCGCCGCGGGCGAGATCGACAGCCCGTGCGACGTCGCCGAGGCGCTTGAGGCGGTCCTCGTAGCCGAGGCCGCCGACCTGTCCATGCGCGAGCGGCGCCCGGTCCGGATCGCCGAGCTGCGTCCGGCCTGACCACCCGAACCCGACCCCTCGACGCGGAGGAACCCATGGCAGAGCCCACCGCAGCAGCCCGGATCGCCGGCGCCCCGATCTCCTGGGGCGTCAGCGAAGTGCCCGGTTGGGGGTATCAGATGCCCCTCGGCACGGTACTCGCGCAGATGCGGGAGGCGGGGCTCGCCGCGACGGAGTTCGGCCCCGACGGCTTCCTGCCCGACGCGCCCCGCGACAAGGCCGCGGCCCTCACCGAGCACGGCCTCGCGGCGGTCGGCGGCTTCGTCCCCGTCGTGCTGCACGAGAGCGGCCACGACCCGCGGCCCGAGGTCGACCGCGCCATCGACGGCTTCCTCGCCGCCGGCGCCGACAACCTCGTCCTCGCCGCGGCCACCGGCACCGACGGCTACGACGCCCGGCCCGAACTCGACGCCGGGCAGTGGGCGGTGCTGCTGCGCCGCCTCGACGAACTCGCGGCGCACGCCGCGGAGCGCGGGGTCACCGCCAGCCTGCACCCGCACGTCGGCACGGTCGTCGAGCAGCGCGGCGAGGTCGACCGGGTGCTCGACGGCTCCGCGGTCCCGCTGTGCCTCGACACCGGCCACCTGCTCGTCGGCGGCGCCGACCCGCGCGACCTCAGCCGGTCGGCCGTCGACCGGATCGCGCACACCCACCTCAAGGACGTCGACGGTGCCCTCGCCGAGCGCGTGGTCGCCGGGGAGGTCCCGTTCGGCGAGGCCGTCTCCCAGGGCCTGTTCCAGCCGCTCGGCGCCGGGGACGTCGACGTCGCCGGCATCCTGGCCGACCTCTCCGCCGCCGGGTACGCCGGCTGGTACGTGCTGGAGCAGGACATCCGACTGGCCGGGGCGCCGGACGACGAGGGCGGCCCGCTCGCCGACGTCCGCGCGTCGGTGGCGTTCCTGCGCGACCGCCTCGCCCCGGCGCCCGCCGGCGGGCGTGCGGCGCAGGCCCGGGATCACGCAGTGACCGGAGGCGAATGACATGAAGTGGAGCAAGGGCCGGGCGCCCGGCCCGTCGGCCGGCCGGCGGAGCAGGGTCGCCGTCCTGGCACTCGGCGGGCTGCTGCTCGCCGGATGCACGAACGGCCAGTCCCCCGGCGCGACCGGCGCGCAGCAGCCGGCGGAGCTCGACACCGGCGAGCTGACGTTCGCCGTGGTCAGCCACAGCAGGGCCGGCGACCCGTTCTGGGACGTCGTGAAGAGCGGCGCCGAGCAGGCCGGGGAGGAGCACGGCGCCGCCATCAACTACTCGGGCGACCCCGACCCCGTCCAGCAGAGCCAGCTCATCGACAACGCGGTCGCCCAGGGTGTGAACGGGCTGGTCATCTCCATGGCCAACCCCGAAGGGGTGAAGTCCAGCGTGGAGTCAGCCGTCGAGGCCGGCATCCCGGTGATCACCATCAACTCCGGGCTGGAGCAGTCGGCGTCCTACGGGGCGATCACCCACGTGGGCCAGAGCGAGCGGATGGCGGGCGAGGCGGCGGGCGAGCGGTTCACCGACAACGGCGCGTCCAAGGTGCTCTGCGTCATCCACGAGGCCGGCAACGTCGGCTTGGAGGACCGCTGCGCCGGCGCCAAGGAGAAGTTCGCGGGCGACACCGAGAACCTCCAGGTGGACGTCTCCAACGTCGCCGACGCCCGCACCACGATCCAGAACAAGCTGATGTCCGACAAGGACGTCGACGGCATCCTCACGCTGAACCCCGCCATCGCCAACGCCGCAGTGGGCGCCGCGCGCGACGCCGAGTCCGAGGCCGAGATCGCGACCTTCGACGTGTCGCCCGACATCACCAAGGCGATCGCGGCGGGCGACCTGGGGTTCGCCGTCGACCAGCAGCCCTACGTCCAGGGCTACCTGCCCGTGACGATGCTCGCCCTCAAGGTGCGCAACGGCAACGACGTCGGCGGCGGGCGGCCCGTCTACTCCGGCCCGGCGTTCATCACCAAGGACAACGCCGAGCAGGTCACGAAGTTCGCCGAACAGGGGACCCGATAATGGCCACCGCAGCTAGGGAGCGCCGGGCGCTTCCCGACATCGACGTCCCCCGCGCCGCGCTCGCGGTCCGCGTGCTGCGCCGGCCCGAGGTCGGGGCCTTCGCCGCCGCGGCGGTCATCTTCGTGTTCTTCTCGGTCGTCACCGACACCTTCCTGACCCCGGCCGGTGTCGCCACCTGGCTGGAGTCCGCCGCGCTGTTCGGCATCATGGCGGTCGCCGTGAGCATGCTGATGATCGGCGGCGAGTTCGACCTGTCCACCGGCGTGATGGTGGGTTCGACCGGGCTCATCACCGGCGTGCTCGCGACCCACGCCGGGGTGAACATCTGGGTCGCCGTCGTGGTGTCGCTCGTGGTGGCCCTCGCCATCGGCCTCGCCAACGGCCTGATGGTCATGCGCACGGGGTTGCCGAGCTTCATCGTCACCCTGGGCACGTTCTTCATCCTCCAGGGCCTCAACCTGGCGCTGACCAAGGCCATCACGGGGCAGGTCGCGATCCAGGGGCTCAGCGAGGCGGGCGGGTTCTGGGACGCGCGCTGGCTGTTCGGGTCGAGCACCACGGTCGGCCCGGCCCTCCAGGTGTCGGTGCTGTGGTGGCTGGTCTTCACGGCGCTGTGCACGTGGGTGCTGCTGCGCACCCGGGTCGGGAACTGGATCTTCTCGGTCGGCGGCGACGCGCGGAGCGCCCGGCAGGTCGGCGTGCCGGTCCTCCAGACCAAGATCGGGCTGTTCATGACGACGGCGTTCGCCGGGTGGCTCGTGGGCATGCTGTCGCTGTTCCGGACCACCACGGCGCAGGCGTCCACCGGCGTGGGCGTGGAGTTCATCTACATCATCTGCGCGGTCGTCGGCGGCTGCCTGCTCACGGGCGGGTTCGGGTCGGCGATCGGCGGCGCGCTCGGCGCCCTCATCTACGGCATGACCTACCAGGGCATCGTGTTCGCCGGGTGGGACAACAACTGGTTGAAGGCGTTCCTCGGGGCGATGCTGCTCGCCGCCGTCGTGGTGAACATGTACGTGCGCCGGCGGGCCGAGACCGCGGGGGCCGCGGCGACCAAGGCGGCCGACCCGCTGAACGGAGGGCCGACCGCCGAGTCGGCCGAGCCCGCTGCCGATACCGGCGCGGAGCGGGGGGAGGCGAAATGACCGCAGCGGAACCGGGCGCGCAGACCCGCACCGCCGTCATCGAGGCGCGCGGGATCGCCAAGTACTACGGCCACGTCGCCGCCCTCGAGGGGGTGTCGACGACGGTCGCCGCCGGGGAGGTCACCTGCGTGCTCGGCGACAACGGCGCCGGGAAGTCCACGTTCATCAAGGTCCTCTCCGGCGTGCACCGGCACGACAAGGGCGAGCTGCTGTTCGACGGCGCCCCGGCGGCGTTCGGCGGCCCGCGGGACGCCCTCGCCGCGGGGATCGCGACGGTCCACCAGGACCTGGCGATGGTCCCGCTGATGCCGATCTGGCGGAACTTCTTCCTCGGGTCGGAGCTGACCAGGGGCCGGGGGCCGCTGCGCCGGCTGGACGTGCCCGCCATGCGCGCCACCACCCGCGCGGAGCTGCTGCGCATGGGGATCGACCTGCGCGACGTCGACCAGCCGGTGGGGACGCTGTCGGGCGGTGAGCGGCAGTCGGTCGCGATCGCGCGTGCGGTGTACATGGGTGCCAGGGTGCTGATCCTGGACGAGCCGACGGCGGCGCTCGGGGTCAAGCAGGCCGGTGTGGTGCTGCGCTACATCGCGCGGGCGCGGGAGCGCGGGCTCGGCGTCGTGTTCATCACCCACAACCCGCATCACGCCTTCCCGGTCGGCGACCGGTTCCTGCTGCTCAAGCGCGGGACGAGCCTCGGGGAGTACGGCAGGGACGACATCACCAGGGACGAGCTGACCCGGCTCATGGCGGGCGGCTCCGAACTGGACGAGCTGAGCCACGAGCTGGACCGCGGCTGACGGCGGCGCGCGCCCCGGCCCGCCGGGGCGCGCGGAGGTCGTCCGCGGTCCGGCGCGGACAGGCGCGGACAGGCTCGGACAGGCGCCGAGCTGCGCCGATCCCGACTTACCGAACCCCGTTCTAGTCGCGGGGGCCGCGGATCTGTATTGTTCGGCGCATGGAGCTGAATGGAGTCGCCGCCCTCGTGTCCGGCGGTGCGAGCGGGCTGGGCGAGGCCACCGTCAGGGAACTCGCCGCGGCCGGCGCGACCGTCGTCGTCGCCGACCTGAACGCCGAGCGCGGCGAGGCGCTGGCAAAGGAGGTCAACGGGGTCTTCGCCGCGACGGACGTCGCCGACGAGGCCCAGGTCGCGGCCGCGGTGCAGGCGGCCGAGGCCACCGGCAGGCCCTTGCGCGTCGCGGTGTCGTGCGCCGGCATCGGTTGGGCCACCCGCACGGTGAACCGCGACGGGGAGCCCCACGACCTCGCGTCCTACACCAAGGTCATCCAGGTCAACCTCATCGGCACGTTCAACGTGCTGCGGCTCGCCGCGGCGGCCATGGCCCGGACCGAGCCGGTCAACGCCGACGGCGAGCGCGGCGCCATCGTGAACACCGCCTCGCTGGCCGGGATCGAGGGCCAGATCGGGCAGATCGCCTACTCGTCGTCCAAGGGCGGGATCATCGGCATGACGGTCCCCGCGGCCCGCGACCTCGCGGCGATCGGGGTGCGGGTGAACACCATCGCGCCGGGCATCCTCGACACCCCCATCTACGGGCAGGGGCCGGAGTCGGAGGCGTTCAAGGAGCGCCTCGCCGCCCCAGTGCCGTTCCCCAAGCGGCTCGGCACCGCGGCGGAGTTCGCCCGGCTGGCGCGCTCGCTCGTGGAGATCGGCTACCTCAACGCCGAGGTCGTCCGGCTCGACGGCGGCCTGCGCATGCCGCCGAAGTGACCGGCCCGAGTCGCAGGCGTGCCGGGCCCTGACGGGCCTGGACGGGCACTGACGGGTCGGGACGGGTCCGGACGGCAACGAGGAAGCGAGCAGACGATGTCCGACGAGGTGCTGTACTCCGCCGATGCCGGTACGGGCGTCGCCGTCATCACCATCGACCGGCCGCGGGTGAAGAACGCGGTGAACGCCGCTGTCGCCCAGGGTGTGGCCGCGGCACTGGCCGATCTCGACGCCCGCCCGGAACTGCGGGTCGGCATCCTCACCGGCGCAGGGGGGACCTTCTGCGCCGGGATGGACCTGAAGGCGTTCCTCCACGGCGAGCTGCCGGTGGTCGACGGCCGCGGGTTCGCGGGGCTGACCCAGCGCCCCCCGGCGAAGCCGCTGATCGCGGCGGTCGAGGGGTATGCGCTGGCGGGCGGGTTCGAGGTCGTCCTCGGCTGCGACCTCGTCGTCGCGGCGGACGACGCCTCGTTCGGCATCCCCGAGGCCACCCGCGGGCTGGTCGCGGGCGCCGGGGCGCTGCTGCGGCTCCAGCACCGCATCCCGCGCAACATCGCCATGGAGCTCGCGCTCACCGGCGCGTTCATCGGCACGCCGCGAGCGGCGGAGCTGGGCCTCGTCAACAAGGTGACGCCGAGCGGCGGGGCGCTCGACGGCGCGCGGGAACTCGCGGCGGCCGTCGCCGCGAACGCCCCCATGGCGGTCGCCGCGTCCAAGCGGATCATGGCCGAGTCCGCCGACTGGTCGACCGGTGAGATGTGGGACCGCCAGGACGCCATCGCCGGTGCGGTATTCACCAGCAACGATGCTATGGAGGGCGCGGCGGCCTTCGCCGAGAAGCGCCCCCCGCACTGGACCGGCACCTGAGCCGTCCCGCACGGGACCGCGGTGGGCAGAGCAGCCCTTGACTGTGGTGCAGGTCACTGGCCAGAGTCGAGTCATGCGCCAAATGTCCTATGCGAGCGGCCCGTCCGACTTCCCACTCCTCGGCGAGACCATCGGCGACGACCTGGAGCGCACGGTCGCGCGCTTCGGGGACCGCGAGGCCATCGTGGAGTGGGCCTCTGGGCGGCGGTGGAGCTACGCCGAGTTCGACTCCGTCGTGAACGCGGTCGCCAAGGGCCTCATGGCCCTCGGCGTCGCCCCCGGGGACCGGGTGGGGATCTGGTCGCCGAACTGCGCCGAGTGGGTGTTCACGCAGTACGGGGCGGCGAAGGCCGGTGCGATCCTGGTCAATCTCAACCCGGCCTACCGCACCCATGAGCTGGCCTACGCGCTGAACCAGTCGGGAACGACCGTGCTGGTGAGCGCCACCGAGTTCAAGACCAGCGACTACCGGGCCATGGTGGCGCAGGTGCGCTCCGACTGCCCGGAGCTGCGCACCGTGGTGCACATCGGCACCGCAGACTGGGACGGCCTGCTGGCGGGCGCCGAGTCCGTTGCAGACGCCGACCTGCGCGCCCGGATGAACACACTGTCCTGCGACGACCCGATCAACATCCAGTACACCTCGGGGACCACCGGGGCGCCCAAGGGCGCCACGCTCACCCACCACAACATCCTGAACAACGGCTACTCCGTCACCGAGCTGCTGAACACCACCGAGCACGACCGGTTCGCGGTTCCGGTGCCCTTCTACCACTGCTTCGGCATGGTCATGGCGAACCTCGGCATCACCTCGCACGGGGCGTGCCTGGTCATCCCGGCACCGGTGTTCGACGCGACGGCGACCCTTGACGCGGTCCAGGCGGAGCGCTGCACCGCGCTGTACGGGGTGCCGACCATGTTCATCGCCGAGCTGGACCATCCCGAGTTCGCCTCTTACGACCTGTCGAGCCTGCGCACCGGGATCATGGCGGGCTCGACCTGCCCGATCGAGGTGATGAAGCGGGTCGTCGGCGACATGCACATGAGCGAGGTCGCCATCTGCTACGGGATGACCGAGACCTCCCCGGTGTCGACCCAGACCAGGGTCGACGACGACCTGGAGCAGCGGGTTGCGACCATCGGCCGTGTGGGCCCGCACGTGGAGGTGCGGGTGGTCGATCCCGCAACCGGGAGGGTGGTGCCGCGCGGCGAGGCCGGGGAACTGTGCACGCGCGGCTACTCGGTGATGCGCGGCTACTGGGCGGAACCCGAGAAGACCGCGGAGGTGCTCGACGCCGCGGGGTGGATGCACACGGGGGACCTCGCCGTGATGCGCGAGGACGGCTATCTCACCATCGTCGGCCGGATCAAGGACATGATCATCCGCGGCGGCGAGAACGTCTACCCGCGCGAGGTCGAGGAGTTCTTCCACGCCCACCCCGACATCTCCGACGTGCAGGTCGTGGGTGTGCCCGACACGAAGTACGGCGAGGAGCTGTGCGCCTGGGTGCGGTTGCGCGAAGGGGCCGCAGACCTGGACGCCGAGGCGCTGCGGGTGTTCGCCGCAGGGCGGCTCGCGCACTTCAAGATCCCCCGCTACGTGGTCGTCGTGACCGAGTTCCCGATGACCGTCACCGGAAAGATCCGCAAGGTCGAGATGCGCCGTCGCTCCGCAGACCTCCTCGGCCTGGTCGCCGACGCGCAGGAGGGGTGAGAGCGGAGCGACCACCGCCCGGCGGGGGCGCTACTCGGGCACGGGTACGCGCAATGTGCGGAGGAGGGTGGCGAGCAGGTCGTAGTAGCCGACCAGGGTGATCAGCTCGACGATCCCCGCCTCGCCGAAGTGCCGCTCCGCGCGGACGTAGCACGCGTCGTCGGCGTCGCCGTCGCGCAGCAGCGAGGCCGCGAACGCGTGCGCCGCCTGCTCGTCGGCCGCGAGCGACGCTGGTGCCGTACCGTCGCACAACGTAGCGATCTCGTCGGAGGTGAGCCCCGCCGCCGCTCCCGCCGCGGTGTGCGCGGCGAGCTCGAACGCGCTCGCGCGGGCGGCGGCGACGGCGAGGATGACGGTCTCGCGCACCCGGGGCGCGAGGGACGTCCGGCCGCCGACGGCGGCGCTCAGCGCTTGCAGGGCCGCCCCGACCCCTGGTGCGGCGAGCATGGCGTTGAACGGGCCGTGCAGCCGGCCCGCCGCGTCGGTGAGCGGGAACGGCGGCTCGGGGCCGTACTTGGCGAGCACCCCGTCGTAGATGGCGCGCTGCTCGGCGGTCATGGCGGCGGGCTCGGTCCAGTGCAGCCGGCCGTGCCGGGCTTGCTGGTCGGGCGGTCGCGGGTCGGGCATGGGCCGCATTATGCCGCCACAGCGGGGCGCGCGGTGCGCATGCCAGGGGTTCGGTGACACAGCGGTTCGGTGACACAGCGGTTCAGTGACACAGCGGTTCAGTGATTCATGGGTTCGGCTTTCAACGGGTGCCCCACTGGTAGGACTGCTTGCGCAGCTTGAGGTAGACGAGCGTCTCGGCGGAGCGCACCCCCGCGAGTCCGCGGATGCGGGTGGACACCAGGTCGAGGAGTGCGGCGTCGTCGGCGCAGACCGCTTCGCACAGGATGTCGAACCGGCCGGCGCAGACGACGACGTAGTCGATCTCGGGGATCTCCGCGAGTGCGTCGGCGACGGGCTCCAGCGGGCCCTCGACGGTGATCGCGACCATCGCCTGCCGGAACAGGCCCACCTGCATGGGGTCGGTCACGGCGACGATCTGGATCACGCCGGTGTCGGAGAGCCGCTGGACGCGCTGGCGCACAGCGGCCTCCGAGAGGCCGACGGACTTGCCGATCGCGGCGTAGGACCGGCGCCCGTCCTGCTGGAGTTCCTCGATGATCCGCTTGGAGGTGCGGTCGAGTACGGGGGGTGCCGGCCGCCTCGCCGCCGGTTCGCTTTCGTTCACGGTCGGATTATCGTCTACGGGCGGACGGCGCGTGCACCATGTCCGCCGCCCTGCTCAGGACCTTGCGCAGGATCTGCTCGATCTCGTCGAAGTGCTCGGGGCCGCAGATGAGCGGCGGGGCGAGCTGGAGGACGGGGTCGCCGCGGTCGTCGGCGCGGCACACCAGGCCCGCGTCGAACAGGGCGTTGGACAGGAAGCCCTTGAGCAGCCGGGTCGATTCCTCGTCGGTGAACGTCTCCTTGGTGTCGGTGTCCTTGACCAGTTCGATGCCGTAGAAGTAGCCCTCGCCGCGGACGTCGCCGACGATCGGCAGGTCGCGGAGGGAGTCGAGCGCGGCGCGCAGCGCGGGGGCGTTGCGGCGGACGTTGCCGATGAGGTCTTCGCGCTCGAAGATGTCGAGGTTCGCGAGCGCGGCCGCCGCGGCGACGGGGTGCCCGGCGAAGGTGATGCCGTGCGCGAACGCGCTGCCGGGCCGCTGGAACGGCTCCATGAGCGCGTCGTCGGCGATCATCCCGCCGAGCGGGACGTAGCCGGAGGTGGCGCCCTTGGCGAAGGTGATCATGTCGGGGCGGAAGCCGAAGTGCTCGGCGCCGAAGTAGCTCCCGAGCCGGCCGAACCCGCAGATGACCTCGTCGGAGACGAGGAGCACGCCGTGGCGGTCGCAGATCTCCCTGACGCGCTGTAGGTAGCCGGGCGGCGGCGGGAAGCAGCCGCCGCTGTTCTGCACGGGTTCCAGGTAGACCGCCGCGATGGTCTCGGGCCCGTTGCGCTCGATGGCCTCGTCGATCTGGTCGGCGGCCCAGCGGCCGAACGCCACCGGGTCGTCGCCGTGGACGGGCGCGCGGTAGATGTTGGTGTTGGCGACCTGGACGGTGCTGGGCACCAGCGGCTCGAACGGGGTCTTGATGCCGGGCAGCCCGGTGATGGACAGGGCGCCGAGGCTGGTGCCGTGGTAGGCGACGGAGCGGCTGATGACCTTGTGCCGGGTCGGTTGGCCGACGGCCTTGAAGTACTGCCGGGCGAGCTTCCACGCCGATTCGACGGCCTCGGAGCCGCTGGTGGTGAAGAAGACCCGGTTGAGGTCGCCGGGCGCGAGTCCGGCGATGCGCTGCGCCAGCTCGATGGCCTTCGGGTGCGCGTAGGTCCACACCGGGAAGTAGCCGAGCGTGCCGGCCTGGGCCGCCATGGCGTCGGCGATCTCGGTGCGCCCGTGTCCGACCTGGGAGACGAACAGTCCGGAGAGGCCGTCGAGGTAGCGCTTCCCGTTGATGTCGCGGACATAGGCGCCCTCGCCGCTGACGATGACGGGGATGTCGGCGTCCTGGTAGGCGGCCATCTCGGTGAAGTGCATCCACAGGTGGTCCTTTGCCGCCTGCTGGAGTTCGCTGTTCGTGCGCCGCTGGTCCGGCTGGGCTGCCACGTCGGTTTCCCCCTTGAGAGCGTGCCGCCGGCCGTCGGTCGGCCGACGAGACTCAATGGACAAGGCTCGATGAGCCAGGCTCGGTGAACCGGTTCTCAATAAACCAGACTCAATGGAAATAGTCGCACTTTGTGACCTTGAGTCAAGCATCCGTGTTCAGATTCAGTTTCTGCAACGGAATCCCTTGTTTTGACTGAAGTGAGATGTCAAGGTCGGTCCACAGGGAGATGTGTTGTTCGTCACCGACCTGAAGGGGGCGCTCGTGCCTGGAGCGCATCGGACCGGACCACTGCTGCGGCTGCGGAACTTCGTCGGCGGCGGCTACGTCGACGCCCGCGACGAGCGCACCGCCGAGATCATCGACCCCAGTACCGGCCGGGCGTTCGCCGAAGCGCCGGTCTCCGGCGCGGCAGACGTCGACGCGGCGTTCCGCGCCGCCGACGCCGCGTTCGAGAACGGCTGGCGCGACACCACCCCGGCGGAGCGGCAGATCGCGCTGAACCGGTTCGCCGACGCCGTCGACGCCCGCGCCGACGACCTCGTGCAGGCCGAGGTGCAGAACTGCGGCAAACCCGTCCAGCTCACGAAGGACGAGGAGATCTGGCAGGTCACCGACGCCCTCAGGTTCTTCGCCGGTGCGGCCCGCACACTTGAGGGCAAGGCGGCCGGGGAGTACATGGCCGACCACACCTCGTGGATCCGGCGCGAACCCCTGGGCGTCGTCGCGCAGATCACCCCGTGGAACTACCCCATGGCGATGGCGGCGTGGAAGATCGGCCCGGCGCTCGCCGCCGGCGACACCATCGTCCTCAAACCCGCCGACACCACCCCGGCGTCCACCCTGCTGCTCGCGGAGATCGCAGCGGAGTTCCTGCCGCCGGGCGTGTTCAACGTCGTCGTCGGCGACCGCGACACCGGGCGCGCGCTCGTGGCGCACCCCGCCCCGCGGCTCGTCTCGCTCACCGGGTCCACCCGCGCCGGGTTCGAGGTGGCGCGGTCGGGGGCGGCCGACCTGAAGCGGATGCACCTCGAACTCGGCGGCAAGGCGCCCGTCATCGTGTTCGACGACGCCGACGCGGCGCGCACCGCCCGCGCGGTCGCCGAGGCCGGGTTCTTCAACGCGGGCCAGGACTGCACCGCGGCCACCCGCGTCCTCGCCACCCCCGGCATCGCCGACGAGCTCGCCGCCGCGCTCGCGGCGGAGGCGGCGAAGACCGTCACAGCGGGGCCGGCCGACCCCAGCGCCGACTACGGCCCGCTGAACAACCCCGACCAGCTCGCGCGGGTCGAGGGCTTCCTCCGGCGCACGCCCGACCACGCCGAGGTGCTCGCCGGCGGGGCCCGGGTCGGCGACACCGGGTACTTCTACGCGCCCACGGTGGTGTCGGGGCTGCGCCAAGGCGACGAGATGGCCACCGACGAGATCTTCGGCCCGGTCATCACCGTGCAGCGCGTCGACGACGAGGACACCGCGGTCGCCCGGGCGAACGAGGTGCGCTACGGGCTGGCGTCGAGCGTGTGGACCCGCGACCACGCGCGTGCGCTGCGGGTGTCGCGCCGGCTCGACTTCGGCTGCGTGTGGATCAACACCCACATCCCCATCGTCGCCGAGATGCCCCACGGCGGCTTCAAGCACTCGGGCTACGGCAAGGACCTGTCGCTGTACAGCCTGGAGGACTACACCCGCGTCAAGCACGTGATGAGCCACATCGGCCGCGACTGATCCCGCGGCAGCACCCTCCACTCCGCTGCGAGCAGAGACGGATCACTCCCCATGGCGACGACGACGCAACGCGAACCAGGGTCCGACGGTGCCGCCCCGGCAGGTGCCGCGATCGCGCTCCACGGTGTCAGCAAGACCTTCCGGTCCGGGCAGGGCGAGGTCGCGGCGGTGCGCGGGATCGACCTGGAGATCCAGCGGGGCGAGTTCTTCGCCCTGCTCGGCCCGTCCGGCTGCGGCAAGACCACGACGATGCGGATGATCGCCGGGTTCGAGGAGCCCACCTCCGGCGTGGTCCGGTTGGCGGGCGACGACGTGACGGGCGTCCCGCCGAACCGCCGCGACGTCACCATGGTCTTCCAGAGCTACGCGCTGTTCCCGCACATGACCGTGTTCGACAACGTCGCGTTCGGGCTGCGCCGCAGGCGCGTGCCCGCGGCGGAGGTCGCCGAGCGGGTCGGCGCGGCGCTGGACCTCGTCGAGCTCGCCGACCGCGCCGGGTACCGGCCGGCCCGCCTCTCCGGCGGCCAGCAGCAGCGGGTGGCGCTGGCGCGCGCCGTGGTGAACCGGCCGGCGGCGCTGCTGCTGGACGAGCCGCTGGGCGCGCTGGACCTGAAACTCCGCCAGGCGATGCAGATCGAACTGAAGCGCATCCAGCGCGAGGTCGGCATCACCTTCGTCTACGTCACGCACGACCAGGGCGAGGCGCTGACCATGGCGGACCGCATCGCGGTGCTGAACAACGGGGTGGTCGAGCAGCTCGGCACCCCGGCCGAGGTCTACGAGCGCCCCGCCACGCGGTTCGTCGCCGGGTTCATCGGCACGTCCAACCTCATCACCGGCACCGTCGCGCGGCGCGACGGCGAGCACGCCGACGTCGAGGTCGGCGCCGGCGGGCACGTGCGGGTGCGCACCGCGACGGCCCAGGGGGAGCGGGTCGACCTCACGGTCCGCCCCGAGAAGGTGCGGCTGGGCACCGCCGAACCGGGGCCCGAGCTGTGCCGGCTGCGCGGCACCGTCGAGGAGGTCGTCTACCTGGGGTCGGCCACCCACTACACGGTCGCCACCCGCGCCGGTGCGGCGATCGTGGTCTTCCAGCAGAACGCCCACGACGCCCAGAACCTGGCCGAGCGCGGCAGTGACGTGTGGCTGTCCTGGCAGCCCCGGCACACCTACGCCCTGCCGGGATGACGCGGGCCGAGGCCGATGGGAACGGTGATGTGACGTGCCCCCCACCCCGCCGACCGGCGCACCCCTGCGGCGCGGGCTGACCCGGGCCCGCCCGGCCCGCCGCGACGTCCTGCGCCTGGCGGGCGCCGCCGCGGGCCTCGCCCTCGCCGCGGGCTGCGGGATCCGCGGCCAGAAGCGCCCCGAGGTCTCCGCGGCCGAGTTCTGGGACGGCAGGCGGCGCACCGGCCGGCTGCGGTTCGCCAACTGGCCGCTGTACATGGACGAGGACCGCACCCAGCTCGCGCAGTTCACCGACGCCACCGGGGTGCGGGTCGCCTACGACGAGGC
The DNA here is from genome assembly GCF_003014485.1 of Murinocardiopsis flavida. Taxonomy (GTDB): domain Bacteria; phylum Actinomycetota; class Actinomycetes; order Streptosporangiales; family Streptosporangiaceae; genus Murinocardiopsis; species Murinocardiopsis flavida. The sequence continues at coordinate 289,057 of NZ_PYGA01000005.1, read as the reverse complement.
GATCCAGGACAACCCGTCGTGGTTCGGCCGGATCCAGCCGATCCTCGCGAACGGCGGCGACATCGGCTGCGACCTGATGGTGGTGACCAACGGGCTGGAGCTCGGCAAGCTGCTCGCGCTGAACTACCTCGCCCCGCTCGACCACGCCCGGCTGCCCAACTTCGCCGAGCATGGCGCCGACCTGTACAAGGACACCGCCTACGACCCCGGCAACACCTACTGCGTGCCCTACACCTCCGGCCTCACCGGCATCGCCTACAACCCCGAGTACGTCGACCGGGAGATCACCTCGCTCGACGACCTGTGGGACCCGGCGTTCAAAGGGCGGGTGGGCATGATGCGCGACCCGCAGGAGATCGCGAACTTCGGCCTGCTGCGCACCGGGGCCGAGCCGGAGAAGAGCGGGGAGCGGGAGTGGCAGGCCGCCGCCCGCGCGCTCCGCGGGCAGCGGGAGGCCGGGATCGTGCGGGCGTACTACGAGCAGGACTACATCCAGCCGCTGACCAACGGCGACGTGTGGCTGACCATGGCGTGGTCCGGCGACATCTTCCAGCAGAACGCCACCGAGGGGACCGACCTGCGGTTCGTGGTCCCCGAGGAGGGCGCCACCATCTGGACGGACAACATGATCATCCCGTTCACGTCGCGCAGCCCGGTCGACGCGGTCATGCTCATGGACTTCCTGTACGACCCGGAGGTCGCGGCGGGCCTCACCGAGTACATCAACTACGTCACCCCGGTCCCCGAGGCGAAGGACCGCATCCTGGCGCACGCCGAGGACGCCGAGGGCGACGACCGGGCCTTCCTCACCGAACTCGCGGAGAGCCCGCTGGTCTTCCCCACCGAGGACGAGTACGCGCGGCTGCACGGCTACGTGCCGCTGGAACCGGGCGAGGACGAGGGGTTCACGTCGCTGTTCCTCGGAATCACCCAGGCCTGAAAGGAGCCGCCGCCATGCCGGGACCGAGCGGGACGAGCCGGGCGCCCTACCTCCTGGTGCTCCCGGGGTGGATCTGGCTGGCGATCTTCTTCGTGCTGCCCATCTGCGGGATGCTCTCGGTGTCGCTGATGACCGGGAACGTCATCGACGGGTTCGGGTTCACCGGTGCGGTGGGCAACTACGCCGAGGCGCTGGGCGGGTACTGGGAGCAGATCCTGCGGTCGCTGCTCTACGGCCTGTGCGCCACGGTGCTGTGCATCGCGGTGGGCTACCCCATGGCGTACTGGATCGCGTTCCGCGGCGGCGCGCACAAGGCGACCTACCTGCTGCTGCTCCTGCTGCCGTTCTTCGTCGCGCAGGTGCTGCGCGCCATCTCGTGGAAGTTCATCCTCGCCGACAACGGGGTCGTGCTCGGCCCGCTGAAGGCACTGGGGATCCTCGGGCCCGACGCGCACGTGCTGAGCACGGCTACGGCGGTGGTGTGCGGCCTGGCGTACAACTTCCTGCCGTTCATGGTGCTGCCGATCTACGCGGTGCTGGAGCGGGTCGACCACAGCGTCGTCGAGGCGGCGCGGGACCTGTTCGCGTCGCGGACGCAGGCGTTCCTGCGCGTGGTGCTGCCGCTGTCCCTGCCCGGGGTGTTCGCCGGCGTCCTCATGGTGTTCGTGCCGACCAGCTCCGACTACGTCAACGCCGCGGTGCTGGGCGGCACCCACAACACGATGATCGGCAACGTCATCCGGACGCAGTACCTGGTGAACAACGCCTACCCGACGGCGGCGGCGATCACGTTCGTGCTCATGGCGGCGCTGCTGCTGGGGATCTTCGGCTACGCCAGGGCGCTCGGTACCGAGCAGGTCATGGAGGTGCAGGCACGATGACGGCGGCGCGGGCAGCGGGGTCAGTGGGGTCGGCAGGATCGGCGGGGTCGGCGGAGACCGCGGGGGCGGCGGGCGGCGGGGCCCGTGCGCCGCGCCGCCGCCCCGACCTCGGGAAGTGGTTCACCTGGGCGGCGCTCGCGTGGCTGTTCGCGCCCATCGCCGGGATGGTCGTGTTCAGCTTCAACGACATCCAGGGCCGGCAGAACGTCACCTGGCAGGGGTTCACGCTGAAGTGGTACGGGCAGGCGTTCGCCTACGCCGACCTCAACCAGGCGCTGCTGAACACCCTCGCCCTCGGGGTGCTGACCATGCTCATCGCCGGCACCATCGGCAGCCTCCTCGGCCTCGCGCTGGGCCGCCACCGGTTCCGCGGCCGGGGCACCACCAACCTGGTGATGTTCGCGGCGATCGCGGCGCCCGAGGTCGTGCTGGGCGCGGCGCTGCTCTCGCTGTTCCTCACCGTGAACGTCACCACGGGGTTCACCACCACCCTCATCGCGCACGTGATGTTCACCCTGTCGTTCGTCGCGATCACGGTGCGGGCGCGGGTGCTGACCCTGGATCCCGCGCTGGAGGAGGCGGCCCGCGACCTCGGCGCCGGGCCGTGGGAGACGTTCCGGCTGGTGACCTTCCCGCTGCTGCTCCCGGCGATCATGGCGGGCGGCCTGCTGGCGCTGGCGCTGTCGGTGGACGACTTCATCATCACGACCTTCGTCAGCGGCGACACCACGACGTTCCCGCTGTGGATCTGGGGCGCCACCCGCGTCGGCATCCCACCGCAGGTCAACGTCATGGGCGCGCTAATCTTCGGGCTCGGCGTGCTGCTCGCCGCCTGCAACGTCCTGCTGGCCCGCAGGCGGCGGTGAGCCCACCGTGCACAGCAAACCCGGCCCGCACAGCAGAGGACGCCCCATGCCGACCCCGTCCGTCCGCGCCGCACTGGCCGACGCCGAACCCCGGGTGTTCTGGCTGGACCCCGGCGTGCCCGGCCACGCGCCGCCGGACCCCGCCCCGCCGCTGACCGGCCGGGCAACGGCCGACCTGGCCGTCGTCGGAGGCGGCTACAGCGGGCTGTGGGCCGCCCTCATCGCCAAGGAGCGCGACCCGGGCCGCGACGTGCTACTGCTGGAGGCGCGCACCGCCGGCTGGGCGGCGTCCGGGCGCAACGGCGGATTCTGCGCCGCGAGCCTCACCCACGGGCACGGCAACGGCGCCGCGCGCTGGCCGGGCGAGATCGCCGAGCTCGAACGCCTGGGCCGGGCGAACCTCGACGCCATCGGGGCCGCGGTGGACCGCCACGGCATCGACTGCGAGTTCGAGCGGACCGGCGAACTCCTCGTCGCCACCGAGCCGTGGCAGGCGGCCGAGCTCGCGCAGGAGGGCGCGGCGCTGCGGGCGCTCGGCCACACCGCCGTGGACCTGGACGCGGCCGCCACCCGCGCGGCGGTGGACTCCCCGACCTATGTGGGCGGCCTGTTCGCACCCGACGCCGTGGCCATGCTGCACCCGGCGAAGCTGGCGTGGGGGCTGCGCGCCGCGTGCGAGCGCGCGGGCGTGCGGTTCGCCGAGCACACCCCCGTGCGCGCGGTGCGCCGCGCGGGCGGCGGCGTGGAGTTGGGCGTGCGCGGCGGGTCGGTGCGCGCCGGCGCCGTGGCGTGGGGCACCGGCGCCTTCCCCGGCCCGCTGCGCCGCCTGCGCGCCTTCACCGTCCCCGTCTACGACTACGCGCTGATGACCGAGCCCCTCGACCGCGCGCAGAAGGCCGCGATCGGCTGGCGGGGCCGCCAGGGGGTGTCGGACTCGGGGAACCTGTTCCACTACGCCCGGCTGACCGCGGACGACCGCATCCTGTGGGGCGGCTACGACGCGGTCTACCACTACGGTGGGGCGGTCCGCCCGGAGTACGCGCAGCGCAGCGCCACCTCCGAGCGCCTCGCCGCGCACTTCTTCGCGACGTTCCCGCAGCTCGAAGGCTTGCGCTTCACGCACACGTGGGGCGGCGTCATCGACACGTGCACCCGGTTCTGCGCGTTCTTCGGCACCGCGGCGGGCGGCCGGCTCGCCTACGCGGCCGGCTACACGGGGCTGGGGGTGGGCGCCACCCGGTTCGGCGCGCAGGTCGTGCTCGACCTGCTCGACGGGGCGCGCACCGAGCGCACCCGGACGGCGATGGTCCGCAGCAGGCCCGTGCCCTTCCCGCCCGAGCCGCTGCGCTGGGCGGGGATCCGGCTGACGGTCGCCTCCGCCGCGGCGGCCGATCGCAACGGGGGGCGGCGCAACCTGTGGCTGCGCGGGCTCGACGCGGCGGGCATGGGCTTCGACAGCTGAGCCCGCCGGGCGCCCGGCCCGGCGGTGAGACCGTTATGTCGCTTACGGGTTGTTAAGGCTAGGCTTGCCTTGCCCGTGCCGTCCTGCTGGTCCGGGGCCGGCCACCACTCACCCGAAGGACACCCCAGTGATCTGGTCTGAATCACCCGGCCGCCCCGGAGCCCGCCGCCCCGGGCCCGCGCGCCGCGCCCTCGCGGGCGGCTCCGCAGTGGCGGCCCTGGGACTGCTGATCGCCGGCTGCGGGGCCGGCGATCAGGACGGCGGCGCCGGGGGTGCCGGCGGCTGGACCTACACCGACGCGCGCGGCACCGAGGTCTCGCTGCCCGAGCGCCCCGAGCGGATCGTCGCGCACGCCAGCGCGGCCTCGGCGCTGATCCCCCTCGGCATCACGCCGGTGGGCGTGTTCGGCGACGTCGCGATGGACGAGGACCCGAGCCTCGAAGGGCTCGACACGTCCGGGATCACCTCGGTCGGCGCGTCCTGGGGCGAGGTGAACGTCGAGGCCATGGCCGAGCTCGAGCCCGACCTCGTCGTCACCGGCTACTACCCGTTGGAGAAGCAGGTGGGCGGCTTCGACCCGGAGAACTCCGCCCTGGTCGACAACGTCGAGGAGGTCGCGCCGATCGCCAGCGTCAAGGTCACCCAGCCCGCCACCGGGCTCATCGACGACTACATCGCCCTCGGCGAGAAGCTCGGCGCCGACCTGGAGGCGCCCGAGGTCGCACAGGACCGCGCCGACTTCGAGTCGGCCGTCGGCGACCTGAAGGCCGCGCTCAAGGACAAGCCCGGCCTCAGCGCCATGGCGGTCTCGCCGACCGACCAGTTCTACGTCGCCAACCCGGCCGACTTCCCCGAGTTCCAGGACTACCGGAAGTGGGGACTGGACCTGGTGGTGCCCGAGAACGTCGAGAAGCGCGGCTACTTCGAGGCGCTGAGCTGGGAGCGGCTCGACACCTACCAGGCCGACCTCGTCCTCTACGACGGCCGCGCCATGGCGACGCCCCCGAAGAAGCTCGCCGAGACCCAGCCCACCTGGCGCAAGCTCGCGGCGGTCGAAGCCGACCAGCTCGCGCCCTGGTACACCGACACCTACACCAGCCACCGCCGCTACGCCGAGCACCTGCGGACACTCACCAAGGCGGTCGGGAACGCCGACGACGGCGTGGTGCGGGAGTAGCGCGGGCGCCCATGATCCGGCACTTGTGACCCGGTGCCTGTGACACAGCGCCTATGGCACAGTGCCTATGACCGGCGGCTATGACAACTGTCACCGGCGGCGCGCGTGATTCTCCCGGGCCGCCGGTGACATCGCCGCCTACTCCCGCAGGCGGCGCCCCGCGAGGCTGGCCGCATGAGCACGCGACAAGGAACCGACCCACGCGGCGAGGCGGCCGACCCGACCCCCGCACCCGGCGCGGCGCGCAGCGGCGCCGCCATCGAAGTGCGCGACCTGCGCCAGCGCTACGGCGACTTCGAGGCCGTCCGCGGCGTGTCCTTCGACGTCGCCCCCGGCGAGCTGTTCGCGCTGCTCGGCACGAACGGCGCGGGCAAGACCACCACGATCGAGACCCTGGAGGGCTTCCGCCGCCCCTCCGGCGGCGCGGTGCGGATCTTCGGGACCGACCCCTACGGCCGGCCGGCCGGGCTGCGCGACCGGATGAACGCCGTGCTCCAGCAGAGCGGGCTGCTGGACGACCTCACCGTCGCCGAGACCATCGACCTCGCCCGCGCCCTCGCCGCGGCACCGCGCGGGCACCGGGAGGTCCTGGACCGCGTGGAACTGGCCGACAAGAGCGACGTCGCCGTCCGCGCGCTGTCCGGCGGCCAGAAGCGCCGCCTCGACCTCGGGCTCGCCATCCTCACACGCCCCGAGGTGCTGTTCCTCGACGAGCCCACCAGCGGCATGGACCCGGAGATGCGCCGCGCCACGTGGCAGGTCATCGCCGACCTCATCGACGAGGGTGTCGCCGTCCTCCTCACCACGCACTACCTGGAGGAGGCCGAGCGGCTGGCCGACCGGCTCGCCATCATGCACCGCGGGGAGATCCGCGTGGCCGGTGCGCTGTCGGAGGTCCTGGGCGGCTGGGGAGACCGCATCGGCTTCCGGCTGCCGCCGAGCGTCCGCTCCGCCGACCTGCCGTCGCTGTCGGGCGCCGTCGCCGCCGTCGGCGTCCGCGGCGGCGAACCGTGGGCGAGCTACGCCGTCACCGGAAGCGACACCGATCACCGGGCGCACACCGCCGTCGCCGAGCTCCTCCGCTGGGCCCACCTGCACCAGGTGGCGCTGGGCGGCCTGGAGGTCCGCACCGCGTCGCTGGAGGACGTCTTCCTGCGCGTCGCCGACGGCGCGGCCGACCTCGTCGGCGACTGAGCGCGCGCCCACCCCACCCGCCCACCCCACCCGCCCACCCCACCCGCCCGCACCAGGGAGTTCCGACACCATGGCGAGTACCACCAGCACCACCAGCACCGCGGCAGCACCAAGTGCGCCCGGCCGCCGCAGGCCGCCGGGCCGCGCGGCCCAGATCCTGCGGCTGACCCGCACCGAGTTCACCCTCGTCTACCGCTACCGCACCGCGCTGTTCTTCATCGCGTTCCCGCTGCTGTTCACCGCTACCGGGTTCGCGCAGCAGGGGCGCGAACTGACGCAGGGAATGGACGCGGGGGCGTACTTCATCTGCGGGGCGATGGTCCTCGCACCCCTGTTCATCGGCCTCGTGCACGTGTCCAACGTGTACACGGCGCGCCGGGAGTCGCTGGTCCTGAAGCGGTTCCGGGTCAGCGGGGTGCCGCCCGCGACACTGTTCGGCGCGACCCTGCTGTCGGTCCTGCTCCTGGTGCTGCTGCTCACCGCCATCTCGGCGGGGGCGCTCGCCTTCCGGTTCGACCTGGTGCCCGCCGACCCGCTGCTGGTCGTGCTGCCGATCCTGCTGACGACCGCGACCATGGTCTTCCTCGGGCTGGCGCTCACAGCGGTGACGCGCAGCGCCGAGGGCGCGCAGATGATCTCGATGGTGCCGTTCTTCCTGCTGTACGCGTCCAGCGGGCAGATGCTGCCGATGGACATGCTGCCCGACGCGGTGGCGCGCGTGAGCACGCTGCTGCCCGCGGCGCCGGCGACGGCGGCCGTGCAGAGCGGCTACTTCGGCAGGGACCTGTTCGGCGGGGTGGACGGCCCCGCGGCGAGCGGCCTGGAACTGTGGACCGCCGCGGCTCCCTCGCTCGGGGTGATGCTGGTCTGGCTGGCCGTCTCCGTGGTGCTGCTGCGCTACTTCCGCTGGGACCCGCGCCAGGCGAAATGACGTCCGGCTGGCTAGGGTGGCAGCAGATGATCAGAGCAGTCCCGAGCGGAGGCGTCCGGGCCGGCAGCGTCCAGACATGCAGCGTCCGGACCCGGAGCGTCCGGATCGGGAGCGTCCACAGCAGGTGCCGTCCAGGGGAGGCGCGATGACCGGCGACCGCACCGGCGCGGCCGCCGCCGTGGCGCGCCGCGTCTCGTCGTCCAAGCGCCTGAACCTGGCGCGGCGCATCGTGCAGTGGTCCATGGGGACCTTCCCCGGCTTCTTCGTCACGTTCACGCTCGTCGGCATGTACAACGAGCCGCCGAGCCACGCGGCGGAGCTCATGCCGCTGGCCATGCGCCTCGACGGCACCGCGGGGAGCCTCGCCGTCGGCACACTGCTGGCGGCGACCGCAGCGGTCGGCTACCTGATCTGGCGGGTCATCTGCCACCGCATCGACCGCACCGAGAAGCATCTCCACCGCGACATCGCCGTCTCCGTGGCCGCGGTGACCGCCGTCGTCGTCCTGATGCAGCCCGCCCCGATCATCACCGCGCTGACCGTCCTGTGGGCGTCCTGCCTGACCATCGCGGTGAGCCGGCGCACGAGCGCGCTGCTCCTCGCGTATGCGCTCGTCCTGGGGTTCGCGCCGATCGCCGTCGCTGTCGGCTACAACGGCTCGCTCATCGGGACCCTCGCCATGCTGGGCGCGGTCCTCATCATGATCGTCGTCTGGGCGTTCTTCTGCGCCAGCGCGTTCAGCCTGGTGGTCCTGTGGGAGATCCTCAACGAGGCGTACGAGGCGCGCGACGCCCAGGCCAGGCTCGCCGTCACCGAGGAGCGGCTGCGGTTCTCCCGCGACCTGCACGACCTCATCGGGCACAGCCTCTCCGGCATCGCGGTGAAGAGCGAGCTCGCCGCCCGACTGGCCGAGCGCGACCCTGGGCACGCCGCGGACGAGATGCGCGCCGTGCAGCGGCTGGCGCGCGATGCGCTGCGCGAGGTCCGCACCGCGGTGAGCGGGTACCGCGACGTCGACCTCGACGCCGAGATCGAGAGCGTCCGCGCGGTGTTCACGGCGGCCGGGGTGCGGTGCACCCTCGCCGAGGCCGCGGCGGTGCCCGACCCCCTGCGCCCGCTCGCCGCCTGGGTGGTCCGCGAGGCGGCGACCAACGTCCTGCGCCACAGCACGGCGAAGCGCTGCGACATCACCCTGCATTCGGAGGGACGGACCGTCATCGTCGAGGTGTTCAACGACGGCTCGCCCGAGGGCGCCGGGCAGGCGCCGTTCGGCAACGGCCTCACCGGGCTGACCGAGCGGACCGCCGCGGTCGGCGGCACCATCTCGGCGAGCGCCACCGCCGGCGACGGCTTCCTGCTGCGCGCCGTGCTGCCCGTCCCCGCCGACGCCGGCGGCGGCCCGCGTCGGGCGGAGGGGCCGGTCGGCAGCGGCGCCATGAGGGATGTGACCGCGTGATCCGCATCGTCCTCGCCGACGACGAGCAGCTCGTCCGCGGCGCGATCGCGAGCCTGCTCGGCCTGGAGGACGACCTTGAGGTCGTCGCCCAGGCCGGTCGGGGCGACGAGGCCGTCGCCGCGGTCACCGCGCACGGCGCCGACATCGCCGTGCTCGACATCGAGATGCCGGGCGGCACCGGGCTGGAGGTCGCCGCCGACCTCAGGACGAGCGCGCCCTCCTGCGGTGTGCTCATCCTCACCAGCTTCGGCCGCCCCGGCTACCTGCGCCGCGCCCTCGCGGCGGGCGCGCGCGGCTTCCTCGCCAAGGACGCGCCGGTCGACGAGCTCGCCGGCGCCATCCGCAAGGTGCACGGCGGCGGCCGCTACATCGACACCGACCTCGCCGCCACCGCCATGGCTGCGGGCGAGAGCCCGCTGACCCCCAGGGAGTCCGACGTCCTGCGCGCGGCCGTCGACGGCGCGCCGGTCGCGGCGGTCGCGCGGGAATTGCACCTGAGCGAGGGCACGGTGCGCAACTACCTGTCGAACGCCATTGCCAAGACCGGCACCGACAACCGCATCTCCGCCATCAGGAAGGCGCAGGACATGGGCTGGCTGTGACCTGCCGGCCGTGGCCTTGCGCGAGCGCCGGCACGAACGCGGGGGCGGTCAGAGGAACCGCAGGACCAGCATCGCGGTGTCGTCGGTGTGCCCGCCGGGCGCGAACTCCTCCAGGTCGCGGCCGATGCGGGCGATCACGGCCTGCGCGGTGAGCCCCGAGCAGCCGGAGAAGATCTTCATCAGCCCTTCGTCGCCGAGCATGTCGTCGGCGTTGCGGCGCTCGGTCACGCCGTCGGTGACGGCGAGCAGCACGTCGCCGGGGTCGACCTCGATGGTCTCGGTGAAGAACTCGACGTCCTCGAACGCGCCCAGCAGCGGCTGCGAGGTGCCGACCGGTTCGACGGCGTCGATGCCGCGCAGCCGCAGGGGAAGCGGGTGCCCGGCCGACACCAGCCGGATGCGCATCCCGCCGGAGGCCATGGGCGACATCTCGCCGTAGAGCATGGTCAGGAACCGGGTGGTGGTGTTCTCGTCGAGGATCGCGAGGTTCAGCCGGTGCATGATGTGCGACGGGGAGAACCCCTCGCGGGCGAGGGCGCGCAGCGTGTGCCGCGCCAGCCCGGTGACGGCGGCGGCAGCGGGCCCGGTGCCGCACACGTCGCCGATGGCGAAGCACCAGCGGCCGTCGGCGGCGAAGATGTCGTAGAAGTCGCCGCCCACCACGTTGCGCTCTTCGGCGGGCTGGTAGAACACCGCGTGGTCCACCTGGGGGATGCGCGGCTCCTTCTCCTTGGCGGGCAGCAGGCTGCGTTGCAGCGCCTCGCTCATGGAGGTCTGGTTGGAGTACAGCCGGGCGTTCTCCATGGCCGACGACACGCGCTGCGCCAGGTTCTCGGCGACGTCGAAGTCGTCGCGGGTGAAGTCGTCGCCGGCGTCCTTGCCGATGGTCAGCCGGCCCAGCTCGCGGCCGTGCGCCGACAGCGGGATGCTCACCGCGGGGCTTCCCGCCAGTTCGGCGGTGAGGTCGTCGGCCAGCCCGTTGCGGGAGAGCAGGTCGCGGGGCCACAGCGGCGCGGGTTCGCGCTGCACCGGCGGCGGCAGTGCGGTGACCAGGCTGCGCAGCACGTCGGTGTAGTTCTCGTTGCGGTGGGTCGCGTGGGCGATGCGGGACGCGCCGAGGTCGTTGACCGTGTGCACGACGCACCAGGTGCCGATGCGCGACGTGGTGAGCTGCGCGGCGAGCGCCGCGGTCATGTGCTCGTCGAGTGTGCCGGCGAGCAGGTCGCTGGCCTCGGCGAGGAAGCTGAGGGAGGCCCGGCGGGCGAGCTCCACCCGCGCCAGCCGGGCGCGCTCTACGGGCAGGGCGATGCGGTCGGCGCCGTCCTGGAGGCGGCGCGCCGCCGTCGTCCCGAAGTGCCGGATGCGGCGCGACGCGACCCCGACCAGCCCGGTGATGCGGCCCTCGACGATGAGCGGCGCGGTGACCAGCGAGCGCATTCCCGCGGCGGCGAGTGTGCCGCGGTGCGCCCGCGCCAGCATCAGGTCGTCGTTGATGACGGGCCCGGGCTCGGGCGCGGCCGAGGGGAACGTCTCCTCGGTGCGGCTGCGGAAGGGCCGCCACGCGTCGGCGGAGAGGCCGGTGGCGCTGCGCACCTCCCATTCGGTCTCGTCGGTGGTCGCGAGCGCGATGTAGGCGGCGTCGCCGCCGAGCGCGGCCTTGGCGTACTCGACGGTGCGGTCGAGCAGCTCACCCAGTGACAGCCGGGCGTTCAGCGCGGCGTCGAGCTGCGCCCACGGGTTGGGCCGCTCGGGGCTGCGGCCGGGGCGGACCGGGAGCGGCGGGACGAGCGACGTGCGCGCGCCGGACGGGCGGTCGCCGGCGTACTCATCGACCTCGTCGGCCTCCTCGTCGTCGACCCGGAACCAGACCGCCTTGTCGTCCTTGCTGTAGCTCACGCCCCAGCTCGTCGCGATGGCCCCGGCGAGCGCGAGCCCCAGCCCGCCGCTGCGCTTGGCATCGGTGGAGGGCGACGCGTCGACCTTGAGGGGGCCGGCGTGCGGGACGGCGCGCTCGGGCACCCGGTCGGCGACCACCACCTCGACGGCGCCCGGCAGGCGGCGCAGCGTGAGTTCGAGGGTGGTCTCGGCGTGGATGACGGCGTTGGTGACGAGTTCGCTGGTCAACAGGATGATGTCGTCGGATTCGCGTTTGACGCCCCACTCGCGGAGGGTGTCGCGGACGAACGCCCTCGCCTCACCGGCGGTCTCCGGGGCCGGGGAGTACTCGGTGCGGGCGGCCTTTATCGAATCAGGTGGCATCGTTGGGCCGTACGGTTGGAGGTGCGGTGAATGTCGAACGGCGCGATCGGCGGCGGTTTCGTCAGCACGATTAACCCATACCCGCCTCTGCTGCCCGGCCTAGATCCCGAAACGGCCCCAATCGGGTCACCGATTCGCCTGCGGTCGTCCATGATGGGGGAGGCCCCGGCCCGGCGTCCACTCGCCCGGCTGACCAAGGCGCCCCGGGCCCGCGGGAGGCGTTCGGCCCGCTACAAGTATCTGTCGGCACTGGAGAACAGCACCATCGGGGTCATACCGTGCAGTACGGGCGGCCCGCCCGGTTAACGTAGGGCACCGCGATCCGGCACGGGTGGCCGGGGCCTGCGGTGAAGACGGCGCACGAGCGGCGGAGGAGGGACTTTGATGCCCGAGGCGACCCGGACGGCAGCGTCGGAGGCGCAGATCGACGAGCTGCTCGACGCCCTGTACAGCATGCGCGACGGCGACTTCAGTGTACGGCTGCACCGTACTGCCGAAGGCAAGTACGGGGAGGTCGCGACCGTCTTCAACCAGGTTCTCGACCACTGCGACCAGTTGAGCAGCGAGTTGCAGCGCGTCGGCGAGGTCGTCGGCACCGAGGGGCGGCTCACCGAGCGCGTGTCGGTGAACCCCGACGCCGGCGCGTGGGGGTCGAGCGTGCGCGCCCTCAACCAGTTGCTCGACGAGGTGAGCGAGCCGGTCACCTCGGTCGCCCAGATCCTCGACTCCGTTGCGGGCGGCGACCTCGACAAGCGGGTGGACCTGTCGACCAGGCACGGCCCGCTGCACGGCGACCTGCTGCGGCTGGCGACCTCGGTGAACCGCATGGCCGACCAGATGTCGGGGTTCACCAAGGAGGTCACGCGGGTGGCCCGCGAGGTGGGCACCGAGGGCAAGCTCGGCGGCAGCGCCGAGGTCGAGGACGTCTCGGGCGCCTGGCGCGACGTCACCGAGGCGGTGAACCGCATGGCGTCGCGGCTGACCGCGCAGGTGCGCGACATCTCCGAGGTCACGACCGCTGTGGCGCGCGGTGAGCTGAACCGCAAGGTGACGGTCGACGTCCAGGGCGAGATGCTCCAGCTCAAGGACACCTTCAACACGATGGTCGACCAACTCGACTCCTTCGCCGACGAGGTCACGCGGGTGGCGCGCGAGGTGGGCACCGAGGGCAAGCTCGGCGGCCGGGCGAACGTCAAGGGCGTGTCGGGCATCTGGAAGGACCTCACCGACAACGTCAACTCCATGGCCGACAACCTCACCAACCAGGTCCGCGACATCGCCGACGTCACGACCGCCGTCGCAGAGGGCGACCTGCGCAAGAAGGTGACGGTCGACGTCCAGGGCGAGATGCTCTCGCTGAAGAACACCGTGAACACGATGGTCGACCAGCTCGACTCCTTCGCCGACGAGGTCACGCGGGTGGCGCGCGAGGTGGGCACCGAGGGCAAGCTCGGCGGGCGCGCCGACGTCAAGGGCGTGTCGGGCATCTGGAAGGACCTCACCGACAACGTCAACTCCATGGGCTACAGCCTCACCCACCAGGTGCGCAACATCGCCCAGGTGACCTCCGCCGTGGCGCAGGGCGACCTCGGCAAGAAGATCACGGTCGACGCGCAGGGCGAGATCCTGGAGTTGAAGGACACCGTGAACACGATGGTCGACCAGCTGTCGGCGTTCGCCGACGAGGTCAACCGCATGGCCCGCGAGGTCGGCACCGAGGGCAAGCTCGGCGGGCAGGCGCACGTCCGCGGCGTGTCCGGTGTGTGGAAGGACCTCACCGACAACGTCAACTCCATGGCGAACAACCTCACCCACCAGGTGCGCAACATCTCGGGGGTCACCTCGGCGGTCGCGAAGGGCGACCTCACCAAGAAGGTGACCGTCAACGCCAAGGGCGAGATGCTGGAGATGAAGGACACCATCAACGTGATGGTCGACCAGCTGTCGGCGTTCGCCGACGAGGTCACGCGGGTGGCGCGCGAGGTGGGCACCGAGGGCAAGCTCGGCGGGCGCGCCGAGGTCAAGGGCGTGTCGGGCATCTGGAAGGACCTCACCCAGAACGTCAACTCGATGTCGCTCAACCTCACCAACCAGGTGCGTAACATCTCGCAGGTCACCACGGCCGTCGCGAAGGGCGACCTGAAGAAGAAGATCACGGTCGACGTCCAGGGCGAGATGCTGGAGCTCAAGGACACCGTGAACACGATGGTCGACCAGCTCGACTCCTTCGCCAAGGAGGTCACCCGCGTCGCCGACGAAGTGGGCTCCGAGGGCAAGCTGGGCGGCCAGGCGAAGGTCGACGGTGTGTCGGGCACCTGGAAGCAGCTCACCGACAGCGTGAACGAGCTGGCCGGCAACCTCACCACCCAGGTCCGCGCCATCGCCGAGGTGGCGAGCGCGGTCACGGCCGGCGACCTCACCCGCTCCATCCAGGTCGACGCCCGCGGCGAGATGGCGAGCCTCAAGGACAACGTCAACCTGATGGTGACCAACCTGCGCACCACCACGGCGGCGCAGCGCGACCAGGACTGGCTGAAGAGCAACGTCGCGCGCATCTCCAGCCTCATCCAGGGCCACCGCGACCTCAACGACCTCGCGCGGCTGATCATGTCGGAGGTCGCGCCGCTGGTCGAGGCGCAGCACGGCGCGTGCTTCCTGCCCGAGGACGACGACAACGAGCAGACCTACCGGTTCTTCGGCGGCTACGGCTACCAGCCGGCCGACTCCAGCGCCAGGGTCAGCGCCGGCATGGGGCTCGCAGGCGAGGCCATCAGCCTCAAACAGGAGCTGATCGTCCACAACGTCCCCCAGGACTACGTGGAGGTCCGCTCCGGGCTGGGGCACGCGCCGCCGCTGAGCCTGGCGATCTTCCCGATCGTCTCCGACGACCGGGTGCTCGGCGTCATCGAGGTGGCGTCCTACGAGCGGTTCCGCGAGATCCACCTGGACTTCCTGCGCCAGCTCGTCGGCCTCATCGGCACCACGATCAACACGATCATGGCGAACTCGCGCACCGAGTACCTGCTGGCCCAGTCGCAGAACCTCACCACCGCCCTCCAGGAGCGCTCCAACGAGTTGCAGCGCCAGCAGGAGGAGCTGCGCCGCAAGAACGCCGAGCTGCACAGCAAGGCGGGGCAGCTCGCGAGCCAGAACCGCGCCATCGAACTCCAGAACAAGCAGATCGAGCGGGCCCGCCGTTCGCTGGAGGACCGCGCGCACCAGCTCCAGATCTCCTCGAAGTACAAGTCGGAGTTCCTCGCGAACATGTCGCACGAGCTCCGCACGCCGCTGAACAGCCTGCTGATCCTGGCGCGGCTGCTCGCCGACAACACCGAGCAGAACCTCACCTCCAAGCAGGTGGAGTTCGCGCAGACCATCCACAAGGCGGGCAGCGACCTGCTGCGGCTCATCGACGAGATCCTGGACCTCTCCAAGGTCGAGGCGGGCCGCATGGAGCTGCGCCCCGCCGACGTCCCCATCGGCACCCTGGTCGACTACGTCGAGGCGTCGTTCCGACCCATGGCGCACGACAAGGGGCTGGCGTTCGCCGTCGAGGTGTCGCCCGACATCCCCAACTCGCTGTGGACCGACGAGCAGCGCCTCCAGCAGGTGCTGCGCAACCTGCTGTCCAACTCGGTGAAGTTCACCAACAGCGGCGAGGTCCGGCTGCTGATCGAGCCGGGGTGGGCGCTCGACGACGCCGACCTCGACATGTTCGGCGAGAACGACGAGGTCATCGCCTTCTCGGTGGTCGACACCGGCATCGGCATCGCCGACGACAAGCTCCAGGTCATCTTCGAGGCGTTCCAGCAGGCCGAGGGCGGCACCAGCCGCAGATACGGCGGGACCGGCCTCGGCCTGTCCATCAGCCGCAACATGGCCCAGCTGCTCGGCGGCGAGATCCGCGTGCAGAGCACCCCGTCCGAGGGCAGCACGTTCACCCTGCTGCTGCCGGTGCGGCTGCCCGAGGGCACCGTGGAGCGGCTCGACGACTCCGTCGACCCGGTGCACGTCCTCACCCACGATTCGTTCACCACCGGCGCGTTCTCCCGCGAGTCACTGGGCATGGACGCCATGACCAGGGAGTCGCTGGCGCACGACCCGCTGGGGCGCGACCGCGGCGCCGGCGAGACCCCCGCCATCGAGGGGTACGGCGCCGGATTCTCCGAGCCCGGCGGCCCGGTGGGCGGGTCGGCCCTCGCAGCCCTCGGCGGGCGCGCGGCACCGGTCGGCGCGCCGGCCGACGACGACCCGCCCGCCGCGGCACCCGACCCGGCCCCGCCCGTCCTGAAGCCTGCCGAGCAGGCCGGCGAGGAGGGCGGTTCGGCCGAGGTCGCGCACGACCCCCGGCGCGACGCGGTGCTGCGCGGCCGCAAGGTGCTGATCGTCGACGACGACATCCGCAACGTGTTCGCGCTCACCAGTGCGCTGGAGGCGCACGGCCTGCGGGTCATCTACTCCGACAACGGCCGTTCGGGAATCGAGAAGCTGGAGGCCGACGAGGACATCGCCCTGGTACTGATGGACATCATGATGCCGGAGCTCGACGGCAACGCCACCACCCGGGCCATCCGCGAGATGCCGCAGTTCGCGGAGCTGCCCGTCATCTCGCTGACCGCCAAGGCCATGCAGGGCGACCGGGAGCGCAGCCTCGACGCCGGCGCGTCCGACTACGTGACCAAGCCGGTCGACCTCGATCACCTGCTGAACGTGATGCGGGGGTGGTTGGACCCGGAGGCGCCGCCGGAGCCCGGCGCTGCCGCCGACGAGTGGGCGGCGGCGCAGCCCGACGGGCCGGTGGCCGATGGCGCCGAGAACGGCTCCGGCGGCGGGCCCGCCGCCGGAGCGGACCGCAGTTCCGGGGAAAGCCCCAGGGACAGTTCCAGGGACAGTTCCAGGGAAGCAGAGCAGGAGTAGCAGACGTGCCGCAGAAGGCGAACATCCTCCTCGTCGACGACCGCGACGACAACCTCACCGCATTGGAGGCCGTGCTCACCTCGCTCGACCAGAACCTGGTGCGGGCGAGCTCCGGTGAGGCGGCGCTCAAGGCGCTCTTGGAGGACGACTTCGCGGTCATCCTGCTCGACGTCATGATGCCGGGGATGGACGGGTTCGAGACCGCCGCGCACATCAAGCAGCGGGAGAAGACCAAGGACATCCCGATCATCTTCCTGACCGGTGCGGGGCTCGACCGCCACCAGGTGTTCCGGGGGTACGCGTCGCGGTCCATCGACTACCTGACCAAGCCGTTCGACCCGTGGGTGCTGCGCTCGAAGGTCGAGGTGTTCGTCGAGCTCCACCACACCAAGCAGCAGCTCCGCGACCAGGCGCGGGTGCTGCAACGCGACATGGAGGAGCAGTCCGGCGCGTCGGCGCCGAGCGTCGTCGACCAGCTGGTCACCCGGGTCACCGAGGTCGGCGGCGCGCTGGGGCGGCTGCGCGAGCAGGGCGTGGGCGACTCCGACCCGCGGGCGGCGCAGGCGGTGCGCGAGCTCGACGACTCCCTGGGCCGGCTGCGCACACTCGTCGAGGCGCTGCGCGGCCCGGAGGAGTGACTCGGGGAGTGACTCGGGGAGTGACCCGAGCCGTGACTCTGGGTGGCCGCCCCCGAACCGGTCGGGGCGACGGCGCCGGAATGGCAGAACACGCGCTGCCCTGGCTAGTCCTTGGCGCGTCCGGATCCGGCCACCGGCGTTCGGGCCGACATCCGATCGAGACAAACCGCGATTCTCGCCACGGAACGTGATCACGTACCGGGAAATATCCGCAATCCCGCCGATTCGCCATCGCGCTGGGTGATGCCGCCCGGTTCGGTGTGGCCTGCGGCATAAAAGACGGGTAAGCGGAGCAGGGGGGCGGTACTGCCCGACTGCGCCCTATGTGGCTAAAGTGATCTCCGTACCGGCCGGTGCCCGTCGAGTTCGACCACCGGCCCCGCTGGGTGCGAGGCCCCGAACCGGCCTCCTTGACCCCGGTTCGCCGCCTCGTCGGCCGAACCGCCTGGCGACCGTTTCTTTGGACCGCGTCCGCGCCGAGCGCTGTGCTCGTGCCGTGCGGACCGCGCTGTCCTGGACCTGTCGGCTATCCCCTTGGAGAAGAACACGTGTCCCGAATGATGACCCGCACCGCAGCCGGCTTCGCGACCGCCGCGTTCGTGGGCTTCGGCGCCCTGGTCGCCGCCGCCCCCGCGGCCCTTGCGGTCGACGGCGAAGCCCCCGCGAAGTCCCCGGCCATCGAGACCCCGGAGGCCGGGAAGCCCGAGCTGCCCGGCACCGACAAGGGCGGCGAGGCCGACAAGGGCGGCGAGGCGCCCGAGAACGCCGACACCGGTGTGCAGACCCAGAAGAAGGGCGGCGAGCAGGTCGAGACCACCTACCGCTGCACCTTCAAGGGCCAGTCGGTCGACGGCGGCGACATCAAGGTCGTCCTGAACACCCCGCCCGCAGGCGAGACCGGCGCGCCCATCGCCATGGAGCTGAGCGAGTTCGAGTCCCGCTGGTACTACAGCGGCGGCGAGGAGCCCTCGGCCAAGAATGTCAGCGCCAAGGTCGACTTCAAGACCAGCGGCGACGCCGCCCCCGCGAAGTCCGCCTCGGTCCGCGGCACGGGTGCCAAGTACACCAACGGCAGCCTGGAGTTCGGCCCCATCACCGGGTCCGTCACCC
The DNA here is from genome assembly GCF_003014485.1 of Murinocardiopsis flavida. Lineage (GTDB taxonomy): Bacteria > Actinomycetota > Actinomycetes > Streptosporangiales > Streptosporangiaceae > Murinocardiopsis > Murinocardiopsis flavida. The sequence goes on along the minus strand of NZ_PYGA01000005.1, from coordinate 270,624 downwards.
CGAACAAGCCGGGTGCGCTGAAGTTCGCGCCCGGCAAGATCACGGTGACCGTCAAGGGCGACGGCTCCACCGTGTGCACGCCGTCGGGCGGCGCGATCTTCCACACGGTCGACGTCACCGGCGACCCCATCGAGACCCCCGACCCCAAGCCCACTCCGACCAAGGAGCCCGAGCCCACCAAGACCGCCGAGCCGAGCCCGACGGCCGAGCCCACGGAGGACGACGAGAAGCCGACCCCCTCCGCCAAGCCCACTGACGGCGGCAACGCCGGCGGCGGCAACGACGACAGCAGCCTGCCCGTCACCGGCACCGCCCTCGGCGGCCTGGTCGCAGCGGCCGCTGTCGCGGTCGGCGGCGGCGGCGCGGCGATGTACCTCGCCCGCCGGCGCAAGACCGGTGCGGTCGACAGCGAGTCCTGATCCGGTTCGAGCCGGGTGAGCAGTAGGGGGCGGGCGCCGCACGGGCGCCCGCCCCTTCGCCGTCCCGGTGGGCCCCGGGGGCAAGCCGGGGGAACTCCGGGTCACGTAGTGTCGGCGGCATGGACCTCGCCATCGTCTGCCCCGACTGCCTCGGCACCGGCGTCCGCATCTCGGTGACGGGTTTCCGCAGCATGCGCCCCGACCGCCCGGCCGACGAACCGGTCGGCGAGATGGTCGTGCCGATCCCGTGCGCGTGCTGCGACGGCTCCGGCCGCCTCATGACCTCGGGGTGGGCCTGACGGTCCGCTACCCGGCCTCGCGCGGCGGCAGCGCCAACCCGATGTGCTCGCCGATCTCCTCGATCAGGCCGAGGTCGGCGAGCCGGAACGACGCGCGGTTGCTGCGCCGGATCAGGGTGAGCGCGCCCCGCACCCCGCGGCTGCCGGTGAGTGGAACGCACATCAGCGAGCCGGCGGCGAGCGTGCTCAGCGCCGGTACGCCGTCGGGGGCCGAGCCGAGCAGCGAGTCGTCCTCGATCAGCGGATGCAGTACCGAGTTGCCGCTGGTGAGAACGTCGCGTGGCAGGGGACTCGCCGCCGGGTCGAGCGCCGCGACCAGGGCGCCGCGGTCGGCGGCCCCGGCCTCGGACGTCGCCACGGCGGCCCGCCGCGGCCGGGTCGAGTCGTCCGCCCGGTCGCAGACGTCGATGACGACCCAGTCGGCGTAGGAGTCGGCGAGGAGCGCCGCCGCGTCGTAGAGCGCCAGCGGCTCACCGGCCCCGCCGGGGCCGGCGCTGCGCAGCAGCAGCCGGGTCATGCGGGTGAGGACGTCGAGGCGGCGCGCGCCGAGGACGACGACCTGGTCCTCGATCTCCGCCTCCAGCGGTGCGGGGGAGTCGTCATCGGGTGTGCGCAACGGCGCCGACATCACCACGAGCACCAGCGGATTCGTCTCGGTCGCGACGTCCATGCGGGTCAGTGTCAGGTGCACGTCCTCGGCCCAGCCGCGCCGCGCGAGCCGGGAGTCGAACGTCGCGGCCTCGCCGCCGCGCAGCACGGCGGCGAGCCGGGAGCGCATCGCCGCGCGGCGGCGCAGGTCGACGAAGATCGACAGCGGCTTGCCGGTCAGGAAGCCGCTGCTGCTGCCGAGCCGCTCGGCGCCTACGGTGTTGATCCTGCGGATGTGGCCCTCGTGGTCGAGCAGCACGACGGGCACGCTCAGCTCGGTGAAGACGGCGCGCAGCAGCGTGCGCTCCTCGTCGCCGCCCGCGCGCCGGGCGGGGGCGGCGTCCTCGGCGAGGCGCGCGCCGCAGTCGCGGAGGAGCTGCTCGGCGTAGCCGAGTTCGGCGAGGGCCGCCTCGGCCGTCGACGCGGAGTCGCCCGGGTACATCGCGTGGGTGGAGCGCAGTGCCGCCGCGCGCTCGCCCAGATCACTGATGTCGCGTTCGAGATCGGCGAGGTTGTCGTGCACGGTTGCTGCTCCATGGGGTGTGGGACCGGGATCTGCGGAGCGGGGTGGCGCGGGCGCTCTGGCGCCGCGCGGCACGGGCACCGGGGTGCCGCGGGGGGTACGAAGGCCGTCGCCACGACGCTAACGCATGTCCGACCGGATCCCCACGCTGGTTACCGTGGAGTCAGGCGCGGTCCCGGATTCCCAGGGCGGCACCCCGGTCGGCAGCCGGTGCCGGGCCGGCGCGCCGCATGGAGAAGGGGGTAGTGCCGCGGATGTGGATCGAACGTCTGGCCCGCGACATCAGCGCACTCGGCAGTGAGAGCACACCGGAGCGCGCGCTCGACCTCATGAGCAGCGCCGCGGCGCGCGGGGTCCCCGGCTGCTCGGCGGCGATCATCGTGCTGTGGCGCGAGGTCGGCGCGGGGGACGACGCGGCGGGCGGTGTCGGCGGCGGCGCGGGCGACCGCAGGCACGTCGTGGTCGACTACGCGGCCTCGCACCCCGACCTCGCCGCGGCGTTCGAGCACCAGTACCGCACCGATCAGGGCCCGTCGGTCGAGGCGGTCCGCTGGATGCGCCCCGTCTCGGTGGCCGACGTCCTGCGCGACGACGACCGGTGGCCCCTGTACACAAGTATGGCCGTGCGGTGCGGTGTGCGGTCCACCGTCGAGGCCGCGTGCCCGATGGACGACGGCGCGGTCACGTTCGGCGTGCATTCGAGCCGGCCGAACGCGTTCGACAACGAGGTGATCCTGCCGCTGGTCGCCCTGCTGGCCGAGCACTCCGCCGCCGCGACGCACAACGCAGGCCGCTACATCGGCGCGGCGCGCGAGGCCGCCCACATGCGCCGCGCTATGTCCTCCCGCGGGGTGATCGACCAGGCCAAGGGCATCCTGATGCACGCGCGCGGCTGCGACGCCGCCGCGGCGTTCGAGGAGCTGCGCCGGGTCGCGCAGCGCAACCGGATGAAGGTCGCCGACGTCGCCCGGCACCTGGTGGCCGAGAACATGGAGGGGGCGCGCTGACCGGTCGGCGGCGGGGCACCGGCCGCCGGTGCCGGGGCGGTGCGGCGGTCGGAAGCGTTTTCGCAAGGGCCGAGTGGATCTACTGCGCCTGCGGGAATGGCGCTAAGGTGACGATCAGCGGGCGCGCTGCGCGACCGCGGCCGCCCCGGGCGGCGGGCGCGGCGCTGTGGTCGGTTCCGGCGCGGAACGAGCGAGGGGCTCCAGCGTGACATCCAAGTTCCAGATCGCGACCCGGACCGAGGCCGGAGTCGTCGTGGTGGTCCCCGAGGGAGACTTGGACGCGATGACCTCGTCCCGGTTCTCCGCCGTGCTCGACTCCGTCTTCGCCTCGGCCGAGCCCATGCGCGGCGTGGTCGTCGACATGTCGGGGGTGGGGTTCTGCGACTCCCGCTGCATTGGGGCCCTCGTCGCCTCCTACCGCCAGGCGCGCGACCTCGGGGTGGGGCTGATCATCGCCGCGCCGCAGCGCACCGTGCACCGCCTCTTCACCATCGCGGGCATCGACCAGGTCATGACGGTCGAGGACGACCTCCAGCGCGCGGTCAAGCTGGTCCGCGAGCAGTAGGCGGCCCTGCGGCGGCCAGGCGGCAGGGGCGCGGGCGGCTCACATCGTGAAGTGCAGCCGCACCAGCGATCCGGCCGACCCGCCGCGCACCTCCATGAAGTCGCTGACCTGGCGGGTGATCCACAGGCCGTAGCCGCGGACGCTGAACGCGTCGGTGGGGAAGTAGCCGCTGAACGGGTCGGTCAGCCCGCCGCCGGTGTCGAACACGTCGCAGACCAGCCGGGGCCGAACGCCGCCGCGGCCCGGCGTCCGCCACAGTGCGATGCCGCCCGCGCCCGGCCCGTGCTCCAGGACGTTGGCGGCGAGCTCGTTGACGGCGACGGCGAGGTCGCCGACCCTGCCGCGGGGCATCCCGAACTCGGCGGCCGCGCCGATGACGCGGTCGCGCAGTGCGGCGAGGTCGGGGTCGACGCCCAGCCGCCGGATCGGCGGGCGGGGCTCGGGGAGCGGTTCGCGGCGCGGCGGCGGGCCGGGTGTCGCGGCGTGGCTCCAGGAGCGCGGTCCCGGCCGGTGCGGCGCGGGGAACACCCGGTGGCTGCGCACGATCGCGGACCGCTCCGCCGGGGGCAGCGCCGCGGAGTCGTGGACGCACAGCAGGTCGATGGGGTCGCGGGCCAGCGCGGAGTCGAGGACGGCGTCGAAGCCGCGCCATTCGCGCAGCGCCAGCGGGTCGTGCAGCGGCACGTCGGGCTGCCAGGCGACGGTCACCCCGCCGGGGTGCAGCACCGTGAGCCGGTGCAGCAGCGCCATGGTGCGCCCGGGGGCCGCGCAGAAGTCGCGGTGCGCGGTGAAGTCGACGGCGGCGCGCTCCGCGGGGGTCAGCGCCGCGCGGAGGGCGCCGATGTGCGCGTCGGGCAGCGCGGCCACGACGTGGTCGCCGTTGGCGAGGCCCTGCTGCAGCCAGGGGACGACCAGCGCGTGCAGTTCGGCCGCCGTGGTGAAGAACGCGCCGGTGTGCCGGGCGCGGCGGTCGGGTGCTGCGGGCCGGCCGGGCGGCGCGCCGCGGCCGGCGGCGCCCTTGTCGGGGTTCGCGGGCGGGCGCTGCCTGCGGTCGGCGCCGCGCGGCATCGGTGCGGGGCCGACCGGTTCGGCGCCGGGCCCCGCACGGGCGGCGGGCCCCTGGCCGGTGAACTGGTGCGCCGCGTGCGCCCCCGTGGCGTCGTCGACGTGCGCCTGTGAACTCATGCCACCCGTCCTCAGCGGTCCCGCCCGTCTCGCTGCCGCGGAAGGCGCGGGTGCGCCTTCCGGTCGGCCGGGACGGTCCGGTGCCGTCGTCCCGGCGCGCTTGGTGGTTCGTGCCCGATCTGGGACCGGCGAATCAGCATGGTCCGCGGAACATGCCGGACGAACCCGCCGGGCGCCGGCCCGGGGACGCGCCGCGGCCGCCGGGGCGGCCTGCGGGGCATTGCCTAGCTCGCTTCCTCGGCGACGAGCTCGGGGTCGGCCGCCGTCCCCGGCAGGGCGGACTCGTAGACCTGGACGGTCTCGGCCGCGACGCGCTCCCAGCCGTACCGCGACTGGGAGCGGTCGACACCGGCGATGCTGAACGCCGTGCGCATGGTGGGGTCGCCGGTGAGGCCGCGCATCGCGCGGGCGAGCGCGTCGGGGCGGGTCGAGCGCAGCAGCAGCCCGGTGGTGCCGTGCAGGACGGACCCGGTGGTGGGGCCGGTCGCGGTGGCGACAACGGGCAGCCCGCAGGACATGGCCTCCAGGACGGCGCCGCCGAACGGGTCGTAGGCCGACGCCGAGACGTACAGGTCGGCGGAGCGCAGCAGCTTCGGCAGTTCCTTGCGGTCCATGGCGCCGACCAGGGTGATCCGGTCCTCGACCTTGGCCTCCTTGGCGAGGAGGTGGAGGCGGCGGGCGTCGGCGTCGATGGCGAGGTCGTCGGGGTGGGGTCCGCCGACGACGACCAGTTCGGTGCCCGGCACCCTGGCCATGCTCTGGACGAGCGCGTGGACGCCGTCGACGCGGCCAAGGCCCGCCACGGTGACGATGCGGGTCCGCTCGTCCCTGCGGGTCCTCCAGGGGGCCGCCGTGACGGCGCCGTCGGGCCCGAACTGCTCGGTGTCGACGCCGAACGGCACGACGGACACGTGGGAGCGGGGGACGCCCATGCGGGCCAGCTCGAACCGCTGGTCGGCCGCTGTGACGATGATCCGGTCGGCGCTGCCCGCGACGGCGGACTCCATGCGGATCCGGTCGGCCTGCTTCGGCAGCCCGGCGCGGTGCTCGGCGGCGTTCAGCGAGTGGAAGGTCTGGACTACGGGGGGCGCGCCGCCGTCGGGGAACCCGCGGGCGGCCGACATGGCCGCGAGTCCGCTGTCCCACCCGAAGGCGTGGACGACGTCGGGGACGTCCTCGGTGAGCGCCGCGGCGAGGGCCTCGGCGAACGCGCCCGTGTGGGCGACGGCCTCCTGGCCGCTGAGCGGGCGCTCGGGGCCCGCGGGCAGGTGGTCGACCGTGACGCCGCGGCCCATGCGGGTGCGTTCGGGTGCGTCGGGTGTGTCGCGCCGGGCGTAGACGGCGACCTTGTGGCCGAGCCGGGCGAGGTGGCGGGCGAGCGCGGCGATGTGCACACTCTCGCCATCCGTGGGTTCGCCCTTGTGCGCGGTGAGCGGTGCGGTGTGTTCGGCGACCAGAGCGATCTTCACGTGGGGATCCTCCCTTGACGAGGGCGATCGGCGGCGGTCCGAAACGCCCGTGCCCGGGTCCGGCGTGTGCGGAGCGGGGATTCGCGCACGCCGGAGGCGGGACGGGCGGTCGGACTGGTGTGCTGCGGGATGGCGAGAGCGGGCGGACGCATGGGAACCACGGCCTTGATCGGGGAAGCGAAAAACGCCCATGGCGGCTCGAATCGACGAGCACCAACACATGAGCGCGAAGGCGAAGGCGTGTCTGCGTCTTAGACACCCGGTCCGTGTCATTGTGTCACGCGCGCGGCCGATCCGACAACCGTCGCTGTCTCCGCTGCCGCCCGTCCCGAATGGGCCGCGGCGGTCCAGTGCGGACGGCCGCCGATCGCGCGGTGCACGGCTCCGTTCTGCGCTCGGAAACTGCGCATCTCGCCGATTTCCGTCATGATGTACGCGTGTTTTGACCATGGTCGCCCGACCCCCGATACGGTTACATGATCAATGCGCCGCAACCCTGGTCCGGATGGGGCGCCGCTTGGGACTGTGCGGCGGTTCGCGCGGAGTAATGTGCGGGCGGAACTGCTTATGAAACAGGAGGTAGTGCGCATGGGTGTCGATGGCAGGGCAGTCACGGTCACGGCCCTGACGCACCGGGGCGCCGTGCGCCAGGCGAACGAGGACGCCGTGGTCTTGGGTGCGCTCACCGTCGCGGGCGCCGACATGGACGCGCCGGCGCGCTGCGATCTTCCCTTGACCGGTCCGGTCGTCATCGCCGTCGCCGACGGCCTCGGTGGGCACGCGGCCGGAGAGATCGCCTCCGAGCACGCCGTCCACCGGATGGCCGAGAGCAATCACCAGTTGAACGGACCCGAGGACGTCGACACCCTGCTGCGGCACATCGACGACGAGATCAAGGAGCACGCCCTCCAGCATTCGGAGTTCTCCGGCATGGGCACCACGGTCGCCGGGATGCTCCTCACCCCCGACGGCAGCTTCTGGTTCAACGTCGGCGACTCCCGCACCTACCGCCTCGAAGGCTCGCGGATGCGGCAGCTCTCCCAGGACGACTCCCCGGCGCTGCCCCCCTCGGAGGACGGCAAGCCGGTCACGACGAACTTCATCACCCAGTCGCTCGGCGGCAGCGGGTCCACCGCCATGACCCCGCATGTCGGCGCCGACCCCGAGCCGGGCCCCGGCGCGTGGCTGATGTGCAGCGACGGGCTGTCGGACCTGGTGTCGCTCGAGGAGATGGAGCACATCCTGTCCGAGTCGACCGGCGACGACGCCGCCGTCCACACGCTGTGGAAGGCCGCGATGGAGGCCGGCGGCCGCGACAACATCAGCATCCTGCTGCTCCGCAGGCACTGACGGCACTTGATGCACTGAAGGCATGCGAACGGCCGCGCCCCGAGCACGGGGCGCGGCCGTTCGCATGCCACAGGGCTCCGGCTACTCAGTGCCGCCGGTGCCGCCGGTGCCGCCGCTGTCCCCGTCCCCGCCGCCGGGGCGGCGGCCGCGCAGCCGCAGCAGCAGGATGACGATGATGCCGATGAGCGCGATCGCGCCGATGGCGCCGCCCACCGGGCCGAGCGCGCTCATCGGGTCGTCGGGCGTGCTGTCGGCGGCCGGTGCGGGCGTGCTCTCCTGCTCCCCGCCGCCGGCGGGGGACGCGCTCGGCGACGGCTCGGCGACGCCCTCCTCGGTGAGGGTGAAGGTCAGCTTGTCCTTCAGCGGGTGGCCGTCGGCGGAGATGATCCGGTAGTCGACGGTGTACTCGCCGGCCTCGGTCAGCGATTCCAGGCCGACGGACGCCTCGGGGCCGTCGATCGCCGCCTCGCCGTCCTGCACCTGGGTGCCGCCCGGCGCGGTGACGACGATGCCGTTGCCGCCCTCCATGACGTCGTCGTTGAAGGTCAGCACGATCTCGTCGGGAGCGGTGCCGACGCTCTTGCCGTCTTCGGGCGAGGAGCTGATGAGCGTGTTGTGCGCGAGTGCACCGGGGGCCTGGCCGAGAGCGGCGGCCGAGGCCGCGGCGAAAGCGGTGAGGAGTACGGCCCAGCGGCGGACCGCGGGCGTGGTGGGCGTGGCGGTGGACATGAGGGACCTCTTCGTTCGAGCACGGGCGCGCGGCGCGGACGGCCGCGGCGGATCATCGCGTCCTGCGGGGGCCGCGGGTAGGCGCGGTTCCGCGGGACGGCGGGACTCAGGGGGTGCCGTGCGGCCGACCCGTGCGGGTCAGGCCGCGGCCCGAACGGGCGGGGCCCGGGTCCGCGGGCGGCCCGCTGCGGCCGTGCGCGGCAGGGCCGCCGGGGGCCCCGGTGTGCGGGGCGCCGTGCCCAGGGTGAGGACGGTGCCCGGCGCGCGGAGCAGTGCGGGCACGGCGCGGTCGATGAGGCCGAGGAGGGTCCACAGGGCGTGTTCGCCGCGGCTCAGCAGCGCGGCGGCGAGGAGCGCGGCCCACAGGTGCGCCACGAGCATCCCGGCGGAGTAGCCGAACAGGGCGTGGCCGTGCTGTGCCGATCCCGGGCCGCCGGTCATCGCGGCGAGGTGGTCGGCCGTCGCGGGGGCCGCGGCCTGGAAGAGCAGGTGCAGGACCACCTGGGCGGCGGCGAGGACGGCGAATATCTCGCCGAAGCCGCGCTGCTCGCTGGTGAACCGGGCCAGTGGGAGCGCGGTGAGGAGGGTCGCGGCCGCGAGAGCGGGCCCGGACGCCGCGCCGCCGGGGTCGCCCCCGGCGGCGATGTGCCCGCCCCAGGCCAGGCCGGTGCACCCCACGGCGAGGACCGCCGTGCGGAGCGCCCACAGGATGCCTTGAGCGGGAGTTCGCACGTTGTCAGAACCTAGCCGATCGTCGGCTGCGGGTCACCAGCGGTCGCCGGTGGGGGTCAGACGGCCGGTGCGAGCTCGCGGCGCAGGTACCGGCGCTCCTCCGGGGTCGTCCCGCCCCAGACGCCGTCGGCTTCGCCCGCGCGCAGCGCCCAGGTCAGGCACTCCTGGCGCACGGGGCAGCTGCGGCAGATCGCCTTGGCGAGCTCCGCGTCGCTGCCGCCCGGGCCGACCGAGCTGACGGGGAAGAACAGCTCGGGGTCGTAGCGGCGGCACGCGCCGTGGCGGACCCAGTCTTCGCTTTCGTGGTAAAGGCGGTTCACCAGGCGCCTCCGATTCCTGGTTCGTGTCCTGCATGGCATCGCTGCCATCGGGAAGCGTGCCGACGTGCGGCACCGCGTGTGCGGGGTGGAGACCGGTGTTCCGGTGCCCCCCTCGCGCCTCGACTTATTGTAGTACTACGTCAGGTCGTACTACGCGAAGTCTGCTAAAAATTCCGTTCGGATGCAATGGCGTGAACGGTGTTTTTGCACTCGGCGGTGCAAAGGATGACCGGTCGAACGCGCGTGCGGAAAACGGGCCGCCGTCGGCCGCTGCGGCGGGGGCGGCGGGCGGAGCCGCGGGGCGACCGAATGGCGCACCGAGTTGCTGATGGGGAAACGCGGTATGCGGCCGCTTCGGCCGCCAAGGGGTGATTCGTCGGAATTTGCTGTGACTTACCTCATCCTTAAAATTCGCCGCGCCTGCTCTATGTTTGGCTGTGACCCGCTGTGACCGACCCCGGAGCGCCGGGCCGCGCACCCGCGCCGACGCCTCCTCCGGACCCTCGCGAACCGCCTGCTGAGAACGCGATACAACGCGATGCCCGGGTGCCCCGCGGACGGTGGGGGCACCCCTCTCCGAGCCCTCGACCAGGGGTAAAGGGGCTAGCCATACCCGCAGGCCATGCGGTGAAACATGGGCGGGCACATCGCCGCGGATCCCGCTCAGATTCGTGCGCTACGTTCCTGCGACGTGCCCCTTCAACAGTTCGAGCCCACGGAAAGCGACGACCAGACCACCCGGCCGCACAGCGCCGGGGGCAGCGCGGCCGACCCCGCCGAAGGCTCTGACGGCGGCGGCACCGGTGCCGGTGACGGCGGTGCCGGCGGTGACAGTGGTGACGGCGGTGCCGGTACGGAGCGACCGGACACCGGGTCCGCCCTGACGCTGGTCCCGCCCGCGTTGGAACACGGCCGCCAATTGTGGCGGCTGGCGGGCGACGCCGGCCTCGACGTCAACTCGCCCTACGCCTACGCCCTCTGGTGCCGGGACTTCGCCGCGTCCTCGGTCGCGGCCCTCGACCCCGGCGGGACGGTACGCGGCTTCGTCATCGGCTACATCCGGCCCGACGACCCCGACTGCTACTTCCTCTGGCAGGTCGCCGTCGATCCCGCCATGCGGGGCCAGGGCCTGGCCGGGCGGATGCTGCGCTGTATCGGCGACCGCGTCGCCGGCAACGGCGTCCACCGACTGGAGGCCACCGTCACACCCGGCAACGCCGCATCGCGCGCGCTCTTCGCGTCCTTCGCCCGCGAGCGCGGCACAGAGCCGGTCTGGACACCGCTGTTCGAGAGGTCGCACTTCCCCGACGGGGCAGCACACGACCCCGAGGAACTGGTGCGCATCGGCCTGGCCTGAGCGCGCCGGCGACGGCACCGCAGTCCGTCCCCCGACACCACCCCAATGGGGAAAGGATCCAAGGAATCACGATGGAGATCTTCGAACGCCTCGAATCAGAGGTCCGCAGCTACTCCCGTGGCTGGCCGGTCGTTTTCAACGAGGCGCGAGGCAGCTACATCCACGACGAGACCGGCCGTCCCTACCTGGACTTCTTCGCGGGAGCCGGGTCGCTCAACTACGGGCACAACAACCCCGAGCTGAAGAACCCGCTGATCGACTACCTGCTCGCCGACGGCGTGGTGCACAGCCTCGACGCCTACAGCACCGCCAAACGCGACTTCCTGGACACCTTCGGAGAGGTGATCCTGAAACCGCGCGGGCTCGACTACAAGGTCCAGTTCCCCGGGCCGGCGGGCAACAACGCCGTCGAGGCCGCCCTGAAGCTCGCGCGCAAGTACACCGGCCGCGAGACCGTCGTCAGCTTCACCAACGGCTTCCACGGGATGACCCTGGGCGCGCTCGCCGTCACGGGCAACTCGATGAAGCGCGGCGGCGCCGGGGTGCCGCTGGGCCACTCGGCCACGATGCCGTTCGACAACTACATGGACGGTCAGACCCCCGACTTCCTGTGGCTGCGCAGCCTGCTGGAGGACAGCGGGAGCGGGCTGGACAAGCCGGCGGCGGTCATCGTCGAGACGGTCCAGGGCGAGGGCGGCATCAACGTCGCCAGCGCCGGATGGCTCCAGGGCCTCGCCGAACTGTGCGCCCAGCACGAGATCCTGCTGATCGCCGACGACATCCAGATGGGCTGCGGCCGGACCGGCCCGTTCTTCAGCTTCGAGCACGCCGGGATCGTGCCCGACATCGTGACCCTCTCGAAGTCGATCAGCGGATACGGCCTGCCGATGGCGCTGACCCTGTTCAAGCGCGAACTCGACGTGTGGGAGCCCGGCGAGCACAACGGCACCTTCCGCGGCCCCAACCCGGCCTTCGTCACCGGCACCGCGGCCCTGAAGCGGTTCTGGGCCGACGACGCCCTGGAGAAGGAGACGGGGGTCAAGGGCGACCTGGTCGAGGCGCGCCTCACCGCCATCGCCGAGGAGTTCCCCGAGACCGGTGCGCACGTCCGCGGGCGCGGCCTCGCGCGGGGGCTGGCGTTCGACAGGGAGGGCGTCGCGAAGAAGGTGTGCAAGGAGGCGTTCGACCGCGGCCTGCTGATGGAGACGTCCGGCCCGGAGGACGAGGTCGCCAAGCTCCTGCCGCCGCTGACGGTCACCACGGAGGAGCTGGAGACGGGCCTCGACATCATCCGCGATTCCGTCCGCGCGGCGGTGGGCGCCGTGCCGCAACCGGCCTGATCGGAGGCCGGTTCGGGATTCGGAAATTCAGGTGGGATCGCCTCGTGCGCGCGGGTGCACCCGGCGTGTAGAAACGCAGGGCGGGGCGTTCCGTTGCGCCCGGGACCGCCGTGGACACCACCGAAAATCGCGCGCATGTCAGATGAGGAGCAGACACCGTGATCATTCGCAGTATGGATGACGTCAACGACACCGAAGCCGACATCAAGACGGAGAACTGGCGCAGCCGCCGGATCGTGTTGGCGAAGGACGGAGTCGGCTTCTCGTTCCACGAGACCGTCCTCTACGCGGGCACCGAGTCGAGCTTCTGGTACGCGAACCACATCGAGCTCGTGCACTGCATCGAAGGCGAGGCCGAGATCACCAACGACGAGACCGGGGAGAAGCACCTGATCACCCCGGGATCCCTGTACCTGCTCGACGGGCACGAGCACCACACGGTCCGCCCCAAGACGGACTTCCGGGTGCTCTGCGTCTTCAACCCGCCCGTCACCGGCAGGGAGGTGCACGACGAGAACGGCGTGTACCCGCTGCTGACGGTCGACGGCGAACCCGTCGGCTGACCGCGTCGACCGGCCGGCGGTGCCGCCGCCGGCCGGTCGGCCCGCCGGGCCCGCGTGTGGCGGGTCGGGCGCCCACCAGGAACCCACCTGAGGAGTGAACCCCACCGGGGTATGGCCATGACTGTGTTGACGACTCAATTCGAGCAGCCGACCATGGACGACTACCCGACCCGCAAGAACGCCGAGCCCGCGCTGCTGTACCGGCGCGAGCGCGCCGTTCGCGGCGGGCCCGACGACGGCCCGCTGAGCGGCGGCGAACTCGACGGGTTCGACGCGAAGGGCTACCACCAGGAGGACGCGCTCGTCACCCCCGCCGAGGTCGGCGCCTACCAGGCCGAACTCGACCGGCTCCGCGCCGACGAGGCGGTCCGCGCCGACGAGCGCACCGTCATCGAGCACGGCTCCGACGAGGTCCGCTCCATCTTCGAGGTCCACAAGCTCAGCGAGGTGTTCGCCGCGCTGGTCCGCGACCCCCGCGTCGTGGGCCGCGCCCGCCAGATCCTGGGCTCCGACGTGTATGTGCACCAGACCCGGGTCAACTACAAGCCCGGTTTCGGCGGCGGCGACTTCTACTGGCACTCCGACTTCGAGACGTGGCACGCCGAGGACGGCATGCCGGCGCCGCGCGCCGTGAGCCTGTCGCTGGCGCTGACCCCGAACCACCCCTACAACGGTTCGCTGATGATCATCCCCGGCTCGCACAAGACCTTCGTGAGCTGCGTCGGCGAGACCCCCGACGGGCACTACCGGGAGTCGCTGAAGGGGCAGCGGGTCGGCACGCCCGACCAGGCCAGCCTCGGCATCCTCGCCGACAAGCACGGGATCGACCTGCTCACCGGCCCGGCGGGCGCCGGGCTGTTCTTCGACAGCAACTGCATGCACGGCTCCGCGGGCAACATCTCCCCGTTCCCCCGCTCGAACGTGTTCATCGTGTTCAACAGCGTCGAGAACGCCTGCGTGGAGCCGTACTCCGCGCCGTCGCCCCGCCCGGAGTTCATCGGCGCGCGCGACTTCACGCCCGTCCGCTGACACCGCCCGACAGCGGATACGGGTGATCGGGCGCAGACGGGACGACATCGGGCGCGTTGGTGTCGCGTGTCAATCGGAACGGTCACGGTTCACAAACCATCACGGCCCGGGCGTTACGGGCCCATCAGTGGCGGGCAGGGCCGCTTTACGGTTATCTGTGACTGACCAGAGGCTTCGACGCCGCATGGTCCGAGAGGTTGGGACCGCTTCCGTGTGGCTCATGACGCGTGCTCTCCCCCATGAGAACTGAGCGCAGTGAGCCGTGCGCGGCGCCCCGACCCGTACACGTTCATCCCGCACGGCACGGCGCCCTCCTCACAGAGGAGGGCGCCGAGCTGGTTCCCGAGGAGTTCGCACATGACACGAATCAGGGGGAGCAGCATGGACCGCCGCCGCTTTCTCACCAGGGCCGGTGGGGCGGGGCTGGCGGCAGTGTTCGCCCCGACACTGTTGAGCTCCTGCTCGCGCATTGGGACCGGTAACACCTTCGACCGCATCAAGGAGCAGGGCTTCATCACCGTCGGGTTCGCCAACGAGGCGCCCTACGGCTACACCGACCTGGCGACCGGCCAGCTCACGGGCGAGTCCCCCGAACTCGCCCGTGCGATCTTCAAGGAGTTGGGCGTCGACACCGTCGACGGCGTCTCCGTCAAGTTCGACGGGCTGATCCCCGGCCTGGTCGGCGGGCAGTTCGACATGGTGGCGGCGGGGATGGCCATCATCCCGGAACGCTGCCTCGAGGTCTCCTTCACCAATCCCGAGTACCTCAGCCGCACCGCGTTCATGGTGCCCGAGGGCAACCCGAACGGCATCACGACCTTCGGCGCGTTCAAGGAGAACCCCGACCTGACGCTGTGCGTCATGGTCGCGACCGTCGAGGCGGACATGGCGAAGGACCAGGGCGTGCCCGAGGGGCAGGTGCAGACCGGTCCCGACGCGCCGAGCTGCTACGAGCTGCTGGAGACCGGCCGGGTCGACGCCGTCGCGCTCACCGCGATCTCGCTGCGCTGGATGCTCGACCTGCGCAAGGGCCCCTTCGAGGTCACCGAGGGGTTCTTCCCTCTCGACGAGAAGGGCGAGAAGATCATCGGCGGCGGGGGCTTTGCGCTGCGGCAGGACGACGGGAGCATGCGGGACGCCTTCAACGGAAAGCTGGAGGAGTTCAAGCAGAGCGGCCGGCTGCTGGAGATCATCGAACCGTTCGGGTTCTCCGAGCAGGAGCTGCCCGGCGACCTGACGGCCCGGCAACTGTGCGAAGCCTGAGGGGATCCAGATGGACTTCATCACCGATTCACTGCCCCTGTACATCAACGGGGCGCTCTACACGCTGCTGATCACCGTGGGCGGCTGCGCGCTGGCCTTCGTGATCGCCATGTCCGTCGGGATCCTCGGCACACTGCGCAGCCGGGTCGCGCGCGCCGTCGCGAGCATCTACGTCGAGGTGTTCCGCGGCGTCGCGGCCCTGGTCCTGATGTTCTGGATGTTCTACGCGATGCCGCTGGTCACCGGGTACCTGCTCGACCCGGTGTTCGCCGCGATCCTGGCACTCGGGCTGAACGTCGGCGCCTACGGCGCCGAGAACGTGCGCGGCGCCATCAAGGCCGTGCCGGCCGCCCAGTACGAGGCGACCATCGCGCTCAACTTCACCCCGGCGCAGCGCCTGCGCTCGGTGATCCTGCCGCAGGCGTGGGCGCAGATGCTGCCCACCTTCGGGAACCTCATCATCGAGCTGATGAAGGGCAGCGCCGTGGTCTCGCTGATCGCGGTCTCTGACCTGACCTTCGTCGGCGACCAGGTGCGGGCCTTCACCGGCCAGACCCTCGCGGCCTACACCGCCGCGCTGGTCATGTACTTCCTGCTGGCGCAGGTCTTCCTGTACTTCATGCGGATGGCGGAGCGCAGCGCGAACCGGCGGCTGGGCCGTGAGCCGCTCAAGGCCAAGAAGAGCACGCCGGCCGTTGCCGGCGCGGGAGGTGCGGCGTAATGGACTGGGGATTCATCGGGGACAACTTCCCCGCGCTGATCGAAGGGCTCCAGCTCACCATCCTCGCGACGGCGGTGGGCTACGTCGTCGCGCTGGTGCTCGGGCTGCTCGTCGCGATCGCGCGGCGCAGCGCGCCGCGGCCCGTCGCCTGGACCGTGCACTGGATCATGGAGTTCATCCGCTGCACGCCGTTGCTCGTCCAACTGTTCTTCCTGTTCTACGTGCTGCCCGGGTTCGGCATCAGCCTGGGCCCGCTGGCGGCCGGCATCATCGGCCTGGGGCTGCACTACGCCGCCTACACGGCCGAGGTCTACCGGTCCGGCATCGAGGGCATCCCCAAGGGCCAGTGGGAGGCCGGCCGGGCGCTCAGCATCTCCCCGGGCCGCATGTGGACGGCCGTGATCCTGCCGCAGGCGATCCGCAGGGTGATCCCGGCCCTCGGCAACTACCTCATCGCGATGTTCAAGGACACGCCGCTGCTGTTCGCCATCACGGTGCCCGAGATGCTGTTCAAGGCGAACGAGCTCGCCGGCACGAACTTCAAGTACCTCGAAATGATCTCCACGGTCGGTGTGCTCTTCATCATCGTGAGCGTGCTCTCCGCGGTAGTGATCCGATTCCTGGAGCGACGCTATGCCGCAGTCTGACGACAACACCCCCGCCGCCCGGGAGGCCGCGGCCGGGGTCCCCAAGCCCCGCAGCGAAGAGGGCTCCCCCCTGATCCGGTTCGACAAGGTGGTCAAGCGGTACGGCGACAACACCGTCCTCGACCACCTGGACTTCAGCGTCCAGCCGGGGCAGCGGGTGTCGCTCATCGGGCCGAGCGGTTCGGGCAAGACCACTATCCTGCGGCTGCTGATGACCCTTGAGCACGTCACCGACGGCGTGATCTGGGTCAACGGCGACCCGCTGAGCCACGAGTACAAGGGCACCGACCT
Organism: Murinocardiopsis flavida; assembly: GCF_003014485.1. GTDB lineage: Bacteria > Actinomycetota > Actinomycetes > Streptosporangiales > Streptosporangiaceae > Murinocardiopsis > Murinocardiopsis flavida. Next base: position 254,167 of record NZ_PYGA01000005.1, on the reverse strand, counting down.
CGTCAAGGCCGGCGAGCAGCACCAGCGCGAGGTGCGCAAGAAGATCGGGATGGTGTTCCAGCAGTTCAACCTGTTCCCGAACATGACGGTGCGCCGCAACATCACCGAGTCGCCGATCCACACGCTCGGTGTCTCGCGCGACGAGGCCGACCAGCGGGCGGCGGAGCTGCTCGACATGGTGGGGCTGAAGGAGCGCATCGACGCGCACCCCACCCAGCTCTCCGGCGGCCAGCAGCAGCGGGTCGCGATCGCCAGGGCGCTGGCGATGCGCCCGGAGATCCTGCTCCTCGACGAGGTGACCTCGGCGCTCGACCCCGAACTCGTCGCGGGCGTCCTCGACGTCCTCCGGGAGATCGCGCGCACCACCGACATCACCATGCTGTCGGTGACGCATGAGATGCAGTTCGCCAAGGACGTCTCGCACCGGGTGCTGATGTTCGACAAGGGCAAGATCGTCGAGGAGGGGCCGCCCGACCAGATCTTCGGCGCGCCCGCCGAGGACCGCACTCGGGAGTTCCTGCACGCCGTCCTGGAGGGCTGACCCCGAGGCCCCGGCACGCGGCCGCCGTCCGTGACACACCGTCCCCCCGGGGACGGCGGCCGCACCGCGACGACCGCGCCACCACGCGCCACGGTCGGCGACATTTGTCGCCCATTAAGTTACTTTCAGTTATATAGCCAGGTAGGTGATGTTGCCGGTGGTGGGCGCGGAATGCGGCCCACCGCCAAGGGGGACGACCAGTGAGAGCAGTGCGCGGTCCGGTGGTGGTGGGCTGCCTCGTCCTCTATGCCCTCGCGCTGGTGAGCGTGCTGCCGGGGCCGCTCTTCATCGGCGCCGGCAACGACACCGGGGACGTGCCCGAGGGGCTGTGGGCCGTGTGGTTGGCGCCCCTCGTCGGGATCCCGCTGGTCTGGGCGTTCGCCGTGTTCGCCGACCGCACGAGCCTCGACACCGCCGTGCGGGACGCGCTCGCCGAGCACTCCCTCGGCAGGGAGGTGTGCTGGCTCGCGGTGTGCCTCCTCGGCTTCCTCGGCGGAAGTGTCGCTCTCGCCTGGCTCTTCGGCCTGTTCTCCGCCGACTTCCTCCTCCTCGCTGCGCCGGTGATGCGGGTGCTCTTCCTGTTCGTCGTGCCGCTGCTGTTCACCGACCGGGCGGGATTCACGGTCAGCGCGGGCCGGAGCATGGCCTCCCTCGCCATGCGGATTGACCTCCCGGCCGAGCGCTGGCGCTGGCTCGGACTCGTGCCCGTCCTGCTGTGCCTGGCCGTTGTCGCCGCCGTCGAGTTCCGTGCCCCGTTCACTCCGCTCGCCCTGCTGATCGGGCTGGCCCTCGCCGCGGTCGTCGTCCCCGAGGAGCTGTTCTTCCGCGCGCTGCTGCAAACCCGGCTGGAACTGCTCCTGGGCCGGTGGGCCGGGATCCTGGCGGCGTCGGTGGTCTACGCGCTCACCTACGCGCTGCTGGGCCGCTACAGCGCGTTCCCCGGGCCGGCCGGGCCCCTCGCCATGCGCGGCGTCGACTTCGCCCTCGCGTCCTACGGCATCCTCGGCCTGCTCTACGGCTTCGTGTGGTCGATGTACCGCAACATCTGGCTGACCCTGCTGCTGCGCATCGGCGTCATCTCGCTGCTCGTCATCCCCACGATGGACCTCGTCGGCTGACGGCCGGGCGCGGCCCGCACGGGGGTGCGGGCCCGGGGCGGGTGCCATAATCGGGGCACCGCGGCGCGGAGGGGACCCGGTCGACACCCGGCCACGAGAGGGAAGCATGCCGAAGACCACGATCGCCGAGGAGCTGCTGCTCCTGTGCTACGACCCCGGAACGGGCCGTCCACTGGTCGATTCCACCCGGCTCACCTGCGGCCTGGTCGGCGCCATGGTCGCCGACCTCGCCCTGGCCGGGCGCCTCGGCATCGACGCCGAGCGCCTGTACCCGCTCGACGGCGCACCGATGGGCGATCCCCAGCTCGACGGGTTCGCCGCCCGCGTCGCGGCCGAGCCGCGCCCGCGCAAGATCAAGTGGTGGGTCACCAAGGTCCAGAACGCGCGACTGCGCAAGGCGCTGCTGGGCGGCGCCGTGGCGCACGGCGTCCTGACCCACCAGGCCCGCCGGGCGCTCGGGATCTTCCCCATGAACGACTACCGCCCCGCCCAGCCGGGGCAGCGCGACGACCTGGTCCTGCGGCTCGGCTCGGTCCTGCGGCAGGAGCACCCCGCCGACTCCAGGTCGGTCGCGCTGCTGGCGCTGTGCGGCGCCGTGCGCGTCGACCGCAAGCTGTTCCGCGAACTGCCGCAGGGGGAGCGCCGCCGGATGATCAAGGCGGTCATGGCCGGCGACGAGATCGGCAGGGCCGTGAAGTCGGTGATCCAGTCGATCGAGGCCGCGACCGCGGCGGCCGCCTCCGCGGGCTCGGCCGGCGCCGCCGGGAGCTGATCCGATGACGCGCGGCACCACCCGGACCCGCCCCGACAGGGCGCGCGGGCACGACCCCGAGAGAGACAGCGAGAACGGTCGAGAGAACGGCCGAGAGAACGGCCGAGAGAACCGCCCGGCGGCGCGGCTCCTCGCCGACGACCTCCTCGTCCTCACACTCGACCCGGCGACCGGCCGCCCCCGCGGCCGGTTCGCGGCGGTGAACTGCGGCCTCGCGGGGGCGCTGCTGGCGGAGCTGGCACTGGCGGGCCGGCTGCAACTGGAGCGGTCGCGGGTGCTGGGCGCGCAGCAGGCCGCGCACTCCGACGCCGAGCTCGCCGACATCGCCGGCACCATCGCCGCCGAGACCCGGCGCCGCACACTCGCCTCCTGGGTGCACAAGGTCCAGGGCCGCAAGCTGCGCCGCAGGCTGCTGCGGCGCGCCGTCGCTGCGGGGATCCTGCGCGCCGAGAGCCGCCCCGGCCCGTTCGGCGTGCCCGTCACGAGGTACGCCGCCGCCGACCCCGCGGCGGCCGCCGATCGCGCCGAGGCGCTGCGGACGGCCGTGCGGACCGGGCGTGTCCCCGACGCGCGCACCGGGGTCCTGCTCGCCCTGCTCGCCGCGACCGGCCTCGACGCCCGGCTGCTGCCCGACCAGGCCCGGTCGCGGCGCCGCAAGGCGATCGCCGCCGCGGTCCGCGGCGACGCCACCGGCGGGGAGGTCGCCGCGGAGGTGGGCGGGGCGGTCCGCTCCACCGTCCAGCGGATCCAGATCGCGCTCGCCGCCGCGATCGGGGCGGGCCTCGTGCGGCCGATCCTGGGGGCCTGAGAGGATCTCGCCCATGGCCACCCACCTCGTGTCGCGGAGCGTCGTGATCGACGCGCCCGCCCAGACGATCTTCGACATCCTCGCCGCACCGCACCGCCACAGTGAGTTCGACGGGTCGGGCTCGGTGAAGGGGCTGGTGGAGGGGCCCGAACGGCTCACACGCGGCGCGCGCTTCGGCATGGACATGGTGCTCGGGCTGCCGTACCGGATCTCCAATCGCGTGGTGGAGTTCGAGGAGGGGCGCCGCATCGCCTGGCGGCACGCCGGACCGCACCGCTGGCGCTGGGAGCTGGCCCCGTTCGGCGACGGCGCCACCAGGGTCACCGAGACCTTCGACTACACCCGTGCGCCGCGCGGCGTGTACCAGTTGCTCGGAATCCCCGCGCGCAACGCCCGCGGCATCGAGCGCACCCTGCCGCGGCTCAAGCGCCTCGCCGAGACCGGCTGACCGCGCCGCCCCGGCTACGAGCGGTAGACCTCGCGGCGGTGGCCGATGCGGACGACGACGATGCGGACGACCTCGTCCTCGATGTGCACCACGAACCGGTAGCCGCCCACCCGGTACCGCCACAGCCCCGCCATCCGGGCGCCCTGGAGTGCGTCGCCGAGGGACCTGGGGTCCTCCGCGGGGGCGATGCGCTCGTAGAGGAAGTCCCGGATCCGCTCGGCCTCCTTCCGGTCGATCTGGCGGAGCGCGCGGTCGGCGCGCGGGGTGATCTCAATCTTCCAGGTCATACTCTGCCATGGCTTCATCGAGGGGGATCGAGCGCGTACGGCCGGCACGGAGGTCTTCGACTTCGCGTTCGGCCAGGTAGACGTCTTCCATATCATCCAGATTGTTGGCGACCAGTTCGCGGACGTAGTAGCTCTTCGAGCGGCCGGTCTCGCGGGCGAGGACGGCGAGGCGCTCCTCGATCGCGTCGGGAAACCTGACGGTCAGCATCGGTGCCTCCATAGTTGTCATACACGTATTACAGATAATACTTGTATGACAGAAAATACGTCGGGGCATGCCGGTGGTGTCCTGTCAGGAGGTCGCGGTCGAGGGGGAAAGAGTAGCGGACTCCTGACCCTCCGTGTCCCACCTTGTCGCGACACCGGTGACGCCCGGGTAGTGCTCGCACTACCCGTGGCGTCGTGTTCGCGCCATGGCGACGCGGAACCCCGACTCCGTACCTTTGAGAAACGGTCGGACAGGCGGTCGGACAAAGGGGCGGGGCACCAATGGCGGGGGCTGGAACGGGGCGGGTGCGCGCGGCCGCGGCACGCGCCGCGGCCGGGCTCACCACGGCGCGCACGTGGGGCGACCGCGCCGTCGCGCTGACCTACCTGCTCACCTCGCTGGTGCTGGCCCTCCTGCACCTGGTCCCCGCGGCCTGGCTGCTGGGCGGGCTGGTCGAGTTCACGGACACCGTCCGCATGAGCCTCCTCGGCTACCCCAACGGTGCCGGCGTCGGCGGCGCCTTCCTCAGCATGATCCTGGCCCCGGCCGTCGCCGCGACCCTGCTCGCCCGCGCGGCCTGCTGGGTCGGCCGGGCCCGGCTGGCGGGCCTGTTCGGCATCGTCGAGACCCCGCTGCCGATCCCGGAGCCGCCGCACCCGCGGCCGATGGTGCTGCGCGTCCTCGACTACCTCCTCGGCCGCGAGGCGTGGGCCGCCGTCTACCGCAGCACCGTCATCGGCCTGTACGGCCTGTTCGCCGGTTCCCTCGCGCTCGGCCTGGTCATCTACGGGGTGGGCACCTCCGCGGGGATCCTCATCGGGCTCGGCATCGCGGCCGCCCAGGGCGAGCTGACCAGCGCGGCGCCCGCATGGCACGAGGCCGTCCCGTTCAGCCTCGCCGTCGGGCCGGTCGCGGCGCTGCTCAGCCTGCTGATCGCGCCGGCCCTGATCGGCGCCGAGACGTCGCTGACCAAGCGCCTGCTGCTCGACGTGCCCGAGGCGCAGGTGCGGCGGCGCCTGGTGGAGCTGCGCGACAGCAGGCTCCGAATGGTCGACGTCGCCGAGGCCGAGCGCCGCAGGATCGAACGCGACCTGCACGACGGCGCCCAGCAGCGCCTGCTCGCGGTCACCATGACGCTCGCCCGCGCCCGCGCGAAGTTCGACCGCGACCCGGACAAGGCGCGCGAACTCCTCGGCCAGGCGCAGATCGAGGCGAAGGCGGTCATGGCGGAGCTGCGCGACGTCGCCAGGGGACTGCACCCCAAGGTCCTCACCGACCACGGGCTGGAGTCGGCCCTGCCGGTCGCCGCCGGGCGCTGCCCGCTGCCCGTCAAGGTCCGCGTGGACCTCGCGGAGCGCCCGTCCCCGCGCGCCGAGGGCGTCGCCTACTACGCGGCCTGCGAGGCGCTCACCAACATCACCAAGCACGCCGGAGCGGGCGCCGTCACCGTCGCGGCCGAGCGGGTGGGTGCCGACGACGCGGGCGGCGACCTCCTCCGGCTCACGGTCGCCGACGACGGCGCCGGCGGGGCCGACCCCGACGCCGGAACGGGGCTCTACGGGCTCTGGGACCGCATCAACGCCGTCGACGGCAGGCTCGTCGTGCACAGCCCCGCGGGTGAGGGCACCGTCCTCACCGCGGACATCCCCTGGGAGGCATAGACCGATGAGAGTCATCATCGCCGAGGACTCGGTGCTGCTCCGCAGCGGCATGGTGAAGCTGCTGGAGGACGAGGGGATCCGGATCGTCGCCGAGGCCGGCGACGCCGACGAGCTGCTCGCCGCCGTCGCCGCCCACCCCGACGTGGACCTGTGCCTCATCGACATCCGCATGCCGCCCTCCCACTCCGAGGAGGGCATGCACGCCGCCATCCGCATCCGGGCCGAGTACCCCGGTGTCGCCGTCCTGCTGCTCTCGCAGCACGTGGTCGGCCGGTACGCCGCCGAACTGCTCGGCGGCGGGTCCACCAAGGTCGGCTACCTGCTCAAGGACCGGGTCGCCGACATCGACGAGTTCGTGGTCACCCTGCGCCGCATCGCCGACGGCGGCGCGGCCATCGACCCAGAGGTGGTGTCGCAGTTGCTGAGCAGGAACCGCGCCGGGGCGTTGGACCGGTTGAGCCCGCGGGAGAACGACGTCCTCGCGGCCATGGCCGAAGGGCTGAACAACGCGGGCATCGCCGCGCGGCTGTTCATCACCGAACGCGCGGTCGAGAAGCACATCCGCGCCATCTTCACCAAGCTCGACCTCGGCCACGACGACCACGATCACCGCCGGGTACTCGCCGTGCTGCGGTTCCTCCGCAGCAGCACCAGTGCCGCCGGCGCCTCCTGACCCCCACACCACGCACGGCCCGAAAGGACAGACGATGACATTCACCGGCAGGGGCCTGTACGCCGCTTCGAGCAAGGTGCCGCGCGGCCGCCGCGTCGGCTGGCTGGCCGCCGGCGTGCTCCTCGGGATCCTCGCGGTCTGCGCGGGACTGGTCTCGGGGATCAGCATGATCAGCACGCACGGCGGGACGGAGCGCGACTCCTTCAGCGGGGTGGCGACCGTGGTCGTGGAGAACGGGACGAAGGGCTCGATCGAGGTCGTCGGCGTCGGCGGCGACGAGGTGACCGTCGAGCGCTCCACACGCAGCCCGCTCGGCGAGAGCGCCGACGACTCGCTCCGCAGGAAGGGCGGTGTGCTCACGGTCGACGCCGGGTGCAGCGGCTTCCGGATCGTGGGCGGCTGCGCCGTGGACTACACCGTCAAGGTCCCCCGCGGTACGGAACTGGACCTCGACGCCCAGGACGGCGCGATCTCGGTCCGGGGGGTCGAGGCCGACGTCGTCGCGGACAACACGAACGGGCCGCTCCGCCTGACCGGGATCGAGGGCGACGTACGCGCGGTGTCCGTCAACGGCAAGGTCGCCGTGGCGGGCAAGGGCGGCACGCTGGTCGCCGAGTCCGTCAACGGCGGCGTCGACGCGACCGGGTTCACCGCGGACGACGCGACGGTCGGCTCCGTGAACGGCTCGGTGTCGCTCGGCGGCGGGTTCACCACCGCGTCGGTCGAGACGGTGACGGGCAAGATCCGCGTCTCCACCGGGACCCCGTTCAAGGAACTCGCGGCGAAGTCCACCGCGGGGCCGGTGACCCTCGAGGTCCCCGACGGCACCTACCGGGTCACCGGGGAGTCGTCGCTGGGTGAGCGCGACATCGCCGTCCCGACCAGCCCCAAAGCGGACTCCCTCATCGACGTGGACACCACGGCCGGGCCGGTGCGGATCGGCCTTGCCGACCGGTAGCGCCGCGGGGCGCCCGCTGCGCTGCGGCCATGGGGCGTCCGGCGTGTCGGCGCGGACGCCGGCCATGACCTACAGTCCATAGCGCAGAGCGAGAACGCGGCCCGGTGGCACGGGCGGTCCGAGCGGAGAGCGTGGGGGCATGGAAGCAACGTCGTTGGCGGAGGTCTGGCAGGACGTCTTCCGCACTCAGCCGGCCCCGCCGTACTGGCTGGTGGCCGCCGCCGGAGTGGTCGCGCTGGGGCTGGTCCTCACGAGCGGGCCGTGGCGGGTGGCCCGCAACGTGGTGACCATCGCGCACGAGGGCGGGCACGCCGTAGTGGCGCTGGTCAGCGGGCGCCAGCTCACCGGTATCCGGCTGCACTCCGACACCTCCGGGGTCACGGTCTCGCGGGGCCGCCCCGACGGCATCGGGATGATCCTGACCGTCGCCGCCGGGTACATCACCCCGTCGCTGGTGGGCCTCGTCGGCATCCTGCTGCTGATGAACGACCGCATCACGATGCTGCTGTGGATGAGCATCCTGGTGCTCGCCGCGATGCTGCTGCTCATCCGCAACGTCTACGGCGTGGTGTCGCTGGTCGGCACCGGGGCACTGGTGTTCCTGGTGTCGTGGTTCACCCCCGCCGAGGTCCAGGCGGCGTTCGCCTATCTGTTCACCTGGTTCATGCTGGTGGCGGGGGTGCGCCCGGTGTTCGAGCTCCAGGGGCAGCGGGTGCGCCAGCCGTCGCCGCACTCCGACGCCGACCAGCTCGACCGCCTCACGGGCGTGCCGGGGACGGCGTGGGTGTTCTTCTTCGGCGCCGTCAACGTCGCCGTCCTCGCGTTCGGGGTCTGGCTACTCCTGTTCCCCTGAGCCCCGGGCCCGCGCCGCGCTCACCGCGCCTCCGGCGCGGTCTCTGCTGCGGGGTCGCCGGTCGCTGCGGGGGCGGTGCGGTTCATGGGGGCGATTGTGCACCCGGGACGTGGCGAAGGGGCGCCCCGCCATGGCGGGGCGCCCCTGTGGCGCCGGATCGGGGCTGCGCGCTCAGCCGGGAGTGGCGGTCTCCAGCGGTGCGGCGAGGGCGTCGGCCACGGACGGGAAGACGGGGATGCGGCTGTCGATCGCGGTGACGCGCAGGATCTGCGCGACACGGGCGTTGGGGGCGGCGATCAGGACGTGGCCGTAGTGCTCCTTGGCGGACTTGTGGGTCTGGATGAGCACCCGCAGGCCGCTGGAGTCGATGAAGTTGAGGTCCTGGCAGTCGAGGACGACCCGGCCGTGCGGTTCGGCTTCGACGGCACCGACCGCGGCGGCGTGGAACTGGTCCTCGGTCGCGATGTCGATCTCGCCTTCGAGGAGGAGCACCGTGCCGTCGTCATGCGGACAGGTGGTCACCTTCAGCGCAGGCATCCTGTCTCCGGGGTGGTACGCCGATCCGGTCGTCCGGCTGTGCGGCACGGCGGAGCGCACACCGGCGATCCGGAGCCGGCCTTGTGGGCCGTGCTGCGGGACCGACTGGGTTGCGCCGCTGTGGCAGTACTGCTGACTCATTATGTGTTTGACCCCTCATGGCCGACCCTGCTCATGGCAGGTCGGGCATAGGTGAATTCGCCGCTTTTACCGAGGGTGCGGCGCCGACCCGTGTGTGGGAAAACCTCAGGCGGTGACGGGCTCCGGCCGCTCGGCCTGGTGGTGGCCCTCGTGGTCCGTTATGTGAGACGCTCGTGAGCCGTGAGCGTAGGGTCCGCTCATTTCCTAAGTCGCTTAATACAGCGCCTGTCCCGGACACTACCACATGGACTGTGGCCCTTTCGTGACGTTCGTGAGACCTTCGGGCCGTTCGGGTTCGATGCCCGAGTTGTGAGTTCGCTGGGTGGCGCGCCGCCGGTGTCGGGGGTCCGGGCGAATGCGCAGGTCACCCGCATCCAGCGGGGCCCGCCCGTGTGCGGCGGTGTGTCGGTCGCCACGTTCATCGGGGCGGCGGGTCCGGCGGTGGGGCCGCCGCGGCCGGTTGCGGCCGCTGTGATGTCGGTCGCGGCTCCGTGCGGAGGCCGTCGAACGCCACGGCTGCGACCACCGAGGCGAGTTCGGCCCCGTCGAGGCCGCGGCCCGGACGGTACCACTCGATCAGCGAGTTGACCATGCCGAACAGCAGCCGCCCGGCGATCTCGGGGTCGATGTCGGCCCTGATCTCGCCGGCGGCGGCGCCCTCGCGGACCAGCCCCGCCACTATCTGGTCGAACTCGCGCCGGCGCGCCAGCGCGCGCCGCTCGACGGCGGTGTTGCCGCGCACCCGCAGCAGCAGGGTGACGTGCGGCAGTTCGGCGACCAGCACCGTCACACTGCCGCGCACGACGTGTTCGAGGCGGTCGATCGCCGGGCCGGCGGCGGCTCCGGGCTCGGCGGTGACGGCGAACAGCGCGTCGAGCGCGCGGTCGAGCGCCTGCCGCAGGAGCTCCTGCTTGCCGCTGACGTGGTGGTAGATGGCCGACTTGGTGATGCCGAGCGCCCGGGCGAGGTCCTCCATGCTGGTGCCCTCGTAGCCGCGCTCGTTGAACACCCGGACCGCCGTGCGGAGGACGGAGTCGGCGTCGTGGCCGGGCCGCCCGGCACGGGATCGGGGCGGACCGGTCGGCGGAGTGATGGCCACAGTGACCGAATCTACCGGGGGAGACGCTGCGGGCACGGCAGCGGGTACGGCACCGGGCGCCATCAGTGGCGCTCGTCGAGGATGCGGGCGGCCTTGCCGACCGACCGCTCCAGCGCGCCGGGCGCCACCACCTCGATCCCGGCGCGCACGCCCGCGTAGTCGCGCAGCGCGGCCGACAGCAGCGGGCCGGCGGCGGCGATGTCGGGCCCCGCCGCGCCGGGCCGGTGCTCCACCCGCACGGTCAGCTCGTCGAGGCGCGCGGGGCGGCGCAGGACGAGCAGGAAGTGCGGCGCGAGGCCGGGTGTGCGCAGGACCAGCTCCTCCACCTGGGTGGGGAGCAGGTTCACCCCGCGCAGGATGATCATGTCGTCGCTGCGGCCGGCGACCTTCGCCATGCGCCGGAACGCCGGCCGCGCCGTGCCGGGGGACAGCCGCGACAGGTCGCCCGTCCGGTACCGGATGACGGGCATGGCCTCCTTGGTGAGCGAGGTGAAGACCAGTTCGCCGTCGGTGCCGTCGGGCAGGACCGCGCCGCTCGCCGGGTCGACCACCTCGGGCAGGAAGTGGTCCTCCCAGATGTGCGGCCCGTCCTTCGCCTCCACGCACTCGTTCGCCACACCGGGCCCCATGACCTCCGAGAGCCCGTAGATGTCGACGGCGTCCAGGTCGAAGGCCGCCTCGATCTCGGCGCGCATGTCCTCGGTCCACGGCTCGGCGCCGAGGATCGCGGTGCGCAGCGAGGTGGCGCGCGGGTCGAGCCCCTGCCTGCGGAACTCGTCGGCGATGGTGAGCAGGTAGGAGGGGGTGACCATGATGGTCTCCGGGCGGAAGTCCGTGATGAGCTGCACCTGGCGCGGCGTCTGCCCGCCGGAGGCGGGGATCACGGTGCAGCCCAGCCGCTCGGCGCCGTAGTGCGCGCCGAGGCCGCCGGTGAAGAGCCCGTAGCCGTAGGCCACGTGCACCTTCTCGCCGGGCCGCCCGCCGGAGGCGCGGACGCTGCGCGCCATGAGGTCGGCCCAGACGTCGAGGTCGCCGCGCGTGTAACCGACGGCGGTGGCGCGCCCCGTGGTGCCGCTGGAGGCGTGGACGCGCAGGACCCGGTCCATCGGGACCGCCATGGCGTCGAACGGGTAGGCGTCGCGCAGGTCCTGCTTGGTGGTGAACGGGAACGCGGTGAGGTCGGCGAGCGTGCCGAGGTCGTCGGGGCCGATCCCGGCGGCGTCGCACTTGGCGCGGTAGAAGCGCTGGTGGGTGTACGCGTGCCGGACGCTCCACCGCAGCAGGCGCAACTGGTGCTCCGCGAGTTCCGCGGGGCCGACCTGCTCCATGGCGTCGAGCAGGGGTGGCCCGTGCGCACCGCGGGACTGGCGGGGGACCGCGACGGGAGGCGGTGCGATTCCGGGGGCCGGTTCGGTCATGGTCGGTGTCCTCAGGGTCGGGGCCTCGGTGCCGGGGCCGCAGTGTCGGGTCGGCGGGGGTCGGGTCCTCAGCGCCGGGCGGCGGGCAGCGCGCGGCTGCGGCCCCGGAACTCGGCGATGACCTCGTCCGGGCCGGCGGACGCGGCGGCGCGGGTGACGGTGGCGTCGTAGAGCCCGCTGCGGCCGTAGCGGGTGCGCTCGGTGGCGTGCGCTGTGAGCAGGTCGCCGGCGCGGGCCGCCGCGACGAAGGTGATGTCGGCGCCGGCGGCGACGGTCGCCACCCCGTAGGTGTTGCACGCGGCTGCGAACGCGGTGTCGGCGATCAGGAAGACATAGCCGCCGTGGCACAGGCCGTGGCCGTTGACCATGGCCGGGGTGACGCGCATGGTGGCGCGGGCGCGCCCCGGGGCCACCCGGTCGACGTCGATCCCCAGCGGGCCGGCCGACACGTCGGCCGCCATCATCGCCGCGACCGACTCCTCGGCCGTGCGCTGCGGGTCGGCACCGTTGTGCGGCGGCTGGTACACGGGCGCTCGTCTCCGCGGGGCGCGCGGCCACCCCACTGCTCGCCGCCCGGTCGCGGCACCGGGCCGCTGCGGCCCTTGCGCCCTACCGAACGGTCGGTTAGGAATACCCCATCAGCAAAGCACCACGGGCGGGTGCTCTGTCAAGGGTCGGCCCGATGGCCCGCCCGGCCGCGTCCGCCGGAGTACCCGGTGGCCGCGGCCGGTGGAACGGGCCGGCCCGATGCGATGGTTGGGAGTACGGACTCGTGGGCCACGTCAGCACGGAACCGGCGGAACTGCTCGAACGGCACCGGACGACACTGGACGAGGCGGTGGCCGCGGTCCGCGGCCGGCACTTCTGGTCGCCCTACCCGGAGTCGCCGAGCCCCAAGGTCTACGGGCCCGACGCGGCCGAGCGCGGGCAGGCGGCGTTCGAGGGCTACCTCGGAAAGGACTTCCCGCTCGACCAGCCCGGCGGCGACGACAGGGTCGTGACCGAGCGCTCCCCGTACGGCATCGCGCTCGGCGTCGGCTACCCGCACGCCGACCCCGACACGCTCATCGCCGCGTCGGCGGCCGCGCTGCCCGGGTGGCGCGACGCCGGCCCCGACGCCCGCGCCGGCGTCTGCCTGGAGATCCTGGACCGGCTGAACAAGCGGAGCTTCGAGATCGCGCACGCCGTGCAGCACACGAGCGGCCAGGCGTTCGTCATGGCGTTCCAGGCCGGCGGCCCGCAGGCGCAGGACCGCGGGCTGGAGGCGGTGGCCTACGGCTACGACCTCACGGCCCGCTACGCGGGGTCGGTCCGCTGGGAGAAGCCGCAGCGCAAGGGCGACCCCCAGGTCATGGACAAGCGCTTCCACGTGGTGCCGCGCGGCGTGGCGCTGCTCATCGGCTGCGCGACGTTCCCGACCTGGAACAGCTACCCCGCGCTGTTCGCCAGCCTGGTCACCGGCAACCCGGTGATCGTCAAGCCGCACCCGCGCGCGGTCCTGCCGCTCGCGATCACCGTCGCCGTGGCGCGCGAGGTGCTCGCCGAGTGCGGGTTCGACCCCGACACCGTCCTGCTCGCCGCCGAGCGCCCCGAGGAGCGCGTCGCCGCCGCCCTCGCCGTCCGGCCCGAGGTGCGCGTCGTCGACTTCACCGGGTCCACCGAGTTCGGCGACTGGCTGGAGGCCCACGCCCGCCAGGCATTCGTGAACACCGAGAAGGCGGGGGTGAACGCCGTCGTCCTCGACTCGACCGACGCCTACGCCGCGATGCTCGGCAACCTCGCGTTCTCCCTGTCGCTGTACAGCGGGCAGATGTGCACCACGCCGCAGAACATCTTCGTGCCGCGCGGCGGCATCGACACCGACGAGGGCCGCAAGTCCGCCGAGGAGGTCGCCGCCGACCTCGGGGAGGCGGTGTCGCGGCTGCTCGGCGACGTCGGCCGGGCCACCGGCATTCTCGGCGCCATCAGCGGCGACGCGGTACTCGGGCGCATCGAGGAGGCCGAGTCGCTCGGCGCCGTGGTGCGCGGGTCGGCGCCGGTGGCGCACCCCGACTTCGCCGACGCGGTGGTGCGCACGCCGCTCATCGTCCGGGTCGACGTCGCGCGCCGCGACGTCTACGGGCGGGAGCACTTCGGCCCCATCTCCTTCGTCATCGGCACCGAGGACACCGCCGAGTCGCTGCGCCTGCTGCGCGAGACGGTGGGCGAGCGCGGCGCGCTGACCGCAGCGGTGTACTCCACCGACACCGGCGTGCTCGACGACGCGGAGCGGAGCGCGCTGGCGGCAGGGGTGAACATGTCGGCGAACCTCACCGGCCAGGTCTTCGTGAACCAGTCGGCCGCGTTCAGCGACTACCACGGCAGCGGTGCGAACCCGGCGGCGACGGCGTCGCTGACCGATCCGGCGTTCGTCGCCGGCCGATTCTCGTTCGTGCAGTCGCGCCGCCCGGTCTGATCCGCCCCGTGCCCGTCCGCGCGTACCGGCGCGGGCGGGCACGGCCCGCCTCCGTTCGGGGGCATCGACGTCCGGGGCATTGACCGCGGTCCCGCGGCGCAGTATTTTCTAACCGAACGTTCGGTAGGTAATTGGGCGCCCCGCTCCGGGGCGCCGCCGGAAGGACACATCCCATGACGCTCACCGGCACCGCCCCCGCGGGTCCGCGGCAGCGGTTCGACGCGATGATCTCCGGCGAGGAGCGCATCGAACCGCGCGACTGGATGCCCGACGACTACCGCGCGACCCTCATCCGCCAGATCGCGCAGCACGCGCACTCCGAGATCATCGGCATGCAGCCCGAGGGCAACTGGATCACCCGCGCGCCGAGCCTGAAACGCAAGGCCGTGCTCATCGCGAAGGTGCAGGACGAAGCGGGGCACGGGCTCTACCTCTACAGCGCGGCCGAGACCCTGGGCGTCGACCGGGCCGAGCTGCTCGACCTGCTGCACGAGGGCCGCCAGCGCTACTCGTCGATCTTCAACTACCCCACACCCACCTGGGCCGATGTCGGCGCCATCGGGTGGCTGGTCGACGGGGCGGCCATCACCAACCAGGTGCCGCTGTGCCGCTGCTCCTACGGCCCCTACGCGCGGGCCATGGTGCGCATCTGCAAGGAGGAGAGCTTCCACCAGCGGCAGGGCTTCGAGATCCTGCACGTGCTGGCCCGGGGCACCCCGCGGCAGCGGGCCATGGCCCAGGACGCCGTCGACCGCTGGTACTGGCCGTCGCTGATGATGTTCGGCCCGCCCGACTCCGAGTCCGCGCACAGCGGCAAGTCCATGGCCTGGCGGATCAAGCGGTACTCCAACGACGACCTGCGGCAGCGGTTCGTCGACATCATCGCCGAGCAGGTCCGCGCGCTCGGCCTCACCCTGCCCGACCCCGACCTCGCGTGGAACGCCGAGCGGGGGCACTACGACTTCGGCGCCGTCGACTGGGCCGAGTTCACCGCGGTCCTCAAGGGCGACGGGCCGTGCAACCGGCAGCGCATCGAGCACCGCCGCGCCGCGCACGCCGACGGCGCCTGGGTCCGCGAGGCCGCCCGCGCGCACGCCGCGAAGCAGGCCGACCGCGCCGCCGCACGGGAGGCCGCGCGGTGAGCGGCGAGTGGCCCCTCTGGGAGGTGTTCGTGCGCGCCCGCCGCGGCCTGTCGCACACCCACGTCGGCAGCCTGCACGCCGCCGACGCCGGGCACGCGCTGCACAACGCCCGCGACCTCTACACCCGGCGGCAGGAGGGGGTGAGCGTCTGGGTGGTCCCCGCGGCGGCGATCACCGCGTCGGCGCCCGAGGACAAGGCGTCCTTCTTCGACCCCGCCGACGACAAGGTCTACCGGCACCCCACGTTCTACGAGGTGCCCGAGGGGGTCGACCACCTGTGACCACCGGAACCGGGCCGGGCACCGACGCCGCGACGGCCGGCTACCTGCTGCGCCTCGGCGACGACGCCCTCATCGCCGGGCACCGCATGGCCGAGGTCGTGACCCGGGCGCCGCAGCTCGAAGAGGACGTCGCCCTGGCGAACATCGCCCTCGACCTGCTCGGCCAGGCGCGCCCGCTGCTCACCCGGGCGGGTGAACTCGAAGGCGAGGGCCGCGACGAGGACACGCTCGCCTACCTGCGCGACGAACCCGAGTTCCGCAACTGCCTGCTCGTGGAGCTGCCCAACACCGACTTCGCGCACACCATCGCCCGGCACCTGCTGTTCTCCTGCTACGCGCGGGAGCTCTACGCCGCGCTCGCCGCCTCGACCGACGACGTCCTGGCCGGGGTCGCCGGCAAGGCAGTGAAGGAGCTCGACTACCACCGCGACCACGCGGCGCAGTGGACGGTGCGCCTGGGCGACGGCACCGAGGAGAGCGCGGCGCGCATGGCCGCGGCCCTCGACGCGGCCTGGCCGCACGTCGACGAGATGTTCACCGCCGACCCCGTCATCAGCGCCGCCGCGGCGTCGGGCGCGGGGGTCGACCCCGCCGGGCTGCGCCCCGCGTGGGACTCCGCCGTCGACGCCGTCCTCGCGGAGGCCGGCCTGCACCGGCCCGATCTCCCCCCGCAGGCGGGGCCGGGCGGCCGCGGCGGCCGCCACGGGCTGCACACGCAGTCCTTCGGCTTCCTGCTCGCGGAGATGCAGCACGTGCACCGCTCGCACCCGGGGGCGGCGTGGTGAGCGCGCGCGACACGGCGGCCGACGGCCGCGCCGAACGGCTCGCCAAGGGGGTCGCCGACCCGGAGCTGCCGATGCTCACGCTGGGCGACCTCGGCATCGTGCGCGGCGTCGGCCGCACCTCCGGCGGCGCGGTCGAGGTGGTCGTCACCCCGACCTACTCGGGCTGCCCCGCCATGGACGCCATCCGCGCCGACATCCGCGGCGCCCTCGCCGCCGGCGGCATTCCGGACGCCGAGGTGCGCACCGTCCTCTCGCCGCCCTGGACCACCGACTGGATCTCGGCCGACGGCCGCCGCAAGCTCGCCGAGAACGGCATCGCCCCACCCGGGCCCGCGACCGCCCGCACGGGGCCCGTGCCCGTGGCCCTCTCGGTCCGCTGCCCGCAGTGCGGGTCGCCCGACACGCGCCTGCTCAGCCGCTTCGGCTCGACCGCGTGCAAGGCGCTCTACGTGTGCGGCGCCTGCCGGGAGCCCTTCGACCACATGAAGGCGCTGTGACGGCCGGCGGCGCCGCGCCCGGCGGGCCCGCGGTGCTCCCGCGGCAGCGCAGCGCGCACCGGTTCCACGCGCTGCGGGTCGCCGCCGTCGACCGGCTCACGGCCGACGCCGTCACCGTCACCTTCGCCGTGCCGCCCGAGCTGGCCGAGCGCTTCCGCTTCGTGCAGGGGCAGCACCTCACCGTCCGGTGCGAACTCGGCGGGGAGCAGGTGCGCCGCAACTACTCCATCTGCGCCCAGGCGCCCGACGGCCCGCTGCGCATCGCGGTGAAGCGGCTCGACGGCGGGGTGTTCTCCCGCTACGCCAACGACACCCTGCGCCCCGGCGCGGTGCTGGACGTGCTGCCCCCGCTGGGCGGGTTCAACGTCCCCCTCGACCCCGGCGCCGCGCGCACCCATGTGGCGATCGCGGCGGGCAGCGGCATCACGCCGGTGCTGTCGCTCGTCGCGACCACACTCGCCGCCGAGCCGCTGAGCCGGTTCACCCTCGTCTTCGCCAACCGCACGGCGGGCGACGTCATGTTCCTGGAGGAGCTGAACGACCTCAAGGACCGCCACCCCGACCGGTTCCAGCTGCTCAACGTCCTCAGCAGGGAGGCGACCGGCGCGCCGGTGACCAGCGGGCGCATCGACGCCGAGCGGATCGACCTCCTGCTGACCTCGCTGATCCGCCCGGGCGGCGTCGACCACTGGTACCTGTGCGGGCCGTTCGACCTGGTGGAACTGGTGCGCGCGGAGCTGCGCGGCCGCGGCGTCCCCGATGGCGCGGTGCACTTCGAGCTGTTCCACGTCGGCGACGACCCGCCGCCGCCCCGGCGCCGCGCCGAGGGCGCCGCGCCGGGCGCGACCACCAGCGTGCGGTTCACCCTCGACGGCCGCACCAGCACGGTCGACGTCGACGGCGACACCGAGACCGTCCTGGGCGCGGCCCTGCGGGTGCGCTCCGACGCCCCGTTCGCCTGCCGCGGCGGCGTGTGCGGCACGTGCCGGGCGAAGGTCGACGAGGGCGGGGTGCAGATGGCGCGCAACTACGCGCTCGACCCCGCGGAGGTCGCCGCCGGGTACGTCCTGACCTGCCAGTCGCGGCCCGAAGGCGCCGAGGTGGTCCTCGACTACGACGCGTGATACGACGCGTGAGCGCCAGCGGGCCGCGGCGGCGCCGGGGTCACTGCCGCCGGTCGTGCCAGGTGGCCTCGGTGCCGTCGTCGATGTCGCGGTGCCGCCCGCCGTAGAGGGTGTCGTCGGTCCCCTCGTCGAACGCGTCGCGGTGCCCCGCGCGGTAGGTCTCGCGGTCGTCCTCGCCGCCGTGCGTGTAGCCGCTGCCCGGCTCGGTGCCGTCCTCGCGGACCGGGCGCCGGGCGGCGTGCGGCGGGCGCCGCACCGAGCTCGCGCCGACCCCCGTGAGCAGCGTGACGATCGCGACCCCGGCCACGGTGTTGATGGCCGCGGTCGCGACCTGGCTCGGGAAGGCGGCCGACAGGGTGAACGGGGTGACCGCGGCGACGGCGGTGCCCAGCATCACGATCCAGCCGAAGAAGTTCAGCGGGGCCGGCGCGGCGACCAGCAGCAGCCGCAGCAGCCCGGTGGCGAGCAGGGCCGCCAGCGCCGCCATGGCGGCGTAGACGCCGGTACTGGCGTCGCCGAAGTAGCCGGCCTCCTCTGGCGCGAGGACGGGGATGCCCAGCGCCCCGCGCACCAGGAGCGTTCCGACCAGGATGACCAGACCGGCGACGACGGCGGTCGCGATCCCGCCCGCCCAGAGTTTGACGGTGTTGACGTCGCGCCCTTGCATGAGCACCTCCATGCCGTGACCCCTCGATCCGGCGCAGATATCGGTCGAATGCTCCATACCCGATGTTACCTAGAGTAATCACTCCAGGCGAGGATGGTGACCGGGGTGTCAGACGGGGGGAGCGCTCGGCGCCTGCACCGCCGCGGCGATGTCGGCCGCCAGCCCGGGGATCTCGGGCGTGTCGAGAGCGGAGACGGTGACCCGGAGCCCCGGCGGGGAGCCCAGCCGGAACGGCGCGCCGGGGGTCACCGCCCACCCGCGCGCCAGCAGGTCGGCGGTTGCCGCCGCCTCGTCCGCCACCGGGACCCACACGTTCACACCGGAGCGGCCGGCCGCGGCGACGCCGTGCTCCGCCAGGCGGGCGGTGAGCGCGTCGCGGCGCAGCGCGTAGGAGCGCGCGACGGCGGCGACGTCGACGGCGCCGCGCCGCCACAGCTCGGCGAACGCCTCCTGGAGGACGTGGCTGACCCAGCCGGGCCCCATGCGCTGCCCGGTGCGCATCCGGTCGATGGTCGCCCCGTCGCCGGCGACGACGGCCAGGCGCAGGTCGGGCCCGAAGCTCTTGGCGGCGGAGCGCACCACCACCCACTGGCGGGTGGCGCCGCCGACACGGCAGAACGGCAGGTCGGTGAGGCCGAAGCCGTGGTCGTCCTCGATGGTGAGGGTCCGGGGGTGCGGCGCCAGCAGGGCGCGCAGCTCTGCCGCGCGCGCCTCGCCCAGCGCGCCGCCCGACGGGTTCTGCGCCCTGCTGGTGAGCAGCAGGGCGCGGGCACCGGCGCGCAGCGCCGCGGCGGCGTCCTCGGGGAGGGGGCCGTCGTCGTCGACCCGGACCGGCAGCCGCTTCAGGCCGAGTGACGCGAGGAGGTCGTAGAGGCTGGGCCAGCCGGGGTCCTCGACCGCGACGGCGTCGCCGGGGCGCAGCGAGCAGCGCAGCGCCCGGTCGATCCCGTCGAGGGCGCCCGAGGTGACGGCCACGTCGCCGCCGCCGTCGCCGTCGGCGGCGAAGATCTCGTGCGCGGCGGCGGCGAGCGCCGGGGAGATCGGGGGGTCGCCGTACAGCCGGTGCGCGCCGGAACGGGCCCCGGCGACGGCTGCGAGCGCGGCCCCCAGGTCGGGCAGCAGCCGGACGTCGGGGTTGCCGGTGGCGAGGTCGCGCGCCCCGGCGGGGACGGCGCTCGGCCGGACGTCGCGGTGGGCGCTCGCCGCCTGGGCGCGGACCCGGGTGCCGCGCCGGCCGGCGGTCTCGATGAGGCCGCGCTCGCGCAGCGTGCGGTAGGCGGCCGCCACCGTGTTGGGGTTCACCCCCAGGTCGACGGCGAGGTCGCGGATGGGGGGCAGGGGGGTCCCGGTGGCGAGTTCGCCGCCCGTGATGGCGGTCTCGACGCTGTCGGCGATCTCCTGGGAGCGGGTGCCGGTGATGCCCATGGCCCCATTGTCTCAGCCGGTCCCGCCGTCCCCGCTGTCCTCGGCGTCCGGGTCGGCGCCGATCCCGGCGAGCAGGGTCGCCACCAGGCGGGCCGCGGGCTCCGCATCGGAACGGGCCAGCGCGGGGCGGGTGTCGAAGTGGCCGAGGAACGCGTGCTGGAAGCAGGCGCCGAGCAGCAGGGACGCCGCCGCCTCGGGGTCGGTGCGCGCGGGCAGGCGGCCGAGCCCGACCTCCGCGCGGAGGTACGCGGCGACCATCGTGTTCGGGACGTGCGGACCCGCGCCGCGCTGCTTCAGCCCCGCGCGGAACGCGGCCGACAGCCGGGGCTCGGAGATGATCGACGCGGCGGAGGGGAACGCCTCGGCGTAGAAGGCGATCGCAGCGGCGGCGATCCCTTCGAGGGTGCCGCGGACGGTGCCGCTCCCGGCCCGCTGCGACGCCATGGTGATGACGTCGCCCAGCGGGGGCAGGCGCTCCTGGAGCATGTGCAGGAACAGGTCCTGCTTGTCCTGGAAGTGCTTGTAGAGGGTGGCCTCGGAGTAGCCGGCCGCGCGGGCGATCTCCTTGGTGGTGGCCCGCGCGAGGCCGCGCTCGCGCATGACCTGCGCGGCGGCGTCGAGGATCCGGTCGCGTGTGGTCAACGGGCCCCCTTGAATGCTCGTTGGTGGCTGCTTACTATGATCCTAGTGGTGAGTAAGTACTCACTACCCACATCCACGATGGAGGCTGCCATGAAGATCGCCGTGTTCGGGGCCACCGGCGGGACCGGCCGCAGGATCGTCGAGCAGGGCATCGCCCGCGGCCACGACATCACCGCCGCGGTGCGCACACCGGGCGCGTTCGCCGCCGAGCCCGGACTGCACACCGTTGTCACCGACCCCATGGACCCGGAGTCCGCCGCCACCGCGCTCGCGGGCTGCGACGCGGTGGTCTCGGCGATCGGCGGGCGCGGCCCGCTCAACGAGCGCAGCGACGTCATCAGGGACGCCACCCGCGGCATCGGGCACGCCATGGCGGCGACGGGCGTGTCGCGGCTGCTCGTCCTCAGCCAGGGCACCGTCGCCGACGCCGGCGACGGGCCCCTGACCCGGATCGTCGCGAAGCCCATCCTGCGCCGCGTCCTGCGCAACACCCGCGCCGACGCGATCCGCATGGAGGCGCTGCTGCGCGGCGGCGAGCTCGACGCCCTCGACTGGGTGGTGCTGCGCGCCCCGATGCTCACCGACGGCCGCCGCACCGGCCGCTACCGGACGGCGCGCGAGGCGAACGTGCGCGGCGGGATCCGCATCTCCCGGTCCGACCTCGCCGACGCTGTCCTCGACCTGGTCGCCGACCCTGCGGTGTCCCGCGCCGTCATCGGCGCCGCGGCGTGACCGCGCCGCCCGGCGGCGGCTCTGCCGGCAGCAGATCTCCGCAGGGCAGAAACGCTCGCTTCCGCTCTCCCCGCGGCCGCACGCTGGGATGACCGGCACGGGGGCGCCCGCCCCCGGCGGCCGGGACAAGGAGGAGGAAGCGTGTTCTCGACCCAGCCACGACTGGCGGTGGCGGAGACCCCCGCCGCCCCCTTCGACGACCAGATCGCAGGACGGCTGCTGCACGGCCGGATCGTCGTCCTCGGCGAGCAGGTGGACGACGCGATCGCCAACCGCATCTGCGGGCAGCTGCTGCTGCTCGCCGAGGAGGACCCGAAGCGCGACATCACGCTGTGCATCAACAGCCCCGGCGGCTCCGTCAGCGCGGGCATGGCCATCTACGACACCATGCGGTTCATCCCCAACGACGTCTCGACGCTCGCGATGGGCTTCGCCGCCAGCATGGGGCAGTTCCTGCTGTGCGCGGGGACCGCGGGCAAGCGCTACACGCTGCCGCACGCGCGGATCATGATGCACCAGCCGTCGGGCGGCCTGAACGGCACGGCGGCCGACATCTCCATCCAGGCCGAGAACCTGGCCTACACCAAGGAGACCATGCAGCGGCTCATCGCCGAGCACACCGGCCAGAGCAGGGAGGTGATCGCCGAGGACCAGCGCCGCGACCGCTGGTTCACCGCCGAGCAGGCCAAGGAGTACGGGTTCGTGGACCGCGTGGTCGAGAGCGCGGCGGAGCTGGGCGAGGGGGCCCGCGGGTTCGGGTTCAGTGCGGGCGTCGCCGCGGGCAAGGGAGGCGCGGCATGAGCGGGCGCTACACGGTGCCGATGGTCGTCGACCGCAGCCCCGGAGGGGAGCGCTCGTTCGACGTGTTCAGCCGGCTGCTGTCGGACCGGATCATCTTCCTCGGCACCGCCATCGACGACGACGTCGCCAACGTGGTCATGGCGCAGATGCTGTACCTGGACTACGAGAGCAACGAGCGCGACATCCAGCTGTACATCAACTCGCCGGGCGGCTCCACGACCGCCGTCACCGCGATCTACGACACCATGCAGTACGTGCGCGCCGACGTCGCGACCTTCTGCATGGGCCAGGCGTCCTCCGGGGCCGCCGTGCTGCTCGCGTCCGGCGCCGAAGGCAAGCGGGTGGCGCTCCAGCACGCCAGGGTGCTGCTGCACCAGCCGTCGACCCAGGGCCAGGGCGAGGCCGCCGACCTGGAGATCCAGGCGGCCGAGGTGCTGCGGACCAGGGCGGAGCTGGAGGAGATCCTCGCGCATCACACCGGGCAGACAGTGGAGCGGCTGCGGGACGACACCGACCGCGACAAGATCTTCACGGCGCGGCAGGCGCGGGAGTACGGCCTGGTGGACCAGTTGATCGCGACCCGGCAGGTGGCGGCCGACGCCGCGTGACGCGGGCTCCGTGCCGGTCAGACCGCCATGAGCATGGCCTGCGGGCCGGTGCGGGGCGCGGTCGGCGCGGAGTGCCGCGCGGGCGCCGCGAGCTGGGTGTGGAGGTCGCCGACCAGGTCGATGAGCTGGAGGCCCAGCGCGCGGTAGACCGCGGCGAGCACCTCGGACGACGGCTCCTTGCGGCCGCGTTCGATCTCCGACAGGTACGGCAGCGACACCTGGGCGGCCTCGGCGACCTCGCGCAGGGTGCGGCCCTGCTCCAGGCGGGCGCGGCGCAGCGCGGTGCCGACGAGGTCGCGCATGAGCGGGTCGTCGTCGCGGGGATCGGGGACGGCGTGCAGGATGCGATCGGTCATGGTGCCTCCGCTGCCGTCCGCCGGTCGGGTCGTCCCGGCAAGCCTATGCCGCCCCGCGCCCTGCCGCCACGGATCGGTGCGCCCGCCGCACCGGTTCCGCGGGCGGCATAATCGCGGCCCGCTGCGGCCCCGGCCGGGTCCGGCGGTTCACAGGTCGCGCTCCCAGGTCTGGCCGACCAGGTCGGCGCCGAAACTGCGGTGCTCCTCGGAGTGCACCAGCTCGAAGCCGGCCCGCTGGTAGATGTGCCGAGCGCTGGAGAGGACGTCGTTGGTCCACAGCGTCATGCGCTTGTACCCGGCGGTGCGGGCGAAGTCCATGCAGGTGTCGACCAGGCGGCTGCCGATGCGGTGCCCGCGCGCGGCCGGCTCCACGAGCAGCAGGCGCAGTTTCGCGGTGGTGTCGTCCTTGCGGACGCAGAAGACGCTGCCGACGCGTTCGCCATCGAGTTCGGCGATCCACCCGGCGACCCGGTTCGGGTCGGCCGTGCGCGCGTAATCAGCGACGACCTCGGCGATCAGCCCCTCGTAGGTGTGGTCCCAGCCGTACTCCGCGGCGTAGAGGACGGCGTGGCGCTCGACCACCCAGCCGAGGTCGCCCGGCCGCACCGGGCGCAGCAGCACGGTCGCCGGGGGCGGGCCGGCGCCGTCGCCGAGGATGCGGCGGATCTCGGCCATGCCACTGAGCAGCCGGTTCCGGTCGGCGGGGCGCAGCCGGTCGAGCTGCTCCCGCATGGCGGCGTTGGACCGGTCGTCGAGCAGGGCGGCCGCGCGGCCGCCGGCCGTGGTGAGGGCGACGGTCTGGCGGCGGCCGTCGTCGGGGGAGGGTGCCCGGGTCAGCAGCCCGCCCTGTTCGAGCCGGCCGAGCACCCTGCTGAGCTGGGCGGGGTCGATGTCGAGTGCGTCGCGCAGCTCGACCGTCTCGCGGCGCCCGGCGCTGAGGAGTTCGTAGAGGATGCGGCCCTCGGTCAGCGACCAGGGCGAGCCCAGGTGACCGGGGCTGACCAGGCCGACCTGGCGGGTGTAGAAGCGGTTGAACGATCGAAGCTCGGCGACCATGGCGGCACTGGCATGCTGGTTCATGACTACCTCAAGTAATTCATTGACTATGTCAATCAAATTAGCGCGCTCGCGTCCTCCGCACAAGCCGCACGCGTGGTCGGCATTCCGGACTGCGGGCCTTTGTCCCTTCGCCACGTCGGGGGTAGAGAGTCATGAGAGTAAGAGAGTTGAACTTTCCTACTTTCCGACGCAGACTGGGAGAGTGAGAAGGGGGACACCGCAATGGACACCAAGCGCCGTCGTGCCGTGATCCGGCACAAGAACCAGATCACTCTGCCCAAGGACGTCAGTGCTGCCTTGCACATCGGTGAGGGCGACGAGGTCGAATTCGCCATTGGCGAACACGGCGAGGTCAGCCTGCGCGGGCTTGCCCCGATCCCCGCCGACCAGCGGTGGTTCTGGGATGCCGACTGGCAGGCCGGGGAGCGCGAGGCCGAAGCTCAGATCGCCGCCGGGCGGACCACCGTCTTCGATGACGCCGAGGCGATGTTCGACGAGGCCGAAGAGGAGCGCTGAGAGAAGCCGTGGCCACATTCGCCACCACCCCGCGGTTCAAGGCCGACCTCAAGCGGCTCAGCCCAGAGCAGTTCGCACGGTTCCGCAAGGTGGTCACCGAGGAGTTCGCCCCCGACGTCCAAGACGGTGCGTTCCGTCCGGGCCTGCGCGTCAAGGGCGTTCAGGGCGTTCCCGGGGTCTATGAGATGACGTGGGCGCCCGACGGGCGCGCCACATGGCAGTACGGGCCGGAACTCCACCCCGGCAGGCCCCATGTGATCTGGCGCCGAGTAGGCACGCACAAGATCTTCGACCCGGGTCCGCCGTGAACCCGGCCGCCACCGCTGCGCATACCGTGTGAGTCCCGCGCCGACCCGGGACGGATGCCGTCAGGCGGTGCGGCGGTCCTCGGCGGGGGTTTGGTCGGAGCGGCGGGCGATTCGGCCCTGCCGGTCGGCGGGGACCACCAGCGGGGTGCCGGTCACCGGGTCGGGGATCACCGTGCACGGCATCCCGAAGACCTGCTCGACCAGGTCGGCCGTGATGATCTCCGCGGGGTCGCCCTCGGCGACCACCTGGCCGTCCTTCATCGCGATGAGGTGGGTGGCGTAGCGGCACGCGTGGTTGAGGTCGTGCAGGACCGCGACCAGGGTGTAGCCGCGGTCGTGGTGCAGTTCCGCGCACAGGTCGAGGACGTCCATCTGGTGCGCGATGTCGAGGAAGGTCGTGGGCTCGTCGAGCAGCAGCAGCGGGGTCTGCTGGGCCAGCACCATGGCGAGCCAGACCCGCTGGCGCTGCCCGCCCGACAGCTCGTCGACCATGCGCTCGGCGAGGTCGGTCACCCCGGTCGCCGCCATCGCGTCGGCGATGATGTGCTCGTCGCTGCGCGACCACTGCTTCAGGAACTTCTGGTGCGGGTAGCGCCCGCGCGCCACCAGGTCGGCCACTGTGATGCCGTCGGGCGCGATGGACGACTGCGGCAGCAGCCCCAGGCGCCGCGCCACCTCCTTCGACGGGTAGGAGCCGATGACCTGGCCGTCGAGGTGCACGGCGCCGCTGGTGGGCTTGAGCATCCGCGAGAGCGCCCGCAGCAGGGTCGACTTGCCGCAGGCGTTGGGGCCGACCACGACGGTGAAGGACTCGTCGGGGATGGTGATGCCGAGATCGCGCGAGATGACGCGCTGGTCGTAGGCGAGTGTGAGGCGGTCTCCCCACAAGCGGGACGGTTCCGGCATGGTCTCTCCGTAGGTTGGTGGCCGGCGCGGGCCGGCCGGCGGTTCGCGTGGCCTCAGGCGCGGCCGGTACGCCATTCGCGGTGCAGCAGCCACACCAGGTAGCTGCCGCCGAGTACTGCGGTCACCACACCCACCGGGAGCTGGGTCGGCGCGAGCGCCCGCTGCGCGGCGAGGTCGGCGAGCAGCAGCAGGAACGCCCCCATCAGGGCCGACCCCACCAGGGTGGTGCCGTCGGCGTGCGCCAGGCGGCGCGCGGTCTGCGGCGCCATCAGCGCGACGAACGCGATGGGCCCGGCGACGGCGATGGCGACACCGGTGAGCGCGCTCGCTGTGAGCAGCGCGATGGCCTGCGTGGACTGGATACGCACCCCGAGCGACTGCGCGATGTCGTCGCCCATCTCCATGAGCCGCAGCCGCGGGCCGAGCGCGAAGATCACCGGGATCAGCACGCCCGCACCGGCCGCCACGGCGATGACCTGCGGCCAGTCGCGGCCGTTGAGGCTGCCGATCATCCACACCTGCGCCTGGATGGCGTCGTTGAGCTCGGCGCGGGTGATGAGGTAGTCGCGCAGCGACAGCAGCATCGCGCTGATGCCGATGCCGACCAGGATGAGCCGGTAGCCCTGCACGCCGTTCTTCATCGCCAGCAGGTACACCAGGCCGGCGGTGACCACGCCGCCCAGCACGGCGCTGACCGAGGTCGCGACCATCCCGCCGCCGAGGACCAGGATGTTCAGCACGGCACCCGCGGACGCGCCCTGGGTGAACCCGATGATGTCGGGGCTGCCCAGCGGGTTGCGCGACAGGCTCTGGAACACCGCGCCCGCGACACCGAGGGCGGCGCCGACCAGCGCGGCGGTCCACGCCCGCGGCAGCCGCACGCCCTGGACGAAGAACACGTCGAGCCGTTCGCCGCTGCCGACCAGCGCCAGCAGGGCGTCGGGCAGGGCGATGGCGTAGTCGCCGACCATCAGGGAGACGCAGAAGACGGTGACGACCCCCGCGGCGAGTACGCCGTAGACGACGGCCATGCGGCGCCGCAGCCGGAACGACACCCGGCCCCCGGCGAGGCGCATGACGCGCGCCGGCGGGGCCGCGCCCGCGGGGTCGGAGCGGTTCGGCAGTGTGGCGGTCACAGCGAGGCCATCTTCGTGCGGCGGACCAGTGCGATGAAGACGGGGGCGCCGACCAGTGCGGTGATGATGCCGACCTCCAGTTCGCCGTTGGGCAGGACGACCCGGCCGAGTGTGTCGGCGCCGGTCAGCAGGATCGCGGCGAGCACGGCCGAGTAGGGGAGCAGCCACCGCTGGTCGGGGCCGACGATGGCGCGTGCGACGTGCGGGACGGTCAGGCCGACGAACCCGATTGGCCCGGCCGCTGCGGTGGCGCCGCCGCACAGCAGCACGATGGCGAGCGCCGTGACGAGGCGGGTGCGGTTGATGTGCGCGCCGAGCGCAGCCGCGAGGTCCTCGCCGAGGGCGATGGCGTTCAGCGCCGGGCCGAGGAACAGCGCGACGACGATGCCGACGAGCAGGAACGGCAGGATCTTCAAAAAGATCCCGATGTCGCGGCCGACCAGCGAGCCCACCTGCCAGAAGCGGATCTGGTCGAACACGAAGTTGTTGGTGACGATGACGCCGTGGATGAACCCCATGAGCACCGCGCCGACGGCGGTGCCCGCGAGCGCGAGCCGGATGGGGGTGGCCCCGCTGCGGCCGCGCGCGCCGAGGGTGTAGACGGCGACGGCGGCGACGGCCGCCCCGAGGAACGCGAACCACACGTAGGCGGAGACGCTGGTCAGCCCGAAGACGAAGATCGCGACCACGACGGCCGCGGCCGCGCCGGCGTTGATGCCGAGTACGCCGGGGTCGGCGAGCGGGTTGCGGGTCAGCGCCTGCATCAGGGCGCCGGCGAGGCCGAGCGCCATGCCGACGAACACGCCGAGGATCGTGCGCGGCAGCCGGAGTTCGAAGATGACGCTCTGGTCGTACCCGCCGTCGAAGTTCCACAGCGCGTCGGCAACGGTGGCGAGCGGGATGGGCTTGGCGCCGACGGAGACGCTCAGCATGACGCACAGGGCGAGGGCGCCGATCGCGGCGAGCAGCCCGCCGGCGCGCATCAGGTGCACGCGTGCGTGCGCGGAGGTGCGGCGGCGCATCGCGGCCGCGGCGGCCGTGCTGTCGTCGGTGCGGGGGTCGTCGTCGACGGAGGCCAGGCGCTCCAGTGTCATCGCGCGCCGTCCGGGCGCAACCGATGGGCGCGCGGAGAGTGGAGAGGCACCGCATTCCTCCGTAACCGGAAATTTCGAACCGAGCAAAGCCTAACCTAAGTGGATCAGGCGGCGGAACTGGGCGTCGGCCGCACCGGGGCCCGCGGCAGCGCCGCCGCCTGCGGTCGGGCGGCCGCGCGCCGCGCAAGCGCCGCAAGAGAGAAGCGCCGCGTGAGTGCCGCAAAAAGCAGTGCCGCAAAAAGCAGCGCCGCGCAGAAATCGCGTTGCGCGCGGCGGCCCTCTCACGCCATCCTCGGCCCAATGACCACAGCGAATCCCCGGATCACCAGTTCCAGCCCCGCCGACCTGCACGCCACCGGCGGCTACCACCACGTGACCCTCGTTTCGGCCGGCCGCACCGCGCACCTGGCGGGCCAGTGCCCGCTCGACGCGGACGAGAAGATCGTCGCCCTCGGCGACCCCCTGGGCCAGGCCGACCGCACCGCCGAGAACGCGCTCGTCGCCCTCACCTCGGCGGGCGCGCGCCCCGAGGACGTCATCCGCACCGTCGTCTACGTCGCGAGCGACGACCCCGACGTGCTCGCCGAGGTGTGGCACCGGCTCGCCGAGGACTCCCCGATCAAAGCGGCCTTCGTCACAGCGAGCACCCTGATCGGGGTGACCTGCCTGGGCTACCGCGGCCAGCTGGTCGAGGTCGACCTCACCGCCGCGCTGCCCGAGGGGTAGCGCGGCGGCTCAGCTCCGCTCCCCGATGCGCGGGGGCTCGAACGCGCGCATCCGCGGCGGCTCGCCGGAGTAGGCCGCGACCTCCACGAGCACGTGCTGGCCGGTGCACCCCTGGCTGAGCGCCGAGGTGCCGATGTCGGCGGTGAGGACGTTGGGGTTGCCGTGCGCGCAGGTGACATCGGGCGCCGACGGGTCGAACCACGCGCCGGTCGAGAGTTGCGCCACACCGGGCCGCAGGGCATCGCTGACGCGTACCCCGGCCAGGCAGCTGCCGCGGTCGTTGTACACGCGGACGACGGCGCCGTCGGCGAGGCCGCGCGCCGCGGCGTCATCGGGGTGCAGCCGCAGCGGGGCGCGGCCGCCGATCTTCTGCGCGGCGCTGTAGTCGCCCATGTCCTGCTGGCTGTGCAGTTTCCCGCTGGGCTGGTTGGCGATGAGCAGCAGCGGCCATTCCCGGGAGCGCTCGGAGCCGAGCCGCTCCTCGCCGGCCAGCCAGGTGGGGCCGCCGGGGCAGTCGGGGTAGTCGAATCCGGCGATGGTCTCCGAGCGCAGCTCGATGAGGCCGCTGGGGGTCCCCAGCGGGGCCGCCGCGGGGTCGGCGCGGAACGCACCGAGGAGGGCGGTGTCGGCGGCGCGCCCGGGGATGGGCACGCTGCCGGCCGCCCAGAATCCGTCGAACGAGGGCAGGTCGTCGCCGCCGCGTCCGTCGCGCCATTCGTCGTAGACGTGCCGCAGCCACCCGGCGGAGTCGCGCCCCTCGGTGAACTCCTGCTCGACGCCGAGCCGCCGGGCCAGCGCCGCGTAGGTGTCGTACTCGTCGCGCGCCTGCCCGTGCGGGGCGACGGCGCGCGCCATGGCGCGGAGGGTGAGGTCGCCCTGGCTGGCGGCGATGTCGTCGCGCTCCAGGGTGGTGGTCGACGGGAGGACGATGTCGGCGTGGCGCGCCGTCGCCGTCCAGTGGGTCTCGCCGACGACGACGGTCTCGGGCCGCCCGAACGCCGTGCGCAGCCGGGAGAGGTCCTGGTGGTGGTGGAACGGGTTGCCGCCGGCCCACCACACGAGCCGGATGTCGGGGAACACGAGCCGGCTGCCGTCGAAGTCGAACGCCTCGCCCGGGTGCAGCAGCATGTCGCTCACCAGGGCGACGGGGATGAACGACCGCACGGGGTCGGCCCCCTGCGCGAAGCGGGGGATCCCGCCGGGCGTGGCGCCCCCGCCGTAGTTGCCGCTGGAGCCGTACCCGGACGCGAACCCGCCGCCGGGGAGCCCGACCTGGCCCAGGCAGGACGCCAGCGCTAGCCCGGCCCACAGCGGCTGCTCGCCGTAGCGGGCGCGCTGCACCGACCAGCCGACGTTGACCAGTGTGCGGCCCGCCGCCATGCGCCGGGCGAGGCCGCGGATCGCCGCCGCCGGGACCCCCGTGATCCCTTCCGCCCATTCGGGGGACTTCGCGACGCCGTCGGCGCCGCCCATGATGGAGTCGCGCAGGTGGTCGGCTCCGACGGTGTACCGGCCGAGGAATTCGCGGTCGGCCAGCCCTTCGTCGAACAGGACGTGCATGAGCGCGAACATGAGTGCGGTGTCGGTGCCCGGTGCCGCCGGCAGCCACTCGGCGCCGACGTCCTCGGGGGTGTCGTCGCGCAGCGGGCTGACGGAGACGAACGCGGTGCCGTTCGCCGCGGCGGCCCGCATCGCCGGGACGGCGGTCTGCGCCGCGCGGCCCCCCGACGCCACCCAGGTGTTGGAGCCGCGCAGCCCGCCGAAGGTGACCAGCAGGTCGGTGTGCGCCGCGACGGTGTCCCAGGTCGCCGGGCGGCGCAGCAGGTCGCGCGTTCCGTCGGGCCCGATGAGGTGCGGGAGCAGCGACTCGACCGCGCCGTGGCTGTAGGTGCCGACCGAGCGGGTGTAGCCGCCGGTCGTGTTCAGGAAGCGGTGCAGCTGGCTCTGCGCGTGGTGGAACCGGCCGGCGCCGGCCCACCCGTAGGACCCGCCGAACACCGCTCCGTCGCCGTGGGTCTCGCGGACCCGGCGGAGCTCGCGGGCGAGCAGGTCGAGGGCGGTGTCCCAGTCGAGGGCGACGTAGTCGTCATCGGGGTCGCCGCGCAGCAGGTCGGGTCCGGGCCCGTTCTCCAGCCAGCGGCGCCGCACCGCGGGCGTGCCGATGCGGGTGGCGTGGTGCTGGGCCGCGGGGACGTTGGCGATGAGCGGCGCCGGATCGGGGTCGTCGGGCCCCGGGCGCGCCCCGGTGACGGTGCCGTCGCGCACCAGTACCTCGTAGGTGCCCCAGTGCGAACTGGTGCGGTGCGCGGTCGCGGCCCCCTGCTCGGCGGATCCGCCGCCCGCCGCGGCCGGGCCGTCCCCGTGGACATGGTCGTCAGCGTGCGCCATGGTGCGCCCTCCCCCGAATCGCGACACCTGCCCCACCAGGCTACGCGGGTGCGCACCGGCCCCGGGACGCGGCAGGATGGGCGGCGCGGACGTCGATCGGGGGGAGAACGGGATGGATGCGGTGGCTGCGCGGCCGAGGCGGTCGGTCCTTGCGGTGCCGGGGTCGAACCCGCGGTTCATCGCCAAGGCGCGCGACCTCGCTGTCGACGCGTTCTTCCTCGACCTGGAGGACGCGGTCGCCCCGGCGGCGAAGGACGAGGCGCGCGGGCTGGTGGTCCGGGCGCTGGCCGAGGGCGGGTGGGGCGATCGGATCCGCTCGGTGCGCGTCAACGACCTGAGCACGGCGTGGACCTACCGGGACGTCATCGAGGTCGTCGAGGGCGCGGGGGCGCACCTGGACAGCCTGGTGCTCCCGAAGGTCACCGAGGCGGCCCAGGTGCGGTGGCTCGACACCCTGCTCACCCAGATCGAGCGCGCGGTCGGCCTGGAGGTCGGCCGCATCGGCATCGAGGCGCAGATCGAGGACGCCCGCGGGCTGGTCGCCGTCGACGCGATCGCCGCGGCGTCCCCGCGCGTCGAGTCGCTGGTCTACGGCCCCGCCGACTTCATGGCCAGCATCAACATGAAGACCCTCGTGGTCGGCGAGCAGCCGCCGGGGTACGACGTCGGCGACGCCTACCACTACGTCCTGATGCGCATCCTCATGGCGGCGCGCGCCAACGGCCTCCAGGCCATCGACGGCCCCTACCTCCAGGTCCGCGACACGGCGGCGTTCACGCGGTCCGCGCGGCGCACCGCGGCCCTCGGGTTCGACGGCAAATGGGTGCTGCATCCCGCCCAGGTCGACGCGGCGAACGAGGTCTACGCGCCCGACCAGGACGACTACGACCACGCCGAGCTGATCCTGGACGCCTACGCGCACGCGACGACGGTGCAGCGCCGCGGCGCGGTCATGCTCGGCGCGGAGATGCTCGACGAGGCGTCGCGCAAGATGGCGCTGGTCGTCGCCGCGAAGGGGCGCGCGGCGGGGCTGCGCAGGACCCGGGCGTTCAGCCCCGACGCCTGAGCCCTCGCCGCGGCCGGCGCGCACCTCGCCGCCCGCAGAGGTCCTCGGCGATCAGGGCGAGGCCGATGGCGAGCAGCCAGGAGTCCTTCGCCAGCGCGATGCCCTTGCCGGACGGGCGGATGCCGTCGCTCTCGCGGGCCTCGGGGTCGGTGAAGTACAGGCCGAGGAGGCTCGCGGAGAACCCGGTCAGCGCGGCCCCGGCGACGGCGCCGGGCACGAACGGGGCCAGCAGCGCGGCGCCCACCGCGATCTCACCGGTGCTGAGCAGCCGGACGAAGGTCTGCGGGTCCATGTCCTTGAGGAACGGGTAGGCCCTGGCCGCCTCGGCGTGCACGTGGGCGGCGGTGTCGGGGTCGGGATTGCGCTTGCCCAGCCCGGAGTTGAGGATGAACGCGCCCGGGAGCAGGCGCAGCGGCAGATGGTGGGGCCTGGCGTTCGTGCCCATGAGCACTCCAAAGTCGCAGCGGGTTCGGCCGGTCCGCCCTTCGCGGGGCGGCGGCCTCGACCTCTCACGTCTACCCTGTCCGCGCCCCGGATGCAGCTTGCCGCTCCGGTGGGCCGGCCCGGATCGGGCGCGGCGTCCGCCGGGGCCCGCGGCCGAGCCCGGCGCACCGGTCCCCGCGCGCCCCGCCGCCCCGGCGTCCTGGGGCCCGATGACCCGGCCGGGCCGGTCCCGCGGTGGGTCCGGCCGGGCGCACGTGCGGCGCCCCGAGACACGGGGTTAGAATCTGGAGCGATCGCTTAGGTTTTTGCGCCGGGCCGGCACCGCGGGTGCGCCCGGGGCGGAAGGGACGCACACCATGAACGTGCAGGAGACGCTGCGGTCCACCGCGCAGATCACCAGGGCCTTCGGGGAGACGTGGATCCGCGGGCGCGTGCTGGACGACCCGTTCAGCAGGCTCTACCTGCGCGAGGGCATGCTCGACCCGTACCCGGTCCACCGGCGGCTGCGGGCCGCCGGGCCGGTGACCCGCAGCTCGGCCGGAGTGTGGCTGATCACCGGGCACCGGATCGGCGGCGAGGTCCTCCGCGACCCGCGCTTCGGCGTGCGGGCCGAGCCGTACCGGATCGGCGAACCCGGCCCGCTGGAGTACCGCGCGGGCGCCGAACACGACTTCTCGATCATGCACATCGACCCGCCCGACCACGGCCGCCTCCGCCGCATCGCCGCCCCGGCCTTCAGCCCCAAGATGATGCGGCACTACCGCCCGCGCATCGAGCAGGTGACGCACCGGCTGCTCGACGCCGCGCAGCGCAAGGGCGGCTTCGACCTGATGGCCGACATCGCGTCGCCCCTGCCCATCACGGTGATCTCCGACCTCATCGGCGTGCCCGACGGGGACTTCGAGCGCTTCGCCGAGTACGGCAGGGTCGTCGCGCGCTCCATCGACGGCGTCCGCTCCCCGAGGCACGCCCAGGAGCTCGCCCGTGCCACCCGCGACCTGTACGCGCTGTTCGCGGAGCTCGTCCCGGAGCGGGCCGGTTCGGACGGCGACGACGTGATCACCCGCCTCGCCGGCGCGCTCGACGAGGGACGGCTGACACCGGCCGAGCTGCTCTCCCTGACATGGGTGCTGCTCATCGCCGGGTTCGAGACGACCGTCAACCTCATCGGCAACGGCATGCTCGCGCTGCTGGCCAACCCGGGGCAGTGGCGGCTGCTCTGCGAACGGCCCGACCTGGCCCCCAAGGTGGTCGAGGAGGTGCTGCGCTACGACTCGCCCGCGCAGGCCACCATCCGCATCGCCAACGAGCACGTCTGGCTCGCCGGTCAGCGGATCGCCCGCGGCGACCAGGTGTTCGTCCTCATGGGGGCCGCGGGGCGCGACCCCGCCGTCTACCCCGACCCGGAGCGGTTCGACATCACCAGGGAGGACCCCGCTCCCCACATCGCGTTCGGCAGCGGCCCCCACTACTGCATCGGCGCGCCCCTGGCCCGGTTGGAGGGGGAGGTCTTCTTCCGCGCGGTCGCCGAGCGGATGCCCGACCTCGTCCGCCGCGGCCTGCCCACCCGCCGCCGCATGATGTCACTGCGCGGCCTGGCCCACTTCCCCCTATGGCACCCCGCCCCGCGCACCTGACCGCGGCTCGGTGCCGGCCCGAACGACCGGTGGGACGACGGCGCAGATCCCCCGACAAGGACGGACACCCCGCTGACCGCGGTTCTCTTAGTTCGAGTTGTGTCCTTTTTCCAGCTGAATATTTTGGAGTGGTTACATGCCCGCTGACGTGCTCGGGAGTAGCGCTCGAAGGCGGTTTGGTGCGATAGCATTCCGCACACGTTCCGCAAGAGATCATTAGTCACTTAAAGTCTACGTTTTGAACAATAAGCTCCTCGCTCGTTGGTGGCCATCCTGGAATTGGTATGTTGGAACCGAAACTGGCAACATACCATTGATCAATCTGTCGCCTCATTAGAAGAGGGAATGCGCGCAGTTGCATTCCGGGTTCCCAGGAAACTATCTCTCCCTGGGTTTCCATTATTTATTATTACCAATTCATAATCGATTTTGAAGCGGCGCGGTTTCTCTGCGGCCCCCCATGTTTCTGGGTCATACTGACGATAGGCGTCCTTGAATTCGGATAGTTGTGTTGCAAGGAATTGTTTTGAGAGATTACCTTTTGGCCTGGCTTGACTCAGTCGTTCAGCGAGTTCTTCTTGGTTGAGCCCAATGAGACGGGGGTGGCTTTCATTGGCAATAACCCATGCCTGGGACAGTACCGTTCGAGTGTTCTTGTCTATTCTAGGCCAGAGTTCTTTAATTCGACCGAGTTGAACAAGTCCTAACCACTCGCGGGCAGCGGCGACGGGGCCTCCGTCGCCATAATGACTGTTCATGGTTTCAAGTACTATCTGCAAATTTTGTGAAGCCAATTCTGCTAGGCCACTAGCTTCACCGTAGTCGAGTACCCTGCGATAGGCGGAGATGGCAAGGCTGTATAGCTCATCCTCGTGGTGAAGCGATCCGAGAATGAACGCAGCTCGCGCATCATCGGGCATTGAACCGGAGCCGATTATGCATTCGAGACGCCCTTTTGCTTCAACACGCTCTCCGGATTCAATCATCGAAGTAATCTGGTCAAAAACTGTATCCTCTCTCTCTTGGTTCGAAGTAGATTCTTCAGATTTGACTAGCGCCGGGATGATCGTCGGCTGCCCCTTAAGTCTTCTGACTAGTGAATCCAGATTCCAGTTTTCAGAGTTTCCTATATCATAGTAGCTCGTAAGTCGGAACGGTGGAGGTATGTATGCGTAATCAGATGGAGATACTATTACCGGTACAAATTTTGCTGGGTCGCTTTCTGCATGATAAATGTCTGCCGTAATAACCGAACCTTCCCATTTGACACCCACTCCTCGGCCGGGAACTTCCCGGCCAAGATGCCTGCGCAAATAGGTCTCAGTCGCAACAAGGATGACGTAGTCAGAAATTTCAATTTGTTCATACATCCACAATGGCCACGATGGTGGAGGAGGGGCCTCATCAAATAAATCGATCCAAGCATCAATTCCCCTCTTTCGAAGTTCTTGTGCGAGGTTGGCGATTTCGAATCTATGATCTTCGTCATCATGGCTATAGGATATAAAAACTCGTATGAATTCTTTTGTTGTCATATAATCCCAATTATTTGCTTCTGAAATCGAACTTCAAAGCTAATTTCTATGTTCGAAATCATAGCAATGGAATGGGGGTTGAAAATCATGATCTCTTAAATTTCCTGACTGAAACTTTGAAGTAGAATCATGGGATGATTGAATCATTACATTACGTTCACATTTCATGTGATTGAGAAATCACTGAAGGTGAAGAACTCTGTAAGGGTCGTGCTTCGGGTCTGCGCCAAGTGCCTCGATGGTGAAGACGCCATCGCCAATGTCCGCATTGGGCTGCTTTCGGTGGCATACGGCTACATCGGACTGGTGGACGCTCGACGCCACGGCGCGGGTGCTCGCCCTGGTCACCAGGCAAACGCGGTGGTCCGGGCGCGATGGGGCGGGTTCTCACTGCGGGGGGCCGTGTCTCTTACCAACGGCTAACCGTCATGGGCGACGATGAGGGGCATGAGCACTGCGAATCGGATCCTCGTCGCCGATGACGACCGCGCCATCCGGGAGTCGTTGGAGCGCGCCCTTGAGCTGGAGGGCTACGAGGTGCGGACCGTGGGCGACGGTGTGCAGGCGCTGGCCGTCGTGCACAAGGATCCGGTCGACCTGCTGGTGCTCGACGTCATGATGCCGGGGGTCGACGGGCTCGGGGTGTCGCGGGTGCTGCGGGCCGAGGGCGATCGCACCCCCATCCTGATGCTCACCGCCCGGGTCGAGACCCCCGACCGGGTCGCCGGGCTCGACGCCGGGGCCGACGACTACCTGCCCAAGCCCTTCGAGCTCGACGAACTGCTGGCGCGGCTGCGGGCCCTGCTGCGGCGGGCGGCGCCGGTCGCCGAAGGCCAGGCCGGGCAGCTGCTGCACGTCGGCGACCTGCGGTTGGACCCCGAGGCGCGGCGGGTGTGGCGCGGCGAGCGCGAGGTCGAGCTGTCCAAGACGGAGTTCGACCTGCTGGAGCTGCTCGTGCGCAACGCCGGGATCGTGCTCGACCACTCCACGATCTACGACCGCATCTGGGGATACGACTTCGGGCCGGAGTCCAAGAACCTCGCCGTGTACATCAGCTACCTCCGGCGCAAGCTCGAACCCGCCGGGACGCCGCCGCTGATCCAGACCATCCGCGGCGTCGGATACACGATCCGGCCGCAGTGATGTCCGGACCCGCACCGAACGGCGGCGCGGCCGGGCCCGACGCCGCGCCCGGGCCCGGGTCGGCGGCCGGCGGGGAGTCTTCTCGGCAGGGCTCCGCGCCGCACGGGCACGCGCCGCGGACCGGGCGGCGCGCGCGGTGGCCGCGGTTGGACGAGTGGACGCTCGGCGCCCGGTTCGCGCTGATCTTCGCGCTGGTCGCGGCGGTGATCATCGCCCTGCTCGGCTCGCTCGCCTACAGCGCGGCCGCGGCGCTGATCCGCACCGACGCGCAGCAGGACTTCGACAGCACCGTCGAGAACCTCGCGCGCGACGTCCGCAACCAGACCCCGAACCACGACGGATCCGGGTCGCTGCGGCTGCTGGCGTCGGAGTCGTTCACCTACCAGGTGCTCGCGCCCGACGGCTCGCTGTCGTTCCAGTTCCGGCCGCCGCAGCGGCTCGACTACCTGCCGATCGACCTGGTCGACCGCCAGGTGGCGGCCATGGACTCCGTCGCGTCGGTGCGCACCCGCGAGGACACCTCCAACGGGGAGAACTACCGCATCGCCACGGTGTCGCTGGGCGGCGGCACAGGCGCGGTCCAGATCGGCCAGCGGCTGTCGCCGATGGAGAACATGCTGGGCACGCTGGCGCTCCAGATGCTCGCCATCGGCGGCGTGGTGCTCGTCGGTGCGGCGTGCACGGGTTGGCTGATCGCGCGGCGCATCACGGGGCGCCTGGTGCGGCTCACCGAGGCCGCCGAGTACGTCACCTCGACCGGGCGGCTCGACCTGGTGGCGCCCGACCAGGGCGGCGGCAAGGACGAAGTGGGCCGGCTCGGCCGGGCGTTCAACGCGATGCTGGCCCGGTTGACGGCGTCCAAGCAGGACCAGCGCCGCCTGGTGCAGAACGCGTCGCACGAGCTGCGCACCCCGCTGACCAGCCTGCGGACCAACGTCAGTGTGCTCGACCGGCTGGAGCGGCTCTCCCCTGAGGCGCGCCGCCGGCTCATCGACGACTTGCAGGGCGAGACCCGCGAACTCACCGACCTCGTGAGCGAACTGGTCGAGCTGGCGACGGAGACCCGGGCGGACGAGCCGGCCCAGGAGGTGGCGCTGCGCGACGTCGCCGAGCGCGTCGCCGCGCGCTCGGGGCGGCGCAGCGGCCGCGAGATCGTGGTGGACGCCGATGACAGCGCGGTGTTCGGCCGCCCGCAGGCGCTCGAACGCGCACTGTCGAACCCGGTCGAGAACGCGTTGAAGTTCGACCCCGGCGGCGCGCAGCCCGTCGAGATCGTGGTGCGCGGCGGCCGGGTCGAGGTGCGCGACCGCGGCCCCGGCATCGAGCCCGGCGAACTCGCGCACGTCTTCGAGCGCTTCTACCGCGCCACACCGGCCAGGAGCATGCCCGGTTCGGGGCTGGGGCTGTCGATGGTGCAGGAGATCGCGCTCTCCCACGGCGGCAGGGTGTTCGCCTACAACAGGGACGGCGGGGGCCTGGCGATCGGCTTCGACCTGCCCGTCCTGCCGCCGCCCGGCGGCTGACCCCGGGGCGCCCTCAGTCCCGCCCCACCGCCTTCAGCGTCATGTCGGCGAGGGTGTCGGCGTAGGCGTGGGTGAGCGGGCCGGTCTGGAACAGCCAGCGGTAGGTGAGCGGCCCGGTGAGCATCTCGACAACGGTGCGCACGTCGGCGTCGGCGTCGATCTGGCCGGCCTCCTGCGCGGCGCGCAGGCGCGCCTCGTAGGCCGCCCAGCCGGGTTCGAGGGAGCGCGTCCGGTTGCGTTCGGCGAGGGCCTCGTCGATCTGGATCTCGGTGTTGAGCGCGCGGAGGACGGGGCCCAGCCGGGGGTCGGTGAACTCGTCGACAGTGGCGCGCAGGACGGTCTTCAGGTCGGCGGCGATGTCGCCGGTGTCGGGCAGCGCGGGCTCCTCCCCTTCGACCGCCCCCGCCCCTTCCTCGATGGACATCTCGACCGCGTCGAAGAGGACTTCGCCCTTCGACCGCCACCAGCGGTAGATCGTCTGCTTGCCGACGCCGGCGCGCGCGGCGATGCCCTCGATGGTGGTCTTCTGGTAGCCGAGCTCGGCGACCTGCGCCATCGCGGCGTCGAGGATCGCGGTGCGGGAGCGTTCGCTCCGCCGGGAGGAGTCGGGCCTCTTCTCGTATGCCATGGGACGAGACGCTACCAAAAGAACGAACCGAGACGTTTCGTCTTGACAAGGAAAAGAACTTGCCGCATCGTGTTCTTGGCGAGACGATGCGTTTCGTCGCACCGGACGGACGAGACGGAAGAGAAGGAGGCCCCCATGCCTACTGGACGCAACAACATGCTCGGAATCGGCGGACAGCGCAGCAAGCACTCGAAGAGCGCCCTGCGCGGCGCCCCGGCCAAGGGGCAGCGCGGCGGCGGCGACGCCCAGGCGGCAAAGCGCGAACTGCTGCGGAAGATCCAGGAACGGTCCCGGAACGGACCCGGGCAGGGCAGCGGCGGCAACGAGGCGTCGTGACCCCGCGCGACCGGACGCGGCGCGGCCGGTCGGCAACGGGCGGAGGCCCCGCACGGCACCGCCGTGCGGGGCCTCAGCGCTGTTCGGGCCCCGCCTTGTCCTCGTCGAGCTGGTCGCGGAGCTCGTCGATGACCAGCAGGTCGCGGCGGACCCGGGACGTCCGGTAGGTCACCCGGCCGGCGATGTGCGCCGCCACCGGCACCGTCAGCAGCTGGAAGAGGGCGACCAGCAGCAGGATCCCCACCTGGGGGTCCGGCGCCAGCCGCAGGCCGATCCCGATCAGGATCAGTATCAGCCCGAGGATCTGCGGCTTCGCGGCGGTGTGCAGCCGCGAGAGCAGGTCGGGGAACCGCACCAGCCCCACACCGGCGGCGAAGGACAGCAGCGCCCCGCCGAGCAGGCAGCCCAGCGCGACCCACTCCAGGACGGTCTCCATGGTGCTCACCGGTCCTCCACGTCTTCGAGCGGTTCCGGCGGGGCCGATTTCTCCTGCTTCGCGACGAACCGCGACACGCTCACCGAGCCGACGAACCCGAGGAGAGCGAGCACCAGCAGGATCGGCAGCACCGAGGCCTCGCGGTGATAGGCGCCGTACGCGCCGATCCCGGCGATGGCGCAGGCCAGCAGCACGTCCAGCGAGATGGAGCGGTCCAGGATCGACGGGCCGAGCAGCAGCCGGACCATGCTCAGCAGCGTGGCCGCGCTGAGCAGCAGCGCGATCGCGATCCACATGATGCTCACAGGACCTCCCCGTCGTCGAGCGCGTGTTCCAGCGCCGCCTTCTCCTCGAGCCGTCTGATGTCGGCGCGGGTGCCGAACGCCTTCGTCACCCGCTCCTCCACGCGGAGCACGTCGCGGCGGGCGGCGTCGGCGGCATCGCGGTCCTGCACGTCGAGCGCGTGCACGAACAGTGTCGAGGTGGCGTAGCGGACCTCCACGATCACGCTGCCGGGGATGACGGAGACCGTGATGGCGGTCCCCGTGAGCAGCACGTCGGACTCGGTGCGCAGGGGCACCGCGATGACCGAGCTGCGCGGGGTGCGCCCGAACGCGAACGCGGTGCGGACGACGCGCGCGCTCGCGGCCACCAGGTCCACCGCGAAGTGCGCGGCGAACACCAGCAGGCCGTAGGGGCGCAGCCGCAGCCCGGTGTCCACCGCAGGCAGCGGGAACACCCAGACGATCGCCACCGCCACGGCCAGGCCGGACGCCACCACCGCCGGCGACAGCTCGCCGTACAGCAGCACCCACACCACGAGCAGCGACGCCACCAGCGGCAGCTGGATGACGCGGCGCCCCACGGCGAAGCTCAGGGGCGGCCGCTGCGGTCCGTCGGGGCGGCTCATGAGGTCCCTCCGGGAAAGACCGCGTCGATATAGGGGGCCCGCTCCAGCAGCTCCTCTGCCGCGCGGTCGCTGAAGCCGATGAGCGGCCCGGCGAACACGGTGAAGGCGATGCCCATGGCGACCAGCCCCACCGTCGCCACCAGCATGGTGCGCGGGAACGTGGCGGAAGTGGTGATGGTGCGCCCGCCGAGGGTCGCGGCGCGTCCGCTGACGGTGCGGACGCCGGGCGCGCGCACCCGCGACGACGGCCCCATGGCCTCGCCGGGGCCGAACGCCGAGGTCGGCGACTCCTCCTCCGAGGTCTCCAGCACGGTCCCCGGCTCGGCGACGGCGCCCTCGGCCGGGGCGCGCCAGAACGCGTAGTTCCACACTCGCGCGATCGCGTACAGCGTGAGCAGGCTGGTCAGCACGGACCCGGCGACGAGCGTGTAGGCGAGGGGCCCGCCGAGCTGCACGCCGGCCTGCATGAGGCCGAGCTTGCCGAGGAAGCCCGACAACGGCGGGATGCCCGCCAGGTTCATCGCGGGGATGAAGAACAGCACCGCGACGAGCGGCGACAGCTTCGCCAAGCCCCCCAGGTCGTCCATTGACGTGCTGCCGCCCCGGCGCTCGATCAACCCGGTGACCAGGAACAATGTGGTCTGCACGGTGATGTGGTGGGCGACGTAGAACACCGCTCCGGCCAGGCCCAGCTGGCTGCCGAGCGCCATCCCGAAGACCATGTACCCGATGTGGCTGACGAGGGTGAACGACAGGAGGCGCTTGATGTCGGTCTGCGCGACGGCGCCGATGATGCCGACGACCATGGTCGCCAGCGCCACCCACATCAGCAGCTCGTCGACCTGCCCGCCGGGGAACAGCAGGGTCTGGGTGCGGATCATCGCATAGACCCCGACCTTGGTGAGCAGCCCGGCGAACACCGCCGTGACCGGCGCGGGGGCGGTCGGGTAGGAGTCGGGCAGCCACGCCGACAGCGGGAACACGGCGGCCTTGATGGCGAACGCCGTCAGCAGCATCACCTGGAGGACCAGGCGCAGCTCCTCGGGGATGTCCGCGAGCCGCACGCCGAGCTGCGCCATGTTCACCGTGCCGGTGGCCGCGTAGGCGGCGCCAATCCCGACCAGGAAGATGACGGAGGACAGCAGCGACACCACCACGTAGGTGGCGCCCGCCCGGATGCGCGATTGCGTGCCGCCGAGGGTCAGCAGCACGTAGCTCGCCGTGAGCAGGATCTCGAAGCCCACGTAGACGTTGAACAGGTCGCCGGCGAGGAACGCGTTGGACACCCCGGCGACCAGGATCAGAAACGTCGGGTGGTACACGGCGAGCGGCGCGACCTCGTCCTCGTCGGCCATGCCCTGGCCGATGGAGTACACCAGCACGGCCAGGGTGATGGCGGCGGACACGGTCACCATGAGCGCCGAGAGGCGGTCGGCCACCAGCGCGATGCCGATGGGCGCGCCCCAGCCGCCGACGTGCACGACCTGCGGGCCGTACAGGTCGGTCCCGATCAGCAGGGTGATCCCGATGAGCAGCACGGCGGCGAGGGTGGCGACGCTGACCACCCGCTGGACGCGCTGCAAGCGGACACCGGCGGCGAGCTTCGCGCCGGCGCTGAGCAGCGGGAGCACGACGGGCAGCGGGACCAGGTAATGCAGGAAGTCGTGCATCTAGTCGGCTCCTTGCATGTCGCTGTCCTCGGCGCGGGCGAGCCGTTCGCGCTCGGAGCGGATGGCCCGCCGCAGCTCGCGCTTCTGCCTGCGGATGTTCTGCCGCAGCTCCCGGTGCAGTTCCCGTTCCGCCTCGCGGTCGGCGCGCACGTGCTCCTTCAGGCTGCCCCTGGCCTTGTCGACCCGCGCCTGGTAGGCGGCGACCTGTTCCCGGACGTTGCGCTTGCGGTCGAGCATGTACCTGGCGGCCTGCTCCGTCCCGTAACGGTCCTCGTCGGCCATGCACGCGCGGAGGTCGGCCTTCGCCTGCGCGATCTCGCTGCGGATCTCGTCGCGCTCCGCCGCCTCGCGCTCGTCCTCGGCGTCCATCTGCCGCTGCATCTGCGTCCGCTGCTCCTCGATCTGGCGGCGCAGGTCGCGCTTTTGGGCGCGGATCCGGTGGCGCAGCTCGACGCGGCCGCCGCCGAGGACGATCCGGCGGTCCTCGGCGTCGTCCTGCACCTCGTCGTTGCCCTGGAGCTGCCAGCTGCGGTGCGCCATCGCGAGGAGGAACGCGGTCACCCCCAGGGTGATGACGATCGCCGTGAGGATCATGGCCTGCGGCAGCGGATCGGACATCTCGTTCTCGGGGGTGGACCCGAGCAGCGGCTGGCCGCCCGCCGCGCCGCCCGTCGACAGCAGCATCAGGTTGACGCCGTTGCCCATGAGGATGACGCCGAGCAGGATGCGGGTCAGGCTGCGTTCGAGCAGCAGCACCACACCGCTGGCGACGAGGACCCCGACGACGGCCACCAGGACGAGGGTCGGTGTGTCGTTCACGCGCTGACCTCCTCTGCCGCGGCCTCGCGTTCGGCCTCGCGGTCGAGCTGCTCGTCGATGCGCGCCCCGAGGCTGCGCAGGATGTCCAGGACCAACCCGATCACCAGGAGGTACACCCCGAAGTCGAAGATCAGCGAGCTGGTCAGGTGCAGGTGGCCGAGGAGGGGGACGTGCGGTTCCCACACCGCGCCCTCCAGGATCTCGGTGCCGAACACCGCGCCGCCGACGGCGGTGCCCAGGGCGATGACCAGGCCGAAGCCGATCAGGGCGCCGGGCTGGGCGCGGACGGACGCGTAGAGCTCGAACCGGCCGCCGGCGAGGTAGCGCACCATCAGCCCGAGCCCGGCCACGATCCCCCCGGCGAACCCGCCGCCGACCGATGTGTGCCCGGTGAACAGCAGGTACACGGAGAGCAGCATGATGACGGGGAACAGCATCCTGGCGATCACCTCGAAGATGATCGAGCGCCGCTCCTCGCTGAGGGCCTCGGCGCCGGGCAGCCACAGGGGGTTCCACCGGTGCTGGACCCGCAGCAGGTTGCCCGCCGACGCGAGGCCGACGGGCTGCCACGCGGTGCCGCCCGACGGCGGCGCCGGGCTGATGGGGGTGTGCACGCCGAGCTGGGGGAGCGCCGGGTCGACCAGGCGGGTCCGCGCGGTGGACGTGCGGCGGCGGACGAACATCAGGCTCGCGACGCCGGCCGCCGCGACGGCGAGCACCGAGATCTCGCCCATGGTGTCCCAGGCGCGCAGGTCGACCAGGATCACCGAGATGATGTTCTTGCCGCCGGCCTCCTCCGCCGCGGCGGGGAAGCCGCTGGAGACCGACTCCGCCTGGCGGCCGGCGAGGGCGAAGTAGGCGATGGACGCGACGAACGCGCCCATCGCGGCGCCGACCAGCAGGTTCCAGATGCGGCGGCCGCGCAGGGTCGGCGTCGAGAACCGGCTGGGGAGGCGCCGCAGCACCAGCACGAACACGACGAGGCTGATGGTCTCGACGAGGAACTGGGTGAGGGCGATGTCGGGGGCGCCCTGGAGCACGAACAGCGAGGCGGTCCCGTAGCCGGTGAGCCCCACCAGGATCACCGCGAAGAGGCGGCGGCGGACCAGCAGCGTCCACAGTGCCGCGACGGCGATGACGGTGGCGGGCAGCAGTTGCAACGGGGTGTCCCACACCCGGATGGGCGGTGCGGGGATCTCCCACAGCTCCCCGCGGATGATCGCGGCGGCGCACACCACGACCAGCACGACCAGGGTGGTGCCCAGGTAGATGGGCAGCGACCCGCGCTGGGTGGCGCCGGTGACCTGGACGGCGAACGTGTCGAACCAGGCGAGGAAGCGGCGGAAGAGGCGGTCGGGGTCGATCAGGGCCCACCGCGCGCCCAGCCACTCGACCCGGCCGCGCACGCCGAACAGCGCGAACCCGCCCAGCACGCACAGGACCGAGAGCAGCAGCGGGACCTCGAAGCCGTGCCACAGCAGCAGGTGCTCGGCGCCGGCGCCGCCGGTCCAGGGGACGGAGTCGGCGTAGACCGCTGCCACCGGGTCGACGAGCGCCGCCAGCGGCCCGCCGATCAGGCTCAGCGCGGCGAGGATCGCGGCGGGGGCGAGGAACAGCGGGTCGGGGGCGTGCACCGGAGTCGCGGCGGTGCCGGGCTTCGTCGCGAACGC
This sequence comes from Murinocardiopsis flavida, assembly GCF_003014485.1. Classification (GTDB taxonomy): domain Bacteria; phylum Actinomycetota; class Actinomycetes; order Streptosporangiales; family Streptosporangiaceae; genus Murinocardiopsis; species Murinocardiopsis flavida. The sequence continues at coordinate 209,180 of NZ_PYGA01000005.1, read as the reverse complement.
GCCCCACAGGAAGCGCAGCGAGTAGCCGACCGTGAGCACCGAGCCGACGACCATGCCCGCCAGCGCGGCGGTCTCCCACAGCCCGCCGTTGCCGAAGGCCCCGAACGCCGCCTCCTTCGCCACGAAGCCCGCTGTCGGCGGCAGCCCGGCCATGGACGCCAGGACAACGGCCGACACCCAGAACACGGCGGGCATCGACCGGCGCAGGCCCGACAGTTCGCGCAGGTCGCGCGTTCCCGTGCCGTGGTCGATGATGCCGACGAGCAGGAACAGCGCGGCCTTGAACAGGGCATGCGCGCACAGCATGGCGAGCCCCGCGAGCGCCGCGTTGCGGGTGCCGGCGCCGAGCAGCGCGGTGAGGAAGCCGAGCTGGCTGATGGTGCCGTAGGCGAGGAGCAGCTTCAGGTCGTACTGCCGCAGCGCCTTCCAGCCGCCGAGCACCATCGTGACCAGCCCGAACACGATGGTGACGGCCTGCCATACCGCGAAGTCGCCGAACGCGGGGGTGAACCGTGCGATCAGGTACACTCCGGCCTTGACCATGGCCGCGGCGTGCAGGTAGCCGCTGACGGGGGTGGGCGCCTGCATGGCGGCCGGCAGCCACAGGCTGAACGGGGTCAGCGCCGATTTCGACAGCGCCCCGATCAGGATCAGCACCAGCGCGGTACCGACGAGCGCGCTCGCTCCGGGCGGGTCGGCGAGCAGCTCGGAGATGATGTAGGTGCCCGTGGTCTCGCCGAGCATGATGACGCCCACCAGCATGGCGAGCCCGCCCAGCGTGGTCACGGTCAGCGCGGTGGTCGCCGCCCGCCTGCTCTTCTTGCGCTCGGTGTAGTGGCCGATGAGCAGGTAGGAGAAGACGGTGGTCAGCTCCCAGTAGATGAAGAGCTGGATCATGTCGTCGGCGAGGACCAGGCCGAGCATGGCCCCGGCGAAGCCGGTGAGGACCCCGGCGAACCTGCCGAGCCCCGGTTCGTCGTCGGTGAAGTAGCGCGCGCAGTAGACCAGGATCAGTGCGCCGATACCGGCCGCGATCAAGGTCATGACCAGGCCGAGCACGTCCATGCGGAACGCGAGGGTCAGCCCGAACTCCGGCGCCCAGGGGTACGACTCGGCGACCGGCCGCCCAGCGACGACCGCCGGGGCGCGCACCAGCGCCCACAGGGCGGTGGCACCGGGGACGAGGGCGAGGACGAGGAAGGCGTTCCGGCCCCACCAGCGCACTAGCAGCGGGGCTAGTGTCGCGGCCACGAAATGCGCGACCACCAGCGACGTCAAACCTGCTCCCCCTTTTGCGGGCCGTGTATTTCGGTCCGGCCGGTTCGGACGGCACGTATGCGCGCTGAGCGCACGGGCGCACCGGCAACCCTAGGCCGCCCTGCGCCGTTTCCCGGGGAGGCCGCGGTGCTCCGGGCGGACCGCGGGGCCGGGTCAGCGCGGCTTATCGGGGTTTTAGGTAGCTTGGCTATCTGATGTCTAGGCTACCTAAAGGGTTTGGGCGGCGGAGACGGGGGCAGCGGGAATGTCGCGCGAGGATCCGGAGTTCACCGAATTCCTGCACGCCTGGGGTGATCTCATGAACGCGGTGGCGCACGCCCGCGCGCGCAGCACGGTCGCCGACGCACCGAAGCTCACCCTTCCGCAGGCGCTGCTGCTGGAGACCGTCCGCGCCCAGCGGCGCCCGACCGTCGGCACGATCGCCGCGGCGGCGGGTATCGCGTCGCCATCGGCGACCCGCATGCTCCAGCAGCTCGAACGCAAGGGCGCGGTGCGGCGCCGCCGCTCCGACGAGGACGAGCGGATCACCGTCATCACCCTCACCGACGAGGGCGCCGTTGCCCTGGACGAGTGCTGGGCGGGGCTGCGCGCGCGCCAGCACCAGCTGTTCGACGGGGTCGACCCCGCGCTGCGGCCGGCACTGATCGAGCTGCTCCGCAGCATGCGCGACGTGGTCGACACCATGTGAGCACCGCCCGCGCGGCATCCGGCCGCGCTCATGGTGACGGCGACACCAGGTTGGAGTGATTCCGCAAGTCCTGGTCCACCTCGGGTGGCGGGTCTGTGTCCGGGGTCTGGCGGTCGAGGCGGGCCGTGGTGTTTCGTGCCGCTTGCGCTTCGCGCGGAGCGGCAGCCTTCGCCGTGCGGCCGCGGGCCTGTGCACAGGGGCTGCGCAGGGGCGCTGTCGCGCGGCGACCTCGCGACTTGTGTTCGGGGCTAGACTGCGACGGCCACGGATTCACCGGTAACCCGCTGGTCGGCGTACACTGCCCCTAATGTGGCATATGCCATGTTCTGCGGCCTTTCGCTGCGGCGGTGGCCGTCGGCACACGCGGTATCCGGTGGTAGGCGGGTCGCTCCAGGGCTGGTCGGCCCGGCTGCGGTGACCTTCGGGAGTAGGTAGGCTCCCTTTGTCCCGTTTCGACGATTCGGCTCTGCCGTAATGGTGCGCCGCGGGCGCGCCGAGCGGACAGCGCCGGCCCGGCGTTCCCACGCCGGGCGAGAACCTCGCACAGTGACAGATCACAGGGCGGCCGTTCGCGCGCGTCCGGAACGAGTCAGGCAAGGGGCTGGTCAATGTCGTGGGCCATCGCCGCTGCTGTCGCGGGCGCGTTGGCCGTCGCGGCCGGCGCGGCCCTCCAGGAGCGCACGGTGATCACCGCTCCCACCTCGGGGATCAGCCAGTTCCGACTGCTCCGGCACCTCGCCCACAGCCCGCGGTGGCTGGTCGGCACGGCGCTCACCGTGAGCGGGGTCGGCGCGCACATGTGGGCGCTGGGCCACGCCCCGTTGACCGTCATCCAGCCCATCAACATGAGCGGGCTGCTGTTCGCCGTGGTGCTGTCGGCGTTCTTCCACAAGCGCAAGCTCAGCCGGTCGCAGGTCGTCGGCTCGCTCGCCGTCACGGTGGGACTCGTCAGCCTGCTCAGCGTGCTGCCGTACCACACCGAGACCCCCGACTTCGAGCATCCCGCCCTGTCGATGCTGCCCGGTGTGGCCCTCCTGGTCCTCCTCGCGTGCCTCGCCATCGCCCGCTACAGCGGCGACGCCGTGCAGGCGTGGACCCTCGCCTTGGGCGGCGGCGTCGCCTACGCGGTGACCTCGGCGCTGGCCCGCGTCATAGGCCTGGGGGTGCTGGAGGACCCGCTGAACATCGTCCGCCCGCTGACCGCCGTCGCGCTGGTCGTCGGGCTGTGCGGCGCCCTCGTCGTGCAGAACGCCTACCGCACCCACCACTTCGCGCTCGCCTACGCGACCCTGCTCATCAGCGACCCGATCACTGCGGGGATCATCGGGGTGGCGTTCTTCGGCGAGCCGCTGCCCGAGGGCCCGATGAACGGCGTCATCGCGGCGGTCGCCACCGCCGTGATCATGGCCGGCACGGTCACCCTCGCCAAGTCCACCCGGCCGGCGAAGGCCGCGGTGACCGTCCCGCTGCTCGACAGCGCCGACGACGAGGACGGCGAGGCCGCCGAGCGGCCCGCCGCCGAACCGGACGCCGGCGACCCCGCCGCCGCTGATTCCGCCCCCCGCACCGCGGTACGCACCGAGGCCGGGCAGGCGCGCACCGGCCCGCGCGCACCGGCCGGCCGCGCGGCGGCCCGGCGGCAGCGCGCCGAACCCGGGCGCTCCTACTGAGCCCCGCGCCCCGCACGGGCGCCCCGCCGCGTACCGGGCCCGCTCAGCGGCCGGCGTGCGCCCGGGCCAGCTCCCGGTAGATCCCCTCGAACCGCGCGACAGAGTTCTCGTGGTCGTGGACGGCCGCCATGGTGCGGCTGGCCCGGCCCATCCGGTCGCGCCGCGCGGTCGGCGCGGTCAGGATCCGGCTCAGGTGCGCCGCCAGCGCGGGGGTGTCGCCGGGCGGGTAGAGGTATCCGTTGTGCCCCGCCTGGACCAGGTGCGGGAGCGCCATGGCGTTCGCGGCGACGATGGGCAGCCCGCTCGCCATCGCCTCCAGGGTCGCGATGCTCTGCAACTCCGCCGTGCCCGCGATGGCGAACACGTCGGCCGCGCGGTACGCGGACGGCAGGTCGTCGTTGGGGACGAAGCCGAGGAACCGCACGCGCCCGGCGACGCCCTCGCTCTCGGCGAGGCGCGCCAGCCGCTGCCGCTGCGCGCCCACGCCGGCGATGACGAGCTGGGCGTCGTCGGGGCGGACCATGGGGAGCGCGCTGATCAGGTCGTCGATGTGCTTCTCGGCGTCGAGCCTGCCGACGAACGCGATCGTGGGCCGGTCGGGGATGCCCAGCAGGGCGCGGAGCTCGTCGCGCGCCTCGTCGCCCAGGGGCCGGAAGCGGCCGAGGTCGATGCCGCACGACACCGCTTCGACCGGCTGCTCGAAGCCCTTGTCGAGGAGCAGCCGCGCCGCCGTGCGGGTCGGCGTCGTCATGTGGTCGACCGCGCCGAGGACCCGGCAGAAGTCGTGCCAGGCGAACGCGGACATGCCGCGGCGCAGCGGGGCCGGCACCTTCAGGTAGTCGAACAGGTTCTCCGGCATGAAGTGGTTGGTGGCGAGCACCGGGACGTCCCTGCTGCGGGCCGCGCGCAGCAGCATCCGCCCGGCGATGAAGTGGTTCTGGACGTGGACGACGTCGGGCCGCAACCGGGACAGCAGGCGGTCGAGGTGCCCGCCGACACCGGGCGGGAGGGGCAGCCGCACGCTCTCGTGCACGAGCGAGGACATGGAGCGCAGCCGGTGCTCGACGACGCCGTCGCACCGCACGACCTGCGGCGGGCCGTCGGGCGACGGGCACAGGACGTGCACGTCGACACCCCGTTGGGAGAGCCCGCGGGCCAGGCGCGCGGTGAAGTAGGCCGCGCCGTTGACGTCGGGCGGGTAGGTGTCGGTGCCGATGAGGACCCGCAGCCCCGCGCGGCGGCGCACGGGGTGCGGGGCCGGCCCCCGAACGCCGTGCGGCGGGGTCCGGGGACGGGACGGCGGGATGTGCACGGCCATGGTGTGGTCCTCCGGTCGGCGCAGGGACGGGAGCGCACCGCATGGCGGCCGCGTGCCGGCGCGGAGGCGGGCGTGCCGGGTCGAACGGCGAGGATGCGGTGCCGCGAACACTACTCTGCGGCACCGGGCGGCGCAGCGCACTGCGCGGGCGTGTCCGGGGTCGGCCGCGCGCAGTACCCCCGCCCCGGACGGACGCGGACCGGGGTCCGCGACAAATCCGTTGACGTGAGGAGCCCGGTCCTTCTTACGATCACCCTCATCCCCGCGACGTGGAAGGCCGCCGCCGCGGGCCCCGCTGCGCGACACTCCGCGAAGCGGGCGCAGTAGGGGAGTGCGGAGCATCCGGCGGCCAGAGAGGGTGGCCGCCGCCGGGTGCTTCGCATCCGCGACGGTAACCCACCCCCTCGCCTGAGGGCGCCAGGGCCGTGCAGCGCCCCCGCACCCGTCAAGCTGACGGTGTCGGGCCCCGCGGACGGGTCCGCGGGGCCCGACGCCGCACGGCGGGCGGGGTCAGCCGCCCATCTTCTCCGAGGACTGGGCGGAGAGGACGACCTCGACCTTCTGCTCCTTGCCGTCGCGCTGCACGGTGAGCGCCACCTTGTCGCCCGGCTGGTGCGAGCGGATGTTCGCGATGAGGACGTCGGGGTCGCCGACGCCTTCGTCGCCGATCTCGGTGATGACGTCGCCCTTGCGCAGGCCGGCCTTATCGGCGGCGCCGTCGGACTCGACGTCGACGACCGCCGCACCGGCCTTGCCGCCGGAGTTGGGGCTGATGGTGGCGTCGATCGCCGCGTACTCGGCCGACCCGTTCTTGATGAGCTGCTCGGCGATGGGCTTGGCGTGGTTGATCGGGATGGCGAAGCCCAGGCCGATGGAGCCGGAGGCGCCCCCGGTGGGGCTGCCGCTAGTCCCGGCGATGGCGGTGTTGATGCCGATGACCTCGCCGCTGCCGTTGACCAGGGCGCCGCCGGAGTTGCCGGGGTTGATGGGCGCGTCGGTCTGCAAGGCGTTGATGACGGTCGAGGTGGTGGGCTTCGGCTCCTTCTCGGGCTGCTGCTCCTTCTCGGGGCCGGGGCCGGGGGCGAACGGCAGGCCCGGATCCTGCTGCTGCCCGGGGCCCTCCTCCGGCCCGGTCGGACCGGTGTTGACGGGCCGGTCGAGTGCGCTGATGACCCCGGTGGTCAGGGTGCCGGAGAGGCCCAGGGGCGAGCCGATGGCGGCGACGTTCGCGCCGACCTCGACCTTGTCGGAGTTGCCGAGCGCAGCGGGGGTGAGGTCGGAGCGGTCCTCGGCCTTGATGACGGCGAGGTCGGACACTGGGTCGGTGCCGAGGACCTCGGCCTTCGCCTGGCTGCCGTCGCTGAACTCCACGGCGAGGTCGGCGTCCTTCTCGGACCCCACGACGTGGCTGTTGGTGAGGATCTGGCCGTCGGAGCTGATGACGACGCCGCTCCCGCCGGAGTCGCCGGACTGCACCGAGACGACGCTCGGCATGACCGCTTCGGCGACCTTGCTGAAGTTGCCGGCCGAGACGTTGTTGGACGGCTCGCCGGACAGCGACCGCCCGACCGGGCCGAAACCGCCGCCGAGGAGCTGGTTGGTGGCGACGGCGGCGGCCGGGCCCACGATCAGGCTGGTGACCAGGGCCGTGGCGGCGGCGACGCCGAGGACGCGGCGGTTGCTCCACCGCCTCGGCTGCGGCGCCGGCTCGGGCCCGCCGGGTCCGCCGGGTCCGCCGGGTCCGCCGGGTCCGCCGGGTCCGAAGCCGAAGGCGGCGTGCGGCGGGAGCGGGGGCTGGTCGCCGCCGCCGGGCGGTGCGCCGTGCGGCGGCGGCCCGCCCGGCGCGGCCCCGGCGAACTGCGGGCCGGACGCGGCGCCCCACGGCTCGGCGGGGTACCCGCCCTGGTGGGCGGCCGCGCCCTCGGGGGCGGGCGGGTGCTGGTGGTAAGGCCGTTCGGGAACGGGCGAGTGCTCGGGGCCGCCCGCGGCGGCCGGGGGGTCGACCGCCGCCGCTTCGGGCCCGGGCGGCTGCGGGGCCCCGGCGGGGGGAGCGGCCGGAAGGTCGGCCGTGGGACCGGCCGGGGTCTCGAAGGTCGCGGTGGTGTCGGCGGCGGGGCCGCCGTGCGGCTCCGGAGCCGCACCGGGGTGCTGCTCGTCCTGGTGGGCGGCCTGCTGCTCGGCCGCACCGGGGTCGGCGGGCGCGCCGTCGGGCCGGGGCCGGAGATCGCGCTCCGAGCCCTCGTGCGGGGCGCCGTCGTCGGGGCCGGTTGCGCTCATGAGTTCCTCCGGGCGAATGTTCGTTGCGGGCCGGTCGGTGCCGTGGCCTCTGTGGTGCCGACGCGAGGTCCCGCCCGGTTTCGGCGGACGTGGCGCCCGCCGGTCCCTTTGTCGTTATGCCAGCAAGGATCGCCGGGCAAGGTTAGAGAGCGGTGAGACGGCGTCTAGGCACGGTTTCGAGTCGGCCGCGCCGCCGCGGATACGCACCCCGCCGTCGCGCGTCTCGGCGTGTCTTCGCACGTCACGGCGCGTCGTCGCACCGTTGGGCCCGTGGTGGCCGACGATGGGACCAGCACCCCCCGCACACGATCCACCGCGTGGCCGCTCACTAACCCGACATCCGACTGGCCACGCGGTGTCCACCGCACGCGTGCGGGGCGCCGCATCCGGCGGCACCCCAGGCGTCGGGAGTCTGCCGCCGGGGGTCAGCCGCCGGTCTCGACCGGCAGGGAGCGGTCGGGGCCCCAGGCGCTGAAGGACCCGGGGTACAGCCGCGCGCCGGTGAACCCGGCGCGCTCCAGCGCGAGCAGGGTGTGGCACGCGGTCACGCCCGAACCGCAGTAGGCGGTGATGGACGCCGCGCCGCCGGCGCCGAGGGCGTCGAAGCGCGCGCGCAGGACCTCGGGCGCCGCGAACCGCCCGTCTGGGCCGAGGTTGCCCTGCCATTCGGCGCTGCGCGCGCCGGGGATGTGGCCGGGGCGGGCGTCGACCGGCGCCGGTGCCGCGCCGGTGTAGCGGTCGCGGGCGCGGGCGTCGACGAGCAGAGCGGCGGGGTCGGTGCCCGCGGCGCGCACGTGGGCGAGGTCGGCGATCCGGTCGGCGGGCCACGCCTTCGGCGTGCGCCGCCGGGGTTTCGGTGCAGCGGCGCCCTGCTCGGTCGGGCCGGGCCACGCCTGGATGCCGCCGTCGAGGATCGCTGCGGGCGAGCCGAGCGCCCGCAGCATCCACACGAGGCGCGCCGCGACGGAGCCGCCGGCGTCGTCGTAGGCGACGACGGGCGTGGTGTCGCCGATGCCGAGGCGGCCCAGCGCCGCCGCGAACTCGCCGGGTTCCGGCAGCGGATGGCGGCCGCCCTCGGGGGTGGCGGGGGCGGCGAGGTCGGTGTCGACGTCGGCGTGGACCGCCCCGGGCAGGTGCCCGGCGAGGTAGGCGTCGCGCCCGGACCGGCCGTCGAGGTACCAGCGGGTGTCGACGGGCACGACCTCGCCGATGTGCTCGGCCAGCCATGCGGCGCCGACGACGATGGGCAGGTCGGAGACGTTCGGCGGGTTCGGCATGGCCGCAGGATATACGGGCCCGCCGCCCTACCGCCGCACCCGCGGGGCGCGCTCCGCGCGGCGCACGTGCCGCAGCCACAGCAGCCCGAGAACGGGCAGCACGAGCGGGATGAACACGTACCCGCTGCCGAACCGGGACCAGACGGTGTCGTCGGGGAACACAGCGGGGTAGGCGAGGCTGAGCGCGCCCACGGCGAGCACCCCGGCGAGCTCCACGGCGCACGACACCGCCGCGACGGTGTGCGAGGTGCGGCCGGAGCGGGCGATGCCGACGGCGGCGACGATGTAGATGATCCCGGCCAGCGCCGAGAGCAGGTAGGCGACCGGGGCCTCGTCGAACCGGGTGGCGATCTGCACCGCGGCGCGCGCGGTGGCGGCGAGCGCGAACACGGCGTAGACCGCGACGAGCACCCGCCCGGGCCCGCTGCGGCTGAGCGGCGGGGTCGGTGCGGCGGGGCTGTCAGCCAATGCCGGGGCTCCAGAGCTGTTCGAGGCGCACCATCAGGACCGGCAGGATCAGGCACGCGAACGCGATGACGGCGGGGCCCCACCGGCTGCGGTCCATGAATCCCCACACGGCGCAGGCCGGCGGCACCAGTGCGGCGGTGGCGAGGTAGGCGACGAAGGTGGCGGTGTCGGGCGGCCGGGCGCCGCCGACGAGCATCGTGATCGAGACGACGACCTGCGCGATCAGCAGCAGTTCGAGGACCGCCATGGCGACCAGGTGCGGCACGACCATGGGCCGGTCGCGGAAGGTCGAGACCAGGCACCACGCGGCGATCGCCAGGGACACCAGTTCGATGGTGGTGGTCAGGCCCTGGACCATGCGCGGCCTCCGTCCCGTCGTCGCCGGTACCCTCCGTTGCCGATTATCTACGACGAGCCGGAGGGGCCGCGCGAGGGTCCGAAAGAGCGGGGGGCCGCACCCCGGTGTCCGGGGTACGGCCCCAACTCCGGTGCCGAGGTCGGTCTGCGGCCGGTCAGGCGGCCGGGACCAGCGAGTAGGCGCCGAGGGCCACGAGCCCCGCGAGCGCGGCCCCGATCATCGGGCCGACGACGGGCACCCAGGAGTAGCCCCAGTCGGAGTCCTTCGGACCCTTGAGCGGGAGCAGCGCGTGCGCGATGCGCGGGCCGAGGTCGCGCGCCGGGTTGATGGCGTAGCCCGTGGGCCCGCCGAGCGACATGCCGATACCGACGACCAGGAGCGCGACGATCAGCACCGCGGTACCGGATTCGCCGAGGCCGGTGTTGTCGCCGTACCCCGTGGCGATCACCACCATGACCAGGGCGAAGGTCGCGATGATCTCGGTGGTGAGGTTCTGGACCGGGTTGCGGATCTCGGGTGCCGTGGCGAAGACGCCGAGGTAGGGGCCCGGGGACTCGCGGAACTGGCCGAGGTAGGTCAGCCACACCAGTGCGGCACCGAGGATCGCGCCGATCATCTGGGCGAGGATGTAGACCGGCACGTCGGCCCACGCCGTGCTGCCCTCGATGGCCTTGCCGAGGGTGACCGCCGGGTTGATGTGCCCGCCGGAGAGCGGGTTGGACGCGTAGGCACCGGCGAGGACGCCGAAACCCCACCCGAACGTGACGACGACCCAGCCGGCTTCCTTCGCCTTGGACTTGTTCAGGCTGACGGCGGCGCCTACACCGTTGCCGAACAGGATGAGAATCGCCGTTCCCATGATCTCGCCGACCAGAATCATTGCTGGTGTTGGGTCCACACTGACCTCCGAGTGCCGAAGCCGGAAATAGGAAACGAATACCCCCGAAACCGGCGTTTCATTGCGCGCAATGCTGTCTACGGCCCGGTTTATCGAACTGTTGCACGATCCACTGCGGGAACGCCAGAGCGCATTTCCGTCCATGGCCGGACCGTTGCGTTCCAGAGGGGTTCCCGTGCAGTTCAGGGCGCTTCGGTCAGGGAAGTCCCAAGACGGTTGCGAATGCCGCCGCGCTGCGGCGCGGCTCGGTTCGATATCGCTCCCGGATCTGCTGTTGCCCCGGGATCGCCGGGGCGCTAGGGTTCTTTGTTTGCTGTCACGGCGGCGTTGAACGCTGCGCGCAGAGGATCGGCACGAACCGGACGGGCAGTCCGGGGCGGGACCCGCGCCCGCCGCCCGAATTGTCCCTTCCCGCCGCCGATCCCTGAGGTGCGCCATGTCCCATGGGTCCGTCACGCCCGCCGACACCCCTCCCGACACCCCCGCCGACCCCGAGATCCGCGCCGAGCGCGCCCACCTCGCGGCGTCCCGCGAGGCGCTGCGCCGCATGCGCGACGAAGTGCTCGCCACGGAGACCGCGCTCGGCGACGCCGTCGCCGACAAGTTCACCAACGAGGTGCTGCGCCGCGCGCGCCGCACCCGCGCCGAGCAGCTGGCCGCGCTGCCCGACGTCCCGCTGTTCTTCGGCCGCCTGGACTTCGAGCCGGGCACCGTCTTCGAGGACGGCGCCGAGACCGGCCCGGACACCGACACCGGCGGCGACGCCGACCGGGTGCACATCGGCCGCCGCCACGTGCACGACGACCAGGGCCGCGCCATGGTGCTCGACTGGCGCGCGCCGGTGTCGGTGGCGTTCTACCGCGCGAGCCCGGCGTCACCCATGGGTGTGCGGTCGCGGCGGCGCTACGGCTTCGACGGCGGTGCGCGGCTGACGGCGTACGAGGACGAGCCGGTGGCGGAACCGGCCCCGGCCGGGGTCGCGGGCGGGCTGCTCGCCGCGGAGATCGAGCGGCCGCGGTCGGGGCCGATGCGCGACATCGTGGCGACGATCCAGCCGGAGCAGGACGACCTGGTGCGCGCCCCGTTGGAGCGGACGGTCTGCGTGCAGGGGGCGCCCGGCACGGGCAAGACCGCGGTGGGGCTGCACCGGGTGGCGTACCTGCTGTACAGCGAGCGGGCGCGGCTGAGCCGCAGCGGGGTCGTGGTGATCGGGCCGAACCGGTCGTTCCTGTCCTACATCGCCAACGTGCTGCCGGCGCTGGGCGAGGTGCAGGTGGGCCAGGCAACGGTCGAGGAGCTGCTGGGGCGGGTGCCGGTGCGGGGGACGGACCCGCCGGAGACGGCGCGGATTAAGGGCGACGCGCGGATGGCGGAGGTGATCCGGCGGGACCTGTGGTCGCTGCCCGTCGAACCGGCCGAGACCCTGGTCGTCCAGCGCGGTGCCCGGCGGTGGCGGCTGTACCCGGAGGAGCTGGCCGGACTGCTCGCGGAGCTGCGGCAGCGGGGTGTGTCCTACGGCGCCGGGCGCGAGATGCTGGCGCACCGCATCGCGCACGAGGTCCTGACCCGCATGGAGGCCGCAGGCGAGGTGTGCGACGACCGCACGCACACGCAGGTGCGCCGCACGCGCGAGGTGAAGGCCGCGGTGGCGGCGATGTGGCCCAAGGCCGACCCGGTGAAGCTGGTGTGGGGCCTGCTGGGCGACGCGCACCGGCTGGCGCGGGCCGCCGAGGGCGTGCTCGACGCCGACGAGCAGGCCGCCGTCGCGTGGGGGCGGCGGCCGCGGGGGGTGCGGTCGGCGCCGTGGTCGGTGGCCGATCTGGCGCTGATCGACGAGGCGGCCGACCTGATCGAGCGGCAGAGCGGCCTGGGCCATGTGGTGGTCGACGAGGCGCAGGACCTGAGCCCGATGCAGTGCCGGGCCATCGGGCGCAGGGCGGGTTCGGGGTCGTGCACGGTGCTGGGCGACGTCGCGCAGGGGACGAGCCCCGGCGCGGCCTCGGACTGGACCGCGGTGCTGGGCCACCTGGGCAAGCCCGAGGGCGTGGTCGCGGTGCTGGAGCGGGGGTACCGGGTCCCGGCGCAGGTGATCGAGTTCGCGGCGCGGCTGCTGCCGGTGATCGCGCCCGGGCTGGGGGCGCCGGTCGCGGTGCGGCGGGCCGCGGGGTCGCTGCGGGTGAGCGCGGTCGGCGCCGAGGCGTTCGCGGCGTCGGTGGCCGAGGCGTGTGCGGAGGCCCTCGACGGGGAGGGGTCGGTGGGACTCATCGCGGCCGACGGCGACATCGCGGGCCTGCACGCGGAGCTGGCCGGAGCGGGGTTCGCCGTCGGCGTGCTGGGCGGGGACGGGGCTGCGCTGGGGGCCGACCGCCTGGTGTGCGTCCCGGCGTCCCTGGCGAAGGGGCTGGAGTTCGACGCGGTGGTGGTGGCCGAGCCGGCGCGCATCGCCGCGGCCGAACCGCGGGGCCTGCACCGCCTGTACGTGGTGCTGACGCGGGCGGTGAGCGTGCTGCACGTCGTGCACGCCGAGCCGCTCCCCGATCCCCTGCGCTGAGCCCGCATCGGGCCGACCCCGCCGGCCATGACGAAGCGGTTCTCTCACCGCTGGGTGGAGTTTCGGCCTTTCGGGGTCGGGCCGCCCAGCGGGCGGACCGACCCGGGAATGCCGAAGTTCCATCCGCGGCTGAGAGAAGCCCATGACGTAAGGATCGGCGAGGGACCTGCCCAATGGGAGTCGGGCCGCCCGGGATTGAGTCCGGATTCCCGGGTAGGGCGGCCACCGTCGCCGCCGATCGGATCGGTTACCGGCTGCCGCCGCCTCTCGGCAAAGTGGGCGGCGGTCCGACCGGCCGCCGTATCGGCGGTGTAGAAGTGGGACGAGGGCGAGGCGGTCGCCGCCGCGCCGCGCCGATGGAGCAGTCGAGAGTGAGGAAGGGCAGATGACCGGCCATACGACAGGCGAGAATCCCGAGACCCGCTGGGTGGTCGTCGGGGTGGACGGCTCCGACTCCAGCCGATACGCGCTGGAGTTCTCGGCGCATGAAGCCGACCTGCGCGGGTTCGGGCTGCGCGTCATCACCGCGGTCTCACCCGAGGAGGAGGACGGCCCCTTCGCCGACTTCCTGCGGACGCCCGAAGCGGGGGAACGCCGGCCGGTCAAGCACGCCCGCGCCCTCCTCGACTACGCCCGCGACTGGATCGCCCGGCTCTACCCCGAACTGCCCGTCGAGCCGCAGTTGGTGCGCGAGCGCGCGGCCGTGGCACTGCTGCACGCCGCGGAGCAGCCCGACGCCGCGGCGGTCGTCGTGGGGTCGCGCGGGCTCAGCAGTTTCGCCTCCGCCTTCGTCGGCTCCGTGGGCGTCGAACTGGCGGCGCACTCGCCGGTGCCGGTCGTCGTCCTGCCCAAGCAGCACGAGGCGGCCAAGGGCGTCAAGGGCCGCGTGGTGGTCGGCGTCGACGGGTCGGAGCCGTCGGGGCGCGCACTGGGGTTCGCGTTCACCGAGGCGGCGCGGCGCGGCGCCACGCTGGTCGCGGTCTGCGCGTGGCAGCCCATGACCGCGTTCGCGTCGTCGATGGGGCCGGTGCCGGCCGAGGTCTTCGACGACGAGGCGATCGCGGAGAACGCGCGCCTGACCGTCGAGGAGGCGCTGAGCGGGCCGCGCGACGCCCATCCCGACGTGGCGGTCGAGGTCCGCATCGAGCGGGGCCACCCGGTGGTCGCGCTGCTGGACGTCGCGAGCCCCGCCGACCTGATCGTCATCGGTTCCCGCGGCCGCGGCGGGTTCCGCGGCCTGCTGCTGGGCTCGGTCAGCCAGTCGGTGATGCACGGCGCGTCGGGGCCGGTGGCGGTGGTCCGCTGAAAGGGCACCCCCCGCCCGGCGCACGGCGGCCGCCTCGTCGACCGCCTGAGGGCATGGTGGCGCACAGCCGGCGGCCGGCCCGGCAGTACACCGCCGCCGCCGTGAGCGGCGCGGCGTAAGCAGGCCGCCGCCGTGCGCGGAGCGCGGCGAACTGGGCACGGCCCGGTCAGGCGTCGGCCTCGACGCCTCCGGCGAGGAGGGGTTCCATGACCGCCTCGGGGTGGTCGCGCTCGATGACCTTGAGCCGCCACTTGTTGTGCACGAGCATCAGCAGTTCGCCGTCGGAGCGCCGCTTGAGCACCTCGGCGCCCGACAGCCCGTGCAGGACGGGCGCCGAGGCGGCGTCGGTGCGGCGCGCCACGTTGTAGTCGATGTGCGCGAGTTCGATGGGCGCCCGGAACTCCTGCTCCATCCGGTGCTTGACCACGTCGAACTGGAGCGGCCCGACCGCGGCCAGCACGGGCGCCTGCTCGCCGCGGACGTCGGAGGTCAGCACCTGCACCACGCCCTCGGCGTCCATCTGCTCGATCCCGCGCCGGAACTGCTTGTAGCGCCCAGCGTCGAGCGCCCGCGCAACGGCGAAGTGCTCGGGGGCGAAGCTGGGGATGGGTGGGAAGTGCACCTCGGGGCCGTCGAACAGGGTGTCGCCGACCCGCAGTGAATGGGCGTTCACCAGCGCGATCACATCGCCGGGGTAGGCGGTGTCGATGGTCTGGCGCTCCGAGCCGAACACGGCCTGGGAGTACTTGGTCGCGAACGGCCGCCCGGTGCTCGCGTGGGTCAGCACCATCCCCCGCTCGAACCGGCCCGAGCACACCCGGACGAACGCCATGCGGTCGCGGTGCGCCTTGTCCATGTTGGCCTGCATCTTGAACACCAGGCCGGAGAACGGGGCGTCGACGGGGCGCGGTCGGCCCTTCTCGTCGGCCTCGGCCGAGGGCGGCGGCGCGAGGCGGACGAGGGTCCGCAGGAGCTGGGCCACGCCGAAGTTGGGCAGTGCCGCGCCGAACAGCACCGGGGAGGACTTGCCCGCCAGGAAGGACTCCTCGTCGTAGTCGGCGCCGATCTCGCCGAGGAGTTCGAGCTCCTCCAGCGACTGCGCCCACACCGCGCCCTCGGTTTCGGCCGCGTCCGCGTGGCTCAGCGGCTGCTCCTCGGCGCGGGTGGCGCCGCCGGGGGTGCGGTGCATCTTGGTGTAGGTGTCGCCCGCGGAGCGGTCGATGAGGCCGCGGAAGTCGCCGGCGATGCCGACCGGCCAGTTCAGCGGGGTGGGCCGCAGCCCGATGCGCTGCTCGATCTCGTCGAGCAGTTCGAGGGGCTCGCGGCCGGGCCGGTCCCACTTGTTGACGAAGGTGATGACCGGGACGGAGCGGGCGCGGCACACGTCGAACAACTTCAGGGTCTGCGGTTCGAGGCCCTTCGCGGAGTCGAGCAGCATGATCGCGCAGTCGACCGCGGCGAGCACCCGGTAGGTGTCCTCGGAGAAGTCGGCGTGGCCGGGGGTGTCGAGCAGGTTCAGCACGCAGTCGTCGTAGTCGATGCGCAGCGCGGCCGAGGTGATGGAGATGCCGCGGGCGCGCTCCATGTCCATCCAGTCGGAGGTGACCCCCCGCCGCTCGCCCTTGCCGTGGACCGCGCCGGCCGAGGTGATCGCCGCGGCGTGCAGCGCGAGCGCCTCGGTGAGCGTCGACTTGCCGGCGTCGGGGTGCGAGATGACCGCGAACGTCCGGCGGCGCCGGGCCTCTGCCGCGGTATCGGGGCTTCCATGGGACGCGCCGTCCGCTGTCACGCTCACCGGGATCAGGACTCCTCGCTGGTCTGCCCGGCCGGATGGCGGCAGGGCGGTGCGGGCCGCCGGGCCGGCCGCGCGCAGGCGGCGCGGAGCCGGGACGGGCCTCGGGGACACCTGAAATCTACCTGCGGTGCCGCCTGCCGCGTGACGTCGTGTGATCCTGCTGGCTGACGAGTGGCGCAACAGCGGGCGCCGCCGGGGAGGGGTGGGGTGCGATGATCGTCGTCGGGTTGTCGTCGGGAACGTCTGCGGACGGGATCGACGCCGGGGTGCTGGACCTGGAGCTGTCCGGCGAGCCGCCGGACGTCCGCGTCGCCATGACCCCCATCGGCTACCGCGAACTGCCCTACCCGCCCGGGCTGCGCGAGGAGGTCCTCGCCGCGCTCCCCCCGGCGCGGGTCGACATCGGGGCGGTGTGCCGCCTCGACACGCTGCTCGGCCAGGCGTTCGCCGACGCCGCCCGGTCCGCCATCGGCGAGCTGTGCCCCGGGGGAGCGGCCGGCCTCGTCGTCTCGCACGGCCAGACCCTGTACCACTGGGTCGAGGACGGCGCGGTGCGCGGCACCCTGCAATTGGGCCAGCCCGCCTGGATCGCCGCCGCCACCGGGGCGCCGGTCGTCTCGGACCTGCGGGCCGGCGACATCGCAGCGGGCGGCCAGGGCGCGCCGCTGGTCGGCGCGTTCGACGCGCTGCTGCTGTCCGGGCGGTCGGCGCCCGCAGCGGCGCTGAACATCGGCGGGATCGCGAACCTCACGGTGGTCGCACCGGGCCGCGCGCCCATAGCCTTCGACACCGGCCCCGGGAACGCGCTGCTCGACACCGCGGTCGGCCGCCTCACCGGGGGCCGCGAGCACCTGGACCGCGACGGTGCGCGGGCCGCGCGCGGGCGGGTGCACCCGGGGCTGCTGGAGCGCCTGCGCGCCGACCCGTACTACGCGCGCCCGGCACCGAAGTCCACGGGCAGGGAGCTGTTCCACGCGGCCTACCTCGACGCCGCCGTGGCGGGGTCCGACGTGTCGGGCGACGACCTGTGCGCCACCCTCACCGCGCTCACCGCGACCACGATCGCCGACGCCTGCCGGGCGAACGGGGTCACCGAGGTCATCGCGTCGGGCGGCGGGCTGCGCAACCCCGCGCTCGCCGCCGCGCTGCGCGCGGCGCTGGCACCGGCGCCGCTGCGCGCCTCCGCCGATCTGGGGATCGACCCGGACGCCAAGGAGGCGTGGATGTTCGCCCTGCTCGGCTTCCTGACGTGGCACGGGATCGCGGCGTCGGTCCCGTCGTGCACCGGAGCGGCGCACCCGGCGCTCCTCGGGCGGATCACGCCGGCCGGGCCCGCCGGCGCGCACGGCCCGGCCGGCGGGTACGGCGGGACCGACGCGGCGTCGCTGACCCTCGACCTCCGCAGGGGAGATCCGCCCCCACCTGGGCCGTGACCACGGCGGGGCCGGGCCCGCCGTCCCCGCGCCCCCGGCGCCGGACGGCTTCGGCCACAATGGGGGCCGTTGATCCGCGGAGAGGAGACGTGCATATGCCAGGGTCGTGGTTGGACCTTCCTCAACATCAGGCGTGGCTGGCGAGGGAGGAGGCACGGCTGAGCGCGTTCGCCCGGGCCGCCGCCGATCCGGCGGGCGGTTTCGGCTGGCTGGACGAGTACGGCCGCCGCGACCCCTCGCAGCAGGTCATGACCTGGATCACCGGGCGTATGACGCACGTCTTCGCGCTCGCGCACCTGCGCGGCGAGCCGGGGGCGGGGCCGCTGGCCGACCACGGCATCGCCGCGCTCACCGGCCTGCTCCGCGACCCGGAGCACGGCGGCTGGTTCCCCGGAGCGGCCCAGGGCGTGCCCGTCGACACCGCCAAGGGCGCCTACGAGCACGCGTTCGTCGTCATCGGCGCGGCGAGCGCCACCGCAGCGGGGCGCCCCGGTGCGGCCGAACTGCTCGCCGAGGCGCTGGACGTCGTCGAGAAGCGGTTCTGGGACGACGCGGCCGGGCTGTCGGTCGAGGGCTGGGACCGGGCGTGGCAGGAGACAGAGGCGTACCGCGGCGCCAACAGCAACATGCACATGATCGAGGCGATGCTCGTCGCGGGCGACGTCACCGGTGCGGCGATCTGGCACCGCAGGGCGCTGCGCATCGCCGAACGGCTCGCCCACGGCATGGCGGCCGAGCACGGCTGGCGGCTGCCGGAGCACTTCACCCCCGAGTGGGAGCCGCTGCCCGAGTACAACGCCGACCAGAAGCGGCACCAGTTCCGCCCCTACGGCACCACCCCCGGCCACGCGCTGGAGTGGGCGCGGCTGCTCGTGCACCTGGAGGCCGCCCTCGGCGCCGACGCCCCGGCGTGGCTGCTCGCCGACGCCGAGAGCCTGTTCGAGGCCGCGGTGCGGCTGGGCTGGCGCGCCGACGGGTCCGACGGCTTCGTCTACACCCTCGACTGGTCGGACCGGCCCGTCGTGCGGGAGCGCATGCACTGGGTCGCCGCCGAGGCGGTCCTCAGCGCGGCCGTGCTCTACCGCCGCACCGGCGACGACCGGTACGAGCAGTGGTACCGCACCTGGTGGGACTACATCGCGCAGCACGTCATCGACCCGGTCCACGGCAGTTGGCGGCACGAGCTCGACGCGGAGAACGGGCCGTCGGCGACGGTGTGGTCGGGCAAGCCCGACGTGTACCACGCCTACCAGGCGGTACTGCTGCCGGTGCTGCCCCTGGCGGCCAGCCCGGCGGGAGCCCTCAGGTCCTGACCCCCGACCCTCCCTGCCCCCCGGCCCTCCCCGCCCCCCGGCCCCGTGACCTCTCCGCGCCGGGCGCTCTGCCGGTACCACCTTTTCCGGACAGGTACAGAAGTCGGCCATAGGCGGCCACGCAGTGGATGCGGCGGCCCCGTCCATTGAATGATGGACGGGGCCGGACGGCGTCCAATGTGCGGGGCGTTCCCACCCGGCCGCGGCGCCCGCCGGCCGCCCTGGTCGGAGAGGAGGGTCCATGGGCGATTCGTCGCGCACAAGGGAGACCCTTGCGGCGATCGCCGCCGTGCTCACCGGCACCGCGGGCTTCATCGCACTCGCCCTGCTGGTGGCCGACCCCCTGGTGCACGGCTACGACCCGGGCATCGCCGAGACCCTCCTCGGCGCCGGGGCGGCACTGGGACTGCTGCGGGCGCGGGGCGCGATCTCCGCCGTCCGGGTATCGCGGCGGCTGGGCGTGTACCGCCGGCGCATCGCCGGGCTGCACGCGCTGCCGCCCGGCGCCGAGACCGACGCGCTCGCCGATGAGCTGGAGACCGAGCGGCGCGCCGCCGGCGCGCAGAGCGACTCCTACCTCGGCACCACCGTGTTCGTGTTCGTGCTCGCCTGCGTGATCGCGGTGTTCTTCCTGCCCGGCCGGCCCATTCTGTGGCTGCTGACACCCCATTGGGCGCTGCTGACCCTGCCCGTGCTGTGGTGGGTGGGCACGGTGGCCTACGCCGCCCTGCTCTACGCCCTCGTCCGCGGGTACCCCGAGATGTTCCCCGGCCCCGTGTACAGCTGGCTCGGCCCGGCCGCCATCGGCATCCCCTTCATGCTCGCCGTGCCGACCGCCGTGCTCGTGTTCCTCCTGGGGCACATGTGCGGCCGGATCCTGGTCCTCGCCGCCGTGCCGTGGGTGCCGCGCGGCGACGGCGAGTCGCCCGCGCTGGCATTGGCGGGTGCGACCGTGCGCGAGCACACCGACCCGGTCGCGGCGCTGCGCGCGTCCGTGCAGCGGGCCCGCCGCGCGCAGTCCTCCGGTGGGGCCGAAGGCGTCGTGCTGGCGCTGCTGGCATTCCTCGGCAGGGCGACCCCCCAGCAGGTGGAGCGGGCGAAGGGGCTCATCGGCGCCGAGGTGGAGAAGTGCGCGCTGGAGCACCCCGAACTCGTGATCCGCATGCTCGACGACAACCCCGTCCTGCTCACCCCCAAGGTGTTCGGCGCGGCGCTGGGGCAGTGGACCCGCAACCCCGCCGACGGTTCGTTCGACGAGACCTGGGACGCCGTCGTCTCGATCGCGACCCGGCTCGACGGCGCCGTGCACCCCTTCCGCCACATCGACAGCGCCCTGCTCACGGTGGCCCCCGAACACGTGGCCCCGGTGTTCCGCACCCGAGCGGTGCACCGGGTCCTCGCCGGCCTCGACGCCGCCCTCACCGAGTCCGCCGCCCCCGACCCCGCAGCGCCGGAATGGGACCTCCTGGCGCGGCTCGCGCCGCAGGGCGCCCCGCACACGCCCGGCGCGTGGCTGTGCGTCCTCGCCGACTCCGCCGCGGAGCGCGGCGCGCCCGCACTGGCGCGACCGCGCTACCGCGCCGCCATCGCCTACGGCTTTCCCGGCGCCCAGGCCCGGCTGGCGCACCTGGAGGCGGGGGCGGGCCACGCGCTGCTGCGCGACGGCGACCCCGAGGGCGCCGAACGGCACCTGCGGGCGGCGGTCGCGCTGGTCGACGCGCCCGACTACCGACTGCTGCTCGCAGCGGCCGAACTCGGCAGCGGACGCCTGGCGCCCGGCGACCCGTCGCTCGTCGGCCGCATCGCCCGCGAGCACGGCCGCGACCCCGGGTCGCCGACCGTCCGCTTCCTCGTGGCCCTCCTCTCCCTGCACCTCGGCGACCCCGGATCCGCGCTGCGGCACCTGCGCCACGACCCCGCTGCGCTGCGCGCCGCGCTGCCCGAGGCGGCGGAGGCGGCGGACCTGACGGCGGCGGTGCTGGGCGGCGACCTCCACGCGTTCCCCGCCGCGATGGACGCCGTCCACCGCCGGCACGCCGCCGCCTGGGCGCGGCACGTGCCGTTCGACCCGGCCACGGTCCTGTCGTGGGGCGCGCGCAGCGCCCGGTCGGCCGCCGACGACGACCGGCTCGCGCGGATGTTCGAGGCGCTGCCCGCGGCGGGCGCCGACGGCCGCGCCGCAGTCGTCCACCAGGTCAGGGTCGCCGCGGCGCACCGGATCCTCGCCGAGGTCGCCGCGTTCCTCGGCGACGGCCCCGGCGACCCCCGCCGCGGCGGTGCGGCGCTGCGCATGTACGGCGCCGAGGACGACGTCGGGCGTCGGCTGGCGGCCGCCGAATCACTGCTGCGGGGGGCCTGACATGGACATCATGGGCATCCCGGCGCGCGCCGTCGACCCCGACCTGCTCGCGGCCACCGACGGGTTCGGCGCCGCGGCGCTGGTCGCCGCCGAGACCGGCGCCGTGCGCGTCGAACCCGTCCACCTGCTCGTCGTGCTCGGCCGGATCAAGGGCGGGCTCGCGGCCTCGCTGTTCGCGAGCGCCCGCATCCCCGTCGACGTGTTCGCCGCGGCACTCGCGGCGCGCGGCGGCCAGAGCCCGCGGTTCGGCACTCAGGCGGCGGCGGGGCTCGACGACGCCACGGCGAACCGTGCCACCCGTGCCGTGTTCGCCCGGCTCCGCGGCGAGTGCGCCGACGGCGCCGCGGTGCTCGACGAGCGCCGCGTGCTCAGCGCCGTCCTCGACGGCCTGCACGTCCGCGACCGCGAACTGCTCGCCCGCTACGGCAGGGTCGACCTCGCGGCGTGGCGCGACGCGGTGGCGGCGGTCCCGCAGCGCCCTGCTGCGGTGTTCGGCACCGACGGCGCACTCGCCACCGCCGCGTTCTCCCCAGGGGCGCGGACCGTCCTGCGGATCATGGCGGCCGACGCCGCCGGGCTGCGCCACACGCGGCTCGGCGCGCCCATCCTGCTGCACGCCATGGTCGTCGCACCGGGCGGACTGGTGGAGCAGAGCTGCCACTTCTCCGGCTACGACCTCGCCGCGCTGCGCGTCCAGACCCAGCTGCTCGTCGGCGGACGCAGCGGCGCCGGCGAACAGGTCGAGCCCGTACTCGCCGAGGACGCGATGGAGGAGTCGCTGCGCCACGTGTTCGACAAGGCCGCCAAGGGCGCCGCGCACCGCCGCTCCGAGACCATCGCCGAACGCGACCTCCTGGCGGCACTGGTCGACTCCCCGAACGGGCTCGCCGCGGCGTTCTTCCGCGACACCGGCATCGACCCGGCGAAGCTGCTCCGCTACGCCGACTCCTACTACGCCGAGCAGCCGCCCGCCGACACCGGTGTGCGCTCGGGCGGCGTCGCCGAGGAGCTCGCCTGGTTCCGGCGCAACCTCGTCGGGCAACGCAGCGTCGTCGAGCGCCTCGCGCCGCACATCGAAGGCGTCAAGCGCGGCCTCGCGCGCGGCTTCCGCTTCGGCGACCGGCCCCGCGCCGCGTTCCTGTTCTGCGGCCCGAGTGGCGCTGGGAAGACCCTCACCGCCCGGCTGCTCGCCAAGATGGTGTACGGCAGCGAGGCCGACACCCTGGTCTTCGAGATGGGCCAGTTCAACACCCGCGAGTCCATCAACTACTTCGTCGGCGCCCCGCCCGGGTACGTGGGGTTCGGCGCGGGCCGCCTCACCAACGGGCTGCGCGACAACCCGCGGCGGGTGTTCCTCTTCGACGAGGTCGAGAAGGCCGACTCCCGGGTGCTCGACGCCCTGCTGCGGCTCCTGGACGAAGGCGCGGTGAACGATCCCGCCGGCCCGCTCCGCGAGGCGTACGACACCATGATCGTGCTGACCTCCAACCTCGGCGCGGCGGAGTTCGCCGAACTGGGCCGGTCCCAGAACGAGCCGGGGCCGGACGACCCTGCCGCGCAGGTCGACGAACTGCTCACCACCATGTTCGGCCCTGAGGCCGCTGCCAGGGCCGACCGCCCCGACGGCGCCGACGGCCCGGGGGCGCAACTGCGGCGCACCCTGCGCGCCTCCTTCCGGCCCGAGCTCATCAACCGCCTGGACGACGTCGTGCTGTTCGCGGCGCTCGGCCCCGACGAGCTCCGCGAGATCGCAGAGGTCGAACTGCGCCGCTTCGCCGAGCGGACCCTCGCGGGGCTCGACGTCACGGTCACCTGGCGCGCCGACGTCCCCGCCCACATCGGGTCGCTGGCGTGGCGGTCCCGGCCGGAGCAGGCGGCGCGCGGCGTGCGGCGGTGCGTCGACGACCTCGTCCCGCCGCTGCTGCGCCTGCTGGACGACACCGAGGAGACCGGCCGCCGCACCGCCCGGGTGCTGCTGATGGTCGACGGCGACGAGCTGGCGGTGGCGGCGAATGGCTGAGGACGGCACCACCGTCACGGAGCTGCGCGGGCTCGCGGAGCGGCTGCGCACCCGCCTCGCGTCCCGCACCACGATCGACGCCGACGCCTACCGTCTGCTCCGCGACGACAGCGGCGCCCTGCGTCCCGCCTCCGACGCGGCGGTCGCCCTGTGGGAGGAGGGCGGCGGGCCGTGGCGCGACCACCACCTCGCCATCGCCCGCCACTCCCGCCTCTATGCCGACCCCCCGCAGGACGACGCGTCGGACCGCGACGAGCACTACCTGGCGTACTGGGCGAAGGTGCACGCCGACGACTCCTTCTGGGACCGCATGGGCGAGCACCTCGGCGCCGTCATGGGCGCGCCGTTCCCCGCGGAGGTCCTCCGCGCAGTGCGCGCGCGGCTCCCGCGCGACCTGCTCGCCCCGCATTCCACCCTCGCCGAGCAGGCGCTGGCCGACCACCCCGGTGTCGCCGCGCTGCACCTGGCCGAGATCCGCGACTCCGGCCTGCCCGCCGACGCCATCGCGGCGGCCCGCAAGGACTTCGCCGGGGACTCCGTGACCGGCGCCGTGATCGCCGCGGGGGAGGGCCGCCACAACGACGGGCTCGACCTGCTCGCGCCCCGGCTCGCCGCCGACCCCCACAACCCCGACCTGGTCCGGGCGGCCCTGTTCGTCGCGCGGCGGCGCATGGAGACCGCCGTGATCGAGGCGGGGTGGTCCGACCGCAGCCCGCCGTTCCTCAAGCGGGTCGTCGGGATGCTCACCGGTTACCGCAACGCGCTGGGCGGCGGCACCCCGGCCGCGGAGATCGCCGACGAACTCGCCCGGGTGGAGTTCTTCATCGGCCTGGAACTGCTCCAGCGGCACCTCGGCGGCAACCCCGGCTCGGCGACGGTCCTGAACGGTGCGCGCACCGCCGCCGATCACATCGACCGCGCCCTCGCGCTCAACCCCCGCCTCGCGTCGGTCAGCCGCATCTACGAGGACGTCGCGGGGTGCCTGACCGCGGCCCTGCTGACCGCGGCGCACGCGGCCCACAAGCTCGGCCACGGCGACGCCGCCGCGCGCCGCTTCCTCGACCGGGCGCTGCGCCACCCCGACGCCGTGGTGGAGGAGGCCGTCTCCCGGCAGCTCGCCCTCATCGTCGTCATGGACATGACCTCGAACACGGTGGCGGAACTCGACCTCGGCGAGGCCGTGATCGCGCGGCTCGGGAACGACCCCGGACTTTCGGCCGACTGGAGGATGTCCACGCTGCCGATGATGAGCACCCTCATCGCGCAGCGCCGCAGGTGGGCGCGGTGACCCCGGCGCGGGGCCGCACACGCCCGGAACAGGCGAGGAGCACGATGGCCGAGAACCCGTGGGCCTGGCAGGACGGCCGCAACCCCTACACGTGGACCCCGTTCCAGGTCCTCGACCTGCCCCCCGACACCGCCGGCCGCGCGGCCATCGACGCCCACGTGCGCAAGCGCCGCGGCCGCGTGGCGCGGGCGCCCGAACGGTACCCGGTCTTCGGCCGGATCCCCACGGTCGCCGACGTCAACGAGGCCGCCGAGCAGATCCGCGACCCCGAGGCGCGGCTGCTCGCCGAACTGCGCACGCACCGCCCCGAGCGGGCCGACGCCGCCGAGCGGGTCGCCGTCCCCGCTCCGCCCGAGATCCCGGCGCCCGAGCCCGTGGTCCGTGCCGACGCCCTGTACCGGCTGGTCCCGCCGCCCGCGCCGCGGCACTTCGAGCGGTTGTGGCCGCATGGCGGGTAAGAGCAGCCGCCGGTCCCGCGTGAAGCCGGCGCGGCAGCGCACACGGCGGCCCCAGGCGCAGCCCGACGTCGAGTTCACCGAGGAGGAGCGGCCCGAACTGCCGGGTCCCCCCGTCCCGCCCTACGCCGTGGTGCACAAGCTGCTCAGCGCGGGGGCGCGGGACAAGGCGCGGGCGGTCAACGCGGTCCGGCAGGAGGCCCGCGGCGAGGCCGAGGAGCAGCGCCGCCGCTACACCGACGTCGCGTCCGGTGTCGCTGCGGCGCTGCACGAGCTCCGGGTGCTGCTGGCCCGCGACGGCGAACGGCTGCGCGGCGCCGGGTTCGCCGACCACGCCGACACCCTCGCGGCGCTCGACCGGCGCATCGCCGCGACCCTCGCCAACGCGGGGGTGCGGTTCATCGACCCGGTGGGCGAACGCTACCTCGCCGTCGCCGACCACCTCTCCGTCAAGCACCGCCCGGCGGAGGGCGAGGACACCGGACTGGTCGTGTCCGAGACGCTCAGCCCCGGGGTGCTGCTGGACGACGGGGAGCTCCTCCGCCCCGCGCAGGTCTTCCTCGCGGCCGGGGCGCCCCACACGGCAGAGGACGCACCGGCGGCGGAGGCCGGTCCGGCCCCGCCGCGCACCGAACCACCGGAGGGCGGCGGCGCGGCGCCGCACGGCCCGGAAACCGAGGAGAACGACACGTGAGCATTGTGGTCGGCATCGACCTGGGGACCACCAACAGCTGCATCGCGGTGCCCGCCGGCACCGACATCCCCGGCAAAGAGGAGCTGATCAAGGCGCGGCGGCTGCGGCCGGTCGGCGACGCCCTGGTCGTCACCGACGCCTCGAAGTCCCCGACCACGCCCTCGGTGGTGTGGATCGGCCCCGACGGCGCCGTCGAGGTGGGCGGCCGCGCGAAGCAGAAGGCGGCGTCCGGCGACCACCCGCCCGCCCGGTTCTTCAAGCGCGACATGGGCACCGACCAGCGGGTCAGGGCCGGGCACGCCGACATCACCCCGGTCGAGGCCTCGGCGCACGTCCTGCGGCACCTCAAGCGCGTCGCCGAGGAGGTGCTGGGCGTCCCGGTCGAGCGCGCCATCGTCACCGTCCCCGCGTTCTTCGAGATGACGGCGAAGACCGAGACCACCGAGGCGGGGCGGCTGGCGGGGCTCGAGGTCGTCGAGACGCTCATCGAACCCGTCGCCGCCGCACTCGCCTACACCCGCGACCCCAAGAAGCGGCCGACGGGCCCCACCACCTTCCTCGTCTACGACCTCGGCGGCGGCACCTTCGACACCTCCGTGGTGTCGTGGGACCCCGAGACCGGGTTCGAGAACCGCTCCTTCGACGGGGACCGCTACCTCGGCGGCTACGACTTCGACCGCGCCCTTGTCGGCTGGGTCGCCGACCGGGTGCCAGGCTACGACCTGGGATTCGACGCCGACTCCGCCGACGGCGCGAAGACCCGGGCGAAGCTGCTGTCCTCCGCCGAGGAGGTGAAGCACGAGCTCACCCGCTCCACCGACTTCGACTTCATCGCGCAGAACTGCGTCGACCGCCGCGGGGCGCCCCTCAACATCAACGAGCCGGTCACCCGCGACTCCTTCGAGGCGCTGATCGAGCCGCGGGTGCGCGGCACGCTCACGAACTGCGACCGCGCGCTCGCCCAGGCGGGGGTCGCGGCCGACGACCTCGCCGACATCGTCATGGTGGGCGGCTCCTCGCGCATCCCCCTGGTGGTCGACGTGCTCGCCGCGCACTTCGGCCGCCGGCCGGGCAGCCTCAACCCCGACCTGTGCGTCGCCGTGGGGGCCGCGGTCAAGGCCGCCACCGTCACCCGGCGCAGCGGCTACCTCGAACTCGACCACCCCGAGCCCGCCACCCCGGCCACCGACATCGGGGGCAGGGTGCTCCCCGGGCCGCTCCTCGACACACCCGCCGCCGCCACGGTGGTGCTGGCCTCCGACGACGGCGTCTTCCGCGCGGAAGAGCAGGCCGACTCCGAAGGGCGGTTCCTCTTCGAGGACGTCCCGATCGACGCCGACGAGGAGAACGGGTTCACCGTCCGGGTGCTGGCGCGCGGCGACGAGGTCGACGCGCAGCGGTTGACGGTCGAACCCGGCGGCGAGACCGTGCCGCCGCCCTCGGGCGACGTGCTCGCGCACGACTTCGCCGTCGAACTGGTCGACGGGCTGCACACCGTCGTCAGGGCCGGCACGATGCTGCCGTACCGCACGGAGTTCCGGTTGGAGACCGCGACCAAGGGCGCCGCGCTCGCCGTGCGCCTGTTCGAGGGGCTCGTCCCCGTGGGCGAGGTCGCCGTCACCGGGCTGTCGAGCGAGCTGCCCGTGGGCTCCGCCGTCGACGTCACCCTGGAGTTCGAGCTGGGCTGGACCATCCGCGCCGAGGCGCGGGTGCCGCGTTACGACGCGCGGGGCGAGGCGGTCATCCTGATCCCGCAGCGGCGCGTGTCGTCATGGGACGAACTGCGCGACAAGACGCGCGACCTCAAGTCCGGGTGGGAGGAGCGGCGCCGCGCAGCGCCACCGGCCGACGTCATGCGCGTCGGCCCCGACCTCGACCGGCAGCTGACCGAGATCGACGCGCTCCTCGCCGAAGGGCAGGACCGCACCAAGGCGCACCACAAGCTGGTCGAGGCCGAGACCCTGCTCCAGAGCGTGCGCGTCGCCGACGCGTCGTCGCTGGCCCCGCCGTGGGAGGAGTACGAGGCGGCGCTCGCCGAGCTCCAGCACATGATCGCCGACCTCGCCCGGCACGACGCGGCGAAGGCCGCCGACCACCGCGCGGCACTGCCCGGCCTGCGCACCAGCGGCCGGGCCGCCTACGACGCCGGCGACCGGATGGACTGGCACCGGGCCAACGAGGTGGTGCGCGAACGCATGACGGCCGTCGCCCGCGACATGCCGGGCGGCGGCCGGCGCCCGCAGATGAGCGCGGCCGAACTCCAGTACGGGCTGCTGCACGACATCAAGCTCACGGTGCAGGCGGTCACCGACGCGGACACCGCCACAGGGGGCCGCCACCACACCATGGTGACGCGGCTGACCGGGGAGTTCCAGGCGGTCACCGATGAGGTGGCGCAGGTCGACATCACGGACGACAAGGAGGGCATGCGCCGCCTGGTGCCGATCTTCGTGTCGAAGTTCAAGCCGCTGCGGGAGCGGACCGACCGCTGGCTCGCCGAGATCCGCCAAGAGCGCCCCGACGTCGTCGGGCTGCGGCTGCCGTCGAACCCGCTGGGAGGCTGACCCATGGCGAACCCGATCATCTGCCCGTTGTGCAAGGGGCGGCTGCTCGACCTGCCGCGGACGTGCCCCGGGTGCGGCGGCGACCTCGGCGGCCTGGTGAAACTGCGCGACTTCGCGAACCGCAGGTTCAACACCGGCCTGCGCATGGCGAAGGCCGAACGGTGGGAGGAGGCCGAGGAGGCGATGGTCGCCGCCCTGGCCATCGACCCCGGCGACGCCGAAGCCGGCCGGGTGCTGGCGAAGATCCGCCAGAAGTCGGCCGGCCGCCGCAGGAGGCGCCCATCCCAGCCCGACTGACCCGCACGCTGGGCGGCCGACTGATCGGGAGCGAGCAGTCGGCGTGCACCCGGCCCGGCCGGGGCGACCATGCTCAGGGGGTGTTTGGAGCGGTCGGCGTGCTCCCGACCCGGCCGCTGGGCACTCAGCGCCCCGCGGCCGGGGGCCCGCCATCGGCGTCGGGCTTTTCGGGTCCGGGATCCGGAACGATGCCGCCCGCGGGGGGAGAGCCGGGCTCAGGCGCGGCGCCGCCCGCTGGGGGCGGTCCGAACGCCGCGGGTGGTCCGGGGCCGGGGTCCGGCGCGGTGCCGTCCGCGGGTGAACCGGGCGCCGCGGGCGGGCCGGTGGGCGCTGCCGGGGTGTCGGCGGCGCCGGATTCGCGGCCCTCCGATCGCTCCGCTCCGCCGTTCTCCTTCTCCTTGCCGCGGTGCATGCGCAGGCCGATCCCGCTGGTGAGCAGCAGCACCAGCCCGGCGAGGAGCAGGACCGCGGCCCCGCCGATGGCGCCGTCGGTCAGGTCCCAGACGGCTTCCGGTACCGCGGTGGTCAGCCCGAGGACGCCGCCGACCAGCAGGACGACCTGGCGGTCCCACCGGTAGAGGACGAGAAGGGCGACGGCGACCGCGAAGGTCACGATGTAGCCCGCGATGTACGCCCTGTCGAATGCCCCCTCAAGGGAGAAGTACTGGGCTCCGATGAGGGCCGTCGCCGCGCCGATCCCGTAGGCGAGGCGGCGGTGGACGAGGATCCCCGTGCCCGCGATCCCGCACCACAGCGCGCCGAGTGCCACGAGGAGCACGGAGGTCGTCATACCGTCGCTGATTTCCACCAGGTCGACGGCGGCAATAAGAGTGGCGGGCGCCAGCAGGCCGCACGCGACCAGTCCCACGGCGCTGGGCAGCGCGGCGTAGGAGGCCGCCGCGACCAGCAGCCCGACCGTGAACGGCAGCGTCCAGCTCTGATCCTCCGCAGCCACCCCGACCGCGGTCATCACCGCCACGGCCGTGAGCGACCAGAGCACGCCGGTGATCCGGCGGCGGGCCGTGGGGACCCGGTGAGACCGGCCGCGCACCTCCTTCGGCCCGCCTGCCGCGGCGAGGCCGCCGACGAGCAGGACGGCGGCGATCACGGAGAGGACCCCGATCCGCCCGACCCGCCCCAGGTCCTCCCAGGACACGCCGACCAGCGCCAGCACGCCCGCGAACACGAGCCCGCCGCCCACGTATCCGACGATCTCCGCCCAGCGGACGCCGGTGTGTTCGCGGTCGGCGGAGTCGAGCGCCTCGTGGACGGCGTCGGCCTGCTGCGCGGTGATGACCCCGCGTGCGACGAGCCCGGCAAGCGCCGCCGCGCGCGGGCCACCGCCCTGATGCGGTGCCGTCGGGCTCCCGTACTGCGTCATTCCGTCACCCTTCTCCGATGGGTCGGCTCCTGGTACCGCCTCCCATCATGGGCGCCCACGCGCCCGGACGCATGAGTACGACGACTCAGAGTCGCTGATGCACACACCCCGGCCGCCCGCAGCCCCGAAGAAGCACGCAGGCGTCCGAGCGCCCCCGGATGCCCTGGGCAACGGGAGCGAGCGCGCTCGGGGTCGGCCGCCCGAGGACGAGCGCGCTCGGGGCGGGGCACCCATGAGGAGGCCGCCTGGGGGCGAGGGCGTCCTTGGCCTCGGGGGAGGGGAGTCGGGGTGCCGGGGTGTCTGCGCAGCAGCGAATGAGGGCGTCCGGGGGCGAGGGCGTCCTCGACCCCAGGGGACAGGAGCCAGGCTGCCCGGCAGCCTTGCCCAGGTCTGCTGTGGGGTTGGGCGCTCTCGGCCCGCACTCCCGGCATGGCGCCGAGGCCACAACCCATCCCCCTCTATGTCGCGGGGCAGTGGGCCAGGGCGGAGCGGGGCTTGACGTGGTCTTTGCCATGGGGCATGTAGCGTGCCGGGGTCAAGGATCGTTGCACCAGATCTACGCTTCCTCCCCTCGCGGCGCACTTCCCCTTTCCTTCCCAGGTGGCCGTGATCCCGACGTGGTGCGATGGAGTTCTCACATGTGGATCGTCATCTCGTTGTGCGCGCTCGCCGTCATCGGCGGCGGCGCGGGCATCCTCCTGCTGACACGCTTCCCGCTGCGCTTCCACGGGCCGGGTGCGCGGCAGCGCCGAAAGGACTTCATGAAGTCGGGGAAAAGGACCCCGTGAATCTGGGGAAACGGACCCCGTGAAGCCGCGGAAGCGGACCCCGTGAAGCAGCGGAAGCGGACCTCCTGAAGTCCGAGAAACGGCCCCCCTGAAGTCCGGGAAGAGGACCTCGTGAAGCCGGGGAAGTGACGTCGGATTACCCCATGACCAGCACGATCTTTCCGCGGCCGTGCCCCGTCTCGATCTCGCGGTGGGCGTCGGCGGCCCGCTCCAGCGGGTAGCGCGAGCGGATGTGGACCCGCAGCCTGCCGCGCTCTGCCAGTGCGGTGAGTTCCGCCAGCCGGGCGGCCGTGCGCTGCGAGCGGAGGAACCGGGCGCCGTGGCGCCCGGCGTCCGTGTCGGCGATGGTGCCGATCCGCCCGCGCTCCTTCACCAGGTGCCGTGACGTCTCCACGCCGCCGTGCCCGGCCGTGTCGAACGCGGCGTCGATCCCCTTCGGTGCCTCGGCGCACACCCGTTCCAGCAGGCCGTCGCCGTAGGCGACGGGGACGGCCCCGAGTGTGCGCAGGTACGCGTGGTTCGCCGGGGCCGCGGTGCCGATGACCGTCGCCCCCCATTCCACGGCGAGCTGGACGGCGATGCTGCCGACACCGCCGGCCGCGCCGTGGATCAGGACGGTCTCGCCGGATCGGACGCCGAGGTCGCCCAGCGCGGTGTGCGCGGTCTGCCCCGATGCGGACAGCGCCCCGGCCTGGTCCCACGGGAGCGACGCGGGTCTGCGGACGAGGTGGGCGGCCGGCAGGACGGCGTACTCGGCGTAGCAGCCCAGCACCCGGAAGCCGATGACGTCGTCGCCGGGGCGGAACCCGGTCACCCCGTCGCCGGTGCTCTCGACGGTCCCGGCGAACTCGTTGCCGGGGATCTGGGGGAGGGCGACGGTCACCCCCGGCGGCCCCCAGCCGCTGCGGACGGCCGCGTCGACGGGCTGCACGCCCGCGGTCCTGACCCTGACCAGGACCTCGCCGGGGCCGGGTACGGGGGTGGGCACGTCGATGAGCGCGAGGACGTCGGGCGGCCCGGCTTCGGTGAACGCGGATGCCTGCATGGCTGTGCCTTTCCGGTCGGCGCTGACGGCCGCGGGGCCGGGTTGCCACCCCAGTCTCTAACCTCAACATAAATTGAGGTCAATGCCGGCGCGCCGGAGGCCGGCGGCCCTGTGCAACCCCCTGCAACCCTTGCCGTTCCGGCACGAAGGGCGTGAACTGGGTCACAGTCGACCGTTCACGGCCGTTCCGGGAGGTGTCGTGGGACGCATCGTGGGCATCGTTGCGAACCCGGCCTCCGGACGCGACATCAGGCGGCTCGTCGCCACGGCCTCGGTGTTCCCCACCGCCGAGAAGGCGAACATGGTGCAGCGGATGCTCACGGCCCTGGGCGCGGTGGGCGTCGACCGCGTCCTGCTGAACACGGACCTGGGCGGTATCTCGGCCGCCGTGCTGCGCGCCGTGCGCACCCGCGACCCCGCCCGCGACCCCCACTGGCCCGAGGTCGACTTCCTCGCGGACGACCCCGTCACCGGCACCGCCGACGACACCGCGCGCGCCGTGCGGCGCATGGCGACCGCAGGGGCCGGTGCCGTGGTCTGCCTGGGCGGCGACGGGACGGCGCGGGTGGCGGCCGCCGCCTGCGGCGAGGTGCCGCTGCTCCCGTTGTCCACCGGGACCAACAACGCGTTCCCGCGGATGCGGGAGGCCACCACGGCGGGGCTCGCCGCCGGGCTGGTGGCGGTGGGGGCCGTCGACCCCGACACCGCGCTGCGCCGCTCCACCCGCCTGACGGTCACCGCTGCGGGTCGCACCGAGACCGCACTCGTGGACGTCGCCGTCTCCGCCGCGCGCCACGTCGGCGCCCGCGCCCTGTGGGACCCCGCGACGATCACCGAGCTGTACTGCACCTTCGCCGAACCCGACGGGATCGGGCTGTCCAGCGTCGCCGGGCAGCTGTGCCCCAGCCCCCGCTCCGACCCCCACGGCGTCGCACTGCTGCTCGGCCCGCCGCGGGAGTGCCGCCACGTCGTCCGCGCGCCCATCGCGCCCGGCCTGGTCGTCCCCGTCGGCGTGCGCGAGTGGCGCCCGCTGCTGTGCGGCGAGGCGGTGGCGGTGCGCGCGGAGCACGGGGTCATCGCCGTCGACGGGGAGCGCGAGATCGAGCTCTCCGGCGGACCGGCCCCCGTCGTCCGGCTGAGCGGGGACGGGCCCCGATGCGTCGACATCACCGCAGTACTCGCCGAATCGGCCCGGCGGGGGCTGCTGCGATCCGCCGCCGCTCCGGCCGAGCAGTCCAATTGACCCCCTGGGAGGTACCCGTGACCGAGACGATCCCGACCGATGCCAGCCGCGGACTCGACCCCGACGGGCTGCTCCGCGCCTACCGGACCATGCGCACCATCCGCGACTTCGAGGAGCGCGTCCACGACGAGTTCGCCACCGGCGACATCCCCGGGTTCGTGCACCTGTACGCGGGTGAGGAGGCGTCGGCCGCCGGCGTGTGCCAGCACCTCGACGAGCGCGACACCATCGCCAGTACGCACCGCGGCCACGGGCACTGCATCGCCAAGGGCGTGGACGTCACGGGGATGATGGCCGAGATCTTCGGCCGCGCCACCGGCGTGTGCAAGGGCAAGGGCGGCTCCATGCACATCGCCGACCTGAGCAGGGGGATGCTCGGCGCCAACGGCATCGTCGGCGGCGGCCCCCCGCTGGTCTGCGGGACTGCGCTCGCGGCGAAGCAGCAGAACACCGGCGGCGTCGCGGTGGCGTTCTTCGGGGACGGCGCCAGCAACCAGGGCACCACCCTGGAGTCGATGAACCTCGCGTCGGTGTGGAACCTCCCGGCGATCTTCGTCGCGGAGAACAACGGCTACGCCGAGGCCACGGCGAGCACGTGGTCGGTCGCCGCCGACAACATCGCCGATCGGGCCGCCGGGTTCGGGATGCCCGGCGTCATCGTCGACGGGTTCGACTTCTTCGCGGTCCACGAGGCGGCGGGCGAGGCGGTGGAGCGCGCCCGCGCCGGCGGCGGTCCGACGCTCATCGAGATGAAGCTGACCCGCTACTTCGGGCACTTCGAGGGCGACCAGCAGACCTACCGGGGCGATGAGGTGCGCAACGCCCGCGAGACCCTCGACTGCCTCACCCGCTTCCGCCGCCGGGTCGTGGAGACCGGCGAGCTCACCGCCGAACGGCTCGACGCGGTCGACCGCGAGGTCGCCGCGCTGGTCGGGGGCTCCGTCGAGCGGGCCCGCGCCGCACCGGCGCCCGACGGCGCCGACCTGCTGACCGACGTCTACGTCCGCTACGAGTGAGAGGAGCGAGGACCATGGCACGCACGATCAGCTACCGCGAGGCGATCAACGAGGCGATCGCCCAGGAGATGGCGCGCGACCCCGCCGTCATCGTGATGGGCGAGGACAACGCGGGCGGCGCCGGCGGCCCCGGCGCGGAGGACGCCTGGGGCGGCGTCATGGGGGTCACCAGCGGCCTCTACCACCGCTTCCCCGGCCGCGTCCTCGACACCCCGATCTCGGAGTCGGCGTTCATCGGCGCCGCCATCGGCGCGGCGACCCGCGGCATGCGCCCCGTCGCCGAGCTCATGTTCGTCGACTTCATGGGCGTGTGCTTCGACCAGATCTACAACCAGGCCGCCAAGTTCCGCTACATGTTCGGCGGCAACGCGGTGACCCCGGTCGTCATCCGGACCATGTACGGGGCCGGGCTGCGCGCCGCGGCCCAGCACTCCCAGGCCCTGTACCCGCTGTTCACGCACATCCCCGGCCTCAAGGTCGTGCTGCCCTCCTCGCCGTACGAGGCGAAGGGCCTGATGACGCAGGCGATCCGGGACGACGACCCGGTGGTCTTCTTCGAGCACAAGGCGATGTACGACACCACGGGCGAGGTGCCGGAGGAGCCCTACACGATCCCGTTCGGCGAGGCCGAGACCGCCCGCGAGGGCTCCGACGTCACCGTGGTCGCCTTCGGCGGGATGGTCGCGCGGGCGCTGGAGGCAGCGGACGCGCTGGCGTCGTCCGGAATCGAGGCCGAGGTCATCGACCCGCGGACCACGAGCCCGCTGGACACCGAGACGATCCTGGAGAGCCTCGCCGAGACCGGCCGCCTCGTCGTCGTGGACGAGAGCACCCCGCGCTGCTCCATGGCCGCCGACGTCGCCGCGCTGGCGGCCGGCGAGGGGTTCGCCCTGCTGCGCGCCCCCGTCCAGCAGGTCACCGCGCCGCACACCCCGGTGCCGTTCAGCGCCGGACTGGAGGACCTGTACGTCCCGGACGCACAGCGCATCGCCAACGCCGCGAAGGCCGCCGTGGATTGGAGCCGGTGAGGATGGCCGACGAGCGGATCCAACGGGTCACCATGCCCAAGTGGGGCCTGTCGATGACCAGTGGGACGGTCACCGACTGGGTGGCGGCCGAGGGCGAGGAGGTCGCCAAGGGGGCCGACCTCGCCGAGATCGACACCGACAAGATCGTGGGCACGCTGGAGGCCGCGGGTGACGGCGTCCTGCGGCGGGTCGTGGTCGCCGCCGGGTCCGCGGCGCCGGTCGGCGCGACCATCGCGGTCATCGCCCCGCCCGAGGTGCCCGACGCCGAGGTCGACGCGGTGGTCGACGCCGAGCGCGCACGCCTGGCCGCCGGAGCGGCGGAGGCGGAGCAGGGACCGGCGGCGGCCGACGTCGCCGTCGGCGGCCGGAGCGTCGCCTACGCCTCGCTCGGCGCTGGGGACGGCGACCCCGTGCTGCTGGTGCACGGCTTCGGCGGCGACAAGAACTCGTGGCTGTTCGTCCAGGAGCCCCTCGCGGCCGACCGCAGGGTCATCGCGGTGGACCTGCCCGGCCACGGCGCGTCCGGCAAGGACGTCGGCGGCGGTTCGCTGGACGAGCTGGCCGCCGTGCTCACCGGGTTCCTCGACGCCATGGGGATCGAGCGGGCGCACGTCGTCGGGCACTCGCTCGGCGGCGCCGTCGCGGTCGCCGCGGCGGCTCGCGCGCCCGAACGGGTGCGGTCGCTGACCCTGGTCGCCCCGGCCGGTGTCGGCACGCAGATCAACGCGGACTTCCTGCGCGGCTTCGCTGCGGCCGACACCCGCAAAGGGCTCAAGCCGCACCTCGCGTCGCTGTTCGCCGACTCCGCGCAGGTAAACCGCAGGCTCGTGGACGACCTGCTGCGCTACAAGCGCATCGACGGCGTGCGGCAGGCGCTGGACACCCTGCTCGGCACCCTGCTCGACGGCGACGGCCCCGCGCTCGACATCGCCCCGCTCATCGCGGGGGTGGGCGTCCCCGTGGCAGCGGTGTGGGGCGCGCAGGACGCGGTACTGCCCGTCGGCAACGCGGACGCGCTGCCCCCGTCGGTACGCACGCGCCGGGTCGCGGGTGCGGGGCACATGGCCCACATGGAGGCGCCCGCCGAGGTCCGCGCCGCCGTCGAGGAGGCGATCGCCGCGGCGGGGTGACGCCGCGGCCGATGGGGGCGTGCGCCGGCCGGGACCTCCCGGCGGTCTCGGCCGGCGCGCCGGTCAGCGCTGCCGGATGCCGGGCGCGGACCTGAGCGGGGCCAGAAGGCAGGTCAGGACTGGTCGGAGCGCTTTGGAGCCTTCGCCTTGCCGGTCTTCGGCGCGGTCCGGGTGCGGCGGGGGCCGAGCGCGGGCCCCGCCGGGCGGCCGACGGCGAGGGGTAGAACCACGCCGTCGACCAGGCGCAGCGCCAGGTCGCGGTCGATGGGCTCCTCGCTGACCAGCGCCCGGAAGAACATGGTCGCGGGGACCACCTGCCACAGCAGGTCGAGGTCGGCGTGCTCGGACAGTTCGCCGCGCTGCCGGGCGCGCTCGAACACCTCACGGGCGGTCTCGGCGCGCGCGTCGATGTAGCCCGTGCGCATCGCGTCGGCGAGGTCGGGGATCCGGCGGAGCTCCCCCACGAGGTCGGCGACGATGTCCCCGAGGGAGACCAGTTCCGCGCGCAGCCCTTCGAGCAGGGCGAGCAGGTCGTCGCGGAGCACACCGGTGTCGGGTGCGCCCGGCGGCTCGGCCACCGCCCGGCCGAACGCCGCCACGACGAGGTCCGCCTTCTGGGGCCAGCGCCGATGCACCGTGGACTTGCCGGTCCCTGCCCGAGCGATCACCGCCTCGACGGTCAACCGCTCATAACCGGTTTCGCGCAGCACGTCGAGCACCGCAGCCAAAAGGTCGGCCTCGCGCTCGGCACTCCCGCGCAGTGGAATGACGGTCATGAGGCCAGCGTACGGCCATGTCGCGGAAGTACAGGGATCGTGCGCCCGCCGCGGCCGCGCGCGCAGGCCCGGGATCCCGCAGCGGCAGGCGTTCCAGCGCCCGCAAGGACGCCACAGCCGCCCCAGACCGAGAGCACCCGGCACGGGGCGGCGGGGCGTCCCCGGCGGCCGCCCGACCGACCGGTGCGGCCGGACGGGCGATGCCCATGGCCGCACCCGTCCGCGCGCCTCCGTCAGGCGGCAGCGGCGGACGGCCACGTGGGCGGGGTGAGGCCGTGCATGCCCCGGTAGGCGGCCCGCGGCGGGGTGCTCCACCCGGCGGTCAGCTCCTCGGCGGGGCGGTAGACCTCGACGGCCAGCGGGCGGCACACGTCGATCGGGTCCCTGGCGTCGGGGCCCCAGAACGGGACGGAGAGGTCGCCAGCGGGGCAGGTCGACAGCGCGCAGAGCAGGTCCTGCTCGGCGAAGAACTCGAAGAAGTCGCCGGCACGGGCGGGCGACGCCTTCATGAAGTACCCGCCGTCGTCGTTGAGCCCGGCGCAGTTGAAGATGTTGAGGACGTCGTGCACGTCGAACTCGGTGAGGCCGTACGGCAGTACGGCGCGGGTCAGGTTCGAGTGGCAGTGGAAGTCGAAGTCCTCGTCGGTGAGGATGCGGTTGACGTAGGGGTCGCACCGCGACCCGAGCAGGTCGTGGATGCGGCCGCCGTCCTCGTCCGTGCCGTACCACGCCAGGGTGTCGTTGGTGACGGTGAGCAGCGGGCGCAGGTGGGGGAGTGTCGACCACAGCCGGTCGTAGCGGGTCACGTGGGTGCTCTGCAACTGGCGGGTACGCGAGGTCCACAGGCGCTCGCGGGGGTCGTGGCGGTTCCACACGTTGAAGTCGCCGGCCTGCGCCCCCTCGGGGGCGATCACGCGGCACAGGTACCCGGCGGGCACCTCCCAGGCCCGGCCGGAGCGGATCGGGAGCACGAACCGGTCGGTCAGATCGCGGTCCTCGGTGCGCTCGGCCAGCCGGTCGTAGAAGGCGGTGTCGACATCGAGGACGCTGCCGGCCCTCGGCTGGTACGCGGCGGGGGGTGATCCCATTTCCGTTCCTCACTGTCCTGTCGGAGGGGCGCCGCGGCGCCCCTGGCGGGTCGTGTCAGCGCGCCGAGGCCGCGCGGCGGAGGCCGTCGAGCGCCTGCCGCTCGGAGTCCTCCAAATAGACCAGCAGCACGCCGACGCCCTGCGTGCGGCCGCCCTGGCGCAGCAGCTCGTACAGCTCCCTGTCGCGGGCGGCCCAGCCGCGCTGGAACCGCTCCTCGTCGCACGACGCCGCCCACGCCAACCGCAACTGGGCGAGCAGCGTGCGGAAGAAGTCGTCGAGGCGGCGGCTGCCGAGCACCGCGACCAGGGCCTGGTGGAAGCGCAGGCTCGCCGTGCCCGCCGCGCGCCACAGCCGTTCACGCTCGGCGCGCTCCTTCGCGAGCACCGCCGCCTCCATGGCGGCGAACCGCTCCTCGCCGGCGACGGCGCTCTCGGTCGCGGCCTGGACTTCGAGGACCCTGCGGGTGCGGTAGATGTCGCGCACCTCCGCGGCGGTGAACGCCCGGACGAACGCTCCCTTGTTCGGCGCCTGGGCCACCAGCCCCTCGGACGTGAGCAGCCGCAGCGCCTCGCGCAGGGTGTTGCGCGAGACGTCCAACTCGGCTGCGACCGGGGTCTCGCGCAGGGCGGTGCCCGGCGCCAGCACCCCTTCGAGGAGCCGCGTCCGGAGCACGTCGACGACCCGGTCGGTCGCGCTCGACGCCTCCGTGGCGCCCGCTTCATCCAGTGGCATGGGCCCGAGACTAACCCGCTATATGTTCAACAATCAAGAACGAACATGAAACATGCTTTGAACAGTGCAATTGACGATCCGTTGGCCATTTCTCGTACTCTTGGATGCGCATAAAGATCGATGTTGTTGAACAATATTGCCGTGTGTTCCCCGGCCGGTCCGCGGCGCGCCGGCCGGCGGCGCCCGAGCCGACACGGAGCGGTGCGGGGCGGCGGTCGCGCTGGGAAACGTCCGACCGACGTGGCATGATTTCGCGTGTGACCAGCAGTTCCGATCCGGCACAGCACCTGCGCGACCTCGCGCGGCTGCGCCGTGTCCGCGACCGGATCGACCAGGAGTACGCCCAGCCCCTGGACGTCCAGGCGCTCGCCCGCGGCGCGCACATGTCGGCCGGGCACCTCAGCCGCGAGTTCCGGCGCGCCTACGGGGAGTCGCCGTACGCCTACCTGATGACCCGGCGCATCGAGCGCGCCATGGCGCTGCTGCGCCGCGGCGACCTCAGCGTCACCGAGGTCTGCTTCACGGTCGGCTGCTCGTCACTGGGCACGTTCAGCACGCGCTTCACCGAGCTGGTCGGCGTGCCGCCCAGCACCTACCGGCGCGACGCGGCGGGCGCCACGGCGGGCATGCCGCCGTGCGTGGCGAAGCGGGTGACCAGACCGGTCAGGAATCGAGAAGCGCCGGTCACCGAGCCGCGGCTAGCGTGAACGCCATGGACATCAGCATTCACCAGAGCTTCCTGCCGCACAGCGACCCTGACGCATCACTCGCCTTCTACCGCGACACACTCGGCTTCGAGGTCCGCAACGACGTCGGATACGACGGCATGCGCTGGATCACGGTCGGCCCCGCCGACCAGCCCGGCACGTCCATCGTCCTGGAGCCGCCGGTCGTTCCCGGCTGCGGCATCACCGACGACGAGCAGCGCACCATCGCCGAGATGATGGCCAAGGGCACCTACGCCGGCATCAACCTGGCGACCGACGACCTCGACGGCACCTTCGCGCGTGTGCAGTCCGGTGACGCCGAGGTCGTCCAGGAGCCCACCGAGCAGCCGTACGGCGTGCGCGACTGCGCCGTCCGCGACCCCGCGGGCAACCTGATCCGCATCCAGGAACTGCGCTGAACCGACCGGCGGCGGCGCGGCCGCCGGCCGCGGCGCCGCCGCGGCCGGGAGCGGCCGCGGCCGGGAGCGGCCGCGCCCTACTGATGGAGACACGATGAGCAAGGCCACGAGGGCCGACACCCCGGCGTCCGCGACGATCGCCGCCGACAGCCACGACCTGATCCGGGTGCACGGCGCGCGCGTGAACAACCTCAAGGACGTCAGCGTCGAGCTGCCGAAGCGCCGGCTGACGGTGTTCACCGGCGTCTCCGGCTCGGGCAAGAGCTCGCTGGTGTTCAGC
The DNA here is from genome assembly GCF_003014485.1 of Murinocardiopsis flavida. GTDB lineage: Bacteria > Actinomycetota > Actinomycetes > Streptosporangiales > Streptosporangiaceae > Murinocardiopsis > Murinocardiopsis flavida. The sequence continues at coordinate 169,239 of NZ_PYGA01000005.1, read as the reverse complement.
ACGATCGCCGCGGAGTCGCAGCGGATGATCAACGAGACCTACAGCGCGTTCCTCCAGGGCTTCATGCCGAACCTCGCCCGGCCCGAGGTCGACTACCTCGACGGCTTGACGACCGCGATCATCGTCGGCCAGGAGCGCTTGGGCGCCAACCCCCGCTCGACGGTCGGCACGGCCACCGACGCCAACGCGATGCTGCGCATCCTCTACAGCCGCATCGGCACGCCGCACATCGGCTCGCCCCAGGCGTTCTCGTTCAACGTCCCCACCCGCACGGCGAGCGGCGTCCTGGAGTCCGACAAGGGCAGGGGCGAGAAGAGCATCGTGCGCAAGCGCGTCTACCTGGGCGGCATGTGCGCACGCTGCGAGGGCACGGGCTCGGTCAGCGACTTCGACCTGACGGCCCTGTACGACGACTCCAAGTCGCTCAACGAGGGCGCGCTCACCATCCCCGGCTACAGCATGGAGGGCTGGTACGGCCGCATCTTCCGCGGCTGCGGCTTCTTCGACCCCGACAAGCCGATCCGCGAGTACACGAAGAAGGAACGGGAGGACCTCCTCTACAAGGAGGCCACCAAGCTCAAGATCGAGGGGACCAACCTGACGTACCTGGGGTTGATCCCGCAGATCCAGAGGTCGTTCCTGGCCAAGGACAAGGAGGCGATGCAGCCGCACATCCGCGCCTTCGTCGACCGCGCCATCACGTTCCAGGACTGCCCCGACTGCGGCGGCACCCGCCTCAGCGAGTCCGCCCGCTCGGTCAAGGTAAGCGGGAAGAGCATCGCCGACCTCTGCACGATGCAGATCAGCGACCTCGCCGACTGGGTCCGCCACCTCGACGAGCCGTCCGTGGCCCCGTTGCTCGCCGGGCTGCGGCACCTGCTCGACGCGTTCACGGAGATCGGGCTGGGCTACCTCTCGCTGGACCGGCCGGCGGGCACCCTCTCCGGCGGCGAGGCGCAGCGCACCAAGATGATCCGGCACCTCGGCTCCTCGCTCACCGACGTCACCTACGTCTTCGACGAGCCGTCGATCGGACTGCACCCCCACGACATCGCGCGGATGAACGCCCTGCTGCTGCAACTGCGCGACAAGGGCAACACCGTGCTCGTCGTGGAGCACAAGCCCGAGATGATCGCGATCGCCGACCACGTGGTCGACCTCGGCCCCGGTGCCGGCACCGAGGGCGGGACCGTCGGCTTCGAGGGCACCGTCGACGGGCTGCGGGCGAGCGACACCGCCACCGGCCACCACTTCGACGACAAGGCGCGCCTCAAGGACTCCGTGCGCTCCGCCTCCGGCGCGCTGGAGGTCCGCGGCGCGTCGGCGAACAACCTGCGGGACGTCAACGTCGACATCCCGCTCGGCGTGCTGTGCGTGCTCACGGGCGTCGCGGGTTCCGGCAAGAGTTCGCTGACCGACGGCTCGGTCGCGGGCCGCGACGGCGTCGTGGTGATCGACCAGTCGGGGATCCGCGGTTCGCGCCGGAGCAACCCGGCGACCTACACCGGGCTCCTCGACCCGATCCGCAAGGCGTTCGCGAAGGCCAACGGCGTGAAGCCGGCGCTGTTCAGCTCCAACTCCGAGGGGGCCTGCCCCAATTGCAACGGCGCCGGCGTCATCTACACCGACCTGGGGGTCATGGCCACCGTCGAGACACCCTGCGAGGAGTGCGAGGGGAAGCGGTTCCAGGCGGCCGTGCTGGAGTACCGGCTGGGCGGCAAGGACATCGCCGAGGTCCTCGCCATGTCGGTCGCCGAGGCCGAGGGGTTCTTCGCCGAAGGGGAGGCGCGCACGCCGGCCGCCCACAAGATCCTCGACCGCCTCGCCGACGTCGGGCTCGGCTACCTCAGCCTGGGCCAGCCGCTCACGACCCTGTCCGGCGGCGAGCGGCAGCGGCTCAAGCTCGCCACCCAGATGGCGGAGAAGGGCGACGTCTACGTCCTCGACGAGCCGACCACCGGCCTGCACCTCGCCGACGTCGAGCAGCTGCTCGGCCTGCTCGACCGGCTGGTCGACGCCGGCAAGTCGGTCATCGTCATCGAGCACCACCAGGCGGTCATGGCGCACGCCGACTGGATCATCGATCTCGGCCCCGGCGCCGGGCACGGCGGCGGCAAAGTGGTCTTCGAGGGCACCCCCGCCGACCTCGTGGCCGCCCGCTCGACGATCACCGGCGAGCACCTCGCGGCCTACGTCGGCGCCTGACCGGGGTCTGGCTCCGTCGAGTCCTCACCCCGCGGTGACGGCGCGGCCCAAGGGGTTGTGGGCGGGCGGGAACGGGGCGCGGCGGTCGGTGTCGGCGAAGGCGCGGTCGGGCAGCCACAGGACGAACGTGCTGCCCGCGCCCAGGTCCGAGTGCACGGCGGCCGAACCGCCGTGGCTCTCGGCGATCTGGCGCACGATCGCCAGGCCGAGGCCGACCCTGCGCTGCCCCTCGGTCCGCGGTCCGGCGTCGGCCCGCTCCGGCCCGCCCGACCGGACGAACCGGTCGAATACGCGTTCGCGGTCCTCCACCGCGATCCCGGGCCCTTCGTCGCGCAGCGCGATCCACGCCCAGCCCGCCTGGCTCCCCGCTGCGAGGAGCAGTTCGCTGCCGCCGGGCGCCAGCCGCACCGCGTTGGACAGCAGGTTGTCGACGGCCCGGCGCAGCGCGCGCGGGTCGCCCGCGACCACGGGCCCGGACGCCAGCCGCCGGGTGAGCGTCAACCGGTGCTCGGCCGCGAGAGCGGCGTACTCCTCCGCCGCCTCGTCGCCGATGGCGGCGAGGTCGGCGTCGACGTCGGCGAAAGCGGGCGAACTGCGCCGCGCCGACGCGAGCAGGTCCTCCACCAGGTGCGTCATCCTGCTGGTCGCCCTGGTGACGATGGCCCCGGCCTGGGCGCGCGCCTCCGGCGAGGTGTCCTCGTGGATGAGGACCGCGTCGACGTTCGCCTGGATCACCGCGAGCGGGTTGCGCAGCTCGTGCGACGCCTCGTCGACCATCTGGCGCTGCGCGGCGAACGCCCCTTCGAGGCGCCCCAGCATCGCGTCCACCGTGTCGGCGAGCGCCCGCAGCTCGTCCTTCGGCCCGTCGAGCGCGATGCGCCGCGACAGGTCGGTCGCCGAGATCTCCTGCGCCGTGCCGGTGATCCGGCGGACGGGGCGCAGCACCCGGCCCGACAGCCACCACCCCGTCCCCAGGCTCACCACGAAGAGCCCGCCCGCGCCGGCCATGGAGTAGTCGCGCAGCCGCTCCAGCAGCGTGTGGTTGACGGCGGCCTCGACGCCGCGGATGTCGGCCGCCTCGAACTGGTGGCCCTCCTTGACCTGCCAGTCGCCCTGGGCGTCCTTGTACACCTTGTTGACGGTGACCGGCTTCAGCGGCGCGGCCTCGACGTTCGCCGAGAGCGCCAGGTACACGCCGCCCAAGGCAAGGGACACCAGCGCGAACAGCACGGCGGAGTAGGCCACCGTGAGCCGGAACCGGATGGTCTGTGTCCACCCGGGCAGCCGGGCGCGCACGCCGCGGCGGCCGGCCGGCGGCCCGCCGGGGCTCATGGCCGCACCCGCAGCCGGTAGCCGCGCCCGATGACGGTCTCCAGGACGGGTTCCTCGCTGCCGCGCGTGAGCTTGCGGCGGAGGGTGCCGACCGTGACCCGGACGCTCTGCGTGAACGGGTCGGCGTTCTCGTCCCAGACGTGCTCCAGCAGCTCCTCGGCGGACACCACGTGTTCGGGCCGGAACATCAGATACCGCAGCACGCCGAACTCCTTCAGGGTCAAGGGCAGCTCGCGCCCGTTGCGGGCGGCGAGCTGCCGCGCGCTGTCGAGGAACAGCCCGCCGACCTCCAGGACGGCCGAGCCGCCGCCGACGTCGCGGCGCAGCAGGGCGCGGATGCGGGCCTGGAGTTCCGCCAGCGCGAACGGCTTGGTGATGTAGTCGTCGGCGCCTTCGTCGAGCCCGCGCACGCGGTCGGACAGGTTCGCCCGCGCTGTGAGCATGAGGATGCGCAGGTCGGGTCCTGTCCCCGTGGGGATCTCACCGCGCCGCACCCCGCGGCACAGCGCGAAGCCGTCGGTGTCGGGCAGCGTGATGTCCAAGATCATCAGGTCGTAGGCCGCCATGCCCAGCTTCTCGGCGGCCTCCGCGCCGGTGGCGGCGGTGTCGACCGCGTACCCGGCGCGGCCGAGTCCGCTGCGCAGCGCACTGACCAGTCCTGCTTCGTCTTCAACCACGAGGAGTCGCACGGCTCAACGATAAGGCCGCGAACCCCGCCGGACAGGTGCCGCTTTCGGTGGGCTTTCGGTCCCGTTTCCCGCCGTTTTCGCCCCATCTTGGTGTGCTGTGCGGACCGGTCGGACCACCCGGCCGCCGGCACCCAAGGAGCCAGCAATGCCGCACCTCTCCCGCCGCACCCGCCTCCTCATCGTCGCAGGCGCGTTCGGCACCGCAGGGTCCCTCGCGCTCGGCGGGGCGGCCTACGCCCTGGGCGGCGAGGAACCCGCCGGATACGCCCAGATCGTCGAGAAGTCCGAGACGTCCCCGCGCGGCGGCGACTCCGGCGCCCCGGCCGCCGACAAGGACTGCCCCGAGAAGGACGGCGCGAACGACCCCGCGTCGCGGACGTGAGCCGCGCGACCCGATGGGACGGCAGCGGGGGCGCCCTGCGCCCCCGCGGGCCGCGCCCGCCGAGCGGAAGGGACGGAGACCAGGCGTGAGCATCGAAGCGCACCTCAACGGCGCGGTCGTCCACAGGGGCGACACGGACATCGGCACGGCCCTGCTCGAACGAGCGCTGTTCGAGGTCAAACGGGTCGTCGTCGGCCAGGACCAGTTGATCGAGCGGATGTTCGTCGGCCTCCTCGCACGCGGGCACTGCCTGGTGGAAGGGGTGCCCGGCGTCGCCAAGACCCTGGCGGTGCGGACCCTCGCCGAGGTGATCGGCGGCCGGTTCGCCCGGTTGCAGTTCACCCCCGACCTCGTCCCCGGCGACATCGTCGGCACCCGGATCTGGCGGCCGTCGTCGGAGGGGTTCGACACCGAGCTCGGCCCGATCTTCGCCCACCTCGTCCTCGCCGACGAGATCAACCGCGCCCCGGCGAAGGTCCAGTCGGCGCTGCTGGAGGCGATGGGAGAGCAGCAGGTCAGCATCGGCGGGGTGAGCCACCCGCTGCCGACGCCGTTCCTCGTGCTGGCCACGCAGAACCCGGTCGAGTCCGAGGGCGTCTACGCGCTCCCCGAGGCGCAGCGCGACCGCTTCCTGATGAAGGTGTCGGTGGGCTACCTCAGCCCGCTGGAGGAGCTGACGGTCCTCCAGCGGATGGGCGTCCGGCCGCCGCACGCGTCGGCGGTCCTCTCGCCGGAGCTGGTGGCCCGGTTGCAGGACGCCGCCGACGACGTGTTCGTGCACAACGCGGTCGCCGAGTACGTGGTCCGGCTGGTGCACGCCACCAGGGAACCCGGCTCCTACGGGCTCGACGGCGTGGCCGAGGTCCTGGAGTTCGGAGCGGGGCCCCGCGCCACACTGGGGCTCGCCGCGGCGGGCCGCGCCCTGGCGCTGCTGCGCGGCCGCGACTACCTGCTGCCCGCCGACGTCGCCGACGTGGCGGTGGACGTGATGGCGCACCGCATGGTGCTCACCTTCGACGCCCTCGCCGACGGGGTCGACCCCCGCTCGGTCGTCGAACGGGTCGTCGCGGCGGTGGAGCAGCCCAGCGTCGTCCCCGCGGACCACGCGCGCGTCCCGGGGCCGGCGGCGTGAGCACCGCGGAGCTGCCCGGCCGCGACGGGGAACGGGCGCTGCGGGCACTGGACCTGCCGGTCCGGCGCCGCCTCGAAGGCCTGCTGCACGGCGACCACGCCGGGCTGCGCAGCGGCCAGGGGAGTGAACCCGACGAGGCGCGGCCCTACCAGCCCGGCCAGGACGACGTCCGCCGCATGGACTGGAACGTCACCGCCCGCTCCGTCGAACCGCACGTGCGGGCCCCGCTCGCGGAGCGGGAGATGCAGACATGGGTGCTGGTCGACGCGTCGGCGTCCATGGACTTCGGAACGGCGCTGCTGGAGAAGCGGGAACTGGCAACGGCCGCCGTCGCGGCGGTCGGGCTCCTCACGGACGGCCCCGGGAACCGGCTCGGCGCCCGCGTCGCGCGCGGGGACGCGCTGGAACTCGTCCCCGCGGGCGGCGGGCGCGCCGCCCGCCGCCGGCTGCTGCGGACCCTGCTCGCCCGCCCGGGCGCGCCCCCCGGCGCGCAACCACCGACCGACCTGGCCCGCTGCCTCGCCCGGCTGCACCGCGACCACCCCCGCCCCGGGCTGCGCGTCGTCGTGTCCGACTTCCACGACGGAGCCGACCGGTCCGATACCGGCCTCCCGCCGTGGACCGCCCCGCTGCGCCGCCTCGCGGCCCGCCACGAGGTGATCGCCGCGGAGGTCATCGACCCGCGCGAACTGGAACTCCCCGACGTCGGCCTGGTCACCCTCGTCGACCCGGTCAGCGGGCGGCGCCGCGACGTCCCCACCGGCAGCCGGCTGCTGCGCGACCGCTACGCCGCAGCCGCCCGCGCGCACCGCGAGCGCAACGCCGCCGCGTTCCGCGCCGCGGGAGCGGCACACCTGAAACTGCACACCGACCGCGACTGGGTACGCGAGATCGCCGTGTTCACCGCGGCGCGACGCCGCTCGGCGGCGCGCCGCCCGCCGACAGGAAGGGCGCGGATCCGATGAGCTTCCTCGAACCGATCTGGCTGTGGCTGCTGGCCGCCGCCCCGGTGCTCCTCGCCGGCTACATCGCCGCGCAGCGCCGCCGCTCCCGCTACGCGGTCCGCTTCGCCACCCTGCCCATGCTGGAGCGGCTGGCGCCCGCGCGCCCAGGCTGGCGGCGGCACCTCCCCGCTGCGGCGCTGCTCACGGCGCTCGTGGCGCTGGCCCTCGCGGTCGCCCGCCCGGTCGCCGAGGTGACGGTGCCCCGCGAGCGCGCCACCGTGGTCGTCGCGCTGGACACCTCGGAGTCGATGCGCGCCGAGGACGTCGAACCCAGCCGGATCGAGGTCGCGAAGGAGGCCGCCACCAGATTCGTGGAAGGGCTCCCGCAGCGGTTCAACGTGGGCCTGGTGGCGTTCTCCGGGACGGCGAGCGTCGAAGCGGCCCCCTCCACCGACCACAGGGAGGCGATCGACCGCATCGCGGAGCTGCGGCTCGACCAGAGCACGGCGATCGGCGACGCCGTCACCACCAGCCTTCAGAGCATCGCCGACCTGGACGACCGGGCCGCCGACGACCCGCCCCCGGCGCGCATCGTGCTGCTGTCCGACGGCGCGAACACCAGCGGCGTGCCGCTGGGGCAGGCCGCCGAGGCGGCGGCGGAGGCCGGTGTCCCGGTGTCCACGATCGCCTACGGGACCCCCGAAGGCCGGATCGAACTGGGCGGCCGGAGCACGCCGGTCCCCGTCGACGCGGAGTCGCTGGAGGACCTCGCCCGGGACACCGGGGGCGGCTTCCACACGGCGCAGAGCGACGCCGAACTGCGCCAGGTCTACGAGGACCTGGAGTCCTCCATCGGCTGGACGGTCGAAGAACGGGAGATCACCACGCTGGTCGTCGGGGCGGCGATGGCCGCACTCGTCGCGGCCGGACTCGGATCGCTGATTTGGTTCGCGCGGCTGCCATGAGCGGCCACGACGGCAAGGAGGAGCTGATGGATCAGCGCCCCGCCGCGACCGGTGCCCCGGTCCGCGGCCCGGACTTCTTCACCCCGCCCCGCACCCGCCCGGCCCCGCCCCCCGATGGAGACGGCGGCCCGCAGTGGGCGGGAGGCGGACCCCAGGGACCAGGTGGCGGCGGCCCGCAGTCGGCGGGAGTCGGCCCGCAGGGGCCGGGTGGCGGCGGGCCGCAGTGGGCGGGAGTCGGCGGTGGGCAACCGCCCCACCCCGCCAACGGCCACCGTCCCCCCGCAGGCCCCGGAGCCACCCCACCCCCGTCGGCACCCTGGCACCGTGCCGACCCGCGCCCGGCCGGCCGCCCTGGACCCTGGCGGCCGGTCGCGGTGGCGGTACTCGCCTCCGTGCTCGCCGGTGGCGCCGCCGGGTACGTCGCAGCGGCGATGCAGGCCGAGGAGCTCCCTGGGACGCGCGCCGCAACGGGCGGTGGCGGGTCCGGCCCGGCCCCGGAGCCGGGCAGCGTCGCGGCGGCCGCCGACGAGGTCCTGCCCAGCCTGGTGTCGGTGCGCGCCGAGAACGGGAGCGGGCAGAGCGTCGGGTCCGGTTTCGTGTTCGACGAGAGGGGCCACGTCCTCACCAACGCCCACGTCGTCGGCGGCGCCGACCGGGTGGACCTGGTGCTGCCCGACAACCGTGAGGTGGACGCGACCGTGGTCGGCACCGACGAGGCGCAGGACATCGCCGTCCTGCGCACCGACGCGTCGGGGTTGCGCCCGGTGGAGCTCGGGGACCCGGAGGCGATGCGGGTCGGTGACACGGTCCTCGCGGCCGGCAGCCCGCTGCGCCTGGCGGGGACGGTGACGAGCGGCATCGTCAGCGCGGTCGACAGGGAGGCGCGTCTGGGCGAGTCCGGCCGCCGCCAGGAGGTCATCCAGACCGATGCGGCGATCAACGTCGGCAACTCCGGTGGGCCGCTGGTGAACGCCGCGGGCGAGGTCGTCGGGGTGAACACCGCGATCGCCACCGACGGCCGCGGCAACGGCAACATCGGCATCGGCTTCGCCGTCCCCATCGACCGCGCGGGCGAGGCAGCCGAAGACATCATTGCCTGACACTGACACTGACACTGACACTGACACTGACACTGACACCGACACCGACACCGACACAGGATCCCGCCCCGGTCCGGCATCCGGGCCGAGGGTGTTCCATGAGGAGGCGTCTGGGGCGAGGGCGTCCTTGCCCCCAGGGGACGGTGCCAAGGTCCGCTGGGGGACAGGGCGCTCTCGGCATCCACCCCCGGCCTGGAGCTGAGGCCACAACTCACCCCCTCTGCCCCTCTGCGCCAGGCCGTGAGCCGCGCTCGATGTCGGCGGCGCGCCGCTCGCGCGCTTCGCACGGAGCGGGGGCCTTCGGCGTCGCGGGGGTATGTGGAGGGGGCTCCTTTGGTGTCCTGTAATGGTGTGTTCCGGTGTGGCGCGGGGGCGTCGTTGGACGGTCTGTTGGTGTGTGGGGGCCGGTGGTAGCGTCGTCCCGACAATCGACACCATGTACCGATCACAGGGACATCATGGATATCCGATATGCCACGAACCCCGAGGACGCGCGGGGTTACGACACCGAGGAACTCCGGCGCCGTTACCTGCTCGACGCCGTGTTCGTACCCGGCGAGATCCGCCTGACCTACAGCCATCAGGACCGCGTGGTCCTCGGCGGCGCCATGCCGCTCGGCGCGGAACTCACCCTGGACCCCGACGACGCGCTGCGCACCGACCACTTCTGCGAACGGCGGGAACTCGCGGTCTTCTGCGTCGGCGGCCGCGGCACGGTGCGCGTGGACGGCGCGGTGTACGAGCTGGACCGCGCCGACCTGCTCTATGTCGGGCGCGGGTCCCGCGATGTCGCGTTCGGTTCGGCCGACCCCGCTGCCCCCGCGCGCCTCTACCTCTTCTCCACCCCGGCGCACCAGAGCCACCCCACAACGGTGGTGCGCGAGGGCGACGTCGCGCCGGTGGAGCTCGGCACCCCTGACGGCGCCAACGTGCGCACGCTGCGGCGCTACGTCGACGGCACCCTGGTCCGGAGCTGCCAGTTGATGATGGGCTACACCACCCTCGCGCCGGGCAGCGTGTGGAACACGATGCCAGCCCACACCCACGTCCGCCGCACCGAGTGCTACCTGTACTTCGACCTGCCGCCCGAGGCGCGTGTCATCCACCTGATGGGCGAGCTCGACCGCACCCGGCACCTCGTCATGCGCAACGAGCAGGCGGTCATCTCGCCGAGCTGGTCGGTCCACAGCGGCGCCGGTACCGCCGACTACTCCTTCGTGTGGGCCATGGCCGGCGAGAACTACGACTTCACCGACATGGACCACGTCGCAATGGACGAGCTGCGGTGAGCGGCGCCGCGACGCTGCACGCGATGTTCTCGCTGGAGGGGCGGACCGCCCTGGTCACGGGCGCGCGTACGGGGCTGGGCCGGGCCATGGCCGGCGCCATCGCCGTCGCGGGCGCGGACGTGGTGCTGCTGGGCCGCGGCGGCGGCATGGCCGCAACAGCAGCGGACGTGCGGGCGGCGGGCCGCAGCGCCTGGGAGGTCGCCGTCGACCTCGCCGAACCCGCGGCCGTCCCCGAGGCCGCCCGCGCGGTCCTCGCCGAGCACCGCGTCGACATCCTGGTGAACAACGCGGGCATCATCCGGCGCGCGCCTGCGGCCGAGCACACCCGCTCCGACTTCGACGCCGTGCTCGACGTGAACCTCGAATCGCTGTTCCTGCTGACGCGGGAGATCGGCGCGCCGATGCTGGAGCGCGGCGCGGGCAAGGTCGTCAACGTCGCCTCGCTGCTGTCCTTCCAGGGCGGGGTCAACGTGGTGGGCTACACCGCGAGCAAGCACGCCGTCGCCGGGCTCACCAAGGCCCTCGCCAACGAGTGGGCGCCGCGCGGCGTGCAGGTCAACGCGATCGCGCCCGGATACTTCGCCACCAACAACACCGAGGCGCTGCGCGCCGACCCGGAGCGCGCGGCGGCGATCCTGGACCGCATCCCCGCCGGGCGCTGGGGCCGCCCCGACGACCTCGCCGCGGCGGCGGTGCTGCTGTGCGGGCCGGGTTCGGACTACATGGCCGGTCACGTCCTCGCCGTCGACGGCGGTTGGCTGGCGCGCTGAAATCTCTTCGCCGTGTGGTCTTGCGCACACCCGACACTCGGGATTACCTTCGTCCCACTTAGAGAAACACTGTGCCGATGAACGGAACACTATGATCCGACTAGACTTCTCTCCTGATGAGGGAGGTGGACGTGGCGGAGGCACCGCGCCAACTCGACGGTCTGGGCACACTCGAACGCGGGCTGGCGATCCTGGAGCACGTGGGCGCCAACGGCGAGGTCAGCACCAACGCCGTCGCCCGGGCCCTCGGGCTGAGCCGCAGCGCCACCTACCGCACCGTCAACACGCTCAAAGCCCTCGGGTACCTCGAATCGGATCCCGCCACCGCGAAGGTGCGCCTCGGTGTGCGCCTGGTCGACCTCGGGGTCAAGGCGCTGTCGTCGGCCGACCTGTTCCGGGTCGCGCCGCCGGTGATGGGCCCCCTCGCCCTGCGCACCAGGGAGACCGTCTACCTCGCGATCCCCGATGAGGACTCGATGCTGTTCGTCGCCCGCGAGCAGGGCCCCAGCGCGGTCGCTCCCAGCGCCGGACTGGGCGGCCGCCGCCCGATGCACAGCACCGGCCTCGGCAAGGCGTGGCTCGCGGCGCTGCCCGGCGACGAAGCCGAGCACCGCATCAAACGCCTCACCCTGCACCCCCGCACCCCCAACACCATCGTCGACCCCGACGAACTCCGCACCGAGCTCGACCGCGTCCGCAGGCGCGGCTGGGCCGTCGACACCATCGAGAACGAACCCGACGTCGCCTGCGTCGCCGCCGCCATCAAGGACCGCACCGGCGAACCCGTCGCCGCCATGAGCATCGCCGGACCGTCCGGGCGCGTCCTCCTGCGCACCGACGAACTCGGCCCCCTGGTCCGCGACACAGCCGCGGCCCTCTCCCGCCGCCTCGGCCACCTCCCCGGCAACGCCTGACCCGCCGCTTCGGCCACCTCCCCGCCACCGACCGACCCGGCGCCGCACACGCCCGCCCCACCACCGGACCACCCGCGCACCGCGCGTCGCTCCGTGCTGCCCGGGGACAGGGCCGCCGCCGGACCCCGACGGGCCCGCACCCCATCGCCGCGGCGCGGGCTCCCCGCCCGTTCCCCGCACCGGAAGAGGTTCCCCATGGGTTGGGTCCAGAACTACGAGCCGCTCGGCGGACTCTGGGGCTCCGCCGCCCTCGCGGCGCTGCCGATCGCCGTCCTGCTCCTCGCGCTCGGCGTGGCACGCCGCTCCGCGCACGTGTCGGCTGCGCTCGGCCTGGGCTGCGCGGCCGCCGTCGCCCTCGCCGTCTACGGGATGCCGGTCGACCTGCTCGCGTCCGCCACAGGGCTCGGCCTGGTGTTCGGCATCTGGCCGATCGCCTGGATCGCGTTCAACGCCGTGTACTTCCACAACGTGACCGTGGAGACCGGGCGCTTCGAGAGTATCCGCCGCGCCCTCGCGGGCTTCAGCCCCGACCGCCGGATCCAGGCGCTGCTCATCGCGTTCGGCTTCGGCGCGCTCCTCGAAGGGGTCGCGGGCGGCGGCTCGCCCATCGCGATCACGGCGGCGATGATGGCGGCCCTCGGCTTCCAGCCGGTCAAGGCCGTGGTCCTGGCGCTGCTGGCGAACACGGCGCCCGTGGCGTTCGGCGGACTCGGCAACCCGCTGATCGTCCTCGGCGCGGTCACCGGTCCGCTGATGGACATGCGGCCCGAGCAGGCCACCGAACTGTTCTCGGCGATGGTCGGCCGCCAGCTGCCCGTCCTGTCGCTCATCATCCCCGCGTTCATGGTGGTCGTCCTCGCGGGGTGGCGCCGGACCGCGGAGGTGTGGCCCGCGGTGCTCGCCACCGGCCTCGGCTTCGCGGTCGCGCAGTTCCTCGTGGCGAACTTCGTCAGCCCCAGCCTGGTGGACGTGGTGGCGGCGCTGGCGTCCATGGGCTCCCTGTGGGCTGTCACCAAGGTGTGGCAGCCGCCGACGGTGTGGCGCTTCGACAACGAGGACGCGGACGCCGAGGCGCCCGCACCGGCAGCGGGCGCGGCGGCCCATTCGGGGATACGCGCCTGGACCCCGTACCTCATCCTCATCGCGGTCATCTTCGCCTCGCGGATCGGCAGCCTGTTCCCCGCCCTGCCGGGCTGGGCGAACATCACCGCCTGGCTCCAGGCCGCGACCGTGGAGATCCCCTGGCCGGGCCTGCACGAGCAGGTGGTCCGGGTGGCGCCCATCACCTCCGAGGACACCCCCTACCCGGCGCTGCTCAGCCTGGACCTGCTGTTCTCGGCCGGGACGGTGGCGCTGATCGCCGCGGTGATCGCCGGCTTCGTCATGCGGGCGACGCCGGGCACCCTCCTGAAGGTGTACTGGCGGACGTTCGTGCAGATGCGCTGGGCGCTCGCCACCATCATGATGATCCTCGCCATCGCGCACGTCATGAACTACCCCGGCGCGACCTCGACCCTGGGCCTGGCGTTCGCCCAGACCGGGTTCCTGTTCCCGTTCTTCGCCGCCTACGTCGGCTGGCTCGGGGTGTTCCTCACCGGCTCCGACGCGTCGGCGAACAGCCTGTTCGGCCCGATGCAGGTGATCTCGGCCCAGCAGTTGGGGGTCGACCCGGTGCTCGCCGGGGCCGCCAACACCTCGGGCGGGGTCATGGGCAAGATGATCTCGCCGCAGAACCTCGCCGTGGGCGCGACGGCGATCGGCCAGACAGGGAAGGAGTCGGCCCTGCTCCGCCAGACGTTCTGGTGGTCGGTCATGCTCACCGCGGCGGTCGGGGTGATCACCTTCCTCCAGGCGCACCTGTTCCAGTGGATGATCCCGGGCTGAGCGGAGCCGCCTCGCGGCGGCCCTCGTGCGGCGCCGCGAGGCGGCGGATCACCCCCCGGCCACCGACGGGAGCACGCGGACCTCGGCGCCGTCGCCCACCGGGGCGTCGAGGCCGCCGACCGCGCGGCATTCGTCGTCGTCGACGAAGACGTTGACGTAGCGGCGAACCTTGCCCTGGTCGTCGCGGAGCCGCTTGTCGAGCCTCGGATGGCGCGCGGCGAGTTCGTCGAGGACGCTGCGCAGCGGGACCGGGCCGGACCCCATGGCGAGGTCGATCGTCACGGCGCCGTCGCAGTCGGGGCGGAGGACCTGGGGAACGAAGACCTTCACGGCCATGGCGCTACACCTCGATCGCGCGGACGCAGAGGATGTCGGGCAGGTGGGCGACGACCTGCTGCCACGCGGTGTCGTCGTCGGTGCGGGCGTAGAGGTCGCCGGACCGGGTGCCGAAGTAGAACCCCGCGGTGTCGGCGCCGTCGGTGCAGGCGGCGTCGCGAAGCACGATGCCGAAGTACGGCTCGGCCGGCAGGCCGTCGTTCAAGGGGGCCCAGGTGCGGCCGGCGTCGTCGGTGCGCTGCACCTGGAGGCGGTTGTCCGGCGGCAGGTGGTTGGTCTGGCTGACCACGGGGAAGTTCAGCACCGTGCCCGGCAGGTGCGGGTGGGCCACCATGGCGAACCCGAAATCGCTGGGCAGACCCTCGGCGATCGAGGACCACCGGGTGGCTGGGTCGTCGCTGCGGTACACGCCGTGGTGGTTCTGCGCGTAGAACGCGCCGTCGGAGCCGACGGCGACCTTGTGCACGCACTGGCCGTACTCGGGGAACTCCTCGGGCAGGAACTGGGCGCTGATCCCGTTGTTGGCCGGGGACCAGGACTTGCCGGCGTCGCGGGTCTGGTACACGCCGCCCGTGGACATGGCGACGGTCATGGCATTGGGGTCGGTGCCCTTGGCGGTGACCGTGCCGGGCAGCACGGTGTGGATGGCGGCGCCTCCGGCGCCGGGGAACCAGTCGGTGCGGTGCGGGTGATCCCACAACCCGCGGACCAGCTCGAAACTGATGCCGCCGTCGACGGAGCGGAACAGCGCGGTGGGCTCGACACCGGCGTAGACGATGCCGGGTTCGTCGCCGTAGGCGAACTGCCACACGCGGGTGAAGGAGTCGTCGATGTCGGCGGGGAACGCGATCGGCGCGTGGGCCGGCTCGTGCCAGCGGGCGCCGAGGTCGTCGCTGAACCACACGCTCGGACCGAAGTGGGAGCTTTCGGCGCCGACGAGGATGCGGCCGCTGCGAGGGTCGCAGCCGATGGCGTAGATGCCGGCCGTGTTGGCGTAGTCCTCGGCGTCGAGCCGGTGCGGGCCGTGCACCTCCCACGAGCGCCGGTCGTCGCTGGTTGCGGTGAACAAGCCCTTGCGTGTCCCGATGACCAGGAGATATGCCATGATCGCCTCCGCGATGAGTCGCTGGAGACAACTCTTACACACGGCGACGACATTTCCGCGGGATCTTTACCAGACCCTTCCCCGCGACCTCACGCGGGGCGGCGAAAACCGGGTGCGGCCGCGGTCGGCCGTCCGCCACCATAGGACCGTGCGCGTCGACGATCCCGCCCGCTCCGGTACGAGCGAACTCCCCGATGGCAGGCTGCTCGGCTGGGCCGAATGGGGGCCGCGCGACGGTGTCCCCGTGCTGCTGGTCCCCGGCGCCGCAACGAGCCGGTCCCTGGGCGCCGACACCGGTGCCGTCGATGCGCTGGGCGTCCGGCTGATCTCGGTCGACCGGCCGGGTCTCGGCGCCTCCTCGCCCGCGCCCGATCGGACCTTCGCCTCGTTCGCCGACGACATCCGCCGGTTCGCCGACCTGCGCGGACTGGGCCGCCTCCCCGCCGTCGCGAACTCGCAGGGCGCGCCGTTCGCGCTCGCGTGCGCAGCAGTGGGAGCCGTCGGCGCCCTCGCCGTCGTCTCAGGCGCCGACGAGGTCGCCGCGCCGGAGTTCCGCGCCCTCCTGCCCGCCGACCTCCGCGGCCTGGTCGACGCGGTCGCCGCCGACCGGGCCGCGGCAGCGGAGCGTCTCGCCGGGTTCGGCGCCGACGCGATGTGGGCCATGGTCACCTCGGGAGCCCCCGACGCCGACCTCGCCGTGTACCGCGAACCGGGATTCGAGCGCGCCTACCGCCGCGCACTCGCCGAAGGGTTCGCGCAAGGGCCCGAGGGATACGCGCGCGACACCGTCCTCGCCATGGGCCGATGGCCCTTCGACCCCGCCCGGATCGCCGTACCGGTCGACCTCTGGTACGGCGCGCTCGACACCGCCCACTCACCCGACAACGGCGCGGCGCTCGCCGGACGCATCCCCGGCGCGCTGCGCCACGTCATTCCCGGCGCCGGCGGATCGCTCCTGTGGACGCACAGCGAGGACATCCTGCGCACCCTGCTGGCGCGGGCCGCGGGCTAGCGGCCTCGGCGAGCGGCGGCGATGCGCTGCCGGGACGCCTCGTACAGGACGGCCGTCGCGGCGTTCGCCGCGTTGAGCGAACTGGCGGACCCCGCCATGGGGATGCGGACCATGCGGTCGCACCGCTCCCGCCACGCGTTGCTCAGCCCGGACGTCTCGTTGCCGACGAGCAGCAGCACAGGCCCTGTCAGGTCGGCGTCGAAGACATCGGCGTCGCCGTCCTCGTCGGTGCCGACCACGGTGACCGGCCGCCCCCGCCCGGCAGCGCGGTCGAGCCACGCTTCGACGTCGCGCTGGGCTGGCACCCGCACGGCGGGCAGGGCGAACACCGAACCGGTGCTGGCCCGTACCGACTTCGGGTCGTAGACGTCGGCGGCGTGCCCGGTCACCACGAGCCCGTCGGCGCCGAAGGCGTCGGCCGACCGGAGTACCGAGCCGATGTTGCCGGGGCTGGTCGGGCGGTCGAACAGGACGCCGAGGAAGTCGGCGCCGACGCTGATCCGGTCGAGGTCGTCCGCCGGAATCTCCAGGACGGCGATGATCTCGGGGGCCGCCTCGTTCTTCTCGCCGAGTTCGGCGATGAGCTCGGGGGCCATGGCGACGTGCTCGGTCCGGGTGTCGCGCACCAGCCCTTCGGCCCAGCGCGACAGAGGGTCCTTCGCCGAGTGGATCAGGGTGCGCACCCGCCAGTCGCGCTCCAGGGCGATGGAAATGGGGCGGACCCCCTGGACCAGGAACTCCCCTGCGCGCTGCCGCTTGTTCCGGTTGGACAGCAGCGCCTGCCACTGCTGGAACCGGGCGTTGCGCGAGGTGATCCGCTGGACCGGCGCCACGGCGTCCTCCCGCTGGTCGGGACGCGCGGCCCTGCGGCGCGCGTCGATGGTCGATGCGACAGGCAGGCTATCCCGGATGCGCCCGGGCGGGGACGGCGCCCGGGGCCGCTCTGGGCACCGCCCCCGCTCACCGCCGCCTCGGACTCCTGCCGATCAGGACCGCCGCCGCGGCGAGGACGGCCAGCGCCCCGCCGAACCACATGGTGCCGGACGGTGCGAACGCGTCGACCGCGCGGCCGCCCGACAGCGCACCGAGGGAGATCGCGATGTTGAAGGTCGCGACGAACAGCGCCGAGCCCGCCTCCGGTGCCTGCGGCGACGACGTCAGCAGCCACGTCTGCATGCTGACCGATACGCCGCCGTAGGCCGCGCCCCACACGGCCAGCAGCGCGACGACCGCGCCCAGCGTCCCGCCGGCAACGGGGACGAGCAGCACGGACGCGGCGACCAGCGCCGCGATGGCGAGGACGGTCGGGCCCAGCCGGCGCGACGCGGCGGCCCCCGCGGCGAAGTTCCCCGCGACACCGGCGACGCCGTACACCAGCAGCAGCGTGCCGATGGCCCCCGCTCCGACGCCGGGGACCTGCTCCAGTACCGGCCGGATGTAGGTATAGGCCGCGAAGTGCCCGGTGACCAGTAGCAGCGTGACCGCGAGGCCGGTGCGCAGCCGGGCGTCGCGGAACAGGCCCGGCACCTGCCCCCACCGGATCGCCCGCGTGCCGGGCAGCGCGGGCAGCAGGACGGCCAGCGCCACGAGCACGCCCGCCGAAAGCACGGCCATCACGGTGAAGGCCGTGCGCCAGTCGGCGAGGTCGCCGATCAACGTCCCGACCGGCACCCCGACGACCGACGCGACCGCGATCCCGCTGAAGACCATCGAGGTGGCCGTGCCGACCGACCGCTCGGGGACCAGACGCACGGCCAGCCCCGCCGCGATCGCCCAGACCCCACCGATGGCGACTCCCGTCAGGACGCGCGCCAGGAGCAGGACGGGGAAGTTCGGCGCGAACGCCGCACCCAGGTTCGCCGCCGCGAGCAGGGCCACCAGCGCCATCAGCACGAGCCGGCGGTCGAGGCGGCCGGTCGCGACCGTGAGAGCGGGCGCGGCGGCCGCCGCGACGATGCCGGGCGCCGTCATGGTCAGTCCGGCGGTCCCCGCGGACACCCCCAGTTCAGCGCTGATCGCGGTGAGCAGCCCCACCGGCAGCATCTCGGTGGTGACGACCGTGAAGGTCCCCGCCGCGACCGCGAGGACGGCCAGCCGGTTCATGAGCGGGGATCGGGCCGACGCGTGCGCTCCCGCCGCGGGGTCGATCACCGCGGATTCGTTCGTTGTGGACATGCGTCCAGGCTCGTGTCACACGCGGTCGGGGAACAACGGCGAAGTGCGCATCCTTGGATTAGTCGGACTCATCGATCGAGGGGGGCGGCTGTGGCGGGGGTGGAGATCCGGGAGCTGGAATGTTTCCTGGCCCTCAGTGAGGAGTTGCACTTCGGCCGGGCGGCCGAGCGGTTGTACGTCTCCCAGGGGCGGGTCAGCCAGTTGCTCGCGGCCCTGGAGCGCCGCATCGGCGCCCGACTCGTCGAGCGCACCAGCCGCCGGGTGCGGCTGACACCCCTCGGCGAACGGTTCGTCGCCGACCTCCGACCGCCCTATGACGCGCTCCTCGCCTCCGTCGAGCGGGCCGGCGCCGAGGCGCGCGGTGTCGGGGGCGTCGTGCGGGTCGGCTTCGTCGGCACCCTGAACGAGCGGCTGATCAGCAGGATCGACCGCTTCGAGAAGCGGTACCGCGACTGCGAGGTGGAGATCGTGGAGCTGCCGCTCGCCGACCCCTTCGGGGCCGTCCGGCGCGGTGAGGTCGACGCGGCGATCGTGCTCACCCCGGTGGCGGAGCCCGACATGGTGATCGGCTCGACCTTCTCGATCGAGCCGCAGACCCTGGTCGTGTCCGCCGACCACCCGTTCGCGGACCGCGCCTCGGTCACCGCGGAGGAGCTGGCCCAGTGCCGCCTCATCGGCACCGCCGAACCGGCGCCCCGCTACTGGCGGGAGGCGCAGGCGCCCACCGGGACCCCCGAGGGGCGGCCCATCCCGCGCGGCCCGATCGTCGGCACCCTCCAGGAGGGCCTGACCGCCGCGGCCGCCAACCGGGGCGCCCTGCTGACCTGCGCACCCTCCGCGCACTACCACCGGCGCGGCGACACGGCCATCGTCCCGGTCACCGGCCTGCCCGACTCCGCCCTCGCCCTCATCTGGCACCAGGACAGCGAGACCACCCGCACCCGGGCCTTCAACGCCACGATCAGCACCCCATAGGACGCCCGCAGCGGGGCCCGTCACCCCTGGGGGACCGGATGACGGGGTCCCCGGGTCTCCCGGCGCCCCGGGCGCGTCAGGGGCGGAGCACGGCGACGAAGGCGCCGTCGGCGGCGAGGGTGTTGCCGGGATGGAAGTCGCCGTGGACCGGTTGGCGCCGCGTCGGCGCGTTGTGCAGCTCGGCGAGCCGCCGGTCGAGTCCGGGGTCCTGGAGCCGGGGGTCCGCCGGCGGGGCGGCGCCGTCAAGGCCGGCGCCGAAGAACGAGGGGACCGGGCGCGGCGGCGGACGGAGGGGGGCCAGCGCGCCGTGCAGCCGGGCGAGCAGCGCCGCGGCCTGCTCCGGGACCCCGGCGGCGGTGGGCTCGGGCCATGCTCCCTCGACCAGCGGCCACACCGACATGGGGCGGTCGGCGACCCGCACGACGGTCGCCCCGTCCGCCGTCGGCAGCGGGGCGAGCGCCTCCGGGAGGTGCGGGGCGGCCCGCGCCGCGATGGCGTGGCACCATTCCGCCGCTGCGGTGGAACGCCATCGGGGCCCCAGCCGGACCGCGTGCGCGCCGACGGCGAAGGCGGTCGACTCCTCCCCGCCGTACAGCCGGCGGGGAGCAGACACGGGGGCGATGCCCCAGCGGCTGCGGAGGGCGTGCTCCGCGGCAGGCGTGAACGCGAGGTCCGTCGAGGCGGTCATTCGGGGCCCTCCAAGACCAGGGACACGCGGATACCCGGTGGGGATGTGCATGACGGGGCGCG
Organism: Murinocardiopsis flavida; assembly: GCF_003014485.1. Taxonomy (GTDB): domain Bacteria; phylum Actinomycetota; class Actinomycetes; order Streptosporangiales; family Streptosporangiaceae; genus Murinocardiopsis; species Murinocardiopsis flavida. Next base: position 149,280 of record NZ_PYGA01000005.1, on the reverse strand, counting down.
CCGCGTGCGGTGGAATCGGCGGCATGGACCCAGCATCGCACCCGTCCCGCCGCGCCGCGCGTCAGGCACCCGGCGGCACCGACAACGAGCGCTGGTGGGTCGCCCCGGCGGTGCTGACCCTGCTGGCGGTCCCCGGGTCCGCCGTTCTGCTGTTCGCCGTCGCGCTCGGGCAGATGGGGTTCGACCCGTGCCCGCCGAGCGGCTGCCCGCGGACGGAGCGGCACTACGCCGTCACGGTCGCGGTCGCGGCGTCGAGCCTGATCCCGGTGATCGGAATCTGGCTGGTTCCGCACCGCCGCGGGCTCACCTGGGCCCGGGTGCTCGCGATCATCGTGTACGTGCTGGTGTTCGCGGCGACCATCGGCATGGTCGTGACGATGCCGATGGGCGAGTAGGGCGCGCGGAACCGCGCCCCCCTACTCGCCCATCGGCCCCGCGATTCCGGCGGCCTGCTGGTGTGCAGGCCGCCGGAGGGTGAAGCTCTCACGATGCTCTCAAACGGCGGACGGCCTGTCGGGCGTGCTGTCGTCCTCCCGATCGGTGCCGGCGTCCCGCATGGAGATGTTGGCGGTCTCCGGCATGAGCAGGATCGGCACGAACGCGATCGCGGCGGCGGCCATCAGGTAGAAGCCCGGGATCAGCGAGATGCCCGTCGTATTGATCAGGGTGATGACGATCAGCGGCGCCGTCCCGCCGAAGAGGGCCGTCGACACGTTGTAGCCGATGGAGAAGGCGCCGAAGCGGATCCGGGTCGGGAACAGTGCCGGCAGGGTCGCCGGGATGGTCGCTGCCAGCGGCAGCAGCAGGGCCGCCATGGCGGCCAGACCGATGACCATCAGGACCGTGTTGTGCGAGTTCATCAACATGAACGCCGGCACGCTCAGCACGAAGAAGCCGATGCACGAGGTCATCAGCATCGGCTTGCGCCCGAACTTGTCGGAGAGCATGCCGACCGGCGCGATGAAGATCATCATGCCGATGTAGATGCCGATGGTCGCCAACTGCGACTCGACGTGGCCGAGCTTCAGTACTTCGGTCAGGTAGGTCGGCATGTAGGTGAGCAGGATGTAGTAGCCCACGTTGAGCAGGACGACGATGCCGACGAGTATCAGCAGCCTGCGCCACGCCGACACCAAGGTCTCCATGAACGGGGTCCGGGTCTCGCCGCGCGCCTCGGCCTCAGTGAACTCCGGGGTGTCGGACAGCCGGGAGCGGAGGTACACGCCGACGAGTCCGAGCGGCGCGGCGATCAGGAACGGGATCCGCCAGCCCCAGCTCTCCAACTGCGGGGTCGAGAGGGTGAGGGTGAGGATGAGCACCAGACCGGAACCCAGCGTGTAGCCCACGTAGGTGCCGAACTCCAGGAAGCTGCCGAGGAAGCCGCGCTTGCGGTTGGGCACGTACTCGGCCATGAAGGTCGCCGCGCCGCTGTACTCGCCGCCGGTCGAGAATCCCTGCGCCAGCCGCGCGATGATCAGCAGGATCGGCGCGCCGACGCCGATGGTCTCGTAGCTCGGGATGAGCCCGATCATGAGTGTCGCCCCCGACATCATGATGATCGTGAGCGCGAGGACCGATTTGCGTCCCCATTTGTCGCCGAGCGGGCCGAGCACGATGCTGCCGAGCGGCCGGATGAGGAACGATGCCGCGAAGATCCCGAAGGTCGAGATGAGTTGCGCGGACGGGCTTGCTTCGGGGAAGAAAAGCTTTCCGATTGTCACGGCGAGATAGCCGTAGATTGCGAAGTCGAACCATTCGACGGCGTTTCCCATCGCCGCCGCCGTTACGGCTTTCCGGATGACTTTCTCATCGGGTTCCGCAGGCGACCCTGACTGATCAGGCTGCTCGGTACTCGTATCCAAAGCGGGGACGCCTCCTTGGGCCTGTATCACCGCGCGCGGCAACGCCGCGCCTGCCGTCATTTCCGGGCGATCCGGACGACCAGGTGAGGCTACTAGGGACGAATCACCTGGTGCACCGGTTCCGAGGGCAATGATAATTGACTTGTAGCGAAATAATTATTTGGTTGTTATGTGCGGCATGCGGCCCCGTTATGCGGATTAGGCAAAGATGGGACCTATGTCGCCGATGGGGGCGGCCATCCAGGCCGGTGCCGTGCGGGGGCGGTTGCCATGGGGGCGCCAGGGGTTGCCGCGGAGGTCGGCGACCGGTGGGCACCCCGCGTGCGCGGAGAATGACGGAGCGAAGTCCGGCCCTCTTCTCGGCCGAATTCGTGGCCCTTGGGAATTAATTGATCCGCCTGTTTTTTCGGCGGGTTCCGGGTTTCGGTGAATAGGAATTCCGCGGATTCCGCCGGCCGGCCCTCGTTCCGAGCGACGCCATTCCGCCCGCGGTCCCCGCGCCCGACCCGCCCGTCTCACCCGTCTCACCCGTCCCACCTGCGTCGGCGGAGGCCGCTGCGGGCGGGAGGCGGTGCGTTGCCCCGGTGCTGCGCGGGCGGCCCCGCGACCCGGGGTTCCGCGGGGTTCGCGGAGTGGGTGTCCTCTTGTCCCGGTGATTGTTGGTGATGTCTAATGGCGCCGAGGAATCAAAAAGAATCACGAGAGGCTCGGTATGCATACGCGGGACGAGATCGCTTCCCAGCCGGACACCTGGCGCGCGGCGGCCGATCTGGCCCCGACCGCAGCCACGCGGCTTCCCGCCTCCGGCGAGCGTGTGGCGGTCCTCGGGTGCGGCACCTCCTGGTTCGTCGCCCAGTCCTACGCCTGGCTGCGCGAAAGCGCCGGTCACGGCCTGACCGACGCCTTCCAGGGTTCGGCCTTTCCCGCCGGGCGCCGCTACGACCGCGTGGTGGCCATCAGCCGTTCCGGCACCACCAGCGAGATCCTGGCGACGGTCGCGGGGCTTCACGCGGGGACGAGGGTCACCGCGCTGGTCGCGGCGCCCGGTACACCGCTGTGCGCGGCGGCGTCGGACGTCGTGGCCCTGCCGTTCGCCGACGAGCGCTCCGTCGTGCAGACCCGCTTCCCCACCAGCCTGCTCGTGCTGCTGCGCGCACACCTCGGGGAGGACGTCGCCGCCCTCCCCGCGCAGGCGGAGCGGGCACTCGCCGCGCCGCTGCCCGACGAGCACGTCAAGGCGGAGCAGGTCACCTTCCTCGGCGCCGACTGGGCGTTCGGGCTCGCACAGGAGGCCGCGCTGAAGATGCGCGAGACCGCCCGGGCGTGGTCGGAGTCCTACACGCCCATGGAGTACCGGCACGGCCCGCTCGCCATCGCCGAACCGGGCCGTCTGACCTGGCTGTTCACCGGGGCGCCCGAGGGGTTGGCCGACCAGGTGGCCGCGACCGGCGCCGCGGTGAAACCGGCCGTGCTCGACCCCTTGGCCGAACTCGTGCACGCCCAGCGCCTCGCCGTCCGCGCAGCAGAGGACCGCGGCATCGACCCCGACGTGCCGCGGAACCTCACCCGCTCGGTGATCCTGCCATGACAGCCGGCCGTGACCCCGCCGGCGGCACGATCATCGCCATGGACGTCGGCGGGACCCGCATCAAGAGCGCCGAGGTGACCGGGTTCGCCGCATTCCCAGCGGACACCGGAGAGGCAGCGGACGTCGGGGACGCGGCGGACGTCGGGGACGCGGCGGACGCCGAGGTCATACGGCGTACCGCCGAGCCCGGAGCCGCAACGAGCACCGGGCCCGCGACGGGCACCGCGAACACCGGGGCCGCCGCACCGGCGGCGCAGGCCGAGATCGGCCCCGTCCGCCGCAGCCCGACCGGGCGGGAGGGCGGCCCCGAGGCCGTCGTCGCGCACATCCTCGACCTGGCGGAGGCGCTGTGCGCCGAGGCCCGCGCCGCCGGGCGGCGCCCGGTCGGAATCGGGATCGCCATGCCCGGCATCGTCGACGAGGCGGTCGGCACCGCCGTGTTCTCCGCGAACCTCGGCTGGCGCGACGTCGCCATCAGCGACATCGTGCACCGCCGGATCGGCCTGCCGGTCACCCTGCGCCATGACGTCCGGGCCGGCGCGCTCGCCGAGGCGCGGCAGGGGGCGGCCCGAGGCGCGGACTCGGCGATCTTCCTGCCCATTGGCACCGGCATCGGCGGGGCCGTGATCATCGGCGGGGAGGTCCTGCGCGGCGCGCACTCCCGGTCGGGGGAGTTGGGCCACGTGGTCATCGACCCGCGCGGGCCGGTGTGCGGCTGCGGCGCCCGCGGCTGCGTCGAGGCCTACGCCTCCGCCGCTGCGATCGAGCGGGCCTACAGGGGCGGCGGCGCGGGTCTCGGCGCCGACGCCCCCGCGCACGACGAGGACCCCGCGCACGTCGATGCCGCCGCTGTCGCGGCGCTGACGGCGGACGGCGACCCCCGCGCCGCGGCGGTGTGGGACCGGGCGATCGACGCGCTGGCGCGCGGCATCACCACAGCGAGCGCGCTGCTCGACCCCGCTCTCGTCGTCATCGGCGGCGGCCTCTCGCGCGCCGGCGACCTGCTCCTCGACCCGCTGCGCAGTGCCCTCGCGCGGCAGGTGACCTTCCACGTCCCTCCCGAACTTGCACTCGCCCGGTTCTCCGACGAGTCCGCCTGCCTCGGCGTCGGCCTCGCCGCGTGGGAGGCCGCACGTCCGGTGCGCGCCTGATGCCCGTTCCGCCCGCACCCCCGTACCCGCTCCCCGCGACCGTGCTCTCCGGCGCCCGCCTGGTGCTGCCCGACCGCGTCGTGCCCCGCGGCTGGGTGCGGATCGCCGGGGACCGGATCGCCGCGATGGGCGAGGGCGACCCGCCGCGGGAACTCGCGGCGGCCCACCGTCCACTGGACGGCGCCACCCTCCTCCCCGGCTTCGTCGACCTGCACTGCCATGGCGGGGGAGGGGCGGCGTTCGCGGACGGGCCCGAGGCCGCGCGCGCCGCCGCGGCCTTCCACCGCGCGCACGGCACCACCACTTTGATCGCGAGCCTGGTCACCGGGCCTGCCGAGACGATGGCGGCCGCCGCGGCGATGCTCGCCGCGCTCCCCGCCGACATCGGGATCGCAGGGGTGCATCTGGAGGGCCCCTTCCTCTCCCGCGCGCGCTGCGGCGCCCAGGACCCCCGCTACCTGCGCGCCCCCGACCGCGGCCTGCTCGCCGACCTGCTCACCGCGGGCGCGGGGGCGGTCCGCGCCGTCACCCTTGCCCCCGAACTCGGCGGAGCCTTCGACCTGATCGCCGACCTGCGCGGTGCCGGACTCATCGCCGCCGTCGGGCACACCGACGCGGACTTCGACACGGCCCGCGGCGCGATCGACGCGGGCGCCCGGCTCGCCACCCACCTGTTCAACGGCATGGCCCCCGTCGCGCACCGGGCCCCGGGCGCCGCGCTCGCGGCGCTGCTGGACGACCGTGTCGTGGTGGAGCTGATCAACGACGGCGCCCACCTGCACCCCGCCGTCGTCCAGACCGCCCTGCGCACGGCGGGCCCCGACCGGGCCGCACTGGTCACCGACGCCATGGCGGCTGCGGGGATGCCCGACGGCGGCTACCGGCTCGGCACCCAGGACGTCGTGGTCCGCGCCGGTTCGGCGTGGCTCGCCGACGGCTCCTCGCTGGCCGGGAGCACCCTGACCATGGACGCCGCGGTGCGCCGCACAGCGGCCCTCGGCGTTGGGCTGCGCGCCGCCGCGCACGCCGCCGCCACCGTCCCGGCGCGGCTGCTGGGGATGGCCGACAGTACCGGCGCACTGCGTCCCGGGTTACGCGCCGACATCGCCGTGGCAGGACCCGACCTGCGCGTCCGCGCGGTGATCGCGGGCGGCCGCCCCGTCCACGACCCGGAGGGACTGCTCGCGTGATCCTCACTGTCACCCCGAACCCGGCGCTCGACGTCACCTACCGCTTCCCCGAACTGCACCTCGGCGCGACCAACCGCGTCGCTGGCGCGGACCGGCGCGCAGGGGGCAAGGGCGTGAACGTCGCGCGGGTACTCCACGCGCTGGGCCACCCCGTGACGGCGACGGCGCCGCTGGCGGGCCCCACCGGCGCCGCGATCCGCGCCGACCTGGACCGATCGGGGATCCGGCACGCGTGCGTCGACGCCGCCGAGGGCGACAGCCGCCGCACCGTGACGGCGATCGAGACCGGTACGGGCCGGGCGACCTGCCTCAACGAGTCCGGCCCCGTGCTGTCCGAAGACGCGCTCGGGCTCCTCTGCGACCGCGTCGAGGAGCTCATCCCCGCTGCGCGCGCCCTGGTGCTGTCGGGGAGCCTGCCGCGCGGCGCACCGGCGGACACCTACCTGCGGCTGGTCCGGATCGGCCGCGCCGCCGGGCGCCCCGTTCTGCTGGACACCGAGGGCGAACCGCTGCTCGCGGCCCTTCCGGCAGGACCCGACCTGGTCAAACCCAACGCCGACGAACTCGCGCGCAGTACCGGCTGCGCCGACCCCGCCGAGGGCGCGCGGCTGCTGCTGGAACGGGGCGCCCGCGCGGCGGCGGTGTCGCTGGGCGCCGCCGGGCTGCTGCTGCGCACACGGGCGGGCGCGTGGCGGGCCCGCCCGCACCGGACGCTGACCGGCAACCCCACCGGCGCGGGCGACGCACTCGCGGCGGCGTTCGCCCGCGCCGCGGCACGCGGGCAGCCCTGGCACGAGGCGCTGGCAGAGGCGGTCGCGCTGGCCGCGGCCGCCGTCGCCCGCCCGTTGGCCGGCGACGTCTGCCCCGGCACCGCGGCGGAGTTCGCGCCGCGCGTGGAGATCACCCCCGACGCCTGCTGACCCGCCCGCCCTGCTCGACCGCCCTGCACTGCCCGACCCGCCCGACCGCCCCGGCGCGCCGCCGACCCGCACACCGAAACCGACACGGGAGCCACCCATGCCCATCGCCCCCACTGCCGAGATCGTCGCCTCCGCCCGCGCGTGGGGCACCGGCGTCGGCGCGTTCAACGTCATCCTCATCGAGCACGCGCACGCCGTCATCGAGGGCGCACGGGACGCCGGCCTGCCGGCCATCCTGCAAATCAGCGAGAACGCCGTGCGCTACCACGGGGGCGACATCGCGGGGATCGCCCGCGCGAGCCTCGCCGCGGCCGCAGCGGCGCCGGTCCCCGTCGCCGTCCACCTCGACCACGCGACCGACCTCCGGCTCGTCCGCGCGGCCGTCGCCGAAGGCATCGGCTCGGTCATGTTCGACGCCTCCGCGCTCGCGCACGACGCGAACGTCGCCGCGACGACCGATGCCGCCGACTGGTGCCGGGAGCGGGGCGTGTGGGTCGAGGCGGAACTCGGTGAGGTCGGCGGCAAGGACGGCGTCCACGCGCCGGGCGCGCGCACCGACCCCGAAGCGGCGGCCGCGTTCGTCGCCGCAACGGGGGTCGACGCGCTGGCGGTGGCCGTGGGCAGCTCGCACGCGATGCGCACCAAGACCACGGTGCTCGACCTCGACCTCATCGCCGCGCTGCGCGCCGCGGTCCCGGTGCCGCTCGTCCTGCACGGAGCGTCGGGCGTCCCGGAACCGCACATGGCCGAAGCCGTCGCGAGCGGAATCACCAAGGTCAACATCGCGACCCAGCTCAACATCGCGTTCACGGGCGCGCTGCGGACCGCCCTGGACGCCGACCCGGACGTGGTCGACCCCCGCCGCTACCTCGCCCCGGCGCGCGCGGCGGTCGCCACCGAGGTCGCCCGCCTGGTCCGCACGCTCGACGACGTGCCCGGCGGGCCCCGCTGAATCCGGCTGCCGCGCGTTTCAACCGGGTCGCGCCAGGTAGCGGTGGTGGAAACGACCCGTCTGGAGGTGTCCGGCGATGCCCGGTCGACAAGAGCTGCCCGCCACACTGGAGCGCTCGGCGAAGAAGGCGCAACGGACCTGGATCAAGGCCCACGACTCGGCGGTGCAGGAGTACGGCGAGGGCGAGCGCGCCCACCGGGTCGCGTTCGCGGCGCTGAAGCACACCTACGAGAAGGTCGGCGACCACTGGGAGGCCAAGGCGTCCGCCGGGCCGTCGGACCGCCAGGCCGCCAACCCGAAGGCCGCCAAGGGTCGCGGCGCCGACAAGGCCACCGCCGGGGGCGTGGACGCCGCCGCGTCGAAGGAGCACCTGTACCGGCAGGCCCGACGGTTGGGCGTGCACGGTCGGTCCACCATGACCAAGGCGCAGCTCGTCACGGCGCTCCGCAAGGAGAGCGGACGGCGGACGCGCGGCTCGTGACGCCCCGCACCCGGCGGCGTGCGGACGGCGGCGTGCGGTCGGCGGCGTGCGGTCGGCGGCGTGCGATCGGCGGATGCCGCCGGAACCGGCGGACTTCGCGCGTTCTGGTGTGAGTGGGCCCGATCAGGGTTAGCGGGAGGGGACAGAGAGGCCGGAGGGAGCACGCTCCACCGGCCGAGCCGACCGATTGAGGAGCCATGAGGTATCCGACTCCCCCCAACCCGCCCACCGACATCGCGACGGCGTTGGAGGCCGACCACCAGGCGATCGAGCGAGACCTCGGCACCCTGGAGGCCGGTGCGCCCGCCGGAGCGTCGGAACGGCGCAAGGCGGCCGGCGACGTGGCCGCCGACCTGGCGAGCGACGCCGCGGTCAAGGAAGCGCACCTGTACCCGTTCATGCGGAAGTTCCTGCCCGACGGCGAGGAGGTCGCCCGGCGGCAGGTCGCCGGGAACGGTCGGGTCGAGCGCGAACTGAAGGAGCTGGAGTCCGCAGAGGACGAGCGGTTCGAGGTCGTGCTGGCGCGGCTCACGGCGCAGGTCCGCGCCCGCTTCGCCGAAGAGGCGCGGATCCTGCCCAAGCTGGTGGCGGCGACCACCGCCCGGCAGCGCCGCGAGCACGGGCGGCGGCTGCTGACCGCCAAGCGCACCGCGCCGACGCGCGCGCACCCCGATGGCCCGGACGAACCCCCCATGAACAGGATCGCGCACCGGGGCCTGGCACTGGCCGACCGGCTGCGCGACGCGGCCGAAGGCCGGCGCCGCTGACAGCGGCACCGGCCCCGCCCCGCGGGCGGGTGGCACCCGCAGCGGACGCGCACCGGAGGTGGCTCGTGTCGGAGATCGCCGAAACGGTCGACGTCGAGGTCCCCGTGGGCCTCGTCTACGACCAGTGGACCCAGTTCGCGACCTTCCCCGAGTTCATGGCGGGCGTGGTCGACGTCGTCCAACACGGCGACACCCGGATGACCTGGGAGATCGTGATCGGGGGTCGACACCGCCGGTTCGACGCGGAGGTCGTCGAACAGGTCCCCGACGAGCGCATCGCCTGGCGGACCGTCGACGGCGTCACCCACGACGGCGTGGTGGCGTTCCACCGGCTCGACGCGGAGCGCACCCGGGTCACCCTGCGGATGCGGACCGTCCCCGAGGGAACCGTCGACACACTCGGCGACCGGCTCGGGCTGGTGCGCGGCCGGGTAAAGGACGACCTGCGCAGGTTCAAGCACTTCATCGAGGAGCGGCGCACACCCACGGGGGCGTGGCGCGGCGAGGTGCCGCCCCGGCAGTGAGGACCCGGGCGGCAGGCGGCCCGGCGGCGCGGGTGGACCGGTGGTGCGGATGGACCGGCGGCGCGGGTGGCCGCGCGGGGGAGCGGCCGGCCGCACCGCCCGATGGCGGGTACCGGTGTCCGGCCGCGACCGGACACCCACGGTGGACCGGCCGTTGGCGTTGGACCGGCCGTTGGCGTTGGACCGGCCGTTCGCGGTGGACCGGCCGTTGGCGGTGGACCGCCCGCCCGCGGCGGATCGGACAGCGGCGGCACAGGCACGGCCACGGAAAGGGAGCACACCGTGAGTGGAATCGAAGGCCAAACGCAGTCCTACCCGGGGCGCACGGAGCCGATGAACCCGCGGCCGCGCGATGAGATGCGCGGCTACCAGGGCAGCGGGCTCCTGAACGGCGCGCGGGCACTGATCACCGGGGGCGACTCCGGGATCGGGCGGGCCGTCGCAGCGGCGTTCGCCAAGGAGGGCGCCGACGTCGCCATCGCCTACCTCGACGAGCACGACGACGCCGCGCACACCGCGTCCCTGGTCGAGAAGGCCGGGCGGACCTGCGTGACCATCCCCGGCGACCTGGCCGACGAGGGACACTGCGCCGACGTCGTGGCCCGGGCCGAGTCGGGCCTGGGCGGGCTGGACGTCCTGGTCCTGCACCACGCCACCCAGGCCGCTGTGGCCGACTTCGCCGAGCTGACCACCGAGCAGCTCACGCGCACCTTCCAGGTGAACGTCTACAGCGTGTTCTGGCTGCTGCGCGCGGCGGTGCCGCTGCTGCCCAGCGGCGGATCGGTCGTCATCACCGGCTCGATCAACGGGCTGCGCGGCAACAAGAGCCTGATCGACTACGCGTCGAGCAAGGCCGCCGCCATGAACCTGGCCTCGTCGCTCGCCCAGCACTACCTGGATCGGGGCGTGCGGGTGAACTGCGTCGCGCCCGGTCCGGTGTGGACCCCGCTGATCCCGGCGACCCTTCCGGAGGAGAAAGTGGCGGGATTCGGAGAGCAGTCGCCCATGGGGCGCGCCGCCGACCCCGACGAGATCGCACCGTCGTACGTGTTCTTCGCGAGTGGGCGCCTCTCGTCGTTCTACACGGGGGAGACCCTCACCCCGACGGGCGGCGAGATCCAGGCGAGCTGACCCGCCCGCCCCGTCCCGTCCGCCGCATCCCGGCCGCTCGGCCCCACCCGCCGCGCCTGCACTCGACGCGCTGAAGCCCGGGCAATGTCCCCTACGGCACCTGTTCAAAGTGGGGAAGCGACCACGGCGGGCGGGGCTCCGCGCCCTGGCCGGATCGGACGGGCTTCTTGGGGCCGGTCCGTCTGCGGACCGGCCTCAGAGAACCCCCGTGGCCGGACGGACCTTGGCGGGCCCGAAAGTCCACCCGCGGACCACACGCCATACCGCCCACGTTGGTGCCGCGCGTGGCGGTGTTCTACTCTTCGGCGTCGGCCCGGCGTTCGGCGGTGGCGAGCAGTTCGCGCTGCCGCGACTCGGCGGCCGGGCGGTCGGGCAGGGGGACGCGGAGCAGCGCCTTGCGCCGCCCGCTCCGCCGGGCCAGCGCCAGCGCGTCGGAGCGGTGCAGATCGAGCGCCTCGCCCGCGTCGGCGAGGGCGCGGCGGACGCGGCGCCGGTAGCCGTGCCGCACGGCGAAGTAGACCACCATCGCGGTGCAGAACCCCGCGGCGACCTTGACCAGCGTCCCCGCCACCGAACCGCCGAGCAGCGGCGCGTCGAAGAACCAGTGCAGCGCCACCGCCACCAGCACGAGCACTGCCGCGCCCGCTGCGCGGCGCCGTCCGGGGCGCCACCGCTCCGCCGCGAGTATCCCGACCGCCGTCCCCGCGACGGCGGACATCGCCCAGTGTGTGCCGAGGCCGGTGAGCCCGACGCGCAGCACGACGGACAGGAGGGTCGATTGCAGGCCGTCCGTCGCGCCCTGCTGCATCACCAGGTTGAGGGCGTAGGTGGCGTTCTCGACCATCTGGAAGCCCAGCCCGACGAGCGCGCCGAGGATGAAGCCGTCGACGGGCCCCCGCACCGCCCACGGCGCGGCGACGGCGATGAGCACGACGCCGGCGAGCTTGAGCACTTCCTCGTTGAGCGGGGCCGACAGCGCCGGCGCCCAGTCCGCCGCGAAGGCCAGCCCCGCGCCCTTCGACCACATCCCGATCAGCGCCTGGTTGGCGACCATGGCGAGGCCGACGGGGGCGGTGACCCCCCACGCCACTGCGGCCGCCGCGGACCCCGCCGACGGCGGGCGCACCGGCCGGATCCTGCACAGTGCCCAAGCGCCGATGGCCAGCGCCGCCGCCAGGAGTACGAACGCCGTCACGGCTTCCACGGGGAAGACCCGCGCGGCCGGGCCGTACTGGCGCAGCAGGATCACCAGCCCGGCGGCGCACAGCACGATGTAGGCGAGGCGCGCGGTGAGGGCGGGGAGCGCGGCGCGCGCGTGGCGGGGGCTCGCGCCGGCGCCGCGCTGCGGGCCGGACTCCCACGGGCCCGATGCCCTCTGCGGTGGGACCGTCGGCTGAGCGGGCGGTGCCGTTCCCGGGTACGGGCGGGCGTGGCTCATGGCGCGCCTCCATGGTGCTCGGTGAACCTGATCGAACGGACCGCGCGCTTGGCGGCCTCCACGTCGGCCGCCGTCGCCTCGGGGCCGCTCATCACCACCATCTCCACGGCGAAGTCCCGCCCGGGGGCGGGGAAGACGCCCGCCGTCCCCGCCTCGGTGTCGGTGCGCGCCGAGCCGGACAGCCCGGTGGCACCGCTGTCGGATGCGACGGGTCGCGGTTCGCCCAGGCGCGTGGCGGGATCGGAGACGCGGACGATCTTCCGCATCCCGCTCCACAGGTCAGCCGCGCTGTCGGGGGAACCGTCGTGCGGGGTCACGGTGTTCAGCACGAGCCGCACGTGATTGCGGCTGAACAGGTAGTTCTGCCCCTCTTGGCTCGAATCGGGGTGCAGTGCCCAGCCCGGGTCGAACGTCAGTGTGGCGTCGTGCCCGCCGCCCGAGGCGATCCGCATGCTCCGGTCGGCGGGGACCGGTTCGCTATCGGGGAGCAGCGCGTTCAGCAGGGGCAGCCCGAGCGCCAGCAGGGCGATCATGCCGAGGGTGACCCCGAGCGGCAGCCATCGCGCCTTCGTCGTCCATGGCGGCCGGTCCCGCCCGCCGGTCATCGGCTCGGCCATCGCTCCCCCTCGTCGCGGGCCCCGCTCTGAGCAGCGGCGCGGTGTCCCGAGTCCACCGAAGCACCGGGGCGCCGCGGGGGCCGCGCCGCCGCGCGTCCCTTTTAGCCCTCCTTTGCGGCGATTTCATCGTCACCGGGGTAGGACGTGGGGATTCGGTGGGGAAACCCGGGATCTGCGGTGCGGAATGTGGGACGGGGGCCGGATCCGGCCCCGGCCGGCTCGGGGCGGTGGTCCGGCTGGCGGGACGGCGGAATCCGCTGCGTTTCAGGCTGTTTCGGCCTGATTCGTCGCGGTTGACACGGCCATACCGCGATGCTTCGATGTGAAATCGATTTCTCGGTATGGGGGTATGCATGCGGGCTGGCGAAGGTGACGACGGGCAAACACGCCGCGGCGCGTCCCGGGCGCCGATGCGGCGCTCGACGTTCTTCAAGGCCGCGGCGGGCGCCGGACTGGCGGTCGGCGCCGGGGCCCTGTTCGGCGGGCCGCAGGGGCGGTCGGCGATGGCCGGCCTCGTCGGGGGCGGCGAGAAGGCGCGGGCGCCCGTTTCCGCGAAGGTCGCCGACCTCACCGGTCCCGGCCTGACCGACCGGTTCCGCATGGCGTCCACCGACCTCGGGATCCCCGTCACGACCCCGGACGGCCGCCTGCTGTTCGTGTTCGGCGACTCCTACGAGCACGCCAGAGGACCCGACCCGCAGGACTTCTGGCGCTCACCGACCGCCCTCTACGCCGACGCCTCGGACGTCGCCGGCGGCGTGCGGTGGACCGGGGCCGTCGGCGGCGACACCGCCGAGCAGCTCTGGCCCTACGAGCACGTCGGCGCGTTCACGGTGCTGCCGTCGGACGCCGTGGTGATCGGCGACACCATCTACCTGCACGCCATGGCCAACGAGGAACTCGGCAAGGTGACCCGCACGGAGCTGTGGAAGTCCACCGACAACGGGCAGACCTGGGGCACCGAGCCCGTCGCCCTGTTCGACGCCGGATTCCGCGGGACCGAGGCCGACCCCAACCCGTTCCAGCTGCTCACCTGGGCACTCGGCGACGACGGGTGGGTGCACATCTACTCCACCGAGTTCGGCCGCAGGATGCGGAAGATGTACCACTTCCGGGTGCACCGGGACCACATCGAGAACCCCGAGGCCTATGAGTCGTGGGGCGCCGCCGAAGGCGGCTGGGCCTGGGGGAACCCGCCGACACCCGTCATGGACGCCGACCAGCGCATCGAAATGGGCGAGATGTGCCTGCGGCCGCTCGGCGGCAAATGGGTGCTCACCTTCTTCAACAACCATCCCGACAACAGCGGGATCGAGGGCATCGTCGTCGACCGGCCCGACGCCGACCTGACGACGGCCCCGCGCACGATGCTGATCAGGAACACCGCCTGGGGCGACGAGGACGACTCCAAGGTCGCCCAGGTCTACGGCGGCTACATCATCCCCGGGTCGACCCTGGAGACCCTGCACCTCACCGTCAGCCAGTGGAACACCGGCACCGACACCCCAGAGCTCGACCCCGGCTGGCCCTACCGCGTGATGCAGTTCCGCATCGACGGATTCGCCGCCTGAGGCCCTGCCGCGGGGCGGTCCACGGGCCCGCCCCGCGGCCCGGTCGGCTGCTGTCGGCCGTCGGGCGACCAGGCCGCACCGGGGTTCGTCCCGCGCTGCCGGAGCGGGGGGATCGGGGTGGGGGCGGGGTTACCCGGCCATGTCGAAGTGCGCGATCACCTTGCTGGGGCGGATGCGGACGACCAGTTCGCCGGGGACGCCGTTGCGGCGCCCGAACTCCTCGGCGCGGTCGGGGCCCATGTAGCGCCGGGCGATGGCCGTCGCCGTGCTGACGAGCTCGCCGGCGTCCTCCGAGAGGACGGCGTCGCCCTGGACCTGGACGAACGCGTAAGGCGGCGCCTCCAGGTCGACGGTGAGGGCCACGCGCGGATCGCGGGCCAGCGAGCGCCCCTTCGCGGTGTCCTTGCCGGTGTTGAAGACCAGTTCGTCGCCGTCGACGATGAACCAGATCGGCGCCACCAGCGGGCGGCCGTCGGACGAGGTGTAGGCGATCTTGCCGGTGCGCGTGCCCTGCTGGAGGAAGTCGCGGACGGCCGGCTCGGTGATGGAAGACACGCAGGCAGGCTACCGCCGGGCGGCCCCGTTCCCGCCGCGGCGCGCCCGCCCCGCCCGCCCCGGCACAGCGGGCGTTCTCAGCGGGCGGGGCGGACCCACCGGGAGGCGACGAGCGCGGCGAGGACGCAGCAGCCCAGTGCGGTACCGGCGCCGGTGAGGCCGGCGGCAGCGAGTCCGGCCCCGCCGAGCGCGGCCCCGGCGAAGACGCCGAGGCTCATCCCCGCGGCGTTCACCGCGAGGGCCGACCCGCGCAGTTCCCCGCTCCGGCGCACGAGCAGGCTGACCACGCACGCCGCGACGACCGCGTGGCCGACCGCCTGTAGGGCCGTCAGCGCCAGCGCGAGCGGCAGCGACGTCGTGAACGCGAATCCCAGGGTGCTCGCCGCCGCGAGCACCAGGCCCAGCGTGAGCAGCGCCTCGGTGCCGATCCTGGGGGGCGCGGCGTTGGCGAGGCGGCCCGAGAGGTAGTTGCCGACGAAGAACGAGCCGCCGCTGAGCGTCCACACCAGTGCGAACACCTCCGGGGTCAGGCCGAACCGCGCGTCGTAGAACGCGGCGAGGTAGGCGAGGTAGCCCATGAAGGCGGCGGTGCGCAGGAACGCGATCAGCAGTAGCGGCACGGCCCCCGGTATCGCCAGGAGCGCGCGGAACGTCGCCAGGTAGCCGATCCGGGGACGCTCCGCCGCCCGCGCCGCGGAGCGCCGCCGCACCAGGAAGAGCGCGCCGAGCAGCAGCGAGGCCGCCGCGACGGCGCTGAGGGTCCCCTGCCACCCCCAGACCAGGGCCGGGAGCGCGATCACGGGGGCGGCGAGCATGGCGGTGAGCGACTGCGTCGCGGTCACGAGGGTGGCGGCGCGGCCGGCCGCGCCGCCCGACCCGAACCGGTCGGCCGCCGCGGCGGTGAGCGCCGGGTTCAGCATCGACGTGGCGGCGCCGACCAGCAGGCAGAACGCCGTGAGCGCGAGAAAGGAGCCGGTCGCGCCGAGGGCCGAGGAGAGCCCGAGCAGCAGCAGCCCCGCGGCGGCGGTCCACTCCTTGGGCAGCCGGTCGATCAGCGGGGCGAGCGCCACCCCGACGGCGAGTGCGGCGAGGCCGCCGAGCCCGCGCAGGCCGCCCACCGCGGCGACGGTCTCGTCGGCGCCTTCGGCGATGGGCACGAGGAAGGTGCCGAAGACCGTGAAGGGCAGCAGCCCCGCGGCCGACGCCAGCAGGACCGGCCAGAGGGCGCGGATCATCGCCAGGTCGCCCGGCACGGCATCGGCCGGGTCGGCGGGGGCGGTACCGGACGCCGGGGCTGCGGGGTGGCCGGTCACCGTGTCGGCTCGCTCATCGGGGTCTCCATGGTCGGGGTACGGCGCTCGACCACGAGGTCGAAATGAAAACGGTTATCGTCATCGTCTATGATCCTCCAGTATGCCCCCTTTCTCCCGCCCCACGGCCACCACGGAACGCCGGTCGGCGGCCGGCGGCGAACCGGCCGGGCCGACGGGCGCGGCGCCCCGGCCGCCCCCTCCCGCGTTCCCGGCACTGCTCGTCGCCGCCCTGCTCGCAGCGCTGGCGTGCTCGACCGTCGCCGCCATCGGGCTCGGCCCCGCGCCCGTGCCGCCCGCCGAGACCGTGCGCTACCTGTGGGCGGCGCTCTCGGGCGGCGCCATCGCGCCGGACGAGGTCGCGACCTACCAGGTCGTCTGGCAGGTGCGGACGCCGCGCGTGCTCCTGGCCGCGGTGGTCGGCGCCGGGCTGGGCGCCGTCGGCGCGGCCGTCCAGGCGATGGTCCGCAACGCGCTCGCCGACCCGTTCGTCCTCGGCATCTCCTCCGGCGCGTCGGTCGGCGCCGTCGCGGTGACCACCTTCGGCGTGCTCACGTCGTTCGGGGTCTACGCGCTCTCCGCCGGCGCGTTCCTCGGGGCGCTGGCGGCGTCCGCCGTCGTCTACGCCGTCTCCTACAGCCGCATGGGGGTGACCCCGCTGCGGCTCGTGCTCACCGGGGTCGCGATGGCCTACGGGTTCCAGGCGCTGATGAGCGTAATGGTCTACCTGGCGCCCGACGGGGAGGCGACGAACACGGTGCTGTTCTGGACGATGGGCGGTTTCGGGGCCGCCACCTGGGGATCGCTGCCGGTCGTCGCGATCACGGTCGGCGCGGGCCTCGTGGTGCTGCGCAGGTACGCCCGCTCCCTGGACGTGATGTCGCTGGGCGACGAGACGGCGGCGAGCCTCGGGGTGGACGCCTCGGCCCTGCGCAAGGGCCTGTTCGTCGTCACCTCGCTCATGACCGGCGCCGTCGTGGCGGTCAGCGGGGCGATCGGGTTCGTCGGCCTGATCATGCCGCACCTCGTGCGCATCGCTGTGGGCGCCGGGCACGCCCGGGTGCTCGCCGTCACCCCGTTGGCGGGCGCCGTCTTCATGGTGTGGGCCGACCTCGTCGCGCGCACGCTCGTCGCGCCCCGCGAGCTCCCCCTCGGCGTCATCACCGCACTGGTCGGCGTGCCGGTGTTCATCACGATGATGCGCCGCAAGGGCTACCTGTTCGGAGGGCGCTGAGATGGATCTCCGACTGGACGCGGTCTCGGTCGAGGTCGGCGGGGCGATGCTGGTCAGGGAGCTGTCCCTGGACGCCGCGCCCGGGCAGGTGGTCGGACTCGTCGGGCCCAACGGCAGTGGCAAGTCGACCGCGCTGAAGTGCGTCTACCGGGCGCTGCGCCCCAGTAGCGGGGCCGTCCGGGTGGGCGGCGCCGACCTCGCGGCCGGCACCCTCCGAGAACGCGCCCGGACCGTCGCGGCACTCACCCAGGAGAGCAGCACCGACCTGGACTTCACCGTGGCGGAGATCGTCGCCCTCGGACGGACGCCCCACCTGCGGGGGAACCAGACCCTCGGCGCCAGGGAGCGGGAGCTGTGCCGCCGGGCGATGGAGCGGCTCGACATCGCGCACCTCGCCCACCGCGGCGTGCTGTCCCTCTCCGGCGGGGAGCGCCAGCGTGTGCTGGTCGCCCGGGCACTGGTCCAGGAGGCGCCCGTGCTGGTGCTGGACGAGCCGACCAACCACCTCGACATCCGCCACCAGCTCGAACTGCTCTCCCTCCTGGCGGACTCCGGCCGGACCGTGCTGGTCGTGCTGCACGACCTGAACCTCGCCGCGGCGGTGTGCGACCGCATCGGCGTGCTCTCCGAGGGCTCACTGGTCGCCGCGGGCCCGCCCGCCGACGTGCTCACCCCCGAACTCGTCCACGAGGTCTTCGGCGTCCGGGCGAGCGTGGTCGCGCACCCCCTGACCGGCGACCCGCAACTCCTCTACTCGTTCGCGACCCAGCCCACGCAGCCCACGCAGCCCACGCAGCCCACGCAGTCCACGCAGCCCACGCAGTCCACGCAGTCCACGCAGTCCACGCAGGCCACGCAGGCCACGCAGGCCACGCAGGCCACCCAGCCAACGGCGGAAGGATCCCCACGATGACCGAGACCAGCCGACGCCGCACGCGGCCGCCCGCGAAGGCGCTCCTCCCGATCGCCGCGTCGGCCGTGCTCCTGTGCGGGTGCGGCGCGCGCGTCGCCGAGGAGGCCGGCGCGCCCGCGCCCGTGACCGTCGAACGCTGCGGGGAGGAGGTGGAGTACCGGCGCCCGGAACGGGCCGTCGTCTACGAGGCGGGCAGCGCCGACAAGATGTTCGCCCTCGGCCTCGCCGATTCGGTCCGCGGGTACGTCATGCCGCCGGCGAACCCGCCCGTCGAGGAGTCCCCCTGGGCGGCCGACTACGCGGCGACCGACATGCTCAGCGACGACCTCCTCAACAAGGAGCTCGTCGTCGACGCGGAGTCCGACTTCGTCGTCGCCGGGTGGCAGTCGGGGTTCAGCGAGGAACGGGGTATCACCCCCGAGATCCTCGACGGCCTGGGTATCCAGAGCTTCATGCACAGTGAGACCTGCTACAACTACCCGGGCCATCCCATGCGGACGGCGCCGTTCGAGGGCCTGTACACCGACCTGGAGCGCATGGGCGCCATCTTCGGCGCCGAGAAGAAGGCCGACGAGGTCGTCGCGTCGCTGCGGGACCGCGTCGCGGCGGTCGAGAAGCGCGCGCCGAAGGGCGATCCGCCGAAGGTGTTCCTCTACGACTCCGGCACCGACAAGCCCTTCACCGCCGGCAACCAGGTCCCGCCGAACGAGATCATCGCGCGGGCCGGGGGCGAGAACGTCTTCTCCGACCTGGACGAGCGGTGGACGGAGGTGGGCTGGGAGTCGGTCGTGGAGTCCCAGCCCGAGATCGTCGTCATCATGGACTACGGCGACCAGCCCGCAGAGGAGAAGATCGACTTCCTGGCGTCCGCCCCGGCCA
This sequence comes from Murinocardiopsis flavida, assembly GCF_003014485.1. Taxonomy (GTDB): domain Bacteria; phylum Actinomycetota; class Actinomycetes; order Streptosporangiales; family Streptosporangiaceae; genus Murinocardiopsis; species Murinocardiopsis flavida. Next base: position 130,197 of record NZ_PYGA01000005.1, on the reverse strand, counting down.
CGAAGGACCTCCCCGCGGTGCGCGACGAGAACTTCTACATCCTCGACTACAACGAGGCGATCAGCGGGCCCCGCAACATCGACGGCCTCGAGGGCTTCGCGGAGTACCTCCGCGAGTACGAGGGCTGAGCCCGGCGGTGCGGTGCCCCGATCGCCGGACCCGGCGCCGGGCGCACCGCACCCGGTTCCCATCTCGCCCCGCCCAGGGCAGGGAGCGGGTAAGAGCAGGGTCTGGCGCGGGCGGGAAGGGCCGGTCGGCGGCCGGGTGGTCGGCCGCCGTCCTCACTCGGGCCTGGCGGTCCGGGCGTTGCGCGGACGTTGCCTATGCTGCTTGCGCGTCGCCCGTTCCGCGTGCGGCGCCCCTCGATCCCCTCGGTGAGTAAGGACCGCCTCCGCCCCATGAGCTACAACTTCCTGCACGGCCGGGCCGACGACGTGCGCGCGCGGATCATGCGCGACCCCTTCCCCGCTGTGGCGCCGCACGTGCGGGTGATGATGGTCGACGACCCGCGCGCGATGGGCGGCAACTCGCTGGCCTACTCGGTCAGCGCGCGGTGCACGGCCGTCATGTGCGTGAAGATGGGGCGCACCGAGACGGTCGTCATCGGACGCGACCACCTGCACGCGTGGGGTGTCGCCAAGCACGACGTCTGGTTCGCCGCGTTGCGGAACCTGGCCGCCGAACCGGTGACCGTCACCCCCAACGAGTCGACCGCCGACGTGCCGCTCTACACACTCTACGGTGCGGACTGGGCGGGCTCGTCGCACGTCATGCGCTTGGGCGACGTGCTGCCGGCACCCACCCCGTTCGGGGCCGTCGCGATGCTGCCCGGCCTGAACTCGATCCTGTTCGCGCCGCTGATGTCGCAGCGCTCACTGGCGATCCTGCCGATGATGTGGCTGGTGTACCAGCGCTTCACCGCCGAGGACCGGCCGGTGACCGACCAGCTCCTGTGGTGGCACAACGGCCGCCTCAGCGCGATGGACGCCATGGACAGCGCCCCGATCGACGGCAAGAGCGGCATCCACGTCATCGAGAGCCCGGAGTTCCAGCGGATGAAGTCCGCCCTCCCCGCCTGACACCGCGCGGCCCGCGCCCCCGCCGCGGGCGCGGCCATGCCGGGCGGGTCAGGAGCACAGGCTCTCCGCCGTGACGCCGTCGTCGGGGAGCTCGCGCTCGCTCATGCCGAACCTCGCGCCGATGTCCTGCATCCGGCCGTCCCGGCGCATCGCCGCGAGCCGGTCGTTGACCGCCGCCGCGAGCTCGGTGTCGCCGCCCGCGAAGGCCATCGCCATGTGGGACTCCGCCGGCCGGTCCGGGCCGAGCGGCGCGGGCGGCGAGACGACCTGGAGGTCGTCGGCGGGGCTGTGCCGCAGCGTCCACCGTGCCACCACGGATTCGGCGGCGACGGCGGCGGCCTGCTCGCTCCGCACCGCCCGCATTCCGGCGTCGAGGTCGTTGACCCGCAGCGGGTCCCGGGCTCCCGAGGCTTCCGACGCGGCGGCGTCGCCTTCGGCGGTCCCGTTGACCACGGCGAGCCGCATCCCGGGAGCGGTGAACTCCGTACCGCCGCCGACCTTCTTCGGATTGCCCTTCTTGACGACGAACGAGGTGGTGTACTTCGCGTCGGGGTCGGCGAAGGCGGCCCGCTCGCACCGTTCGGGCGTGACGGCCATCCCCGCGGACACCGCGTCGAACCGATCGGCCCGCAGGCCGGGCAGCAGGCTGTCGAACGTGTGGACCTCGGCCTTGACCTGCGGTACCCCCAGGTCCTTGAAGACCGCGCGGGCGACCTCGATGGAGTACCCGGTGGGCCTGCCCTCCGTGTTGGTGAACGAGATGGGGGCCCACTCGCTGAATCCGACCCTGGCGTAGCCCTGGTCCACGAGTTTCTGGAGCGCGGGCCCGCCGTCCTGCGCGCCGTCCTTCGCGCCGCCGGTCCCGCGGTAGGCGAACCAGGCCGCGCTCCCGCCGAGCAGCACCAGCACGAGGAGCGCCGCGGCGAGTGCCGGCACCGCGGTCCGGCGGCGCCGGGCGGCAGCGGGCGGGTGCGGGCCCGGACGGCGGGTCGGCGGCCCCGGTGCGGGCGGCGGGCGGCCGCCCGGTCCGGGGGCGGGTACCGGCGGCCCGTCCTCCTGCGGGACAGGGGTCCACTGCTGCTCGATGAGGGTCGTCGCCACCTCGGTGGCGTCGACCGGGCCAAGGGCCTCCGTGCCGCCGGTGAGCAGCGGGATCAACCGGGCGGCCGGCGGGCGCCGAGCGGGGTCCTTGTCCAGCGCCGGCACCACCGGTCCGGTGAGGCCGGCCGGCAGGCCGTCGAGGTCCGGCTCCTCGTTCAGGATCCGGTACATCAGGGTCTCGGCGGCGCCGGTGCCGAACGGGGGGCGGCCCAGGACCGCGTAGGCCACCATCGCGCCCCATGCGAAGACGTCGGCCTCGGGCCCGGTGGCCCCGCGGAAGCGCTCAGGGCTCATCCAACCGGGCGAGCCCACCAGCCCGCCGGTGCGGGTGATGGCGCTCTCGTCGACCGCGCGCGCGATCCCGAAGTCCAGCACCTTGGGGCCGTCAGGCGCCAGGATGACGTTGGCGGGTTTGAGGTCGCGGTGCACGATCCCGGCGGCGTGGATCGCCGCCACCGCCTCGGCCAGCCCGACGGCCAACGCCTCGACCTGCCCCAACGGGAGCGGGCCCGCGGCCTTCACCTGCGCGTCCAGAGTCGGGCCGGGGATGTAGGGGGTGGCGTACCACGGCTGGCCCCGGTCGGTCTCGGCGGCGATCACCGGCGCGATGCAGGCAGCCCGTACCCGCGACATGAGCGCGACCTCGCGGGCGAACCGGTCGCGGAACTCGGCGTCGCCGGTGTACTCGGCGCGGATGAGCTTGAGCGCCACCCACCGCCCATCGGGGCCGGTCGCACCGTAGACGACCCCCATGCCGCCGGCCCCCAGCCGCCCCTGCACCTGGAACGGGCCGAGGCGAGCGGGGTCGCCGTCGGCAAGGGGCGACATGGGCGGCCGCTGTGTTCGGTGCACGGTCGTCCTCGCAGAATCGGTCCGGGGGCAGCGGCGAGAGACCATGATGCAGTCTGCGCGGCGGGCGCGCCACCGCTGGGTCCGCTCCGCGCCTGGCCGCGGCTTGCCGTGCGCACCGCCGTCTGAGTACGTTGCCCGCTCGGAACCGAGTAGTCGCGCCGTTGGCGGGGCGGACCGGTGGACATACGGTTGGCCACTGCGACCAGCCGCGGCGGACCGATACGCCGCAGGCGCGAACCAGGGGACGGTGTGCGATGGCCGGTACGGGACTACCGAACGGGGAGTGGGCGCCGACGCGCCCCGGCGGCGCCGCGACGCTGAAGGCCGCGGCCCTCGGCGCGGGGATCGGGCTGCTGGCCCTCGCCGTGGCCGTGTTCGCACCGTTCGGGCTCGCGCTCCTCGCCCTCGCCTGGGCCCTCTCTCCGGGAACCGGCGAGGCGCTCGGCGCGAGCGTGCTCGTCGCGTTCCTCGCCGTCCTCGTCGCGGTATCGCTGCTGGGCTGCGTGCTGGCGCTGCGCGCGCTGGTGCGCGCGACACCCGGGGCCCGGCCCGGTGCCGTCTGGAAGACCGTGGTGGCGGGTGCCGCACTCGCCGTGGCCGCGGCCGCGGCCACGGCCTTCGCCGGGAATCCGCTCGACGACCAGCTGCCGGTCGCAGCGAGCGCGCTGCTGGTCGCGTCGGCGACCGCCGCGACGGCGGTCGTCACCGTGCGCGGGGCGCGGATGCCCATGTGGGCCGCTGCCGCCCTGCTCGTCCTGCCGATCGCCGGGCTCGTCGCGGCCGCCCCGCTGCTCGCCGGGATGTCGGCCCGCGGGGCCGTCCAGGACGACATCGACGCCTACGGCGGAGAACTCGCGGTCGTCGACGGCGGCGGCTGGCGCGTCGACGGGTTGAGTTGGAACTCCGAGGACGAGTACCTCGACGTCGCCTACGTGGACGCCAACGGCGACCACGCCACACTCCGCCACATCCCGGCCGGCGACTGGGGCGGGGAGGGCACCGCGGAGGGCAACACCATGTGCTCGATCCGGGGATTCACCTGCGAGGAGGCGGACGGCGGGTCGCGCCTGCTGGTGAAGGAGGACGGTCGGCTGTACGGGGCCGAGCTGACACTGGACGACGGCAGCGGGGTCTCCCTCGACGTCGCCCCCGACTACTCCAAGCCGGAGGACGAGCAGACCTCCCCCCGAGTCGTCGAGGAGCTCGTGCGGCACGCCCGTCCGGCGACGGCAGAGGACCGGGAGCGGCTCCTGGACGCCGTCGTCGCGAAGCGCGGCTGAGGGACGGCGGGACCCCGGGGCGGCGGCCGCCGGGCGGCCCGCCCGACGCGGCCGCCTTCGTTGCCGCGGCCGCCGTGCGCCATCTGCGGGGCGGCACCGGGTCGGCGGGCGGCAGCGTGCCGGCCGCATGCGGCCTGTCCGGCCGGTGAACCGGGATCTGCCGCGAGACCTGAACCCCGGATTCCTCCCCGCGCCCGCGCATCCGGAGCGGATCGGCGGCCCTCGCGTTCACCGGACTTATCCGCGGCTTACCTTTGGCGTACGTTTTCGGCGTGTATAGTTCCCCAGTCTCAGAGCACTGCTCCGCTTCGGCGGAATGACGCGATCGGCGGAAAAGGGAAATCGATGAAGCGCCTGCCCGATGCATCTCTCTTGGCGGCACGTATCGTGATCGGGGTCACGTTCTTGGCCTATGGAACGTCGCTGCTGGAAGACACGTGGCTCGCTGAACGCAGTTTCGCGGGCATGGGGGTGCCGTTTCCCGGATTGGTGCTGTGGATCGCTGCCGCGGCGGGCATCGTCGGCGGCCTGTGCTTCGCGGCGGGCTTCGCTCTGCCCGTCGTCGGAGTCGTGCTCGCCGTGCTCTCCCTCGTCGCGCTGATCCCCGCTGACGGCCCGGGTGCCGCCTACGCGCAGGTCTACGTTCCGCCGCACTACATCCTGGTCATGGTCTTCTCCTGCCTGGGATTCGGGTTCAACGGCGGGCGGTTCACCGCGGCGCGCCACCTGTCCGGCCGGCGCGGAACGAGCGCCGACAGCGCGGACATGCGCGGCTGAACGTCCCGCCGTCCGCAACGGTACGGGCCCGGCGCGCCGCCCGTCCGAGTCCCGGTGCCGCGCGCCCAAGATGCCGAAGAACCCGTGTGGTTTATTTTGTTGCATGCCAAATCCATAACCACATTCCATGCCGTTGCGGCATGGTTTCCGAGGCGGATATCAGGGTCCTCCCTGCGACGAATTCGTGCGCGCCGGTGCGCTCCGCGCCGGAGAATGCCCGGGGAGATTGTCCGCCTGGACGGACGGCATTGATTCCGTAGTAGATTCTGGTGCAAATTCTTCAGCGGTAACGGGAGTTCGTAGTGCGTCGTGACCAAGGTGCCGGCCTGATCGAGTACGCAGCGGTCCTGGCGCTGGCAGCCGCGATCCTTGCGGCGCTGCTCGTCTCGAACCTGCCCGCCAAGATCAGCGGATCCGTCGCGTCGGCCGTGTGCACGCTCATGGGCAACGACGACTGCGAGTCCTCCGACGGCCCCGGTTCCGGCGGAGGAGGCCCCGGCGGCGACGAGGACGAGCGGCCCGACCCGGCCGACACCCCCGACGGCGAGGAAGACCGCAACGGCAACGGCATCGCCGACGGCGAAGAGGACCGCAACGGCAACGACATCCCCGACGGCGAGGAAGACCGCGACGACGACGGCACCCCCGACGGCGAGCAGAACGAGAAGGACGGCCTGCCCCACGACGACGACGGCGGCAACGGCACCCCCGACGGCGACGAGGACCGCAACGGCAACGGCGATTCCGACGGCGACGAGGATCGCAACGGCAACGGCATCCCCGACGGCGAAGAGGACCGCGACCGGGACGGCACACCAGACGGCGACCAGGACGAGCACGAGGGCCTGCCCGACGAGCAGGACGACCCGCAGGACGAGGGCGGCGACGGGAAGCGGGACGGCGAGCAGGACCGCAACGGCAACGGCATCCCCGACGGCGACGAGGACCGCAACGGCAACGACGTCATCGACGGGGAGGAGGACCGCGACGACGACGGGACCCCCGACGGCGAGCAGGATCGCGGCGGCCTGCCCGAGGAGAAGGACGACGGCAACGGCACTTCCGACGGGCAGGAGGACCGCAACGGCAACAACAAGCCCGACGGCGAAGAAGACCTCGACGACGACGGAACGCCCGACGGGCAGGAGGACCGCAACGACAACGGCACCCCCGACGGCGACGAGGACAACCCCGACGGCCTCCCCGAGAACGAGCCGGGCAAGGACGACCCCGAGGAACTCAAGCCCGAGGACGTCACGGACGACGACTTCCACGACGACGACAAGAAGGACGACGACGACAACAAGGATGACGACGACAACAAGGATGACGACAAGTCCGACGACGAGAAGAAGAAGGACGAAGAGAAGCTGATCGAGGAGTCCGAGGAGTTCGACGAACTCGAGGACTACCTCGACACCGAGGACATCAAGAAGTGCGCCGGTGTGGCCGACTTCCGGAAGTGCATCACCGAGAGCGTCCCGCCGCCGGACAAGGACTTCATCACCGAGGTGTTCGACTTCTTCCTCGGTGAGGGCCCGCCGCCGCCCAAGTCGATCGACCTGGTCGAGGCCATCGACGACGCCGCCGACGCGATGGAGGACCACCGCAAGGACCGCGACAACGACGACAACGACGACAAGTCCGACGAGAAGGACGTCTACGACGAGTACCCCGACGAGGAGAAGTTCGTCAAGGACTCGCCGGAGTTCGACGCCGCGAATGAGGAGTTCGGCAAGGGCAACGTCGAGAAGTGCGCGTTCGACAAGCCGCACGACCTGTCCTTCAAGGAGTGCCTGTACCAGGCGCGTCCGCCCGGTGAGGGGGGCGGGCTCTTCGGGGCGCCGCCGCCCCCGCCGCCCCCGCCCGAGCCCTCGATGATCGAGGCCGCCAACGACGCCGACAAGGCGTTGCAGGACTACCGGGACAACAAGGACAAGAAGGACGACAACAAGGACGAGGACGACAAGGACGAGGACGACAACAAGGACGAGGACAACTGCGACACCGGCAACAGCTTCACGGCGGGCACGCGTGTCCTCACGGGCGACGGCCGGTCGCTCCCCATCGAGGACATCGAGGTCGGCGACCAGGTCCTCGCCTCCGCGCCGACGACCGGTGAGCAGGGCCTCCGGCCCGTCACCCGGCTCATCCGCGGAGAGGGCGAGAAGGTCCTCGTCGACATCGAGATCGACGGCGAGACCCTGACCGCGACCGACAACCACCCCTTCTGGGTCGAGTCGGCCGATGCCTGGGTGCCGGCGTCCGACCTGCGCACCGGGATGGTCCTGCGCGACCCGTCGGGCGAGCCGGCCGACGTCGGGTCGGTCGACACCCGGGTCGTGCCCGACCAGCGCGTCTACAACTTCACGGTCGGCGAGCTGCACACCTACTTCGTCGTCGGCGGCGAGGGCGGCGTGCTCGTCCACAACCTCGACTGCGCCGGTGACAAGGAACGCGGCGGTATCAAAAGGGTGATCGACCAGAAGGTCGATGAGGGCAAGTTCCAGGACGCCGACGTCATGGCCCGCGAAGCCGCCTCCGACGCTCGGGAGGCCCGCAAGCGGGCCAAAGAGGACCCCACCGACAAGAACAAGGAGGAGGCCGACGCGGCCGAGAAGTTCGCCAAGGAGCAGAAGCAGAGGCTGGCGAAGGAGAAGCTCGACAAGGCCAAGAACGACGTCGAGAACGCTCCGGACAAGAACAAGTTGCAGGTCAAGGACGCCGAGCGGGAGATCGAGGCCGCTGAAGCCCTCGGTGACGATGTGTTGCAGTTCAACGAGAAGTTCGGCAACGGGGGAAAACGCGGCGAGATCGACGTCGAGACCGACAACGCGGTCATCGAGGTCGCCAACGGCAAGAAGGTGACCAAGGACGACCAGATCAAGCAGCGGGTCGACGACAAGGGTCTCAACCCCGAGGGGAAGAAGGTCGTGGTCTACGCGCCGAACTGGAGCGACAAGTCGATCCGGCTGCTCAAGTCGCGGCTCGGCCCCGATTACGAGGGCAAGTACGAGATCGTGAAGACGACCGAGGATCTGAAGGACGCCGCCGGCTGACCGGCGCCCGAGCGACGGACGGAGGTACAGGACACCGATGAGTCTCACCGTGGGCGTGTACACACCGGCGGAGGTCACCGAGGACGAGCTGCTCCGGCTGCTCGCCGGGATCGGTGCGGAGCTGCACCCGGACCAGTGGACCTCCGCCGTGCTGAGCCGGGGCGCGCAGCACGTGTGGATCACGATCGGTCCGGCCGACACCGAGGAGCTGCTCGAACCCGACGACGCCGCGCGCATCACCCACCTGCTCGGCGGGCCCGCCGGGTTGGAGACCGAGCTGCGCGTCTCGACCGTCGACGGAAGGCGGCCCCCTGGTCCCGCGGTCGAGATCGTCACGGCCATCGCGGCCCGGCACCAGGTGGCGGTCTTCGGCGAGCAGACGGTATTCGGCCCGGCCGAACTGCGCTCCCGGTCCGCCGCCGGCGGCTCGGCCGCCGACGTCTTCCGCTGAGGCGCGGCACCCCGCCGCGCACGTACGCCGCGGGCCGGGCCGGATCCGCACGGCCGGTGCCGGCCCGGCCGACGGCCCGAGCCGGGACCGCCCGCACCGGAGGCGCGCACCGGGGGCGGCGGCGCCGACCCCGGTGCGCGGGGCGGATTCCGCCCGCTGGTCCCGCTGGAGGACCATCGCCGCCGTCCTCAGCGGTTTCGGCGGGCGAACCCCCACAGCAGCAGGGCCAGGTAGGCGCCGTTCACCGCGGCGCCGCCGAGCAGCCAGGGCCAGACCGCGCCGCCCTTTCGGCGTGCCCAGGTTCAGCGGTACGCCCATTCGCCGCACGGTCAGCGGGCCCAGTACCCCGAAGTCCACAGCCGCCCTTCCCGCCTTGGTGGCGGCAACTGTAACGGTCACCGGCCCGACGGAGGCGGCGCCGACCGCATTGGTGCCCGATGTCACCGACCCCGGTCACGGTTAGATCGGAACGTTCGCATCTATCCGAACAATCCGATACATTCGCCTGCATGAGTGTTGATCGATTCGTGGAGGACGCCGGGCTCTTCTACGCGCGGCTGGGACTGAGCCGGACGGCCGGGCGGGTCATGGGCCGGCTCCTGACCGCGGAGTCCGGCAGCGCCGACGCGCCCGAGCTGGCCGAGGCGCTGGCGGTGGCCAAGAGCAGTATGAGCATCGCTTTGCGGCAGCTGGAGCAGGCGGGCATGGTCGAGCGGTTCCGGGTGCACGGCGCACGGCGCGACCACTACCGCCTGGCCGAGGACGTCTTCGCCCGCGCCTTCCGCGCCAAGATGGCCGAGTTCGAGGGCTTCCGGGCCCTTGCCGAGCAGGGCCTGGACGCGGTGGGCGACGACCCCGCGCGCCGCCGGCGGCTGGAGCTGATGCGGGATATGTACGCGTTCATGATGGACCGCTTCCCCCGCCTGCTGGACGAGTGGGACGACCTCAAGGACGCCCGATGAGGCCGTTGCTGATCACCGTGGGCAGCCGGGGAGACGTCCAGCAGTTCCTGGCCCTGGCGCGCGGGCTGCTGGCAGCCGGGCATCAACCGGTATTGGCGGCGCCGCGCCGGTTCGCGCCGCTCGCGGCCGGGTCCGGGGTGGAGTTCGCGCCGCTCAACGACGAGATGCTCGCGATGCAGGACGCGGTCGCGGGGCAGGGTGCGCGCGCGGCCATCACCGCGGCGCGCTCGGTGCGGCCGATGCTCCGCCGCCTCCTCGATGACCAGGCGGCGCTCGCCGCACGTCCGGCCGATGCCGTGGTGTACCACCCCAAGTCCCTCGGCGGGCCCTACATCGCAGAGAAGCTCGGCGTCCCGGCGATCGCCGGGCTGCTGATCCCCCTGTACATTCCGACGTCCGCCTTTCCCTCGCCCATTCTCCCGGCCCGGCTGCCGGCCCTGTTCAACCGGGCGAGCTGGCGCGTCGCCGCCGCGATCGAGGCACCCTACCGGGGCACGGTCCGCACCTGGCGGGCTGAGGCACTCGGCCTGCACGACGGCTTCCTGCCGATGGCCGAGCTGGTCAAGGCGGGCAGCGTGCTGCACGCCTGGAGCCCGCACCTGCTGCCACCGCCCGAGGACTGGCCCGCCCCGGCACATCCGATCGGGTTCTGGACGATGCCCGCGGACGACACCTGGACCCCGCCCGAGCGGCTGGCCCGGTTCCTGGACGAGGGCGAACCGCCCGTCTACGTGGGCTTCGGCAGCTCGACCACCGGCGACCCCGAGGCGCTGACCGCCACGGCGCTGGAAGGGGTCCGGCTGGCCGGGCGCCGGGCCGTGCTGGCCACCGGATGGGGGGCGCTCCAGCCGGGCGCGGTCGCCGACGACGTCCTGGTGATCAAGGAGGCCCCGCACGACTGGCTGCTGCCACGCGTCGCCGTCGCCGTGCACCACGGCGGGGTCGGCACGGTTGCGGCCGCCCTGCGGGCGGGAGTGCCCCAGGTCGTCCGCCCGTTCCTCGGCGATCAGCCGTTCTGGGCCGCCCGCCTGCACCGCCTCGGCGTCGCCCCGGCCCCGCTGCGGGGCCGCCTGACCGCCCCCCGCCTGGCCGCCGCCATCGAGGACGCGGCAGCGCTGGCGCCGACAGCCCGCACGCTGGCCGACCACGTCACCGCCGAGGACGGCGTCGCGACGGCGGTGGCCCGCATCGCCGAATGCGTCGAGTCCCGCTCATGACATCGCCGATGTCCCGGCCTTTCGTCGGTCCTCTGTTCGCGACCGGCCCAGGGCGGCTGGCTCCGCGGCCGGTGCGGGTGCGGGGCGCGTGAGGTCGAGATCGTCACCGTCCGTGGGGCGGCGGCGTCATCAGGGTCGGGGCTCTGGTGCGCCGATCCGTTCAAGGGCCTCCACTGCGTAGTGGACGCCGTCTTCGACGCGGGCCCGCTCGCCGAGTGTGCGGGCCGTGTCGATGAGAACGGGATCGGTCGTGGCCTGGGTGATGGCCGCGGCGAGTGTGCGGGCGGTCAGGCGCTGGCCGCGCTGCGGCGCGGTGGCGACCCCGGCGGCATGGGCGCGCTGGGCCCAGAAGGGCTGGTCGCCCCAGAACGGGCAGACGACCTGGGGGCGTCCGGCGGCCAGTGCCGCGCCGGTCGTGCCGCCGCCCCCGTGGTGCACGACGGCGGCGCAGCGCGGGAACAGCCAGGGGTGCGGCGCCTGGTCGATGACGTGGACGCCGTTTCCGAGTGGGGCCTCGGCACCGATACCGCCCCAGCCCGTGGCGATGACCGCCCGTGCGCCAGCTGCCCGGACGACGTCGGCCATGAGGTGCCCGGTCCGCCCCGGGTCGGCGCTGGGCAGGCTGCTGAACCCGATGAACACCGGGGGTTCGCCGGCGTCGAGGAACGCCGCGAGTTCGGGGGGCGGACTCCATTCCTGGGCAGGCGGGAACCAGAACCCGGTGGTGTGGACATTTGGTGGATAGTCGGCTCCGGCGGGGAGCAGGTGGCGGCTGAACGCCTGAAGGAGGGTGCTGTGGCCGCCGTCGGCCTGGCGGAGCGGGTCGTGGCGGTGGCGGCGGCGATCCAGCCCGAGCCGCCCGCGCAGTTCGTCGGCCACGCTGTACTGACCGCGCAGTGCCATGGCGACGAGGCGGTAGCTGGCCCGGTTGAAGACGGGTGGGATCCAGGCCGGCCAGGGCACGCCCGGGGCGGGAAACGCGCTGGTGGGCACCCACGAGGGTTGGAGGGCCACGGGCACCGAGGGGACGCCGAGCCGTTCGGCGATGTGGTGGCCGGGCATGCCGGGGATGTGGACGACGAGGTCGGCGCCGTCGTCGGCCGCTTCGGCCATGTCGGCGTAGACCTGGCGCATCAGCGGCTTGATCCGGCGCACCAGGGTCGCGGCCTGGACGGCGCCGCGTACGCCCCGGAGCCCGGTGTCCATGACGACGCTCAGTTCGGGGTCGCCCATGAGGGTGTTGGGACCGTCGTCGACCGGGCGGTAGGTCACGCCGTGGTCCGCGGCGAGCGGGGCCGCGGCGGCGGGGCCGGCGACCACCGCGGTGTGGCCGGCGGCCTCCAGCGCGCGGGCCAGCGCCAGGAACGGCTGGACGTCGCCGCGGGTGCCGTGGGTGAGGAGGAGGGTCTTCATCGGGGGGCCTGTCGTTTCCGGTGGTCTCGGACGGCGTCCCATGCGTCGAGCCATCGCTCGTCGGCGAACAGCCCGTGGGTGAGCATCTCCACGCTGTGGCGCGAATAGCGCAGGATCGCGTCGAAATCGGTGATGTCGTCGTCCAGCACTCGGGAGACATGGGCGCCGAACGCCAGTGGTGCCAGGAGCCAGGAGACGTAGATCGCGGCGCGGGCCCTGGGGTCCTCGGACGGGTGCACCCATCCCTCCTGCTCGCCGGCTGCGAGCCAGGCGGTGGTGGTATCGACGATCTCGTCGAAGAGGTCGGCGGCTGCGGGGGAGCCGTCGAGGAGCGCGCGGGCGAGATAGGTGCGTTCGGCGCCCGCGCCCTCCAGCATCGCGGCCAGGCCGGGGGCGTCGCGGCTGGCGGCGTCGGCGCGCCCGGGGGCGCCGCGCGCCATGGACACGACGTGCTCGTCGCAGGCGCGGCGCAGCCCGTCCTTCGACCCGAAGTGGTGCACGATCAGCGCGGGGGAGACGCCCGCCTGAGCGGCGATGGCCTGCATGCTGACCCGGCCGACCCCCGCGGAGCCGAAGAGCCGCAGTGCGGCGTCGCGGATGCGGGCTTTGGCGGTCAGATCATCGGTTGAACTCATATTCGGGATACTAAACATGTGTTCAGTAGCGTGCTGACGGCTCCGCCCCTGGACAAGCGGTTCAGCTGCGCCGGGCCGCCGTTGCGCCCGCCGTCGCGGGCCGGGGCAGCAGCGGGCGGGGCCGATGCGCACGGTCATCCGCTGCCCGGTTCCGCGGCCGGTGCGGGCGCTTCCGCCTGCCGCTCGTCGTGGTAGCGGGCCATCAGCTCCCAGTACACCAGCAGCAGTGCCATGGACGCGGCACTGGTCGCCACCGTGGTGACGGGCAGCCGGCGGCGGGCGGCGATCACCGAGGCGAGGCCGATCGCCGTGGCCGCGGCGTTGACGCCCATCGCGGCATCCAGGGGCCGGTCGAGGAGCCACAGCTCCTCGCCGAGCATCGCGCGGCTCGCCCAGGCCCGGTTGTGGGCCGGCTCCGGGAAGATCACGGGGTTGACGGCGAACCAGGCGGCCACGGCCGCGGCATGGCGCCAGTCACGCGTCCAGACCGGTACCAGGGCCAACGGCGCGGTCGCCCACCGGGACCACGCGCTCCACGGGTTGGCGTGGCGCGCGAAGACCGCCCGCCGCACCTGCGCGAGCCTGCTCGGGGGGCTGGTGTCCATCGGTGTCCTTTCCTCCTGGACCGGGCCGTCGTTCGCCGTTCGTGGTCCGGAGTGCTGTGCCGGTGCCGCGAGCGCCCGAGCGGCGGCCTGCCGGTACTGCGCAGAGCCGGTCGACCGGTTGAATTTACGTTCAGAATGCTAAACGTTCATTCAGCCTGGTGCCAGGGTCCGCCGCGTTCTTAGCGCTTTCCTGACGCCGCCGGGTGGTGCCGCCTGCCTCCCCGTGCTGAGCCGCCGAGAAATTCACTACATGACTATGTAGTTTACTATCTATTCATGTAGTTTCGGGGTATGGACACATCCGACACCGACGGCCGCGCAGCGGCCGACCTCACCGCGCGGGCCCGGATCCGCGATGCCGCCCTCGCCGAGTTCGCCGACCGCGGGTTCAAAGGGGCCACGTTTCAGACCATCGCCGACGCCGCCGGAGTCTCGACCGGACTCATCCGGCACCACTTCGGCTCCAAGGAAGGGCTGCGGCGGGTGTGCGACGAACACGCCATCGGCACACTCCTGGACCAGGCCCGCAGCAGCCTCGGCGCAGAGGCGGCGGAACCGGGCTTCATGGCGTCGGTCTACGCCATGGGCGCGGCGAGCGCCCGCTACCTCGCCCGCGCGCTCGTCGAGGGCTCACCGGCGGCAACCGAAATGTTCGACGCCGGCTCCGACCTCGCCGAGCAGTTCCTGTCCGCCACTTGGCCCGACCGCTTCCCCGCCGGAGGGGCGGCCGTCCGCGACGCCGCGGCGGTCATGGGCGCCATGCACCTGGGGACGCTGGTCCTGCACGCCCACCTGAGCCGCCGCATGGGCGCCGACTCACTCGACCCGGCCAACCTCCCGCGCACGGGCGCGGCGATCGCCGACATCTACGCCCTCATGGGCGACTACTTCACCGGCGCCCAAGGCGCTCTGATCACCGAGGCCGTCGCCTCGGCCGCTCACGGGAAAGACGAGGAGGACCGGGATGAGTGACGCCGTCCGCACCCGAAACCTGGTCAAGGCATTCGGCACCACCCGCGCGCTCGACGGGCTCGACCTGGCGGTCCCCGCGGGGGAGGTCCACGGATTCCTCGGCCCCAACGGGGCCGGGAAATCCACCGCGCTGCGGGTCCTGCTCGGCCTGCTGCGCGCCGACTCCGGCACGGCGCAGGTGCTCGGCGGCGAGCCGTGGCGCGACGCCGCGGCGCTGCACCGCCGGCTCGCCTACGTGCCGGGCGATGTGGTCCTGTGGCCCGGCCTCTCCGGCGGCGAGGTCATCGACCTGCTCGCGCGGCTGCGCGGCGGAACCGGGACGCGGCGCCGCGCGGAGCTCCTCGACCGGTTCGACCTGGACCCGCGGCAGAAGTGCCGCGCCTACTCCAAGGGCAACCGGCAGAAGGTCGCCCTGGTGGCGGCGCTCGCCGCGGAGACCGAGCTGCTGATCCTCGACGAACCCACCTCGGGACTCGACCCGCTGATGGAGGCGGTGTTCCGCGAATGCGTCGCCGAGGAGCGCGCCCGCGGGCGCACCGTCCTGCTGTCCAGCCACATCCTCTCCGAGGTCGACGCGCTGTGCGACCGGGTCAGCATCATCCGGGCCGGCCGCGTCGTCGAGACCGGGACGCTCGCGGAGCTGCGCCACCTGTCCCGGACGACCGTCTCCGTGGAGCTCGACGGCGATCCGGCCGGGATCGCGGATCTGCCGGGCGTACACGGCGTGGAGGTCGACGGCGGCCGCCTGCGCTGCCAGGTGGCGCCCGACCGCCTCGACGCGCTGTTCGCCCGCCTGGCCGGGATGGGGATGCGCGGCCTCACAGCGCAGCCGCCCACGCTGGAGGAGCTGTTCATGCGCCACTACGGAGCCGATCACGGACGACCGGGTGACGCGTCGGCGGCGGTGCCCCGATGAGCGCCGCGGCCCGCACGGGCGCGCCCCGGCGCCCGACCGGCGGATCCGGCCGCTTCACCGGGGCCGCCGGGCCGGCCCGGCTGGTCCTGCGCCGCGACCGCGTCCTGCTCGTGCTCTGGCTCCTCGTCACGGCGGGGATCGTCATCGGTGGCGCGGCGGCGGTCGACGGGACCTACCCCACCGCGCAGGCGCGCCAGGACCGGTTCGACCAGGTGGCGACCATCCCGATGTTCATGCTCCTACAGAGCCGCGCCTTCGACACCACCGCCGCCGCACTCGCGGCGCAGCAGGCGTTCGGAGGGGCGACGATGTGCGCCGGCCTCGGCGCCGTGCTGCTCCTCGTCCGCCACACCCGTACCGAGGAGCAGGCGGGCCGGAGCGAGCTGCTCGGCGGCACCGCGATCGGGCGGCACGCTCCGCTGGCGGCGGCGCTGGCCGTCGTGCTCGGAGCAGGGGTACTGCTCGCCGCGGTCACCGCGGCAGGGCTGGTGGCGACGGGGATGCCGGGCCCCGGCTCGGTCGCGCTGGGCCTGGTCGTCGGCGGGGCGGTGTGGATCGCCGCTGCCCTCGCCGCGGTGGCGGTGCAGCTCACCACGCGGACCGGCGCCGCCGCGGCGATCGCGTTCGGGCTCTTCTACATGCTGCACCTGGTGCGGGGGATCGGCGCGATGGGCGGCCCCGGAGCGGCCTGGCTGACCTGGGTGTCGCCCAACGGGTGGCTGGAGAACGTCCGCCCCTACGCCGATGAGCGGTGGTGGCCCTTCGCGCTGGTCCTGGTCTGGACGGCCGCACTCGCGGCTGCGGCGTTCGCGCTGGCGGAACGGCGCGACCTCGGCTCCGCGGTGCTGCCGGCGCGCCGGGGGCCGGCGGTGGCGCCGCCGGGGCTGCGTTCGGTGCCGGCCCTGGCGTGGCGGTCGACCCGCGGTCCGCTCGCCGCCTGGCTCGGGGCGGTCGCGGTCATGGGCGCGGCAATGGGCTACGTGGGTGCGGGGGCGATGGCCGAGTACGCCGACGCGGAGTGGGTGCGCGTCCTCGCCGCAGGGCTCGGCGTGCCGCCCGCCGACAGCTTCTTCGTCTACGTGGTGTTCGTCGCCGTGTTCCCGATCGCCGCGCACGCCATCCTCACCGCGTTGCGCATGCGCACCGAGGAGGCCGCGGGCCTGGGCGAGCTGCTGCTGTCCGGTCCCACGGCGCGCACCCGCTGGGCGCTGGCCCACCTGGGTGCCGCGTTCGGCTGCCCCGTGCTGCTGCTCGCGACGTTGGGCGCCGCCGTCGGCGCCGGTTCGGCGCTGGCCGGCGGCCCGGTCGGCGACATCGTGCGGTTCGCCGCGTTCACCGTCACCCTGGTGCCCGCGGTGTGGGTGGTCGTCGGCGCGACCGTTCTGGCGTTCGGCCTCGCCCCGCGCGCGTGCGCCGTCGTCGCGTGGGCGGTGCTGGGGGTCGGCATCGGCACCGAGATCGCCGTCAAGCTCGGCGTGCTGCCCGAGTGGACGTTCCTGGTCGTCTCCCCGTTCGCCCACGTGAACCCGTACTTCCAACCGGTGCCGGTCGGCTATCCGCTGCTGGTGCTGCTCGCCGCGGCACTCACCGCTGCGGGCCTGGCAGCGCTGCGCCGCCGCGACCTGCCCGCCTGAACGTCCACCCCGGGCCTGGACCGGGCCGGGACGGCGGCGCCGGACGGACGCGCGAACGCCTCTGGACGGCGCCGCCGCGGCGGCGTAGGTTGAATGCTAGTTGGCAACTAATGCGGAGGCGCAGGTGGATGATCGGGAGCGTCTGCTGGAGCTGCTGGGCTCCATGCGGCGCGACATGGTGCCGGGCCTCATGCAGCTGCACGAGGACGACGACCTCCGCTTGCTGCATTCGGCGATGCTCCACGTGTTGGACCGCGGCGGCCATCCGACCGTGAAGGAACTGGCCGCCGCGGTCGGCCGGTCGGAGTCCCGGACGAGCCGGGTGGTGGACCAGTTGGTGCGGCGCGGGCTGGTGGAGCGCTACGAGGATCCCGGCGACCGCCGCGCCCGGCGGCTGCGCATCAGCGACGAGGGCACCGCACTGCTGCTCCGCATCCGCGAGGTGCGCAACAACGCGCAGATGGAGCTGTGGGACTACCTGACCGAGGAAGAGCAGCAGGTCGCCATGCACGCCATGGAGCTGTTCGCCAAGGCCGCGAGGAGGTACCGGGATGACCATCATTGAACTCGACCGCGTCGATGCCGGCATGATCGGGCTGGTGGGCGGCAAGGCCGCCGGGCTGGGCGCGATGATCCGGGCGGGGGAGCGCGTCCCCGCCGGGTTCTGCGTCACGACCGACGCCTTCGACGCGGCGTCGAGCGTCCAGGCCGGGCCCGATTCGGGCGGTCTCGGCCCCGGACTGCGCCGCGCGATCGCCGACGCCTACGCGGAACTGGGTGCGGGCCCGGTGGCCGTGCGCTCCAGCGCCACCGCCGAGGACCTGCCCGACGCCAGCTTCGCCGGACAGCAGGACACCGTCCTCGGCGTCGAAGGCGTACCCGCGCTGCTCGACGCCGTCCAGCGCTGCCGGGACTCCCTGCACAACGAGCGCGCCACCGCCTACCGCGACGCCAACGGAATCGACCACGCGGCGGTGCGGATCGCGGTCGTCGTGCAGCGCATGGTCGACGCCGAGGTCGCGGGGGTGCTGTTCACCGCCAACCCGGTCACGGGCAGCCGCGAGGAGATGACGGTCGACGCGGCGCCGGGACTCGGCACGGCGGTGGTCGACGGCAGCGTCATCCCCGACCACTACGTCCTGAACGGCGCTACCGCCGCGGTGGCGCGGGACGGGTGCCTCGATGCCGCGCGGCGCGAGGCCCTGCACGCGGCCGGCCGGCGCCTCCAGGACCGCTTCGGGTCGCCCCAGGACATCGAATGGGCCTTCGACGCCGACGGCACGCTCTGGCTGCTGCAATCACGGCCGATCACCACGCTGTACCCGCTCCCGCCGGCGAACGGCCGCCCCCTCCCGCGGGTCTACCTCAACATCGGACCCATCCAGGGCATGCACCGGCCGTTCACACCCATGGGCATGGCGGTGCTGCGCATGGGAGCCGCGACCGTCGTCAACGCCTCCGGCGGCCACGTCGACCCCATCGACGGCCCCGACGGGGTCGTCGACATCGGCGGACGCATGTTCATCGACATCACGGCCGTCGTGCGCAGCGAACGCACCCGCAAGAGGCTCGCGGTGCAGATGATGGTCCAGGGACCGCGCGTCGCCGCTGCGGTCGAGCGGGTCCTTGCCGACGCGCGGTTCTCCCCGCAGCGCGGGCTCCCGTTCCGACCGGGCGCGGTGGCGCGCGTGGCGCTGCGCTACGCCTTCCCCGCGCTCAAGGGGCTCGTGGGTTCGCTGGCCCGCCCCGAGGCGGCGCGCGCCGGGGCGTTCCGCGGCGCCGAGGAGATCCGCGTCCGCGTGCAGCCTCCGCCGGGACCGGCGACGGCGCACGAGCGGCTGCGGTACTGCACCGGGAACGGCGACGTGCTCATGGGGCCGGCCATGCTCCGCACGTCCTGGCCGATCCAGGCCGGACTCATCGCCGCCAAGGCCCCGGTCGCCCTGCTGAAGGGCGTGGCGGGCGAGTCCGAGATCGACACCGTGCTGCGCGGCATGCCCCACAACGTCACCACCATGATGGACCTGGAGCTGTGGCGGCTCGCGTCCGGCGCCGCAGCGCACCGCGACCTGCTGACCGCGACCCCCGCCGCCGAACTCGCCGCCATGTACCGGGACGGAAGCCTGCCCGACATCGGCCTGGCGGGATTCCTCGCGGCCTACGGGCACCGCGCGGCCGCCGAGGTCGACGTCGGACTGCCCCGCTGGGCCGAGGACCCTACCCCCGTCTTCGCCGCCATCGCGAACTACCTGCGGGTCACCGACCCCGACCAGGCGGCCGACCGGCGCTTCGCCGCCGCGGCCCGCGAGGCCGAGGAGAAGATCGGGGAACTGGTGGCCCGCGCGCGCCGCACGCGGCCGGTGCGTGCCGCACTGGCAGGGTTCCTGCTGCGCCGGGCCCGCGCCCTCGGCGGCCTGCGCGAGCTGCCCAAGTTCGCCTGGATCCACCAACTGGCGGCGATGCGGCCGCAACTGCTGCTGGTCGGCGCGGAACTGGCCGACCGGGGCCTGCTGGAGACCGGCGGGGACATCATGTTCCTGGACTTCCGCGAGGCGATGGCGGCCGTCGACGGCGCCGACCTGCGGGAGCGGGTCGCCGCGCGCCGCGCGGCCTACGCCAGGGAGATGCGGCGCCGCCACGTCCCCGACGTGCTGCTCTCCGACGGAACCGACCCCGAGGCCATCGCGCCCCGGCCCGATTCGGCCGACGGGAGCCTTCAGGGCATGTCCGGCGCCCCGGGCACCGTCACCGGACCCGCGCGGGTGATCCGCGACCCGTCCGGCGCGCACCTGGAACCGGGCGAGATCCTGGTGGCACCCTCCACCGACCCCGGGTGGACCCCCTTGTTCATGACGGCGGGCGGGCTGGTCACCGAGACGGGTGGGCCCAACGCCCACGGCCCCACCGTCGCACGGGAGTACGGCATCCCCGCGGTCATCGGCATCGCCCGTGCCACCGAGATCATCACCACCGGGCAGCGGATCACCGTCGACGGCTCCGCGGGAACGGTCGCCGTCGAGCCGGACGGCGCCTGAGGGAGCCGGAGCGCCGGCGGCCGGTGCGGCGCGTCCGGTGTCAGGCGGGCGCGCCGGAACCGGGCTCGGGCAGGTCCGGTGGTGTCCATCCCCAGAGGGCGGAGAGGGCCCGGGCGGACCAATCGGGCCACCGTTTCGACGGGACCAGGGAAACCGCGGCGACGCGGAAGCCGTACGCGAGGCGGCTGGACGAGAGGTTGCTCCGGGCGTTGCGGGCGGCCTCCTTCGCGACCCACTGCGACCGGGGCCGCCGTTCCCGGTCGTAGCGGAGCAGCGCGGCGTCGATGTCGGCTGTTCCGGCAAGGGCCGCGCCGAGGACCACGGCGTCCTCGATCGCCTGCCCCGCGCCCTGTCCGAGGTCGGGGTACATGGGGTGGGCGGCATCGCCCAGCAGCGCCACCCGGCCCTTGACGTAGGTCGGCAGGGGGGCGAGGTCGGTGATGTCATGGTGCAGGACGGCCTCTGGGGGCGTGGCCGCGAGGAGCCGCCGCACCTCGGCGTGCCACCCGGCGAGGCGGCGGCGCAGTTCGGCCGGTTCGTCGCGGTGGCGGATCCCCTGCGCGGCGGCCCGGGCGACGTGGGCCCAGTAGACCCGGCCGCCGCCGACGGGCATCGCCAGGAAGTAGCCGCCGCGGCCCAGGGTCATGGACCCCTCGACACCCTCGGCGCGGGCGATGCCCCGCCACACCGTGTGCCCGCGGAACCGGGGCGGATCCGCCCGGGGCCACAGCAGGCGCCGGGCGGTGCTGTTCGCGCCGTCGGCGGCGACGATGAGGTCCGCACGGGTCTCCACGCCGTCGACGACGGCCGCGGCGGCCCCGGCGCCCGTGCGGACGTCCGCGACCCGCGCGGCCGGCCGCACCCAGGACGGGGGTACCGCGTCCAGGAGGACGCGGTGCAGGTCGGCCCGGTGGAAGCCGAGCAGTGGCGTCGGCGTTCCGGGCACGACCCGCATGAGGTGGCGGCCGGAGGGGGTGCGCAGATTGAGGGTGCCGTAGAACGGCCGTCCGGCGGCGCGGGCCCGTTCACCCACGCCCAGGGCGTCGAGAGCGCGCAGCGCGTTGGGCGCCTGCGACATGCCCGCCCCGATCTCACTGAGAGCGCTGCCGCGCTCCAGTACCGTCGCGGTCCAGCCGATGCGGCGCAGCGCGACGGCCGCCGCGAGGCCGCCGATCCCGCCGCCGATGACGACGGCGCGGCGCTCCGGGCCGCCGATGGCGGTCATCGCCGGCCGTCCGGGGCCGCCGGGCCGCGCAGCCCGGCGGCGAGGGTCTCTTCGAGCCGGCCGAAGACCTCGTGGGCGTCCCTGACCCGCTGGGAGCGGCCCGGCGCGGCGCCGAGCAGGTCGATCCCATCGGAGGCGATGGCGCGGAAGGCCCCGAGGGCCGCGATCTGGCGCTGGACGACTACGTCCCACGCGTCCTCGACGAGCCGGTAATGGGCCGTGCGCCGCCCCGGCCGCGTCACCCGCTGGACGAACCCCAGGGCCGACAACTGGCGCAGGTTCGTGGTCATGGAGCCGCGGCTGGCGCCGATCGCCGCGGCGATCTCGCCCGCGGACTGCTCCGCCGGCTCGCACACCATCAGCCAGCCCAGGATCCGCCCGGTGATCGGCGGGAGGCCGTCGACCTCGGACAGATGGTTCGCCATGCGCTCCACCCAGGCCAGGAGCCGCTCCCGCTCGGACTGGGGATCCGCCATTACTCCTCCTTGCGACTGTAATTTTAGTAATGACTAAAATTAGAATCAGAAGCGCACGCCGGTCAACCCTCCGCGGTGCCTCAAGAGTCGAGGCGTGCCCGTGCCCGGTGGGCGAGCAGCAGACCGGCCACCACCGCGGCGGCCGCGCCGCAGAGCACGGCCGCCCCTGCGGGAAGCAGACCGGGGGCGTGGCCGGACAGGGGGAGCAGCGCCCAGGCCGGGGGCACGGCGAGCACCGGCCACCACCATGGGGAAGGCAGGGCCCACACGAGGCCGGGCAGCAGGACCGAGAGTGCCCCGACACCCTTGAGCACCACCAGCGCCTCGACCTTGTTGCCCGCGAACGCGGCGGCGGCGAGAACGATCAGCGGGGCGTAGCCCGCTGCCAGGACGACCGCCGCGACCAGGCCCGGCGACGCCGGGGGCGCGAGTCCGGACAGCGGCACCGCCGCCGCGAGCCCGATCGCCGAGAACGCGGCCGCCACCGCCATCCGGTACCCGAGGTAGCTCCGCAGGGTCAGCGGGGAGACACGCACCACCAGCAGCGTGTTGTCGTCGATGTCCTCGGCGACCCGCAGCGCGACGACGGATCCGAGCATCGTCGGCACGTGCAGCAGCACCAGCGCGCCGAACAGCGGTGCGGCGTAGGGGGTGAGCCCGACTCCGTAGGCGCCCTGAACGTAGGCGTCGACCGGGGGGAATCCCCACCGCAGCGCCAGAGCCAGTGGCACCGGCGCCGCCGCGACGACGAGGAGGAGCGGGTCCCGGCCCGTGCCCGCGAGGTCGAACCGCGCGAAGCGCAGGACCGCGCGCACCGCCCCGCCCCGCCGCCCATCGGCGGTGTCGAGCGGGCGCCCGTTCCCAGGGCGCGCCGCCGGCCGGGTGCGGTCGAAGGCCGGAAGCGCCGCCGCCCACCGGACCGCGGGCGGCGGCGCGGCGGCGGAGTGGTCCAGGCCGCCGGCGACCGCCCGGGCCGCCCACCGGCACGCGGCTCCCGCGCACAGCGCGGCATAGGCCACCGCGAGCCCCAGCCGGATTTCGTCCAGCGGCCCCGGCGCCCCGCTGATACCGAGCCGGATCAGCTCGGCACCCGCGGTGGTGGGCACCGCGAACAGCAGGGGGTGCTGGAGGCCGACGGACAGGTGGGCCATCGGAACGGCGATGAGCGGGACGACCGCCGGCGGAACCGCCAGCAGCGACCCGCCCAGCGATCGCGCGCGGGCCCCGATGGCGAGGCACACGGACACCAGCAGGACCGAGGACAGCGCTACACCCGCGGCCGCGAGCCCCAGTGCCGCACCGGAGCGCTCCATCGGGACGGCCGCGGCGGTGATCGGGACCGCCATGGCCGCGGCCAGAGCGGTGAGGACGGCGATCCGCGCCGCCGCCGACTCCCCCGCGCGCAGCGGCGTGACCGTGCGTGCGGCGCCCATCCCCTCGACGCGTTCGAACAGCAGCAGCGCGACGGCGAACAGCGCCCCGAACCCGGCGGTGTCCAGGAAGAGCAGGAAGGGCGCCACCGCCGCCGAGACCGGCGCGGGAAGCGCGGCGAGCACGCCCGTCCAGAGCAGGCAGAGCACGGCCGCGACGGCGACGACGCCGTAGCGCCGCGCCACTTTGAACTCCAGCGCGACCGCGGCGCGCAGCCGCTTCACAGCCGGACCTCGGTGACCGCGGCGAACACCTCGTCCAGGGTGGCCTCCCTGGTGTGCAGCGTCTCGACGGAGCCCGCGCTCACCAGCCGGGCCAGTTCGCCGTCGGCGGCCAGGTCCGCCAGGTCGAACGCGCGCTGGTGCCGGCGCCCGCCGAGGCGGTACTCCGCGACGACGCCGGGGCGTCCGTGCCGCAGCTTGAACCCGTGCGGGGTGTCGATCGCGGCGATCCGCCCCGCGGCGACGAAGGCGAGCCGGTCGCACAGCCGGTCGGCCGTGTGCATGTCGTGGGTGGTGAGGAAGACGGTGGCGCCCCGGTCGGCCTCGGCGCGGATGACCTCGCGCAGCATCGCGGCGTGCACCGGGTCCTGGCCGGAGGTGGGTTCGTCCAGGAACAGCAGGCGCGGGCGGTTGACGAGTGCGCGGGCCAGGTTGAGGCGCATCCGCATGCCCTTGGAGAACGTCGCCGCCCGGCGGTCCGCGAACTCGGCGAGGCCGACGCGGTGGAGGAGTTCCGCCGGATCGGCGACCGCCCCCCGGTACAGCGACGCGAACGCACTGAGGTTCTCGCGGGCGGTCAGGCGGCCGAACGCGGCCGGAAGCTCGAAGCCGACGCCGACGTGCTCGAAGTAGTCGTCGCCCCACGCCTCCAGCGCGCGCCCGAGGACGTGCACCTCGCCGTCGAAGCCGCGCAGCAGCCGGGTGAGGACGCGCTGCACCGTGGACTTGCCCGCTCCGGAAGGGCCGAGGAAGCCGAAGACCTCCCCGGCGTCGACGGTGAACGTCATCGCGTCCACCGCGGGATCCGCCGCCGCCCGGTAGCGGACGCGCAGGTCCTCTACAGCGACGGCGGCGCCCCCGGGAATGGGCGATCCGTTGTCACCCATCGCGGGTGCCGCACGCGCCGAGGGCCGAGAACGCCTCGTCCATGAGGTCGGGCAGGTGCGCCGTGCCGCCGCCGTCGACCCATGCGGTGATGGCCGTGGTGAGGGCGGCGGTGCACGCCGCTGCGACGACCCGCGTCGCCAGAAGGGGGGCGTCGACGTCGCCGGGGCCGCTGAGGCCCCGCTCGAACGCGGTCTGCGAGCCGCGCAGGTTCTCGCCCATGCGCGCACGCAGCGCCGGGGTGGTGAGTTGCAGGCGGGAGCGGAGCAGCAGGGTGTCGCGTTCGGTCTCGTAGACCGCCGGGACCGCGGTCATGACCGCGTCGCGCACCCGCTGCACCGGCGGCGCGGCGGCGGGTTGGGAGCGGACGAGCTCTTCCAGCATCGGGTCGTAGTCGTCGCGCAGGACGACGTCCTCCTTGGTGGGGAAGTACCGGAAGAACGTCATGTGGGAGACGCCGGCCGCCTCGGCGATCCGGGCGACCGTCGTCTCCTCGTATCCGTGGTCGAGGAACAGCCGGAACGCCGCCTCGCGCAGCGCGGCACGGGTCCGCGCCTTCTTCCGCTCACGCCAGTCCGCCATGGCCGCCCGGATCACTCGATGAGTTAGTCAATAACATGTTAGAGAATAACACCTCATGATGATCCGAAGCCGCCCGCCATCCATCAGGCGGCGATGCCGAGGCCGAACACTTCGAGGACGCTGTAGACCCCGAGCGCGGCGATGGCGGCGCTGCTCAGGACCAGGGCCGCCGTGAGCCACCGGTTCGCGCGGAAGCGCGGGTCGACCTCTGTCGAACGGAGCCGCCAGACCGCGATCACCACCGCCAGCAGGAAGATCCCCGAGGCGATCCCGCCGATCTGCACCATGAGCACCGGCGACTGGACGAACAGGAAGGACAGGGCCCACAACGGCTGGAAGATCCAGGTCAGCAGGCGGATCGTCCGTTGGCGCACGGCGACGTCGGCCCAGTCGATGACGCCGAGCAGCCCGAGCGTGTTGGTCCACAGCCGCGGCACACTCGCGGTCGAGCCGATGTTGGTGGACCACAGCACCGCGACGGCGCCGGCGAGGAACACGTAGAGCCCCCAGGGGCCCATGGTGTCGGAGTACATCCGCGCCAGCGTGGAGATCATCGCGTTGCCCTCCGGCACGAGGTTCTGCGGATGCAGTACCGAGGCGCCGATGACGTAGAACGCGAGGGTGCACAATGTGCAGACCAGCCACGAGACCATGACGTCGAGCCGCATCACCCGCAGCCAGCCCTCGGCGCGGCGGGCGCGCTCCTCGGAGCCGTCGTCGGGGCCGGTCCAGCGCGCGTAGCCCTTCTCGATGCACCAGTAGGTGTAGGTCGTCATCTCGTCGGCGCCCACTCCGGTCATGCCGAACATCGCGACGGCGATGCCGATCGTCCCGGCGGGGATCGCGAAGCTCAACCCGGTGCCGAGGTCGGCCGCGCCGTAGCCGAACTCGGTCAGCGGCAGGCCGAGTGCCAGCCCGACCGTGGAGAAGGTGAAGACGCCGACGGAGGCCGCGGCGAGGCGCTCGACAACGCTGTACCTGCTGCTTTGCAGCAGCAGGATGGTCGTGACGACGATGATCCCGGTCCACACCGCCAGGGAGGGGAACCCGAGCGGTTCGCCGTAGATCGGCCACAGGATCGACAGCGCCGCCGCGGTGCCGCCGATGATGCCGCCGCGTTGCAGCATCTTGGCGAAGTCCATGCCGATCCACAGCCAGTTGATCCACCCGACGCGGCCGATCCGCGGCCCCACCTGGCTGTAGCCCTGGAGCGCCGTCTTCCCGGTCAGGATGGTCCAGCGCGCCAGCTCCATCTGCACCCACACCTTGACGGCGGTGCTGATGATCACCAGCCACAGCAGGACGAACCCGGCGCGGGCGCCCAGGGAGGTGGTGACGATCAGTTCGCCCGAGCCGACCACCGCCGCCGACAGCACCAGGCCCGGACCGAGGTAGCGCAGGCGTCCGGCGAACGTGGTGGGCGCCGCGCGGACATCGTCGGCTCGCAGCGTGTAGGGATCGGCGGGCGGCGCGGCGCCCGTCTCTTCGGTCTTCTTCATGGTGGCGGTGCCTTCGCGTCGGTTCCGATGCCGGGGGTTCCCGGGGGGAGGGGGCGGGCGGTGCCGCTCCGCGCGGGTGACGGGGAGCGGGGCGGCCTCAGCGGTACTCGCGGGTCTCGACGGTGTGCGCCTCGATGGCGTCCCAGTCGTAGCTGACACCGAGGCCAGGGCCGTCGGGAACGGGGACGCAGCCGTCGGCGCCGATGGCGGTCAGCCCGTCGCGGTAGCCGTCGGCGTAGACGGCCTGGCTCCGGCCGATCTCCGCGGACTTCGGGTGCACGAAGGACATCTCGTAGTAGTTGGTGTTGCGGATGGACGCCATGAGCTGGCGCTGGGCGGGGCCGGGCGTGTGCAGTTCGACGTCGAGTCCGAGCCCTTCGGTCGCGTACGCGATCTTCAGCGCTCCGGTGATGCCGCCGTCGTACTCGGCGTCGGCGCGCACGAAGTCGGTGCCGCCGCCCACCGCGAAGTCGATGTGCTGTTCGAGGCCGCGCACGTGCTCGGTCTGGAGCAACGGGGTCCTGATCAGCTCGCGGAGTCGCCGGTGGCCCTGGAGCGAGACGCCGGTGTCCTTGTAGGGGTCCTCCAGCCACAGGTAACCGGCGTCGTCGCAGGCCCGCCCGACCTGGACGGCGTGCGCGAAGGTCTCCAGCTTGCAGCCGGGGTCGAGCATGAGGTCCATGTCGGGGCCGACCGCGTCGCGCACCGCCGCGATGGTCCTGACGACCTCGGGGACGTCGTAGTCGTCCCAGACGTGCAGCTTGTAGGCCCGGTAGCCGAGTTCCTTGCACTGCACCGCGAAGTCGGCGTAGGCGGCGGCGCTGTCGAGGCCGCCCGAGCGGTCGCCGGCGGCGGTCGAGGCGTAGGCCGGCAGCCGGGTCTTCCACCCGCCGAGGAGGGTGCGGACGGGCACGCCGAACGCCCGGCCGGCGAGGTCCCACAGGGGGATGTCGATCAGCCCCATGCCCATCTTGTCGAACTTGCGGAGCTGGCGCTTCACGTCGTTGTAGATGCGTTCCCGCTGGAACGGGTCCTTGCCGATGAGGTAGCGGCCGAACATGTCGACCTGGGCCGCGGCGATGGAGTTGCCGCCGACGTATTCGCCGACGACGCCCTCGTCGGTGTAGATCCGCACCGCGTAGGCGCTGACGGATTTCCGGCTGCCCGGCTCGTAGACCAGGGAGAATCCGGTCGGATGCTTGGCGAAGTCCCGCATGTCGAACGTCGCCTTGTCGATGCGGATGCGCTCGATCTGCACGTGCCTGCTCCTCTCGGCGGCCGCCGCGCGGCCGCGCCTTGTTCGCCGCCCCGTGGGGCGCGGCGCGGCCGGGGCCGCGCGCCGGATCCGGCCGCGCCGCGCCGTGCCGGGGTGCCTGTCAGGCGGCCTCGTTGCGGGGTTCGGCGCCGCGCAGGACCCGCACGACGTCCTCGGCGACGAGCACCCCCATGGTCCGGTTCGCCTCGTAGCTGCACGCGCCGATGTGCGAGGTGAGGACGAGGTTGGGCGCCGTCCGCAGGGCGCTGTCGCCCAGCGGTTCCGCGGCGAAGGCGTCGAGCGCCGCGGCGCCGAGGTGCCCGCTCCGCAGCAGGTCGGCGAGCGCGTCCTCGTCGACGAGCCCGCCTCTGGCGGCGTTGACGAGGCAGGCGCCCGCCCGCATCGAGGCGAGCCGGGTGCGGTCCAGCAGCGGCGGGGCGCCCGGTTCGGCGGGCAGGTGCAGGCTGAGGAAGTCGGACCCCGATACGCATGCGTCCAGTTCGACGGGGCGCGCATGGTGCTCGGCGAAGACGCCGGGCGGGAGGTGGGGGTCGTGGGCGACGACGGTCATCCCGAACGCGTGCCCGTAGCCGGCGAGCAGCCGCCCGATCCGGCCGAAGCCGACGATGCCGAGGGTGCGCCCGGCGAGCTCCGGTCCGAAGAGTTTCGGCCAGGACCCGGCGCGGACGGCGGTGTGCGCGGTCCCGATCTGCCGCGCCGCGCTCAGCATCAGGCCGAACGTCAGCTCGGCGACGGCGCGGGAGTTGCCGCCCGGCGCGTACACGACCCGGATGCCGCGTTCGCGGGCGGCGGCGACGTCGATGGTGTCCACGCCCACGCCGTGCTTGGCGACGACCTTCAGCCGGGCGCCCGCGTCGAGCACCTCCGCGGTCACGGGGTCCATGCCGACGATGAGGGCGTCGGCGGCGGGGACGCGTTCGAGGAGCTCGCCCCCTGGCAGCGCCCGGTCGTCGTAGGGCCGGACGGCGGCGGTGCCGGCTGCGGCGAGGATCTGCCACGGGTCGTCCGAGAACCGGCCGAAGGTCGGGGTGGTGATGAGGGCCGTGGTCACTCCGGCGCACCCCCGCCGCCCGCCGCCCAGTCGCGGTCCACCCGGACGTGCTTGATGGCCTGCCGGAAGTAGGTGAACGCGATGTGCACGGCCCCGTCGCCGGTCTGGACGACGGAGGGGTAGGACAGCTCCCGGTTCCGGCCGCCGCGCGAGTCGTTGGTGATGCAGTACCCGTCGCCGACCTCGACGTCGCGCCGCACCGGCCACGTGCGGCCGCCGTCCGGCGACA
The DNA here is from genome assembly GCF_003014485.1 of Murinocardiopsis flavida. Taxonomy (GTDB): domain Bacteria; phylum Actinomycetota; class Actinomycetes; order Streptosporangiales; family Streptosporangiaceae; genus Murinocardiopsis; species Murinocardiopsis flavida. Next base: position 101,334 of record NZ_PYGA01000005.1, on the reverse strand, counting down.
GCGCGAGCGTCAGCGGCGCCCGGGGCGCGCCCCAGAACGCGGTCCGCCCGGAGCCCGGTGCGGGGGCGGCGGCCGGGGCCGGGGCGGGCGCCGCGGCGAGGCCGTCGGCGCCGATCTCGTCGTAGAGCGACGTGCGCCGCTCGGTGGCGTCGGCGGCGCTGCTCGCGTTGTACACGAGCGCGATCCGGCCGTCGTCCAGCCGGGTCGCCTGGATCGAGGAGTTGTTGTTGGGCAGCGCCGTCGGCACCGGGGCGCTCCAGGTGCCGCCCCCGTCGTCGGACCTGCTCTCGTACACCGCGTCGGCCCACCGGCTGCGGAACAGGGCGAGCAGGGTCGCGCCGCCGGTCGGGACGATGTTCATGTGCACGCGCCCGGTGCTGTCGGGGATCTCTTGGTGCCGCCAGGTGGCGCCGCCGTCGTCGGAGACCAGCAGCCCGCTGGTGTCGTGGTCGCCGACCCACCTCCCCTCGGTCGGCCGCACGCAGTGGAAGACCGGCAGCAGCCAGCGCCCGGAGTCGAGCACCACGACGGGTTGGCGCACGAACACCCCGCCCGCGGGCGAGGCGGGGACCAGCGTGCGCGGCGGGGACCAGGTGCGGCCGTTGTCCGCCGAGGTGCGCACCCTGACTTCGGCGGTGTCCTGGTCGCCGGCGTGCTGGGCGGTGTAGAGCAGCCACAGTTCGCCGCCCGGCGCAGGGAACAGCAGCGGGTTCTGCTCCGACCGGGTGCCGTCGTCGGACAGCCGCACTGGCCGCGACCAGGTGTCGGACCCGGCGGCCAGCCGCGAGAACCACACGCTGATGTCGGCCATGCCCTCCTGTGTGCCGCCGAACCACACGCACCCCAAATCGCCGTCCGGGAGCGGGCACAGGTTCGCGGCGTGCGCCTGGACGGTCGGCGCCGGGAGGAAGGCGTCGCCGCGCCGCGGGTCGCCCTCGGCGGGGCGCACCCTGCCGTCCGTGGGGAGGGCCGCGCCGGCCGCGGCGGGCGTGCTCACTGCGCACCGTCCGTCCGTGCGGCGTCCAGGTGGGCCGCCGCGGCCTGTTCCAGGTGGACCAGGTCCGAGGCGACCGTGGCGAAGGTGAACCCCTCGGCGAGCCGCCGCGCGGCGACCGCGCCGCCGGGGGTGTGGATCCCGGCGGCGATCCCGGCGGCCTCTGCCGCCGTGCGCACCCGGAGCACGGCGGCGTCGAACACGTCGTCGACGCCGGGATCGGTGGACGTCGTGCCGCCGACGGCGAGGCGGAGGTCGGAGGGGCCGACGTAGATGCCGTCGAGGCCAGGAGTCGCGCAGATCGCCTCGACGTCGGCGAGCCCCTGCGGCGTCTCGATCATCGCGAGGACCAGGCAGGCGGCGTCGGCGTCGGCGGGTGTCGGGCCGACGCGCAGCATCGAGCGCATCGGCCCGTAGGACCGGATGCCGTGCGGGGGGTAGCGGGCGGCGGCGACGGCTTTCGCGGCGTCGTCGGCGGTGTTGACGAGGGGCACGATCACCCCGCCCGCCCCGGCGTCGAGCGCCCTGCCGATGGGTGTGGGGTCGTTCGCCTCGACCCGCACGAGGCCGACGGATGCCCCGCCGGCGTCGACGGCGAGCAGGCCGTTCAGCATCCCGGAGTAGCCGAAGAGGCCGTGCTGGGCGTCGAGGGCGACGTAGTCGTAGCCCAGGCGGGCGAGCCGTTCGATGGCGACGGGCGCGTCCATCAGCGCCCAGTAGCCGACGGCCTTCTCGCGGTTGCGGATCTTGCGGGCGAATTCGGCCGCTGTCATGGACGGCTCCTTCGTGTCGGTTCGGTGTGTGCGGGTCATCGGTTGTAGGCGGGCATCGGGCCGTTCAGCGCGGCGCCGACCGCGTCGCATGCCGCGACCAGGTCGGCGGGCAGCGGGCCGGCCGCGGCCGCTGCGAGGTTCGCCTCCAGGTGCGCCACGCGGGAGCCGCCGAGCAGCAGCGCCCCCGTTGCGGGCTTGGAGAGCAGCCAGCGCAGCGACAGGTCGGTCAGCGGCAGCCCGGCGTCCTCGGCGATCCGGGACAGCGCGGCGACCGCGTCGAACAGCGCCGGGTCCCAGTAGCGCTCGCGGTACATCGCGGCGAGGCGGGAGTCGCCGAACCGCCCGGCGGAGGGGGCCTCGTCGAACCGGTGCCGCCCGGTCAGCAGCCCGCCGCAGAGGGGGTTGTAGACCATCGTGAGCAGGCCGGTCACCTCGGCGAACTCGACGTACTCGGCTTCGATGCGGCGCGCGAGCAGGTTGTAGAGCTGTTGGGCGACGACGGGGCGCGGCGCGCCGGCGTCATCGGCGGCCCGGTTCAGCTCGCCGATCTGCCAGGCGGCGTGGTTGGAGACGCCGAGCGCCCCGATCTTCCCCTCGTCGACGAGCGCCGCGATCGTGCCGAGGGTCTCGGCCAGCGGCGCGGCGCGGTCGGGCTGGTGCAGGTAGAACAGGTCGACCCGATCGGTGCCGAGCCGGGCGAGGCTCCCTTCGAGCCCGGCGCGCAGGCCCTGCGCGGACAGCGGCGTGTGCGCCCCGGCGTCGGGGTGCGGGATCCCCGCCTTGGTGGCCAGGACGACGCGGTCCCTGCGGGTGGCCAGCAGGTCGCGCAGGATCTCCTCGCTCGCGCCGCCGGCGTAGCCGTTGGCGGTGTCGATGCCGGTCACGCCCGCGTCCAGGGCGGTGTCGAGCATCCGCGCGGCCCCGGCGGCGTCGACGGTGTCGCCGAACGTCATGGTCCCGAGGACGAGCGGCGACAGCGGCGTGTCGACGCCGGGCAGCCGGGTGGGCGCGGTGTTCGCGGCGGGCGTGCCGGCGGTCATGGTGCGGCTCCTTCGGTCGTGGGGGCGAGCGCCGCGGCGAGCACGGCGCGCGGCTTGCGCCCCTCGATGGCGGACGGGTCCAGTGCTGCGGCCCGGAGGGCGCGCGTGTAGGGGTGCTCGGGCGCGGCGAGCACCCTGGCGGTCGGCCCGCGCTCGACGATCCGGCCCCGGTTCATCACGAGGACGTCGTCGCTGATCTCGCGGACGACCCCGAGGTTGTGGGAGATGAACAGGTACGTCAGCCCGCTCTCCCGCTGGATCTCGCGCAGCAGCGCGAGGACCTGCGCCTGCACCGAGACGTCGAGCGCGCTGGTGGCCTCGTCGAGCACCAGGACGTCGGGGCGGCTGGCGAGCGCCCGGGCGATCCCGATGCGCTGGCGCTGGCCGCCGGAGAACTCCGGCGGGCGGCGGTCGAGCGCGCCGGCGGGCAGCCCGACCCGGTCGATCAGCCCGGCCGCCTCGGTGGCGCGCTCGGCCTTGGACCGGACGCCGCGCTGCCGCAGCGGTTCGGCGACGATCTCGGCGGCGGACAGGTGGGGGTCGAGCGATCCGTAGGGGTCCTGGAACACCATCTGGATCCGCGGCCGGAGCGGGCGCAGCCGCCGCTCGGGCATGCGCGCGATGTCGTGCCCGTCGAGCAGGATGCTGCCCCGGGTCGGGGTGATCAGCCGGACCAGGGAGCGCGCGATCGTGGACTTCCCGCAGCCCGACTCGCCCACGATCGCCAGTGTGGCGCCGCGTTCGACGGCGAACCCGACGCCGTCGACGGCGCGGAACACCCCTGCGGGAACGGCGTACTCCACGACCAGGCCGTCCACCTGGAGGATGGGCGTCGCCGGTGCTGTCGCCGCGTTCATCGGTCTCCCTCCGGTGCGGTCGCCGCCGCCGTGCCCGCGCCGTCCCACGGTCCGAGCGCCGGTACGGAGCGCAGCAGCGCGCGCGTGTACTCCTCGGCGGGGTCGCCGACGATCTGCTCGGCCTCGCCGCTCTCGACGAACCGGCCGCCGCGCATGACGTGGATGCGGTCCGAGACGAGGCGGGCCACCCCGAGGTCGTGCGTGATCATCAGGATCCCCGCCCCGGTCTGCTCTTGGAGTTCCAGCAGCAGGTCGAGGATGCCGGCCTGCACGGTGACGTCGAGTGCGCTGGTCGGCTCGTCGGCGATCAGCAGAGCGGGTTCGCACGCCAGCGCCATGGCGATCAGCACGCGTTGCAGCATGCCGCCGGAGAGTTGGTGCGGGTACCTGCGCAACTGCTGCTCGGGGTCTGCGATGCGCACCTGGGTGAGCAGGCTGACGGCGCGGTCGCGCGCCGCCGACCGGTCGAGGTCGCCCCGGCGCAGCCGGACGGTCTCCAGCAACTGGCGTCCGATGGTGTGCACCGGGCTGAGCGCGGTCATGGGGTCCTGCGGGATGAGGGACACGGCGCGGCCGCGGACCTCCGCTGCGGCGCGCGGGTCGGCGACGGTGTCGCGGCCCTGCACCAGTGCGTGGCCGGAGAGCACGGCGAGGTCGTCGGGCAGCAGCCGCAGCAGGCCCATGGCGGTGGTCGATTTGCCCGAACCGGACTCGCCGATGATCGTCACGGTCTCGCCGGCGCGGATCTCGAACGACACGCCGTCGACCGCACGGACCACGCCGGCCTCGGTGATCAGCTCGACTTGCAGGTCGGACACCCGCAGCAGCGGGACTTCGGCGGGAAAGCCGTCCCCTGGCCCGGGTGCGCCCGTCGCGGTGGCGGTCATGCCGCGGCCTCCGTCCGGGGGGTCTTGGGGCGCCGGGAGCGGTCGCGCAGCCCGTCGCCGATCAGGTTCACGCCGACCACCAGCAGCACGATGAACAGTCCGGGCAGCGTGACGAGCCACCACGACGTGGTGACGTAGTCCTGCCCGTCGGAGATGATGCGCCCCCACGTCGCGAACGGGCGCTCGGGGCCGGCGCCGAGGTAGCTCAGGGCGCTCTCCAGCAGGACGGCCTGGGCGAGCAGCAGCAGGACGACCAGCGTCGCGCGCTGCACGATGTTCGGGAGGACGTGGCGGACCAGGACCGACACCCGGCCCAGGCCGAGCACCCGCGCGGCGTCGACATAGGGTTTCTCGCGTTCGACGATGACCAGCGACCGGGTGAGGCGCGCGATCTCCGGCCACTGGGCGATGGCGATGACGAAGGTGATGACCGGTACCGACGGCCCGAACAGCGCGACGACCAGCAGCAGCATCATCAGCAGGGGAAGCGACATCTGCGCCTCCAGCAGCCGGGACAGCACGGAGTCGACCCAGCCGCCGAAGTAGCCGGCGGCGGCACCGGCCAGGATCCCGATGATCCCGGAGACGACCACGGCGAGCAGGCCGATCGTCAGCGACACCTGGCCGCCGTTCAGGACCCGGGCGAGCAGGTCGCGGCCGAGCTGGTCGGTGCCGAACAGGTGGCCGTCGACCAGGGGCGGGAGGCGCCGCGCGTCGAGGTGCTGCTCGTCGGGGCCGGGGATCGGCAGCACCCGCGCGAGCGCGACGGGGACGACGACGAGGAGCGTGCACACGGCCCCCGCCCAGAGCTTCGCCGCGGCGGCCCGGCCGCGCCGCACGGCGCCGGAGCGGGCGAGGTCGGCGGCCGTCACCCGGCTCGGGCGCGCCGCGCGCCCGCCGGGGGTGTGCGCGGCGGGTTGGTTCGCCGCGGGGCGTGTTGCGCCGGTCATCGTCGGACCGCCTTCCCGATGCGGACCCGGGGATCGAGGAGCGGGTACGCGAGGTCGATGAGGAGCTGGACGAGGACCGCCAGGCCCGCGGTCACGAGCACGGTCGCCTGGATCAGCGGGTAGTCGCGCGTCTCCAGGGCGCGGACGACGAGCGACCCGACACCCGGCCAGGCGAACACGACCTCCACGACGACCACGCCGTTCAGCATGGCCGCGAAGCGGGTGCCCAGCGCGGTGAGGACCGGGATCGCGGAGTTCGGGATCGCGTAGCGCCATGTCAGCGCGCGTTCGGAGACGCCGCGGGAGCGGGCCGCCACGAGGTAGGGGGCCGCGAGGTTCGCGCCCATCTCGCGGCGGACGAGCCGCGAGATCAGCGCGACCTGGAGGAGCGCGACGGTGATGGTCGGGAGCACGATCCCGGACCAGGTGGCGAAGCCCGAGGCCGGCAGGACCGGGAACAGGACGGCGAACACCGTGAGCAGCATGACGCCGCTCCAGAACTCGGGCATCGACTGGGCGGCGATCCCCGCGACGTTCACACCGGCCTCGCGCCGGGTGTCGGCGCGCCGCGCCATCCACACGCCGAGCGGGATCGCGGCGAACGCGGTGACGAGGATCGCCGACGTCGCGAGCGTGGTCGTGTACGGCAGCCGCGCGATGACGACGTCGAACGCCGGCGCCTGGAAGGAGTAGGAGGTGCCCAGGTTCCCGGTCAGCATGTCCCTGACGAACACCAGGTACTGGGTGGGCAGCGGCTGGTCCAGGCCGAACTGCTCGCGGACGCGGGCGAGGTCCTCTGTGGTCGCCATCGGTCCGGCGAACGACGCGGCCGGGTCGCCGGGCGCCAGCCGGATCAGCACGAACACCGCGGAGACCGTGAGGAACACCGTCAGGGCGCTCTGCCCGAGGCGGCGCAGGATGTAGCGGACCATGGGTCACCCCTCCAACCGCGTCGCGGCGAGGTCGTAGGAGTTGCTCGCTTCGAGGGCCAGGCCGCGGACGCGCCGCCGCCGCGCCAGCACCGAGTTGGGCACGAACGCCCACAGGCACGGCCACGTCCGCCAGACCGCGTGCTGGGCCTGTGCCGCGAGTTCCTGCCGCGCCTTCGGGTCGGTCTCGTCGTAGGCGCGGTCGAGGATGTCGGTGACCTCGGGGACGACGTAGCCCTGGTAGGTGTCGCGGGTCTTCTCCTTCTCCGCGGTGCCGCCGAACATGCCCTGCACGGTCGCCAGCGCGAGCCCGGTGGGGCTGGCGAACCCGTTGCCGATGACGTCCCAGTCGCCGCCGCGGCCCTGCCGCCACTGCGGGATGTCGCCGCCGGGTTCGAACTGCTGGAGCGTGACGCCGACGCCCGCGTCCTTGAGCATCTGGAGGACGGCCTCCATGACCGTGGTGTCGCCGGCGAACTCGCCGGTCTCCCAGATCAGCTTCAGCGTCAGGTCGCCGGGGCCGATCCCGGCGGCGGCCAGGAGCCCGCGCGCCTTGCGCGGGTCGTGGACGTAGGCGCCGGTGGCGACGGCGCCGGTGAGGGCGCCCGACACCACCCCGTCGGCCTGGGTGACCGAGCCGACCAGGACGTCGTCCACGAGGGTCCGCCCGTCGATCGCGAAGGTGAGGGCCTCGCGGACCCGGACGTCGGACAGCGGGTGGTCGTCGGGCTTGCGGAAGTTGTAGAAGAGCTGGTTGATCCGGGTGCCGGGGACGCTGTCCATCGCGATGTCGGGCAACCCCGTGAGCTGCTCGGCGGAGTCGGGGGAGATCGTGTCGATCACGTCCACCTCGCCGCCGCGCAGCGAGACCACCCGGCTGGACTCCTCGGGCAGGAACCGGACGTCGACCGTCGGGACGGCCGGCCGGCGCGCTCCCCAGTAGCGGTCGTTGCGTTCGAGCGTGTAGGTGCCGGTGCCGCGGTTCGCGGCCGTCACGACGTAGGGACCCGATCCGATGCCCGACGGCAGCTCCGCCGCCTCGTTGGCGTCGCCCGGGGTGATGAGGATGTTGGCCATCAGGTAGTCCAGGACCGGCAGGGGGCGCTCGGTGTGCAGCAGGAAGACCCGGTCGTCGACCTCCTCGACCTGCGGCCACTCGGGGAAGAAGGAGGCCAGGAACGACCCGCTGACCTGCTTGTACATCGACAGCGCCGTGGCGACGTCGCGCACCAGCACGGGGCTGCCGTCGGAGTAGTGGACGCCCTTGCGCAGCCGGACGGTCCACTCCGTGGGTGCGGTGAGTTCGAAGCGGTCGGCCAGCACCGGTTCGGGGGTGAGATCGGGGCCGATCCGGGTCAGCGCCTGCCGGACCGCGCGCTGCACGGTCACGGCGGCGTCGAACTGGTTCAGCTTGTTGTCGAGGGACACCAGGGAGCGGTTGAGGGCGAGCGTCATCGCCCCCGCCGATTGGGCCCCGGTCGGCCCGGCGCATGCGCCGAGCGGGCCGAGTGCCGCGGCCGCGCCCGCCGCGCCGCCCAGCCGCAGCAGTGCGCGGCGGGAGAGTCCCGGCGGTCCGTGCTGGCTCATCGTCGCCCTCCCGTGCACGTCCATCGCGCTCACCGGTGGGGGAGAGCGCCGCGGTTCGGGTGCCGGGGCGGCACCGCGGAGGTTGTTGCCTGCGTCACAATGACACGATTGCGTGTTGTGCGCAAGAGTTCGGGCGTGACTCGCGCACGGAGTGGGAGAGGTGTCGACGGGAACGCGTGCCTGCCGTCGGCGGCGGACATCCCAGGGGTGCGACCGCGGCGCGGCCGGATCCGGAGGGAACCGGATACAACGCAGCTCAGTGCGGATTTTGCGGGCGGGGAGCGAACCGATCCGCCGGTCCGCTGCGGTTCTCCCGCGCTGTGGGGGATGCCGCCCCGAAAGCGGCGATCTTCGGACAGGGTCTCGATTTTTGCGCACAACGCGCAGTACGGTGATCGGGATCTGCGTGAAGCAGGATCCTCGCGCGTCGCATCGCCAGGGCATTTTCCCGGTTGCGCACCGACGCAACGATCACGTCCGCACCGTCGGCGCGGGCCGAGTGGAAGGCTGCACATGACCAACGACCCCCCGTTCCTCGCCGTCACCATGGGCGACGGCGCAGGTGTCGGCCCGGAGGTCACCGTGGGCGCGCTGCTGGCGGAGGAGACCGCCCTGGCCTGCCGGCCCATCGTGGTGGGCGACGCCGAGCGGCTGCGCCGCGCGCTCCGCGTGCGCGGCGAGCGGGCCGAGGTCGCGGCCGTCGAATCGGTCGGCGACGCCGTGTTCGCGCCCGGCCGGATCAACGTCGTCGACCTCGGCCTGCTGCCGCCGGACCTGCCGTGGGGCGAGGTGTCGCCCGTTGCCGGCGACGCCGCCTACCACTACGTCCGGGTCGCCACCGAGTTGGCCGTCTCCGGCGCGGTGCAGGGGATCTGCACGGCGCCCCTGAACAAGGAGGCGCTGCGGGCGGGCGGCCACGCCTTCCCCGGCCACACCGAACTCCTGGCCCACCTGACCGGGACCGAGGAGGTGTCGATGATGCTGTCGACGCCGACGGTGAAGGTCATCCACGTCACCACGCACATCGGCCTGATCGACGCCGTCGCCCGGATCGAGCCCGGCCTGGTCGAGCGCACGGTGCGGCGGGGCGACGACGCGCTGCGGCGGTCGGGGGTCGCGCGGCCGCGCATCGGAGTGTGCGCCATCAACCCGCACGCCGGGGAGAACGGGCTCTTCGGCTACGGCGAGGAGGCCGCGAAGATCACCCCCGCCATCGAGCGGCTCCACGACGCGGGGATCGACGCCCGCGGGCCGCTGCCGGCCGACACCGCGTTCTTCCTGGCCGGGCGGGGCGACTACGACCTGATCGTGGCGATGTACCACGATCAGGGGCACGGCCCCGTCAAGGTCCTCGGCATCGAGGCCGGGGTCAACATCACCGTGGGCCTGCCGGTGATCCGCACGTCGGTCGACCACGGAACGGCGTTCGACATCGCGGGGACCGGCCGGGCCGGTGTCGGTAGCATGATCGAGGCCCTGCGCCAGGCGGCCGAGTTGTCGCCCTCCCCGCCGAGGAAGTGAGTAGACGCCGATGCCCCGTGGAACACAGGCCCGGCGCGAGGCGATCGTCAGGCTCGCCACCACCTCCGGTCTCGCCAGTGTCGAGGAACTCTCGGCCACCTTCGACGTGACCCCCTCCACCATCCGCCGCGACCTCGCCCAACTGGAGTCCGCGGGGGAACTCGCGCGGACCTACGGCGGCGCAATGGCGATCGTCGCCCACCCCGAGGCGTCCCTGCGGCAGCGCCTGGGGGAGGCGTTCGAGGCGAAGAGCGCCATCGCGAAGTGGGCCGCGGCGCAGGTCGGCGCGGGGGAGACGGTCCTGCTGGACGCCGGGTCGACCGTCGGCGCGCTCGCGCACGAGCTGCGGGGCGCGCGCGACCTCACGGTGGCGACGACCGGCATGACCGTGCTCGAGGAGCTGGCCGGCGCCGAACGCGTGCACGTCGAATGCCTCGGCGGCACACTGCGCCGGCTCAGCGCCGGATTCGTCGGACCGCTCGCCGAGGCGGCGCTCAGCCGCATGACGTTCGACCGCGTGTTCCTCGGCGCCGACGGCGTCACCGCCGACGACGGAATTTGCGAGGCGAGCCTCCAGCAGACCCGGCTCAAGGAGCTGATGACCCGCCGTTCCGACGCGGTCTACCTGCTGGTCCACGCGGCCAAGCTGGGGCGGCGGCCCTTCCACGCGTGGGCGCGGATGCCGGAGCGCTGGACACTGGTGACCGACGCCGCGGCCGAGCCGTCCGCGCTCGCGCCGTTTCGCGCGAACGGCGTGCAGGTGGTCGTCGTCGGCACCGACGGCTCCGCGATATAGCCCGGAGCCGGCGTGTCATCGCGCGCGGTGCTGCCGCGGGCTGATGCCGACGACGGGGTCGCCGTCGGCCCGGGCCGGCGTGCCGGCGCCGGGCCGGGACGACCATGCGCGGACGGCGCCGAGCAGCAGGAGGTCCAGCAAGTGGACCGTCGTTCGGGCGGGGTGCACTACGCAGAACTTCAGCGAGGCCGTCCTCGTCGAACAGGTCCGGTCCGGTGTGGTCGCGCTGCCGGCCGGATCCACGAGGTCACCGGGCCGCGGCTGCTCACCTTCGCGGCAGCCGTCGCCGAGATCGCGACGCAACTGGCCGACCTGATGGCCGGGGTCCTCGACGGCCGCAGGGCGGCCGTGACCGACACGGTGCGGCGCGTCCTCGGCCGATCACCCCGCGACTTCGCCGAGTACGCCCGCACGACCGCCGCAACGGGAGCCTGGGACCCGCGTGCCGGGGCCGCCGGTGCGCACTGACGTGCGGTCGCCACGCCCTGCCCGGCCGGTTCCTGGTCGGGGGACGTGCGGCAGACGCCGGTGACCATTGAGACTGAAACTGAGACTGAGCACACCGGAAAGGGCGGACTCCTTCGTCATGCACGCAGGTCGCGGTGGTGGCCCCAGCAGGATTCGAACCTGCGGCACCCGCTTTAGGAGAGCGGTGCTCTGTCCCCTGAGCTATGAGGCCGGATCGTGGTTCAAGGGTAGCGGAGGCGCGATGGTGGTGCGGGACGGGAAGGCGACTCCGGTGGGACGGGTAAGGTTGGCGTTGATCGCCGGTGAGCTTGATCACTGGGAGGCGCCGGTGCGCCGTGGCGGCGAACCGGGTCGGCACTCCGCGTGACGGGCCCATGGTGCGACGATCCCGCCGCGCGGTACCGCGCGCGGCGCTGGGCCCGCGCCTTCGCGAGAGTCCGTCCGGTTGTGGACATGTAGTACGTTGCGTGGCGGCCAGGCGTTATCGAGGAGAGGCAGTCGGAGGAAAACCAGGTGCCCTTCGTTCCCGGTTCGACGCGGCGGGGTTCCGCCGGGTCGCCAGGCGGGATTTCGCCCGCCGCAGAGCCGCGCCCCGTGTCCCGCGCGCGGCTCGCCTTCGGTGTGTGCATGGTCCTGGTGTTCGCGCTCTTCCTGATCCCCGGCGCGCAGACGGCCTTCGACCCGGCCGGCGACGCCGCCTACGCCGACAACGACCTGAAGTCTTTGAAGGACCGGGCGGAGAAGTCGAAGGACGAGCTGGAGAAGGCCACCAAGGCGTACACCAAGCGCGAGAAGGCCCTGGAGAACGCCCAGGACGACCTGGTCAAGACCCTGCACAAGTTGCAGCAGACCGAACTGAAGCTCTCCGACATGCGCGAGCCGCTGGCCAAGCTCGCCGTCACCATGTACAAGCAGCCCGACGTCGGCGCCGCGAGCCTGGTGACCTCCGGGTCGATCACCTCCGACCTCCAGGCCGAGTCGCACGTCCTCAAGCTCTCGGAGAACCAGGAGGCGCTGCTGGAGGAGGCCAACGGCCTCAAGCGGCAGCAGCAGGGGTACACGACCAAGGCCCAGGACCTCCAGTCGTCCACCCAGTTGGAGAAGGTCGAGCTCAAGGACGACCTCGACAAGCTGAAGAAGCAGTCTAAGACCAGCACGGACAAGCTCCTCAAGGAGTTGAAGGACCGCGGCCTGTCCGTCGAGGCGTACGAGGCGGGCGTCGAATGCGACCCCGACAAGGGCGCCGCGGCGGCCGACTACCCCAACGGCCTCCTCCCGCAGGACGCCCTGTGCAAGCTGCACGAGGGCGACCACAAGCTCCGCGCCGACGCCGCCATCGACTTCCTCAAGATGAACGAGGCGTACAACGAGGAGTTCGGCACCGACATCTGCCTGACCAGCTCCTACCGCGACCTCGCCAACCAGCAGCGGGTCTACTCCGAGCAGCCTCCCGGCAACGCGGCGGTCCCCGGCACCAGCAACCACGGCCTCGGCCAGGCGGTCGACCTGTGCGGCGGCGTGCAGAACGAGGGGACACCCCAGTTCAACTGGCTTGAGGCGAACTCCACCGAGTTCGGCTGGTTCCACCCGCAATGGGCCTACTCCAGCCCGTACGAGCCGTGGCACTGGGAGTACAAGACCGAGTAGCGCGCGGCGTGCGCTGCGCGGCGGCCCCGCGCAGGGCCGCCGCGCAGCGGGGTGTTCAGGGCGTGGGCATCGTGACCTCGGGGGTCACCTCCGTGGTGCAGTACGCGCAGCGGGTCGCCGCCTTGTCGATCTCGCTCATGCACTCGGGGCACGGCCGGTGGGTGGCCTCCTCCTTGCGCGCGAAGCGGTCCATCAGCTTGGTAGTGGGCAGCACCACCACGAAGTACAGGACCGCCGCCGTCAGCACGAAGGTGATGGCGGCGTCGACGAACGGCCCCCACACGAACTTGCTGCCGTTGATGGTGAAGGACGCGTTGCCGAACTCCGGGACGCCGCCGAAGATGCCGAGCAGCGGGGTGATGAAGCCTTCGGTGAAGGCGGTGATGAGCTGCGCGAAGACGGTGCCGATGACCACCGCCACTGCGAGCTGCACCAAGTTCCCTTGGAGCAGGAACCTCCTGAATCCGTCCATGCCTGTTCCGTCCTTCGTACCGTGTCGAGTCGTCGTCGGGCGCCGCGCACCGCGCGGAACGCGGGGGGCGGGCGCCGGCCCGTGCCGCCGGGGCGCCGGGCCCGGTGGGGGAGGGGCGCCCGGCGGCATCGCGGCACCGTCCACCGCCATGAGTGAACGGTCAACCTCGGATGGTAACGGAGAGCCGCCCGGCGAGTGTGCCGATCGCCAACCGCCGCGCCTCCTCGCGGGTGGCGGCGATGACGATGAGGGCGCCCGGCTCGCCCTCGCCGGCCTGCTCGCGGGGGAGAGCGACCACGGGGCGGTCCGCGGCGACGACCTCGGCGGTGGCGGCGGAATCGGCGTCGACCTCGGCGGCGAGGGGGTCCTGCGCGGCCGCGATGACGTCGACGCGGGTGCCGGGGCGCAGCAGGGCGGCCGTGCCGCGGTCGGCGATGCGCACGGGGGCGGCGACCAGCGCGGCGCCGTAGCCGGCGGTGAGCGGCTCGGCGATGCGCGCCCCGGTGAACACCTCGCCCTTGCGCATCGGGGCGGACAGCGACGCGCCGCGGGGCGGTGCGGTCGGCGGCAACGCGCCGTCGGGGACGGTGCCGCGCTCCTGGCTGCGGGTGGCGAAGTCGGCGCCGGAGAGCGGCGCGAGGGCGTTGAGGTCGCGGGCGGCGACCAGCACCTCGGCGGTCGCGGCGGGCGGCGGGCGGATCAGCAGCAGCGCGCCGACGAGGGCGAGCGCGGCGCAGGCGGCACCGGCGGCCCTGCGCCGGCGCGCCGCGGCGAGCGCCGGGCGGTGCAGGGGCGCGGCGGGGCCGCGCCGCAGGAAGGACGGCATGGGCGCACGGTAGGCGGCCGACGCGGCAAGGTGCGGCGGCCGTCCACAGCAGCCCGGTACGCAGCGGAATCGGGCGCGGCGCGGCGCCGCGCCGAGGTAGCGCCCGGGCCGGGCGGCGGGGTCAGGCGACCTTGGTCGAGGACTCCGACGAGGCGGACGACGAGGACGAGGACGCGGACGACGAGGTCGACTCGGCCTTCGCGGGGGTCGACGACTTCTCGCCGTCGGAGCTCTTCTCGGCGGACTTCTCGCCGCCACCGGACTCCGAGGAGCCGGACGCGGCGCCCGACGACGCGGTGGAGCGCGAGGCGCTGTCGGTGCGGTAGAAGCCCGAACCCTTGAACACGATCCCCACCGCGGAATACACCTTGCGCAGGCGCCCTTCGCACGCGGGGCACACGGTGAGCGCGTCGTCGCTGAAGCTCTGCACGACCTCCAGCGTCTCGTCGCACTCGGTGCATGCGTACTGGTACGTAGGCACGGACTCCTCCTCGTTGGCACTCTCGCGCATCGGCTGCTAAATAGTACGCGCACCGGCGGCGGGATGGTGACATCGGGGGAGCCGTGCCGCCGCGCGTCCGCGTCGTCCGCCGGTACAACACGGGACCGGCGCGGCGGTGTTCCCGCCCCCGCGGCGGTCGGCCGCCCGCGGCCGCCCTCAGAACCGGACTGCGCCGCCGCCCGGTGTGATCACCCCGCCCACACGGCGGTCGTGCGGTTCCGCGGGGACGTCGTCGACCAGTTCTGTGTCGTAGATCACCGCGAGGGTGAGGGTCTGCGGCCCGGTGTGCGCCAGCGCGCGGTCGTAGCAGCCGGCGCCGCGCCCCAGCCGGATGCCGCGACGGTCGACCGCCAGCGCGGGGCAGACCACGCCGGCCGCGCGGCGCACCGCGTCGCTGCCGTAGCGCGGCCCGGTGGGCTCCATGAGCCCGTGCCCGGCGGGGGCGAGGCTGTCGGGGCCGTCGTAGCCGGCCCAGTCGAGCTCCCCGCCGGGCAGCAGCACCGGCAGCAGCACATAGGCGCCGCGCTTCCACAGGGCGGTGAGGAGCTTGCGGGTGCCGGGCTCGGTCCCCACCGAGTAGTACAGGGCGACGGTGCCGCCCATGGTGAACTCCGGCAGGTCGACCAGCGCGTCGCGGATCGCGGATCCGGCGGCGTCGCGCACCCGCGCCGGCATGTCCCGGCGGGCGGCGAGCAGCCGCCGGCGCATCTCCTGTTTCGTCTCCCCGTTCATGTGAGGAGAGTCTGGCAGCACGCGCCGCCGCCGGCACCCCGGCGTCGATCCGGGGAAAGAACGGGGAACCCGCGGTGAACGGCGGGAACGCGGGCCCGACCCCACCGGCGCTGCGGCGTCCGGGCCGCCGCATGACCCCTCACGCAGGGGACTCCGGGCACCGGGCGGTCCCCTACAGTGCCGTCATGGCTGATACGCGACGCCCCGGTAGCCCGGTGACCAAGGCCGTGGTGCCCGCCGCCGGGCTGGGGACACGGTTCCTGCCCGCGACAAAGGCGACCCCGAAGGAGATGCTGCCGATCGTCGACAAACCGGCGATCCAGTACGTCGTCGAGGAGGCGGTCGACGCCGGCCTCGCCGACGTCCTGATGATCACCGGGCGCAGCAAGCGCTCCGTGGAGGACCACTTCGACCGCGCCTACGAACTGGAGGAGGCGCTGCGCCTCAAGGGCGACGACGAGCGCCTGCGCACCATCCGCGAATCGGCCGGGCTCGCCCAGGTCCACTACGTCCGCCAGGGCGACCCCCGCGGCCTCGGCCACGCGGTGCTGTGCGCTGCGGCGCACGTGGGCGACGAGCCGTTCGCCGTCCTGCTCAGCGACGACCTGATCGGCCGCAGCGAGGCGCTGCTGCGCCGCATGATCGAGGTGCGCGAGACCTACGGCGGCAGCGTGGTCGCGCTCATGGAGGTCGAGCCGGAGCAGGTCTCGCTGTACGGGTGCGCGGCGATCGCGCCCACGGCGGAGGACGACGTGGTGGCGGTGACCGACCTCGTGGAGAAGCCCTCGGCCGAGCAGGCGCCGAGCCGGTGGGCCGTCGTCGGCCGCTACATCTGCGACCCCGCGGTCTTCGACGTGCTGCGCGACACCCCGCCCGGCCGCAACGGCGAGATCCAGCTCACCGACGCGCTGCTGGAGCTCGCCCGGCGCGGGCCCGACGAGGGCGGGCCCGTCCACGGGGTGCTGTTCCGGGGCCAGCGCTACGACACCGGCAACCGGCTCGACTACCTGCGCACCGTGGTGGAGTTCGCGTGCGCCCGGCCGGACCTCGCCGAGGACTTCCTGCCGTGGCTGCGCCGCTTCGTGGCCGACCACTCGCCGGGGCCCGCCGACTGATACCCCGGGACTCCCTGGCGATCCGATGCGGCGAACGCGCGCTCTATGGGCGATGCTGGACGGCGAACGGAAACGGGGTGGACTGGCGCAGATGAAGAGCGTAGAGCAGCACACGACCGACCTGCTGGACCTGGTCGAACCGCTGGAACCGATCCGGATCGAGCTGCTGCGGGCGCAGGGCGGGGTACTGGCCGAGGACGTCACGGCCCCGGTGTCCCTGCCGCAGTTCGACAACTCGGCCATGGACGGATACGCCCTGGTGGCGGCCGACATCGCCGGGGCGGGCGCCGACACCCCCGTCCGGTTGCCCGTGGTCGCCGACATCGCGGCCGGCGACCCGGGCACGCACGCCATCAGAACGGGGATGTGCGCGCGCATCATGACCGGTGCCCCGATGCCGGCGGGCGCCGACGCCGTGGTCCCGGTCGAGTGGACCGACGGCGGCGTCGCCGAGGTGCTGATCAGCCGCCCGGCCAAGGCCGGCAACGCGGTCCGCCCGGCGGGCGGCGACGTCGAGAAGGGCGCCGGGGTCCTGCGGAGCGGGGCGCACATCGGCCCGGCCGAGATCGCCGTGCTCGCCGCAGTGGGGCACCCGGACGCCCTGGTCCACCCGCGGCCCCGTGTCGCTGTGCTGTCCACGGGCGAGGAGCTGGTCGAACCGGGCACACCCATCGGCCCCGGCCAGATCTGGGAGTCCAACGGCTACATGCTCACCGCGGCGGCGATCGACGCCGGCTGCGCGGCGTTCCGGCACGGGTTCACCGGGGACGACCCGTCGACCGTGCTGGCGACCCTCGGCGACGTCCTCCCGCACGCCGACATCGTCGTCACCACCGGCGGGGTCAGCATGGGCGCCTACGACGTCGTCAAGGAGGCGCTGACCCAGCTCGGCACCGTCCGCTTCGAGCAGGTGGCGGTGCAGCCGGGCAAGCCGCAGGGCGCCGGGACCGTGCACGGCACGCCGATCGTCACACTGCCGGGCAACCCGGTGAGCTCCTTCGTCTCCTTCCACCTGTTCGTCCGGCCGATGCTCGCCAAGCTGAGCGGCCGCGCGCCCGAAGGGCTGCCCGCGCTGCGCGCCCCGCTGGCGGCGCCCGTCCGCGACTCGCCGCAGGGCCGCCGCTCCTACCTGCGGGCGCAACTGGAGTATGCCGCCGACGGCGGCCTCGCTGTGCGCCCGGTGGCGCGGCAGGGCTCGCACCAGCTCGCCGCGCTCGCGTCCGCCGACGCCCTCATCGTCGTGGACGAGGCGGCCACCGAACTGCCGGCCGGCCGCGTCGTCGACGTCCTCAGGCTGCCCTGACCCCGCCGCCCGCCCCGAGAACCCCCGCCCTCGAACCAGAAAGCGCCCCAGCATGCCCGAACCGCACGATTCCGGCCTCACCCACCTCGACGCGTCCGGCGCGGCACGGATGGTCGACGTCTCGGCGAAGGAGGTGACCGCCCGCACCGCCACGGCGACCGGCACCGTCCTCGTCGCCCCCGAGGTGGTCGCGGCGCTCCGCTCCGGCGAGGTCCCCAAGGGCGACGCGCTCGCCGTGGCGCGCATCGCCGGGATCCAGGGCGCCAAGCGCACCCCCGACCTGGTGCCGCTGTGCCACCCGATAGCGGTGCACGGGGTGGACGTCGCAGTGGAGGTCGTGGAGCGGGGCGTCGACATCAGCGCGACCGTCCGCACCGCCGACCGCACCGGCGTCGAGATGGAGGCGCTCACCTGCGTCATGGCGGCCGCGCTCGGCCTCGTGGACATGGTCAAGGCGCTCGACCCCGAGGCGGTCGTGACCGACGTCCGGGTCGAGGAGAAGACCGGCGGCAAGACCGGGTACTGGCGACGGTCCCGGTGAGCGGCCCGGCGCACGGCGCGCGGGTCCTGGTCATCACCGTGTCGAACCGGGCCTCGGCGGGGGTCTACGCCGACACCTCCGGCCCGCTGCTGGTGGAACTGCTGGCGGCGGCGGGCTGCGCCGCCGAAGGCCCGGTGGTGGTCCCCGACGGCGCACCGGTCGCCGAGGCGCTGCGCGGCGCGCTCGCCGACGGCTACGCCGCCGCGGTCACCAGCGGGGGGACCGGCCTGAACCCCAACGACGAGACGCCCGAGGTGACCGCTCCGCTGCTGCGCTACGAGATCCCCGGCATCGCCGAGGCGCTGCGTGCCGAGGGCCGCGCGAAGGGCGTCCCGACCGCGCTGCTGTCGCGCGGCCTCGCCGGTGTCGCCGAGCGCGACGGCCACCGCATGCTGGTCGTGAACCTGCCGGGGTCCAAGGGCGGGGTGCGCGACGGCATGGCGGTCCTCGGCCCGGTGATCGGCCACGCCGTCGACCAGATCCGCGGCGGCGACCACCCGCGTCCCGTCGACTGAGGCG
The DNA here is from genome assembly GCF_003014485.1 of Murinocardiopsis flavida. Taxonomy (GTDB): domain Bacteria; phylum Actinomycetota; class Actinomycetes; order Streptosporangiales; family Streptosporangiaceae; genus Murinocardiopsis; species Murinocardiopsis flavida. The sequence goes on along the minus strand of NZ_PYGA01000005.1, from coordinate 82,875 downwards.
GGCGGCGCACGGCGGCCGTCGCGCGGCGGCCGGTGCCCGGGGGCGCCGTGCGGGCGGCCCCGCGGGCGGGGTGGGATACTGGTCCGGCGCCGCGACGGCGCCGGCGTACGGTTTCGCATCCGCCGGGTGGGCGCCCGATCCGGCGGCGCCCGGCGGCCCGCGAGGCGGCCGGTGCGGACCGCGGCGCGGTCGTGTGCTCGGACGAGAGGAAGCGGCAGTGAACCGGATCCGCGGCTGGCCGGTGTCCCTGGAGGAGGGGCTGGTCGGCCTGCGTCCGCTGCGGCTGCGCGACGCAGCGGCGCTGCGCGAGAGCCGCACCCGCAGCGCCGAATGGCTGCGCCCGTGGGAGCCCACCCACCCCGAGCTGCCGTTGCAGAGTTCCGGTCTCGCCCCGTACGTCGCGATGGTCCAGGCGGTCCGCCGCGAGGGGCGGCACGGTGTCGCCATGCCGTGGGCCGTGACCTACGACGGGGTGTTCGCCGGCCAGCTGACCGTGGGCGCGATCGTGTGGGGGTCCGCCCGGTCGGCGCAGGTGGGGTACTGGGTCGACCGGGCGTTCGCCGGCCGGGGCGTCACGCCCACGGCGGTGGCCCTCGCCGTCGACCACTGCTTCTTCGCGGCGGGGCTGCACCGGATCGAGGCGAACATCCGGCCCGAGAACCGCGCGAGCCGCCGGGTCGCCGAGAAGCTCGGGTTCCGGGCCGAGGGGGTCCGCCGCCGCCAGCTGCACATCGACGGCGCATGGCGCGACCACATCTGCTACGCCCTGACCGTCGAGGACGTCCCCGGCGGACTGCTCACCCGGTGGCGCGAGCACCTGCGCGGCGGGCGGTTCGACGCGTCGGCCCCCGAAGCGGACGACGCCTCGATCCCGCCGCTGCCGCCCGACCCCCGGCTGCCCTGAGCGCGCCGCCGCGGCCGGAGCGGCGCCCGAACGCCGCCGCCGCGGGTCGCCGCACTCGGATCGGCGCGCGATAATCGCCGGACCCGAGCGTTCCCGGACCGGCGCGGAATCGGTCCACTACGCTCCGTTTTCAGCCATAACTCATTGCATTGAACGTTATGACCTGCACGTTTCCTGATGCGATGACCCGTCAGGGAAAGAGGAAAGACTGTAATCTCACGACACTCCGGTCCGAATACTGCGCATTCGCGGACACCGGGTCGTACCGTGCGGAACGTAGACGCATTCACGATGCAGACAAGACGCCCATTCGGTACGAGGGGGGCCGGGCATGCTGCCGAGCCGGGCGGCATCGCACCGTAGTCCCGCGGACACGATCGGCCGGGCGTCCGACCGCTCCGCTTCCGTGCGATGGGCGGCACCGGTCGCATCGGCGGCGCGTCGGAGGCTGTGGGGACTGTCCGGTGACCGGCTGTGCGAGGAGGGGCGATGAGCAGCTCTCCCCTGTACCTTGCGATCGTGGTGGTCTGGGCGATCGTCCTCGTGCCGATGCTGCTGCGGCGCGACGCCGCCGACCCCGCCGCCGACTCGCTGGACCGCACGGCACCGCGGTCCGCCGAGGACGCCGACGACTCCGACCTCGACACCGAGGAGCACGGCGACCCGGACGACGCGGCCGATGACGGTGCCGCCGCCGCCGACCGCGATGCCGAGGACGACGGCTCCGCCGACGACGGCGCCGAGCCGGCCGAGAACATCGACCCCGTCCCGGGCCGCGCCCCCGCTGCGCCCGTCGTCAGCAGGGCGGGCGTCATCGCCCGGCGGCGGCGCCGCACCTCCGGGCTGTCGGCGCTGCTGATCGCCACCGCGGCCGCCGTGGGCGCGGACCTCGGCCCGTGGTGGGTGCTCGTCCCGCCGTCGGTGCTGCTCCTCGGGCACCTGGCGCTGCTGCGCGAGGCGGCGAAGGCCGACACCGAGCGGCGGGCCGCCGAACGGGAGTACCGCCGCCGGCGCGCCGCGCACCTGCGACGCCGTGCCGCCGAGGCCGAGGCCGCCGCTGCGCGCGAGGCCGAGATCCTGGAGTTCACGGCCCGCCGCGACCAGGTCTACGACCAGAACGCCGACGCGCACCTGCGCGCCGTCGGCGACTGAGCCCTGCGCCCGGCGAATCCGTTTCGAGTACACGCCGTGAACTGCTAGTCTTTTGAGCGTCTCAAGGGGCTGTAGCGCAGTCCGGTAGCGCACCTCGTTCGCATCGAGGGGGTCAGGGGTTCGAATCCCCTCAGCTCCACGTTTTCCCAGGTCAGACTCTTAGGTCGGGCCTGGGATTCGTTGTTTCCGGGTCCCCGATGCGCTTCCGGTCCGCTCCTGGTGCGCCGCCGGCGCGCGCCGCGCGGGGCGCCCCGCCCGGTCGCGGCTTCCGGCCCGCCGGTGCCGTCCGCCCTGCGCAGCCGCTCCCGGGCCGCGGCGCGGCGTCCGTACGGTGTACCACCGCCCGGCGCCCCGCGCGCCCCGGCCGCGTCCGTCCCCTCGTGCCCCATCCGATGCGCCCGCCCCGGCCGCCCCGGACCCCAGTGGTGTCGGCGCAGGTCGGACGGTATTCGACCGGCCCGTGAACAGAGCCCGGCCGCCCGGATGCACCGTGTTCGCGGGCTATCTGTACAACGTCGTAAAAGTCGGATTGGTTCATACTCGGGGCTTGTGGGATGAGTGGGTGATAAGTCATCTTTATAAGTGGGGATGGAGTCAGGTTTGACCGAAGGGTTCGTCGTGCTCAAGAAGCTCAGCGCGGTGCTGGCCGTCATGATGGCAGCGCTCCTGTTCGCCGCGGTTCCGGCCTCTGCCGACGTCGTCACAGCCAGTGGTGGTTTCAGTTGGTGGAACGTTGAAACGCTCGGCGGTGGATTCAGCTGGTGGAACGTTGAAACGTTCGGCGGCGGTTTCAGCTGGTGGAACGTTGAAACGCTCAGTGGTGGTTTCAGCTGGTGGAACATCGAGTCACTCAGCGGCGTCCTGCGCCTCTGGTGACCGCCTCCGCGCCGGACCACGGGTCGGCGGGCGCCGTCGGCCCCGGGCCGTTGCGGCGGTCACTGCGGGTACCCGGCCCCGTTAAGGGCCGGGTACCCGCTCCCATGTCCGGGGCCGCGGAGTAGGGTGCCGCGGTGACCGGAGCCGCACGGGCGGGTTCCGCGGTTCGCCGCCGCTCGGACGTGCACGAGCCCCGCCCGCTGTGCCCGGCGCGTGTCCCCACAGCGGAAGGAGCCGGCCGACGTGTCGGTTGAACCCGGTGCACCCGGCGGGTCGGCTGCGCCCGCCCCGGAGCCCTCGCCACCCGCCCCGATGCGGCGCATCGCGGTCGCCAGCTTCATCGGCACCGCGATCGAGTTCTACGACTTCTACATCTACGCCACAGCGGCGGCGCTGGTCCTCGACTCTGCGTTCTTCCCGGAGCTCGACCCGGTGGCCGGCCGGGTCGCGTCGTTCTCGACGTTCGCCGTCGCGTTCATGTCGCGCCCGCTCGGCTCCATCCTGTTCGGGCACTGGGGCGACCGCATCGGCCGCAAGTCGATGCTCGTCGCGTCGCTGCTGGTGATGGGCTTGTCGACGGTGGCGATCGGGCTGCTGCCCGGCTACGCGACCGCGGGCCTGCTCGCCCCGGTCCTGCTGGTCCTGCTGCGCTTCCTCCAGGGCATCGGGCTCGGCGGGGAGTGGGGCGGGGCCGCGCTGCTGGCGACCGAGCACGCGCCCCAGGGCAAGCGCGGGATGTACGCGATGTTCCCGCAGCTCGGCCCGCCCGTGGGCTTCATCGCCGCGAACGGCCTGTTCCTGCTGATCGGCCTGGTCCTCACCGACGACCAGTTCGTCGCGTGGGGCTGGCGCATCCCGTTCATCGTCAGCATCGCGCTGGTCGCCGTCGGCCTGTACGTCCGATTGCAGATCGCCGAGACCCCGGTGTTCCGCCGGACCATGGACGCCCGCCAGGTGGCGCGCGCCCCGTTCGTGGACCTGCTGCGCAACCAGTGGCGCGAGGTGCTCCTCGGCTCCCTCGCCATGGCGGTCACCTACTGCCTGTTCTACACGGCGACGGCGTACGGCCTGTCGTACGCCACCGACCCGGCCGGGCTCGCGATGGACCGCAACACGGTCATCCTGGCCACGATGATCGGCGCGGTCGGCATGGCCATCGGGACCGTCTACGCCTCGATGGCGTCGGACCGGCGCGGGCGGCGGCCCACCATGATGCTGTTCACGGTCATCGCCATCGTCTACGGCGGCTTCATGTTCCCGCTGGTCGACACCGGCAGCCTGCTCGGGGTGACCGCAGCCTTCACCATCGCCCTCGTCCTCATGGGCCTGATCTTCGGGCCCATGGGCGCGTTCCTGCCGGAACTGTTCCGCACGCGCTACCGGTACAGCGGTTCGTCGCTGGCCTACAGCCTCGGCGGCGTCCTCGGCGGCGCCGTGCCGCCGCTCATCGCCACCTCCCTCCAGGCGACCCCGCTGGGTTCCACCGCCGTCGGGCTGTTCGTGTCGGCGGTCGGCGTGGTGTCGCTGCTCGCACTGTGGGCGCTCAAGGAGACCAAGGACACCGCGATGGCGGACGGCTAGCATCCGGGCACCCTGCGGCGCCGCGCGCGCCGCAGGGGCCGCCTCAGGGCGGCGCGGGCGCGCGCTCGGGCAGGGGGAGCCGCCCCCGGTCCAGCGCGTCCACGAGGGCGCTCGCGCCGCCCCTGGCGGCGGCGGTGAGGCCCAGGCCGGAGGTCTGCACCCGCCCGGGCCGGTCCGGGGCGAGGCTGTGCGCGGCGACCGCCGCAGCGCAGGGCGGGCCGAGCCACGGGGCGAGCGGCACGAAGTAGCCGCCGAGGATCACCGCCGCCGGGTCGATCACGTTCACCAGTGCGGCGGCGCCCCGCCCCAGCCAGGTCCCCGCCCGCCGCAGCGCGCGCCGCACCGCGGGGTCGCCCGCCTCGGCGCGCGCGACCGCCGCGTCGACCGCGCGGGACAGCCCGGCGCCCGAGAGCGGGCCGTCGGGCATCAGGTCGGGGACGGCGTGGCGCAGGACCGCCTCGACCCCGGCCAGCGCCTCAAGGCAGCCGCGCCGGCCGCAGCCGCAGCGCGGCCCGCCGCGCAGCAGCGGCACGTGCCCGATCTCGCCGGTGTACCCCGACGAGCCGCGCAGCAGCGCCCCGCCGGTGAGGATCCCCGCCCCGACGCCGACCTCGCCGGTGATGTAGACGAGGTCGGGGGTCCCCGCGAGGTGGCCGCCCCGGTACTCGGCGATGACGCCGAGGTTCGCGTCGTTGTCGACGTGCAGCGGCATCGCCGGCAGCCCGGCCCGCGCCATCAGCCCGGCGATCCGCTCCCGCAGCGGGAACCCGGTCCAGCGCAGGTTGGGCGCGTTGGTCACCACGCCGCTCGGCGCGTCCACGAGACCCGGCACGGCGACGCTCGCCCCCAGGACGGTGCGGCTGCGCAGCAGCGGGTCGGCGACGGTGTGCGCGAGCAGACCGGTGATCCGCTCGGCGCACGCCTCGGGCCCGGCCGAGCGGGCGTCGAACGCCGCGTGCCTGCTGAGGAGCACGCCTTCGAGCAGGTCGACGGCGACCACCGTCAGGTAGTCGACGTTGACCTCCAGGCCGACGGCGGCGATGCTGCGCTCGTCCAGGGCGAGCCCCACCCCGGGCCGGCCGACACGACGCTCCGCGGGGGCGCCCACCTCGCGCACCAGGCGGCGCGCCGCGAGGTCGGCGACGATGCTCGACACGGTGGACTTCGTCAGCCCGGTGGCGGCCGCGATCTCGGCGCGCGAGCAGGGCGCCGCGGCGCGGATGGTGCGCAGCACGGTCCCGAGGTTCGCCTCGCGGACCCCCTGCGCGCCCGCGGGGCCGATGGTCGGTGTGCCCGGCATCGCTGCGCGAGGCCTCCCTCCTCCCCGGCGCGCCGCCGCTGTACGAGCGACCCTCCGGGGTCCGTCCGGCGCCGCGGGGTGACATCGCGGTGACCGGAGTATTGACACTGTGTTCGTCCAATAACCAAACTAATCCATGAGCCGGGGCCCCCGTCCAGCGGCGGTTTCGGTCACCGAGAGGCGTTCCGACCCCTCATCCGCGACGGCTGCGCCGCGGACCGCGGCACCCGCCGCGGCACGGCGCGGGAAGGCAGAGCGATGACCGGAACCGCGCCCGCCGCCCCCATCGGCGTCGGCATCGTCGGCTACTCGTTCATGGGCCGCGCCCACTCCCACGCCTGGCGCTCCGCCGGGGCGTTCTTCGACCTGCCGCTGCGCCCCGCCATGACCGCCCTGGTCGGCCGCGACCCCGAGAAGGCGCGCGCCGCGGCGGCCGAGCAGGGCTGGCGCGACGTCGAGACCGACTACAAGGCGCTGCTGGGCCGCGACGACATCGACGTCGTCGACATCTGCACACCCGGCGACACCCACCCCGAGATCGCCATCGCCGCCCTCGACGCCGGCAAGCACGTCCTCTGCGAGAAGCCGCTCGCCAACACCGTCGCCGAGGCCGAGGCCATGGCGGCCGCCGCCGAGCGCGCCGCGGCGCGGGGCGTGCGCAGCATGGTCGGCTTCAACTACCGCCGCGTCCCGGCCCTGGCCATGGCCCACCGCCTGGTCGGCCAGGGGATCCTGGGCACCGTCCGGCACGTCCGCGCCCAGTACCTCCAGGACTTCCTGGTCGACCCCGAGTTCCCGCTGGTCTGGCGGCTCCAGCGGGAACGCGCCGGGTCCGGTGCCCTCGGCGACATCGGCGCGCACATCGTGGACCTCGCCCAGCACATCACCGGGCAGCACATCACCGGCGTCTCGGGGACGCTGGAGACCTTCATCCGCGACCGCCCGCTCGCCGAGTCCTCCGACGGGCTCGCGGCGCGCCCCGGCGAGCAGCGCGGCCCGGTGACCGTCGACGACGCGGCACTGTTCACGGCCCGCTTCGACAACGGCGCCATCGGCTCCTTCGAGGCCACCCGCATGGCGGCCGGCCGCAAGAACGCCATGCGCATCGAGATCAACGGCTCCGACGCCAGCCTCGCCTTCGACTTCGAGTCGATGAACGAGCTGCACTTCCACGACCACACCGAACGCGCCGAGACCGCCGGCTTCCGCCGCATCCTCGTCACCGAACCCGCCCACCCCTACATGGCTGCCTGGTGGCCGCCCGGCCACCTCATCGGCTACGAGCACTCGTTCACCCACGAGGTGAAGGACTTCATCGAAGCGGTCGCGGCGGGCACCGACCCCGTCCCGTCGTTCGCCGACGGCCTGCGCGTCCAGCGGGTGCTCGCGGCGGTCGAGGAGAGCGCGGCCAACGCGAGCGTGTGGACCCGCACCGACCCGGAAGGCGCACCGAGATGACCGACTACCGGCCCGTCCCCGAGGACAGGTTCAGCTTCGGCCTGTGGACCGTAGGGTGGCGCGGCGCCAACACCTTCGGCGACCCCGTCCGCCCCCCGCTCGACCCCGTCGACGCCGTGTACGGCCTCGCGGACATCGGGGCCTACGGCGTCACCTTCCACGACGACGACCTCATCCCGCCCGGCAGCGGTGCGGCAGCCCGCGACCAGGTCCTCGCCCGCTTCGGCAAGGCCCTGGACGACACCGGGCTGGCCGTCCCCATGGTCACCACCAACCTGTTCACCCACCCGGTGTTCCGCGACGGCGGGTTCACCTCCAACCGCCGCGACGTCCGCCGGTACGCCATCCGCAAGGTGCTGCGCACCATCGACCTCGCCGCGAGCCTGGGCGCCGCCACCTTCGTGTGCTGGGGCGGCCAGGACGGCGCCGAGTCCGAGGCGGGGAAGGACGACAGGGCGGCGCTCGACCGGCTCAAGGAGGCGTTCGACATCCTCTGCGGCCACATCAGCGAGCAGGGCTACGGCCTGCGCCTCGCCATCGAGCCCAAACCCAACGAGCCGCGCGGCGACGTGCTCCTGCCCACCGTCGGCCACGCCCTCGCGTTCATCCGCGAGCTGGAACGGCCCGACATGGTGGGCGTCAACCCCGAGGTCGGCCACGAGCAGATGGCCGGCCTGAACTTCGCGCACGGCGTCGCCCAGGCGCTGTGGCACGGCAAGCTGTTCCACATCGACCTCAACGGGCAGCGCGGCGTGAAGTACGACCAGGACCTGCGCTTCGGCGCCGGCGACCTCAAAGAGGCGTTCTTCCTGGTCGACCTGTTGGAACGCGAAGGCTACGCGGGCCCGCGGCACTTCGACTTCAAGCCGCCGCGCACCGAGGACATGGACGGCGTGTGGGCCTCGGCGGCGGGCTGCATGCGCAACTACCTGATCCTCAGGGACAAGGCGGCGGCGTTCCGCGCCGACCCCGACGTCGCAGCGGCGCTCGCCGCCGCACGAACGGCCGAACTGGCCGAACCCACCCTCGCCCCCGGCGAGGCACTGGCCGACCTGCGCGCCGAGGAGATCGACCTCGACGCCGCCGGCCCGCGCGGCTACCACTTCGAACGGCTCGACCAGCTCGCCCTCGACCACCTGCTCGGAGTGCGCTGACCCCCCTGACCGAGTACCGAGGAGCGGAGGACCTCATGCCACGTCCCGTGACCCTGTTCACCGGCCAATGGGCCGACCTGCCATTCGAGGAGGTGTGCCGCCGCGCGGCTGAGTGGGGCTACGACGGTGTGGAGATCGCCACCTGGGGCGACCACTTCCAGGTCGACCTGGCGCTCTCCGACGACACCTACGTCGCCCGCAAGCGCGAGGTCCTCGACTCGCACGGGCTCCAGGCCTGGGCCGTCTCGGCGCACATGGTCGGCCAGGCGGTGTGCGACGCCCCGATCGACGACCGCCACCGCGCCATCCTGCCCGGGCGGGTCTGGGGCGACGGCGACGCCGAGGGTGTGCGCCACCGCGCCGCGAAGGAGCTCAAGGACACCGCACGCGCGGCCGCCCGCCTCGGCGTCGACACCGTCGTCGGGTTCACCGGATCCTCGATCTGGTACACGCTCGCGATGTTCCCGCCGACCCCCGAGCACATGATCGACCGGGGCTACGCCGACTTCGCCGAGCGCTTCACCCCGATCCTCGACGTGTTCGACGCCGAAGGGGTCCGCTTCGCACACGAGGTGCACCCCACCGAGATCGCCTACGACTACTACTCGACCCGGCGGGCGCTCGACGCCGTCGGCAACCGCCCGGCGTTCGGCCTGAACTGGGACCCCAGCCACTTCGTGTGGCAGGACCTCGACCCGGCCGGGTTCATCCTCGACTTCGCCGACCGGATCTACCACGTCGACTGCAAGGACGCCAAGGTCCGCACCGGCGACGGGCGGCGCGGGCGGCTCTCCTCGCACCTGCCCTGGGGCGACCCGCGGCGCGGCTGGGACTTCGTGTCGACCGGGCGCGGCGACGTGCCGTGGGAGGACTGCTTCCGGGCGCTCAACACCATCGGCTACGACGGGCCGATCTCGGTGGAATGGGAGGACGCCGGCATGGACCGGCTCATCGGGGCGCCCGAGGCGCTGGAGTTCGTCCGCGGCATGGCCCGGATCGAGCCGCCCAAGGCGTCGTTCGACGCCGCGTTCGGCTCAGGGGGCTGAGCGCGGGCTCAGGTCGCTTCGTCGTCGAAGGGAGGGCGGCGGCCGTTCAACCGCGCGGCGGGGCTGCGCGGCGCGGGCGCGTCGTCGTCCTCCTCCTCCCAGAAGTGCTTCTGCACGAAGCGCTTGGGATTGAGGTCCTGCACGTCGAAGTCCTTGAACTCCGGCCCCAGGCCGTCCTGGATGTCGTTCTTGGCGCTGTCGGCGAGCTTCCTGAGCTGGCGCAGCGCGCGCCCCGCCTGGGCGGCGGCCTTCGGCAGCTGGTCGGGGCCGAAGACGAGCAGCGCGAGCACGCCGAGAACGATGAACTCACCAGCCCCGATGTTGAACATGCCGCTCCTGACCGTGGTCCTCCTGCCCTACGAAGGTTAGCCGGTCGCGCCGCGGCGGGGTACAGCGCGTCGCCCTCTCATTCGGGCCGGGGACCGCGCCCGCGGCGCACACACGGCCGACGGCTAGGGTGGCGTGGTTTCTCCCACAAAGCGCAGCCGGGCGGAGGGTGATTGTGGCAGGGGGCGGGTTCCGCGGCCGCGCGGTCGCGGTGGTCGACAGCGGATGGTTCCAGAACACCGTCATCGCGGCGATCGTCCTGAACGGGATCTCGCTCGGGCTGGAGACCTACGAGGACGTCTTCGGCCCCTACACCGCCTACTTCGGGATCGCCGACCGGGTGTTCGTCACCCTCTTCGTGACCGAGCTGCTGGTGAAGGTCTACGCCCGCGGGTGGGCGTTCTTCCGCGACCCCTGGAACTGGTTCGACCTGTTCGTCGTGGGGGTCGCGGTGGTCCCCGCCACCGACGGGTTCTCGGTGCTCCGGCTGCTGCGTATCCTGCGGCTGCTGCGGCTCATCAGCGTCATCCCGCAGATGCGCGAGATCGTCTCGGCGCTGTTCCGCTCGGTCCCCGGCCTGAGCACCGTCATCGGCCTGCTGTTCGTCATCATGTACACCTCGGCCGTGCTCGGCGAGAAGCTGTTCGAGGACATCTCGCCGCACTACTTCGGCGACCTCGGCACGACGCTCTACACCTTGTTCATGCTGCTCACCACGGAGAACTGGCCGGACATCTCCGACTCCGTCATCGAGGAGGCGCCCTACGCGTGGGTGTTCTTCGTGGTGTTCATCGTGGTCAGCGCATTCATCGTGCTGAACCTCATCCTCGGCGTCATCGTCACCTCCATGGAGCAGGAGGTGAACGCCGAACGGTGGGAGGAGGACCAGGAACTCGAACTCGCCCAGCACGAATCGGTGATGGCGCAGCTCGGTGCGCTCACCGAGGAGGTGGCGCGGCTCAGCGCGCAAATGCGCGCGATGGGAGTCGCGGGGGAGTTCGCAGAGGAGGGCGGTGGAATGGGGAAACAGAACAGCCCTTCGCCCGAATGACGGGCAAAGGGCCGAACAAGAACAACGTCGACAGGCGCGAATTGACGCGATCAACCAGGACGATCCCGCGGCAGCGGGGCCGGCCTCGTTAGAGCGCGCGCACGTTCGACGCCTGCGGGCCCTTGGGGCCCTGCGTGATCTCGAACTCGACGGACTGGTCCTCTTCCAGGTTCCGGAAGCCGGATCCCGCGATCGCCGAGTAGTGCACGAACACGTCCGGGCCGCCGCCCTCGACGGCGATGAACCCGAAACCCTTTTCAGAGTTGAACCACTTCACGGTGCCCTGAGCCATCTGCTCTCCCTTTGGGGACTACAAACGGGACCGCACCCTGCTGGTCCCGGGTTGCCGAGCGCCCATCCCCGGGAGTTACCGCCCAAATGACCAAGCGCCCACGTGAAGTTCCGCGACGCTTATTGGTGCATCCTTGGAAACTACAACCGCAACCAGGTCCAGACACTACCAGGAGGGACCCGGCGATGCCGAGGGTTGCACCGAGGAAATCGCGCGCGCGGACCCCGCCGTTCTACGGGCCGCACGCGCCGGGAATTCACTTCGGTCCGGCATTCCCGTAGATCCACGTCTCGGCCCACATCCGCTTGGCCCACTGCTCGTGCGGGACGACCTCGGCGCTGAGGATCGGGTAGAAATACGCGAAGTTCGCGATGATCAGCAGGAGCACCACGCCGTACAGCACGCCGCCCGCGACCCGGGTCCACGGCGCGTACCGGGGGTCGCCCACCTCACTGCCCATGGCCAGGCCCAGCGCCAGCACGATCGCGATGGCGAGGAACGGCACCACCGGCAGCGCGTAGAACACGAACATGGTGCGCTCGGGGTAGGCGAACCACGGCAGGATCCCCGCCGCGACCCCGAGCAGCGCCGCGCCGGCCCGCCAGTCGCGGTAGGTCATCCACCACGACAGCATCACGATGAGGGCGATGATCGACAGCCACCACACCGCGGGGGTCCCGATGCCGAGGATCGCGCTCGCGCACTTCGGGGCGCCGCACGTGGTCTGGTCGCCGTCGAAGTGGAACGCCACCGGTGTGCGCATGATCAGCCATTCCCACGGCTGCGACGCGTAGTCGTGCGGGCTCGACAGGCCGTTGTGGAAGGCCATCATCTCGCGGTGGTACTGGAGCAGGCTCCGCAGCGGGTTCACCACGGCCAGCACCCAGTCCGGCAGGGCCGCCCAGAACCCGTCGGAGTGCTGCGCGCCCCACTGCCGCGACCAGCCCATGGACGTGACCAGCCATCCCGCCCAGCTCGCGACGTAGACGACGACCGCCACCACAACGGTCTGGAAGAACGCCGGGATCGCGTCGACGAGGAACCAGCGCTTGACCGTGCCCTCGCGCTGCCCCGCGGTGCGCCGCGCCCCGTAGTCCCACGCGACGGTGAGCAGCCCGAATGCGGCGAGGTACCAGATGGCCGACCACTTGGTGCCGCACGCGAGCCCCATGCACACGCCCGCGCCGATGCGCCACCAGCGCACGCCCAGCCACGCGGCGGAGGTGCGGCCGGAATCGGCCAGCTCGGCGAGGCGGGCCCGGGTGCGGTCGCGGTCGACCACCAGGCAGCCGAACGCCGCGAGCACCCAGAACAGCATGAAGATGTCGACCATGGCGATGCGGCTCATGGTGAAGTGCAGGCCGTCGAGCGCCATGATCAGGCCCGCCGTGCAGCCCAGCAGCCACGAGCGGGTCATGCGGGTCGCGATGCGGCACAGCAGCAGCACCGAGAGCGCACCGAACAGCGCCGCGGCGAACCGCCACCCCGTGGGCGACATGGAGGCGCCGAACGGCAGCCAGCCCCAGAACGAGTCGCCGAGGGCGATCATCCACTTGCCGACCGGGGGGTGGACGACGAAGTCGGCGCCGCCGCGCCAGATGTCGTGCATGCCCTGGCCGAGCAGGGCGTCGGCGTTCTCGACGGTCTCGTGCTCGACGCCGTAGCGGCGGAGCGAGAACGCGTCCTTGGCGTAGTAGGTCTCGTCGAAGTAGATGCGGCCCGGCTCGCCCAGCCTGATGAACCGCAGCGCACCCGCGAACAGGGTGACGATCACGGCGCCGAGCCAGCCGATCCACGCGGGGAACGCGGCGGCCGGCGCCATGCGGTCGCGGACGGGCGCCCCGTCGCTCGGTCTCGGATCGGCCCCGGTCATGAGGGCTGTGGTGGTCATCGCGGCCCATACTAGGTCGAGGAATGGTGGCAGCGCCGGACGGCGGGCGGGCCTCCCGATCCGCCGCCCGGACCCGGGCGCGGCCCGGCAGCAGACGCCCGGCAGGGCCTCAACCGTAGCGGCAAGGAACGGGTGGAACGTGACGGAAACCGGCACCGGCGCCGCTGCGGCGGACACAGCGGGAACACTGATTCTCGCGGGGCTGCCCATCGGGAACGCGGCCGACACGCCGCCGCGGCTGCGCGCCGCGCTCGAAACGGCCGAGCTGGTCGCCGCCGAGGACACCCGGCGGCTGCGGCAGTTCGCCGCCCGCCTGGGGCTGCGGATCGGCGGCGGGCCCGGCGCCCGGGTGGTGTCCTACTACGACGCCAACGAGTCCCGGCGCGCCCCGGAGCTGCTCGCGGCCCTGCGGGCGGGGACCGACGTCCTCCTCGTCACCGACGCCGGGATGCCGGGGGTGTCCGACCCCGGGTACCGGCTGGTCACCGCATGCGTCGACGCGGGCGTGCCGGTGACGTCGATCCCCGGGCCCACGGCGGTCACCACCGCGCTGGTGCTGTCGGGGCTGCCCACCGACCGGTTCTGCTTCGAGGGGTTCGCCCCGCGCAAGGGTGCCGCCAACCACTTCGCCGCGCTGGCCGGGGAGCGGCGCACCATGGTGTTCTTCGAGTCGCCGCGCCGCCTCGGCGCCACCCTCGCGGCCATGGCGGCGGCGTTCGGCGCCGACCGCCGCGCCGCGGTGTGCCGGGAGCTCACCAAGACCTTCGAGGAGGTGCGCCGCGGCCCGCTCGGCGAGCTCGTGGAATGGGCCGCGGGGGAGGTGCGCGGCGAGATCACCATCGTCGTCGCGGGGGACGACCCCGCCTCGGTGCCGCGCGAACCCGCGGACCTCGCGGCCGCCGTCGCCGAACGCGAGGGTGAGGGCGTCCCCCGCAAGCAGGCCATCAGCGACGTCGCCAAGCGGCTCGCCGTCCCCAAGCGCGCGGTCTACGACGCCGTGCACAAGTAGCCGCGCGCAAGGCGTGCAAGGAGCGGGAAACGGGGAGCCCCCGCACGGTCGCGACCGTGCGGGGGCCCTGTTCGTTCCGGAGGTTCCGGGCGCTACACCACGGCGCCGTCGGACTCCTCCCGTGCGGTCCGCAGCTCCTTGCGCTGCTTCGTCTTCTTCTCCCTGACCTCGTGCGGAGGCGGGGTCCGGTCGTACTTCTGCAACCAGATCGACAGCGGTGTGCCCACGAAGACCGTGGACACCATGCCGGAGATCAGGCCGACCAGCATCGCGATGGAGAAGTCCGTCAGCGACGACCCGCCGAGGAACGCCAGCGCCCCCAGGATGAAGATGGCGCCGATGCCGGAGTTCACCGTCCGCGGCAGGGTGTGCAGGATCGCCCGGTTGGCGATCTCGCCGAACTTCGACTTGGTGTCGTGCGCCCATTCGTCGCGCACCCGGTCGAACACCACCACCGAGTCGTTCACGGAGAACCCGACGACACTCAGGATGGCGGCGAGGAACACCCCGTCGATGGGCTTGCCCAACCAGCAGAACAGGCCCACGACCACCACGACGTCGAACACCAGTGCCGCCATCGTCGCGGCCCCGAAGGACCATCGGAACCGCCAGGCGAGATAGGCCATTTGCAGGGCGAGCGCCGCGACCAAGGCGATGAGCGCCTTGTTGCGCAGCTCGTTGCCCATGCTCGGGCCGATCTTCTCGTCGCTGACGCGTTCGGTGTCGCCGGCGACCGCGCTGAGCGAGTCCTGGATCTCCTTGGCCTCGCCGTCGGAGATCTGGCCGGTGCGCACCGAGATGTCGCCGTCGCCCGACTCCTGCACGACCGCCTCGGGGAACCCGGCGTCGGAGACCGTCGAACGGGCGTCGTTGACGCTGATGCTCTCCTGGGTGTCGAAGTCGAGCACCCGGCCGCCGGTGAACTCCACGCCGAGGTTCGGCGGGCGCACCAGCATGCCCAGGACCGCGATCGCCGTGACCAGGCCCGCGATGCCCAGCCACAGGGTGCTGCGCTTCATCAGGTCGGGGTTGCGCTCGACCAGCCACTTGCGGACCTTGCTGATCCGCGAGATGCCGGTGATGTCCGGGTGCTTGCGGGAGAACGAGCGGCGCACCGCCCACTGCACGAACACCCGGGCGATGACCAGCGCCGAGATCATCGACGCGAGGGTGCCCAGGCCCAGCGTGACGCCGAAGCCCTGCACGGTGCCCGTGGCGAGGAAGAACAGCAGGGCCGCCGCGATGAGCGTGGTGACGTTGGTGTCGAGCACCGCGCTCCACGCCTTCTTGGTGCCTTCGACGAACGCCTTCTCCAGGTTCGGCGGGATCGCCCGCCGCTTGCGCTTGGACAGCACACCGGCTTCGGCGCCGTCCCCCTTGTCGCCCTTGTCGGAGCCCGCCGCGTCGGACATCCCCGCCGCCTTGTTGGCGGCGTAGACCTTCTCCTGGCGCTGGTACTCCTCGCGCGCCCGCTCGAAGATCAGCACGTTGGCGTCGATCGCCATGCCGATGGCGAGGACGAACCCCGCCAGGCCGGGCAGGGTGAGCGTCGCCCCCAGTGCCACCAGCGCCGCGTACGCCAGCAGCGTGTAGCAGGCCAGCGCGATGGAGGCGAGGAAGCCCACCAGGCGGTAGGCCGCGCAGATGTACAGGGCGGTCAGCAGGATGCCGATGCCGGCGGCGATGGCGCTGGCCTCGATGGCGTCGGCGCCGAGCGTCGGCCCGACGGTCTGGCGCTGGACCTCCTCGACCGGCAGCGGCAGCGAGCCGCCCTCGATCAGGACGGCGAGGTCGGTCGCCGAGTCCTTGGTGAAGCTGCCGGTGATGGAGGTCTGGCCGCCGCCCATGCCCGCATTGCAGCTGAACTCCTGGTTCACCTCGGGCGAGGAGATGATCTTGTCATCGAGCACGATGGCGACGCGGCGCTTGGGGTCGCCCTGCGGGTTGCAGGCCGCCTCCCCGGTCAGCTTCTTCCAGTCGTCGGGCCCCTGCCCGCGGAAGTTGACGTTCACCATCCAGTTCGACTGGAACTCGTCCAGCGCCGCCTCGGCGCTGCCGACCTGGTCGCCCTTGATGGCGGTGGCGCCGAGCTGCAACTGCTGCTGGCCGGACTCGTCGGGCAGCGTGAGCTTGACGTCGTCGGGGTTCTCGGCGGGGGCTCCGCCGCCGCCCTGCTGGCCCTGCTGTTGCTGCTGGAGGAGCTGCTGGAGCTCCTCCTCCGACATCTCGGGCTGCTCGCCGCCCTTCGGCTCGCCGCCCTTCTTCTCGCCCGCTGCGGGGGCGTTGGCCTCGTCGGCGGGCGCGTTCTGACCGTCGCCGGGCGCGGGGGCGCCGCCACCGGGTGCGGGTGCGCCGCCGCCCGGGACGGGGGCGCCGCCGGGAGCGCCGCCGCCCGGCATGCCGCCGGGCATCCCGCCCGGCATGCCGCCCTGCTGGGACGGTTCGACCCCCAGCACCGGGTGGAAGGTCAGCTGCGCGGTCTGGCCGATGAGCTCGGCCGCCTCAGTGGGGTCCTGGACGCCGGGCAGTTCGACGACGATCCGGTTCTCGCCGGAACGCGACATGGTGGCTTCGCTGACACCGAGGCTGTCGATGCGCTCGCGCAGCACCTCGATGACCTTGTCGGTGTTCTCGGCGTTCGCCTGGGTATCGGGGCCGTCCTGGGTCTCCAGGACGATCTGGGTGCCGCCGCTGAGGTCGAGCCCCAGCTTCGGCGGTACGAACCACGCCGCGCCGAACGCGGCGAGAACGATGGCCAGGGAGATGAGGCCGCGCAACCAGCGGCTCCCTGATCCCGTTCGACTGGACAATGGAAAAACGACCTCTCACGAGCACGGGGGCGGGAAACCCGGGCAAAAGCCGGGCAGGACTGCACCACTGAGCGGGAGCGCGCGACGGACCGCGAAGGTGCCGCCGGCGTCCCCTACACCGCGCGCGGAGGGGCGCGTCCCAGAGGCAGGTCGGAGTCGTCCGCGGTCGGCGGCGCGTCCACTGCGAGCGCCGGTGCGCTGCGGGCCCACGGCGCGCCCACCCCGGGCAGCCGGACGTGCTCCGGCGTGTGGCCGTCGGGGAGGTCGCGGGTCGCCGGCCGCTGGTCGCCGCCCCACTTGGCGAGCGCCTTGGAGATGGACGCGGAGTCCTGCGTGGGCACCACGAAGGCGTGCGAACCCGGCTCGGCGGTGTGCGCCGCCGGAGCGGGCGGCGGGGCCGCCGCGATACCGGCGAGCCCCAGCGAGGGCAGCACCGGCGCGCATAGGGTGACCATGACCGAGACGAGCACAGCGGCGAGTACACGGGTCGCCCGTGGGCCCACCGTGACCACCGCCTTCGATCGGGAGGCACCCTGCCGCCGTCGGACGTCGCACGCGCGCGGGGTGCCGGCCGCGCTTACCAGAACCGTCGGACGTCACGCACACACTACAGACGCCCGCCCCCGCCTCCGCCCACCCGAAGCAAAGGACCAGCCACCCCGCCCCACTCACACCCAGCCCCGCGGTGCCCGCGAAGCAGCGGCGCGCGGCGCCGGATCGGGCCGTTCGGGGGTGGGACGCGGGCCGGTGCGGGGCTCGTCGGCTCTAGGCTGGGGCCATGTCGTCTACTCGCCACATCCTGACCGCGGTGGCCTGGCCCTACGCCAACGGCCCCCGCCACATTGGACACGTTTCCGGGTTCGGAGTCCCCTCCGACGTCTTCTCGCGCTTCCAGCGAATGTCCGGCCACGACGTGCTCATGGTCAGCGGCACCGACGAGCACGGCACCCCCGTGCAGGTCCTCGCCGACCAGGAGGGCGTGTCGGCGCGGGAGCTCGCCGACCGCTACAACAGGGTCATCGCCGAGGACCTGGTGGCGCTCGGGCTGTCCTACGACCTGTTCACCCGCACCACCACCGCGAACCACTACGCCGTGGCGCAGGAGCTGTTCACCGGTCTGCTCGACAACGGGTACGTGTTCACCAAGACCACCCAGGGCGCCATCTCGCCGTCCACCGGTCGCACCCTGCCCGACCGCTACGTCGAGGGCACCTGCCCCATCTGCGGCTACGACGGCGCGCGCGGCGACCAGTGCGACAACTGCGGCAACCAGCTCGACCCCATCGACCTGATCGACCCCCGGTCCAAGATCAACGGTGAGACCCCCGAGTTCGTGGAGACCGAGCACTTCATGCTCGACCTCCCCGCGTTCGCCGACGTCCTGGGCGAGTACCTGCGCTCGAAGTCCGACACCTGGCGGCCCAACGTCCTGAAGTTCTCCCTGAACCTGCTCGACGACATGCAGCCGCGCGCCATCACCCGCGACCTCGACTGGGGCGTGCCGATCCCGCTCGAAGGGTGGAGCGACCAGGCCAACAAGCGGCTCTACGTGTGGTTCGACGCGGTGGTCGGCTACCTGTCGGCGTCCATCGAATGGGCCAAGCGGTCCGGCGACCCCGAGGCGTGGCGCGCGTGGTGGCAGGGCGACGGCGCCGAGTCCTACTACTTCATGGGCAAGGACAACATCGTCTTCCACGCCGAGATCTGGCCGGCGATGCTCCTCGGCTACAGCGGCGCGGGCGACAAGGGCGGCGAACCGGGGGCGCTGGGCGCGCTGAACGTGCCCACCGACGTCGTGTCCAGCGAGTTCCTCACCATGGAGGGACGGAAGTTCTCCTCATCCCGGCGCGTGGTGATCTACGTCCGCGACTTCCTGGAGCGCTACGACGCCGACGCGCTGCGCTACTACATCATCGCGGCCGGCCCCGAGACCCAGGACACCGACTTCACCTGGGCCGAGTTCGTCCGGCGCAACAACGACGAACTGGTCGCCGCCTGGGGCAACCTGGTGAACCGGTCCATCTCCATGGCGGCGAAGAACCTCGGCGAGATCCCCGAGGCCGGCCCCCTGACCGACGAGGACCGCCGCGTCCTCGACGCGTCGCAGGCCGCGTTCGCGACGGTAGGCGCGCGGCTCGACCGCAGCCAGTTCAAGGCCGCCATCCAGGAGGCCATGCGCACGGTCGCCGAGGCGAACAAGTACATCTCCGACAGCGCGCCCTGGGCGCTGAAGAAGACCGACCCCGAGCGCATGAAGACCGTCCTGCACGTCGCCCTGCAACTCGTCAGCGACGCCAAGACGCTGCTCACCCCGTTCCTGCCGCACACCTCCACCAAGGTGCACGAGATGCTCGGCGGCACGGGCGTGTGGACGGGCATGCCCCGGCTGGAGGAGGTCACCGACTCCATCGGCGGCGAGGACGGCACCTCGACGTACTCGGTGATCACCGGGACCTACGCCGGGAACGAGGCCCGCTGGGAGTCGGTGCCCATCGTCCCCGGCACCCCGCTGTCGCCGCCCACCCCGCTGTTCACGAAGCTCGACCCCAAGATCGTCGACGAAGAACTCGCCCGCCTCGAAGAGGCGGCCGGCTAACCACCACCGCGGCCCCCGCCCTCGGAAAGAGAGCGGGGGCCGCGCCGTGTCCCGGCAGCGCACCCACGGGACTCCGGTCACCCCGCGTACGGCCACGCGCATAGACTCGGTGGCCGTGAGCAAGAGCAAGAACCAGCGGGCCGCTCGTGATCGGAACCGGCATGAGGCGCCGCCGGCGCCTGAGCCGCTGCGGGTCGCGGTGGCCGACAGCCACACCCACATGGACATGCAGGCCCCCGATGTCGCCGACATCGTCGCCGCCGCGGCGGCGGTCGGGGTCACACCGCTGATCCAGGTGGGCACCGACCTGTCCGGGTCGCAATGGGCGGCGCGGGTCGCAGAGGAGTACCCCACCGTGTGGGCCGCCGTCGCGCTGCACCCCAACGAGGCGCCGCGCATCGTGCACGGCGACGGCGCCGCAGGGGTCGAGGCCGACGACACCGACTGGGCCGCCGACCGGCGCCCTCCGGGTGGCGCCGAGGCGCTGGACGCCGCGCTCGCCGAGATCGACCGGCTCGCAGCGCTGCCGCAGGTGCGGGCCGTGGGCGAGACCGGGCTCGACTACTTCCGCACCGGCCCCGACGGCGTCGCCGCCCAGCAGGTGTCGTTCCGGCGGCACATCGCCATCGCCAAGCGGCACGGCAGGGCGCTGATGATCCACGACCGCGACGCCCACGACGACGTCCTGCGCCTGCTGGAGGAGGAGGGCGCCCCCGACACCGTGGTGTTCCACTGCTTCTCCGGCGACGCCGCCATGGCGAAGACCTGCGCCGAGCGCGGCTACTTCATGAGCTTCGCCGGCAACGTCACCTTCCCCACCGCCGAACCGCTGCGCGAGGCCGCCGCCGCGGCACCCGCCGACCTGGTGCTGGTCGAGACCGACGCCCCGTTCCTCACCCCCAAGCCCTACCGGGGCCGCCCCAACGCGCCCTACCTCATCCCGCACACCCTGCGCGCGCTCGCCGAGGTCAAGGGCATGGCAGAGGACGACCTCGCCGAGGCGGTCGCCGCCAACACCCGCCGCGCGTTCGCGCTCTAGGCTCCCCGCGCGGACGGAGGCGGCGCCGACGCCGCCGGACGCCCGTGGAACCCCGGCACGCCCCGGCTAGTCCCCGGCGAGGCCCCATCGTCGGAGGGACTGCTCCAGGTCGGGTTCCGGGAAGTCGGAGGCGCGGGTGTTCGCGCCCGGGGTGCGGGTGAAGCGGGGGGCGGGGCCGGGGGCGCGGCGGTCGGCGTCGTGCCGCACGGTGCCCCGCGCCTTGATGTGCGGGTGCTCGGGGGCCTCCGTCATCGACAGGACCGGGTAGGTGCAGGCGTCGACCTGCTCGAACACCGCTGCCCACGCGTCGCGGGTGCGGGTCTTGACGGCGTCGGCGAAGCGGCGGCGCAGCTCCGGCCAGCCCGACCGGTCCCACTGGTCGGGCAGGTCCGCCGCCGACAGGCCGACCCCCTCCAGGAACGCCGCGTAGAACTGCGGCTCCAGGCAGCCCACCGACAGGTACCCGCCGTCGGCGCACTCGTACACGTCGTAGAACGGTGCGCCGGTGTCGAGGTAGTTCGCGCCGCGCTCGTCGCTCCACCCGCCGGCGGAGTGGTCTTCGTACATCATCGACATGAGCAGCGCGCTGCCATCGACCATCGCGGCATCGACCACCTGGCCCCGCCCGGACGACTGGCGCTCCACCAGCGCGGCGAGGATCCCGGTGGCGACGAGCATCGCGCCGCCGCCGAAATCGCCCACCAGGTTCACGGGCGGCACCGGGGCCTGCCCCGCGCGGCCGAAGGAGTGCAGGGCCCCGGTCAGCGCGATGTAGTTCAGGTCGTGCCCGGCCCGCTCGGCGAGCGGGCCGTCCTGGCCCCACCCGGTCATCCGCGCGTACACCAGGCGCGGGTTCGCCGCGAGGGACTCGTCGGGGCCCAGGCCGAGGCGTTCCATCACCCCCGGTCGGAAGCCCTCCAGCAGGACGTCGGCAGCCGCGATGAGCCCGCGCGCGGTTTCGGCGCCCTCGGGGGTCTTCAGGTCGGCGCCGAGCACCGGCCGCCCCGCACTCATCTGCGGCCGCGCCGCCCCCGTGGCCACAGCGGCGGCGGCCCGGGGCCGGTCCACCCGGATGACGTCGGCGCCGAGGTCGGCCAGCAGCATCGCCGCCATGGGGCCGGGGCCGATTCCGGCGAACTCCGCGACGCGGACACCGTTGAGGGGACCCATGAACGCAACCTCCGGGATTGAGGGCCGGCGAAGAAATCGGATTACCCCATTCTCGGGGGTCCGCACCCTCGGCGGCGCCGCCCGTCGGCCGCGCCGCTGGTAGCGGCGGTCGGCGCACGACCCGCGGTGTGCGGTTACGGACTTTCCGTAACCGTCATTGGGTCTGACGTGATAATTTCCGTGGCGTGGGGCGGCCGCTCCACGCGATCCGTGCCGGTTCCCGCGCGGACGGCCGTAGAGTCGCCGCCAGGGGCCCGCCGTCCAGCAGACCCCGCTCGCTCCACGGACGGCCGGAGATGCTCCCTCCCGCCGGGACACGCCCCCGGCGTCCCTCGCCCGCGAAGGAAAGCCAACACATCGTGTCCACTCCTCCCGAACCGTTTCCTGCCCCCGAGGGCCCGCCCCAGGGCCCCCGCAGGGGAGCGCGCACACCGTCCCGGATCCCCGCGCTGCTGCGCTCGCGCGGCTTCCTCATCGGCGCCGCCGTACTGGTCGTCCTGCTGCTCGCGGGCGGCGGAACGGCGTTCGCCATGGACAAGCGGATCACCCTCACCGTCGACGGCAAGGACCGCACGGTGCACACGTTCGGCTCGTCGGTCGCCGACGTCCTGGAGTCCGCCGAGGTCGAACTCGGCGAGCACGACAAGGTCGTGCCCGCGGCGGGGACCCAGGTGAGCCGCGGCCAGGACGTCGAGGTGCGCACCGGCCGCAAGTTCACCCTCGAACTCGACGGCAAGGCCAAGTCGCACTGGGTCACCGCGTTCACCGTCGACGAGGCGCTGAAAGAGATCGGCAAGCACAAGGAGCCGATGTCGCTGTCCGTGAAGCGCACCGCTGCGGTCCCCAAGTCCGGCCTCGAGGTGACGGCGCGCAGCGCACGCGACCTCGTCATCCAGCAGGACACCAAGAAGAAGAAGGTCTCCAGCACCGAGCCCACCGTGGGCGAGGTCCTCAAGGAGAACGGGATCGACCTCGGCAAGTACGACAAGGTCAAGCCCAAGGCCGCCACCGAACCCACCGACGGCATGGTCATCAAGGTCATGCAGGTGATCGGCAAGCCGAAGACCAAGGAAGTGCCCATCGAGGCGGGCGTCCAGACGCGCGAGAACGACGACCTCCCCAAGGGGGAGAAGAAGGTCGTGCGCAAGCCCAAGGACGGCAAGAAGAAGGTCACCGTCGCGACGGTCATGAAGGGCGGCAAGAAGACCGAGCACGTCCTCAAGGAGAAGGTGCTGAAGAAGCCGGTGAAGGGCATCACCGAGGTCGGCACCAAGGAGGAGGCGCCCGAGGTCGACTCCGACGTCGGCGGCCCCGCCGACTCCCTGAACTGGGCCGGCCTCGCGCAGTGCGAGTCGGGCGGCAACCCCAAGGCCGTGAACTCCGCGGGCGGCTACTACGGCCTGTACCAGTTCTCCGAGCAGACCTGGGCGTCCACCGGGGGCAGCGGGCTGCCCAGCGACGCCAGCCCCAGCGAGCAGACCATGCGGGCGAAGAAGCTCTACAACATGGTCGACGGCAACTGGCAGAGCCAGTGGCCGGAGTGCGGCAAGCACCTGTAGCGGACGCGGGTCCGGGCGGCGCGGCGATGTGCGCGCCGCCCGACCCCGCGCGGGAGGCGCCTCCGTCCCCCGTTGGACATTCGCGGAGGCGACCCCCGTTCACCGGCGACCCCCGTTCACCGGTGGATCGGCGCACCGGCGGTCCGGGTAGCGGCCGGGTGCCCCCGTCGCGGGCACCGCGGCGCGGGCGTCTGCGGTGCCGGTCCCGGCGCGCCGCCCGTTCAGGGGGCCGCCGTCCCGGACCGGCGGCACCGCCCCTCCGCCCGGTCGGCGACGGGTCCCGTGCGCCGATACCGGCCGGTGACCGCACCGGCACCCAACGTTCCACGATCGGGGCGGCACCGGTCCACGAACTTCGATCACTCTCTAAGTTCCCAGGTGAGAGCGTTCAAAAGCCGAGTAGTGCCAGGACACCCGGGCCGCCCGCACGCGCGGCGACGGATCCGGTTCCCCGAGCCACCGGCCGCGACCGGCCAGGGGACCGGTGGAACGCATCACCGCCGAGGCAGCGCCCAACGGGTGACGTCGCCGCCGCACCGGCGTTGACAAGGGAGACCGCGTTGCTGCGTTTTCATTTCTCCGACGACCGCAGGGAGCCCGTCGCCTCGGCCCCGGCGCCCGACCCGATGTGGGAGGTCCTGCTCAGCCTGCACCTGCTCCTCGGCGCCGCCGGCGGCACCGCGTACGAGCGGTGGCGGGCGGGGGTGTACGCCCGCATGACACCGGGCATGTGGGCGCTGGCGTCGCTGGCGCCGCCCACCGGCTACTCCCCGGACTTCCTCACGCCCTACTGCGAGGGCGACGGGCTCGACCGCGGAATCGACGCCCTGCTGCGGACCCCGCGCCGCCGCGTCCACGACGACCTCGCGCACCTCATCGCCGAGCACGGCGGCTCCGGCGTCGCCGGCGGCCTGATGCGCGACGGGTCGGCGCTCACCGGGCTCGCCCGCGCGGTCCGCTCCTACTACGGGCTGGCCCTCGCGCCCCACTGGGACCGCATCGACGCGGCCGTGGCAGTGGGCCGCGCGCCGGGCGGCGGCGGACTGCCCGTCGCGTTCGGACCGCACGCGCAATGGCGCGGCGGCGTGCTGGAGGTGGCCTACCCCGACGAGCGCGACGTGTGGCTGCGGGGCCGGACCCTGACCCTCGTGCCGTCGTTCTTCTGCCGCAGGTACCCCATCACGGTGCTCGACCCCGAGCTGCCGCCGGTGCTCGTGTACCCGGCGCATGTCCCCGCCGACCCGCCCGGCCGCAGGGACGGCACCGCCGCGCGCGAACGCCACGCCCTTGCCCGGCTCCTGGGCCACACCCGCGCGCAGGTGCTGGAGGGCGCCGTCGCGGGGAGCACGACGGGCGAGCTCGCGCGCCTGCTCGACATCTCCGAGCCCACGGTCAGCGTCCACGTGGCCGTGCTGCGCGACACCGGGCTGATGACCAGCAGCCGCAACCGCAACCGGGTCCGCCACGTCGCGACCGACCAGGGACGCAGGCTGCTGGGCGACCTCGCCGACGACTTCGCCCACATCCTCGACGCGCCGCCCGCGCGCGGCGGCCCGGTCGCCGCGGGGCGCCGCGGGGCGGCAGGGTAGGGCCGCGCCCGCTCAGTCGGCGAGCGTGCCCGCCCCCGCCGCGCCGACGGCCTTGCGCAGCGCGGCCGGGCGGTCGGCGTCCTGGAGGCGCCCGTTGATGTAGACCGACGGGGCGCCGGAGAACGCGTCGCGGCCGTCGCCGGGGGCGTAGCGCTTGTTCACCGCGGTGGTGGCGTCGAGGACCTGCGCGACGTAGGTGTCGTCCAGGAAGCCGTCGTCGACGCCGTTGTCGGCGCCCCACGCGGCCAGCTCCTCGAACGGCATCGTCTGCAAGCGCTCGGCGCCGAAGTGGACCCCGCCCTTCTCGACGAGCTCCTCGACGTAGGACACGTACTTCTCGGCGGCCTTGCCCTCGGATTCGACCCGGTCGGCGAACGCGGGGTCGTCGATCCCCGCCTCGGCGCCCCACTTCTTGAGGTCGGCGGTCGTGAAGCCCTCCTCGCCCTCGGCGGGCTGGTTGGCGAACAGGACTTCGCTGTACTCGACGAACCTGCCGTGGTCGGCTGCCGCGCGGGCGGCGGCCCCGGCGCGCAGCGAGTTCGCCGCCAGCGGGTCGAGCCGCTGGGCGAAAACGCTCACCGGCCGGTAGTGGACGACGGCGTCGCCGTCGGCGGCGAGCCCGGCCAGCGCGTCGCCGTTGCTCTTCATGAACGTGCGGCACTTCGCGCACTGGTAGTCGGTGTAGACCTCCACGACGGGCAGGTCGGCGCCGAGGTCGCCGGTCGCGATGCTGCCGTCGTCGCGCACCGAGCCGTCCTCCGACGCGGGCCGGGCGGTCGGGGTCTCGCGGCCCGACGACCGGTCGGACGCGGGGGGTGTGGCGGCGCTCGCGCCGCTCCCGCTCGCCAGCATCCGGTACGTGACCACCGAGGCGCCGAGCAGGATCAGCACGGTGGCGACCGCCAGGGTGACGAGCAGCGTCGTGCGGCGGCGGCGGAACCCCTTTGGCGCCGCGGGCGGTGCCCCCGCCGGGGACGCCGCGGGCGCCGCGGGCACCGCGGCGGCGGGAGCCGGTGCCGCGGGCGGCGCCGGCGATGCCGAACCGGTCAGGTCCCGCAGCCACTGGGCCGCGGGCGGCCGCGCGGCGGGGTCGTCGCCGAACATCGCCAGCAGCCGCGCGTGCCGTTCGGGGGCAGCACCGTCGACCGGCGGCAGCGCGGCGAACCGCTCGCGCAGCCCGGCGGCATCGGGCGGCGGCTCCTGGCCGGTGAGCGCGAAGAAGCAGGTGGCGCCGAACGCGTAGCGGTCGCTGCCGGCGGAGTACCCGTGCTCGGCGACCTCCGGCGCGACATAGCCCGACGTCAGCCACCGGCCGGGGGGCAGCGCGGGGTCCTGCCGCGGGCCGAGGCCGAAGTCGACCGGGACGCCGTCGGACTGCGGCAGGGCCATGACGGTGCCGGGGGACAGGGAGCCGACGACCACCGTGCGCCCGTCAGGGTGGGCCTGCCCGCTGTGCAGGGCGTCGAGCGCCGCCGCGACACCGCGCATCGGGTCGAGTGCCGTGCGCATGTCCTGCACGGGGCCGCGCATCAGTTCGGCGCGCCAGGCGCGCAGGCCGACACCGCCCGGGTACTCGGCCACCAGGACCAGCGCGCGCTGCGGGGCGGCGCCGGGCGGCGCGACCTCGGCGGTGAACCGCTCCAGGAACCCGGCCACGCCGCTGCTCGCGCCGCGCACCTGGTCGGCGGGCGCGCCCGCCGGTGCGGCGTCGGCGGCGGGGACCACGCGGATCAGCACGGCCTCGACGGCGTCGGCCACCTGCTGCTCGGCGAGGAGCAGCGGGGATTCGTCGGGGGTGCTCAGCAACCGCACGGGTCGGTAGCGGTCGGGGGCGGATTCCGGGCCCAGCGGGGGGTGGGGATGCACGTCGCACACTCGTCGTCTCAGTCGGGCAGGGGCCCGCGGCGTCGCAGGGCGTGTCTCGCGGAGCAGTCCGGCACGCCCTAAGGGGCGGGCCCACTCTAGGGCCCCGGCCCGCCGTGCGGCACGCGCCGTCCGCCTTCAACGCCGGCACCTGGCAGGATGGCGCGGGTGACCGACTCAGCGACCCCCGGCGACGCCCGCCTGCTCACCCCCGCCGACGTGCGCGTCCTGGCCGGCCGCCTGGGCGTGCGCCCGACCAAGGTCCTCGGCCAGAACTTCGTGGTCGACGCGGGGACCGTGCGCCGCATCGTGCGCGCCTCGCAGGTCGGCGCCGAGGACGTCGTCGTGGAGGTGGGCCCCGGCCTGGGCTCCCTCACCTTGGCGCTGCTGCCGCACGTCGGCCACGTCACCGCCGTGGAGATCGACCCCGTGCTCGCCGAGGCGCTGCCCCGCACGGTCGCCGAGCACGCCCCCGCGGTGGCGGACCGGTTGTCGGTCGTCACGGCCGACGCCGTGCGCATCCCCGGACTCCCGGGCCCCGCCCCCACCGCCCTCGTCGCGAACCTGCCCTACAACGTGGCCGTGCCCATGCTGCTGCACCTGCTGGAGCTGCTGCCGTCGCTGCGCAGCGGGCTGGTCATGGTGCAGGCGGAGGTGGCCGACCGGTTGGCGGCCGGGCCGGGCGGGCGCACCTACGGCGCGCCGTCGGCGAAGGCCGCCTGGTACGCCGATGTGCGCCGCGCCGGTGCCATCGGCCGCAACGTGTTCTGGCCGGCGCCCAACGTCGACTCCGGGCTGGTGCGGTTCGTGCGCCGCGACGCCCCGGTGTCGACGGCGCCGCGCGAGGCGGTGTTCGCTGCGGTCGACGCCGCGTTCGCGCAGCGGCGCAAGACCCTGCGCGCCGCACTGGCGTCGTGGGCGGGGTCGGCGCCCGCCGCCGAGGCGGCGCTGCGCGCGGCGGGGGTGGACCCCTCGGCGCGCGGCGAGGCGCTGGGCATCGCCGAATTCGCCCGAATCGCCGAGAACCGCCCCGAATCCTGAGGGGGCGGCCCAAGCCACGGCGAGCGCCCCGCGCGGCGCCCTGCGAGCGGCTGAGGGCCGTCCGGGGCGCGTCCTACGCCGGGCGGCCGCCCTGGGACCGGGTCCCGTTCCCGCGGAGGGGCACCTCAAGGCCCTCGCTGGAGTCGGTGCCGCGGAGGATGAGGGTCGCGGGGTCGAGGCCGTCGAGCACCATGAAGACGAGTTCGCCCTCGACGCTCCGGCCGGCCTCGATGGTCTCGAACAGCCGCTCCGGGCGGCCGCTGACGGGTTCGAGCGGCATGTTCGGCGAACCGCCGCTGGAGTCGCGCAGCGCCTGCCACTGGGGGTCGATGCGGGTGGTGTCGTCCGAGGTGTTGCGCGCCTCGACCCGGAAGGTGCAGAACCTGCCGTTCTCGGGCTGGGCGACGCGGTCCTCGTCGGTGCCGCGGCAGTCGTAGCCGTGCACGACGAAGAAGATCGGGCCGTCCTTGCCGCCGCCCACCGCGTCGGCGGGGACCTCGGGCCCGGCCTTGGGGGCCTCGCCGCCCTTCTCGCCGGTGTCGGCCTCGCTGCTGCCGCTGGTGATCCCCGCGACGCCGCCGGGCCCCATGTAGTTCAGCACCCCGTACAGCACGAGGAGCAGCACGATGGCGGCGACCACCGCGGCGGCCAGCCATTTGAGGCGCCGTTTCGCCGTGGGCTGCACAGGGGCGTGCGGCGGCGGCGGGACCGGGGGGACGTAGGGCTGCGCCTGCGGCCGCGCGCCGGTGGGCGCCTGGACCGGGGGCGCGTTGGGGCCGGGCACCCGCGGGATGGGGCCGGTGTGCGCCGGGTTCGGGGGGACGGCGGCGAATTGGCCGGTCTGGTGCACCGGCCGCTGCATCGGCTGGCTCTGCAACGCCGGGTTGGGCATGGGCGGGCCCGGGGGCGGCGGCGCGGCCTGCTGGTGCGGCTGCCCCGGGTAATGCTGCTGGTTGGGCGGCGGGTGCGGCGGCCCGACGGGCGGAACGGGCTGCGGGCCGGGGCGGTGCAGCCCCGAACCGGTCTGGTTGGGGTTGGGCTGATTGGGGTTGGGCTGGTTGGGCGGCGGGCCCTGCGGGTGCGGACCCTGCGGCGGGCCCTGGGGGTGGCCCTGCGGCGGCATGGGCGGCATCGGGGGCAGGTTGGGCCGCCACGACCGGTACAGCGCGCTGCTCACCATGTCGTGGGCGTCGCTGGCCTCGGGGCCGCCCCCGGCGAGTTCGAGCAGCAGGTCCTGGGCGTTGGGCCGGCGCTCGCGCTCCTTGGTGAGGGCCTTGGGGACGAGCCGGTCGAGCGGGCTGTCGAGCCCGCTGATCTGCGGCTCGGCGAACAGCACCCGCTTGCCCAGCGTCATCGCGTCGCCGTTGCCGAACGGGTGCGCGCCGGTGCCGGCGAACGCGACCAGGCAGCCCCACGCGAAGATGTCTGCGGCGGGGGTGACCTTCTCCTCGAGGAGCTGCTCGGGCGCCATCCAGCCGGGGCTGCCCATGACGATGCCGGTCTGGGTGTGGTTGGTGGCGGTGTTCATCGCACGGGCGATGCCGAAGTCGATGACCCGCGGCCCGGAGATCGACAGGATGACGTTCGCGGGCTTGAGGTCGCGGTGCACCAGGCCGGCCTTGTGGATGGCCGCGAGGGCCGCCGCGACACCGAGCGCGAAGCCGTGCAGGGTGCTGGAGTCGAGCGGGCCGTTCTTGGCGATGTGCTCGGCGAGCCCGGTGCCGGCGATGTACTCGGTGACCATGTACGGCCGGTTCTCGAATGTGCCGTGGTCGAGGACCTTCGCCGTGCAGAACGAGGCGACCCTGCGGGCGTTCTCCATCTCGTCGTGGAACCGCGCCCGGGTGGCCTCGTCGAACGCGAGCTCCGGGCGGATGACCTTGATCGCCACTTGGGCGTTCTTCTCGGGGGAGCGGCCAAGGTAGACCGTCCCCATCCCCCCGCTGCCAAGGCGTCCGGACAGCACATAGGGACCGATGGACGCCGGGTCACCGGCGTTCAGCGGTTCGAGATCCTTCGGGAGCCCATCCGACGGCAAGCGACCCTCCCCGACGGTTACCAAACTCCGCCTGGCCCCAAAGGTAGCGGGCATTGCGCCCCGATACCCACCCGCGCAGGCCAGTGGAGCCGTAGGGAGTTTCCGGTGGATGCGTGCGGAGCGGCCGTGCGCACGGACCGGCGCCGCGGTCCGGGGGCGGCGCGGCCGCACGGAGTCCGTTGCGAGGCCGCGCGGGAACCGCCGGGCGGGAGGGGGAACGGCCGTGGGCGGCCCGGCCCCCCGCGCGTCTGTGGGTTCACTGGTGGAGTGCTTCCTTTACGATCTAGGACTCGTGACCGCTATGACCACCGTGACCGTCCGTGTGCCCGCGAAGGTGAACCTCCAGTTGGCGGTGGGTCCTCCGCGAGCGGACGGATTCCACGGGCTGGTCAATGTCTTCCACGCCGTCTCGCTCTACGACGAGGTTACCGTCACGACCGACCTCGGTGCAGAACCGCATGCGCAGCGACGCCCCCTTGTGACCCTCAGTGTGGCGGGCGATTCCGCCGAGCACGCCGCCCGCGTCCCCCTCGACGGCAGCAACCTCGCCGCGCGCGCCGCCCACCTGGTGGCGCGGCGGAGCGGCGCGTCCCACCCCGTCCGCATCCACCTGGACAAGGCCATCCCCGTCGCCGGGGGCATGGCCGGCGGCAGCGCCGACGCCGCCGCGGCCCTGGTCGCCTGCGACGCGCTGTGGGGTGCCGGGTTGGGCCGCGCCGCGCTCATGGAGCTGGGGGCCGAACTCGGCAGCGACGTCTGCTTCCCGCTCCTGGGCGCGACCGCCGTCGGCACCGGCCGCGGCGAGCGGCTCGACCCGCTGGACTGCCGCGGCCGCTTCCACTGGGTGTTCGCGCTCGCCGACGGGGGGCTGCCGACCGGGTCGGTGTTCGCCGAGTACGACAGGATCCGGCCGGACGCGCCCGACCCCGCGCTGGACCCCGCCCTCGTCCGGGCGCTGGCCGAGGGCGACGCCCGCGCGCTCGGCGCGGCACTCGGCAACGACCTGGAGCCTGCCGCGCTGTCGCTCCGCCCCGGCCTGCGGCACACGCTCGACGCCGGCCGCGGCGCGGGCGCGCTGGGCGCCATCGTGTCGGGTTCGGGGCCGACCTGCGCGTTCCTCGCCGCCGACGAGGGGGCCGCCGAGAAGATCGCCGCTGTTGTCGCGGCGTCGGGCGCCTGCGCGCGCACCGTGCGGGCCCACGGCGAGGTGCCCGGGGCCGCGATCGTCGCGGGGCACTGAGCGGGGCGGGGGCGCGGCGTCACATGCCGCCCTCGCTCGCCGGGCGCAGCATCGCGGACCCGGGGCCGTAGGCGGCCATGGCGTCGTCGTCGTTCTGGAGCCCGCAGGACTTCAGCGACAGGCAGCCGCAGCCGATGCAGGAGGTCAGCCGGTCGCGCAGGCGCTGGAGGGCGTCGATGCGGGTGTCGAGCTCCATCCGCCAGTCGTCGGAGAGCCGTGTCCAGTCGGCGACGGTGGGGGTGCGCCCGTCGGGCAGCTCGCTCAGCGCCTCGTGGATGTGGTTGAGGGTGAGGCCGACCCGCTGCGCCGCGCTGATGAACGCCAGGCGCCGCAGGGTGGCGCGGTGGTAGCGGCGCTGGTTGCCGGCCGTCCGTTCGGAGTGGATGAGCCCGCGGTCCTCGTAGAAGCGCAGCGTGCTGTGCGGGACCCCGCTGCGCTCGGCGAGCTGGCCGATGGTCAGCCGGACCGGAAGGTGACTCATATCACTTCTCGCTCTCCGTTGCGTCCTCGGTATTGACCTCAAGTTAACTAGAAGTATCAGGGTGGCGCCATGACCACCGCCACATTCTCCCGGTACGCCGACCTCCCGGCGCTCATCGGGCTCATGACCGGCGACCGGAAGCACCAGGCCGCGTCGGCGTCGACACTCGACGTCCTCTGGGTGCTCTACGACCAGGTCCTCGACGTCGCACCCGGCCGTACCGACGACCCCGACCGCGACCGGTTCCTGCTCTCGAAGGGCCACGGTCCGGCCGCCTACTACGCGGTCCTCGCCGCCAAAGGCTTCATCGGCGTCCGATCGCTGCGCGACTGGGCCGCGTTCGACTCCTCGCTCGGCCACCACCCCG
Organism: Murinocardiopsis flavida; assembly: GCF_003014485.1. Lineage (GTDB taxonomy): Bacteria > Actinomycetota > Actinomycetes > Streptosporangiales > Streptosporangiaceae > Murinocardiopsis > Murinocardiopsis flavida. The sequence goes on along the minus strand of NZ_PYGA01000005.1, from coordinate 51,041 downwards.
ACCGTGCCCTCATCCCCGGTGTGGAGATCGCCAGCGGATCACTCGGCCACGGCCTCGGACTCGGCCTGGGCACCGCCCTCGGGCTGCGCGCGCAGGGCCGCACCGCACCCCGCACCGTGGTGCTCGTCGGCGACGCGGAACTCGACGAGGGCAGCAACCACGAGGCCATCGCCGTCGCGGGCCGGCTCGGGCTGGAACGCCTCACCGCCGTCGTCATCGACAACCAGTCGGCCACCCACGGGTGGCCCGGCGGGATCGCCGACCGCTTCACCCGCGAAGGCTGGGCCGCCCGCACCGTCGACGGGCGCGACCACCGCGCGCTCGCCGAGGCGTTCGGCGCACCCCACGCCGGCCGCCCGCTCGCCGTCGTCGCCGCCGTCGCACCCCGATGAACACCCGATGAACAGGAGCCCCGCGATGACACTCGCCGCAGGCGAGATCCCCGCCGCAGTGACGGCCCAGCCGATGCGCGACGCGTTCGCCGCGACCGTCACCCAGGCCATGGCGGACGACCCCCGGATCGCGGTCCTGCTCGCCGACATCTCCGCCGACCGGTTCGCCGAGGCTGCGGCCCGCCACCCCGGCCGGGTCGTCAACGTGGGGATCCGCGAACAGCTCCTCATCGGCGCCGCCGGCGGATTCGCCCTCACCGGGATGCGGCCCGTCGTGCACACCTACGCGCCGTTCCTGATCGAGCGCCCGTTCGAACAGATCAAGCTCGACCTCGGCCACCAGGGCGTCGGCGCCGTCCTGGTCGGCATCGGCGCGTCCTACGACGGCGCCGAAATGGGCCGCACCCACATGGCGCCCGGCGACGTCGCCCTGCTCGACACCCTGCCCGGCTGGACCGTGCACGTCCCCGGCCACGCAGCGGAGGTCCCCAAGCTGCTGCGCCCCGCGCTCGCCGGCGACGGCCGCGTGTACGTGCGACTCACCGAGCGCGGCAACGCCGCGGCCCGCCCGGTCGGCGAAGGCCTCGTCGTCGTGCGCGCCGGCTCGGCGCGCTCGCTCGGCACCGTCGTCGCCGTCGGCCCCATGCTGGACCGCGTGCTCGCGGCGACGGCAGGGCTCGACGTCACCGTCTGCTACGCGGCGACCGTCCGCCCGTTCGACCGCGCCGGCCTCAACCGGGTCGCGGCCGCCGCCGGCCACCCCGACGTGCTGATGGTCGAGCCCTACCTCGAGGGCACGTCGAGCCGCGAGGTCGCCGAGGCGCTCGCGGACCGCCGGCACCGCCAGGCGTCCCTGGGCGTGGCCCGCGACAACGAGGTGCGCGGCTACGGCACCCCCGCCGACCACGACCGCGCACACGGCCTCGACACGGCGGCGATCGCCCGCTCCGCACGGGAGTTCTTCCTCACCTGACCCCCCTCACCTGCCCCCCTCACCCGACCCCCTCAACTGCCCCCGGAACCGCCGCGGCCCCCTGCCGTCGCCGGGCCCACCGCGCGGCCCGGCGGCGCCAGGGGGCCGCGGCGCGTTCGCCGCACTGCCCGCCGCCCAGCACAATGGGAGGCAGCATGAATCTCATCAATCTTCAGGACGTCTCCCTCGCGTACGGGCCGCTGGTGCTGCTCGACGACGTGTCGCTCGGCATCGACGAAGGCGACCGGATCGGCGTCGTCGGCCGCAACGGCGGCGGCAAGTCCACCCTCGTCTCCCTCATCGCCGCGCGCACCGAGCCCGACACCGGGCGGGTCATCCACAACCGCGGCCTGCGCGTCGGCTTCCTGCACCAGCGCGACACCTTCCCCGGCTCCACCGTCGGCGAGTTCGTGCTCGGCGAACGCGCCGAGCACGAGTGGGCCGGCGACGCCCGCGTGCGCGACGTGCTGCGCGGCCTCCTCAGCGGCTGGGACCTCGACTCCGCCATGGCGAACCTGTCGGGCGGCGAACGGCGCCGCGCCGCCCTCGCCCGGCTGCTCATCGAGACCCACGACCTGATCGTGCTCGACGAGCCCACCAACCACCTCGACATCGAGGGCATCGCGTGGCTCGCCCAGCACGTCACGGGGCGCAGGGAGGCCCTCGTCGTCGTCACCCACGACCGCTGGTTCCTCGACGCCGTCACCAACCGCACCTGGGAGGTCGTCGACGGCCGGGTCGAGCGCTACGAAGGCGGCTACGCGGCCTACGTCCTCGCGAAGGCCGAACGCCAGCGCCTCGCCGCCGCCGCCGAGGAACGCCGCCAGAACCTCATGCGCAAGGAACTCGCCTGGCTGCGCCGCGGCCCGCCCGCCCGCACCTCCAAGCCCAAGTTCCGCATCGACGCCGCCAACGAGCTCATCGCCGACGAACCGCCGGTGCGCGACTCCGTGGAGCTGGTGCGCTTCGCCAGCTCCCGGCTGGGCAAGACCGTCATCGACATCAAGGACGCCACCCTCAAGGGCGGCGAGCACACCCTCCTCGACGACCTCACCTGGCAGCTCGGCCCCGGCGAGCGCGTCGGCCTGGTGGGGGTGAACGGCTCGGGCAAGACCACCCTGCTGCGGCTGCTCGCAGGCGAGAGCGAGCCGTCGGCCGGCTTCGTCCGGCACGGCAAGACCGTCAAACTCGCGCACCTGTCGCAGAACATCACCGAACTCGACTCCGCGCGCCGCCCACTGGAGGCGGTCACGGAGGTCCGCGAGCACATCACCCTGGGCAAGCGCGAGTTCACCGCCGGCCAGATGCTGGAGCGGTTCGGCTTCCGCGGCGAACGCCAGTGGACGCCCATCGGCGACCTGTCCGGCGGCGAACGGCGGCGGCTGCAACTGCTGCGGCTGCTCATGGCCGAGCCCAACGTCCTGCTCCTCGACGAACCGACCAACGACCTCGACATCGAGACCCTCACCGAACTGGAGGACCTCCTCGACGGCTGGCCCGGGTCGCTGGTGCTGGTCAGCCACGACCGCTACTTCCTGGAGCGGGTCTGCGACCGGGTCCTCGCGCTGCTCGGCGACCGCCGCCTCGCGTTCCTGCCCGGCGGCGTCGACGAGTTCCTCGCCCGCCGCGCCCAGACCCCCGACGCCCGCGTGCCCGAGGGGCGCAGCGAACAGCGCGCCGCCGAGGACACCGGCGCGGCGCGGCCCGCGGCGCTCTCCGCCGCCGAGCGGCGCACCGCGCAGAAGGACATGCAGCGCGTCGAACGGCGCATCGACCGCATCACCGCGCGGGAGGCCGAGCTGCACGAACTCATGGCGCAGGCCGCCGACGACTACACGCGGCTGGCCGACCTCGACGCCGAGCTCAAGGCGCTCACCGCCGAGAAGGACGAACTGGAGGAGGCGTGGCTCGCCGCGGCGGAGCGGATCGGCGACTGAGCGGGGCGGTCAGCGCCGGACCTCCGCCTCGAACACCCCGGCGATCTCGCGCGCGCCCGCGGCGTTCGTGTGGATGTCGGGGCCCTGCGCGACATCGCACATCCAGGTGAAGTCGCAGATCTTGGCGACGTTCGCGGGCACGTCGCCCTCGCTGCCCGCCGGCACGTCGAAGTTCCCGGAGTCGAACGCCGCGGAGACGTCGGCGACGTCGATGTCCTGCGCCCCGTAGGCCTTGGTGAGGGTGCTGTTCAGGTCGGTCAGCACCCCGTCGGCGTAGCGCGCCAGGTCCTCGCTGGTGCCCCCGCCCCCTTCCAGCGCCTGGTTCACGTCCTCCAGCAGCAGCGCGGCGAGGAACGGGTTGTAGTAGGTCATGCCGATGATCTGGACGTCGTCGCCCGCCGCGGACCGCAGCCGCTCCGCGATCGCGGGCAGCTCCTCCTCGGCGCGCTCCAGGCCCTCCTGGACGCAGGACCGGTCGATGTCGGTGGCGACCTCGCCGTTGTCGTCGTAGGCGCAGCCGGTGAAGTTGTTCCCGCCGATGTCGACCGTCACCAGGTCCACCCGGCCCCGGTTCTCGCGCAGGAACTTCTCGGCCTCGGCGAGCTGGGACCCCGCCGGGTACTCGCAGCCCTGCATGCCGCCGCGGGCGAACGTCGAGGTGTCCTCGCCGCCGCAGCCCATGCGCTCGTGCCGCAGCGCGGAGTCGCGGTCGTTCAGGCTCCGGTACAGCGCGTCGGTGTAGCCCTCCTTGGTCTCGCCGAACCCGCCCTTCCCATCGGGCTGCACGCCCACGGAGAGGGAGTCGCCGAGCGACACGTAGAAGCTCTTCTCGGGCTTGGCCTGCTCCGGCCCGTCGCCGGAGCAGCCGGCCGCGGCGACCGCGGTCAGCACCGCAGCGGTAACGGCCAGTCCCTCGCGCACCATCGGCGTCCGTCCTCTCCTCGCCCCGGCCTGCCCAAGGGCTCCGCCGACCGACGGGCGGACCCTAGAAGAAGGACGGTACCCGCGCCGGGCGGTACCCGCGCCGGACGGTACCCGCGCCGGGCGCCGCGCCCGAACAATCCGGTTCCCACGCGAACCCCCGGCCGCTAGGTTCTCCCCATGCCCCTCATCAGCCATGACACCGCCGGGGACGGCCCCGCTGTCCTGCTGCTGCACGCCGGGGTCGCCGACCGCGGGATGTGGGACGCCCAGCGCCCCCTCCTCGCGAAGACCCACCGCGTGATCCGGGTGGACCTCCGCGGCTACGGCGACTCCCCGCTCCCGCCGCACCCCTACGACCACGTCGAGGACGCCGTCGCGGTCCTCGACGCGCTCGGCGTGCCGAGCGCCGCCGTGGTCGGGGCGTCCTTCGGCGGCCGCATCGCCCAGGACCTCGCCCTGCGCCACCCTCACCGCGTCGAACGGCTGGTGCTGCTCAACCCGGCGAGCACGCTGCTCGAAGCCGACGACGAACTCGGCGCCTTCGAGGAGCGCGAAGAGGCCCTGCTCGACGCGGGCGACCTCGACGGCGCGACCGCGCTCAACGTCGCCACCTGGTGCGGCCCCGACGCCGACGGCGCGGCCCGCGCGCACCTCGCCGCCATGCAGCGCCGCGCGTTCGACATGCAGACGGCGGCCGAGGACCTGGAGGTCGACGAACCGGGCGACCCGGCCGGAATCCGGGCCCCCACCCTGGTGGTCGCGGGCGGCCACGACCTCCGCGCCTTCCATGCCTGCGCACTCGCGCTCCAGCGCGCCATCCCCGGCGCCGAGTACCGCAACCTGCCATGGGCCGGCCACCTCCCCGCCCTGGAGCGTCCGGACGAACTCGGCGCGCTGCTCAGCGAGGCGCTGCGGCCCCGCTGACCGGCGCTCAGACGCGGGGGCCCCGGGCCGGGTCGTCCATCGGGGCGAGCAGCGACCGGAGCAGCGCCGCGAGCGCCGCGCGGTCGTCGGCGGCCATGGCGCCCAGGATCGTCTCCTCGTAGCTGAGCAGCGCCGCCAGCGCCGCGTCGACCCGTTCGCGGCCGGCCTCGGTGAGGCGGACCAGGACCCCGCGCTTGTCGGTCGGGTCGGGGAAGCGGCGGACCATCCCGGCCTCGGCCAGGCGGTCGATGCGGTTCGTCATGGTGCCCGACGTGACCAGGGTGGCGCGCAGCAGCCGCCCCGGCGTCATCTCATAGGGCGCACCGGAACGGCGGAGCTCGGCCAGGACGTCGAACTCCCAGGGCTCCAGCGCGTGGGCGGTGAACACCGCGCGCCGCGCGCGGTCGAGATGGCGTGTCAGGCGCGCCACCCTGCTGAACACCTGAAGGGGCTCGACGTCGAGGTCGGGGCGTTCCGCTCGCCACGCCTCGACCAGCCCGTCGACCTCATCGTGCATACGGGCGAGTATATCTCTTGACATCGAGATAAATCAGTGCCCGGCGGACGTCAATCCTTCGAGCGCCGCTTCTGCGCCGACTCCAACCGCGGCTTCCCATCGAGATTCGAGAGGCCGTTCCACGCCAGGTTCACCAGGTGCGCCGCCACCACCTCGCGCTTGGGCTTGCGCACCTCCAACCACCACTGGCCGGTCAGCGCAACCATGCCGACCAGCGACTGGGCGTACATCGGGGCCAGCTTCGGATCGTAGCCGCGCGCGCGGAACTCCTCACCGAGCACATGCTCGACCTGGGTCGCGATATCGCTGATCAGGCTCGCGAAACTGCCCGTACCCGACGCCGCGTGGGAATCGCGCGCCAGGATCCGGAAACCGTCGCTGCTCTCCTCCACATACCGCAGCAGCGCCAGCGCGGCCTGCTCCAACTTCACCCGGGGATGGTCGCCGGTCAACCCCTCGGCGACCATCCCCAGCAGCTTCTGCATCTCGCGGTCGACCACGACCGCGTAGACGCCCTCCTTGCCGCCGAAGTGCTCATAGACCACCGGCTTGGACACACCGGCCCGCGCGGCGATCTCCTCGACCGACGCCCCATCGAAGCCGCGCTCGGCGAACAGTTCCCGACCGATCCCGAGAAGCTGCTCTCTGCGCTCTTTGCCGGTCATGCGCTTCCGGCGCGACCGGGGTTTCTGCTCACTCACGGCTTCCATGATGGCCAATCGGACTAGGCGGCGACGCGCTTGGCTTCCAGACGTTCCTTGTTGGGCCACCGGACCTTGGTGGCCCACCCCAGCTTCTCGAACATCCAGATGATGCGCGCGGAAATATCGATCTGGCCCTTGAGGACACCGTGGCGCGCGCAGGTGGGGTCGGCGTGGTGCAGGTTGTGCCACGACTCGCCGAAGGAGGGGATGGCGAGCCACCACACGTTCCGGGAGCGGTCGCGGACCTCGAAGTTCTCCTCGCCGATGGTGTGGCAGATGGAGTTGATCGACCAGGTCACGTGATGCAGCAGGGCGACGCGGATGAGGCTCGCCCAGAAGAACGCCGTGATCGCGCCCCACCAGGACATGGTGGCCAGCCCGCCGATGGCGGCCGGGGCGAACAGCGAGAACAGCACCAGCGGGAGGAACAGCCTGTCGACCTTGACGATGTCCTTGTCCTTGAGCAGGTCCGGGGTGAACCGCTTGGGCGAGGTCTTCTCCTCGCTCAGGAACATCCAGGCCATGTGCGCGTAGAACAGGCCCTTGGCGACCGAGCGCCAGTCGTCGCCGAAGCGCCACGGCGAATGGGGGTCGCCCTCGGCGTCGGCGTACTTGTGGTGGCGGCGGTGGTCGGCCACCCACTTGATGACGCTGCCCTCGATGGCGAGGCTGCCCGCGACGGCCAGCGCGATGCGCAGCGGCCGCTTCGCCTTGAAGGAGCCGTGGGTGAAGTGCCGGTGGAAGCCCACCGTGATGCCGAGCCCGCTGACGAGGTAGAACACCGCGCCGATGGCGAGGTCGATCCAGCTCAGGCCCCAGCCCCACGCGAAGGGCACGGCCGCGACCAGGGCGATCAAAGGCACGAAGACGAAGAAGAAGACCGTGACACGCTGGGCCTTGCTCGTACCTTCGGGGTCGAGTTCGGGCTCGGGCGCGCGGCGCGCCGCCTCCGGAGCCATCTCGGGTACTGCGGTCATCTACCAACCCTTGCTCATGACGGCCGTGTGTCGAAACAGGAAGTGTGCGCAGGCGAGTCGTTTTCGACCCGCGCAACCCGGCCGACCGGCGGTCGCCTTGACTGATACCTACGTAAACGTAACCTACGCGTCCGTAGGTTAGGCAAGCCCATGCCGGTCACGGATCCGCCGATGCCGAGTCGCACGATCGCCGCAAGCCCGCCCGGCGCCGGGATCCGCGTTCGGCGGAGGGGGTCGGTGTGACGAAAAAGTGAGACTTATATTACTTCGACACACCCGGTCTGTGGATAACTCGAACATGAGATCGAAAAATATACTGCTTCCTCGATGCTTGGGAGATGGACGAGAACCCCGACGCCCCCTCCCGCACCGTCGAGTCCCTGCGCCCCCGCGCCATCGCAATGCGCGAGCAGGGCTTCAGCAACCCCGAGATCCGCTCGGCCTTGGGCCTGAGCGGTTAGGACCTCACCAAGCTCTTCGCCGGACACGTCGACCCCAAACACGAGAACCTCGCCAAGCGCGCGAAGCCGGCGGCCCGCGAGCGCGCCCGCGAACTGCGCGCCCGGGACTGGAGCTACGACGCCATCGCCCGCGAGCTGAACGTTTCCAAGAGCAGCCTCTCCCTGTGGCTGCGCGACCTCCCCAAACCCGCCCGGGCCTACCCGGGCCCGCCGCCCGAGGGGCGCGACATGAGCCAGAAGGACTGGGAAGCGCACTGCGCCTCCCACGCGGCGGCCTACTGGCGGCGCAGGTCCATGGAGACCCGCCGCGAGCTCGCCGACATCGGAGACGAGGTCGGCGAGCTGTCCGATCGCGAGTTGTTTCTCATCGGCGCGATGATCTACTGGTGCGAAGGCGCGAAGAGCAAGCCATGGCGGCGTCAATCACGGGCGATCCTGATCAACAGCGATCCGGATCTGATCCGCCTTTACCTGCGGTTCCTTTCCTCCTGCGGGTGGAGTACCGATCGGCTGTCGTTCCGGATCAGCATCCACGAGAGTGCGGACGTCGCCGCCGCGACGCGCTATTGGGCTGAGGTGGTCGATGTCGCGGTGAACCGATTCCAGAAGCCGACACTGAAGACGCACAAACCGGCGACCAGGCGGAAGAACGTGGGCGACCACTACCACGGCTGCCTCGTCGTCACTGCTCGTCAGAGCTCTGCGCTGTACCGCCAGATCGAAGGCCACGCCCAGGCCATCATGTGCGGCCCCGACCGCGCCCGGGTGGACCTGCTCATGGGGCGCAAGCTCAACCAAACCCGTTGAACTGCGCCGCGTCGGATGCGGTCGGCCCGCGTGTCGCGCGTGCGTGCGTTTCGGCGGCCGGCCCGGCCCAATCGAGTGTGCTCCGCACGCTGCCAGGCGCTATCGTGGATCTTCCTCGCTGCTCGCGAGTCATCCTCCTCGGATGACCTGCGCTGGAGCGTCGGTCCCGGGTGGTGTAATCGGTAGCACGGGGTATTTTGGGTGCCTTCAAGTTCGGGTTCGAGTCCTGACCCGGGAGCCAGGTCATAGGGGTTCGAGTCGTTTGCGGCTCGGACCCCGTCCGTGTTTCGGCCGCATTGGCCGCAGCCTCCCCGACACTGCGCCGCCCCTCGACCGCCGCCGCATCTGCGCGCCGCGGGCCGCATGTATCCTGCCCATGTCGGCGTCGCGTCGTGCCTGCTCGGGTGCCATACGCGCCATCCGCGGCCCCGTCGATACCATCGGGCCGATGCGGCGGTGCGCCCCCACCGCGCCGAACCGGCCGTTCATCCGCCAGCGAATCACGAGGAGTCTCCGCCTGTGAGCGCGAGCCGCCCGGCAGCCGTCATCGTCCTCGCCGCGGGCGAGGGCACCCGAATGAAGTCCCGCCTCCCCAAGGTCCTGCACGAGCTGTGCGGCCGGAGCATGCTGGGCCACGTCCTCGCGGCGGCGGCCGAGTTGGACCCCGAGCGCACCGTGGTCGTCGTCGGACACGGCCGCGACCAGGTCACCGAACACCTCAAACACGCGGCCCCCGGGGTCGGCACCGCCGTCCAGGACGTGCAGAACGGCACCGGCCACGCGGTCCGCATGGCCGTCGAGGCGCTGCGCGGCCAGGGCGTGGCGCTGTCGGGCACCGTCGTCCTCGCCTACGGCGACACCCCGCTCCTGACCGGTGCGACCCTCACCGACCTGGTCGCCGCGCACGAGCGCGCCGGCAACGCCGTCACGGTGCTGTCGGCGCGGGTGCCCGACCCCGACGGCTACGGCAGGGTGGTGCGCGGCGACGACGGCGGGTTCACCGCCATCGTCGAGCACGCCGACGCCGACGCCGACCAGCGCGCCGTCGACGAGATCAACTCCGGCATGTACGCCTTCGACGGCGCCCTGCTCAGCGACGTCGTCACGCGGCTGTCCACCGACAACGCCAAGGGCGAGGAGTACATCACCGACGCCGCGGCGATCCTGCGCGGCGACGGCCACCGGGTCGACGCCGCCGTCGCGCGCGACTGGGTGGAGATCCAGGGCGTGAACGACCGCGTGCAGCTCGCCGAGGCCCGCCGGCTGCTCAACGACCGCCTGCTGACCCGCCTCATGCGCGACGGGGTCACGGTCGTCGACCCGGCGACCACCTGGGTCGACGCCGAGGTGCGGGTCGGCCGCGACTCCGTGGTCGAGCCGCAGACCCAGCTCCAGGGCCGGACCGCCATCGGCGAGGGCGCGCACATCGGGCCCGCCACGGTGCTCAGCGACACCGTCGTCGGCGACGACGCCACCGTCTCCCACACCGTCGCCAAGGAGGCGTCGGTCGAGGAGGGGGCGACCGTCGGCCCGTACGCCTACCTGCGCCCCGGCGCCTCGGTGGGGCCCAAGGCGAAGGTCGGCACCTACGTCGAGGTGAAGAACGCCACCGTGGGCGAAGGGTCGAAGGTCCCCCACCTCACCTACGTCGGCGACGCCGACATCGGCGTGGGGGTGAACATCGGCGCCTCGTCGGTGTTCGTCAACTACGACGGTGTCTCCAAGAGCCGCACCACCATCGGCGACCACGCCAGGACCGGCAGCGACAACATGTTCGTCGCGCCGGTCGAGGTCGGCCCCGGCGCCTACACGGGCGCGGGGACCGTGGTCCGCTCGGACGTCCCGCCCGGTGCGCTCGCGGTCTCGTCCGGCGGGCAGCGCAACATCGAGGGCTGGGTCATGCGGAAGCGCCCGGGGTCGGCGGCCGACGAGGCCGCGCAGCGGGCGAACGCCTCAGGGCGGAACAACGATCAGTGACTGTGGGGGATCAGAAGTTGACGGGCATGAAGGCCGCGGGACAGAAGAAGCTCATGCTGTTCTCGGGGCGAACGCACCCGGATCTGGCAGAGGAGGTCGCCGCCCAGCTCGACATCGAGGTGGTGCCGACCAAGTTCCAGGAGTTCGCGAACGGTGAGATCTTCGTCCGCTATCTGGAATCGGTGCGGGGGAGCGACGCGTTCGTGCTGCAATGCCACTCCAACCCGATCAACGAGTCGATCATGGAGCAGCTGATCATGGTCGACGCGTTGAAGCGCGCGTCGGCCAAGCGCATCACGGTGGTGACCCCGTTCCTGGGGTACGCCCGCCAGGACAAGAAGCACCGCGGCCGCGAGCCCATTTCGGCGCGGCTGATGACCGACCTGTTCCACACCGCGGGCGCCAACCGCCTGATGGCGGTCGACCTGCACACGGACCAGATCCAGGGCTTCTTCGACGGTCCCGTCGACCACCTGTTCGCGCTGCCGATCCTGGCCGACTACATCGCCTCCGAGGTGGCTTCGGAGAGCGCGACCGTGGTGTCGCCCGACGCCGGCCGGGTCCGCACCGCCGACCGCTGGGCCGACCGCCTGGGGCTGCCGCTGGCGATCATCCACAAGCGGCGCGACCCCGAGGTCGCCAACGAGGTGAAGGTGCACGAGGTCGTGGGAGAGGTCGACGGCCGCACCTGCATCCTCGTCGACGACATGATCGACACCGGCGGGACCATCGTGAAGGCCGCCGACGCGCTCTTCGAGCAGGGCGCCGCGCGGGTCGTCGTCGCGGCGACCCACGGCGTGCTGTCGGGCCCGGCGGCGGAGCGGTTGCAGAACTCCCGCATCTCCGAGGTGGTCATCACCAACTCGCTGCCGGTGCCGAAGGAGCGGCAGTTCGAGAAGTTGACCCAGTTGTCGATCGCGCCACTGGTGGCGCGGGCGATCAACGAGGTTTTCAGCGACGGTTCGGTCACGAGCCTGTTCGAGGACGCCTAGACTGCGTTGCGGCAGGGCGCCCCGGCCCGGGGCGCTCGTGTCGGCACGTGATCCGTGGTGGTCATGGGACCCTTCGGAAGGTGCCGTTGCGGGGGTGCTCCGGCGCTCCACGCACGGCCTTCCGACCGGCCGGGGCCGCGGTAGGCCGCCCCGGCTCTGCCCGGTCGTGTTCGGAGCCGTCATCGGAGCCGGTAGGATCGCCTGAGTGTCCCGCGTCCGCGGGGCCCGTCCCTGCGGGTGTGTGAGCTCGCTTCCAACGTGGCGCGGCGCGGTCGTGTTCCCCGTTTTCGGCGGGGGTTCCCCCGCAAACGCGGGAGTGGTTCCAACTATCAAGTCGTGTTCCCCGTGCATGCGGGGACGATCCCGAGGAGTTTTGTCGTGTCCGAGGTACGCATCGCTGCCGAACCGCGCACCGAGTTCGGTAAGGGCGCCGCTCGCCGCGCTCGCCGCGCGGGTAAGGTGCCGGCCGTCCTCTACGGCCACGGGACCGACCCGCGCCACATCACGCTGCCGGGTCACGACCTGATGCTCGCCCTGAAGACCCCGAACGTGCTGCTGCGCCTCGACGGTGTCGAGGGCGCCGACAACCTGGTGCTGCCGAAGGCGGTGCAGCGCGACGCCATCAAGGGCTTCCTTGAGCACGTCGACCTGCTGGTGGTGAAGAAGGGCGAGAAGGTCACCGTCGAGATCGCGGTGACCCTCGTGGGCGAGATCGCGCCGGGCGGGGTCCTGAACCAGGAGCTCGTGCAGGTCGAGGTCGAGACCGAGGCGACCCACATCCCCGATGGCGTCGAGTTCTCCATCGAGGGCATGGAGACCGGTGCGCACGTCACCGCCGCCGACCTGAAGCTGCCGAACGGCGTCGAGCTGATCTCCGACCCCGAGACCCTGGTCCTCACGGTCGCCGCCGAGCGCACCGACGAGGAGCTGGAGGCCGAGACCACCAGCGACACCGAGGCTCCGGCCGAGCCTGAGGCCGTCGAAGGCGGCGAGGAGAAGGCCGAAGCGGCCGCCGAGTAGGGCGTCGCCGACTCCGACGGGATCTGTTCGTGATGCGCGGTCTCTTTCAGCGATTGCTGGGAGGCCGCGCGTCGTCGTTCCCGGGCGCGGATCCGGGGCATGAGGGGACAGGGAGCACGTCGGTGGATGCGCAGCGGTGGCTGGTGGTCGGGTTGGGCAACCCGGGGCCGAAGTACGCCGGGAACCGGCACAATGTCGGTTTCCTCGTGGTGGACGCGCTGGCCGAGCGGGAGCGCGAGCGTTTCAAGGCGCACAAGGCGCACGCCGAGGTGGCGGAGACCCGCGTCGCGGGGGTGCCGGTGGTGCTGGCGAAGCCGCGCACGTACATGAACCTGTCGGGCGGCCCGGTGGCGGGCCTGTCCTCGTTCTACAAGGTGCCGGTCGAACGTGTGCTGGTGGTGCACGACGAGTTGGACATCGAGTTCGGCGCGCTGAAGTTGAAGCGGGGCGGCGGGCCGGGCGGGCACAACGGCCTGCGGTCGGTGTCGGCGTCGTTGTCGTCCCCGGAGTACGTGCGGGTGCGCGTGGGGATCGGCCGCCCGCCCGGCCGCATGGACGCGGCGACCTATGTGCTGCGGGACTTCTCGGCCGCGGAGCGCAAGGAGTTGGACGTGGCGGTCGAGCGAGCCGCCGACGCGGTGGAGACCGTGCTCCGCGACGGTCTGGAGAAGGCGCAGAACGTCTATCACACGGCGCGGTAGCGGGGTCGGGGTTCGAAAGGGGCCGGGCCCCTTGGGCGGTACCGCACACGGCGCGGTAGCGGGGTCGGGGTTCGAAAGGGGCCGGGCCCCTTGGGCGGTACCGCACACGGCGCGCTGACGGGCCGGCACCAAGACAAAGGACACGCGCGCCCGGGTGAGCGGGTGCTCCGCCGTCATGTTCATTACGATGGACACTGGACGCCGCGGGGCCTCGCCATGCGACCGCGGCGGGCACGGCCCACGTGCCGTCCGCAGTGCTGCGGTCTCCGACAATTGGCGGGATTGTGGCAGGTCGGCGTTGTCGGCAGGTGACTCGTCGGCGGAATCGGGCCGCCTCGATCCGCGCGACGTGGAAAACTGGTCGTCGACCCCCGGCGGCCGAGTTCTGTGCGGAGCATGGTCAGCGGTGATCCATAGGGCGGGAGCATACTGAGTCCGGTGAGCACCATCCGAAACGATCATGAAGTGGCGCGCGATCTCGCCATAGAGGCCGGTCAGCAGCTCCTGCGGTTGCGTGTGCGCAGCGGCTTCGAGGAGCCGGAGGTGCTGCGCACCCTGGGCGACCGGGTCGCGCACGAGTTCCTGTTCTCCGCGCTGGGCCGGTTGCGGCCCAGCGATTCCGTGCTGTCGGAGGAGGGCCGGGACGACCCCGCGCGGCTGTCGGCGCGCCGCGTGTGGATCATCGATCCGCTCGACGGCACCAGGGAGTTCTCGGAGGAGGGCCGCACCGATTGGGCGGTGCACGTGGCCCTGTGGGAGAACGGTGTGCTCGCCGCCGGGGCGGTATCGCTGCCGGCGATGGGCAGCACGCTGTCGACGGTCGATCCGCCGTGGTTTCCCGAGGAGCGCCCGGCCGGCCAGCGGCTGCGCATCACCACGAGCAGGACGCGCCCCCCGGAGTTCGTTCAGCGCATGGGCACCCAGTTGGGCGCGGAGATCATGCCCATGGGTTCGGCCGGCGCCAAGATCTGCGCGGTGCTGCTGGGTATGGCCGACCTCTATGTGCACGCGGGCGGGCAGTTCGAGTGGGACAGTGCGGCGCCGGTCGCCGTGGCGCGGGCCGCGGGGATGCACACGTCGCGGATCGACGGCGCCGAGCTGACCTACAACGAGAGCGACCCGACCCTTCCGGATATCCTTGTTTGTCGACCGGAATTGTCGGCGACCTTGTTGGCCAGTATCCGCGACGTCGCGGACCTCGACAGTGCGGATCCACACGCGGGCGGGTAATGGCGCCCCCCGCTCAGCAGTACGAGCGTGAGGCGATATTCATGGCACAGGCCGGGCAGCGCACACCGCAGGGGCGGTACCAGCTCTCGCAGTTGGACTTCCTGGAGTCCGAGGCGATCTTCGTCATGCGGGAGGTCGCCGCCGAGTTCGAGCGGCCCGTTCTGCTCTTCTCCGGCGGCAAGGACTCCATCGTCATGCTGCGCCTGGCCGAGAAGGCGTTCTGGCCGGCGCCGATCCCGTTCCCGGTCATGCATGTCGACACCGGGCACAACTTCCCGGAGGTCATGGAGTTCCGCGACCGCAGGGTGGCCGAGGCGGGGGTGCGCCTGGTGGTGGCCTCCGTCCAGGAGCAGATCGACGCGGGCAAGGTCACCGAGACCACCGGGCGCTGGGCGAGCCGGAACCGCTTGCAGACCGCGGCGCTGCTGGAGGCGGTCGAGGAGCACGGGTTCACCGCGGCGTTCGGCGGTGCGCGGCGCGACGAGGAGAAGGCGCGCGCGAAGGAGCGCATGTTCTCCTTCCGCGACGAGTTCGGCCAGTGGGACCCCAAGAACCAGCGGCCCGAGCTGTGGAACACCTTCAACACCCGTATCAACCAGGGCGAGCACATCCGGGTGTTCCCGTTGTCGAATTGGACGGAGCTGGACGTTTGGGGCTACATCGCCCGCGAGCGCCTGGAGCTCCCGTCCATCTACTTCTCGCATGAGCGCCGGGTGTTCGAGCGCGACGGGATCCTGCTCGCCGACAACGCGTTCGTGACGCGCGACGACGACGAGGAGCTGTTCGAGGCGACCGTGCGCTACCGCACGGTGGGCGACATGACCTGCACGGGGGCGGTGCGCTCCGCGGCCGTCGCGCTGGACGAGGTGATGGCGGAGATCGCGGCGACCCGGATCACCGAGCGGGGCCAGACCCGCGCCGACGACCGCACCAGCGAAGCCGCCATGGAGGACCGCAAGCGCGAGGGGTACTTCTAAGGGCGGGTGCCCCGGCACCGCCGCCGTGTCCCCGCCCCGCCGTACCCCCCTGCCAGTCCCCGCCCCGCCCTCGACCGTTTTGGATACGCCAGCAATGACAACAGACATCCTGCGCTTCGCCACGGCCGGCTCCGTCGACGACGGAAAGAGCACGCTGATCGGCCGGCTGCTGTACGACTCGAAGTCCATTTTCGAAGACCAGCTCGACGCGGTCGAGCGGACCAGCCGCACCCGCGGCGAGGAGCAGACCAACCTGGCGCTGCTCACCGACGGCCTGCGGGCGGAGCGCGAGCAGGGCATCACCATCGATGTGGCGTACCGGTACTTCGCGACGCCGCGGCGCACCTTCATCATCGCCGACACCCCGGGCCACATCCAGTACACGCGCAACATGGTCACCGGGGCCTCGACCTCCGACCTCGCCGTCATCCTGGTCGACGCCCGCAAGGGGCTCCAGGAGCAGAGCCGCCGCCACGCGTTCCTCGCCACCCTGCTCCAGGTGCCGCACCTGGTGCTGGCCGTGAACAAGATGGACCTGGTCGACTACTCGCAGGAGCGCTTCGAGGAGATCAAGCGGGAGTTCTCGGCGTTCGCGACGAAGCTCGACGTCCCCGACCTGACGTTCATCCCGCTGTCGGCACTGCTCGGCGACAACGTGGTCGACCGCTCGATGAACATGCCGTGGTACGACGGCCCGTCGCTGCTGCACCACCTGGAGAACGTGCACATCGCCTCCGACCGCAACCTGATCGACGTGCGGTTCCCCGTGCAGTACGTGGTGCGGCCGAACAAGGCCGACGACCCGGAGCTGCACGACTACCGCGGCTATGCCGGGCAGGTCGCCGGTGGCGTGCTGAAGCCGGGTGACGAGGTCGTGCACCTGCCGTCGGGGCTGACCACCCACATCTCGCGCATCAGCACGGCGGACGGCGACGTCGCCGAGGCGTTCCCTCCGATGTCGGTCACCCTGCAACTCGCCGACGACCTCGACATCTCGCGCGGCGACATGATCTCCCGGCCCAACAACAGGCCCGTGGTCACCCAGGACCTGGAGGCGATGGTGTGCTGGATGTCGGAGAGCCGCACGCTGACCCCGCGCAGCAGGCTCGTCGTCAAGCACACGACGCGGACCGCGAAGGTGGTGGTGCGCGACCTCCGGTACCGGCTGGACGTCAACACGCTGCACCGCGACGAGGAGGCGGACGCGCTCGCGCTGAACGAGATCGGCCGGGTGTGCCTGCGGGTCACCCAGCCGCTCTTCGTCGACGAGTACAAGCGGAACCGGTTCACGGGCGGGTTCGTGCTCATCGACGAGCACACCAACACCACGGTGGGCGCGGGGATGGTCGTCGGCGCCGAGTAGCAGTGGGCGGTCACGGCCCTCTGCCGATCCGGTGCAGTGTGCGCAGCACGGTCCCGGCGGGCACCCCGCAGGCGACGGCGAGCGCCAGGTAGCCGCGCCCTTCGAAGGGGCGGCGGCGCAGTGCGGCGACCGCCCATTCGAGCGCGGGCGCGCGGCGGCCCGACGCCGCTTCGGCGAACGCGATCCGGCCGGCGATGCGGGCGTGCCCGGCGGGCACCAGCCGGAACTCGGGGTATTCCGACAGCAGCCAGCGCAGCGCGATGGACACCGATCTCCACCGCCCGTCGCCGTGCGGGTGGCGGTGCCGCAGCACGCGGACGGCCGCCACCGGGATGTTGCGCACCGGCGCGCGCTGGGCGAGTCGGAGCAGCAGCTCGTAGTCGTGCCCGTAGCTGCCCGGGATCTCCTCGCTGACCAGCCCGCAGCCGTGGACGAGCGCGTCGCGGCGGAGCAGGAACGTCGAGGGGTGCAGCGGGGTGGTGTTGGAGCGGAGCAGGTCGCCGAAGCCGACGGTGGTGCGGTTCAGGACCCGCGGCGTTGTGCCGCCTTGGTGGACCGCGGTGATGCCGCAGCTCACGAGTTCTGTGTCGGGTTCGGCGCGCATGACCTCGACCTGGGCGCGGAGCTTCTGGGGCAGCCATTCGTCGTCGTCGTCGCAGAACGCGACGAGTTCGGTGTCGGCGGCGAGGACCCCGGTGTTGCGGGCGCCGGCCAGCCCGGGGGACAGGGTGTTGCGCAGGACGAGGACGGGGCGGTCGCCGTTGTCGTCGGACAGGGTGTGGTCGGGTTCCTCGTGGTCGTGGACGACGAGGGTGGTGATCCGGCCGGGGTAGTCCTGCACGGTGATGCCGCGCAGCGCGGTGCGCAGCAGGTCGGGGCGGCCCCGGGTGGGGACGACCACGGTCACCTCGGGCCAGGGCGGGCCGAAGGACCCGGCGGGCGGCAGCGGGCGCTGTGCGGTGCTGCGGGCGCGCGGGGCGGCGTGCAGGTCGGTGAGGTCGACGGCGCGGCGTACCGCGGCGCCGGGGTCGGGGACGCCGCCGACGCGGAACCCGCCGGGCCGGGTGAGGGCGGTGTCGAGGGTCGCGGCGAATTGCTGGGAGCTGGCGCAGGAGCGGACGACGCCGGCGTCGTCGAGCCGGGTGACGAAGCGGAGCTGGTGGTCGTCGACGTGCTCGCCGAGTTCGGGGTCGCGGGCGACGGCGATCGGCAGCCGCCCGGCCCGGCGCGCCGCGGTGATGGAGGCGTGGCCGCCGTGGGTGACCACGGCGGCCGCCTCGTCCATGAGGGCCGCGAGGCGGTCGCGGTCGAGGTAGGCGGCCGCTTCGGCCGACACCGGCGGCCGGGTGCGGCCGTGCTGGATGAGGACGCGGACGCGGGGGTGCCGGCGCGCGTAGTGGTCGGCCCAGTCGACCAGCCGTCCGAACGGGTGGTGGTTGGTCCCGATGGTCACGAGGACCAGGGGGCGGTCGTCAGGGGCCGGTGCGCCGTTCGGTTCGGTCACAGGAGCAGCCCAACGGGTGTGGCGGGGCGGGCCTGGGAAGCGGACATGCGCCCATGGTCGCATAACTTACTGTAGTTTTACGATTACTTTTAGTGTTGATCTCGTCTCCGCCCTACCGCCCGGCCGCCTCGCGGGCCGCCCGCTCCTCCAGCCCGGCGATCGCGGGCAGCATCCAGTCGTCCACCGCGGCGCCCCTGCCGCCGCCCTCGGCCTGCCGGTCGTGCAGGAACCGGGTCGCCAGGTCGATGAGGTACAGCGCCATGACGGTCGACACCGACTCGTGGCGCGGGCCGACCCGGCCGAGCATGGGGTCGCGCAGCAGCCGCGCGCCGCTGTCGAGCCAGCGGTGCACGCCGGTGTCCACGCCGGCCTGGACGGCCTCGTTCAGTTCGTAGTGCAGCGCGTCGAACCCGACGGGCACGTCGAAGGTCAGCCGCTCCCAGTCCCAGACGAACGCGCGCCGCGGCGTACTCGCGATGTTCCACCGCGTGAGGTCGCCGTGCCAGGCGCCGAACGGCATCTGGACGTCGGGCAGCCGGTGCAGGGCCGTGCGCAGCGCGGCCGCCTCGGGACGCGCGCCCAGGGCGGCGACGCGGTCCCGCAGCGACTCCCGGTAGCGGCTGCCCGCCAGCGGGCGGCGGGTCACGGCGTCGATGCCGCAGATCTGGGTGACGCAGCGCAGCAGCTGGTGCCGGGTCGGCCGGTCGGTCTGGCCGCCGACGGGCAGCGCCTCCTGGACGAGCATGGGGCGCCCGTTCCAGTCGCCGGCGTGCAGCAGCCGGGGGACGGTCATGTGCGGCAGGTTCGCGTCGGTGAGCCGCCGCAGCGCCCGTGTCTCGGCCAGGACGAGGCGCGTCGTGAGGTCGTTCACGCCGATCTTGGCGTAGCCGATGATGCGCCCGGCCGGGGTGAGCAGCAGCAGGACCGGTTTGCGGTTGGCGCGCGGCGGCCCGACGTGGATGGCGATGATCACGTCGCGGTCGAGCGCCGCCGACAGCTCGCGCTCGATGGTCGGGCCGGCGGCGACGTGCAGCCGGTCGCGGAGCACCAATGGGGCGAAGCCGCTGGCGAACGCGGTGGTCAGGACCGCGGTCCGCATGCGTTCCCGCAGCGAGTGGTGCTGGGCGAACGCGGAGATGCCGCGGATCGCCGCGTACCGGTTGGTCGCGGGGAGGATGACGCGCGGGTTGCGGGCCGACGGCACCGGCAGGTATTCGCGGATCTCGGCGCGGGGGCGCGGCGCGGCCGTCCGGGTCAGGGCCGCGGTGTCGCCGCCCCGGCCGAGCAGCCCGCCGCACGGCCACAGCACTTCTGCGAGATCCGTCAGGTAGCTGGTCTCTCCGTTCAACACGTGACACCCCCCGGAGTCCGACCGCCCCCTGGCGCCGGCGGCCGCGGCGTGCCCGGCCCGAACGCGGGCGGGACCGGCGCGGTGCCGGGAACAACGAAGGGTGCGGGCGTGCCGCGCCTCTGCGGCGCCGCGGCGGCGGCGCCCCAAGGTCCGCGGGTGGTGGCGTCCATCCGGCACGGTCCTTTCGGCGATTACCACAAAGCGTAAGTTCTAAAACACTAACCGTAATCGATCTTGTCGTCCGGAAGTTTTACCGGAACCATGAATTTCGGCCCGGATGTTGGGCGTTACGAGGGAAACCCTTTCCCGCCGCTCGGGCGTGGCGCGCGGCGCACCCCGAAACGCCGTTCCCCGCCGGGCACGGCGGCCCGGCGGGGAACGGCGCCACCGGGGTCAGTCCTTCGGGACGGCCTTCGCCTTGCCGGGTTCGAACACCGCCTCGACCAATTCGGCGGCCCAGGTCAGCAGTTCGAGGTCGCGCAGCGGCCGGCCGCCCAGCCCGCCGGCCTTCGGCGCGGGCACCAGCAGGGTCTTCGCGGTCTCCTTCAGGATGGACTTCGGGTACATCCGCCGCACCCGGAGCTGCTGCGACTCGCGCAGCTCCACCGGCGCGAACTTGATCTGGGCGCCCTGGAGGACGACGTCGGTCAGCCCCGCGCTCTTGGCGAGCACCCGGAACCGGGCGACGGCGAGCAGGTTGTCGACCGGCTGCGGGGGCTCGCCGTAGCGGTCGGCGAGCTCCTCGCGCACCGCCGCGATATCGGCGTCGCCCGTGACACCGGCGATGCGGCGGTACGCCTCGAGCCGCAGCCGCTCGCCGGGGACGTAGTCGTGCGGGATGTGGGCGTCGATGGGCAGCTCGACCTTTGTCTCGGTCTCGGGCTCGCCGCCCTCGCCGCCCCGCAGCTCGCGCACCGCCTCGCCGACCATGCGGACGTAGAGGTCGAACCCGACCCCGGCGATGCTCCCGGACTGCTCGGCCCCCAGGATGTTGCCCGCGCCGCGGATCTCCAGGTCCTTCATCGCGACGTACATGCCGGCGCCGGTCTCGGTGTGCTGGGCGACGGTCGCCAGGCGCTCGTGCGCGGTCTCGCTGAGCGGCTTCTCCGGCGGGTACAGGAAGTAGGCGTAGGCGCGTTCGCGCCCGCGCCCCACCCGGCCGCGCAACTGGTGCAGCTGCGACAGGCCGTAGGTGTCGGCGCGGTCGACGATCAGCGTGTTGGCGTTGGGGACGTCGAGCCCCGACTCCACGATGGTGGTCGACACCAGGACGTCGAAGTTCTTCTCCCAGAAGTCGACCATGACCTTTTCGAGCTGCTGCTCGTTCATCTGGCCGTGGGCGTAGGCGACCCGCGCCTCGGGCACCAGGCGGCTGATCGACGCCGCCACCCGCTCGATCGACGCGACCCGGTTGTGCACGAAGAACACCTGGCCCTCGCGCATCATCTCGCGCCTGATGGCGGCGGTGATCTGCTTCTCGTCGTAGGGGCCGACGAAGGTCAGGACGGGGTGGCGCTCCTCGGGCGGGGTGAGGATGGTGGTCATCTCGCGGATGCCGGTGAGGCCCATCTCCAGCGTGCGCGGGATCGGGGTCGCCGACATCGCGAGGACGTCGACCTGCGTGCGCAGCCGCTTCAACGACTCCTTGTGCTCGACCCCGAACCGCTGCTCCTCGTCGATGATCACCAGGCCGAGGTTCTTGAACTTGGTCTCGGTCGACAGCAGCCGGTGGGTGCCGATGACGATGTCGACCTCGCCGCGGCGCATCCCCTCGCGGGTGGCCTCGACCTCGGCGTCGGTCTGGAACCGCGACAGCGGCTTCACCGACACCGGGAAGGCGGCGTAGCGCTCGCTGAACGTCGACAGGTGCTGCTGCACCAGCAGCGTGGTGGGCACCAGCACCGCCACCTGCTTGCCGTCCTGCACCGCCTTGAACGCGGCGCGCACCGCCACCTCGGTCTTGCCGTAGCCGACGTCGCCGCAGATGAGCCGGTCCATCGGCACCGGCTTCTCCATGTCGGACTTCACCTCGTCGATGGCGGCGAGCTGATCGGGGGTCTCGACGTAGGGGAACGCGTCCTCCAGCTCCCGCTGCCACGGGGAGTCGGGGGCGTAGGCGTGGCCGGGCGACGCCTGCCGCGCGGAGTACAGCCGGATGAGGTCGCCGGCGATCTCGCGGACGATCTTGCGGGCGCGGTTCTTGGTCTTGGTCCACTCGGCGCCGCCCATCTTGGACAGCGAGGGCGCCTCGCCGCCGACGTAGCGGGTGACCTCGTCGAGCTGGTCGGTGGGCACGAACAGGCGGTCGCCCGGCTGCCCGCGCTTCGACGCCGCGTACTCGATGACCAGGTACTCGCGGGTGGCGCCCTGGATGCTGCGGCTCACCATCTCGATGTAGCGGCCGACACCGTGCTGCTCGTGGACGACGTAGTCGCCGGACTTCAACTGGAGCGGGTCGATGGCGCCGCGTCTGCGGCTGGGCATCTTCCGCATGTCCTTGGTGGAGGACTTCTGCCCGGCGAGGTCGGTCTCGGTGAGGACGACGGTGCGCACCGCGCGCCAGACGAAACCGTGCTCGATAAGCCCGGTCGACACGGTGGCGACGGCGGTCGGGGGCGCGGTGGGGATGTCCTCGGCCAGCCGCCCGCCGAGCCCGGCGTCGCGCAGCATGGCGACCAGCCGCTCGGCCGGGCCGTGGCCCTGGGTCAGCAGCACGACCCGCCATTCGTCGTGCAGCCACGACTTGACGTCGGCGATGGCGCGCTCGGTGTCGCCCCGGTACTCGTCGGCGGCGCTCGCCCCGATGAGGACGGAGTCGTCGTCCTCGTCGACCCCGGCGTCGAAGGGGGTGATGCTCCACCAGGGCAGGCCGAGGCGGTCGGCGTCGGAGCGGACTTCGGCGATGGACTTGTAGGCGGACGCGCCGAGGTCGATGGGCGCCTCGCCGCCGGACGCGGCGTTGATCCAGGAGGCGTCGAGGAACTCCTGGCTGGTCGCCGCGAGCTCCTGGGCGCGGGCGCGGATGCGCTCGGGGTCGCAGCCGATGATGTGCGCGCCCTTGGGCAGGTGGTCGAACAGCAGCTCCATGTCCTCGGCGAGGACGGGCGCGAACGCCTCCATGCCTTCGACGGTGATGCCGTCGGCCAGCTTGCCGAGGAGGTCGGCCAGCGAGGGGTGCTGCTCGGCGAGCGCGCGCGCCCGCTCGCGGACCGCGGGGGTGAGCAGCAGTTCGCGGCAGGGCGGGGCGAACAGGCCGTCGGCCGCTGCGGAGCCGGCGGTGTTGGCCGACCCCTTGTCGATGGACCGCTGGTCGGCGACCTGGAAGTAGCGGATCTCGTCGACTTCGTCGCCCCAGAACTCCAAGCGGAGGGGGTGCTCCTCGGTCGGCGGGAAGACGTCGAGGATGCCGCCGCGCACGGCGAGGTCGCCGCGCTTCTCGACCAGGTCGACCCGCGCGTAGCCGCCGTTGACCAGCGACGCCACGACGTCGTCGAGGGAGGCTTCGTCGCCGGGGCGGATGCGGACCGGGGCGAGGTCGCCGAGGCCCGCGACGAGCGGCTGGAGCACGCTGCGCACGGGCGCCACGACCACGCGCAGCGGGGTGGTGAGCGGGTCTGCGGGATCGGGGTGGGTGAGCCGTCGCAGGACGGCGAGGCGCTGGCCGACGGTGTCGGAGCGCGGCGACAGGCGCTCGTGCGGCAGGGTCTCCCACGCGGGGAACAGCGCGACGGAGTCCTCGGGGAGCAGGCAGCTCAGTGCCTCGGTGAGGTCGGCGGCCTCGCGCTCGGTCGCGGTGATGGCCAGAACGGGGCGGTCGGCGCCCACTGGAGCCTCGGCCGCCGTCGCGGCGACAAGGAACGGCCGCAGGGCCGTGGGCGCGACGAAGTCGAGGCGGGGGTCGTTGCCGCCTCGGGCGGTTTCGATCGCGTTAGCGAGTGCCGGATCGTCGGCGACGACGGCGAGAAGTCCAGAAAGGCTCATGTCACCAAGTTGGGGCGTGTGAGAGTGGAAGCGGCGGTGCGGCAGCGCGTGAAGTGCGGGACGGCCGGTGATATCCCCACCCACCAGACTACGCGGCGCCGGACCTCGGCGGCATCCGGATCGGCGGCTTTGGGGTCGGGTTGCGCCGGCCGCGGCGCGGATGCCCTTCGGGCACTGCGTTCGCAGCAGTGGACACCACCACCAACACACGGACCGGCCGCTGGCTTCCCGCCGCCGCACGGACGGCCCGCCCCCGCCCCCGTCCCTGGGCGGCCGCGGCCGCCCGGGCGTCAGCCCAGTGGCGCGCTGTGCCAGCGCCAACGGGTGCGGCGCGGCCGCCCCGGGAGTTCGGCGCGCCCGGTGGCCCACAGCAGGGTCGGCCAGGGGCCGGTGCCGGATGCGGCGTCGGGGTCGGATCCGTTGTCGGATGCAACATCGGGGAACAGCCGGGTGAGGACGCGGGCGCACAGGTCGGCGGGCGGCGCCCAGTCCAGGCCGAGGCCCTCCGCGAGGTCACCGGTGTGGACCAGGGTCTCCACGACCCCCATGGCGGCGAAACCCGCCGGGTCGGACACCCCGAAGCTGTGGTGGGCGCGGACCTCCGGCGGGGTCGTGCGCACCATGGCGACGAGCAGCGCGCCGCTCGCCTCCAGCGTCTGGAGCAGCCCAGCGGGCCCGGCGGCGCGGTCGGCGTGGACGGCGTTCTCGGGCCCGCCCGGGCGGCGGCTCTCCCAGTGGAACGGGACCTCGGCGTCCAACGGGGGAGTCCGCGGGCCCAGCTGGACGGCGTACGCGAAGAGGTCGTCGACGAGGTGCTCGGCGGTCTCCCGGCAGTCCCACTCCAGCGGCCCAGCCTTGCGGTCCCACGCCGCTGCGGGCGCCCGGCCGAGGGTCTCGACCGCGAGCCGTACGGCGAGGGCGACGTCGTCCGCTGTGACGGCCCGCGGTCCTGCATCGTCTCGTTGCGGCATGCGGCGAACCGTAGCGCGTCCGACCCACCCCGGCCACACGTTTCGGCCGCCGTCGGCGGCCCCGCGGAGACGCACACACCGCGGCGCGCACCGCCGCCGACGCGGGCGGCGGTGCGCGCCGCGGCGGCCGGTTGTGGCCGCATTGCGGGGGCTCCGGGTGGAACGAGGGGGGCTTTGATGCGCATTTGGCATCGACCCTGCGATCGTTGGACCCATGAACAATGCGCACTGGCCGCACCAGGGTCCTCCGCCACCGCAATGGGCGGAGTACGGCCAGCCGCCCCCCGGGCAGGCCCCGCCGCCGTGGCCGCCCCCGTACCCGTATCCGGCACCGGGCCTGGGTCGCGCGCCCGCGGGGACGCCGTTCCACCGGCTGGACCGCACCGAGCGCCGCCGCTGGTGGCGGCCGCCGCTCGCCCTGCTCCTCGGGGCGTTCTGCTTCGTCCTGGGCGGCGTCGTGCTGGTGCTGGCCGGGATCGTCGCCAACGCCGTGCTCGGCCTGGAGACCACGGGCACCCGGATCATCGGCGAACCCCTCGCCGACACCTCGCTGAACCTCCTCAGCATCGCGATCATGACCCCGTGCGCGATGCTCGCCACCTGGCTGCTGCTGCGCCGCAGGGTGGGCACGCTGTCCTCGGTCGAGGGGCACCTGCGCTGGCGCTGGCTGCTGCTGTGCGCCGTGGTCGCCGCGGTGTGCGTCGGCCTTGCGATCGGCGTGCTGAGCGTGCTGCAAACCGTGCTCACCCCCGAAGAGCCGTTGTTCGGCGAGTTCGTCGGCTGGTCGTACTTCCTGACCACCCTCGCGGTGCTGATCGTCGTGGTCCCGTTGCAGTCCTCGGCCGAGGAGTACGCGCTGCGGGGCTTCCTCATGCAGCTCGTCGGGTCCTACGGTGCCGCTGCGGGAGAGCGCAACGGCGGTTCCCTGCTGAACCGGTTCCTGCGGACCCCGATCCTCGCGATCCTCGTGAGCGGCCTGGTGTTCGCCTCGCTGCACGCCTACGACTCCTGGGCGCTGGCCGACGTCGCCCTGTTCGGGCTGGTCGCGGCATGGCTCACCTGGTACACGGGCGGGCTGGAGGCCGCCATCGCCCTGCACGTGCTCAACAACACCCTGCTGTTCGCGCTGGGCAGCGCCGACGGCTCGGCGCTGGACGCCGACGTCGCCACCGGCTCGGGCGACTGGATCCAGCTCGCCGTGTCGGTGCCGCAGTTGGGCCTGTTCATCGGGCTGGTGGTGTGGTTGGCCCGGCGCAAGGGCGTCCGACGCACGGTGCCTGAGGGATTCGGGCCGCCGGAGCCCGCCGCGGTGGGGCCCGCGGGCGCGCCGCAGTACCCGTACGACCCCATGTGGGCCGTCGCGCAGCAGCCCGTTCCCGGCGACCCGGCCGGCACCTGGGCGCGGCCGCCGGCGCACGCGCCGTACCACGGGCCGCAGTACGGGCCGCAGTACGGGACGGCGCAGCCCGGGTACCCGCCGCCGGACGGCGGAGTGCCCCCGGACCGGGACCCGTGGCCGGGCCCGCCGCCGGACGTCCCGCCGGACGCGGGCCCCGATGCGGGGTCGCCCTCCGACGGGGGGGAGCCCCGCGCCTCCGGCGGACGGCCCGGCTTCATGCCCCCGCTGTAGCCGCCCGTCCGCGCGTCCGGAGGGAAGGACCCGCGTCCCGCGGGGATCCGGCGGCAACGGGCCTCGCGGTCGAGGTGCGGCCCGTCTGCCGGGCGGCCTTGCCGCAGCGCCGCGTGCGGGTGTGCGGTGGGGACGAGCAGCGCCGACGGCGGCGGGTGGCCGGGGTGGGTGGTCATCCCGTTTCGGGTGGACTGTCGGCTTTTCCGGAAGCCTCCGTGAAGTATTCTCCACTCCACGCCCGAAGTGGAGAATACTTCACGGAGGCCGGTCGCCGGGGTGAACGCGACGCGGTGGCACCGCGCGGACGACCGCCGACCGGACCCCACCGCCGCCCTTGGTGCCGCTTTTTTCCACCGCGCCCCCGACGCGTTCCCGCCAGGGCCGACCCACCGCCGTTGGTGCCGCTCTTCCCGCAGACACCGCTGTGCGGCACTGCGACAAGGCCGCCCCGCAGACGGACCGACCCCGAGAAGCCGAAACTCCACCTGAGCCAACGGCCCCGTTCCACAGGATCAGCGGGGCGACGGCCGCGGGGTCCGGGACCCGCGGCGCGGCGGCGCGGGGCGGCGGCCAATACCCTGGGTCCGCAGCCGAGCGCCCGGCGACCAGGGAGGAACCGCTATGTCAGGCCATCCGCCGGCCCTCACACCCGGGCCGGAGGCCATGGCGTTCCTGGAGCTGATCCGCAGCGGTGCGCTGCCGATCCAGGGCTTCATGACCGCGGCCGAGGCGGCTTCGGTGCGCGAGCGCGGCGTGCTCCCCGACGGGACCCCGTGGCCCGTGCCGGTGGTCCTGCCGGTGCCGGAGTCCGCTGCGGGGGCCGCGTCGCTGCTGCTCACCGACCCCGAAGGCGCCCCGCTCGCGGTGCTCGACGCGACCGGGGGCTGGCGGGCCGAGGGCCGCGACCACCTCGCCGGGACGCTCCGCCCGCAGGCGGCGCCCCGCTACGGTGCGCTGCGCCGGCTGCGGTCCGCACCCGCCGAGATCCGCACGCGCCGGGCCGAGGCGGGGACCGCCGGCGGGCCGCTGCTCGCCGTCCTCACCGGCCGCCCGCTGCACCACCGCGCGCTCGCCCAGATCCGGGCGGCCGTCCGGGCGGCCGGGGCCGCGGAGCTGCTCGTCCTGGTCGACACGCCCGCCGACAGCGAGGGCGCGGCCCCGGCCGTCGCCGCCGCACTGGCGGCCCTGCCCGTGCCCGCCCACCTGGTCGTCCTCACGCTGCCCGGCGGCACCGCGGGCGCCCCCGTCCCGGCCGACCGCCGCGACGCCCTGGCGGCGCACGTCGCGGCTGCGTACGGCGCCGACCGCCTGCTGGTCGCCGCCGGGCCGGGGGAGGAGCGCCCGCCGGTCGGCGGCGCGCCGATCCCGGTCCTGCGCCAGCCGGTGTGGGCGCTCGACACCGGCACGGGCGCGTGGGCGCCGGCGGCGGAGATCGAACCGGCGCGCCGCAGGGCCGAGCCCGACGACGCGGCGACCGCGGCGATGCTCGACCGCGGCGAGCCGCTGCCGGAGTGGTTCAGCCCCCGCGAGGTCGCCGCCGAACTCGCCCGGGCCCGGCCGCCGCGGTCCCGCCGCGGCCTCACCCTGTTCTTCACCGGCCTGTCGGGGTCGGGCAAGTCCACCGTCGCGCGCGGCGTCGCCGAGCAGGTCGGCGCGGCCGGCCGCACGGTCACCCTGCTCGACGGCGACGTCGTGCGGCGGCTGCTCTCGGCGGGGCTGACCTTCTCGCGCGCCGACCGCGACCTCAACATCCGGCGTATCGGCTACGTCGCCGCGGAGGTCGCCCGGCACGGCGGGGTGGCGGTGTGCGCGCCCATCGCGCCGTACGCGGCGACGCGCGCCGAGGTCCGCGCCATGGCCGAGGCGACCGGCGACTTCTTCCTCGTGCACGTCGCCACCCCGTTGGAGGTGTGCGAGGAGCGCGACCGCAAGGGCCTGTACGCCAAGGCCCGAGCGGGCGAGATCCCGGAGTTCACCGGGATATCCGACCCCTACGAGGCCCCGGAAGACGCCGACCTGGTGATCGACACCACCGGGGTGGCCGAGTCCGACTCGGTCGCCGCGGTCGTGGCGGCCCTGCGCGCGGACGGCCGGCTGCCCGCAGCACCACGGAGGGACACATGAGCGAGCCCCGCCCCGGACACCGCCTGCTCGACCTGGTGGAGGTCATGGACACGCTGCGCCGCGACTGCCCGTGGGACGCAGCCCAGACCCACGAGTCGCTGGCGAAGTACCTCATCGAGGAGGCGTACGAGACGCTGGAGACCATCGAGGGCGGCGACCTCGCGCTGCTCCGCGACGAACTGGGCGACGTCCTGTTGCAGGTGGTCTTCCACGCCAGGGTCGCCCAGGACCGCGGCGCCGACGGGTTCACGGTCGACGACGTCGCCGACGCCATCATCGGCAAGCTCACCCGCCGCCACCCGCACGTCTTCGCCGGCACGCCGGTCGACGGCGCCGACGACGTGCGCGCCAACTGGGAGACGATCAAGGCCGCCGAGCGGGCCGCGAAGGGCGAGGCCGACGCGTCGGTCCTGGAAGGGGTGCCGTTCGGCCAGCCGGCCGCCCTGCTCGCCTACGAGTTGCAGAAGCGGGCGGTGCGCAACGGGCTGCCGGCCGAGCTCATCGGCGACGACGGCGGGGACGGCGGCGCGCTGTTCGCCGCCGTCGACGCCGGGCGCCGCGGCGACGCCGACCCGGAGATGGACCTCCGCGCCGCCGCCCGCCGGTTCGACGCCCGGGTGCGCGCCGCCGAGTCCAAGGCGCGGGCCGACGGGCACGACCCCCGTTCCCTCACCCCGGAGCAGTGGCGGGGGTACTGGGACTGAGCGCCGCCGCTCAGTAGGCGGGCAGGTCGATCGCGTTGGCCGCGCTGTGGACCTTGTCGATCAGCCCGCCGAACCGCGCGGCGATGGGCGCGGCGCGGAAGGCCTGGTTGCGCAGCCACACGCCGGCGGGGGTGCGCGGGGCGAGGACCTTCAGCCCGTCGCCCGCGATGTCCTGGTTGGCGCGCACGAAGCCGCGCATCCGCGCCTCGTAGCGGGGGAACGCGGCGGTGTGGTCGCCGCCCGCCGCCTTGAGCTCTCCGGCGAGGACGTAGGCGCCGACGATGGCGAGGCTGGTGCCCTGCCCCGACATCGGGGAGGGGCCGTACCCGGCGTCGCCGACCAGCGCCACGCGGCCGGCGGTCCAGCGGTCCATGCGGATCTGGGAGACGGTGTCGAAGTAGAAGTCCTCGGCCGTGCGCATGCGCCGCAGCAGCTCCGGTGCCTCCCAGCCCGCGCCGGCGAAGACCGCTTCGAGGATGCGCTTCTGCTGGTCCTCGTCGCGGTGGTCGTGGCCGAGGGACTCCTCGGCGCGGAACAGGAACAGGCCCATGGCCGTGGTGTTGCCGCGCGCCGCGTACATGCCCATGAGGCGGCCGGGGGTGTTGCGGATCTCCGCCCAGTGGTCGAGGCCGCGGTAGTTGTCGGTCGTGAAGATGGCGACGTAGGCGCCGAGGTCGCGGCGGTAGCGGTGCTCGGGGCCGAACGCGAGCGACCGGGTGGCGGAGTGCAGGCCGTCGGCGCCGACGACGATGTCGAAAGTGCGCGGCGCCGCGTTCTCGAAGGTCACCTTCGCGCCGTCGGGCCCCTGGTCGATGGCTGTGATGGTGTCGTCGAAGAGGTACTCGGTGTTGTCGGCCGCCGCCTGGTACAGCGTGGCGCACAGGTCGTCGCGCATGATCTCGATGCCGGGCGAGGCGGCGGGCGCCTGGTCGAATGTCGGCCCGGTGATGTCGATGCGGCGGTCCCTGCGGCCGTGGACGACGGTCATGCCCTGTTGGCGGGTGCGCTGTTCCCGGATCTGCTCGCGCACGCCCATGCGCTGGGCGACGTCGAGGGCCGCGCCGCGGACGTCGATGGCGTAGCCGCCGGGCCGCAGGGCGGGGCTGCGCTCCACAACGGTGACGGCGTAGCCGTGGCGGCCGAGCCAGTAGGCGAGTGCGGGGCCGGCGATGCTGGCGCCGGAGACGAGGACGGTGGGCGGTCTGCTGCTCATGGCGTGTCCCGAGGGGTCCCGTGGATATGGACTTACTTGCCGCACGGTAAGCAACGCACTTGCCTGCCGTCAAGTAGGTAAGGTCGGATACGCTCGCCCCGGACCGCGATGTCCGACCGATGGGCGCGGCAGGGCCACAGGTGGGAGCGCAGATGGCACGGACCGACACCCGCGAGCGGATCCGCTCGGTGGCGCTGGAACTCTTCGCGCAGAACGGGTTCGAGTCCACCAGCCTGCGCGAGATCGCCGAGCGGCTGGGCATCACCAAGGCGGCCCTGTACTACCACTTCCCGTCGAAGAACGACCTGCTCGCCGAGTTGGTGCTGCCCCTGACCGACGACATGGCGGCCATGCTGAGCCGGGTCGAGGCGGCGGGCACCCCGGCGCGCACCGTGATCGAGGAGACCTTCGACCTCTTCCACCGGCACCGGCCGCTGTTCCAGGCCGTGGTCAACGACTTCGCCGCGCTCGGGCGCACCGGGGTCGTGCCCCTGCTCCTGGACTGGCGGACCCGCGTCGTCGCGCTGCTCACCGGGCCCGACCCGAGCCCCGAGGAGCAGGCGCGGGTGCTGGTCGCGCTCGGCGGCTTGCAGGACAGCGCGGTGATGCTGCCCGGCATCCCGGTCGAGCGGTACCGCGCCGCCGCCATCGACGCCTCCTGCCGCGCCCTCGGCGGCTGACCCGCGCCGGGTCGCCGCCCGGCCCTCGACCGGCCCCCGCCCGGCTCCGCAGGGCGCGTCCCGGCGCGTCACCGCAGCGCGATCTCCTGGGTCAGGCCCTCGCTCTGGAGGGTCGGGCGCGCGGGGCGCCGCGCGGTGTCGCTCATCCGCAGCCACAGCCCGACGATGATCCAGTTCGACAGCAGCGCCGACCCGCCGGCCGACAGCAGCGGGGTGGTCATGCCGGTCAGCGGGATCAGCCGGGTCACACCGCCCAGCACGACGAAGGTCTGGAAGGCCAGCAGGAACGCGAACCCCGACGCCATCATCTTGACGGCGGGATCGCGCGACGCGAGCGCCACCCGGTAGCCCCGTTCGACCAGCAGGGCCAGCAGGACGACCACGGCGCTGAGCCCGGCGAGGCCGAGCTTCTCCCCGATGGAGACCAGGATGTAGTCGCTGTCGGCGGCGAAGATCCGGGCGGAGCGCCCCTCGACGAAGCCGGTGCCGGTGATGCCGCCGTCGGCGAGCGCGAACAGGCCCTGGACGACCTGGTGGCTGCCGTCGGGGGAGCGGTACACCTCGGGGTCGAACGGCGCGAGCCAGATGTCGACCCGCTGCCGGACGTGCCAGAAGACGGTCGAGGCGATGGTCGCGCCGATGGCGAACAGGACGAGGCCGATCGCCACCCACGACTTGCGCTGGGTCGCGACGTAGAGCATCGACAGGAACAGGGCGAACAGCAGCAGCGACGTGCCCAGGTCCTTGGTGCCGACCAGCAGCAGGATCGCGGCGAGCCAGGCCGAGACGACCGGCCCGGTGTCGCGGAGCCGCGGGATGCTGAAGACCTTCACCCGGCCGATCGTCACCCTGCGCACGGCCACCGACAGCACTTCGCGCTTGTTCACCAGGTAGGAGGCGAGGAAGACGACGCCGGTGATCTTGGCGAACTCCGAGGGCTGGACCGTGAGCCCGCCGATCCCGATCCAGCGCCGCGCCCCGTAGATCTCCAGGCCGATCACCGGCGCGATGGGGATGGCGATCAGCACGATCGCGGCGACCGCCATGAGGTAGGGGTAGCGCTGGAGGCGCCGCGGATCGCGGACGGCCGCCAGAACGGCGACGGCGGCGAGGATCCCGAGGGCCGACCAGAGGAGCTGCTTGAGCGGGGACCCGTTGCCGCCGTTGTTCTGGTGCAGGGCCCAGATCACGGTCAGCCCGATCCCGTTCAGCAGGACCGCGACCGGCAGGATGAGCGGGTCGGCCCACGGGGCGGCGCGGCGCAGGACGCCGTGCGCCGCGAACGCCAGAGTGCCGAGGACCACCACGATGGCCGCCAATGCCGGCGGCACCGACCCCTTCGACTCCAGCCCGGCGGCAGCGGCGCCGACCACCAGCACGAACAGGGCCGCGACGAGCAGGCCGAGTTCGGTGTTGCGCCGTCTGGGCGGCTCCGGGGTGGTCATCGCCCTCCAATATCCGCGACTCACCCCCGTATCTGACCGAACGGCGCGCTGCTACTCCATTCGGGCCCGACGGCTCGCGCGGTACGGCGACCGGCCGCCGAACGCCCCCGAACAGCAGCGGTCCGCGGCCGGATGTGGCCGCGGACCGCCAGGATACGGGTCGCCGGGATCACTCCCTGGCTTCGACGGGCTCCTCGGCGTCGGGGGGTGTGCCGGCGGCGAGTTCGCGCTCCAGGCGGCGGTCCGCCAGGTGCGCGCGCACCGACCAGGCGACGGCCCCGATCCAGACCAGGGCGAGGGCGATGTAGGCGGCGGTCTGTGCGCCGCCGGAGGCGTCGATCCACTCGCTGCGCAGGATGGTGCGCATGTTGGTGAAGACGATGACGCCGCCGACGAGCGAGCCGAGGACCCGCGGCGGCACGTGCCGGACGATCCAGGCGGCGATCGGCGCGGCGATCACCCCGCCGAGCAGCAGGACGCCGACCCACGCGAAGTTGATGTTCTCGTGGCCGAGGCCGTAGAGGAAGCCCAGGCTCGCGGCGACCGCGACGATGAACTCGCTGGTGTCGATGGAGCCGATCACCTTGCGCGGTTCGATGCGCCCACTGGCGAGCAGGGCGGGCGTGCCCACGGGCCCCCACCCGCCGCCGCCGGTGGCGTCGACGAAGCCGCCGAACAGGCCGACCGGCGTGAGGAACCGCTTGCGCAGCGGCTTGCCGAGGTTGCCGCGGGGGGTGCCCCACGCGGTGAAGCGGACGAGGATGTAGATGCCGAGCGCCAGGAGCAGGCCCGACATCACCGGTTCGGCGGCCTCGGTGGAGAGCCGGCTCAGGAAGGTCGCCCCGGCGAAGGAGCCGATGGCACCGGGGATGGCGATCCGGCGGACCACCTTCCAGTCGACGTTGCCGAGTTTCCAGTGGGAGATGCCGGACGCGAGGGTGGTGCCGATCTCCGCGAGGTGCACGGTCGCCGAGGCCGCCGCCGGGTTGGTGCCGATGACCAGCAGCAGTGTTGTCAGCGTGACGCCGTAGGCCATGCCGAGGCTGCCGTCGACCAGCTGGGCGAGGAGCCCGGCGACGGCGAGGAGGATCAGGGTCTGCATGAGGCGCTGCTGCCTTCCCATAATTTCTACTGCTTAGATGGGAATAGTAGGTGATCGCGCGGTGGCTGCCAATGCCCTCACCGGATTTCCTACTCGAAAAGTGGGAAATTGGAGCGGGGGGTGGCGGCGACACGCCGCGCCGGGCCCGCGCCGCGCCCCGCCCGCGCCGCCGGTGCGCGGCCGAAACGCCGCCGACAGCGCGCGCGGACCGCACCGGATCCCGGGTAGGGGAGAGACGCCGCAAGGGCCGGTCGGTAGGCTCTGCCATGGTCCGCGGAGCGGGGAAGACCGCATGTCGGCCACCCGGCGCCGCCACGTGCGCCGAACGCGGTCGGCGCGGGCGCGCGGGCCGCGAACAGACGCGAGGAACTTAGGAGTACTACGTTGTCGTCGATCGAGGCAGTGCAGGCGCGGGAGATTCTCGACTCCCGCGGTAACCCGACAGTCGAGGTCGAGGTCCTGCTCGACGACGGGACCACCGCGCGCGCGGCGGTCCCCAGCGGCGCGTCGACCGGGCAGTTCGAGGCCGTGGAGCTGCGCGACGGCGGCGACCGCTACCTCGGCAAGGGCGTCGAGAAGGCCGTCGCGTTCGTCAACGACGAGGTCGCCGACGAACTCCTCGGCTACGGGCCCGAGGAGCAGCGGCTCATCGACCGCGCCCTCATCGACCTGGACGGCACCCCCACCAAGTCGCGGATCGGTGCCAACACGATCCTCGGCGCGTCCCTTGCCGTCACCAAGGCCGCCGCCGAGGCCGCCGACCTCCCGCTGTTCCGCTACATCGGCGGTCCGAACGCGCACGTCCTGCCCGTGCCGATGATGAACATCCTCAACGGCGGCGCGCACGCCGACACCAACGTCGACATCCAGGAGTTCATGATCGCGCCCATCGGCGCGCCGACCTTCCGCGAGGCGGTCCGCTGGGGCGCCGAGGTGTACCACGCGCTGAAGTCCGTGCTGAAGGCGCACAAGCTCGCCACGGGCGTGGGCGACGAAGGCGGCTTCGCGCCGAACCTGGAGAGCAACCGCGCGGCGCTCGACCTCATCCTGGAGGCCGTGCGGAAGGCCGGCTACGAGCCCGGCCGCGACATCGCGCTCGCGCTCGACGTCGCCGCCAGCGAGTTCTACAAGGACGGCGGCTACCAGTTCGAGGGCACGACCCGCACCTCCGAGGAGATGGCCGCCTACTACACCGGCCTGCTCGACGACTACCCGCTGGTGTCCATCGAGGACCCGCTCGACGAAGAGGACTGGGCCGGCTGGCAGCGGCTCACCGCGTCGGTGGGCGCCCGCGTGCAGCTCGTCGGCGACGACCTGTTCGTCACCAACCCCGAGCGGCTCCAGCGCGGCATCAGCGAGGGCGCGGCCAACTCGCTGCTGGTCAAGGTCAACCAGATCGGCACGCTCACCGAGACCCTCGACGCCGTCGGCCTCGCCCAGCGCAGCGGCTACACCGCCATGATCAGCCACCGGTCGGGCGAGACCGAGGACACCACCATCGCCGACATCGCGGTCGCCACCAACGCCGGGCAGATCAAGACGGGCGCCCCCGCGCGCAGCGAGCGGGTCGCCAAGTACAACCAGCTGCTGCGCATCGAGGAGGAGCTCGACGACGCCGCCGTGTACGCCGGCGCTTCGGCCTTCCCCCGCTTCACCCCGGAGGGCTAGGCTCCCAGGTCATGGCCCCGAAGTCCGAGAAGCCGAAGAGGCCCCGCCGCGAGTCGGCGGGGCCCGCCGGTGCGGCGCGCGGCCGCCCCGCCCTCACCAGCAGGGCCGCGATCCTCGCCCTCGTCGTGTGCGTGATCGCGCTGAGCCTGGCGTACCCGCTGCGCGAGTACATCGCCCAGCGCGCCGAGATCACCGAGCTGCGCGAGGAGAACGCGCGCACCAAGGAGAACGTCGCCGAGCTCGACCGGCGCCACGACGAGCTCCAGCAGCGCCCCTACATCGAGCAGGAGGCGCGCACCCGGCTGCACTACCAGTACCCCGACGAGAAGGCGTACGTCGTCGTCGGCGACGAGGACGAGGACACCGGGGTGAAGCGCGCGCCGAAGTCCGCCGACCCGTGGTTCACGCAGCTGTGGAAGTCGGTGCAGGAGGCCGACCAGGCCGAACCGAAGAGCGAGAAGATCCCCGAGGCCCAGCCGCCGTCCCAATGAGCCCGGCCCGATGAGCCCGGCCCAATGAGCCCGGCCCGATGACCCCGGCCCTTGATCGGCGGCCCTGATCCGGCCCCGGTCGGCGGCCCCTGATCGGCGGCTTCCGGCGCGCGGCGGGGAACCGGGGCCCGGCAGCGGCCGATATCCTGGCGACCGAGATGACTTCCGCCGATCACACCGCCCCTCCGGGGCCGTTCACCAGTGCCGACGCCGTCGCCGTCGAACGCCAGCTCGGCCGGCCGCCGCGCGGGGTGCGCGGGGTCGCGCACCGCTGC
Organism: Murinocardiopsis flavida; assembly: GCF_003014485.1. Lineage (GTDB taxonomy): Bacteria > Actinomycetota > Actinomycetes > Streptosporangiales > Streptosporangiaceae > Murinocardiopsis > Murinocardiopsis flavida. The sequence continues at coordinate 15,026 of NZ_PYGA01000005.1, read as the reverse complement.
CCGTGCGGCAACCCCGATGTGGTGCGCACCGCGCCCCGACTCCCCGACGGCACCCCGTTCCCCACGCTGTACTACCTGACCTGCCCGCGCGCCGCCTCCGCCATCGGGACCCTCGAGGCCGACGGCGTCATGCGCACGATGCAGGCGCGCCTCGCCGAGGACCCCGAGCTGCGCGCGGTCTACGAGCGCGCGCACGCGTCCTACCGCGCCGAGCGCGACGACCTCGCCCGCGCCGACGGCGTCGACCCGCTGCCCGCCACCACCCAGACCGCGGGCGGCATGCCCGAGCGGGTGAAGTGCCTGCACGCGCTCGTCGCCCACGAACTCGCCGCGCCGGGCGGCAACCCGTTCGGCCGCGAAGCCCTCGACGCCCTGCCCGACTGGTGGGCCGAGGGCCCGTGCGTGCACGCCGACCCCGACGACGCCCCGCCGTCCGATCCGCAGGCCGGCACGCCGACTGCAACGCCGACCGACCACCCCACCGGCCACCCCACCGACCACCCCACCGGTCACCGCACCGACCACCCCACCGAGGACCGCACATGAGCCCCACAGCAGACCCCACGGCCACCGGAGCCGCGCACCGCGGCGCGGACGGCGGGCGGCGGTGAGCGGGGCCATGCACACCGTCGCCGCGATCGACTGCGGCACGAACTCCATCCGGCTGCTCATCAGCGCCGTCGTCGCCGACGGCGGCGAGGACGTCCAGCTCCTGGACCTCGTGCGGCGCATGGAGATCGTCCGGCTGGGCCAGGGGGTCGACCGCACCGGCCGCTTCGACCCCGAGGCGCTGGAGCGGACCTTCGAGGCGCTGCGCGGCTACGCGGAGCTCATGGAGTCCCACGGCGTGGAGTTCGGCCCCGCCACCGTCCGCATGGCCGCCACCAGCGCCACCCGCGACGCCGCCAACCGGCAGGAGTTCGTCGACGGGGTGCGCGCGATCATCGGGGTCGAGCCCGAGGTCATCACCGGTGACGAAGAGGCCGCGCTGTCGTTCATCGGGGCGACCGCCGAACTGGAGGCCGACGGCGACGCCGCGTTCCCCGGCCCGTTCCTGGTGGTCGACATCGGCGGCGGCTCCACCGAGTTCGTCATCGGGCACGACGGCACCGGCGCGGAGTCTCCGGTGCGGGCGGCCCGCTCGGTCGACATCGGCTGCGTGCGGATGACCGAGCGCCACCTCGCCGACGACCCGCCCACCGCCGCCCAGATCGACGCCGCCACCGCCGACATCGACGCCGCGCTGGAGCAGGCCGCTGCGGTGGTCCCGCTGAAGCAGGCCGGCACCGTGGTGTGCGTCGCCGGCACCGCGACCACCGTCGCCGGGATCGAACTCGACCTGCCCGAGTACGACCCCGAGCGCATCCACCACGCCCGGGTGTCGGCGGAGCGGACCCACGCGATCGCGCGGGAGCTGCTGGCCATGTCGCACGACGAGCGCGCGGCGATCGGGGTCATGCACCCGGGCCGGGTCGACGTCATCGGCGCCGGCGCGCTCATCCTCGACCGGGTCATCGACCGGGTCGGGGCCGCCGGGTTCCTCGCAGGTGAGCACGACATCCTCGACGGTCTGGCGTGGAGCCTGAGCCTCGCCGATACCACGTGAGTCCGATCACCCCGCACAGGGTCCGTTAACGCGTTCACAACCCCTTTGACCTGCAAGTTTATGCAAATTTTCGGTCGCGGGGCGGTACAAAGCTATCGACGCCCGGCCTTCCCTGTCGCGAAGTGCTTGTGAAAGAATGCACAAGCAGGCGAGGGGCGGGACGAATCCCCGCTCGCAGGAAAGGAAGCATCTTCTTCCGGCTGAACTCGGCCTCCCCGATTCCAGTCGGACAAGATCGCTCGATCTTGCCGCCAACGGTGGCGGCGAGTATTCGGTACCAAGGGGCGGAAGAGACGATGACGGAGAGCAGGAACTACCGGTTGGTTCCCGGCGGAGGCGACGAGAAGGTTCCGCACGTGCTCATCGTGGGCGGCGGATACCTGGGCATGTACACCGCCCGCCGGCTGGAGCGCAAGCTCGGCCCCGGCGAGGCGAGCATCACCGTTGTGGACCCCAACTCCTACATGACCTACCAGCCGTTCCTGCCCGAGACCGCTGCGGGCAGCATCTCCCCGCGCAACGTCGTCGTCCCGCTGCGCAAGGTCTTCAAGCGCACCAGGGTCCTCAACGGCCGGGTCATCCGGATCGACCACGCCGGGCGCGCGGTCGACTTCGAGCCGAACGTGGGCGAGCCCCGCCGCATCGACTACGACGTCATCGTCATGGCGGCCGGAGCGGTCTCGCGCACCCTGCCCGTCCCCGGCCTCGCCGAGTGGGGCATCGGCATCAAGACCGTCGAAGAGGCCGCCTACCTGCGCAACCACGTGCTGGAGCAGCTCAACATCGCCGACTCCACCAGCGACCCCGCCGTGCGGCGCAAGGCGCTGAACTTCGTGTTCGTCGGCGGCGGGTTCGCCGGTGCCGAGGCGGTCGCCGAACTGGAGGACCTCGCGCGCGACGCCACGCGCATCTACCCCTCCATCGGAATGGACGACCTGCACTTCTACCTGGTCGAGGCCGCCGACAAGATCCTCCCGGAGGTCGGCGCCGACGTCGGCCAGAAGGCGCTGTCGCAGCTCCGCCAGCGCGGTATCGACGTCCGGCTGAGCACCCGCCTGGAGTCGGCCGTCGACCAGCACATGGTGCTCAGCGACGGCACCGAGTTCGAGGCCGGCACCCTGGTGTGGACCGCCGGTGTGAAGCCGAGCCCGGTCGTGCAGGCCGGCGACCTGCCGCTCGGGCCCAAGGGGCACGTCGACACCAACGAGTACCTCATGGTGAACGGGGTCGAGAACGCGTTCGCCGGCGGCGACAACGCCCAGGTCCCCGACGGCGACGGCGGGTTCTACCCGCCCAACGCGCAGAACGCGGTGCGCCAGGCGCCGGTCCTCGCCGACAACGTCGCCGCCGTCCTGCGCGGCGGCACCCCCGCGCCCTACCGGCACCAGAACCTGGGCGCGGTCGCGGGCCTCGGCCTGCACAAGGGGGCGGCCCAGATGTTCGGCCGGATCAAGCTCACCGGGCGGCTCGCGTGGTGGGCCCACCGCGGGTACCACCTGTTCGCGGTCCCCACCTTCAACCGCAAGCTGCGGGTGCTCGCCGACTGGACGCTCGGCCTGTTCCTCCGCCGCGACCTCGCCTCGATGCCGGAGATGGCGGCGCCGCGCCAGGCGTTCGAGCACGCGAGCAAGCCCCAGATCGAGAACGGTCAGCTCCTGCGCCGAGTGAGCTGAACACCGGGCCCCGCACGACCGAAACGGCCGCCTCCTGCGCAGGAGGCGGCCGTTGCATTGCCCAATCGCCGGAAACCGGTGCGAACGCGGCGAATTCGGTCGGGGCCGGTATGATGAACGGGCCCTCGTAGCCCAATGGTAGAGGCAGGCCCCCTAAAAGGGTCACAAGTGTCGGTTCGAGTCCGACCGGGGGCACCTCTGAATCGATGCTGTCGCCACAGCGGACGGACTGCCGTCGCGATTGCGAAGCATCCGGCGGCGTGCGCACCACGCTGCGGAATTCGCTCCAGACGTGTACCCGGTCGGTGACCGAGCTGTGGCCGGGCTCTGGCGGTCGAAGGGCACCGTGGTGCTTCGCATCCGCGACGGCGGCCTTGTCCTGCGAGGGCGGCCTCGCGCGGCAGCCCCCTCAAGCGAGGGCCTCTTCACGCGCCGGGCGCCGGGTGCCTTGGTCCGATCGGACAACGATGTCGCCGAACTGTAGTGACATGGAACAGGCCACGAGGGCGGGTGTGGGCGTACGGTGCGGGGATACCGTGTGGCGGCTGGCACCGGAGTCCTTCCGTAGCACCGCACTCGGCGGGCTGGCCGGTGACCCCCGAAAAAGAACCGGACCGCCCGCGCCCCCCGTATCCGCACACGTGACAGGAAACGACATGGCAACCGGTCAGCATAATCTCAGCCCCGGAAGGGGCGTGTTCCGGCGAAAGCCGTTCGACGGTGTGGAGGAGGTACCCGAGGGCGGCGGCCTCGCCAAGTCCCTCGGCCTGTGGCAGCTCACCGCCATCGGCGTCGGCGCGATCATCGGCGCCGGCGTCTTCTCGCTCGCCGGCGCGGTCGCAAGGGACGGTGCAGGGCCGGCGGTCATGTTCTCGTTCCTGATCGCCGGTGTCGCGAGCGCCGCCGCGGCATTCTCCTACGCCGAGTTCGCCGGCCTCATCCCGCGGGCCGGGTCGGCCTACACCTACGGGTACATGGTGCTCGGCGAGATCATCGGCTGGTTCATCGGCTGGGACCTGCTGCTCGAATACGTGGCGATCGTCTCGGTGGTCGCCATCGGGATATCCGGCTACTTCGACTTCTTCCTGAACGGGATCGGACTGAACCTCCCGCTGTGGATGTCGGGGGCGCCCGGCACCGAGCCGGAAGGGGTCGCCGACGGCAGCTACAAGGTGAACCTGTTCGCTGTCCTGCTGTGTCTCGGTATCGCGTTCCTGCTGACCCGCGGCATGAAGAACGCCGCCCGGTTCGAGACCGTCTTCGTGGCGATGAAGCTCACGATCGTGCTGGTCATCATCCTCGTCGGCGTGTTCTACGTCGACACGGCGAACTACAACCCGTTCTTCCCCGGCGGGGTGGCCGGCACCATGGGGGGCGCGGCGCTGGTCTTCTTCGCCGTGTTCGGCTACGACGCGATGAGCACGGCGGCCGAGGAGTCCAAGGACGCCCAGCGGCACATGCCGAAGGCGATCATCTACTCGCTGCTCATCTCGATGGTGCTGTACGTCCTCGCCTCGCTCGTGCTGACGGGCATGCAGAACTACACCGAGATCGACCCCACCGCGGGCTTCTCCGCCGCATTCGGCGCGGTCGGGCTGGGCTGGCTGGCCAACCTCATCGCCATCGGCGCCGTGCTGAGCATCCTCACCGTCATGTTCACGTTCATGATGGGCGCGACCCGGGTCTGGTTCGCGATGAGCCGCGACGGGCTGCTGCCGAAGTGGTTCGCCAAGACCGACGCCAAGCACAGCGTCCCGGTCCGGGTCACCTGGATCGCGGGCATCGTCTCGGCCGTGCTGGCCGGGTTCATCGACATCGTCTCGGTGGCCGAGCTGACCAACATCGGCATCCTGTCGGCGTTCATCGTGGTCTGCATCGCCGTGATCGTGCTGCGCTACAAGCGCCCGGACCTGCCCCGCACCTTCCGCACGCCGGGCATGCCCGTGGTGCCCATCATCGGCGTGGTGTTCAGCCTGTGGCTGATCTACTTCCTCGAGTGGCACACCTGGGCGCGGTTCGGCGTCTGGCTGCTGCTCGGGCTGATCATCTACTTCGCGTACTCCTACCGCAAGTCCAACCTGAACCGGGTGGGCAGCACCGCGGCCCTGGACTCCTTCGCGGCAGGAGGCACCGCGGGCCCGCCCGCCGACGCGCCCTCCGCGCCTCCCGCGCCCCCTGCGCCGGACGAGGACGGGCCGCGCGGCGACGGCCCGCCGCCGGGCTCCGGCGGCTGAGCGAGCGCTGACCCCGCCCCGTGACGGGGCGGGGTCAGCGCTGTTCGAGCAGCAGTTGCAGGTGCGTGAACAGCCGCTGGTTGGGGTCGGCGAAGTCCACCCCGCTGATCGCCTCGGCGCGGCGCACCCGGTAGCGCAGCGTGTTGGGGTGGACGTGCAGGAGCGCCGCCGCCTTGCGGACGTCGCCGAACGCGTCCAGGTACGCCAGCAGCGACGGCACCAGTTCCGACCCGTGCTCCTTGTCGTGGTCGGCGAGCAGCGCGGTACGCGGGTCGCGGAGCTCGGGGCTGCCGCGCAGCAGTTCCAGGGTCTCGCTGATCAGCACCCGGCCGCGCACGTCGGTCATCGACGCCACCCGCATGTCGAGCCCGCGCCGCATGGCGGCCAGCACCCGGTCGGCCTCCACCCGCGCACTCGGCACGTCGGCGAGGGCCTGCACCGGCGGCCCGATCGCCGCCTGCACGCTGATGCCCAGCGTGGCCTGCGCCGCCGTCACGATGCGGTGCGCCAGCGCCGCGACGGTGCCCTCGGCGCCGCGCAGGGGCACGGACGGGAGGAGGGTGTACACCCGGCCGTGCAGGACCGTCACGAGCGCCTTGCGGCGGTACGCGGCGGTGTGCACCGACACCAGCCCCGCGAGCCGGCGCCGCCGCAGTTCCACCTCGTTGCGGTCCTCGCTGCGGTCCTCATTGCGGTCCTCGGCGGGGTCGGCCGCGTCCGCAGGGCCGGCCGGCGGCGGACCGGGCACCGGGGCGAACACCGCCACCAGCACGGGGTTGTGGCGGTCGACCTCGACGGTGTCGGCGAGGACGGCGGCCTCGACCCGCCCCTCCAGCAGCCCGGCGAGGAGGTCCTCGCGCAGCCGCAGCCCGGCCGTCATCTCGGTGCGGCGCCGCATGATGTGCAGTGCCGCGACTCGGGCGGCCCCGAGGAGCGCGTCCCCGGCCCCTTCCGCGAACGGCCGGGTGCCCTCCTGCACCCAGATCGCGCCCAGCGGGCGCGATCCCGCCCTGATCCCGACGGCGAGGCGGCGCCGGATCCCGAGGTCCGGGTGCTCGTCGATGTGCACGACCTCCTCCCCGGCGCGCAGCTTGGTGAAGACCCCCCACTCGCGCAGCAGCGCCAGGTAGGACTCGGGGCCCTTGCGGCCGAGCACCGACAGCCTGCGGAGTTCGTCCACCTCCCGGTCGCCGCCGCTGGAGTACGCCAGGACGCGGCTCGCCGGGTCCTCGATGCTGACGAGCCCGCCGGTCAGCGACGCGACGGTCTGCGCGAGCGCGAACAGGTCGCCGGCGGTGTCGCCGAGGTCGCCGCGGGTGGAGAGCCGCGCCTCGTCCACCACGCTCTGGCACAGCGACTGCAACTGCTCCCAGCGGACCTCGGGGGCCACCGACAGCAGGGCGACGCCGGTGTCGCCCGCGACACCGCGCAGATGCCGGGTCTCCTCGGGGCTCGACGTCTTGACCGCGACGGCGGCCGCGCCGTTGCGCGCCGCGGCGCGGACGAGGTGCGACGCCCCGCGGCCCCGCACACCGATCAGCAGCACAAGGTCGCCCGTGTGGGTCTCGGTGTCGTCCTCGGGGTCGGCGATCACCACGTTCGCGACCGGCGATTCGAGTCCTGACGGCGCGGCGAGCAGTTCGACGAGGGGGTCGCCGACGGCGAGCAGCAGCCGCCGCAGCGGCACCCCCGCCGCGGCGGGGTCGGCGTCCGTCGGCTCGGCCGCGGGCGGTACGGGTGCGGGCCGCGGCCCGCTGGCGGTGTCTTGTTCCATCGGACAACCGACATTGTCAAAAAGTGGGCGTCTCCACAAGCCGTACCGGCCCGTACGCGCATAGCGTTTGTGCAGTTCAACGATGACGAATTGCAGAGGGAGGTCGCGCATGGACGCCGTGACGAACGTGCCCGCACCGGTGAATGAGCCCGTCCTCACGTACGCGCCCGGCAGCGCGGAACGTGCCGAGCTGACGAGCAGGCTCACCGAGCTCGCCAAGGAGCGCGTCGAACTCACCATGACCATCGGCGGCGAGCGGCGCATGGGCGGCGGGAGCCGCATCGACGCCGTCCAGCCGCACGACCACGCCCGCGTCATCGGCACCATGGGCAACGCGACGCACGAGGACGCCCGCGCCGCCATCGCCGCGGCGAAGGCGGCCGCCCCCGCGTGGCGGGCGCTGCCGTTCGACGAGCGCGCCGCGATCATCCTGCGCGCGGCCGACCTCCTCTCCGGCCCCTGGCGGCAGACCATCAACGCCGCCACCATGCTCGGCCAGTCCAAGACCGCCATCCAGGCCGAGATCGACGCCGTGTGCGAACTCGCCGACTTCTGGCGGTTCAACGTGCACTACGCGCGCCAGCTGATGGCGCAGCAGCCGCACAGCCCCGCCGGGCAGTGGAACCGCATGGAGCAGCGCCCCCTCGAGGGCTTCGTCTACGCCATCACCCCGTTCAACTTCACGGCGATCGCGGGGAACCTGCCCACCGCGCCCGCGCTCATGGGCAACGTCGTCGTGTGGAAGCCGTCGCCGACCCAGCAGTTCGCCGCGCACCTGACCATGCAGCTGCTGGAGGCGGCGGGGCTGCCGCCCGGCGTCATCAACATGGTCACCGGCGACGGCATCGCGGTGTCGGAGGTGGCGCTGGAGGACCGCGACCTCGCGGGCGTGCACTTCACCGGCTCCACCCGCACCTTCCAGCACCTGTGGCGCACCGTCGGCGAGAACATCGCCACGTACCGGTCCTACCCGCGGATCGTCGGCGAGACCGGCGGCAAGGACTTCGTCGTCGCCCACCACACCGCCGACCCCGACGTCGTGCGCACCGCGCTGGTGCGGGGCGCGTTCGAGTACCAGGGGCAGAAGTGCTCCGCGGCGTCGCGCGCGTTCGTCGCCCGCTCGGTGTGGGACCGGATCCAGGACGACCTGGTCGCCGAGATCGAGGCGCTGAAGGCCGGCGACGTCACCGACCTCGGCAACTTCATGGGCGCGGTCATCGACCGGAAGTCCTTCGACAAGCTCGCCAAGGTCCTCGACCAGGCCCGCGCCGACGACACGATCGAGGTCCTCGCCGGAGGGGTCGCCGACGACTCGGTGGGCTACTTCGTGCGGCCGACCCTGCTCCTCGGCTCCGACCCCGCCAACGACGTCTTCCGCACCGAGTACTTCGGCCCGATCCTCGCCGTCCACGTCTACGAGGACGGCGACTACGACCGCATCCTGAAGGTCGTGGACGAAGGGTCCGACTACGCGCTGACCGGCGCCGTCATCGCGCGCGACCGCGACGCAGTCGGCAGGGCGCACGAGGTGCTGCGCTTCGCCGCCGGCAACTTCTACGTCAACGACAAGCCCACCGGATCCGTCGTCGGCCAGCAGCCGTTCGGCGGGGCCCGCGCCTCGGGCACCAACGACAAGGCGGGATCGGCGCAGAACCTGGCCCGGTGGGCCAGCCCGCGTGCGATCAAGGAGACGTTCGTGGCGCCCACGGCCTCCGCGCACCCGCACCAGGGCTGAGCGCGCCCCGCCGGGCGTCTCATCAGGGGCCTGCGGGCCGGCCGTCCTCCGGTCCGCCGCCCCGGCCCCTCACCACCGCGAACACGAGGTCGACCATGCTTCGGACTCCCTTGCTCATGGCCGCGCGCTCCAGCGTGTGCCGAACCGTCGTGGAGGCCGCCCCGGGAACCGGGGCGCTCGTCTCCCGCTACGTCGCCGGCACCACCCAGGAACGCGCGATGCCGGTCGTCGGCGCGCTGGTCGCCGACCGCTACGTCACGCTCGACCACCTGGGGGAGGACGTCGGCGACGCCGCCCAGGCGCAGACCACCGTCGACGCGTACACGCGGCTGCTCGCCGACCTCGCCGACGCCGGTCACGCCGAGCGCGCCGAGGTGTCGGTGAAGCTCTCGGCGGTCGGCCAGTTCCTCCCCGGCGACGGCGAGAAGATCGCACTGGAGAACGCCAGGGAGATCTGCCGGGCGGCCGAGGCCGCGGGGACGACGGTCACCCTCGACATGGAGGACCACACCACCACCGACTCGACCCTGGGGATCCTGCGGGAGCTGCGGGTCGACTTCCCGTGGGTGGGCGCCGTCCTCCAGGCGTACCTGCGGCGCACCGAGGCGGACTGCCGCGACCTCGCCACGGCCGGCTCGCGGGTGCGGCTGTGCAAGGGCGCCTACGACGAGCCGGAGTCGGTGGCGTTCCGCGGCAAGCGCGAGGTGGACCTGTCGTACGTCCGGTGCCTGAAGGCGCTGATGGCAGGCGACGGCTACCCGATGGTCGCCTCGCACGACCCGCGGCTCATCGCGATCGCCGGGGTGCTCGCCGAGGACAACGGGCGCTCCGCCGACTCCTACGAGTACCAGATGCTGTACGGGATCCGCGCCGCCGAGCAGGTCCGCATCGCCGCCGACGGCAGGCGGCTGCGCGTCTACGTGCCCTACGGCGACCAGTGGTACGGCTACTTCATGCGGCGCCTCGCCGAGCGTCCGGCGAACGTCGCGTTCTTCCTCCGCTCGCTGGTCAGCAAGCGCTGAGCGGCGCCGCGCGAGCCCGGGAACCGGGCCCGCGCGGCAACGGGCAACGGGGTCAGAACGGCCGGTCGCCCACGATGGCGACGCGCTCCACGACGCGCGGGTGCGGGTGGTAGTCGTTCACCGCGTAGTGCTGCGTGGCGCGGTTGTCCCAGAACGCCACCGAGCCCTCGCGCCACGGGAACCGCACCTGGAACTCGGGCACGTGCGCCTGCTGGAACAGGAAGCGCAGGATCTCGTCGCTCTCCTCCTTCTCCAACCCGACGATGCGGGTGGTGAAGGAGACGTTGACGAAGAGCGTCTTGCGGCCCGTCTCGGGGTGGGTGCGCACAACGGGGTGCTCGACGGGCGGGAAGCGGTCCTGCCACTCCAGGAGCCGCTCCTCGTCGAGGAAGCGCGCGAACCCGGGGATGACGTCGTGCACCGCGGTGCGGCCCTCGATGCGCTCCTTGATGCGCGCCGGCAGGTTGTCGTAGGCGGCGGCCATGTCGGCCCACATCGTGTCGCCGCCCATGGGGGGCACCTCGACCAGGCGCAGGATGGCGCCCAGCGCGGGGGCCTCACGCCAGGTGACGTCGGTGTGCCAGACGTTCTCGTAGCTGACCGGCATGGCGCCCTTGGCGAAGCGGGCGATGAAGGCGTCGTCGCCCTGCTCGATGAACGGGTTGGTCTCCAGCTCGCCCCACATCCGGCCGATCTCCTGCTGGCGGTCGGAGTCGATGGCCTGGTCCCGGAAGAAGACGACCTTGAACTCCAGCAGCGCGCGGTTCAGTTCGGCGCGCAGTTCCGCGCTGATCTTGTCGCGCAGGTCCACGCCGTGGATCTCGGCGCCGATGAGCGGGCCGAGGGGGCGGACCTCGAAGAGCTCGTAGGGGCGCGGTTCGACGCCTTCGGGCAGGCGGCGCAGGACCCGTGGCCCTTCCACGACGGCGGTGTCGACGGCGGCGGCGTCGCGCAGCCGCGCTGCGGCGGCCTCGATGGTGGTGGTCATAATGCATCCCTTTCCGGTAGGAATATTCGGCAAACGGGGTCGGCGGATCGGTATGCGCCGGGTCGCCGGCCGCCGCTCGGATGCGCCGGACACGTGGCGTGTGAACGCCGGTGGGAGCGGTCGGCCGGGAGGCGGCGGGGACCGCGGGGAGAGGGAGTGGTGAAAAGGCTCGACCTCGTCCCGCGCTCAGCAGGAGCGCGGAGGGGAACCCAGGCGGCCGCGCATCAGGAGGATCCCCGACGTCCCGCGGCGCACCCCGACGACCGAAGCGGACCGCAGCGCGGCCTGGCGGTTCAGGGGGTGGGTGTCCATGCCTTTGAGAGTGGGGGATCCGATCATCCCCTGTCAACAGGTCCCGATCAGCACGCCCCGATCAGCACGTCCGACACGCCGCAGCGGGGGAACGCGCGGCGGCCCGGGTGCGTCGGTTCCTGTGAAGGACCAAGTGAGGACCAGTTAGGACCAGCGAAAACCAGTGAGGACCTTGGTGGGCGGCCTGGCGGACGGCCGATCGCGGCGGTGCCGGGAGATGAGTCCGGCTCGTGATTGAGTCGCGGGAACCAGTAGGAGACGCTGTGCGTTACCACCATCGTCAGGACAGTTACGCCCTGAAAGGCTCAGAGACACCATGCGGATGCGGAGTTCCAACCCCGTCTTGAAGCGGGCGATTGCACGGCAGGGGGGACCCGGCCAGTCCTACCAGGCGCCCTACGGCCAGGGAGCCCCGTACCAGCAGGGTTACGGGCAGCAGCCCTACGGCCAGTCCCCCTATGGCCAGTCCCCTTACGGTCAGACCCAGTACGGCCAGGACCCGTACAGCCAGCAGATGTACCCGCCGCAGATGGGCGCGCCCGCCGGCGGGCAGATGACCATCGACGACGTCGTGGTCCGCACCGCAATGACCTTGGGTGTGCTGATCCTCACCGCCGTCCCCACGTACTTCCTCACCTGGGGCGACCCCGGGTTGGGCATCGGCCTCACGATGATCGGCGCCATCGGCGGTCTGATCCTGGGCCTGATCATCGGCTTCAAGCAGTCCACCAGCGCCCCGCTGATCCTGATCTACGGCGCGCTTGAAGGGCTCTTCGTCGGCGGCATCAGCGCCGTGTTCGAACAGATGCTCCCCGGCAGGGTGGGCGGCACGCCCATGGGGTCGCTGGTCACCGGTGCGGTCTTCGGCACCATCTTCGCGTTCGCCACGGTGCTCGCGCTCTACAAGTTCAACATCATCCGGGTCACCGGCACGTTCATGAAGGTGGTCATCGGCGCGACCGTCGCGCTGGTCGCCTTCCTGCTGGTGAACTTCCTGCTCAGCTTCTTCATCGACGGCGGCCTTGGGCTGCGCGAGCCGTCGCCGCTCGGCATCGCCGTCAGCGCCATCGCCATCATCCTGGCTTGCGCCATGCTGCTCATCGAGTTCAAGCAGATCGACGACGCCCTCACCGCGGGTGTCGAGCGCAAGTTCGCGTGGCAGTGCGCCTTCGGGCTCACCATCACGCTCGTGTGGATCTACGTCGAGATCCTGCGCCTGCTGTGGATGATCCAGATGATCTTCAGCGGCGACTAGCCGCCACCGCAACGCACGAACGCGCCCCGCCCGGTCCGACCGGGCGGGGCGCGCTCCCTGTTGCTCGCGTACCTCTGGGGACAGTTGGCCGGAACGGCTCAGCGCCGCGGGAGCGGCACGGTCCGGTTGCGGCGGCGACGGTCGAACTCCTGGACGATGGCCTGGGCGTAGCCGTGGCTGAGGTTGTGCTCGTCAGCCAGCCAATTGGTGCGCTCTGAGCAGCGGGCCAGGCCCGGACCCTTTTCCAGCTGGTCGAACCACTCGTGGAGTTCGCGGCCTGTGACGGACGGGATTCTGGCGATAAGCAGCGCGTGAGTCTCCGGCGAGTGGGTTACCGACATTGGCACCTCCGAGAGTGAGCGGCACTTAACAGCGACAGTGCAACAGGATCTCGATTTGGACAAGGCCTGGAGCCGAGCTTTTGCACGACTTTCGCGGGAACAGAGTTCACCGTGCGGTCAACGAACCGGTGCCTTGATATCAAGCCAGGTGAAGCCGGGCATGGTAGGCCAAAGCAGGGCATTCGCGATGAATGCCCTGCTCTACGCGCATAACGCCGTCGGGGCCGCCTCGCGTCACGCCCGCGGGCAGGGGTTCGCCGCCGCCGCGGATGCGAAGCACCACGGTGCGGTTGGGGCGCCAGACCCCGGGCACAGGTTCGCCGCCCGCAGTGGGCGGGTCCGGCGAAGGTGACGGCGCTGTGCCCGGGGCCCTGGCGTCTTAGCTCAGGCGCTCGAACACGGCGGCCATGCCCTGCCCGCCGCCGACGCACATGGTCTCCAGGCCGAACGTCTTGTCGTGGAAGTCGAGCCCGTTCAGCAGCGTGGTCGTGATGCGCGCACCCGTCATGCCGAACGGGTGGCCGACCGCGATCGCCCCGCCGTTGATGTTGAGCCGCGCGTCGATGTCGATCCCGAGGTCATCGGCGGAGGGCAGCACCTGCGCCGCGAACGCCTCGTTGATCTCCACCAGGTCGATGTCGCTGATCGCCATGTTCGCGCGGGCCAGCGCCTGGCGCGACGCCTCGACCGGGCCCAGGCCCATGATCTCCGGGCTGAGGGCGCTCACCCCGGTGGAGACGATGCGCGCGAGCGGGGTGATGCCCAGTTCGGCGGCCTTGGCGTCGCTCATGATCACCACGGCGGCCGCGCCGTCGTTCAGCGGGCAGCAGTTGCCCGCGGTCACCGTCCCGTCGGGGCGGAACACCGGTTGCAGGGTGGACACCTTCTCGTAGCTGGTCCCGCGGCGGGGGCCGTCGTCGGCGCTGACGACGGTGCCGTCGGGCAGCGCGACGGGGGTGATCTCCCGATCCCAGAAGCCGTTGTCCAAGGACTTCTCGGCGAGGTTCTGCGACCGCACCCCGAACTCGTCCTGGCGCTGCCGCGAGATGCCGCGCGTCTGCACGACGTTCTCTGCGGTCTGGCCCATGGCGATGTAGACGTCGGGCAGCTCGTTGACGCCGCGCGGGTCGCGCCAGGTGTCGGCGCCGCCCTCGGCGCGCTTGGCCGTGCGCCCCTCGGCGTCGGCGAACTTCGGGTTCTTGGTGTCGGGCAGGGAGTCGCTGCTGCCCTTGACGAACCGGCTCACGGTCTCGACCCCGGCGGACACGAACACGTCGCCCTCGCCGGCCTTGATGGCGTGGTAGGCCATTCGGGTGGTCTGCAACGACGACGAGCAGTAGCGCGTGATGGTGGCGCCCGGCACGGTGTCGAGCCCGAGTTGCACGGCCACGACCCGGGCGAGGTTGTAGCCCTGCTCGCCGCCCGGCAGGCCGCAGCCCAGCAGCAGGTCGTCGATTGTTGCGGGGTCGAGCTCCGGCACCTTGGCGAGCGCGGCGCCGATGATCTGCGCGGTGAGGTCATCGGGGCGGATGTCCTTCAGCGACCCTTTGAAGGCGCGTCCGATCGGGGAGCGCGCGGTCGCGACGACGACGGCTTCAGGCATGCTCGCGGCCCTTCTCTGCTGGTCTTCCCGGACCGGCCGGCCCGTTTGTTACTCGTAAGTAAACCTGACGTGCCCCACACCCCGCCACCGAGGGCACCCCCGCCGTGTCGCCCCCAGGTCGGGACATTGCGGACCGCATCGCGGACCGCTCTCTACGAGCGCGTTGAGGACGCGGCCACGGGTGGCGGTGGACGGTCGCGGTCGCGGTCGGCGGTCGGGTGTCGAGGATGTGCCCTTGGCCGGTCGCGGGGAAGCCCGTTGCTTGGCGGCGACGGGCCCCTGAGCTGCACCGACGCGGAAACGGTCGCAGGTTGAACGGAACCGACCGAATCAACGGCCCCCGCCCATGGCGCCACAACAAGGGAAACGGCACCAGATTAGCCGAACTATACCTGGTCATCCCTGTAAGAAGAACATATACTGAACACATGTTCGAAAGCGAAGGATCCCAGGCGCCTCCCCCGGCTTCGGCCGGTGGGCTGG
>NZ_PYGA01000004.1 GCF_003014485.1 Murinocardiopsis flavida | reverse complement strand
CTCGCCAACGCCCAGCCCCTGTGCCGCGCCCACAACCTGGAGAAGGAACACCGCCGCGCCCGCAAAGACCTCCACCGCACCCGCACCCGCCCGCCACCCACCGATCCCCCCGGGCCGCCACCCCCCAGGCCCTGACCCACCCCATAACAGGAATGACCCGCCGGGACCCCCCACCCCGGCGGGCCACACCCACGCCCCCACCACAACCGGCCCCCGCCGGCGCACCGGTGTTCACCGCTCGCAGGAGTTCACACCCGACCGACAGCGCCGTCCAGCCGTAATGTGGGGCCGCAGTTGCACACCAGAATGATGTGTCGGGACGGGATGGCTGCACGACCGAGGGGCTATGGATATCGACCGCGAGAGAATGGACGACTCTTCTGCGTATGTCGGCAGGCGGGAGTCTGGGAAACCTGATGCATGGACCGAGTTGGCCGGGTCGGCAGGATCGCAACGGCTTCGCGAGGTGCGGGAGCTTGCACCCCCAGCCGAAGTCGCCGACGCGTTGGGGCTGCCCGAAGGCGGACTGGCAGTGGTCCGGCGTCGGATGATGCTGTTGGCCGAGCGTCCTGTGGAGCTGACGGACTCCTACTATCCGTCATCGTTCGCGAAGGGGACACCACTGGCCGAGACGAGCAAGATTCCCGGTGGGTCACCGCATGCGCTGGCCGATCTCGGATTCGTGCCGTTCGAGTCGCTCGAAGACGTCAGTGTCCGCCCGGCAACGGAGGCCGAGGCCGAGCTACTGGCCCTCGACGCGGGAGCGCCGGTCCTCGTCGTCTTTCGGATCGTTCTCTCCGCCGAGGGGAACCCGTACGAAGTCTCGATCATGACGATGATCCCTGAGGGGCGTCATCTCCGATACCGGGTAAGAGTGGAGCGGACATGACGTCCAAATCGGATCCCCGCCCTCGCCATCAGCAAATTGCGGCCGAGATTCGGACGCTCATCATGGCTGGCGAGATGGAACCTGGCCAAAAACTCCCCACGACGCAGCAGCTAATGACCCAGTACAAGGTGACCAGCCAGACAGTGCAGCGGACCCTGGCCGTCTTGAAAGGTGAGGGCTTCATCGTTGGTCGGGTCGGTATCGGCGTATTCGTCCGAAGTAAGAGCCCTCTCGTGATCCAGCCGGCTTCGTATATGCCTCCCGCGGAGGGGAGCGATCCGTACCGATGGGTCACCGAGGCTGAGACCCGGTCACAACGAGGGAAAATTCGGTCGCTGCGCGTAGAGGAAGTCGTGCCTCCACGTGGCGTCGCCGACGCCTTCGGAATTCCGGTTGGAGGTACAGCACTGTTGCGTCATCAGGTGCTGGTTCTTGATGATCGACCGGCTGAACTCGCGTCGGTCTACTTCCCGCTGGAACTTGCGCATGGCACAGCGCTGTTGGAGCCGAAAAAGATACGCGGCGGCGCCCCCAAGATTCTGGCTGATATCGGGCACACCCCGGTCAAGTGGGTGGATCGTCTCTCGGTACGGCTTCCTACCAGCGAAGAGCTGCTAGCTCTTGAGCTGCCGGACGATGTCCCGGTCATGAGGACTTTTCGTACGGTTTATAGCGACTTCGATCGTCCTGTGCAGGTGGAGATTTTGATCAAGGGCGGCCACATGTACGAACTTTCATACGAACAGCAGGTCGACTGAGCCTGTCGCCTGTGTATCTACTGCAACTGGGGTTCTTCCACTTGAAACCTTGCTACATTACGTAGCAAGGAAGTAAGGTTGGATCGTGGATGGTGCTCCGAGTTGCAACTGGTGGAGAGCACTCTCACGTGAAATCGGCTCTGCCGGTGTTGCTGCACTGGCAGAGCCTCATGACCCTCGAACTTGGCGAACGGAGTCACTAATGAACGTTACCTCCCCGTCGGCTGGTTGGCTGGGGCCGCCATCCGCACCTGTCCCTGTGACTGCACGGAGGGAACAGCATCGTATTGACGTGATCATCAAAGGGGTCCGCAGTGAGTTCTGCGTCGACTTGACCCGGGTGGCCTGCACAAGTGCGTGGTGCGGGGAGACAGACATGGCATGGTGCATGGAGATCCTGACCCCGCTGCGCGACTGGTTGGAAATCAACGGAGCCTTCACCTCCGGCAGTGGGGTGCTCGTGCGGGTGCTACCTGCTGACATGCATCCGGAGGACCTGGAGCGAGAACTCGCTCGGCCCGGAGTGGTCGAAGCGACGTGCCATCTCACCACCACGATTCAACCCGCCAATGCTGTGCGGTCCTCGCCGTGCCCGACTGCCTGCGGTTGAGCGCTATGACGTACAGCCTTTATCCGGGTGAGGCCCTCGGTATGCTCCGCGCGCAGTTCGCAATGTTCGAGATATGCGAACTCCACGACCACTGCGGCCGCCCCTACCTCAGTGCCGTTCTCAAGCCCCATTACATGAGTACATCGCTGCCGGTGCTCGTCACCGCCGTGAATGCTGACGAACTCACGGACCGCTTGCGGGATGCCGCCCTCACAGAGCGGTTGCGGGTCGCCATCTACGCACTGCGCGACCGCGGCCTGCTGCCCGAGTGGCAGCCGCCAGATGCCCCGAATACGCAGTGATGATGCCTCTGGGCAGGGAGGATCCACCTATTTCGGTCCTTCCTGCCCGCATTGTCGGATTGGCCCCGGTGCGGCCCCAAAAAACGTGAGTCGGCTACATTGTGCTTCAAGCGGTGTCAGAAGTCCGCAATCAGGCGGATTTCTACTGCGGATGATCTTGTCGCTAAGGGATCTGATCGATGAGGAAGGCCGATTCGGGCGGAAGCCAGTGCCCGAATAGGGCGTCCACTGGAAACGTGAATGAATTTGGTGGAAATTCATCTAGCCCCGTTGTTCAAGCCTCCTCCATCCACGGTGACGTGCATTTCCATGGCGGTCAGAACTCCGACTGGGCACCGCCGCGGCAACTCCCGCCGTTGTCCCCGCACTTCACCGACCGGGTGGCCGAACTCGCACGTCTGGCCGACGTCCTCGCCGAGAAGCGCAGGGAGCAGCAGGACCAGACCGCCGTCCTCGCCCTCGTCGGGCAGGGCGGGATCGGCAAGACCGCGATCGCGACCCAGTTCCTGACCTCGGTCGGCGCCCAGTACCCAGACGGCACCCTCTACGCCGACATGGGCCAGGGCGACGACCCCTCACCCGTCCTCGACGGCTTCCTGCGCGCCCTCGGCGTGCCCGCCGCCGAGGTCCCGGTCGAGTTCGGCCAGCGCGCCGCGTTCTTCCGATCGCGCACGCACGGCCGCCGGCTCGCCCTGCTCGTGGAGAACGCCACGACCGCCGCTCAGGTCCGCGCGCTCCGCCCGGGCGTTGGATCGCACCTGGTCGTCGTGGCCACCCGGAACCGGCTGACCGGCCTCGCTGTCGAAGGCGCCGAGTTCGTGGACGTCCGCCCACTCGAACCCGAATGGGCCGTCCGACTCCTCGGGGCACTGATCGGACCACCGGACGACAGGGCACCGGACAACAGACCACCAGACGACAGGGCACCGGACGACGGACTGCGGGACGACAGGGCGGACGTCAGAGGACGGGACGACAGAACGCCCGACGTTGCCGCGCAGGGTGACAGCGCGGCAACGTCCGACCAGGGCGCCGCGGACGTCTCGGCGCTCTGCGACCACACCCCGCTCGCCCTGTGCGCCGCAGCGGGGCGGATCCGGATGCAGCGCCACCGATCACTGGAACGGGTCGCCGGAGAACTCCGCGACGAACGCCGCCGCCTCGCCCTCCTCAGCCGTCAAGAGGACCTTTCCGTGCGCAGCGCCCTCGACATCTCCTACCGGCGCCTCCCCGCCGACACCGCCCGCTTCCTCCGCCTCCTCGGCCTGCACCCCGGGGCCGACTTCGACGCGCGCGCCGGCGCGGCCCTTGCCGGGATCGACGAATTCGACGCCGAGTACCACGTCGAGGCGCTGACAGCGGCCAGCCTGATCGAGGAGACCAGTACCGAGACCCGGTACCGCCTGCACGATCTCGTCCGGCTCTTCGCACGCGAGAAGAGCGCCGAGGACCCGGAGGAGGGCGACGCGGCGCTCGACCGCTTGTTCGCCTACTACCTGCGCGTTTCAGCGGGTGCGGACCTCACACTGAACTCCGGACGGTGGCACGTCGGCTCGGCCTACGAGGAGATCAAGGCACACGGCGGTGTGGAGGGCGGTGCGGGCAGCAGTGAGGGCAGCAGTGCGGACGGCGGCGCAAGCGGCGACCGCGAGTCCGCGCTCGCCTGGTTCGACGCCGAACTGCCGAACCTCCAGGCACTGGTGCGGCTCGCCCACGACCACCGCCCCGCCCTCGCCTGGCAACTCTGCGAGACCCTGTGGGCATACTTCGTCGTGAAGAAGCCGTTCGTCGCATGGCTTGAAACGCATCGATACGGCGAGGCGGCGGCGCGTACCGAAGGCGACCCACTCGGCGAGGCGCGCATGGCGTCGGCACTGACCGTGGCCCACCTCAACCTCCTCCGCTTCGATGACGCCGAGGAGTACGCGCAGCGGGCGCTGGACCTGTGGCACGCGAACGGGCACCGGCTGGGAGAGGCGGCGGCGTGCGAGCAGCTCTCCACGTCGCTGCTCGCACGGGGGCGGGTGCGGGACGCCATCGAACACCTCAGGCACGCCGAAGCGATCCACGAGGACGTCGGCGTCCCGTACTACCTCGCCCTGATCCGCCGCTACCTGGCAGAGGCGCACAGCAGGGCCGAGGAGTACACGACCGCCTTGGACTACTTCGCGCGATCCCTGGCGTACTTCGAGCAGGCGGGCGACAACCCGTACCAGCAGAGCAGGACACTGAGCCGCTTCGCCGCGACCCTGCTCGCAATGGGGCGGCCCGAGGAGGCGGCGGAGCGTGCGGACGCTGCGCTGGCCGCTGCCGCCGCCGCAGGTGCCGAACCGCAGCGGGCGGAGTCGCTCGGCCTACTGGGGCGCAGTGCGGCCGCGCGCGGCAGGAAAGCCGACGCGCACCGGTTCCTCACCGGTGCGCTCGGTATCTACGCGGGACTGGGCGACCCCCATCAGGACGAGATCAGGCGGCTGCTCGGCGCCCTCGGCGAAGCGGAGGGCTGAGGCGATGGTTTCGCACGTCCTTCTCCAGGGCCGCGGCGTCGAGATCGGTGATGCGCGAGCCGGCTACCAGCCGGTCATGGACCGACTCCGCCGCCGCGAGGTGCAGGTCCTGGGGGAGTGGGAGAACGACTGCCCCGCCCCGACGCGACACGATCCGGCACCCGGCCCGACCGGAGTACACGACGAGCAGACAGCCGGGGTAGCGGGCGAACACGGCGTCGGCGACGGGCGGGTCGTCGGCCCTGTGGTCGGCCCTGTGGTCGGTACTGTCGTGGGCTGTGTCGCTGGCCCTGTTGTCGGCGTTGTAGTCGGCCCGGTCGTCGGCTCTGTCGTCGGCCACGTCGATCGTGATGACGTCCGCGCGGTTCAGTTCACTCACCGCCACCGCGGCGGTGAGCCGCGCGTAGGCGATGCCCGCGGTCATGCGGCCACCCCCGCCGCACCGAGGCCGCCGGGATCGGGAGTGAGCCGCGGCACGGGGACCGCCGCGACCCTGTGCGGGGCCGACGGCGGTGCCAGGTCCATGAGCCGGTACAGCGCATCGCGGATCAGCCGCATCGAGTCGCCCGGCGCCGAGGTCAGCGCTGCGGCGAACGTGTCGGCGAGGGTGCCGTCATGATCGGCGACAGCGGCTGCCACCTGCGCGGCCAGCGGCGCGTCAGGGTGGAGGTGCGGTGCGCGTGCGGCCAGGACGGCGGGCAGCGAGTCCGGGGCGATCTCGTCGGCGGGGTAGGCGCCGAGCAGGACGGGCCGACCGATCCCGGCACCGTACATGGTCACCGAGGAGTGGTCGGCGACCAGCACGTCGGCGGCGACCAGCGCGGCACGCCAGCCTTCCTCCGGGGGGAGGACGCCGGCTCCGGCACGCTGCGCGGGTGCCAGCCACG
The DNA here is from genome assembly GCF_003014485.1 of Murinocardiopsis flavida. Taxonomy (GTDB): domain Bacteria; phylum Actinomycetota; class Actinomycetes; order Streptosporangiales; family Streptosporangiaceae; genus Murinocardiopsis; species Murinocardiopsis flavida. The sequence continues at coordinate 347,269 of NZ_PYGA01000004.1, read as the reverse complement.
CGGCCACCGATCTGCCACCGTGCCATGCCTTGATGGCCGGATGTTGCACGACGACCGTCCGGTACCGGTCGCGCGGCAGCTCCGCTGCGAGCCGCCGCGGCAGGTCGGGCGCGCTACCGAGCAGACCGTTCGGCCCCCAGGTGGAGGATGCGACGACGAGCCGCTGACCTGCCCGGACTCCGAGCGCGCGCCGGTAGGCCGCTCGCCGGCCCATGCTCGCGCGCAGGCGGTCGAAGGCAGGGTCGCCGACGATCTCGGTGACTGGCCCCGCCTCCGGCGCGACGGACGCGACGAGGTCGCGGATCCGCTCGTGCGCGACGCCGACGATCGCCGGAATCACCCGTCCGGCGTCCACCAGCGCCGAGGCGGCTGCTCCGTACAGCTCGCGCGGCGCGTCGGGGCCGCGCTGGTCGCCGGACGCCCGGCGCACCATCTTCGCCGGGCCGTGCCCGTGGGCGAGCGCAAGCACCGGGGCGTGCACCTGCTCCAGCCCACCGAGCGCGGCCGACACGGCCGCGTCGAACCGCTGCGAGCGGGCCTGCCGCCAGGGCACCAACCGAGCGCCGACCCTGTGCAGCAGGTCAACGGTCGGTCCGGCCACGGCGGATGTGTCGGGCACGGTGAACACCACCTGGACCCGGGGGTCCTCCTCGACCATCGGTGCGACGTCGAGCAGTCGGGAGACGGCGGTCGGGTGGTGCGCGACGAACAGCACGACGCGTTCGATCGGGTATGTCGACCGAAGCGTGGTCGTCACCCCATAGGGCCCTGGTCCCCAATTGATCTCCATAGTAATCCTCCGAGATTGTCTGTGATGCATTGCAAGGAGGATCGGGGGAGTGGCTTGCAAAAGACCCTGCATCACGCTTGCGCGCGCTTGCACCTCACTAGAGAGATCGCTTGCACGGCACGTTTGATCAGTGAAAGGAGGTCGGGATAAAACCGAGAACTTCATAACGACTTGAGTCGATTAAGGCTCGCGTCTGCATTAGACGCGAGCCCGATAGTCAGCTCTCTATAACTGCCAGGTGAGCTAACTCCGCCACTGATATTTCCAGTCGGTCTTCGCGTGGGCGGAATTGGGCCATAGAGTGTTCGGTGTCATGCAGTCGACTCCTTTGGGTCAACGACTGGTGGCAGGGAGGCGCGGTGGGGTTCAAATCGACCGCGTCTCCTGCATGTGAGGGCTCACGACGACTTCGACAATGGGTGACTCCTTTCGCCAGGGTCTGCCCCACTGTGTCCGACCACGTGGTGCAGAGGCGGGAGAGACTAGCGCCTGGGGCGTGTACTGCGGGCCCTTATCGACGTTTTTGCTGATGAAGTTGTGAACTGTCTGCTTCTCGGGAGACACGCACCCAATCGGACATACGGTGGTTGTATGATCACTATGTGTAATCAACGGGTTTGTTGAGTGTTTTGTGCATTTGCTCCTGGCGTTTGCATGTGCATTCGACTTGATGGCCGGGGTCGCGTTTCGGTGTTCAGTTCGGAGGTCGGCTGTATTTGGCCGGGAGCGGCCATGGTCCGAATTTTTTCGCAGGTCAGAGATGAGATAGAAGTTTCGGTGGCCAGGCAGTGTAGTTTCGGCGGCACGCGTGGGTACCCCGGAAACATAGGTGGAAATGGAGCTCCGTAGAGAATTCGGGGGTGTCCGGTGGAATTACGGGTTCTCGGATCAGTCGGAGTTTCCATCGCCGGAAACCGTGTCGATCTCGGCAGCGGCAAAGAGATCGCGCTCGTCGCGGCGCTCGGAATAGCGCGCGGACGGTTCGTGTCTGCCGGGCAGCTCGCAGATCAGGTATGGGACGGCGAGACCCCGGGAAAGACGACATTCCAGGGCACCGTCTCACGCGTTCGGAAGAAGCTCGCGGAGCACGATGGTGAGCGGCGCATCATCGAGCAGGGCGGCGCCTACCGTCTTGAGATCCGCCCCGAGGACATCGACTGGCACAGGTTCCAGAGCGCGGTGACGGATTCCGAGGCACTCGTTCGCAACGGTTCCGAAGACGCGGCGCTCACCACCCTCGGTGACGCGCTTGCGCTCTGGCAGGGTGATCCGCTGACCGGAACCGGCGGTGTCTGGGCTGATAGCTGGCGCGAGATGATGCGCACCGCGCGTGCCTCCGCCATGGCTCGCTGGGCCGAGGTGTCCACACGGATCCGACCGACTGAGGACGTCAGCGGCACCATCGGCGAGTTCGTCGCGATATTCCCGTTCGACGAACGACTCAACCGCTGCCTCATGCAGGCACTTCACGCGGCCGACCGCACCACCGAAGCGCTGGCCGCCTATCGGCGGTACGCACGGAATCTCGCCCGCAGGTTCGGTACCGACCCCGGTCCGCGCGTCGTGCAAGAGTACGAGCGTATGCGCGAGGGCGCACGAGCGGAGCCGGGTTCCCCCGCCCCTCGGCCGGTAGACGCGCCTCTCCAGCGTGACAACCTGGCGCACGACATAGCGGACTTCACCGACCGCACCCAAGAACTCGCCCACTTCGCCGCGGCCTCACACTGTCGATTCGGCGTGCATGTGCTCAATGGGAGAAGGGGCGTCGGCAAGAGCACGCTGGCCGTGCACGCCGCGCATCAGATCAGGTCGCAGTTTCCGGACGCCCGCTTCTACCTCGACCTCCGCGGCGATCAGGAGGACGCGCACCTGGAACCACTGGAGGCACTGCAAGAACTCCTCGCGATGAACGGGGTGACAGGCAGCGCCGTCCCATCCGGCTTGGACCAGCGGGCCGCGCTCTGGCGCGATCAGGTCTGCGACAAGCGGATGCTCCTGGTACTGGATCACGCCAAGTCTCCCGAGCAGGTCCGCCCCCTCCTTCCCGGTGCACCTAAGAGCATGGTCCTGGTCACCGCGGATCGGAGTTTGAACGGCCTGCACGGCATCCAGAACATTCGGCTCCTCCCGCCGGAGGTGGTCGAGGCGGAGAAGCTGCTATCCGCGGTATCGGGGCGCGACCGCTCTGAAGGGCCGGACGAAATACGCACTCTGGTCGAACTGTGCGACCGACTGCCGTTCGCGCTGCGCCTGCTCGGCACGTGGCTGCGCAAACACCCGACATGGACGTTGGCCATGGTGCGCGATCGGCTGATGGAGGCCGGTGACCTCATCCGAGGGCTCCCTGAGGTCGGTGCGAAGCTGGAAGCGGTGCTGACCCTCGCGACCAAAGGGGTCACGCCCGAGGCGCGCGCTCTCCTCCTATACGTCGGCACGCACCCCGACGGCCGGTTCAGTCTGGGTGCAGCCGCGGCACTGGTGGGACTCGAAACCGACGAATGCGAGCCGCTGCTTGAGGAACTGCTCGACTGCCACCTGATCGAGGAGACACGCCCGTACCGCTACCGCATCGACGGTCTGGTCGCGACGTTCGCCGGGTTGACGGCCGCGCGTGAGATTCCCGGACCGGACGTGCGTGCCGCGCATGTCCGGCTGGTCGAGTATTACCTGTGCGCCTGTCGTGCGGCCGACCGCCTCTTCGAGCCGGGCGGTATCCGGATGCCGATCCGAACGCTCAACGACTTCCGCCCGCTGCGGTTCGCCGACACGGCCGCGGTCGCCGCGTGGTTCATCGCCGAGCGGCCCACGTTGCTCAGCGTCGCCAACTGGGCCTTCGACCACCGCCACCTCGCTGTATATGGAGCCCGTCTTACGCATGCCATGGCGGCCATGATCGGGACCTACGGGCCATTGGAAGCGGCGTTGCGGCTGCACGCCGAATCCGTGCGCGTCTGGCGTGACCGGATCGACCATGCCGCACTCGCCCATGCCCTCATCGACCAGGCACGCGGATACAACCGTGTTTCGCAGGGAGATGCGGCCCTGGCGTGTGTCCGCGAAGCCGCCAGGCTGTGGGAGGGGATGAGTGACTCCCAAGGGGAGGCGATCGCCACCGAGCAGATCGGACTCGCGTTCGGGATGTCCGAACGGCTACGTGAAGCCCGCCCGTACCTCCAACGCGCGGTGCTGCTCCACCGTAACGGCCTGAGCCCACCCGCATTGGCGAACTGTCTGCACAACCTCGCGATCTGCGACCAGAAGCTCGGCGACCTGAATGGGGCGGCCGAAAAGTTCACCGAAGCGCAGGAGCTGTACCAGGCCTACGGCGACCTCGGCGGGACGGCGAGTGTCTACACGAGCCGTGCAGGGGCCTTCCATGAGTCGGGTCGGTACCGGGAGGCCATTGTGCTGCTGGAAAAGGCGCTGGCACTCAGCCGGGAGATTCAGGACCGTTCACTGGAGGCGACGATCCAGGGCAATTTCGGCGAGATATGCGATTCCCGGCACGCGTTCCGGCAAGCGCTGCGCTATTACGCCCGTGCGCTGCGCCTCTGGCGGGAGGACGGCAATCGCAGGGAGGAACTGTGGTCGCTTATCGGCGTCGGAAAGTCGTACCGCGCACTCGGCGTACCGAGGAAGGCCGTCGACTACTTCGAGGCGGCCCGCCGACTGGTTGCGCGCTTCGCGGGGTCCGAGTCGGAGGCGATCGTGTTGACCTACCTGGGTGAGGCATATGCCGATCTGGGGGAGGACGACAGGTCGGTGGCGCTGATCGGTGACGCGCACGAGATCGCCGTGGTGGAGGAGCTTCCCATCCCCGAGATCAAGGCGCTGCTCGCACTCGGCCGGTACCACTGGGGCCGCGGCCGGGGCGACACGGCATACCCGCTGCTCAAAGAGGCCGAGACGCTGGGAGCGACTGTGCAGGCACCGACTGAGATGGCCGACGTCAAGTGGCTGCTGGACGCCATCGAGCTGAGTCGGGTCGCCGACGAGCCGCTGACCGGAACGGAGTCGTCCACGGGGTCGTCGCGTCCGCCCGGCCGGTCGCGCGTCCCGCGACCGCGTCCCGGGGCCGACACGCCTTCCACCCGCCGTCCGCAGATCGGTACCTCCGACCAGGCCGGGTGAGGTTCACGGAGGACGCAGCCCGCCGCCCACTCCGGGATCCGATTCCCGCGCGTTCCGCTGGTCATGGTGGGCGGGGACCGGGAAATCTGTTGGGCGGCGGTGGTGCCGCGCCGGTATCGTCCGGGCTGCCGGCGAAACCGGCGGTGGATTCGACACTCGGAAGGCGTCACCCATGACCACCCGGCAGGCGACGACGACCCTGTGGCGGCCGACCGGGCCCGCGGAACTGGACCTGGTCCGGGACCTGGACTGGCGCGCGTGGCCGCCCCGCCTGCCCGAGCAGCCGATCTTCTACCCGGTCCTCAGCGAGGACTACGCGATCAGGATCGCGCGGGACTGGAACGTGAAACACGACGGGGCCGGGTTCGTCACGCGGTTCGAGGTCGAATCGGAATTCCTGGGCCGGTACCCCGTGCGGCAGGCCGGCGGGCGGACGATCCTCGAACTGTGGGTCCCCGCTGAGGAACTGCACGAGTTCAACGCCCACATCGTCGGTGCGATCCAGGTGGTCCACGAGTTCCGCTGAGACCCCCTGAGACCCCCTGAGCCCCCCTGGGACCACCTGGGGCCTCCTGAGGACTTCCGAAGCTTCCTGGGCTTGCGGGGCTTCTGGGAACTTCCGAGGACTCCCGAGACCTGCGAGCCCCGCGACTCCGGAGTAGCGGCGGTCCACGCCCCTGACCGCCGCCGTCCGGCTCGCGAACCCGTGTCCGGACGCCGTCAGCGCAAATCCCTGACCTGGTGCGACGAACTTCCATAGGCGAAAAATCGGAATCCGGTCTAGTCTCCCCGAGAAAGCGGAACCGCCGCGCTCATGGGCAGTGGCGCGGCGGTTCCCGGCACCTTCTGGTAACCGCTGGGGAGACTACATGACCATATTGGTAACCGGGTCGACCGGAAATATAGGAAGAGGTGTCGTTGCGCGACTGGCCGCTGCCGGGCAGCCGGTGCGGGCCATGACCCGCACCCCCGCCGGCGCCCGGTTCCCCGCCGGAGTGGAGACCGTCCACGGTGACTTCGAGGCCCCGGACACCTGGGGCGACGTGCTGCACGGTGTCGACCGTGTCCACCTCTTCCCCTACGGCTACACCGCCCCGGGCTCGGGATCCGGGTTCCTCGACCGGGCGGTCGAAGCGGGCGTGCGCAGGTTCGTGGTCCACTCCGCGATCGCGGCCGCGTTCGACTACCAGGGCGACCCGGACGACCCCTCGTTGACCGCGCTGCAACGCCACCTCGCCGACGAGCGCGAGGCGCACCGCGACATCGAGCGCGCAGTCGAGGCGACCGGGGTCGAATGGACGCACGTCCGGCCGGCTCTGCTGGCGGTCGGCGCGCTGGCCTGGGCGGAGCCGATCCGCGCCACGGGCACCGTGCGTGAGCCGTTCCCGGAGTCGGGGAGCCCGCTTGTCCACGAGACCGACGTGGCCGAGGTGGCGGTCGCGGCGCTGCTCACCGACGACCATGTCGGCGCCGCCTACAGCCTTACCGGCCCCGCGAAGGTCACCCAGGCCGAACAGGTGGCGGCGATCGGCGCCGCGATCGGCAGGGATGTCCGCTTCGAGGAGCTGACCCCGGAACAGGCCCGGACGGAGTGGCTCGACCCGGACCAGGGTCTCGACCAAGCCACCATCGACTGGCTACTGGAACTCCTGGCGGCCTCCGTCGGAGAACCCGGGATCATCGCGCCCACCGACACCTTCGAGCAGGTCACCGGCCGTCCGCCGCGCAGCTTCGCGCAGTGGGCCGCCGACCACGCCGAGGACTTCCGGTGAGCCCCGCCGCGCGCAGTGCGCGAGGGGGCCATGAGCACGAACGCGGTGAGCAAGGGCACCGTGGACCGGAAGGCAGTCGTCAGGAGGACCGTGACCAGGAGGACCGTGCGGTCGGTGCGGTCGGTGCAGTTGGTGCGGCGGGAGTCCGTACGGCAGGTGTCCGTGAGCACGGAGACCTCGGCCGAGAGACCCATGAGCGCGAACGCCGTGAGCAAGAACGCCGTGAACAAGTAGTGCAAGAAGCACAAGCAGAACAAGACGAGCAAGGGGGCGGGATGACGATCCTCGTGACGGGGGCTACCGGACGGGTGGGCCGCGCGGTCGTCACCGCCCTGCTCCGGGCCGGCCGTCCGGTGCGGGCGCTGACCCGCGCACCGGTGACCGCCGACCTGCCTGAGGGGGTCGCCGTCTACCAGGGCGACCTGGAGGATCCCGCGTCGCTCGCCGCCGCCCTGGAGGGCGCGGACCTGCTGTACCTCTTCCCGGTGCCGAGCACGGCGCGCGAGGTGGTGGCGATGGCCGAACGCGCCGGAGTCCGTCGCGCCGTCGTCCTCTCGGGGGCGCTTGCGGACGAGGAGTCGGCCGACGACGAGGACGGCTACGGCGCCGTTGAACGGGCGGTCCAGGCGTCCGGGCTGGACTGGACGATCGTGCGGCCGGGCGAGTTCGCGGGCAACTGGCTGGACTACGCGCCGGATGTGCGCGCCCGGCGGGAGGTGCGCCGCCCGTTCGGCAACGCGGTCAGCCGCCCGACGCACGAGGCGGACGTCGCCGATGTCGTCGCCGCGTCGCTACTCGGCGAGGGGCACAGCGGGCAGGTGTACACCTTCGGCGGACCGGAGGCCCTGACGGTCGCCGAGCAGGTGCGCCGGATCGGCGCGGCGATCGGGGCGGAGGTCCGCTTCGTGGAGTTGACCCCGGAGCAGGCCCGGATGGAGTGGTACGACCTGGACCAGGGCGTCGACCACGACGTCATCGACTGGTTGCTCGACATGTACGGGGCGTCGGTCGACGGACCGGAGACCGTTCCGCCGTCCGACACCGTGGAACGGGTGACCGGAAGCCCGCCGCGTGATTTCGCGCAGTGGGCCGCCGACCACGCCGACGACTTCCGCTAAGAGCCCGCCCGCGCAGACCGTCCGCCAGCGTGCCGCGGCCCGCCCGCGCACATCGCCCGCGCCGCCCGCCGCCACCCACTGGCGCCGGGCGGCGCGGGGCAGTGACACCGCCGTGGCCCCCTGCTCCCCCCGGGGAACACCGCTGTCGGATACGGTCCGATCATGGCCGACATCAAACCCCGCAGCAGGGACGTCACCGATGGCATGGAGCGGGCGGCGGCGCGCGGCATGCTCCGCGCCGTGGGCATGGACGACGACGACTTCGCCAAGCCGCAGATCGGGGTCGCCTCGTCGTGGAACGAGATCACCCCGTGCAACCTCTCCCTCGACCGGCTCGCCGTCGCGGTGAAGGAGGGCGTCCACACCGCGCGGGGCTTCCCCATGCAGTTCGGCACGATCTCGGTGTCGGACGGCATTTCAATGGGCCACGAGGGCATGCACTACTCCCTTGTGTCGCGCGAGGTCATCGCCGACTCGGTCGAGACGGTCATGGGCGCCGAGCGGCTCGACGGCTCCGTCCTGCTGGCGGGCTGCGACAAGTCCCTGCCGGGGATGCTGATGGCGGCCGCCCGCCTCGACCTGGCGTCGGTGTTCATGTACGCGGGGTCGATCCTGCCGGGCAAGGCCACGATGTCCGACGGTTCGGAGCGCGACGTCACCCTGATCGACGCGTTCGAGGCGGTCGGCGCCTGCGCGCGGGGGCTGATGAGCCGCGGCGACGTCGACGCGATCGAGCGTGCGGTCTGCCCCACTGAGGGCGCGTGCGGCGGCATGTACACCGCCAACACCATGGCGAGCGCGGCGGAGGCACTGGGCATGTCGCTGCCGGGGTCGGCCGCTCCGGCAGCCGTCGACCGGCGCCGCGACGGCTACGCGCGCCGCTCCGGCGAGGCCGTTGTCGAGCTGCTGCGCCGCGGCATCACCGCACGGGACATCCTGACCAAGCCCGCGTTCGAGAACGCGATCGCCGTGGTCATGGCACTCGGCGGTTCGACGAACGCGGTCCTGCACCTGCTGGCGATCGCGCACGAGGCAGAGGTGGACCTGGGCCTGGACGACTTCGTCCGCATCGGCGCGAGGGTGCCGCACCTGGCCGACGTCAAGCCCTTCGGCAGGCACGTCATGTACGACGTCGACCGGATCGGCGGCATCCCCGTCGTGCTGAAGCTGCTCCTCGATGCGGGGCTGCTGAACGGCGACGCGCTGACCGTCACCGGCCGCACCATGGCCGAGAACCTCGCCGAGCTCGACGCGCCGGCGCCCGACGGCGACGTCATCCGCGCACTGTCGGACCCGCTGCACCCCACCGGCGGGATCACGATCCTGCGGGGCTCGCTCGCCCCCGACGGCGCCGTGGTGAAGTCGGCGGGGTTCGACACCTCGGTCTTCGACGGCGTCGCGCGGGTCTTCGACGGTGAGACCGCCGCGATGGACGCGCTGTCCGACGGGACCATCGCATCGGGCGACGCCGTCGTCATCCGCTACGAAGGGCCCAAGGGCGGCCCGGGGATGCGGGAGATGCTCGCGATCACCGGCGCGATCAAGGGGGCCGGGCTCGGCAAGGACGTGCTGCTGCTCACCGACGGCCGGTTCTCCGGCGGGACCACGGGGCTGTGCGTCGGGCATGTCGCGCCCGAGGCGGTGGACGGCGGGCCCATCGCGTTCGTCCGCGACGGCGACCCGGTCCGACTCGACGTCGCGGCGGGCACCCTCGACGTCCTCGTTGAACCGGCGGAGCTGGCGCGGCGCGCGGCGGAGTGGTCGCCGCCCGCCCCGCACTACACGCGCGGCGTGCTCGCGAAGTACGCCCGGCTGGTCGGCGCGGCCGACCGCGGCGCCGTCTGCGACTGATCTGCGACTGATCTGGGGCTGGTCTGCGGCTGAGCTGCGGGTGGCGACCCCGCCGCTGCCGCCTGGGGCGCGGTGCCCGCACGGCCGCGTCGCCGCCGGGGGCGGCAGGGGACCGGGGCGTCAGCGGATCAGGGGATCAGCGGAACCCGTCCGGTCGGCAGCCGGCGAGTTCGGGTGCTGCCGACCCGGTGTGGATCTCGGTGGCGGCGAGGCGGCCGACCGCGGCGGCCAGGGTGACCGCCGAGTGCATCACGGCGACGTACAGGCCCTCGGTGCCGTCGGGGCGGCCGATGACCGGTTCGCCGTCGGCGGGCATCGGACGCCAGCCGATCTCGGCGGAGACGATCTCCGTTCCGCCGGCCCCGGCGAAGGATGCGGCGAACCGGTCGCGGACACGCCGGGCGGTCCGGAGCAGCGCGGCCTGGTCCGTCTCCCCGCTGTACGCCGCGGGGGACAGGACCGTACCGTCGTCGAGCTGCCGGACCTCCAGCGACGGCGTCGCGACGATCGTCCGGACCAGGCCCGGCGCCGCGCGCAGCCGGACGAGGACGGCGGGCGACGGCTCGACGGGCAGGGCGACGCCGATCCCGGAGCACAGGGCGACCGTGCCGGTTCCGGCGGCCAGGACGACGGTCTCGGCGGGCACGGTCCCGGCGGTCGTCCGCACACCGCTCACGGTGCCCGCCTGGTGGTCGAGGGCGATCGCCGGTGTCCCCGTGAGCAGCCGCGCGCCGCGGTCGCGTGCCGCGGCGACCAGCAGTTCGGCCGCCGCGACCGGGTCGAACGCCGCGTCCTCCGGGTGCCGGACGGCCGCGGCCGGGGGGTCGAGCAGGTGCGGTTCCAGCGCGCCGACATCGTCCGTGCGCGGCCCCGGGCCCGCGTCGAAGCCGTCCCAGCTGACCGAACCCGTCCAGCGGATCGACAGTTCGGGAAGCTCCGCCTCCAGCCGCCGGTACTCGTCGAGCGCGAGGTGGCGCAGCGGCGCCGAGGGCAGGTCGCCGGAGGCCGGTCGTCCGATCCAGGCGAAGGAAGCGCGGGTGGCGCCCGAGCCGGGCAGGCCCGCGTCGATCAACGTGACGGGTCGGCCCCGCCCGGCCAGGTGGTAGGCCAGTGACGCCCCGATGATCCCGGCGCCGACGACGACAATGCTGCGATCCGCCATCCCAGTGTTCTAACAGCTGGGGATTTACCGCGCCATCGGTTATGGATCGGGTACCGGCCGCGACCCCGGGCGAGGACCGCCGGTGGGGCTTCGCGGGTGTCCAATGCCGTTGAATCAATGGGTGCGAGGGTGTTCTCACGTCCTTGGTGTCGTGGGGTGAAGGGGGTGTGCGGTGGCCCTGGTGACCTCAGGCGAAGGGGGTGGGTTGCCGTCGCGGGCGCCCGCTTCGCGGGGTATCGCGCAGCGGGGGCCCGCGACGGCAGCCGCTGGCTCGCCCCGTGCTCACGAGTACCCCATTGCCCATTGCCCACTGAATCAACGGCATTGCGCGGGCTTCTCGGACTGCCGTTCGCCGCGGCGTCGGGAGCACCGGGACGCCCGGGTCAACGGGGCGCGGCAGGGTGTTCTCGACGGCCAGCGACGCGTACGCGATCGCCTTGACGGCGTACGCCGACGGCGGCTGCCGCGACGCCTGGATCCGCTCGGCGTAGTCGGGCAGGTCGTGGTGGCGTCCGTTGGCGACGGCCGCGGCGGCGACCAGCCCGGCGAACGGGTGGCGGTCGAGCACGCTGTGGCCGAGTTCGTCGAGGCGGACCAGCGCGGCATCGGGCACCCTGTCGGCCATGGCCTCGGCGACCGGGCGCACCGCCCGTAGGTCGTAGCCGCCCGACAGCACGGCGGTGGGCCAGGAGAAGCGGCGCTGCTCCGCGGCCAGGTCGAACGGGTCGCCCTGGAAGGCGGGGAAGCCCTCGGCCGCCGTGCTGAAGTTCGCGGCGGGGTCGAGCGGTTCGCCGTCGGGCTCGATGCCGTACAGGTCGCGGAACCAGATCGCACCGACCAGGTCGAATTCGAGCATGTACGGGACGGGCTTCGTGATCTCCCTCGTGGCGAGGTCCCTGATGCGGTTCCAGGTGCGGGTGCGGCCGTCGGCCACCGCGTCGAGAAGCCGGCGCAGCAGCTCCGTCCCGCCGAATTCGTACGCCACGGGGATGACGGAGCCGGTCTCCGCTGCGCTGACGCTGCCGTCGGCGACGAGTGTGCGGAGGCGGTCCGCGATGTCGGCGGTCTCCGGGTGGTCGCCGTGCCAGAGCATCGCGCGGACGAGGTCGCGCGCCGTGTGCTGGTCGGCCGCCGAGGTGAACGTCGCGTCGAGGACCATCCCGGCGACCCGGTCACCGTGGCGTGCCCCGAACGCCTGCGCGAGGTAGCCGCCGTAGGAGGACCCCCACACGACGGCGCGGGTGATGCCGCAGTCGTCGAGGACGGCCGCGATGTCGTCCGCCGCCGCACTGATGGTGAGCGCGTCCATCGGCAGGTCGGCGCCGCCGTAGTCGGTGCGGGACAGTCCCACGCCGCGGTGTTCGACCATGACGACGTCGAATCCGCGGGCGGCCGCCATGAGCCGCGCCTTCCGGTAGGGCAGCACCGAGGCGAGTCCGGGGCCGCCGGGCACCATGACGAGGGGGATGCCGCCGGGGTCGCCCGTGCGGGCGTAGCCGAGACCGAAGGTCTCCGGACCGTCGACCCGGACAGGCCGGGGGATCGTGTGGACGGTGGGGTCGCGGCGCAGCCGCTCGGCGATCTGGGGGTGGTCGGCCATGCGCCCAGAATGCCCGATGCGCCGTCCTTGTCGCGAGGGGCGGCGATCTCGGTTCGGCGTCGCGGACGACCGGAGTCGGTCCCAGTCGGCCCCAGTCGGCCCAGGCCGGCCGCAGCCGACCGGATCGTGTGCCGTCCGGCGCGGAGAAGCCGCCGCCCCAGGGTGGGGCGGCGGCTTGCCCCCGATTTCCGCGCGGGACGGTGCACGGAGACGGTGGGAACCGGCCTGTGGGGCCGGCCCGTATGGACTGGCCTGTGTGGACTGGTCCGGCCTGGCCTGGCTTGGCCGGGCCGGGCCGGGGCTGGTCGGTGGAGAGCTGGTGGGGGAGTCTGGCGGTGGAGTTGGTGGGGGGAACGGGGCGGGCGGGCCGCGGGGAGGGGCGCGGTCCCCGCCCGCCCCGGGTCAATGGGGCGGGGGAGTCGGGCTACAACCAGCCCGGCAGGACGAACACCGCCCAGGTCACCAAGGGGATGACCAGGATCATGCTCATGCCCCACCGCATGAGCAGGCTGAACACCCGGTCGCGTTCGGCCTCCGAGGCGTTGGCCACGACGAGCGCCCCGCTGGTGGAGAACGGGGAGGAGTCGACGACGGAGGAGGAGAGCGCGAGTGCGGTGATCAGTCCGATTGCGCCGACCTCCCCGGCGAGGAGGAACGGCACCGCGAGCGGGATCAGCGCGCCGAGGATGCCGGTGGTCGACGCGAACGCCGACACGGCGGCGCCGATCAGGCAGATGAGCAGCGCGGCCAGGAGGGGGACGCCGATCGAGGCGACCTCGTCGCCGAGGAACTCGATGGTCCCCATGTCCTCCATCAGGCTGACGTAGGTGACGATGCCGCAGATCAGCAGGACGGTCGGCCAGGCGATCTGGTTGATCGCACCCTTGGAGCTCTTCGGGGAGACCAGGGTGAGGACCACCGCGACGCTGACGGCCATCAGGCCGACGTCCAGGTCGAACACCAGCGCGCCGATGGCGAGGACGGCGATGCCGACCACGGTCATCGTCCGGTCCAGCACGGTGCCGACGACCGGGACTGAGCCGCCGGTCGCGTCGTCGGTGGGCTTGGTCGACACCGGCGACCCCTGCCGGGGGCCTGCGACGAAGGCGCCGCCGCTCTGGGTGTCGAGCCGTTCGGCGCGCTTGGTGCGCCCGTTGCCGGAGGTGCCGTCTGCGGTCGACGCGTCGCCGTCGCTGTCGCCGGTGTCGTTGTCGCGGCGGCCGATCAGGGAGCGCCCGCCGAACATGAAGAACACCACGACGCTCAGCAGCAGGTTGAAGAAGAAGGAGGCGGCGAAGAGGATCGCGGGTGAGCCTTCGAGGCCGCTGCGCGCCACCACGTTGTTGGTGATGCCGCCGAAGATGCTGATGGGCGAGAAGCCCCCGGCGCTGGCGCCGTTGATGATCAGCAGCCCCATGAGTACGGGGTTGATGCGGTAGCGGGCGGCGAAGCCCATGCCCATCGGCGCGATGATCGCGACGGCGGCGGGGACGACCGCGCCCGCGGCGGTGAGAACGCCGGTGACGAGGAACATCACCCATGGGATGAAGGCGACCCGGCCGCCCACGGCGCGGACCGCGGCCTGGACCAGCCAGTCGACGGTCCCGTTGTTCTTCGCCAGGGCGAACAGGTAGGTGACCCCGACGAGGATGACGAACAGGTCCCCGGGGAAGCCGCCGAACACTTTCTCGGCCACTTCGTCGGGCGTCCCCCCGACGTAGATGGTGGCGATGACGAAGGTCGCCACCAGCGCGAGCGCGCCCATGTGGGCGGAGGTGAAGGTGGCGATCAGGAATACGAGGACGAGGACGAGGATCGAGACGACTTCTACAGGCACGAGGCTCCCTGCACACTCTCTCGGTGGGGTGTCGGGACGGTGGGTCCGGTGGGTCCGGGGTGGTCGACGCGCCCGGTGGGACCATCCGGACGCATCGCAACCGGGCGGTCCGACTGGTGGCCCGGCTGGCGGGCCCGTCGGGTCGGTCCGGCTGATCGGTCCGTCTGGCTGGTCCGAACTGGGTGCGGTCACCATCCGCGGCCGCGGCGTCGCACGGCCGGATCTGCACGCAGGTCTTCAGGTCGTGGTCGGCCGGTGCTGGTCAGCAGGTGCTGGCCAGCGGGTAGCGGTCAGCAGGCGGTTTTCGGCAGCTGGCTGTCGGCAGCCGGTGGTCAGTAGCCGGTTGTCAGCAGGTGGTGCGGCACCGTGACCGGTACGGCGCGGGAGCGGGTACCCCCCGTACGTGCTGACCACGGGTTTTTCTCTAGAAGAAACCAGATTCCGTTATGCGGAAGTTGACCTCTAATATTGACGAGTATGTTCTTCGTCTCATTGTCCGTCAACCCCCGTTCGGCGCTTGACCGTGCTCTTTTGCGTGTAGATCCATGGGTACAGGGCTTGTGGCGGGGTCGATCGGCTCCTAGAATCCATAAAACGATATTCAGATTTCGCAATGCGGATTATGGGTCGTCTTCCTGAAAGGACCCGACATGGCAACGGCGAGCGGTCGTCACTTCCTCCAGATCCCCGGTCCCACCAACGTCCCCGACAACGTCCTGCGGGCGATCTCGGCGCCGACCATCGACCATCGCGGACCCGAGTTCCGCGAACTGGTGGTGGGGCTCCTCGACGAGGTCAAGCCCGTGTTCGGCACCACTCGACCGGTCGTGATCCTGCCCTCCTCGGGCACCGGCGCGTGGGAGGCCGCCCTCGTCAACACCCTCAGCCCGGGCGACCGCGTCCTGTGCTTCGAGACCGGCCACTTCGCGACCCTGTGGCAGGACATGGCGCGCGGCCTCGGTCTCACGGTCGACTTCGTCCCCGGCGACTGGCGCCACGGCGTCGACCCGGACGCCGTCGCCGAGCGCCTCGCCGCCGACACCGCCCACGAGATCAAGGCCGTGTGCGTCGTGCACAACGAGACCTCGACCGGCGTGACCAGCCGCATCGCCGACGTCCGGCGCGCCATCGACAGCACGGGGCACCCCGCCCTCTACCTCGTCGACACCATCTCCTCCCTGGGCTCCATCGACTACCGCCACGACGAATGGGGCGTCGACGTCACTGTCGCGGGCTCGCAGAAGGGCCTCATGCTGCCGCCCGGCCTGGGGTTCAACGCCGTCAGCGACAAGGCGCTGCGGGCCTCGCGCGACGCCGGCCTCACGCGGTCCTACTTCGACTGGGCGCCGATCCTGGACGCCAACGAGCGCGGCTTCTTCCCCTACACCCCCGCGACCAACCTCCTCTATGGCCTCCGCGAGGCCCTGCGCATGCTCGACGCCGAGGGCCTGCCGAACGTCTTCGCCCGCCACACCCGCCACGCCGAGGCCACCCGCGCCGCCGTCCGCGCCTGGGGCCTGGACGTCCTGTGCCTGGACGAGCGCGAGCACTCCGGCGCGCTCACCGCCGTCCTGCTGCCCGAAGAGCACGACGCCGACCAGGTGCGCCGCATCATCCTGGACCGCTTCGACATGTCGCTAGGGGCCGGGCTCGGCAAGCTGACCGGCAGGATCTTCCGCATCGGCCACCTCGGCCACTTCAACGACCTGACCCTCGCCGGGACCCTCGCGGGCGTGCAGATGGGTCTCTCCCTCGCCGGTGTGAAGGTCGACCCCGCCGGGGTCGCGGCTGCCCTCCAGCGGCTCGAACGCCCCTGACCCCACGGCACCGCCGACCCCCGCCGGCCGGTACCGACCCCGCCCCGCCGGGCCGCCGCCGGACCGCCACCGGTCCGCGACGCTTCCCGGCGGCCGACCCGGCGGCCGACCCGGTGATCAACCCGGCGACCGACTCGGCGACCCACTCGGAAAAAGGACGCGCCATGACGACCACGGGCAACGCCCCCGCCGCACCGCCCTCGACCTCCGCCGCGGCGGAGGTCGAGCGGCGGCTCCGCCGCGACCTCGACGGCGACGTGCGTTTCGACGACTACACCCGGCACCTTTTCTCGCGCGACGCCAGCATGTACGCCATCACCCCCGCGGGGGTGGTCTTCCCCCGCCACACCGGCGACGTCGCCGCCACCGTCGCCGCGGCGCGCGATTTCGGCCTGACGGTCACCGCACGCGGCGCGGGCACCAGCCTCGCCGGCCAGACCGTCGGCGCCGGGATCATCATCGACATGTCCCGGCACATGCACAAGATCATCGAGCTCGACCCTGAGGCGCGCACCGCCCGCGTCCAGCCCGGTGTCGTCCAGGACGAGCTGAACCGGGCCGCGGCCCCGCACGGGCTGATGTTCGGCCCCGACACCTCCACCAGCAACAGGGCCACCATCGGCGGGATGATCGGCAACAACTCCGCCGGCAGCGGCTCGCTGCGCCACGGGATGACGATCGACCACGTCCGCGCGCTGGAGGTGGTGCTCGCCGACGGCAGCCGTACCGACCTGCGCCCGCTCGACCCCGACGAGCGCGCCCGCCGCGCGGCGCTGCCCGGCCTCGAAGGCGACATCCACCGGGGCCTGCCCGCCATCCTCGACGGCAGCGCCGACGCCATCGCCACCCGGTTCCCCGACTTCTGGCGGCGCGCCTGCGGCTACCGGCTCGACCGCCTGGCGGGCGACGACGCCTTCGACCTCGCGAAGTTCGTGGTCGGCGCCGAAGGCACCCTCGTGCTGGCCACCGAGGCGGTGGTGGACCTGGTGCCCAAGCCCAAGCGCACCGTCATCGCGGTCGGCCACTTCACCTCCACCGCTGCGGCCATCGCCGCCACAGAGGACGCGCTGTCGTGCGACCCCGCCGGGGTCGAACTGATGGACCGCACCATCCTCGACCTGTCGCGCCAGCGCATCGAGTACGCGTCGCTGGGAGAGATCCTCCAGGGCGACCCCGACGCGCTGCTGTTCGTCTCGTTCTCCGGCGACGACGAGGACGACCTCCGCGAGCGGCTCGACCGCCTCGTGGGTCTCTGGCGCGCCAACGGCCACGGCTACCACACACTGGAGGCCGTCACCCCCGAGCAGCAGGGCTCGCTGCTCAAGGTGCGCAAGTCCAGCCTCGGGCTGCTCATGGCGGCGGGCAGCGGGACCCGCCGTCCACTCGCGTTCATCGAGGACACCGCGGTCGACCCCAAGCACCTGGTCGAGTACACGACCCGGTTCAAGGAGGTCCTCGACCGCCACGGGTTGGAGGCCGGGTTCTACGGGCACTGCTCGGTCGGCTGCCTGCACATCCGCCCGTTCGTGGACCTCGCGGCGCCCGGCGAGGCCGAGAAGATGCGCGCCGTCGCCGAAGAGGTCAAGGACCTGGTCACCGCGTTCGGCGGGGTGAACTCCAGCGAGCACGGCGACGGCCTGGCCCGCAGCGAGTTCAACCGCGAGATCTTCGGCGACGAGCTGTACGAGGCCATGCGTGAGGTCAAGCGGGTGTTCGACCCCGAGTTGCGGCTCAACCCCGGAAAGATCGTCGACGCGCCACCCATGACCGACAACCTGCGCGACGCGTCCCTGCCGGAGCCGCAGCCCTTCCAGACCCGCTTGTCCTTCGAGGTCGTCGGCGGCATGCGCGGCGCGGCCGACCGCTGCATGAACATCGGCCTGTGCCGCAAGAGCACCAGCGGCGCGATGTGCCCGTCCTACATCGCCACCCGCGACGAGGAGCACGCCACGCGCGGGCGCGCGAACGCGCTCGTCAAAGCCTTGTCCGAACCCGACCCGCGTGCCGCGCTCGGCGACGAGCGGCTGCACGAGGTCCTCGACCTCTGCCTGATGTGCAAGGCGTGCAAGAGCGAATGCCCGCTCGGCGTCGACATGGCCAAGCTGAAGAGTGAGGCGCAGTCGCACCACCACGACGTCCACGGCGTCCCGCTGCGCTCCCGGGTGTTCGGGGCGATCCGGCCGATGTACCGGCTGGGGTCGGCGTTCGCGCCGCTCAGCAACCTGCCCAACCGGATCCCGCCGCTGCGGTGGCTCGTGGAGAAGCTGCTGGGCATCACGGCGAAGCGGCCGCTGCCGACCTTCGCGCGCAAGCACCTCGTGCGCTGGCACCGGAAGCGCGGCGCCGCCCCGGCCGAGGCGCCCATGGGGACGCTCACCTTCCTCGCCGACTCGTTCACCACCTACACCGAGCCCGGCATCGGCCGCGCGGCCGTCGAGCTGCTCGAGCGCGCCGGGTGGGGGGTGCGCCTGGAGAGCCGCGGGTGCTGCGGGCGCTCCAGCCTGTCGAAGGGGCTCGTCGACGACGCAAAGGCCAAGGCGGGCGCGCTGGTGGGGCTGCTGTCCGACGGCACGGAGCCGGGCAGCCCGATCGTCGGCTGCGAACCGTCGTGCATCCTCACCCTCAAGGACGAGGCGGCCTCCATGCTGCCCGGTGACGCCAGGGTCGCCGACATCTCCGGGCGCGTCCGGCAGGTCGAGGAGCTGCTGACCGAGGCGATCGACAGCGGTCGGCTCACGTTGAGCGAGGACGCCTGGCCGGCGGGGAAGCGGATCCTGTTCCACGGCCACTGCCACCAGAAGGCCGAGGTGGGCACCGCCGCGACGGTCGCGCTGCTGCGGCGGATCCCCGGCGCCGAGGTGGTCGAGCTGGACGCCGGGTGCTGCGGCATGGCGGGGTCGTTCGGGTTTGAGGCCGAGCACTACGAGGTGTCGATGCAGGTCGGGGCCGACCGGTTGTTCCCCGCGATCGAAGCGGAGGACGACGGCACCGTCATCGCCGCGACGGGTGTGTCCTGCCGCCAGCAGATCGCCCACGGGACGGCGCGCGAGGCCGTGCACCCGGTCCGGCTCATCCAGGAAGCCCTCGCCGGTGCCCCCGCGCCCGGGAAGGCGCCAGAGAAGGCGGAGGGGTGAACCCGGTGAACGGCGTGCATGGGCGGACCGGGGGAGCGGCCGGGGTTTCGCGTGCGCGGGGCCGGTCGATTGACGACAGTAGCCATAGAAGCCAAGGGCCGTCCCGTACGCTCGGAGTACGCGGCTCCGGAGCACTCCGGGTACCGGCACCGGACGGGGGCTGGAGCGGTGCCTGGTCCGATGGGCTGTGCGGCGGGAGATCCGGTGGGGAATTCGGTGGCAGGTCCTGCGTTCGGCCGAACCTGGGGCCAGGACCGGGCGCAGGACCGGAGACCGAATGTCAGCGGACGAGTCAAACTATTGTAGACAATTGCAGACCGCTCCTTCCGCGGGCGGACCGGACAGCACTGGCAGCCCAGGCAGCATGGGAAACACGGGAAGCACCGGCAACACTGGCAGCACTGGCAGATGCGGTCTCCCCGCCGCGTAACCTCGGCACGGCCGCGCCCGCGCGGACCCGCGCCGGTTCCCTGCGCCCCGCGGGCTGCCAACGGGCCGAGCGAGCGGAAGTGAGGAGGGCCGATGACAGCCGTCAATGACCCCGTCCCCGACCCCGGCGCCCCAGAGCAGCGCATCGTCAAACCGCCGAGCATGGTCGACCTTGCGGCGCGGTCCGTCCGCCAGATGATCCTCGGCGGCACGCTGATCCCCGGCGAGCGCGTGGTCGAGAACCGGCTCACCGCGCAACTCGGCATCAGCCGCCCCCCGCTGCGCGAGGCGCTGCGGATGCTCGAACACGAGGGGCTCATCCGCCAGTCGCAGCACCGCGGCGCCGTGGTGACCCCGCTGACCCTGCACGACGTCTACGAGATCGTCACCTTCCGGCGCGAGCTGGAGCGCATGGCCGTCGTGCTCGGCGTACCCGTCGCCGACACCGACCGCTTGCAGCGCTGCTGGACCGCCATCCGCAGGATGGAGGCGGCCGTCGACGCCCGCGACGAGGCAGAGCTGTCCGAGGCCAACTTCGACTTCCACCTTGCCGTGGTCGGACTGGCCGGGCACCGGCGCCTGGAGGCGTCCTACCGCTCACTCCAGTTGCAGATGCAGCTGTGCATGGCGCTCAACCGCAATGCGCGCTCCAGGCGCAAGGAGAGCGCGAGCGCCAACATGCTGCGGCACCGCAAGCTCCTGCGCATCATCGAGGACGGCGACCCCGACGCTGTGCTGGCGGAGCTGGAGCACCACGGCGACCGCACCTTCCTCGCCGACCTGCCGGCCTCCCTCGACAACGGCAGCGACCAGGCGGTGGCCTGGCTCGAAAAGGAGCGCGCCCACCCGGCCTGACCCCCTGACCCAGCCGCAATCGCCCCGCATCCCGCGCCCCGAGCATTCCCGGGGCGCGGCGCCTGCTGTGCGGCCTTGCCGCGGGGCCGGGTGCCGGTGGTCTGCGGGGAAAAGCGGCGCCGACGGCGGACGGAGGTCCGAACCCCGGCGGCATCGAACCGGCTTCTGTGGTCGGTCGGTCCGCCTTGTCCCCGGGCCGGGCGCAGGCGCCCGGGGGCGAGGGTGTCCCGGGGTGAGAGTCCGGGGCGAGGGCGTCCTCGACCCCAGGGGACAGGAGCCAGGCTGCCGGAAAGCCTGCGCAGCAGCGACGGCCGACACACATCCCGCACTATGGCCGCCGGGCTCAGCACCGCACGGAAACCACCGCAACCACGCCCAGGTGCCCAACCCGCGCCGACACCGCAGCCCCGCAGCCCCGCCGCCGCGCGGTCAGTGCGTGGCGGGGCCCGGCGTCGAACCCTGGGGTCTGCTTCGGCCGTCGCGGGCCCCGCTGCGCGACAATCGCGAAGCGGCGCAGTAGGGGCGTGCGCAGGCTTTCCGGCAGCCTTGCCCACGTCCGCTGGGGGCAAGGACGCTCTCGGCACCCACCCTCGGCGCCAGGCCCAGGCCGAAACCCACCCCCTCCGCCCGGGGCACCGGGCCGCGAACAACCCTGGCGCCTGTTGGCCAGGCTCCCGCCCGCCGTTGTCGCTGCTGTTTTCCCACTGGGAACCGGGCGCCGCCCGCGGACAAGGCCGCCCAGAGGACCTGCGGTCCAAGAAGCTCCAGTTCCGGTCGAAAAGCCGTTTCGGCAAGGTCGGCAAGGTCGGTGAGGTTGGCGAGGTCGGACCGGGGAACCCGGTGCGTGACCGCTCGGCCCTGACCGCCCGGCCCTGGCCCTGACTGCTCGGCCCCGACTCACCGCCCGCCTTCGGTGCTGTCTTTGTCCCAAGTTGACGGTGGGCCGCCCGCGGACAAGGCCGCACAGCAGACCGTGCGCGTCCGCACGTCTCTCCAGAAACGCGCACCTCTCCAGAAAACCGAACGTCTCCAGAAGGCTGGACGTCCGCCACGCCCTTCTGCGGCCTCGGGGTGTTCGAGGTCCCGCCGCTCGTGCGGAGGTCTTCCCGTCACCAATCCCGGGGGCTTGGGGCAGGGCCGCGTCCCCGACGGGCCGACATGACCGATGCGACCGCGGGCGGTCCGCTTGCCCGGGAGGCGCATTCCGATTACTATGACTGACCAGTCAGTCATAAAAGGAGTTGGCCCATGGTCCCTCGAAAAGTCGACCGGCAGGCGCGCCGCGCGGAGATCCTCGCCGCCGCCGTCCGGGTGTTCGCGCGGCGCGGGTTCGCCGACAGCCGCATCGAGGACGTCGCGTCCGAGGCCGGTGTCGCCAAAGGCAGCGTCTACCTCTACTTCGAGAGCAGGGAGGCGCTGCTGCACGGCGCGTTCGATGCGCTCTCAGCCCACTCCGCCGAGATCCTGCGCGACGCCGTTCACGGGCCCGGCGCTGACGGGCACGGCACCGCGCCCGACCGCTTGGCGGCGCTCGTCCGCTCGGTCCTGGGCATGCTGACCGCCCAACCCGACATCGCGCACGTCGTGCTCGACCTGTGGGCGGCGGGGCGCGGCCGCGCCGACATGCCGCTCGACCTCGCGCGCACCTACCGGGAGTACCGCGCCGCGATCACGACCCTGCTGGAGCAGGCCCGCGACGAGGGTTGGACCGCCGACGCCCCGCCGCAGGAGCACGCCGCGATCATCGTCGGCGCCATCGAAGGCTGCCTTCTGCAATGGCTCATGGACCCGAAGGTCGACCCTGCCGCCTTGGCCGACCCGCTGGTGCGGATGCTCGTCCCCGGCGCGACCGCCGCCGCGGCCGACTCGGGTACGGGTCACGCGGGTGCGGCCGACATGGGCACCGGCGACACGGGCACGGCCGGCTCGGGCACGGCCAACACAGGTACGGGCGACACGGGCACGGGGGAGGGGTCATGATCGTGCAGCCCCGGCAGGGGATCGCCGGTGTCGCCGATCGGATGCTCACGCCCGGTGCGACGGCGGCCGAGCGCGTCGTGGGCTCCATCGCCATCGCGGCGGGAGCGGTGGTCGCGGTCATTGCCGGACTCCTGAACGACGCGCCGTGGGCGCTCTGGCAGTACGCCCTCATAGTTGTCCTCGGCATCGACCTGATCGGCGGCACCGTCGCCAACGTCTTCACCAACGCGAAGCGATGGTGGCACCGCCCGGACCGCAACGCGCTGTACCGGTTCGGGTTCGTCGCGGGGCACGTGCACCCCTTGGCGCTTGCGCTGCTCGTGCCGGGGTTCGGGTGGCCGGCGGCGATTGGGCTCTACCTGGCGGTGGTGGTCGGGGCCGTCGCCGTTCTCGCGGCCCCCGCCTCGGTGCGCATCCCGGTGGCCTTCGGCGCGGCGGTCTTGGCGATCGGGCTCATTACGGGCCTGCCCGGTATCGCGCCGGAACTCGCCTGGTTCGCCCCCGTGTTCGTCGTCAAGCTGCTCATCGCCCATATGGCGCCCGAATCCCCAGTAGCCGAATCTCCAGCGACGGAGTCTCCAGCAGCGGAGTCCCCAGCGTCCGAGTCCCGGGAATCTGAATCCACGGCGCCCGAGTCTCCAACAGTGGGAGCCCCGGTAGCCGACTCCCGAACAGCCCAATCCCGAACAACCGACTCCCCGGCAGCGGAGCCCTCAGTGCCCGATCCCGACCCAGAGGAGGCACGATGACCGCCAGGAACGGCCCCACGGGTGTGCTGCGCCTGCTGTTCCGGGCACCCGTCTGGATCTACCGCGCCGGACTCGGCGGCCTGCTCGGCCACCGCTTCCTGCTGCTCACCCACATCGGCCGGGTGAGTGGGCAACCGCGCCAGACCGTGCTGGAGGTCGCCGACCGCGATCCCGGCACCGGTGAGGTCACGATCGCCTCCGGGTTCGGCGGCGGCGCGCAGTGGCTGCGCAACATCACCGCCCAGCCGAGGGTCCGCTTCCAGATCGGCCGGACGCGGGTCGAGGCGGTCGCCGAGCTGCTGCCGCCGGAGGAATCGGGGCGGCGCCTCGCCGCGTACGCCGACCGGTACCCGCGCACGGCGGCCGCGCTCGTGCGCGGGCTCGGCCACACACCGGACGGCGCGGCCGACTACCGCGCGATCGGCGCCGACCGGGACAACGGGATCCCCCTCGTCGTCCTGCGTCCGCTCTGACCGGGCAAGCTCCGGTCCCCGAGGGACGGGCGCGGATGGGGTCCGGGGGAGGCCGGTGGGTAGACTGGCCGGATACTCCGACCGGGGGCGAGCCCGCCGCGCACCGCCGTGGCCCGCCGCCCCCGGCATGACTGAAGACCACGGAGGTGGATTGCGTGCCTGACGATCCCCGAGAGCACCACCAGCGGCCCTCTGCGCAGGGCTCGCGCATCGACCCCTACGTCGGCGCCTACGCCGAACGGGCAAAGGGCATGGTGGCCTCGGAGGTCCGGGCACTGTTCGCAGTGGCGTCGAGGCCCGAGGTGGTGTCGCTCGCCGGGGGCATGCCCAACGTCGGGGCGCTGCCTTTGGAGCAGATCGGCGAGATCGTCCGTCAGGTCGCCGTCGAGCAGGGCGGCACAGCCCTGCAATACGGTTCGGCCCAGGGCGACCCCGCGCTGCGCGAGCAGATCTGCGATGTCATGGCGATGGAGGGCATCGACGCCAGCGCCGACGACCTCATCGTCACGGTCGGCTCGCAGCAGGCGCTCGACCTCGTCACGCGCGTCTTCATCGACCCCGGTGACGTCGTGCTGGCCGAGGCGCCCACGTATGTCACGGCCATCAACACCTTCGCGGCGTTCCAGGCCGACATCGTGCACGTCACGATGGACGACGACGGCGTCGTCCCCGAGGCGCTGGAGGAGTCCCTCGCGAACCTGGCGGCGGCCGGCCGGCGGGTGAAGTTCTTCTACACCGTGCCGACCTTCCAGAACCCCGCCGGGGTCACGCTCACCACCGAGCGGCGGCGCCGCGTCCTGGAGATCTGCGACCGCTACGGCCTGCTGGTGCTGGAGGACAACCCCTACGGCCTGCTGCGCTACGAGGGCGAGCGGGTGCGCGCGCTGCGCGCCGACTCACCCGGCAACGTCATCTACCTGGGGTCGTTCTCCAAGACGTTCTCGCCGGGGTTCCGCATCGGGTGGGCCCTGGCGCCGCCCGCGGTGCGCGCCAAGCTGGTGCTGGCGGCCGAGTCGGCGATGCTCAGCCACTCCAGCTTCAACCAGCAGGTGGTCGGCCGCTACCTCGCCACGTACCCGTGGCAGGAGCAGATCAAGGACTTCACCGAGATGTACCGCGCCCGGCGCGACGCCATGCTGTCGTCGCTGGAGGCGCAGATGCCGGCGGGCAGCTCGTGGACCCGCCCCCAGGGCGGGTTCTTCGTGTGGCTCACGCTGCCCGAAGGGCTCGACGCCAAGGCCATGCTGCCGCGCGCCGTCAACGAGCGCGTCGCCTACGTCCCCGGCACCGGGTTCTATTCGGGCGACCACGGCCACCGCAACATGCGGCTGTCGTTCTGCTACCCCACTCCGGAGCAGATCCGCGAGGGGGTGCGCCGCCTGGTCGGCGTCATCGAGGGCGAGCTGTCGCTGCGTGATACGTTCGGCAGCGCGATCGCGCCGCCGGGGTCCAGCGCCGACGCGCCCACCCCGGATCTGCCCTGATCAGGCCGGAGACACCACGTTGGCAGAGTTGGCAGATGAGAACCAGTCGGCGCGCGACCACGCCGCCGGTGGGACCGAGAGGGATTTGGAGGGCGCGACCGTGTCCGACCTGAACCGTGTGCTGGTGCTCGCCGGGGGCATGTCCCCCGAACACGAGGTCAGCCTGCGTTCCGGCAGGCGGGTCGTCGAATCGCTGCGCCGCCTCGGTGTCGAGGCGCAGACCGCCGACGCCGACTCCGTCCTCCTCGACACCCTCGCCGCCGACCCGCCGCAGGTGGTGTTCCCGGTGCTGCACGGCGCCTCCGGTGAGGACGGCGCCATCCGCGAGACCCTCGACCTGGTGGGCGTCCCCTACGTCGGGGCGCCCCCGCAGTCGTGCCGCATGGCGTTCGCGAAGCCCACCGCCAAGTCACTGGTGGCGGCGCGCGGCATCGCGGTGCCGCGCGGTGTGGCGCTCCCGCGCACCGTGTTCTCCGACCTCGGCGCCAAGGCGCTGCTGGAGCGGGTCATCGCGACCCTCGGCCTGCCGCTGTTCGTCAAGCCCGACCAGGGCGGGTCGGCGTTCGGCGCCACCGCAGTGGACGACGCCGCCGCGCTGTCCTCGGCGCTGGTGTCGTGCTTCGCCTACTCCTCCACCGCGCTCATCGAGCAGCGTGTCAGCGGCACCGAGATCTCCGTGGGGGTGCTCGACCTCGGCGACGGCCCGTTCGCGCTCCCCGCCGTCGAGATCGTCCCCGACGGCGGTGTCTACGACTACGCCGCGCGCTACACCGCGGGCAAGACCGAGTTCTTCTGCCCGGCCCGGTTGCCCGAGGACGTCGCCGCCGCGGCCGCGCACGCGGCCATCACCGCCCACCAGGCACTCGGCCTGCGCGACGTGTCGCGCACCGACCTCATCGTCGACCGCGACGGCAGGGTGTGCTTCCTTGAGGCGAACGTGGCACCGGGCATGACCGAGACCTCGACCCTGCCGCTGGCGGTCGAGGCCGCCGGGCTCGACTTCGCCGTGGTCTGCCGCGACCTCGCCCACCAGGCGCTGCTGCGCGCCTGACCGCGGGGCGCGGCGCCGAGCGGACACCCGCGGTGCCCACCGGGCACCGGCCTGGCTGTACGTCTGTACGCCGCTGCGTGTGCGCGGCCGCGATGCGGGGGTCGGCCGCGATGCGGCCTTGCCGCGGCGACCCTGGTGGCCCTGGGGAGGTGCGGCTACGAGCCGGCCTTCTCCAGTTCGGCGGCGGTCTGGTCGACCGCCCCGCTGCACGCCGCGCCGGGCTCGGGGACGTCGGTGCTCTGCTCGTAGCTCTTCAGGAACTTCTCCAGGTTGTCGTCGCCGGCGTCGTCCAGCGCGACCTGCTTGCCCCAGGCCGAGGCGACGATCGGCTTGGGCATGTCGCCCTCGTAGGGGCTGACGAGCACGTAGCCGCCCTGGGTGTACTTCCCGGCCAGGGTCTTGACCTGGTCGGCCGGCAGGTCGGGGTCGTAGGTGATCCACACGGCCCCGTGCTCCAGCGAGTGCACGGCGTGGATGTCCTTCAGGGGTTCGTCGTAGACCCCGCAGTTCTGCCACGCCTCGTGGTGGTCGCCGCCCACGGGCGGGCTCTGCTTGTAGTCGACCTCTTCGGCGACGTGCTCGTTCGTGAGGTCGCCGTATTCGCGCAGGCCGTTGATCTGCGTACTGTCGTACGCCATCCAGCCGACGTACCCCAGCCCACCGGCGAGGACGACCGCGGCGGCGCCCCCCGCGGTCCACCCGATGATCCGACGCCGACGCTCCTCGCGCTCGCGCTGCGCTCGCATCTGCGCAGCCCGCTCGCGTCGCTGCTGCCCGGTACGCTTCGCCACGGAAACTCCCATTCCGGCTAAAATCAACTACTTACGCACAGCTAACGCGAGTTGTCGAATCGAGGTTCCGTGCCGGGCGATGATCACAGTGACGGATCGGCCGACGCGCCGCCGGAACCGGCCGATGCACCGCCGGACCCGGCCGACACATCGCCGCCACCGGCGGGCCGCGCCGACCGCCGGCGCCGCGTGCTGCGCGCCACCGCGGCCGTGTGGCTGCTGGTCATCGCGTTCGGCGCCGGGTATCTGGTCGCGCATCCCCGCCCGCCGCTCGACACCTCCGCCGACGCCGGTTTCCTGCGCGACATGAGCGTGCACCACGCCCAGGCCGTCGAGATGTCGCTGCTCGTGCTCCAGCGCACCGACGACCCCGCTCTCTCCACGGTCGCCTACGACATCGCCACCACCCAGCAGAGCCAGGTGGGGCGCATGCGCGGCTGGCTGGAGCAATGGGACCTCCCCGCGCGCCGCCCGGGCCCGGCCATGGAGTGGATGAGCGGGCACGAGGGCCACGGCGGCGGGGACGCGCCCGAGACCATGCCGGGGGTCGCGTCGGCGGCCGACATGGACGCGCTGCGCGCCGCCGACGGCCGCGACGCCGAGAAGCGGTTCCTGCGGCTGATGATCGACCACCACCAGGGCGGGGTGGAGATGGCCGAGGCGGGCGCCCGGCTGATCGACGACCCCGATCTCGCCGGGTTCGCCGACGGCATGGCCGAGGCGCAGCGCTCGGAGACCAAGCTCCTCTCCTCACTGCTGGCCGAGCGCACCGGCTGACCCGCCGGGTCACCGTTGCGCAACGAAGCCCGCGCCGGGCCCCGCGGGCGGAGCCGCGCGTCCGCCCCGGCCGTCCCATGGCCGACAGCGGTGCACGGCCGTGCACGGCGGGCGAGGGGAGCGGACCGGTGGGCGATCCGGGGACGGACGGCAGGGCGGCGGGCCGCGTCCGCCGGTGGGCGGGAGCGGCGGCGGCGACGGTGGCCGTGCTGGCCTCCGGGTTGGCCGCCCCGGCGCACGCCTGCGGGTGCGGGGCGATGATCGGCGAGACCGAGGTCGCGGGCGAGAGCGCGGTGGTGCGTTTCGACGGCGATCGGGAGACCATTCTCATGCGGCTGGACGTCGTCTCCGAGGAGCCCGGCGCCGCGCTGGTGCTGCCCACCCCGGCCCCGGCGGAGGCCGAACTCGGCGACGCGGCGGCCTTCACCTCGCTCGCGGAGGTCTCGGCCCCCGTCACCGAGTACTACGACGACTGGTGGGGCGGCCCGTGGGGGTTCCCGCTCGGCGCGGGTTCCGCGCCCGACGGGGCCGGTGCAGGGGTGGACGTCCTCGGTACCGAGAAGCTCGGCCCGTTCGAGGTCGCCACGCTCGCCGCCGACGACTCCGGCGCCCTCGCCGACTGGCTGGCCGAGCACGGCTACGAACTGCCCGGCGACCTCGGCAAGGCGCTGCGGCCCTACGTCGAGGAGGGCTGGTACTACGTCGCGGTGAAGCTCGCCAGCGAGGACGGGCGGGCGGCGCTGTCGGGCGAACTCGACCCCGTCCAGGTCTCCTTCGACAGCGACGAGCTGGTCTATCCGATGCGGCTCACCGCGCTCGCCGACACCCCGCAGGACGTCCGGCTGTACCTGCTGGCGGAGCACCGCATGGAGCGGTCCGACGGCGCCGCGCGCGCCGTACCGTCCGAGGTTGCGTTCGCCGGGCGGGTCGCGCCGGGGGACTTCGCCGCCGACGACCCGGCAGCGGAGCTGGTCGGCCGCGACGGCGCGTTCCTGACGACGCTCGACCACGCCATCGACGACCCGGAGCGGGTGAGCGCCGACTTCGCGTTCACCCCCAGCGCCGAGGACACCCCCTACCAAGAGGTCCGGCACGAGCCCCGCTACGTCCAGATCCTGTTCCTGCCCGCGGGGGTGGTCCTCCTCGGGGCGGCGCTGGTCGTGCTGCTCGCCGGGACCCTGGTCCTCTACCGGGTCCGGGAGCGGCGGGCCGTGGCGCGGTACGCGCGGCGCGGGTGAACCACCGCGGCCCCGTCCCGTCCCGCCCCAGTGGACGGGACGGGACGGGGCCGCGGCGCGCGGGTCACACCTCCGCGCCCAGCAGCGGGCCCACCGCCGCGATGCCGAAGTGCAGGGCGAACACCGCGGTGAGCACCCACATCAGCCAGTGGACCTCGCGCCCCCGCCCCGTCGCGCTCTTCAGCAGGGTGAACACGATGATGCCCGCCCCGATCCCGTTGGCGATGTTGTAGGTGAAGGGCATCAGCACGATGGTCAGGAACGCGGGGACCGCGTTGGTGAAGTCGGTCCACTCGATCCGGCCGATCTGCATCATCATCATCGCGCCGACGATGACCAGGGCGACCGCTGCCGCCTGCTGCGGCACGACCCCGGTGAGCGGGGTGAAGAACAGGGCGGCAAGGAACAGCGCGCCCGTCACCACGCTCGCGATCCCGGTCCGGGCGCCCTCGGCGACGCCCGCGGTGGACTCGACGAAGATCAGCGTCGCGGAGGAGCTGGTGAGCCCGCCCGCGACCGCTCCGGCGCCGTCGACGGCGAGGATCTTGTTGATGTGCGGCATCTGGCCGTTGTCGTCGGTCAGCCCCGCTTTCTCGCCGATCGCCAGGCAGGTGCCGAGGGCGTCGAAGAACCCGGCGAGGACCAGCGTGAACAGGATGATCCCCGCGCTGACGATCCCGGCCGAGGTCCAGGCGCCGAGCAGGTCGACCTGGAACAGCAGGGAGAAGTCGGGCGCGCCGAACACCCCGGTGAACACGGGCGCCTGCAAGCCCCAGGACTTCGGGTCGAGTCCCGCGGCGTACTGCACGATCACGGCCACAATGGTGCCGGTGAGGATGCCGATCAGGATCCCGCCGGGCACGTTGCGCGCCACGAGGATCGCGGCGACCAGGAACGACAGCACGAAGATGACGATCGGCCAGCCCTGGAGGTGGCCTTCGAGGCCGCCGAGTTGCAGGACGGTGCCGCTGCCGGTCTCGGGGTCGATCCCGCTGCCGAGGAACCCGGAGTCCTTGAAGGCGATCAGCGCGACGAACGCGCCGATGCCGACGCCGATGGCGAGGTTGAGGGTGCGCGGGATGGCGTTCATGATCATCGTGCGCAGCCCGGTCACCACGAGCAGGATCACCACGATGCCCTGCCACACGACCAGCCCCATGGCCTCGGGCCAGGCCATGTGCGGTGCGGCCTGGTAGGCGACGATCGGGGTGGTGCCCAGGGCCGCGGCGAGCGCGATGGGGGCGCGCCCGACCAGGCCCATGACGATGGTCGCCAGGCCGGCCGACAGGCACGTCATGGTGGTGAGCTGGGCGGGGTTGAGGGTGTCTCCGTTGATGTCCTCGGCGCCGCCCAGGATGATCGGGTTGAGCACGATGATGTAGGCCATCGCCATGAACGTGGTGACGCCGCCGCGGAGCTCGCGGGAGACGGTCGAGCCGCGCTCGGTTATGGAGAAGAACCGGTCGAGCCAGGATCGATCGGAGCGGGCCGCCGGTCCGGGGCCCGTTTCGTCGAGTCGGGTCATGTCCCCTCCTGGAGGGAGATGAGCGGTGACAACGGTCGCGTGTCACCGTACGTGTGTGAAGCGTTGCCGAAGGTGGCCGACACTGCGCGGCGCGAAGCCGTGGCGGACCGTGCCGGCCTGTCGAGTGCGGTGTGGCTGCGGTGATGGCCCAGGTGGTCGTTGCGGTGGCGGCTGAAGGGCCGCCCGCCCCGGCGCCGTGGGCGCCGGCGGCACGGGGCGGGCGGGCCGTCGCATCGCGCCGCACACGGCGGGCGATGAGCCTGGTGGGCCCCTGGTCCGGGGCCGAGGGCCAGGGACCGGGGCCACTGGGGTGGTGGCTTGGTGGGGCGCGCCGCTCCGTCGGCACGCCCCCGCTAGTCGGGGACGACGATTCCCACGATGTCCTCCGGGCGCACCGGGGCGTGGGTGAGGGCCCTGCCGGTGGCGTCGCGGATCGCGGCGACGACGGCGGGCGTGGACGACAGGGTGGCGGGTTCGCCGGCACCGCGCAGTCCGTAGGGGGCGGCGGGGTCGGGCCGCTCCAGGACGTCGATGCGCATGGGCGGGGTGTCGAGGATGGTCGGGATCAGGTAGTCGGTGAAGGACGGGTTGCGGATCACGCTGTCCTTGACCTGGATCTCCTCCATCAGCGCCAGACCGATGCCCTGGGTGGTGGCCCCCTCGATCTGGCCGATGAGCTGCTGCGGGTGCAGGATCCGACCGACGTCCTGGACGGCCGTCATCTCGACGACCTTCACCAGCCCGAGTTCCACGTCGACGTCCACGACCGCGCGGTGGACGCACATCCCGAACTGGGTGTGCGAGTCGCCCTGGCCGCGGGTGGGGTCGAGCGGCTCGGTCGGCCGGTGGTGGAACTCCTCGGTCGCCTCGACGGCCTCGTCGCCGAGCAGGTCGCCCAGCTCCGCGAGGGCACCGTCGAGCTCGGAGACGACCTTGCCGCCGACCAGGGCGAGGTCGCCGTCGGGCCGCCCGGCCGCGACCAGGCTCCGCGCCCGCGCCAGGGCGAAGACCTGCGACCGGACCGCCTGGCAGGCGCGCTGCACCGCGCCGCCGGTCATGTAGGACTGGCGGGAGGCGGAGGAGGACCCCGACGAACCGACCCGGGTGTCGGACGGGTGGATCGTCACCCGCTCCACCCCCAGCTCCTCGCGGGCGATCTGCCCCTTGACGGTGACGAGGCCCTGGCCGACCTCCGCCGCCGCGGTGTGCACCAGCACCGACGGCTCGCCGCCGATCACCTCCAGGCGCACCCGCGCCGTGGAGTAGTCGTCGAAGCCCTCGGAGTAGCACAGGTTCTTCAGGCCGACGCCGTAGCCGACGCCGCGCACGACCCCCTCGCCGTGGCTGGTGTTCGCGGTGCCGCCGGGCAGGGTGCGGACGTCGGCGGGGTCGGCGAGGTCCCGGCGCGCGACGGGCTGCGCCGTGTCCTTGGCGCGCAGCAGCATCTCCGCCATCGGCAGGGGGCTGTCGATCTCCTGGCCGGTGATGATGTGCGAACCCTGGCTCATGGCGTTCTTGACCCGCAGGTCCACCGGGTGCATGCCGAGCTCCTCGGCGAGCCGGTCCATCTGCGACTCGTAGCCGAAGCACGCCTGCACCGCGCCGAAGCCGCGCATGGCCCCGCACGGCGGGTTGGTGGTGTACACGCCGTAGGCGTCCATCCGCGCGTTCGGGATCTCGTAGGGGCCGAGGCCGAGCGAGGACGCCACACCGACCACCGCCGGGGTGGCCGAGGCGTACGCGCCGCCGTCGAGGACGACCTGCGCGGTCGCGTAGACGAGGGTGCCGTCGCTCATGGCGCCGTGCTCGTAGGCCATCTTGGCCGGGTGCCGGTGCACGTGCCCGTAGAAGGACTCCTCGCGGTTGTACACGAACTTCACCGGCTTGCCGGTGCGCAGCGCCAGCATGCAGGCGTGGATCTGCATGGACAGGTCCTCGCGGGCGCCGAACGCGCCGCCGACCCCCGCCAGGGTCAGCCGCACCTTGTCCGCCGGCAGGCCCAGGCACGGTGCGATCTGGCGCTGGTCGACGTGCAGCCACTGGGTGGCGATGTAGAGGTCCACCCCGCCGTCCTCAGCCGGGACGGCCATGCCGGACTCCGGGCCGAGGAACGCCTGGTCCTGCATGCCGACCTCGTACTCGCCGGAGACGACGACGTCGGCCCGCGCGCGCAGCTCCTCGATGTCGGCGCCCTCGGCGAACGCCCCGGTGCGGATCGGCTGGTGGCGGACCACGTTGCCGCTCTGGTTGTACTCCTCGTGGACGGGCAGGGAGCCCGCTTCGTGGACGAGGGGGGAGTCCGCGTCGAACGCCGCCGCCGTCACGTCGCTCACCGGGGGCAGCACCTCGTAGTCGACCACGATGCGCTCGGCGGCCCGGCGCCCGGTCTCGGGGTGGTCCGCGGCGATGATCGCCACCGCCTCGCCCTTGTAGCGCACCTTGTCGTAGGCGAGCACCGGCTGGTCGGTGAACTCCAGCCCGTAGCGCTTTTCACCGGGGACGTCCTCGTGGGTGAGGACCGCGTAGACGCCCGGCAGCCGCAGTGCCGCGGTGGTGTCGATCCCGCGGATCCTTGCGTGCGGGTGCGGGCTGCGCAGGGTCGTCCCCCAAAGCATGTCCTCCAGCCACATGTCGGAGGAGTACGCGAACGCGCCGGTGACCTTGAGCGTCCCGTCGGGGCGCCGCGGGCTCGCCCCGAGGCCGTCCCGCGTGGTGCTGGACAGCGGCGCGGAATCGGCGGGGGAGCGGGTCGGGGTGCCGGCCGGAGTACTGGTCGGAGCACTGGCCGGGGTCCGGGTCGTGGTGCCGCCGGTGGTGCTGGCGGTGGTTCGGATGTCGGTCGCCATCAGCGACTCACCTCCTTGACGAGGGCCCGGTGGGCGGACCGGCCGGCCGCCGCGGCGGATTCGGCGGGGACGGTGCGCAGTTCGCCGCGCTCAACGACGGTCGAGCCGCCGACGAGCAGGCGCTCCAGCGGCGGCGTCGGCCCGAAGGTGAGCGCCACCACGGGGTCGTCGATGACGTCGTGGCCGAAGCCGTCGACCCGCCACAGCGCGATGTCGGCGAGCTTGCCCGCCTCGATCGAGCCGAGTTCGGCGTCGCGGCCCAGGACCCGCGCGCCGCCGAGCGTCGCCATGTGCAGCGCGGTGCGGGAGCTCAGGGCCTGCGGCCCCTTGCGCGCACGCGCCATGAACAGCGCCTGGCGCATCTCCCCGGCGATCCCGGTCAGCTCCGACGACGCCGGGCCGTCCACCCCGAGGCCGACCACGGCACCCGCGCCGACCAGCTCGGTCACCCGGCAGATGCCGGCGCCCAGGCGCGCGTTGGACGACGGGCAGTGCGCGATCCCGGTGCCGGTCTGGGCGATGCGCGCGATCGCGTCGTCGGAGAGGTGCACGGCGTGCGCGAACCACACGTCGGCGCCGAGCCAGCCCAGCTTCTCGGCGTACTCCACGGGCGTGCAGCCGAACTCCGCGAGGCACTGCTCGTGCTCGTCGAGCGTCTCGGCCACGTGGGTGTGCAGCCGGACGCCCGCGGTGCGGGCCAGCTTCGCGGCCTCCGTCATCAGGTCGCGGCTGACCGAGAACGGCGAGCACGGGGCGACGGCGATGCGGGTCATGGACGCGGGGGAGGGGTCGTGGTGGGCGTCGATCGCGGCGGCCGTCGCGTCGATGGCGCCCGCCGTCGTCTCGACCACGGTGTCCGGCGGCAGCCCGCCGTCGGACTGCCCGCGGTCCATCGAGCCGCGCGCCAGGTCCAGCCGGATGCCGACCGCGCGGGCCGCCGCCACCTCGGCGGCGACGATGTCGCCGCGGCCCGAGGGGAAGATGTAGTGGTGGTCGGAGGCGGTGGTGCACCCCGACAGCGCCAGCCAGCTCATCCCCGCGGTGGTGGTGTCGGCCACGACGTCGGCGTCGAGCCGGTGCCACATCTCGTAGGAGCCCACCAGCCACTCGAACAGGGTGTTGTCGGCGAACAGCCCCTGGGTGGCCCACTGGTACAGGTGGTTGTGGGTGTTGACGAGCCCGGGGGTGGCGACGCAGCCGCGGGCGTCGATGCGCTCGGCCCCCGCGATGTCGGGCGCCGGCCCGGCGCCCACCTGCGCGATGCGGCCGTCGGTCACGACGATGAAGCCGACCGGGTACTCCGCGCCGCTGACGGTGACGACGTGCGCGCCGTCGATGACAGTGGTGCCGCTGCTCATCGGGCGACCTCCGACCGCTCTGCGAGGGTCCGCTCTGCGGCGGTCCGCACGGCGTCGATGATCTTCTCGTAGCCGGTGCAGCGGCACAGGTTCCCGGCCAGGTGCTCGCGGATCTCGGCGTCCTCGGGGACGCCGCCGCCGCGGCCCACCGTCTGCTCGATGAGATCGTCGGTCTGCACGAGCAGGCCCGGCGTGCAGAAGCCGCACTGCACCGCCCCGGCCGCCACGAACGCCTCCTGCACGTGGGCGAGCGCCGGGTCGGCACCGGCGGCACCGCCCTCGGCGAGCCCTTCGACCGTGCGGACGGAGCGGCCCTCGGCCTGGCCCGCCGCGACCATGCACGAGCAGGCCGTCACGCAGTCAAGGTAGACCGTGCAGGACCCGCATTCGCCCTGCTCGCAGGCGTTCTTGCTGCCGGGCAGCCCGAGGCGCTCGCGGAGCACGTACAGCAGGCTCTCGCCCGCCCACACGTCGTCGGCGGTGACCTGCTCGCCGTTCACTTCAAAACTCACGCGCACTGCTCGATTCCCTTCCGGTGGTCGGTGACGGCCCAGGCGAGGGTGCGCCGGGCCATGACCGACAAGGCGTGCTTGCGGTAGTCGGCGCTGCCGCGGACGTCGTCGATGGGGCGGGCGACCGAGGCCACCAACTCGCCGAAGCGCGTGACGGCGCCGGGCGCCAGGGGACTGCCGCCGTCCCAGTCCAGCTCTCCGGCGATGAACTCCTCGGCCTCGACCGCGCGGATCGGTGTCGGGGCGCACGAGCCCACCCCGGTGCCCACCGTCCGGGTCGCGGCGTCGAGGGCGATGGCGAACGACGCGACCGCGATGACCATCGCGTTGCGCGTGCCGATCTTGGCGAAGTACTGCGGGCCGGCCGGCCGCGGCAGCAGCACGGCGGCGATGAGCTCGTCCTCGGCCCGCGCGGTGTGGCGGAGGCCGAGGTAGAACTCCCTGGCGGGGACGCGGCGGGTGCCGCGCACCGAGGCGAGCTCGATGACCGCGTCGGTGGCCAGCAGGGGCGGGTGCGCCTCACCGGACGGCGACGCGCCGCCCAGGTTCCCGCCGACCGAGCCGCGGTTGCGGATCTGCGGCGAGGCGACCGACCGGGACGCCTGGGCCAGCGCGGGCGCGTGCCCCGCGAGTTCGCCGATGATCCGCGTGTAGGAGAGCCCGGCGCCCATCAGGACGCCGTCGCCCTCGGGCGCCCACCGGGTGAGCTCCGGCACGCGGGTGAGGTCGATCAGCGCCGGCGGGCGGTGCTTGTCGAAGTTCAACTCCACCATCACGTCGGTGCCGCCCATGATGGGCACCGCATCGGGGTGCGCACTCTTGACGGCGAGCGCCTCCTCCCAGGTGGAAGGGCTCAGGAAGTCCATACTCATCCTCGTTCGTCGACGTGTCGCGGAAACGTAGAAGCGGAAGGCAACGGGACCTGCTCGTGCCGGGTGCCCCGGCTTCTCGGCGTCTTTGTGAAGTACACCACTGCGAAAAGAGCGCGAACTAGCACGCGATGACATGAAGTACCTACCCGTTCAGCGGCCGCCGTTCGTATTTTCCTCCAAGGCATGTGTCGGCTACGGTGGCCCGAACCGGTGCTGCCCGCGCAGAACGCGCCGAACGGCGCGCTCCTGAGTTCAATGCGAGGGTCTCCATGCACATCAGTGAGCTGATGGCCATCAAGCGCCTGCGACTGCGGTTCCTCAGCGGGGCCGAGCACGCGCACCGCGAGGTCCGCTGGGCCTACACCACCGACCTGCTCGAACCCCGCCGCTACCTGTCCGGCGGCGAGCTGGTCCTGACCGGCATGATGTGGCGCACCGGGCCCGGCGACTCCGAGGTCTTCGTCCGCTCGCTGGTCGACGCCGGGGTGGTGTGCGCGGCGGCCGGAACCGCTCTGGGCGAGATCCCGCCCGACCTCATCGCGGCGTGCGAGGCGCACGGGCTGCCGCTCATCGAGGTGCCGACCGAGACCTCGTTCGGCGCCGTCACCGAGGAGGTCCTCGGGCTGCTCACCCGGCACCGCTTCAGCGCCATCGCCGAGAACCGCGACCGGCACCGCAGGCTCATGGCGGAGGTCGCCGCGGGCGCCGACTTCCCCGAAGTGTTCGCCGCGGCAGCCGCCGAGGCCGGGGTGTCCGCGTGGGTGCTCTCCAGCACCGGGCGTGCCGTCGCCGCCGCCGGCCCGGAACTCTCCGCGGCCGACCGCGAATGGCTCTCGGAACACCTGCTGAACTGGACCGACTTCCCGCACGGCGGCGTCCTGCCGGCCTCGGAGGGCGCAGCGGAGCGCGCGGTCACCCTGCTGCCGGTGCGCACCCCCGGCGCGCACCCCCTCCCCAGCTGGGTCCTCGTGTGCACCGGCGACCACCGCGCGTGGACCGAGGAGACGCACGAGGCAGTCGCCGAACTGCTGTCGATCGCGGTGCTCGCGCGCAGCCGCGACGAAGAGCACTCCGACACCGACGCACGGCATCTGGAGCATCTGCCGAAACTGCTCGCCGCGCAGCGCTTCGGCGAGGCAGCGGAGCTGCTGCGCGTCGTCGGCGGACCGGCCGCCACCCGGGCGGGGCAGGGCTATGTCGTCGTCAGCGCCGCGCTCGTCCCCGAACCGCGCCGCTCCGACCTCGCGCGGCGCATCACCGCCGAACTGGTGGGCGGGCGGCCCGGCGCGGTCGTGGTCGGCGACAACGACGCCATGGCGATCGTCCGCGCCGGCCCGGGCACCGGCGGGCCGGACAGTGGCGGAACGGGCACAGACCGGTCGGACAGCGGCGGGCCTGGCAGCGGCGGAGCGGGCAGTGGCGGGTCGAGCACCGACGGCGGCTCCCTTCCCGTGGAAGAGGCCTTGCGCGCCGAGATCGAGCACGGGGCCCGCCTTCTGGAGCCGGGGCTCGCCGACCACCGGCTCACCATCGGCATCAGCTCCACGGCGCGCGACGTCCGCGGGCTGCGCGGCGCGGTGGTCGAGGCGCGGCACGCGCGCCGCCTCGCCGACCTGCGCGGCGGGCGCTCCCAGGTCGTCGAGGGCGCCGAGATCGATTCCCACGAGCTGCTGCTGGCGTCGGTACCCGAGGACGTGCAGTCCTCCTACCGCGACCGGATGCTCGGCCCGCTGATCGAATACGACCGTGACCACCGCTCCGACCTGGTGGCGACCCTGACGACCTTCCTGGAGCACTCCGGCTCCTGGCAGCGGTGCGCCGCGGCCATGCACGTCCACGTCAACACCCTCCGCTACCGGATCGGCCGCGTCGAGGAGCTGACCCGGCGCGACCTGTCCAACCTGGAACACCGGGTCGACCTGTTCCTCGCCCTCAAACTCCGCAACTGACCCCCGCCCCCGCGATGCCGTTGACCCAACGGGCGGAGGTTGCCCCCAACCTCCGCCCCGGGAGTAAGGGCGGGTGCTCGCACAGCCTCGTGTCGCGGGAGCAGGGGGTGAGTTGCCGTCGCGGATGCGAAGCACCCGGCGGCGCGAAGCACCACGCTGGAGTTTTCCCGCCAGTCCTGTCCGCAGTGACGGGCGGAACCGTGCCTGGGGTCGGGTGCGGCGGGCCCGCTCGCGTTCCCCGCGGAGCGGAAGTCTTCAACGTCGCGGGGGCGGACCGTGGTCGAGGGATGTCCCGGGTTTCTCAGGTGACCGGACACCGACTCGGAACGCAAAACCACGGCCTGCCATTGCTGCCATGTCCCGGGCGCAGGACCGCCGCCCGCGGTGGCCCGGGTCTGGTGCGGACGGTACAGCGTGGTGTTTCGTGCCGCCGGGTGCTTCGCACTCCCCTACTGCGCCCGCTTCGCGGAGTATCGCGCAGCGGGGGCCCGCGACGGCAGCCCACCCGCTGTCGCCATAGGCGCCAGGTGATCGGGCCGGGGTGGAGCGGCGGTGGCGTGTCGGTGGGGGCCGATAGCGTCGGCCCGGACCGAGGACGTCGCGGAGAAGGGGAACGCATGGCAGTCGGCGAGATCGAGGAGGCGCTGCGCAGTGGCGCACCGCTGGAGGGCGTCGACCTGGGGGATTCCGACCTCCGGCGGCTGCTCGGCGCCGACCCCGGGGTGCCGCGCGTGTTCTCCCGCTGCGACCTGAGCGGCGCCGATCTGCGCGATACCTTCCTCATCGAGGCGGAGTTCACCGACTGCCGACTCGACGGCGCGCGCCTGGAGAGCGCCGCGCTCGACGGCGCCCGTTTCACCGGCGGCAGCGCCGCGGGGGCGGTGTTCACCGCGGCCGAGGCCGCCGACGGCCGCTTCACGCGCGTCGACCTCGCCAACACCCAGTGGTCGGGCACGCTGCTGACCGGCGCCGCGTTCACGGGGTGCCGCTTGACCGGGGCGAACTTCGGCGGCTGCCGGGGGATCGACTACACCTTCGCCGAGTGCAACCTGATGCTGGCCCGCCTCAAGGGCATCAGCATGCGCGGTCAGACCCTGCGCGGCCTGCGCATGGACGAAGCCGACCTCACAAAGGCCGACCTGCGCGAGACCGTCTGGTACGAGTCCCGGCTGCGCGGCGCGGTGCTGGCGGGCGCCCGGATGCAGGGCGCCGACCTGCGCGGCGCCGACCTCGGTGAGATCGACCTCGCCCAGGTCGCCCCGCTGAGCGGCGCGACCATCGCGCCCGACCAGGCCACGATGCTGCTGTCGGGCGTGGGGATCCAGGTGGTCGAATAGCGGGAGGTCGTGCCCCGCGGGCCGCCACTGTCGCTGTGAACCGGGGTGATCCCGAGGGCGGGGATCACGTCCGCATCACGATCCGCCGCCTCTGCTCCCGTCGATACGTGTGCCGCACGCGGCGGATCCCTTGGTGCGGCGGCGTTTTCGGGTCGTGGGCTGCGGTGTGAAGGGATTGCGTGGAATCGTTTACATCGATCTTGTAATCGATTACATTACTGGCCATGGCCACCATCAAGGACGTCGCCCGCGCCGCGGGGCTGTCCACGGCAACGGTCTCCCGGGTGCTCAACGACCACCCCTCGGTCACCGCCGCGACCCGTGCCGCGGTCCAGGACGCCATTCAGCGCCTCGACTACCACCCCAACTCCGCCGCGCGCACCCTGCGCTCCGCTGACGTGTCGACGCTCGGCCTGGTCGTCGGCGACGTGGTCAACCCGTTCTTCAGCGAGCTCGCCCGGGCGGTCGAGAACGAGGCGCGCGCGCACGGCTACTACGTCGTCATCGGCAACGCCGACGAGGACCCCGACCGCCAGGACGAGTACCTCTCGATCCTGCTCGACCGCCGCGTCGCCGGGCTGCTGCTGTGCCCCACCGCCGAGGTGTCCCCTCTCGTGGCGGACGTCGTGCGCGGCGGCCGCCCGGTCGTGTTCGTCGACCGCGAGATCGACGGCCTCGACGTCCCGGTGGTGCGCAGCGACAGCCGCCTTCCGGTGACCGCGCTGGTCGACCACCTGGTGCGCCTGGGCCACCGCGACCCCGCCATCATCTCCGGTCCCACCGGGTTGAGCACCGGCCGCGAGCGCCTCGCCGCCTTCCGCGACGCGCTCGCGACGCACGGCATCGGCCTGCCCGAGTCGCGCGTGCGGGTGGGCGACTTCCAGATGGACAGCGGTGTCGCGGCGATGCGCTCCCTCCTCGACCAGCCCGAGCCGCCCACCGCGGTCTTCGCCGCCGACAACCTCATGGCGCTGGGCGCGCTGCGCTGCGTCCACGAGCGCGGACTGCGGCTCGGCACCGACATCGCGCTGGCGAGCTTCGACGACCTGCCGTGGTTCGAGTACGTCGAACCGCCCATCACCGCGATCAGGCAGCAGACCGAGCGGATCGGCCGCACGGCGGTCCGCGAGCTCGTCGCGCTCTTGGACGGGCGTCCGGCCCGTTCGCACGCGCTGCCGTGCACGCTCGTCACCCGCGCGTCGTGCGGGGAGCCGGTACCGGGAGGAGAGGGATGAAGGGCCGCTTGGAACTGATCGGGGCCTCGAAGGAGTTCCCCGGCGTCAAGGCGCTCCGGGAGGTCGACTTCGACCTGCGCGCCGGGGAGGTGCACGTCCTCCTCGGCGAGAACGGGGCAGGGAAGTCCACCCTGATCAAGATGCTCGCCGGGGTGCACCGCCCCGACACCGGGGAACTGCGGGTCGACGGCGCCGCGGTGCGGTTCAACGGGCCCGACGCCGCGGAGAAGCGCGGCATCTCCACCATCCACCAGGAGATGGCGCTGGTCCCGCAGCTCACCGTCGCCGAGAACATCTACCTGGGCCGCCCGCCGCGCCGGTTCGGCGTGGTCGACCGGGCGCGGATGCGGCGCGACGCCGCGGCCGTCGTCGCCCGCATGGGCCTGTCGCTCGACGTCGACGCGGTCGTGGGCGGGCTCGGCGTCGCCCAGCGCCAGACGGTGGAGATCGCCAAGGCGCTCAGCCTCGACACCCGCTTCCTGATCATGGACGAGCCCACGGCGGTGCTCAGCCGGTCCGAGGCGGAGCGGCTCTTCGGGATCGTCCGCGACCTCACCGAGCGCGGGGTCGGCGTCGTCTTCATCTCGCACCTGCTCGACGAGGTCGCCGAGATCGGCGACCGGGTCACCGTGCTGCGCGACGGCGCGAAGGTGGCCGAGGTCGACGCCGCCACCTCCGCGGAGGAGCTGGTGCGGCTCATGGTCGGCCGCTCCATCGAGCAGCAGTACCCGCACAGGGAGCAGCGCCCGGGCGATGTCCTGCTGGAGGTCAGCGGGCTCGGCCGCACCGGGGAGTTCGCCGGGGTCGGGTTCAGCGTCCGCGCCGGGGAGGTCGTCGGCATCGGCGGGCTCGTGGGCGCCGGCCGCACCGAACTCGTGCGGACCGTGTTCGGTGCGGACCGCGCCGACGCCGGGGAGGTCCGGGTGGCGGGGCGGAGCGTCCCGCCCGGCGACATCCGGGCCGCCCGCGACGCCGGGCTCGCCCTGGTCCCCGAGGACCGCGCCGGCCAGGGCCTTGTCCTGGGCGCGTCGGTCGAGGAGAACATCGGCCTGGCGACGCTGTCCCGGCGCACCCGGCACGGCCTGGTGGACCTCGCCGGGCAGCGCGGCGCCGCTGTGGCGTCCATCGAGCGCCTGCGCATCCGCACGGCAGGGCCCGGCCAGGCGGTCGGCACCCTGTCGGGCGGCAACCAGCAGAAGATCGTCATCGGCAAGTGGCTGCTCAGCGAGCCCAAGGTGCTGATCATGGACGAGCCCACGCGCGGTATCGACGTGGGCGCCAAGGTCGAGATCTACGAGCTGATCAACCGGCTCACCGAGGGCGGCGCCGCCGTCCTCATCGTCTCCAGCGACCTGACCGAGCTGCTCGGGATGAGCGACCGGGTGCTGGTCATGGCGGACGGACGGCTGCGCGGCGAACTCGGCCGCGCGGAGGCAACCCAGGAGAAGGTCATGGCTCTGGCCGTGACGGAAGGACAGGACGATGGCTGAGGCGGGCAAGGCAGGCGGGGCGAGCGGGGCCGCGGGGCGGGGCCTGGCCGAACGCTTCCCCGCGTTCGTGCGCAACAGTGGAGCACTGGGCGGGCTGCTCGTCCTGGTCGCGCTGCTCTCCATCGCCTCACCCGACTTCCTGACAGGTGACAACCTGCTCAACGTCGGCGTGCAGGCGTCGGTGGTGGCGATCCTCGCGTTCGGCATGACGTTCGTGATCGTCAGCGGCGGGATCGACCTTTCGGTCGGCAGCGTCGCGGGCCTGTCGGGCATCGTCACCGGGTGGACGATCGCCAGCGGCGGCCTGCCCATGTGGCTGGCCGTCCTGCTGGGGCTCGCCGCCGGTGCGATCGCGGGCGTCGCCAGCGGGCTGCTCATCACCTTGGGCCGGGTGCCGCCGTTCATCGCCACCCTGGCGATGCTGAGCGTCGCGCGCGGCCTGGCGCTGGTCGTTTCGGACGGCAAGCCGATCACGTTCGACGGCTGGCTGGCCGACCTCGGCGGCGGCGCGCTGCTGGGCGTGCTCCCGTACCCGGTGCTGATCATGCTCGTGCTGGGCCTGCTGACGGCGTTCATCCTGCGCCGCACCTACTCCGGGCGCGCGATGTACGCCATCGGCGGCAACCGCGAGGCGGCCCGCCTCTCCGGGATCAAGGTCGGCCGCCAGCAGCTCGTCGTCTACGCCCTGTCGGGGCTGTTCGCCGCCGTCGCCGGGGTGCTGCTGGCGGCGCGGCTGGCGTCCTCCCAGCCCGAGGCGGGAACCGGGTACGAGCTGGACGCCATCGCGGCGGTGGTGATCGGCGGGGCGAGCCTGGCGGGCGGTGCGGGCACCGCGCTGGGGACCTTCGTCGGCGCCCTCATCCTCGGTGTGCTGCGCAACGGACTCAACCTGCTGGACGTATCTGCGTTCTGGCAGCAGGTCATCATCGGCCTGGTGATCGCGGCGGCGGTGCTGTCGGACACGCTGCGCCGCCGCCGTTCCGGCGGCGCCCCGCGGCTCGACCCCG
Organism: Murinocardiopsis flavida; assembly: GCF_003014485.1. Taxonomy (GTDB): domain Bacteria; phylum Actinomycetota; class Actinomycetes; order Streptosporangiales; family Streptosporangiaceae; genus Murinocardiopsis; species Murinocardiopsis flavida. The sequence goes on along the minus strand of NZ_PYGA01000004.1, from coordinate 304,099 downwards.
CGTTGCGTCGCGGCGTCGCGGCGGTGCTCGTGCTGCTGCTGATCGGCGCGGGCTGGGCCGTCTTCCAGCGCCAGGGCGGCGGCCCGGAGCGGCCGACGGTCGCGCTGTCGCTGTCCACGCTGAACAACCCGTTCTTCGTCGGCGTGCGCGACGGCGCCATTGCGGAAGCGCGTGCGCAGGGCGTCGACCTGCGGATCCACAACGCCTCCGACGACTCCTCCCAGCAGGCCGACGCCGCGCAGAACTACATCGCGCAGAACGTGGACGCGTTCATCGTCAACCCGGTCGACTCCGACGCGGTCGTGCCGTCGGTGCGGGCCGCGAACCGGGCGGACATCCCCGTGGTCGCCGTGGACCGCGCGCCCAGTGACGGCCAGGTCGTCACCACGGTCGCCTCCGACAACTTGGAGGGCGGCCGACTCGCGGCGGAGAAGCTGGCCGAGCTGGTCGGTTCCGGCCCGATCGCGGTGCTGGAGGGCCAGCCGGGCACGTCGGCGGCCCGCGACCGCGGCACCGGGTTCACCGAGGGGATCGCCGAGCACCCCGGCATCGAGGTGGCGGCCTCCCAGCCGGCGGACTTCGACCGGACCAAGGGCCTCAACGTCACCCAGAACATCGTCCAGGCGAACCCCGACATCAAGGGGGTGTTCGCCGCCAACGACGAGATGGCGCTGGGCGCGGCCAAGGCGCTCGGCGCGAAGGCCGGCGACGAGGTGAAGGTCATCGGCTTCGACGGCACCCCCGAGGGGCTCGACGCCGTCCGCGAGGGCACGCTCAGCGCCACGGTCGCCCAGCAGCCGGAGCTGCTCGGCGAGGCGGCGGTGCGGGCGGCCGTCAAGTCGGTCAAGGACGGCGAGGGCGGTAAGGACGGCGCTGACGGCGCTGACGGCGAGGGCGGCGGCCCCGGCACGGCCACGGAGATCCCGGTGACCGTCGTCGGCAAGGACGAGGTCGAGGAGTTCGCGGATCGGGACTGACAGCCGGGACTGACACGGTCCCGGCGCCGGGGGCGGCGCCATCGTGGCCCGCCCCCGGCGCGCGCTCGGCCGCCGGGCGTCCCGGCGGGAGCCGTCGCGGCGCCCGCCGTGACGGCTGCGGGGCCGCCCCCGCGGGGCGTCCCCGTGCGGGTGTCCCTCTCGCGGGGGAGCGGGGGCGCCATGGTCCCCTCTGGGGCGGGAGGTGCGCGTTCCGCCCAGTTGCGAGGCTCTCATCAGGTCTCCGGTCGTCGTCCGCCACAGGCGCGGGCACGGGGACGAGGGAGCGCCCGTTGCGAGCGAACACAGAGGCGAACACAGAGGCGAACACAGAGCCGAGTACGACCGCCGCCACCGAAGGCGGAGCGCGGCCCCACGGGCCGGAGCACGGTCCGGAGCACGGCGCGGGCGTCGATCCGCCCGTCCACCGCAAGGACCGCGCCGCCCAGGTCGCGGCGCTGGCGTGGTCGGCGTTGTACGCCGTGTTCGGCGCGTACTGGTGGTTCTCCGGGAACGCGTTCCCCTACGCCGCGGGAGGGGGCGACGAGCCGGGCGCGTCGCTCGTCGCGCTGACGGGGACGGCGGAGGCCGCCGTCGTGCTGGCTGGGCTGCCCGCGGTGCTGCTCGCCCTGGTGCTGCTGCGCGGCTCCCGGGCGGGGCGGCCGCTGCTCATCGGGGCCGGTGCGGCGCTCGCGGGGATCCTGCTGCTGGCGATGACGGACGTCAACCTGCTGGCGTCGGTCGGCTACCTGCCGTTCGGGGTGTACGGGCTGATCACGGGGCACGAGGTCGGTGGCGTGTTCCTGGCCGTCATCACGGAGTGGCCGCTGCTGCACGGGATGCTGTGCGTCCTCGGCGGGCTGCTGTGGGCGCGCGCGGTCCTCGGCTACGCGCGGCGCACCGGGGACGTGTGCGCGGACTGCGGACGCGGCGCGGCCGCCGACGGCTGGCTGAGCCCGCCCGCAGCGGCGCGATGGGGCCGGGTCGCGGCGCTCATCGCCGCGGTGATCCCGGTGCTCTACGCCGTCACCCGCTACGCGTGGGCGCTCGGCATCCCCCTCGGTATCAGTGAGGAGTTCCTGCGCCAGGGCCAGGAGGCCGGGATGTGGCTCGCCGGCTCGTTCCTGGCGAGCTTCGGGGTCGTGGGTGCGGTCCTGACACTCGGCCTGTTCCAGAAATGGGGCGAGGTGTTCCCCCGGTGGATGGTCGGACTCGCCGGGCGCCGGGTGCCGGTGTCGCTGGCGGTGATCCCGGCCTCCTTCGTCTCAGTCCTGGTCACTGTCGGCGGTTTCGCGATGTGGACCGGGTACGCCCGGGCCGTGACGCCGCTGGAGACCGACTTCATGGCTTCGGCCCCGGGCCTGCTGTGGCCGCTGTGGGGTGTGGCGCTGGCGGCGGCGACGCTCGCCTACCACCACCGCCGGCTCCCGGCGTGCGCCACCTGCGACCGCCCGTAGCGCCAGGGTCCGTTCCGGCCCGCACCGGGTACCCGGTGCGGGCCGGAACGGACCGCCTGTGCGCGCTCGCGGCCGGGGCGGTGACGGGTGACGCCCGTGCGGCAGTCAGTCGGCGCGGGCCAGCAGCGGGGCCTGTTCGGCGGCCCAGGGGCTGATGGCCCACGGGGTGCGGTCGGCGAGCGCGACGAAGGCCGCCCAGTCCGTCCACTCCCACTGGGCGACCTCGGCGGGTTCGGGCCGGGGGTCGTCGGTGGCGTGGGCCTCGTACACCGGGCAGAACTCGTTCTCCACGACGCCGCTCGCGTCGACGGCCCGGTACCGGAAGTCGGGGAGCCGCAGCCGGATCCGGTGGACCTCCAGGCCCAGTTCCTGGCGGGCCCGCCGGCGGATCGCGTCCTCGGCGGCCTCACCGGGCGCGGGGTGGCCGCACACGGAGTTGGTCCACACCCCCGGCCACGCGGTCTTGCCGAGCGACCTGCGGGTCGCCAGCAGCCGCCCGGCGGGGTCGAACACGTAGCAGGAGAACGCGAGGTGCAGCGGGGTTTCCGCGTGGTGCACGGTGGCCTTCGGCGCGGTCCCGGACGGGCGGTGGGCGGAGTCGAGGAGCACGACAGATTCAGCTTCGCTGTCGGCGGCACTGTCAGCTGCGCAGTCGGCGGCACCGTCGGGTGCGCCGGAGGGGCCGGGGTCGGCGCTGTTCACTGCGATGCCCTTTCACGAGCGGCCCCGGGGCGCTGCCGCGGCCCCGGGGTGGTGTGCGGATGCCGTCCAGTCTAGGAGCAGCCGCCCGCCCGTGCCGGGGAAACGCGCAGGTCCGCGCGTAGAGCATGGCCCGAGGGCGATTCCGGGGTCCGCGGCCGGGCGCGCACCGGCATTCAGCCGGTGGCCGCCGCTGTGCCCGCGAGCACCGCGGCGAGGTCGCGGTCGCAGCCGCGCGGGCTCGCCGCGAGGTCGGCGCGCACCTTGTCGCGCAGGTCGGCGGGATCGCCCTGGCCGAGTTCCACCAGGGACTCCACCGAGGTGATGCGCATGGAGAACGCGATGACGTGCGGCAGCAGGGCGCGGAAGGCGTCCAGGGGCGGCCCGCTCCCGTCGGGCCGGGCGCGCCCGGCCTCTCCGACCGCGGTCGTCTCGGTGAGGACCCGGAGCACGTCGTCGGCCTCGTGCAGCAGCCGGACCCGGCCCCGGACGTGCGCGGCGGTGTAGTTCCACGCCGGTGCGGGCGGCGCGTCGCCGCGGACGGCGGGGGAGACGTAGCCGTGGGGGCCGCGGAAGATCGCGGTGGCGATCGGGTCGCGCAGCAGCGCCGGCCACTGCGGGCCGGTGCGCGCCATGTGGCCGAGCAGGGTGCGGCCCTGGAGGTCCGGCTCGGTGCCGTCGCCGGGGTCGCCGTCGAGGACCATCGGCAGGTGCGAGACCTGGATCCCCGACGATCCGGGCTCCGGTGACCCGGTGCTCACGAACGTCGCGAACGGGTTCGCGCGGATCAGCCGCGCCTCCCATCCGCTGTGCTCGGGCTGGAACTCGGCAGCGGTGTGCATCGGGACCTCTCGCATCATCGTTCGGGTGCGCTGCGTGTGACCTCTGATCAGCATGAACCGAGCGGACGCCGGGGTGTGGGAGGCGTGGCCGGGAGGTCCCGGATCGGGCGTTTCAGCCGATGCGGGCCGTTCGGTGGAGGCGGGCGGTTCAGACGCAGGCCGTTCATTTGCGGGCGGTTCGGATGCGGGCGGTTCAGCCGATGTAGGCGGTGCGGCCGGCGGCGCGCGCCCTGAGGGCGGTCTCCAGGCGCGGCGCGAGGCCGGGGTGCATGAGCCCCACCGCCTGGTCGGGCGGCGCGAACGTGTAGCCGTCGAGCTCGGACTCCTGCACGGACACGGGGGTGTCCTCGGGGACCGTCCCGCAGTCGAACACGAGCGCGAGGAAGGGCTTGGGCCGGTCGCCGTGCGGCGCGCTCCAGTGCACGCAGAGCAGCGGCCCGGCCAGGAGGGACAGCCCCACCTCCTCGGCGACCTCGCGCTCGCAGCCCAGGTGCGGGGCCTCGCCGTCCTCGACCACGCCGCCCGGCAGCGTCCAGTGCTCCCTGTAGTTGGGGTCGACCATCAGGACGGCGCCGGCGGGGTCGGTGATGAGCCCGAACGCCGAGAGGTAGGCGGTCGGCAGTGACGCGAACCATTCGGCGGCGGGGAGGAGGGGAGCCATGGGCCGCAGGCTAACCGGTGCGCGGCGGACCGCGCGACGCCGCGCACCGCTCACGCTGCACGCGCAGCGGCGGCCGTCGACGCCCCGCGGGCCCCCGCGGCGCTGGGGCTTCGGGGCACACCGGCGCTGCGCCGGGCTGCGCCGGGCGGAATCCATCCCGATCCATCCCGGAATCCAAAATCTACATTGTAAAGGCGTGGGTTGGGAAAGCGGCCTAAGCTGGTCGGTGGGAGAGCGAACCCTCCGCGCCCGCCCCCGTGGCTCAGACCCCGCTCTTCGGCGACGGCCCGGCGTGGGCACCCGGCGGCTTCGTTACGATCACAAGGGTTCTCTCAACCGACGACGCCGACGTGGAGGTTTGGTGTGGGACCGCTTGAACACGGCGACCCGGAGCGGATCGGCCGCTACCGGCTGATCGGGAGACTGGGCGCCGGAGGCATGGGCCAGGTCTACTTCGGCAGGTCCGCCGGTGGGCGGGCGGTCGCGATCAAGCGGATCCATCCGCACATGGCGGCCGACCCCTCGTTCCGGCAGCGCTTCGCCCGCGAGGTCGCCGCCGCGCGCCAGGTGAGCGGCGCCTTCACCGCGCCGGTCATCGACGCCGACCCCGAGAGCGAGGTGCCGTGGCTGGTCACCTCCTACGTCCCCTCGCTGCCGCTCGACGAGGCGGTGCACGCCCATGGGCCGCTGCCCGAGCCCACTCTGCGGGTGCTCGCAGCCGGCCTCGCCGAGGCGCTCACCGAGATCCACCGGGTCGGCCTGATCCACCGCGACCTGAAGCCGGGCAATGTGCTCCTCGCCGAGGACGGCCCCCGGGTCATCGACTTCGGCATCGCCCGCGCCACCGAGGGCACCGCCGCCACCCAGTCGATCATCGGCACGCCCGGGTTCATGTCGCCCGAGCAGATCCAGGGCGCGGCCATGACCCCGCGCAGCGACATCTTCGCGTTCGGCGCGGTGATGGTCCACGCCGCAGGGGGAGTCGGCCCGTTCGGCGAGGGCGCGATGCACACGATGGTGATGCGCATCATGCAGCACGAGCCCGACATCTCCGCCGTCCCGCCGTCCTTGCAGCGCATGGTCGCGGCCTGCCTCGCCAAGGACGAGCGCCGGCGGCCGGGGCCCGGCGACGTCCTCGACTACCTCGGCGACGTCCCCATCAGCGAGTCCTGGCTGCCGCCGGCGATGGCGCGCGGGGTGCAGGAGCAGATCGGCACGGTCAACGCCGCACTGAGCGGGGCGCCCGCCACCGGCGCCGACACCGGCGGCAGGACCTCGGCGTTCGGCGCGGCTGCTGCCGGGGCCGTGGGCGGCGCGGCAGCGGGCGCGGCGGCAGCGGGCATGCTCGGCGACGACCAGGCCACCCGTGCCGGGGGGCAGTACCCCACCGCCGTGAACCAGGGCGCCACGTCGGTCGACCCCTACGCTGCGGGGCAGCACACGGCGGGCGCGGGCGCGACCTCGGTCGACCCCTACGCTGCGGGGCAGCACACGGCGGGCGCGGGAGCCACGTCGGTCGACCCCTACGCCGCAGGGCAGCGCACAGCGGGCGGCGACGCCTACTCCGACCTGTACGGCGGGGCGCGCCGCGACGATCCCCGGCGCGCCAGGGAGCAAAGAGAGCAGGAGGAGGCACGGCAGCGCGAGGAGGAGCGCCGCCGCGAGTCCCGCGAACGCGAGGAGCGCGAGGAGCAGCGCCGCCGCCAGGAGGCCGAACGCGCCCACCAGGAGCGCATCAGGGCCGAGCGGTCGGCCGCGCGCCGGGCGCAGTCCCACGCGCGCTCGGCCGACCAGCCCGGCGTGTGGGGCTTCGTGAAGCTCCTGCCGCTGCTCATCATCCCGATCGCGCAGATCCCGCTGGGCTACGCCGCGGCCTACGGCTGGCAGTGGTTCACCTCGACCGAGCTCTACTGGGACGCGCCCTGGTACGCCCCCGAGTTCCTCAGCGCCGAGGGCTTCTACCACGCCCTGATGCTCGGCTACTTCCTGTTCAACAACCTGGTGACCCTTGAGTACCTGGTGCGGTCGATGCGCACCGGCTTCGTCACCGGCATCGTGCTGGCGGCGATCGTCATCGTCGGCACCAACGCCGCATTGTGGAACTTCGGGTTCTTCGGCTGACCCCCTGCCGCGGGGCGGCCGGTCAGGGCCGCCCCGTTCTTCGGTGGACCGCGCGGGAGATCCGCCGGCCGAGGAGCAGGTAGCCGAGCAGCGCCCCCGTGGTGTTGAGGATGACGTCGTCGATGTCGAAGGCGCGGCCGGTCACGATCGTGCCCTGCACGATCTCGACGAGCAGCATGGCGGTGGCCGTGGCGAGCAGGGTCTTGACGGTGCCGCGGACGCCCGGCAGCAGCAGCGGGAGCAGCACCCCGAACGGTGTGCCGAGGAGGACGTTGCCGCCGACCTGCCTGATGGCGTCGCGCGCGGGGGCGTCGAGGTAGAACCGCAGCGATTCGCCCGGGTGCAGGTTGTGGTGGACGGTGCCGACCGCGCCGGGCACCGGGGTCAGGGTGACCCGGGCGAGGAGCACCGCGAACGCCACCATGGCGGCGAAGGCCGCGAGCAGGACGACCGCGCGCAGCAGGGCGGCGGCGAACCGCCGCCACCACGGTCGGGCGGGCGGTGCGGGATCCTCGGTGTCGCTCGGCACGGGCCCATCCTCACCGTCGTCGTCCGATGGGGCAGTTGTACCCCAGGAGGCGGGTGGCCGGTAGCCGTTCCGGGCAGGCGTTGCGGTTCCGGTGCCGGGGACGGGCATCGCCCGGTTCGGTGTCCGGATCCGGCCGGTTCCCGGCGGCGGCGAACCAGGGCCCGCGGGGCACGCTCTCAGTGGGAGTGATCAGAGTCGACGCGTGGCGGTGGTCCGCACGCCGGTGGCGGTGGCCCGCGGCCAGCCAGTGGCGCCACTGGGCCGCCCAACTGGTCCGGTTCGGCCTCGTGCAGGCGTGGGCGTGCGCGTTCGCCGTGTGCATCCTGACCGGCCTGGCGCTGTCGACCCTGCTGCCGCTGCCGGTCGCCCGCTACGACGCCCTGCTCGCGTACGGCATCGCGGTGACCGCCGTGTTCTGGGGGCTGCGGCTGGAGAGCGGTCGCGAGATCCTGGCGATCCTCGGCTTCCACATCGTGGGCCTGGTGTTCGAGCTGTTCAAGGTGCACATGGGCTCGTGGGAGTACCCGGAGCAGGCGTGGACGAAGGTCGCCGGGGTGCCGCTGTACTCGGGGTTCATGTACGCGGCCGTGGGCAGCTACGTGGTGCGGGCGTGGTCGCTGCTGAACCTGGGGCTGCGCGGCTACCGGCCGCTGGCGACCGCGTGCGTGGCCGCGGCGATCTACGCCAACTTCCTCACCCACCACTGGCTGCCCGACGCCCGGCTGTTCCTCGCGGTGGCGATGGTGGCGGTGACGTGGGGCGCGTGGGTGTACTTCACGGTGGGCACGGAGCGGTACCGGATGCCGCTGGCGCTGTCGTTCGTGCTGATCGGCTTCTTCCTGTGGGTGGCGGAGAACCTGTCGACGCTGGCGAGCGCGTGGCGCTACCCGCACCAGGTCGACGCGTGGGCGATGGTGCACGTGTCGAAGTTCGGCGCGTGGGCGCTGCTCGTGACGGTGTCGTTCGTCCTGGTCGCCGGCTGGAAGCGCGCCTACACGGAGTCCGCGGGCAGGATCCGGAACGCCGAAAACCCGTGAGTGAGCGGCGTTATCGCACGGAAGTCGCGCTGGTCCAACGTGAATATCCGGTCGGTCCGGTACCGGTCGGCGAGGACGACGCCGACGGCGTCGGCGACGTCCAAGCGCAGCCCTTCGTATTTCGCGCGGATCTCATGGGCGGACGCGAGGTCGTCCGGCCTGAGGTCGGCGAGTTTGTACTGCCCATCGGCCATTCGGTCGTTGAGCGCCTCCATGACCGCCATGGCGGCAGGGAATCCGAGATCGCGATGGATCAGATGATCGAGTTCGGTGATCACCATGGGAGAGATTGCGAGGGTCTGGCGACCGACGATGTCGGCGGCGGCCGGGTGCTCGGGTTGAGCAGCGTCGAATGCGGCGAAGAGGGCGGATGTGTCCGCAACGATGATCAACGTCGTGCCGACTGCTGCTTGATGTGGTCGTAGATCTCCTCGTCCATGGTCTCCGCGCTCCGCTGCCGTCCGCTGTTGAAGACAGGCAGCGAACGGGCGTTTCGCGGGCGTGTCGAGTTGTCCAGGAGCTGGGCGATGGCTTGCCGGATCAGCTCGGCCTTGCTGGTTCCGGTGGCACTCGCCTCGGCGTCCAGGCGTACTTCGAGTTCCGCGGGAAGGTAGACCGTCGTCTTGATCATGCCATATAGGGTACCACCCGTAGGTGAGGGTGTTGCTGGGTGCGGGGGTGGGTCAGGTGGAGGTGGCGCGGAGGGCGGCGATGAACCATTGCATCGTCGGCACCATGGGCTCGAATGGCGCGCATTCGTTGATGACGCCGACCAGCTGCCAGTAGCGCTCGCTCCGGGCGTCGGTCATGACGTCCAGGTCGTCGGCGTAGGATGCGCGCCACTGCGGTGTGTCGGCGGTGCCGACCGCCGCGGCGACAGCGGGGGCGAGTCCGGCCATGACCGCGGCGGCCTCGGCGGAGTCGGGGGCGGTCCCCGCGGCGTGCGCCTTACCGGCGTGTTCGAGGATCAGCGGCATGGCCCGCTGCCCGGCCTCGTACTGCGCCTGCATGGTGCCTTCGGCGACGGCGGCCTGCTGCCACTCCGCCATGGTGCGGACACGGTCGCGGTAGTCGGGGTCCCGGACGAGTTCGGCGAGTTCCACCCACGCGTCGACCTGCTCGGGGGTGGGGTCGTCGGGCAGGTCCACCCGCGTCGCCCGCATCCGGGCCTCGAAGTCGGGGTCGAGCTCCAGGCCGCCGAACACGGCGTCGTGGTATTCGTCGATGATGTGCCGGCGCTCCTCGGCGGAGAGCCGTGCCAGCTTGGTCATGAGGGTGATGTCCCTTTCCGTCGCCCCGGTGTGTGCCGTCCTCGCGATGGTCCGCAGTACCGCCCGGCGGGTGCGCAGCACCCGGATCTGCGCGTCGAGCGCCTCGGCGTTCGCCGCGGCGACCTCGGCGAGCTCGCATTCGCTGGCGATGATCCGGCGGATGGTGGCGAGGTCGATGCCGAGGTCGCGCAGTGTGCGCACGAGGTCGAGGCGGGCCGCCGCCGCGGTGTCGTAGAGGCGGTAGCCGCCGCTACTGCGCGCGGTGGGAGCGACGACGCCCTCATCGGCGTAATACCGGATGGTCTTCACCGGCAGACCCGTGCGTTTGGCCATGTCGCCGATCGTGGCCAGGCCGTACTGCGGTTCCATTGGCTCCATCGTGGAGTCTCCCGTAGGTGGAGGGTCAAGCGGGATTTCCGGGAGGGGCGTTCTCTCCGGGCTCTCCGGGCGGGGCGCCGTAGCGCTCCGCGGCGGCGCGGAGGTAGGCGCCGAGCCGGTCGCGCAGTTCGGTTGGCTCCACGACCTCGATGTCGGGGCCGTAGGAGGCGAACTCCACCATGGCGTGGTAGACGGACTCCATGTGCAGGACCGCGGTGGTCCTGCCGTCGGGGTCGGCGGGGGTGCCGGGTGGCGGCAGGTCGGCCGCTGTGAGCGGCGCCGACAGTTCGCGGACGAGCGCCAGCCCGCGGGGGGTGAGCCGCACCCGTGTCCGCAGGTTCCGCATCCCCGCCTGGAACTGCGACGCCGACGCGGCCCATGTGGTGTCGAGGTCGAAGCCGGCCGGCCGCTCGAAGACCCGGCCGGTGTCGGCGAGGTGCGCGATCCGGGCCGCGCGGAAGGTGCGGGGCCCCGTGCTGGAGTAGGGGGTGCCGGGGCGGCTGCTGTGCACGCGCGCGATGAAGTACCAGGCGCCGCTCTTGAGGACGAGGCCGAGGGGGTCGATGGTGCGGTCGACGACCTGGCCGTCGTTGCGGCGGTAGGTGAGGTCGAGGGTGTGCTGCTCCCACACCGCGGTCGCCAGCGGGGCGAGGTGGGGGGCGGGCTCGGTGGTGCCGAACCAGCGGGTGGTGTCGAGGTGGAACCGGGAGCGGACGCGTTCGGCGCGTTCGCGCAGGCCCTCGGGGAGGGCGGCGAGCAGTTTCAGGTGCGCGGCGGCCATCTCGGCGCCGAGGCCGAGTTCGGCGGCCGCCTCGGGCAGTCCGGCGAGGAAGAGGGAGTCGGCTTCGGCGCCGGTGAGGCCGGTCAGCCGGGTGCGGTACCCGTCGAGGAGCCGGTACCCGCCGCCGGTGCCGCGGTCGGCGTAGATGGGGATCCCGGCCGCGCCGAGCGACTCGACGTCGCGGTACACGGTGCGTTCGGACACCTCCAGCTCCGCGGCGAGCTGGGCCGCTGTGAGGCGCCCGCGGTTCTGGAGCAGGAGCAGGAGGGACAGGAGTCGGCCGGCGCGCATGCCTCCAGTGTTGCCCATGTTCCTGACAGCAGACGTCAGGAACCGGGCCCCGGGGGCGGGGAGTCGGGGGAGCAGGGGACGGCCCCGGGGCCGTCCGTGTCCGGCGCCGCCGTCCCGCGGACGGGGACACGTCCGGGCCCCGGTCCGGGCCGTGGACGCCCCGGCGAACCGTGCCGCTTCGCGCGAACAGCGGCCGCGCGGGCTTTACTCGCCCCGGGTGTTGGTGGTGGGCTGAGCGCTGGCAAAGCAGTTCCCGAGGCTAAAGGGCGGATACATGGAAGCCGATGTCACTCTCCGAGTGGACGGCACGACAAGGGTGGTGCGGGTCGACACCCGCACCACACTGCTGGACGCGCTGCGCGAGAAGCTCGACGCGACCGCACCGAAGAAGGGGTGCGACCACGGCCAGTGCGGCGCCTGCACGGTGCTGCTGAACGGCCGGCGGGTGAACGCGTGCCTGACGTTCGCGGTCGCCCAGGACGGCGCCGAGGTCGTCACCGCGGCGGGGCTCGGCGCCGACGGCGCGCCGCACCGGGTGCAGCGCGCGTTCCTCGACAACGACGGGTTCCAGTGCGGGTACTGCACGCCGGGGCAGGTCTGCTCGGCGGTGGGCATGCTGGAGGAGGCCGCAGCGGGGTGGCCGAGCGCGGCGACCGGCGACGTCGCGGCCGAACCGGTTCTCGACGACGCCGAGATCCGCGAGCGCATGAGCGGCAACCTGTGCCGCTGCGGCGCCTACGTCAACATCGTCGCGGCCGTGCGCGAGGCCGCGGCCGACAGCGCTGGCAACACCGGCAACACCGACAGCGCCGACAGTGTCACCAGTGAGGCCGCACCGGCCGGAGGGGCGGAGGTCCGATGATCCCGTTCGACTACCAGCGGGCCGAGGACGCCGCGGGCGCCGTCGCCGCTGTCGCCGCCGACCCCGACGCGCGCTTCCTCGGCGGCGGTACCAACCTGGTCGACCACATGAAGCTGGGCGTGGCGGCCCCGCACCGGCTGGTCGACGTCACCCGCATCGGCCTTGACGACGTCGCCGAGCTGCCCGGCGGCGGCGTGCGCATCGGGGCGGGGGTGCGCAACAGCGACCTCGCCGCGCACCCGCTGGTCCGCGGCCGCTACCCGGCGCTGTCGCGGGCGCTGCTGAGCGGGGCGTCGGGGCAGCTGCGCAACGCCGCCACCACGGGCGGCAACCTGATGCAGCGCACGCGCTGCGTGTACTTCGAGGACGTCACCACGCCGTGCAACAAGCGCGCGCCCGGCACGGGCTGCTCGGCGCTGGAGGGGCCGTTCACGCGCTACCACGCGATCCTGGGCGCCTCCGAGCACTGCGCGGCCACGCACCCCTCCGACATGGCGGTGGCGCTGAACGCGCTCGACGCCGAGGTGCGCGTGCTGGGGCCCGGCGGCGAGCGCACGATCCCGCTGGACGAGTTCCACCGGCTGCCGGGCGACGCGCCCGACCGCGACACCGTGCTGGAGCACGGTGAGCTCATCACCGCTGTGGAGCTGCCCGCCCCCGCCGGTGCGGCGCGCTCGACCTACCGCAAGGTGCGCGACCGCGCGTCCTACGCGTTCGCCCTGGTCTCCGTCGCCGCGGTGCTCGACCTGGACGGCGGCGGCGCGGTGCGCGACGTGCGCATCGCCCTGGGCGGGGTGGCGCACAAGCCGTGGCGCGCCCGCGCGGCGGAGGACGCGCTGCGCGGCGGCGCGCCCGGCGAGGAGCGCATCGCCGCGGCGGCCACCGCCGCGGTGGCGGCGGCGCGGCCGCTGCCCGGCAACGCGTTCAAGGTCGACCTGGTCCGCGCGACGCTCGGGTCCGTCCTGCGGGAACTCGCCGCGGGACCCGCACAGGAACCCGCAGAACCCGCAGATCCCGCGGACTCCACGGAGAACGCAGTGGAAGGGGAGGGCCGATGACCGAGACCACCGCAGACCTGCTGAACGCGAAGGCCATGGGCGCCGACCTGGAGCGGGTCGACGGCCTCGCCAAGGTCACCGGGCAGGCGCCCTACGCCTTCGAGCAGCACGCGTTCGACGAGCGCGCGCACGCGCCTCTGTACATCCACCCGGTGCAGTCCACGATCGCCAAGGGCCGGGTGACGGCCGTGCACGGGGAGCGCGCCGCCGCGCTGCCGGGGGTCGCCGCGGTGCTCAGCCACGAGAACGCGCCGCGGCTCACACCGGAGGACGACTCCGATGTGGCGATGATCCAGACCTCCGACGACCGCGAGCTCCTCGTGCTCCAGTCCGACGAGGTGTCCTACCGGGGCCAGATCGTCGCGGCGGTGGTCGCCGACACCCCGGAGACGGCGCGCGAGGCGGCGCGGCTGGTGGGCGTCGACTATGCGGCCGAGCCGCACGACGCCGCGTTCTCGCCCGACAGCGCCGACCTGCCCGAGCCGACCGTCGACACGGAGTTGGGCGACGTCGCCGCCGCCATGGCAGCGGCCGCGGTCACCGTCGACGCCGCGTACAGCACCCCCATCCAGCACAACAACCCCATGGAGCCGCACGCCACCACGGTGGTGCGGTCGGGCGGCGCGCTGACCGTCTTCGAGGGGACCCAGGCCGTGCACATCGTGCGGCGGATCCTCGCGGCCCTGTTCTCGCTGGACGCCGAGCGCGTGCAGGTCATCGGTCCCTACGTGGGCGGCGGGTTCGGCGCCAAGGGGTCGGTGCACGCGCCCCTGGTGCTGGCCTGCCTGGCGGCGACGGTCCTGGAGGGCCGCCCGGTGAAGATCGCCCTCACCCGGCGGCAGATGTTCGAGCTCGTCGGTTACCGGCCGCCGACGGTCCAGCGGGTCCGGTTGGGCGCCGACGCCGAGGGCCGCATCAGCGCGGTCGGCAACGACGTGACCACCCACACCTCGCGCCTGAAGCGGTTCGTGGAGAACGCGGGCGGCAGCGCCGCGATGATGTACGCGGGCGAGAACCGCAGTATCGGGCACCGCGTCGCCGAACTCGACATCAGCCCCGCCACGTTCATGCGCGCACCCGGCCACGCGCCGGGCATGTTCGCGCTGGAGGTGGCGATGGACGAGTTGGCGGAGGCGTGCGGGCTCGACCCGATCGAGCTGCGGGTCCGCAACGAACCCGGCACCGACCCGGTCAGCGGGCTGCCCTACTCCAGCCGCGGCCTGCTCGACTGCCTGAGCGAGGGCGCGAGCCGGTTCGGCTGGGAGGGGCGCGACCCGCGGCCCGGCGTCCGCGAGGAGGACGGCTGGCTGGTCGGCACCGGGGTGGCGGCGTCCACGTTCCCCGCGTTCACGATGCCCGGCTCGGCGGCGCGCATCCGCTTCGCGGGGGAGGGCCGCTACGAGGTGTCGATCGGGGCGGCCGACATCGGCACGGGTTCCTGGACGGCGCTCACCCAGATCGCCGCCGACGCGCTGTCGGTGCCGGTGGAGGACGTCGCCCTGGCGCTGGGCGACTCGGCGCTGCCCGCCGCGACCGTCGCGGGCGGTTCGGCCGGGACCAGTTCGTGGGGCACCGCCATCGTCCAGGCCGCGCGGGCGTTCGTCGACAGCCACGGCACCGAGCCCGCTGCCGGCGCGGAACTCACGACCGTCCTCAAGCGGCCGCCCGACACCCGCGGGTACTCCACCCACGCCTTCGGCGCCCAGTTCGCCGAGGTGCGGGTGCGCGCCGACACCGGGGAGGTGCGGGTGCCGCGGGTCCTGGGGGTGTTCGCCGCGGGGCGCATCATCAACCCGCGCACGGCGCGCTCCCAGCTCATCGGCGGGATGACGATGGGGGTGTCCATGGCGCTGCACGAGGAGAGCGTCATCGACCCGCGGTTCGGGCACGTGGTGAACCACGACTTCGCCTCGTACCACGTCGCCGCGAACGCCGACATCGGCGACGTGCAGGCGTACTGGGTGGAGGAGCACGACCCGCACGTCAACCCCATGGGCGCCAAGGGCATCGGGGAGATCGGCATCACGGGGACCGCCGCCGCCATCGTCAACGCGGCCCACCACGCGACGGGGGTGCGGGTGCGGGCGCTGCCGATGACGCTCGACCACTTCCTGCGCTAGCGCCTTTCTGCGCCGCCACCTTGCTGTGCCGGCGCTTTTTCCGGCGCAGACACCAGGCGGGGCCCGCCTCGGAGGCGGGCCCCGCTGCTGGTCCCCGGGCAGTTTCCGCCGGGTTCGCGGCGCGCCCTGTCGAGCGGGCGGCTAATTTTGGGCCTATGGATACCGCACGTGTGTACGTCGAAGCGCAGGACCGCCTCCTGGAGATCGCGGGGGACATCGGCGAGGACGGCGGCGCCGTGCCCGTCCCGGCACTGCCCGGGTGGACCATCAAGGACACCTATGCGCACCTGGCTGGGGTGAGCGCCGATGTGCTCTCCGGCGCCACGCCCGCCGACATCGGCGACGACCAGTGGACCGCGCGCCACGTCTCCGAGCGCGCCGACCGCCGCCTCGCGCAGATCCGTGCCGAGTGGGCCGGCAACGCCGCGGCGATGAAGGACCACCTGGGCGCGCGGTCGGGGCTCGGCTCGGCGCTGACCGCCGTCGACGCCTGGCACCACGAGCAGGACATCCGCGGCGCGCTGCGCTTCCCCGGCGGCCGCCGCGATGCCGCGGAGGTGACCGACGTCGTCGTCGCCGGGTTGAGCGGTGGGTGGCCCGAGGACCTCCCCGCGGTGCGCATCGAGTGCATCGACGCCGAGGCCCGGTGGACGGTGGGCCCGGGGCGGCCGGGCGTGCGGCTGCGCGCCCGGGTGTTCGACGTCGCCCGGCTGCTCATCGGCCGCCGCAGCCGCGCCCAGGCGCTGGCGCTGCCGTGGGAGGGGCCGGTCGGCACCGTCCTGGAGTACCTGCACGTCTTCCCGATGCCGACGGTGGGCCTCGTGGAGTGACCGCCCCGCCCCCGATGAGCGGTCAGGCCCAGGCGTCCCAGCCCAGGTGCACCGCGAGCCCGAGCCCCGCCAGCCCGATGGCGATGCGCAGCGGGGCCGCGGGCAGGCGCCGGACCACGGCCGGGCCCGCGATCCCGCCCAGCAGGAACCCCGCCGCCAGCGGGCCCACGTACGCCCAGTGGACCGGCCCGAACAGCGCGAACGCGACCGCGGCGACGGCGTTGGGCGCCAGCAGCACCGCGTTCTTCAGCGCGTTGACCCGGCTCAGGGTGTCGGACAGCAGGGTGAGCAGCAGCGCGAGCATCATGACACCGGCAGCGGCGCCGAAGTAGCCGCCGTACACGCCGATCGCGAACACCGCGACGGTGCTCCTGAGCTCCCTCGGCACCCGCGCGATCCGCCGGGCGCCGCGGCCCTGCGGCGGCTCCGCGCCGCCGGCCCGAGCGCGCGGCCGCAGGAGCACGGCGAGCGAGGCGCCGCCGACCAGCACCGGCACCGCGGACTCGAAGGCGTCCGCCGAGGTGACCAGCACCAGGCTGCCGCCGAGTGCGCCGCCCAGCGCGGCGGTCAGCGCATGGCGGCGCAGCCGGGGGCCCTGCCCGCGCAGTTCGGTCCGGGACCCGGCGACGGACCCCACCCCGCTGAACACCACGGACACCGTGTTGGTCACGTTCGCGGCGACGGGGGACAGGCCGACCGCCAGCAGAGCGGGGTAGGACACCAGGGACGCGAGTCCCGCGATCGACCCGGTGAGCCCGGCGAGGACACCCGCGCCGACCAGGAATAACGCCACCATCATGGGGAGTAAGCCTAGTGACGGGGCCGCCGCGCGCTGTCCGGCCCGCTTCGCGGCTCGGGCGAGGTAAGGCCAGGTCAGGGCGTGTTCCGCCGCGGAACCGGGCGCGCGACCGGTGGCGGGGATCACGGCGGCCGCCCAAAGCCGTTGACTTGACGGGGGCGGGTGTTGTCTCGCTCCGGTGACCTGGTGAAGGGGTGAGCTGTCGCCGGGGTTGGGGAGCACCCGCCGGTGCGAAGCACCATGCTGTGTACGAGCACCGACGCCAGTACGCATCGCGTCCCACAGCGAACTATCCGGCGCGGTCAGCAGCTCATCATGGATGTAGCCATGCGGGTTGTGGCCGAGGTTGTCGCCTGAACGATGCGCTTGGCGTGCGCCTTCACGACCACTCGTTGCGACAGCACAGGATAGAGCCGAACCATGCGGGCCGCGACGTCGAAGACCTTCCTGCCTGGTAGTGGTCGCTGGCGTCATCGTAGATCTCCGTGCCCTTCTAGCCAACGGCGACGAGGAGGTACAGGGCGACCCCGGCGGCCAGCTCCGACTTGCCGCATTTCCGGGATATCGAAAGGTAATCGTTTCGGAAGCGACGGACGTAATATTGAGCCTGGATATCCCACGTTACCTCGCTGAACAACGGCCTCAGGATCTCATGTTCCTGCCACTCGGCGAGCCGGAACGGGTGGCGATCCATCGCGCCTTGGGTGTGTACAGTTAGCTCCGCAAAGAAGGAAATCGCGTGATCAACTCGCGGGGAACATGTATGATCTATGTGTTTATAACACGTTGCATCGTCCATGATAATGCCGCAGCTCGAGAGAACGCTTGCTGATGGCCGTCCCCTTCAATGAAAGCACCTAATTTGGTAGTCGCAGCAACCCAAATTCTGGTCGTTCTTATTAGCGTAACTGCGACACTAGTGGCGACATATCTAGCTCAATCGGGAACTCGAAAACTTGAGATCGATAAGCTGCAAATCCAGAACCTTGAGAATCGGAGGGCTGGAGCAGTGCCAATTGCCGAAGAATTCATTGGCGCGAATGCAGATTTCCATTACTGGGCAACAGATGCCTCGGAGCGACTTCGTAGGGCCAGACCAGACGAGATTTTGGCGATCCATGCTGAGGCGATGGTCCATTTTCGGCGTATTAGTATTCTCAATGGCAAGCTGCGGCTGTACGCAGACGATGATACAAACCAGGCTTCACTCATCCTGGTGGAATGTGCGCTCCATTTGCTAGGCGATATTAGTGCCAAAAAAGGAGTCATGCGCATTAGGGAAGAAACTATAGAGGCAATAGCCTATTTCCAATTGAGAATGCGAATCTATCTTGGACTCGAAAAGGAAACGTCATCCACTCCAAGGCTTGCTCTCAAGGCGCCAATGAGTCCGGTTCCTAAGTTGGACCAGTTCAAAGATGGTCAAGTCTTCGATATTCTATTCAATGAGGACTTGAAATGATATCAACAAAGCAGGAATGGTGGGTGATCGGAGCCGTATTCCACGTTATTTCCCCTTCCGTGTGGAGCATTTGTGTAAGCAACAACGGTCCAATTGCTCACATTGTGGGTGGGTCAACATTGAGAGTGGTATGCCAGACTCCCGTAGTAATACGGAGAACTATTTCAATCTTGATTGAATATGAAGGCGTTGACTATTGGCTAGTAATTCCACGTGTAGGTCGAGCTGATATTCAGGTAGTGCTGCGAAATCATCTAGAACGTTAGATTGGTAAGTTAGGAGGGCAGACGATTGGCGTGGCTCTGGACTTCGTGATCGCTGATGAAGTTCAGCCGAACTGCGGGAATCAATCGAACTTACAAGGCAGAAGGGGTATCGTCTGGGCGGCCTTCCGATAAATTCTCGCGGCGAGGTTGGTCCTGAGGTCGCGAGTTTCCTCAGCCGGGCGCGGTCCGTCGTGTCGAGGACGGGAATTTCCTTGGGGATCTCCCGCTGTGCGTGCGGACCCAGTTTCGCAGGGTCTCAGAACTGATATCCAGGTCGCGTGCGACCTGCTTGATCGGGTGCAGCGTCTCGATGACCTGCTTGACTGTTTCCTCGCGGAATTCCGGCGATTAGTTGGTGGCCTTGGCCAATTTCCCCCTCGTCTCCTTGTAAGTCCATCGTATTGGGTGCCTGTCCGGAAACCTCGGGGCACCTCGCCACTCGGCGTCGCTGAGTTCATGGCGTCGGAACACGATAGCTATCCTTGCAGGCAAAATTCTCATGCCGCAGCGGATCCAAAAAGCAAGCCCTTAGTCTACGGCCTTGGGGTGCCGCGTCCCGCCTTCGCAGGAGCCGTGTCGTGCCGCCTTGCATACTGCGGGGATGGAACTCATCTCGATCGACGACGTCCGGGCCGCCGCGGAACGCGTGCAGGGCAAGGTCCTGCGCACACCGGTCCTGCACTGCGACACCGCGCGCGGCGGGCTGTGGGTGAAACCGGAGAACCTGCAACAGGTCGGCGCGTTCAAGCTGCGCGGCGCGACGAACGCCCTGGCGTGCCTGGAACCGGGCATCCGCGCCGCCGGAGTGGTCACCCACTCCTCGGGTAACCACGGGCAGGCGCTCGCCTACGCCGCCCGCGCCGCCGGGGTGAGCTGCACGGTGGTGACCCCGGAGAACGCGCCGCCGGTGAAGGTGGCCGCCATGCGCCGCTTCGGCGCCGAGGTCGTGCTGGTGCCGCCGGCGGAACGCGAGCCGACCGTCGCACGGCTGGCGGCCGAGCGGGGCCTGACCCCGATCCCGCCCTTCGACCATCCGGATGTCATCGCCGGGCAGGGGACGATCGGCCTGGAGGTCCTGGCCGACGTCCCCGACGTCGCCACCGTGCTGGTGCCCGTGGGCGGCGGGGGACTGGCGTCGGGGGTCGCCACAGCGGTGCGGGCGCTGCGCCCCGACGTCGCGGTCATCGGCGTCGAGCCCGAACTCGCCGCCGACGCCGCGGAGAGCCTCGCCGCGGGGCGGCTCGTGCCCTGGCCGCCCGAACGCACGCACCGCACCATCGCCGACGGGGTGCGCGTCGGCCTCTCGGAACGGACGTTCGCGCATGTACGGGCCCGAATTGAGAAAATCGTGACGGTCACCGAAGATGAGATCCGCACCGCGATGGCCGCGCTGGCACGCGACGCCCGGATCGTGGCCGAACCGAGTGGGGCACTCGCCTCGGCCGCGTTCCTCGCGGGACGTGTCACGGCCGAGGAGGCACCGGCCGGGCGCACCGTCGCCGTGGTCTCGGGCGGCAACGTCGAACCGGCACTGCTCGCCGAGACCCTGGTGCCGCCGACCGGCCACGCATAGCCGGCCACGTACAACCGGCCACGTACAACCGGCCACAAGAAGGCCGGCTACGAACAAGCAGGTGCGCGGCCGCCCGGACGCCCCGGACCGGGACGGCCCGGTCCGGGCCGCGGCGGTCGGAAACCGACGAACACAACGGGGGAAGTACAACAATGGGTGCACACGGCATCGACCAGCAGGCGCTGGCGGAGATGAGCCGGGCGTACGCGCCGCGCGACATCCGCGGCGTCGGCGTATGGGACGACGGGGACCGGCTGCTGAAGGCCTACGCGATCGCGGCGCCCGCCGACTGGCCGGATCACGCGCTGCTGGAACGGGCGCGCGTCCTCGCGGTGGCGCAGTCCGCCCTCGACGCGGAACTGGGCGGGACGGGGCTCGGGGCCGCACTGGTGCACCGCGGCGCCGACGGCGACTACGTCGTCGTCATGAACTGGACCACCGGGTTCATGACCCGGTTGACCACGTTCACCGGGCCGCGCGCCGACCCGGGCGCGCTGCGCCAGACGTCCCTGGGCGTGGGGCCGTGCCTGTGGGAGCTGGCCGTGATCGGGCACGAGCGGGAGAGCTTCCACCGCCACATCGTCATCGGCCGCGACGTCGACGCGTGGCGCTCGGACCTGCTCGCCGGATCGGCGTAGCGCCGCGGGGGCGGCGCGGGATCGGCGACGGCGGGGACGACGGTGGCGGCGCGGTCAGACCGCCGCGTGGACGCGCTCGGGGGCGGGGGCCGGACGGGCGCCGGGGGCGTCCGCGGCCTCGGGCCTCTCGGGCGCCCCGCCGTCGTCGGGCGCGAGCGCCTGCCTGACGATCAGCGCGACCCCGCCCGCGAAGACGACGGCGATGCCGACGCAGAGGAGGACGAGCCCGGTGCTGATGAGTTCTCCGTCGACCATGCGCTGCCGCCTCTCTTGCGGGGGATCGTTGCTGGGACCGGCCGGTTCGCGGATCCGCGAACCGGCCTGAGATCAAGAGTAATCACCGTTCACCAAAGCATGCACTGTTCTTGAAAGTGAACTGCGTCATGTGATCCGGTTCCGCACGTCTCCCATGCCGTTGACTTCGAGGGCGGGTCTTGGCCTGGTACGGGGGTGGGTGGGTCGTGGCCTCGGCTGCATGCCGGGGGTGGGTGCCGAGAGCGTCCTTGCCCCCAGCGGACCTGGGCTGGGCTGCCAGGCGGCTGCGCAGCAGCGACGGCCGAAGCAGACGTTGAGGTTCGGTGCTCAGGCCCTGCCACGCACTGATCGCGTGGCGGGGTGCTGCGGTGCTGGCGCGGATTTGGTAATGGGCGTGGTTGCGGTGGGTTCCGTGCGGCGCCGGGCCCGACGGTCATAGCGCGGGTGTGCGTCGACCGTCGCTGCTGCGCAGGCTTTCCGGCAGCCTGGCTCCTGTCCCTTGGGGCTAGGACGTTCTCGCCCCCGGACGCCTGCGGCTGTTCCGCGCAGTGGCAGCCTGGGCACTGTCCTCTTGGGGTAAGGGTGTCCTCGCGCCCGGACACCTGCGTCTTCTACCATTGATCCACGAGTCGCGGTGCGTCCCGATCACCCCCGGCGGTGACCTTGATCGGGACGCAGGTCGGCCGGGCGGCGGTCGAGACTGGGGGTCATGGTGCGCGGTTCGGGTGGTGTCCTCGACGGCGTCGACGTGCCGCTGATCGCGGCGCCGATGGCGGGCGGGGCGAGCACACCGGACCTCGTCGCCGCCGTCGCGGGAGCGGGGGCGCTCGGCTTCCTCGCCGCCGGGTACCGCAGCACCGAGGCCATGGCCGAGCAGATCCGGCTGACCCGCCTGCGCACCGACCGCCCGTTCGGCGTCAACCTGTTCGTGCCCGGACCCGACCGCGCCGACCCGGCGGCGCTGCGCGCCTACCGGGCCCGCCTCGAACCCGAGGCCCGCACGCTCGGCGTCGAATTGGGCGAGCCCCGCTGGCACGACGACGACTTCGCCGCCAAGGTCGACGCCCTGATCGCCGACCCGGTGCCGCACGTCGGTTTCACCTTCGGCCTCCCGCCCGAGCGCGCCGTGGCGGCGCTGCGCAAGGCCGGGACCGTCGTGACCGTCACGGTCACCAGCGCCGCCGAGGCGTCGGCGGCGGCCCGATCCGGTGCCGACGCACTGTGCGTCCAGGGCCCGGAAGCGGGCGGGCACCGCGGGACCTTCGATGACACCGGCCGCCGCGGCGCCGCGGCCACCCTGGAGCAGGTGCTGGCGGAGGTGCGCGCCGCCGTCGCCCTGCCCCTCGTCGCGGCGGGCGGGATCGCCGATGCCGACGCGGCGCACTCGGTCCGCGCCGCGGGCGCCGTCGCCGCCCAGGCGGGCACCGCGTTCCTGCGGACGGCGGAGAGCGGAGCCAAAGCGACCCACAAGGACGCGCTCGCGGACGAACGCTTCCAGCGCACCGCCGTGACACGGGCGTTCAGCGGCCGCAGCGCGCGCGGTCTCGCCAACGCGTTCCTGCGCCGCCACAGCGCGCACGCCCCGGCCGCCTATCCGCACGTGCACTACCTCACCGGACCGCTGCGCGCCGAGGCGGCCCGGGTCGGCGACGCCGACACCCTGCACCTGTGGGCCGGGACGTCCTTCCGGTCCGCTGCGGCCGGTCCCGCCGCCGATGTGGTCGCGGGGATCGCCGCCGGACTCTGAGCGCGGTGGTCGACCCTTCTCCACGGGGTGGCCCGCCCGGGCGCGCCTGGACACCGCGGCGCGGCCGGTGATCGGATGGTCCCGCGGCGCGCCATGGGACCGGCGGACCGCACCGGAGCAGGGGAACGTAGCCGGAAAACGTAGCCGGGAAGCGGAGAAGGGAGCCGTCGGCCATGGAGCCCACCGTCGCGGCACCGCAGAGCGTCACCTGGCGGGTGCACCTGGACCGCGCCATGTGGGTGGCCGGTGTGCGCAGCCTGATGCTCCAGGCGCTGCACCCGGTCGCCATGCAGGGGGTATGGCAGCGGTCGGACTTCATGGCCGACCCGACCGGGCGGCTGCTGCGCACGGCCGACTACGTCGCAACCACCACCTACGGCAGCCCCGCGGAGGCCGAGACGCTGGCCGGGCGGGTGCGCGCCGTCCACCGCCGGCTCGGGTTCACCGACCCCGCGACCGGCCGGCGGCACCGCCCCGACGATCCCGACCTCCTCCTGTGGGTCCACTGCGCCGAGGTCGTGTCCTACCTGGAGGTGGTCGTGCGGGCCGGGCTGCGGCTCGCACCGGGCGACGCCGACCGCTACTTCGCCGAGCAGGCCCGCATGGCGGCCTACGTCGGGCTGCGCCCCGTCGACGTCCCCGCCTCGGTGCCGGAGATGCGCCGCTACCTGGCCGGGGTGCGGCCGGTACTGCGCGCGACCCCTGAGGCGGTGCGGGCCGTCCGGTTCCTGCTGTGGCCGGCCGTACCGGAGCGGCTGAAGGGGCTGGCGCCGCTGAAACCGCTGTGGTTCCCGGTGGGCGCGCTCGCCTACCACACCCTCCCCGCGTGGGCCCGCCGCGCCTACGCGGTCCTGCCCGAGGTCCCCGGTACGCAGCCTGCGGCGACCGCCGCCCTGGGCGTGCTGCGCTCGGTCCTGCACGCGAGCCCGCAGGCGCTCTACAACAAGCTGTTCGACGAGGTCACCATCCGCCGCTCGGTCGCGGCGCGGGAGCGGCTGGTGGCGGCAGGCTATGACCTGCGGCGCGGGTTCGTGGGGTTGGGCGACCCCGACACCTGGCCGACACCTGGCCGGCGCGCGGACCCGGCGCCGCCGGGGCGCAGGCGTAGCCTGGAGGCATGAAGCGGCGGGTGCGGAGGTACGCCTGGCTCATGACGGCCTGCCTGGTGCTGTTCGCGGGGTCGCTGCCCGTGTGGTACCTCGCCGGTACCGGGTGGGCCCTGGCGATGTGCCTGGTCGCCATGGTGCTGCCGCCGATCGCCGCCATCGTCGGCAACTCCGGCGACCCCGACGATCCGGGTGAGGTCGACACCCGCTACGGGCCCAACGCGCGGTGACCCTCCGCCTCGGCGCAGGTGCGCAGGATGGTGTCGGCGACCACGCCGGGCGCGTCGGCGACGGGGATGTGGCCGCACCCCAGCAGGACCACCAGGTGCGCGTGGGGGACCCGGCGCAGGGCGCGCCGCGCGTTCCCGGGCGGCAGCACTCGGTCGCCGTCGCCCCAGGCGATGGTCACCGGGCAGGCGATCTCCCGCTGCCGGTAGTGGTAGGCCGCGACCTCGCGGGCGAGGCGGACGAGGGACGACCCGCTCGACAGCGCCCGCGCGTCGAAGGTCACCTGGCGGGTGTGCGCGCCGGTGATGCTGCCGCGCAGGACCCGCCGCGCCAGTGCCCGGCCCGGCCGGCTGCCCGCCGCGGCGAGCCGGACGGACTCGGGGATGAGCGCCGCGACCGGGGCGCCGAGCGCGAGCAGCCGGGTCCGGGCCTCGCTGCGCGGCGACCCGAAGCCGATCGGCGCCAGCGCGGTCACCGACGCCGCAGCGCCGCGCACCGCGAGTTCCAGGGCGATCGCGCCGCCGAGTGAGTTGCCCGCCAGGTGGGGCCGGTCCAACCCCATGCCCGCGCACCACTCCTGGATGGTGTCGGTCAGCGAGAGGACCGTATACGGCTCGTTGGGATCAGGTGCCGGGGAGCGGCCGAAACCCGGGAGGTCGATCGCGAAGACCTCGTGCCGGGCGCTGAGGGCGTTCAGCGCCGGGTACCACGCCTGCCCCCGGTGCCCCAGCCCGTGCAGCAGCACCAATGGGCTGCCGTGCCCCCGCCGCTCGGAGAAGATGCGGTTCGTGTCCATCCCCGTTAGTCGTACCCGCGCGGACCCCGTCACGCCCATCCCGGGAGCGTGCTGCTCACGCGATCCGCTCCACGGTGACCGGGACGCCGTTGAGCACCGCGGCGCCCGAGGCAGCGTCGGTCTCGGCGGGGTCGGTGACGTCGTTGGCGCTGGCGCCCGCCACCGCGGCGGCGACGCCGAGCCGGACACCGGGCCGGTCGTGGCCGTACCCGTGCGGCAGGCTCACCGCACCGGGCATCACGTCGGCGCTGGCCGCGATCTCGACCTCCACGGCGCCCTCGGCCGAACGGAGCCGGACCCGCTCGCCGTCGGCGATCCCGCGCTCGGCCAGGTCATCGGGGTGGACGAGGAGGTGGTGCCGCGGCGCACCCTTGACCAGCCGCGCATGGTTGTGCATCCAGGAGTTGTTCGCACGCACGTGGCGGCGGCCGATGAGGAGCAGCCCTCCGTCCGCGGGGGCGAGGAGCGCGCCGGCGGCGTCCGCCGCAGCGCCGGTCAGCTCCGCCGGCCCGGCGTCGACGCGCTTTCCGCGGGTCGCGAGCCGCTTCGGCAGGGACGGTTTCAGCGGCCCGAGGTCGACACCGCTGGGGTGCGCGGCGAGCGCGCGCAGCGACAACCGGTAGGGGCCCGCGCGCAGGCCCAGGTCGACCAGCAGGGCGGGTGAACAGGCGAGTGCCAGCCGGTCCGCCCAGCGTCCGGCGCGGCGGACGCGGCGGCGGTAGGCGCGGGACAGGTCGCGCAGGATCTCCCAGTCGTGCAGCGCGTCCTCGGGCCGGGGGAGGGGAGCGGGGGTGTAGCGGGCGGTGTCGCGCACGGCGAGCATGTGGAACACCAGGTCGTAGTGGTCGCGTTCGAGCGGGGCCGTCGGCGGCAGGATGACGTGGGCGTGCCTGGTCGTCTCGTTGATGTGGAAGTCCACGGCCGCCATGAAGTCCAGCCCCGCCAGCGCGGCGTCCGTCCGCCGGCCGCCGGGTGCGGACAGGACCGGGTTGCCGGCCACGGTGAGCAGCGCCCGCACCCGGCCCGGGCCCGGCGTGCCGATCTCCTCGGCGAGGGCGCTCGCGGGCAGGTCGCCGCCGAACTCGGGCAGGCCGCGGACGCGGCTGTGCCAGCGGCCGCCGTGCCCGGAGTCGAGCAGGCCCGATCGGATCGGGTCGACCGCGGGGCGGGAGAGCAGGGTGCCGCCGGGCCGGTCCAGGTTGCCGGTGACCACGTTGAGGAGCTGGATCCCCCAATGGCACAGTGCGCCGTGGCGCTGGGTGGACACCCCGGTGCGGCCGTAGGCGGCGGCCGCTCCGGCGGCGGCGAAGTCGCGGGCGACCCGGACGATGGTCGCCGCCGCCACCCCGGTGGCCGCGGCGGCGCGGTCCGGGGTGAACGGGTCGACGGCCGCGCCCACCCGGTCGAGGCCGTCGACGTAGGCGGCCGGGGCGGCGCGGCCCTCGTCCAGGATGACGCGGACCATGGCGAGCAGCAGCGCGGCGTCGGTGCCGGGCCGCACGAAGTGGTGCTCGTCGGCGAGCCGGGCGGTCTCGGTCCTGCGGGGGTCGAACAGGACGAGGGTCCCGCCGCGTTCGCGCAGCGCGCGGATCCGGCGCACGATCCCGGGGGCGGTCATGAGGCTGCCGTTGGAGACCGCGGGGTTGGCGCCGAAGACCAGCAGGTGATCGGTGCGGTCGATGTCGGGGACGGGCAGCAGCCACTGGTGCCCGTAGAGGTGCCTGCTGACGACGTGGTGCGGGAGCTGGTCGAGTGAGGTGGCGGTGAACCGGTTGCGGCTGCCCAGCATGCGCACGAACGGCGGGGCGTGCGTCATCGTGCCGAGGCTGTGCACGCCGGGGTTGCCGAGGTAGCTGGCCACGGCGTCGGCGCCGTGGTCGCGCCGGGCGGCGGCCAGGCCGTCGGCGGTGATCGCGATCGCCTCGGGCCAGGAGATCTCCTGCCATCCGGTGGCGGTGCGCCGGACGGGTCGGCGCAGCCGGTCGGGGTCGTCCCGGACGTCCTGGAGGGCGAGGGCCTTGGGGCAGATGTGCCCGCGGGACAGGGGGTCGTCGGGATCGCCGCGGATGGCGGTGATGCGGTCGCCGCTGGTGCCGACCCGCAGGCCGCACATGGCCTCGCACAGGGTGCACGCGCCATGGCGCGTCCGCTCGCCGCTCATGGCGCATTTCTACCAGAGATTCCGCTACACCTGTAGCAACATTGTCGGGTGGCACCACCGCGCTCCGGCCGCGCCGACCTCCGGCCGCACTGCCCTTAAGCGGTACCGCCCTGTGGCCGTACTGCCCTCGAGCAGCACCGCCCTGGAGTGTCGTTGCGGGCGGCTCCGGGCCCGGACTCAGGCGACGGCGGCGCGCGACCGGTCGGTGGCCACGTGCACGGCCAGTCCCGCGAGCACGGAGCCCATGACGTAGCGCTGGACCCGAAGCCACAGCGGCCGCCTGCCCAGGAACGCCGCCAAGGTCCCCGCCGTGAGGACGATCAGCCCGTTGACGGCAAGGGCGACCGCGATCTGCACCAGCCCGAGCACCAGGCTCTGCGCCGCGACATTGCCGTGGGAGGGGTCGACGAACTGCGGCAGCAGCGACACGTACAGGATGGCGATCTTCGGGTTGAGCAGGTTGGTGAGCAGCCCCATCGCGAACAGCCGCCGCGCGGGCTCCGTCGGCAGCGGCTGCGGGTCGAACACCGACCTGGCACCGGGGCGCACGGTCTGCCACGCGAGCCAGAGCAGGTACGCCGCTCCCGCGAGCTTGACCGCGAGGTAGAGCTGCGGCACCACGGCGAACAGCGCCGCGATGCCCAGCGCGGCGGCGGCCAGGTACACGAAGAACCCCACCGCGACGCCCGCCAGCGAGACGAACCCGGCCCGCCGCCCCTGGGTCACCGACCTCGACACCAGGTAGACCATGTTCGGCCCGGGGGTCAGCACCAGTCCGAGCCCCACCAAGGCGATCCCCGCAAAAGCGCTCGCGTCGACCATCACGCCCCCACAACGGTGCTCCGCCCAACGGGAGCGTCGGCGCCAGTCTAGGATCCGTCCCCAGCCCTCAACGGCCCCGGGTCGGCCCGGGGAACGGACCGTGAGCCGCGACGGCAGCCCAACCCCCTGTGACGGCCGTCCCCGCAACGACTGGGTCGCCGGAGTGGTGAAAGCGCACACAGCGGACACGTCCTACCATCGGGGGTGTGCACGCCGCGCTTCCTGCGGCCGAACCGACCGAGGAGGTCCTGACCGTGACCGAACACCAGGGACAGCAGCAGCCGCCCCCCGACACCGCAGCGGCCGACGGCGCCCCGGTGTTCAAGTCCCGCAAGAACGGCGTGTACCGCAGCGTCTCCGACGAACTGTCCGCGTGGATGCGCACCGGCTGGGCCGACACCGAGCGCAGCGAACTGGAGCCGATCGAGCAGGCGCCCTACGCCGCCAAGCGCCGCGCCGCACTCAGCGCCCGCTTCCCCGGGGAGCGGCTCGTCATCCCGGCGGGCGGACTGAAGACCCGCTCCAACGACACCGAGTACCCGTTCCGCGCCGCCTGCGACTACGTCTACCTCACCGGCGACCAGTCCGACGACGGCTGCCTGGTGCTCGAACCGCGCCCCGACGGCGGCCACGACGCGACCGTCTACCTGCGCCCCCGTTCCAACCGCGATAACGGCGAGTTCTGGCTCGACGCGCACGGCGAACTCTGGTCGGGCCGCCGCGACAGCCTGACCGAAGCGGGCCGCCTCCTCGGTGTGCACGCCGCCGACGTCCGCACCCTCGACACCGTGCTGCGCGAGGCGCCCGCCGCCCCCACGCGCATTGTCCGGGGCCACGACGCGAAACTCGACCAGGCCCTCGCCGAGCTGCGCGCCGATGCCGACGCCGACACGACCGACGATGCCGACGCGGAACTCGCCATCCACATCGACGACGCCCGCCTGGTGAAGGACGACTGGGAGATCGGCCAGTTGCAGCGCGCCGTCGACTCCACCGTCCGCGGGTTCGAGGACGTCGTGCGCACCCTCGACGCCGCGCAGGCCACCTCCGAGCGCTACATCGAGGGCACGTTCTTCCTGCGCGCCCGGGTCGAGGGCAACGATGTCGGCTACGGCACCATCGCCGCCGCCGGGCCGCACGCCACCACCCTGCACTGGATGCGCAACGACGGCGCCGTGCGCTCCGGCGAACTCCTGCTGCTCGACGCCGGTGTGGAGACCACCACCCTCTACACCGCCGACGTCACCCGCACCATCCCCATCGGCGGCACGTTCACCGACACCCAGCGCCGCGTCTACGACCTGGTGTTCGCCGCGCAGGAGGCCGGGATCGCCGCCGTCGCGCCGGGCCGCGCCTACCGCGACTTCCACGACGCCGCGCAGCGGATCCTCGCCGAAGGGCTCATCGCGTGGGGCCTGCTCGACGGTCCCGTGGAGCGCGTCGTCGAACTGGGCCTGCAACGGCGCTACACCCTGCACGGCACCGGCCACATGCTCGGCCTCGACGTCCACGACTGCGCCGTCGCCCGCACCGAGGACTACATCGACGGCCGCCTCGCAGCGGGGATGGTGCTGACCGTCGAGCCGGGGCTGTACTTCCAGCCCGACGACCTCACGGTGCCCGAGGAACTGCGCGGGATCGGTGTGCGCATCGAGGACGACGTGCTGGTGACCCCGGAGGGGAACAGGGTGCTGTCGGACGGGCTGCCGCGCACCGCCGCCGACGTCGAGGCGTGGATGGCGCGCGTCGCCCCGCAGGGCTGAGGACCGACCGCGACCGGGCCCGGCCGCTGACCGGGCCCGGCGGCGGCCGGGCCGGGTCACAGGGCATCGCGGTCGGCGTGCTCGTTGTAGATGTCGGCGCGCTCCTGGCACGACAGGCTGTGCACGGCGTCCATGATCTCGTCGGTGACCACCCGGCGCGCCTTCCCCGACGCCAGGTGGTCGTACCCGGCGGAGAAGTCCAGGGGCGCGCCGAACCGGACCCGGATCGGGCGCACCCGCGGCATCCGCGCCCCGATGGGCTGGATCTCCTGAGTGCCCCACAGTGCCACCGGAACCACCGGCGCCTTGGACGCCAGCGCCAGGAACCCCACCCCGGTGCGACCCCGGTACAGGCGGCCGTCGCGGGACCGGGTGCCCTCGGGGTAGATGGCGTACACCTCGCCGTTGTTCAGCACGTTCAGGCCGTCCTCAAGGGCGGTCATCGCGTCGCGCCCGGTGCCGCGCCTGACCGGCATCGCGCCGAGCGCGCCGAACGTCGCCTTGGACGCCAGGCCCTTCAGCCCGGGGCCGTCGAAGTAGTCGGACTTGGCGAGGAACCGCACCCGGCGGGGCACGGCGAGCGGGATCACCACGCTGTCGCAGAACGACAGGTGGTTGCTGGCGAGGATCACCTGGCCGCGGGTCGGGACGTGGTGCAGGCCCTCGATCCGGGGCCGGTAGACGGCTCGCGCGAGCGCCGAACAGGTCCGCCGGATCGTCCTGTAGAGCACTGCTGCCTCCTCGTCGCGCAGGTCCGGGCGGTGGGGGCCGTACCGGTGAACAGTTGGCAACCTACCCGCACGGCGTCCCCGGCCGGCACCCGGGCGGCGGTTCCGCAGCGGACCGAGGCCCCGCTGTGCTGCGGCGGGATGTGCAGATGCGTGCGGGCATGGGGCGCGCGAGGGGTGGAAGCAGGGGTGGAAACACCGGGCGCTGGGACGCGGGGGTGCGGGGACGGC
Source organism: Murinocardiopsis flavida (assembly GCF_003014485.1). Classification (GTDB taxonomy): domain Bacteria; phylum Actinomycetota; class Actinomycetes; order Streptosporangiales; family Streptosporangiaceae; genus Murinocardiopsis; species Murinocardiopsis flavida. The sequence goes on along the minus strand of NZ_PYGA01000004.1, from coordinate 273,613 downwards.
GGGGATGGCGGGGATGGCGTGCGCGGCGCCGGGTAGAGGCCCGGGCGAGAGCGGGGTCCCCGAAGGCGGGAACCGCGCGCACGCGCCCGACCGAGGAGAGGCAGCAGCCATGACAGCGGAACCACTGAGTGACGAGGACGTCGCAACGGCACTGGTCGGCCTTGCCAACTGGGAGCACCAGGTGGACAGCCTGGCCCGGCTCGCGCCGACCGACCGCGTGGCGGAGTTCCGCATGGTCGTCGCGCAGGTGAGCGGTGACGCCCGCGACCACGTCGCCACCGTGGAGACGCCCAACGGCGTCGTCCTGCGGGTGGCGACGCCCGAGGCGGGCGGTGTCACCGCGCAGGACGTGGAGATCGCCGCGCGCATCGAGCAGGCCATCGAGGGTGCCGGATCGCAGTCGACCCCGGACGGCTGACACCGGCGCCGCCCGTCCGGTACGGCACGCGGCGGCAAAGGGCGCCCGGAGAGTGCGAGGGCACACGAGGTGTGGCCGGGCCCTGCTGAACGGACGCCGGGATACCGGGTCCTGCGTCGCCGCCGGTCCCGCTTTCGGGCGATGGGGTAGCCTTCGGCGGTCGCTGCTGCGCAGCAGCGACCGCCGAAGGACGTCCTGGTCGGGGTCGACCAGACCGGTACCCCGACCGAGCCCGCGTCCGGCGTGTGCCAGATCGCGAATGGGCGCCCCGCTGACCGTGTGTCCGGTACGTGTCAGGGCGCGGGTCGGGTGCGGATCGAGCGCGAGGCGGGTGTGGATGGCGTACCCGTCTCGGAGTCGGGGCGCCTTCCCCGCCGGGCGGGGCGTGGGAGTCCGCTGCGGGTCAGGCCGGGGTCCACTCGGCGTTGGCGCCGCACACCACGAGGCACGGGTGCTCGCCGGGGACGCGTCCGGCCAGCCATGCGGCGAACGGGACGGCGGCGGCGGGTTCGGCGGCGATGCGGAACTCCGTCCAGAGCCGGTCGCGCGCCGCGATGATCTCCGCGTCGTCGACCAGGACCGGTGTGATGGGGTTCGCCTCCAGTACGGCGAAGGGGATGTCGCCGAGGCGGGCGGCGCCGAGCGCCGACGAGGCCACGGAGTCGACGGTGGTGTCGACGGGGTGGCCGGCCGCCAGTGCGGCGTGCAGGCTCTGGCACCCCTCGGGCTCGGCGCCGACCACGAGCCGGTCGCCGCAGCCCTGCCGGACGCCCGCGGCAAGGCCGCCGCCGCCCACTGCCACGACGATGGTGTCGCACTCGGGTGCGTCGGCGGCGATCTCGTAGCCGATGGTGCCCTGCCCGGCGACGACGTCGGGGTCGTCGTAGGCGTGCAGGTAGCGCACCCCTTCGGTCTCGGCGCGGGCGCGTGCCGCCGCGGCGGCCTCGGCGTAGTGGTCGCCGACCCGGACGATCTCTGCGCCGGTGGCGGCGAGCGGGCGCGCCTTGGCGTCGGGGACGGTCTCGGGCACGTAGACGACGGCGGAGACGCCGAGGCGGGCGGCCGCCGTGGCGACGCCCAGGCCGTGGTTGCCGCCAGAGGCGGTGACGACCCGGTCGGTGATGCCTCCGGCGATCAGCGCGTTGAGCGCCCCTCGGAGTTTGAACGCCCCGGTGAGCTGGAGGTGCTCCAGTTTCAGGGTGACCGGGCGGCCGTCGATCTCGCTGTGCAGCAGCGGGGTGCGGCGCGCGTGGGCGGCGATGCGGTCGGCCGCGGCGAGGACGTCGACAGCGGTAGGGATACGCGTCGGGACTGCCGTGCTCGGTCTCATGCCCCTACTCTGCCCCGATCCAGCCATAAGATAAAGTTGGCGCTGCTTAGGATGATTAAGCAGTGCTTAGCTTGGAGGTCGGTGCGGAGCGTGCGTAGGTGCGGCGGACCCGGTCCGCGCCCGGCCGCCCGGCGGCAGCGGGCCGGACCCGGTTCGCGCGGGCGCACGACCGCGGGGCCAGTGCGCCGAGTTCTCCGGCGGCAGCAGGCCGGGCCCCATCCGCGTGGACGCACGACTCCGGGGCCGGTGCGCCGGGCCCTTCTGCGGAAGCGGGCCGGGTCCCGTCCGCGTGGACGCACGACCGCGGGGCCGCCGTGCTAGACGCCAACCGGTTGCGCGTGCTCGTGGAGGTCGCACACGCCGGATCCATCTCGGGCGCTGCCGAGCGCATGTCGTTCACACCGCCCGCGCTCTCCCAGCAGCTCACCAAGTTGGAGCGGGAGGTGGGCTGCGTCCTGGTCGAGCGCGGCCGCACCGGCGTCCGGCTCACCGGGGCGGGGCGGGTGCTGCTCGCCTACGGCGAGCGGGTCCTCGGCGAACTGCGCGACGCCGAGGCCGCGGTGCGCGCGGCGGCGGGCGAGGCGCCGCGCCGGCTGGCGCTGGGCGCCTTCGCCAGCGCGGGCAAGGTACTGGTCCCCGGGGCGATCGTGGCGTTCGGCCGGACACACCCGCACGTGCGCCTGGCACTGTCCGACGTCGAGCCGCCCGACGGGTACGGGCTGGTCACGTCCGGCGACCTCGACCTCCTGGTCACCCACCGCTATCCGGGCGTCACCCTGCCCGCCGCAACGGGGCTGCACCGCGAGCAGATCCTGGTCGACCCGCTGCTGCTCGTGCTCCCGGAGGACCACCCGGCGGCGCGCAGCGCCCGGCCGGGCCTGGGCGACGTCGCCGGTGAGGAGTGGATCTGCGGCGCCCCCGGCATCTCCAACCGGGTCGCGCTGGAGGCGGCCGCGCGCGCCGAAGGGGTGTCGGTCGAGGTCGCGTACGAGACCCGCGACTACGAGGTGATGCTCGCGCTGATCCGCGCCGGGGTCGGGGTCGGACTCGTGCCGAGCAGCATCCTGGGCGCGGCCCCGCCCGGAGGCTGGACCGCGCGCCCGCTGCCGGAGTCGGCTCTCGCACGGGAGATCTACGTGGTCCACCGCCGCCGTCCGCCCGACCCGGTTCCGGCCGTGGTGGCGACGTTGCGAGACTCGGCCCGCCGCGCCTTGACGGCACCGGGGACCTGAGCCCGGCCCGCCCGTGTTTCGCGCGGCGCGGACCCAGGCGCCATGGCACCGAAGGAGCACCGGGCTCGCCATGCCCCGTCGCCTCCGCGATGCCGAAGGCCGCCGCACCACCCCCGTTCCGTTGACTTGGTGAACAAGTGGACTGTCGGCTCGGCCCGTCCGCGGGGCGGCCTTCTCGCTGGTCCGCGGACGTGTGGTCTGTGGTCAGAAGCAGCGCCAACGGCGGCGAGGGGTCGGGGTTCGGCGGTATCGATCCGGCTTCCGGGGTGGTCGGTTCGTCTGCTGCGCGGCCTTGTCGGCGGGCCGCGTATTCATGCCGGGGGTGGGTGCCGAGAGCGTCCTTGCCCCCAGCGGACCTGGGCTGGGCTGCCGGGGAGCCTGCGCAGCAGCGACGGCCGAAGCAGACGCCGGGGTGGACGCCCAAGGCCCGCCGCGTACTGAGCGCGCGACCGGGGGTGCTTGTCACTGACAGTGCTGTGGTGTTGGTGCGGGCGGGGCGCCCGGGCGTGGTTGCGGTGGGTTCCGCGCGGCGTCGGGCCTGGCGGTCGAGGTGCGGGATGTGTGTCGGCCGTCGCTGCTGCGCAGGCACCCCGGCAGCCTGGGCACCGTCCCTTGGGGGCAAGGACGCCCTCGCCCGCGGGCGCCTGGCTTCTGGGACGGTCTCGTCTCCGGGTGCCCGTGCCCGCTTCCGCACGGTGCCGCGCAGCGGCAGTCCTTCTGGCGCCCGAGTCGCAGGGTGCGTGAGCACGCCGTCGTTCCCGTTGAGTCCACGGCATTGGGTGGGGTCGGCGCATCGCCCTGCACAGAAGGGCAGGTCAGCGGCCCGGGTGCGGCACCCCATTACTCCTCGCGTCTCACATCGTGAGAAGTCGATGGGAGGGACAATCTAGACAGCATCCGCATGACGTCTGGGTGGTCACCCCGCCTTGCCGCAGGCTCGCCCCACCCGCGAAAACCGGACACCACGCCCCCCGATCCCGCGTACCGGGTTGCCGCACCGGCGGGTCAGGCGGGGGCGTGGTGGTGGGCGCGTACGCGGGCGACTCTGGCTTCGATGTCGGTGAAGTGGCGGGTCATGGCGGCCTTCGCGGCGGCGGGGTCGCCCGCGCGCACGGCGTCGACGATGCCGCGGTGCCCGCGCCGGATCTCCTCGGGATCGCCCGCGGGTTCGAGTTCCGACTCGACCTGGTGGTACACGACCCAGAACAGCTCGATGAGCTGTCCGGCGAACCGGTTGTGCAGCGGCCGGTACAGGAGTTGGTGGAAGTTCCGGTCGGCCGACGAGAGCCCCTCTGCGTCCATGGCGGTGACCGCGTCGTCCAACTCGGCGAGGAACGCGTCGTCGGCGCGCTCCACGACCTGCTCGATCAGGGTCGCTTCGAGGATGCGCCGGACCTCCAGCAGCTCGCCCAGCGCCGCGGGGTCGGAGCGGACGGACTGGCGGGTGCTGTACAGCAGGCCGGGGGCGAACGCGGTGAGCGGTGCCTGCCCGACGAACGTGCCGTAGCCGTGCCGGATCTCCACGATTCCGAGGGTGTGCAGGGCGCGCAGTGCTTCGCGGACGGAGTTGCGGCTCGCACCCAGCTCCTCGACCAGCCGGGGCTCCGATGGCATGGCCGCGCCAGGGGCGAATCCGCGGTCGAGGATCAGGTCGATGATCCGGTCCTGGAGCTCTGGCCCGTTGGCTCTCATCGATCTCCCTCTTGTCAGCCGGTGGTTCCGAGATTACGGTACCTACTCATCCCATGTCCCATGTGGGATGAGTCACGAGGCACGGCCAGGAGGCGCACATGGCTCCCCCCGCACGCCCACCGACCACACGGTGGTACCGGCAACTGTCCCGAAAGGACTGGAAGGCGTTCTTCGCGGCGTGGCTCGGCTACGCCATGGACGGCTTCGACTTCGTCCTGATCACACTGGTCCTCACCGAGATCGGCCGTGAGTTCCACCTCGACACGGTCACGGTCGCGACCCTGGTGTCCGCCGCGTTCATTTCCCGCTGGTTCGGCGGCCTCGCGCTGGGCGCCGTCGGCGACCGCTACGGCCGGCGTCCCGCGATGGTCCTGAGCATCGTCCTGTACTCGGTGGGCACCTTCGCGTGCGGGCTCGCCGTCGGGTACTGGACGCTGTTCGCCGCCCGGCTCGTCGTCGGACTCGGCATGGCCGGCGAGTACAGCGCCAGCGCGACCTACGTCATCGAGAGCTGGCCCCGCGCCCTGCGCAACCGGGCCAGCGGATTCCTCATCTCGGGCTTCTCCCTGGGCGGCGTGCTCGCGGCGCAGGCCTACGCGCTGGTCGTGCCGGCGCTGGGCTGGCGGTCCCTGTTCTTCATCGGGATCCTGCCGATCGCGCTCGCGCTGTGGCTGCGCCGCGGCATCCCCGAGGCGCCCGACTGGCAGCACCAGGCGGCCGCCAAGCGCGAGGACTCCTTCATCGAGGTCCTCTACACCGGGCGGGTCGCGCCGTTCAACGTCCTCGCGAGTATCGCCGTGTTCGGCGCCCTGTTCGGGATCTTCGCGCTCGGGGCGTCGGGCTGGGCCGTGTGGCTGCTCATCGCGGTCGCCGCCGCGGGGCTCATCGGGTTCGCCGCGCAGTTCGCCCGCTCCCGCACCCCGATGATGATCACCCTCATGGTCGTGGTGTTCTGCGCGTTCCTGTACTCCTGGCCCATCCAGGCGCTGCTGCCGACCTACCTCCAAACCGAACTCGACTACACCCCCGGCCAGGTCAGCGGCGTCCTGGCGTTCTCAGGGCTGGGCACGATGGTCGGCTGCTGGATGGGCGGCTTCCTCGGCGACCGGCTCGGCACCCGGTACGCCTACGTCATCAGCCTGGGGATCTCCCTGGTCTTCATCCTGCCGGTGTTCGCTATGGGCGGCGACCTGCTCCTGCTGCTCGGTGCGCTGCTCTTCCTCCAGCAGGCGTTCGGCCAGGGCATCTCCGGGCTGCTGCCCAAGCTCATCGGAGGCTACTTCGACACCTCCCAGCGCGCGGCCGGGCTCGGGTTCACCTACAACGTGGGTGCGCTCGGCGGCGCGGCGGCACCGGTGATCGGCGCGCAGATCGCCGAGCGCACCAGCCTCGCCGTCGCCCTCGGCGGGCTCGCCTTCGGCCTCACCTTCGTCGTCATCGTCCTCATCGCGATCGACGCACCGGCGCGCGTCCAGCGGCTGTTCACACCCGACACCGAGGTCATGGTCGACCGCACCACAGACGCCGACCAGGTCGCCCCCGAGCTGCGCGCCGCAGCCGCCCCGCACAGCGGACCGACCGGAACCACCCCTCCCGACGGAACGGAGCCCACCACACCATGAGCACGCCGAGCACGCCGAACACCTCGGACTCGCCGAGCACCCCGGGCGCCCCGGCGCCCGGACCGAACACCGCGCGCGCCGACGCCCTCAGCGGTGTCGTCCCGCCGCTGTGCACACCCCTGACGCCCGAGCGCGCGGTCGACGCGCCCGCCCTGGAGCGCCTCGTCGCATTCCAGATCGAGGCGGGCGCGGCGGCCCTGTTCGTCGCCGGGTCCACCGGCGAGGTCGCCTACCTCACCGACGAGCAGCGGGGCCGCACCCTGGAGGTGGTCGCAGCGGCGGCGGCAGGGCAGGTCCCCGTCCTCGCCGGGATCGTGGACACCGCGACCCCGCGCGTCGCCGCGCACGCCGCGGCCGCGAAGGCGGGCGGCGCCGACGCCCTGGTCGCCACCGCACCGTTCTACGTGCCCACCCACCCCGCCGAGATCCGGACGCACTTCCGCGCGGTGCGCGCGGCGGCGGACCTGCCGCTGTACGCCTACGACATCCCGTCCTTCACCCACACCAAACTCGACGCCGAGACCGTGGTCGAACTCGCGGAGGAGGGCACGATCGACGGGCTCAAGGACAGCAGCGGCGACCTCGACGCGCTGCGCGCCGTCCTGGAGCTCGCACCGCCCGGCCTGCGCGTCTTCACCGGCTCCGAGGTGGTCGCCGACCTCGGCCTGCGGATCGGCGCGCACGGCATCGTCCCCGGCCTCGGCAACGTCGACCCGCACGGCTACGTGCGGCTCTACGACGCGGCGCGGCGCGGCGACTGGACGGCCGCAGAGCGCGAACAGGTCCGCCTCCGTGCGCTGTTCCGCCTGGTCAAGGCGGGCAACCCGGCGCGCATGGGGCCCTACTCCTCGGCGATCGGCGCGTTCAAGGAGGGGCTGCGGCTGCGCGGCGTCATCGGCGCCGCGACCACCAGCCTGCCCATGGTCGCCCTGGACGACGCCGAGCGGGCGGTGGTGCGCGAGCACCTCGCCGCGGCGGGGCTGCCCACCGAGGGGGACGACGCGTGAGCCGGGTGCGCGCCGCGCGCCTCCTGGGATCGGCGGCGGTCCTGGCGGTCTCGGTGGCCGCGGCCGCGGCCACCGCGGTGCCGCCCGCGGCGGCGGACACAGCGGCGGTCATAGGGGCCGACAATGGGACGGGCGGCGGGGGTGAGCGGGGACCGGCGCCCGCAGCCGCAACGGTCTTCGCAGCGGGCGGCGAAGGGTACGCGAGCTTCCGCATCCCGGCTGTCGTCGCCGCCGCAAACGGGGACCTGCTGGCCTTCGCCGAAGGGCGCAAGGGCGGCCCGTCCGACACCGGCGACATCGACCTCGTCCTCAAACGCTCGGCGGACAAGGGCCGCACCTGGGGCCCGCTCACGGTCGTGGGCGACAACGGCGCGAACACCTTCGGCAACCCCGTCCCCGTCGTGGTCCCCCGCACCGGCCGGGTGGTGCTGCTGAGCACGCACAACGCGGGGACGGTGGACGAAGACCAGATCCTGCGGGGCGAGGCGAGCGCGGAGGAGACCCGCCGGGTGTGGGTCCAGCACTCCGACGACAACGGCGGCACCTGGAGCGCGCCGCGCGACATCACCGGCGACGCCAAGCGCGGCGACTGGCGCTGGTACGCCACCGGCCCGGTGCACGGGATCGCCCTGCGCAGCGGGCCGCACGCCGGGCGCCTCGTCGTCCCGGCGAACCACTCCGCCGCCCCCGCTCCGGGCAGCGGCGACCAGGGCGACGAGGCGAAGTACTACGGGGCACACCTGCTCTACAGCGACGACGCCGGTGCGAGCTGGCACATCGGCGCGGTGGACGACTCCTACGAAGGCGAGGTCAACACCAACGAGTCCACTGTCGCCGAACTCCCGGACGGCCGACTGCACGTCAACCACCGCGACCAGAACGGGACGGCGGCGGGCACGCGGGCGGTCAGCCTGAGCACGGACGGCGGCGAGAGCTTCGCGTCCCCGCCGACGATGGCGCCGGACCTGGTCGGCCCGGTCGTGCAAGGCAGCGTGCTGCAACCCCGGGGCGGCCCGCTGCTGTTCTCCGGGCCCGGCCGCGCCGACGCCCGCGCGGACCTGGTGCTGCGTGCGAGCAGCGACAACGGGGAGAGCTGGGCCGACGCCCACGCGGCACCGCCCGGCCCGGCCGGCTACTCCGACCTGGTGGCACTCGGCGGGCGCTCCGTCGGGGTCCTCTACGAGACGGGGGAGTCGGGGCTCTACGAGCGCATCGCCTTCCTGCCGGTACCCCTGCGGCGCTGAACCCGATCCCGCGGGGCCCGGCCGACGCGCCGGGCCCCGCAGGATCGCCGGCATTGCGGGGCCGGGGTTCTCAGCGGATCCGCGGACAGGGGGGTCAGTGCGGCCGGCGGAGCAGGCGGGGGCGGAATCAGCGGGCCAGCGGGGTCAGCGGAGCCCGCGAAGTCAGCGAAATCAACGGAGCCAACAGAGCCAACGGAGCCAACAGAGTCAACGGGGTCCGCCGAAGCGCACCGCGACGCCGGGCGAGTACAGCACGCTCACCGGGTCCCCGAGCGGGGCGGGCAGCCCCGCCGCCGCGACCAGGTCCTCGTCGCACGCCAGCAGTTCGGCTTGGTACAGCGGCCACCGGGGGTGCGCATTGGGCAGGTACATCGTCCGGCCGCCGAACGCGCTGTGCATGCCCCACCGCGCGGTGAGGAAGTCCTCCAGCGGGCTGGGCGCCGCGATGCGCTCGCCCACCCGGACCGCGAGGCGGCTGGACGCACCGCGCGGTCCCGGCCAGCGCCGCACGCTCGCGTAGCGGACGGTGGCGCCGCTGGTCCGCACCGCCATGCGCGACCACACGTAGGGCAGGCGGAAGACGGCCCGCGCGACCGCGACCGGGATCAGCCGGGAGGCGTCGAGCGAGCGGAACACCACGGCGCGCCGCCCGCGGCCGTCCACCGAGTAGAGGCGGACGTTGGTCTCTGGGAAGCTGCCCAGGTAGGGGATTCCGGGCAGGTTGAACCAGCCCACCCGGTGCATCCGGAACGCCACCAGGCCCACGTAGGTGCGTCCGTCGACGGTGTCGGGCGCCGTCCCGGGCGGCAGCAGGGGCGCGACCGCGGCAGGGTCGACCGCCCAGTGGACGAACGCGAGATCGCGCCACGACTGGGTGAGCAGCGGGCGCGCGATGGCGTGCGGCGGATCGGCGCTGACGGGTTCGGTTGACGCGGTCGGCATGCGCCAAGGATCGCAGAGTCCACCGCGCCCGGCCCCTGGGCGCCGCCGGTTATGCGCCGCCCGGGCCGCTCTGGTAGGCCGGTCGCCATCGGTGACGGCGGGTTCGGCGGTGGTGGGCGTCCGGCCGGAACCGGTCGGATCGACCGGTCGCGGGGTCAGCGCGCCCGCACCGGGCGCCGGGCGCGGGGCTTCCCGGCACCGGGCGCCGACCGCGTGCTCCCCGGCCCGCCACCGGGCGCCGTCCCAGCGCCGAGTGCCGGGAACGCGGCGGGGCCGCACACGGGGAAGGGACCGCGGACGGGGCGCCGCCCGGACCGTGGCCGCACCCGGCCCGGGCAAACGCATTGTCCGCCGCCGCGGGATCCCGGAAAATTCTGATTCTCCCGGTAGCGCGGGCCGCCCCGGCCCCGCCCGGCTCCCTGCCGAAGGCCACTGCCATGCAACGCACCGACCGGATCTCCATCCACACCTCTGCCGACCGCCCCGCGCACGCCATGGCGCGCGAACTCTACGAGGCCGGCCCCGTGCCGACCGTGGAGTTCCCCGGCGGGATCGTGGTCAAGGCGCTGACCCGCGACGCCGAGTTGCGCGCCGCGCTGACCGACCCCCGCTTCGTCCGCGGCATCCGGCACTGGCGCGCGTACACCGAGGGGGAGATCGACACCGAGCACCCCATCGTGCAGTTCATGAACGTCGACCACATGCTCACCGCCAACGGGCACGACCACCTGCGCCTGCGCAAGATCCTGCAACCGGGCTTCACCCGGCGGCCGATGGAGGCGCTGCGGCCGATCGTCTCCGCGATCCTCGACGAGCTCCTGGACGACGTCGCCCGCGCACCGCAGCCCGTCGACCTCAAGGCCGCGCTGTCGTTCCCGCTGACCGTGCGCGTCCTGTGCCACCTGCTGGGCCTCGACGCCCAGCACATCCCGGAGATGGGCGAGCACATCCGCCGCGCGTTCAACCAGCAGGACGAGACCGCCAACGCCGCGGTGCGCACCTTCGTCACCGACGTGCTGGCGGAGAAGCGCGCGGCGCCCGACGACCGCATCCTGTCCCACATGCTCACCGCCCGCGACGCCGACGGCGCGCCGCTGTCGGACGCGGAGCTGACCGCCAACGCCATGCTGCTCGTCTCAGCGGGGTTCGAGACCACGATGGGCGCGCTGACCAACATCGTGCGCGCACTGCTCGAGCACCCCGAGCAGCTCGCCGCGGTCCGCTCCGGTGCCACCACGTGGGGGCAGGTCGTCGAGGAGGGGCTGCGCTACGACGGGCCGGTCAACACGCTGGGCTGGCTGTTCGCCACCGAGGACGTCCACTACCCGGGCGGGGAGGTCATCAGGGCCGGCGACGCGGTCCTGCTGTGCTTCATGGCCGCCAACCACGACCCCGACCGCCACGGGCCCGCCGCCACCGCGTTCGACGCCGTCGCCGCGCACCAGTCGCACCTGGCGTTCGGGCACGGCGTCCACCACTGCCTCGGCCGCCCGCTGGCGGAACTGGAGCTGTCCATCGCGCTGCCGGGGATCTTCGCGCGCTTCCCCGACCTCCGGCTCGCCCCGGACCAGGACATCCCCGAACCCTCCCCGATCATGAACCACCCCCGCACCCTCCCGGTCCTGACGGGCCCGGCCTGAGCGAGCGGAGACCGAGCGACGCTGCGGGTCAGGGGGCGGCGCGGTGGCGGGCGTCGGTGACCGCGGCCTCGGCGGCGGCGCGGTCCTGCCAGCCCCGCACCTCGCTGCTCTTGTGCGGTTCGAGCCGCTTGTAGATCTCGAAGAAGTGGCTGATCTCGTTGAGCTGGAAGACGGGCATGTCGCGCAGGTCCTGGACGTGCTCGACCCGCGGGTCGCCCGCCGGCATGCACAGCACCTTGGCGTCGGGGCCGCGCTCGTCGCGCATCCAGAACACCGCCACCGGCCGCACGTGCACGGCGCACCCGGGGAAGGTGTGCCGGTCGAGCGGCACGATCGCGTCCAGCGGGTCGCCGTCCTCGGCGAGGGTGTCGGGGATGTAGCCGTAGTCGGCCGGGTACTGGGTCGCGGTGAACAGTGTGCGGTCCAACCGGATCCGCCCGATGGAATGGTCCATCTCGTACTTGTTGTGGGACCCCTGCGGGATCTCCACCACCATGTCGAACTCCATCGCCCGCACCCCTCGTCGCGCCCCACCGCACCGACCGTCCCGGCACCCACGACCACCCTACGGCCCGCCCCCGGAGCAGCCGCGGATCGCCTCTCACCCCATGGCGCCGGGTATACGGATTAGGCTGACGCTCCGGACGGAGCCGGACGGCCTCTCGGCCATCGCGGCAATGGAGGCTGGCTGTGCACCCTCGCAAGGACACCGACCCACAGGTCGTCGGCGACATCAGAATCCTGGGCCGGCTCGGCGAGGGCGGGATGGGCCGCGTCTACCTCGGCCGGACTGAGGACGGCGACCGGGTCGCGGTGAAGACCGTGCACTACGCCCACACCGACAAGACTGCTGTCGTCGAACGATTCGAACGGGAGATCGCGGCGATGGGGATGGTCCAGTCGCCGGGGACCTCGGAACTGATGACCTCCTCGGAACCGGGCGAGAGCCCGGCATGGTTGGCGATGGAATACGTCCCCGGTCTGACACTGCGCGAGCACGTCGATCGCAGTGGACTGCTCGACGTCGAGGCGGCGGCCGCGCTCGGCCTGCTGCTGGCAGAGGCCCTGGCGGCGGTGCACGACGCCGGGATCCTGCACCGCGATCTGAAACCGACCAATGTCATGATGGGCCCGGACGGCCCCAAGGTCATCGACTTCGGACTGGTCGCCATCGGCGGTGCCGGAGGCGAGCTGACCGGGAGCACCACGACATTGGGGACTCCGCTGTGCATGGCCCCGGAACAGATCACGGACCCGAAGGCGGTGTCCGAGGCCGCAGACGTCTACGGACTCGGTGCCACTGTGCTTTTCGCCGCGACCGGGCACTTCCCCGTGCAGCGGGACTCCAGGGACGCACTGCTCGCCGCCGTCGCCACGTCGGCCGTGCCGCGTGACCTGTCGGGGCTGCCCGCTCCGCTGGAGCCGCTGTTCGCGGCCATGCTCGCGTTCGATCCTGCGGACCGGCCCGATCTCGGTGCGGTCCGCACCGCGCTGCGCGAGATGGTGGCCGCTTCCGGACGCACGCCGGCGGCGGCGCGGGCCGAACTCGCCCGTGCCTGCTATGTGCCCGATCCGGATGATGCGGCCGGCGGCGTCGTCACTGATGGCCCGGTGCCCCCGCTGCCTCCTCCAGTGCGCCCGTCGCCGCAGGTCGGAACGGAGGACGGAGTGGTCGTACGTGTCGCGGAGCGGCTGCGTCGGGACTACGCGCGTCCCAAAGCGGCCTGACCGCCGTAGGGGGTCCCCGCCGGGATGGGCCCGACAGTGACTCCGTCGGCCCGCTCCCGTGCCGGAGCATGCCCGACGCGCCGGAGAATGGATGCGCGGAAATTCGTGGATAGTGAGGTCGTCGTAGTGGTGGAGACCGGTCAGGACAACCCTCAGGCCGACCCGTACGCGCCGGGTGCGCGCATCGAGGTGCGCGACACCGAGTGGATGGTGCGCACCTGCACCCGGGCGCACGATTTCGATGAGGACGGGTGGGTGATTCGCGCGTCCGGGGTATCGGAGCTGGTACGCGAGGAGGACGCGGTCTTCTTCACCGGCATCGACGAGGTGCGTCCGCTGCGCCCTGAGGACACCCGGCTCGTTCCCGACCTCTCGGACCGGTTCACCACGAGCCGGCTGTTCCTGGAGTCGGTGCTGCGTCGGACCCCGCTGCCGCAGACCGAGCGCCGACTCGCCATGTCCGACGCGTTCCTGCTCGACCGGAAGGTCTACCAGCAGCGCCCGGCCGAGCTCGCGTTGCGGGGACTTCGCCCGCGCATCCTGATCGCCGACGTGGTCGGCCTGGGCAAGACCCTGGAGATCGGGCTCATCCTCGCCGAGCTGATCCGCCGCGGCCGCGGCGAGCGCATCCTCGTCGTCACTCCCCAACAGGTGCTGGAGCAGTTCCAGCGCGAACTGTGGACACGCTTCGCCATCCCGCTGGTGCGGTTGGACTCGGTCGGCCTGGAACGGGTGCAGCGCGAGATACCGGCCGGGCGCAACCCATTCCTGTACTTCAAGCGGGCCATCATCTCCGTCGACACTCTGAAGAACCAGGGCAAGTACGGCCAGCATCTGCGTAACACGAGTTGGGACGCCGTCGTCATCGACGAGTCGCACAACCTCATCAACCAGGGGAATCTGCGCAACAAGCTGGCCCGGCTGCTCGCCCGTCACACCGATGCCCTGCTGCTGGCCAGCGCCACCCCGCACAATGGCGACACCCGCTCCTTCGCCGAGCTGATCCGCCTCCTCGACCCCGCCGCCATCGCCGACCCCGACCGCTACTCGCCCCCAGACATCTCCCACCTCTACATCCGCCGCACCAAGGCCAATGACGAGGTGCGCGACCAGATGGGGGAGGAGTGGCCCGAGCGCGGCCCGTCCCGGCCGGTGAACTGCGCCGCGTCCGATGCCGAGGAGCGCGTGTTCGCCGAACTGGCCGGCACCTGGCTGGGCGCCGCTCCCCTCGACGGCGGCCCGGTCGTCACCAAGGAGCGCCGTCTCTTCCCCTACACCCTGGTGAAGGCGTTCCTGTCCTCGCACAAGGCGCTGGAGACCACCGTTGAGGCACGGTTGACCGCCCTCACCGGCCCGGACGGCGGCACACTCAAGGACCCCGCCAGGCACAAGGAGCACGCGGCGCTGCTGCGCCTCAAGGAGACGGCCAAGGGGGTCGGCGACGACGATTCCGCCAAGCGCGCCGCCCTGATCGCAAAGCTCCGCGAGATCGGCGTCGGGCCGCGCAGCCCCGAACGCGTGGTCGTCTTCTCCGAGTCTCGGCCCACCCTGAAGTGGCTGCGGGCGACCGTGCCCGGCGCGCTCGGCATGACCGAGGCGGAGACGGCGCTGCTGCACGGCGAACTCCCCGACACCATGCAGCAGCAGGTCCTTGCGGACTTCGAACTGGCCGACTCCAAGGTCCGCATCTTCTTCACCAGCGACATCGCCTCCGAGGGGGTGAACCTGCACCAGCAGTGCCACCAGCTCATCCACTACGACTTGCCGTGGAGCATGATCCGCATCGAGCAGCGCAACGGCCGCATCGACCGCTACGGCCAGGAGCACCAGCCGCAGTTCAGCGCCCTGGTGCTGACCTCGGAGACCGAGGGCGCCTTCGACGATCGGACGGTGGCGGAGAAGCTGCTCGAACGGGAGGACGCCGCCCACCGCAGCATCGGCAGCGTCGAGGCGGTGATCGGCGAGTACACCGCGAAGAGCGAGGAGGACCGGCTGCTGCGCGACCTGCTGGCCGGCCGCACTGTCGAGGAGTCGGTGGCATCGGCGGAGGCCGCGGAGGAGGCTGCGGTGGAGGTCGCGTCGATGGCGGGGTTCTTCGGCGACTCCGACCCGCAGGACGACCTGCCCGAACCGGAGTATGCCCCAGTGCCGCGGCTGTTCTCCTCCACCGAGGAGTTCGTCCTCACCGGGCTGCCGGTGGTCGCCCCCGAGACCGAGGTGAACTTCGAGGACGGAATGCTCGCCTTCGCCCCTCCCGAGGACCTCGCGCACCGCTTCAAGGCGCTGCCCGCCTCGTATTTGAAGGAGCGCGCGGTCACCGCCCGGCTCAAGGTCACCTTCGACCGGCATCTCGCCGCGGAGAAGCGCGACGAGGCGCGGACCACCAGGTCGGCGTGGCCGGAGATCGGCTACGCCAGCGACCTCCACCCGCTCGTGGAGTGGCTGGTCGACAAGCTCCAGGTCCGGCTGCACCGCAGCCAGGCCCCCGTCATCCGGGCCGACGTCCCGTCGCCGGTGTTCCTGGTGCAGGGGGTCTACTCCAATGAGCTGGGCCAGCCCACCGTCGTGGAGTGGATGGCCGTCACCGGGCTGCCTGACGCCCCGCGCGTGGGCGACATGTTCGAGGTGGTGCGCGCGGCCGGCATCGGACCCGGCATGATCAACACGGGCGCGCCGGGCGACCTCGCCGCGCTCCAGGAGCTCGTCGGTCCTGCTGTGGACGCCGCACGCGTTCACCTGGACGCGCAGCGCGCGGTCTACGACGCGCAGATCGAGCGCGACCTGCGGGCCCCCGAAGAGCGCCTCGCGGATTTCGAGCAGATGGCGCTCGACGGCCTCGGCGAGGACTGGCGCCGCGCCAACCGGCGCGGCGAGGTCGATGCGACGGTGGCCGAGCAGCAGCAGCTGATGCGGAAGATGCGGACCATGGGCGAGCCGCTGCTGCGGATCCTCGCCGTGGTGAAGGGCGCGTGAGGAACCGATATGTCCTATGACTCGATCGCCAATCGGGGCGACTACTTCTCCGCGCACTACCTCGCGGAGGTCCTGCCCAAGCGGCTCAAAGGCAAGGACGGACCCTACGCCGCGTGGGCGGAGCGCGAGGCGGCCGAGCGCGCCCGGGTGAAGCGCGAAGGCGGGCGTCCGAACCGGGTCACCCCGCGCCAGGGGCTGCGCGGCTACCGCTCGCGCTACGTCGACGAGCGGTCGTTCTTCGCGGAGTACACCGAGAACCGGAACACCGGAGTGGGCCGCCCCGCCGACGACGCCCTCTACACCGACCGCCTGCACAAGCTGCACGCGGAGCTGATGGCAGGGCTAGGCTTCGAGGCGGCGGCGCACGGAGACCCGCCGACGTTCGACCTCGGCGCGGGCGGTTCGCCGGCGGTACTGGCCCTGCGCGAGCCCACGATCGCCGCCGTGGAATGCGGCTGGGCCACGGAGACCGACGCCGCGATGGACCCCGAGGGCGCCGGACTGCTGCTCACCCCGGTGGAGCTGGGCGGGCGGGAGCGGATCACGCACGCCACCAAGCTCGTCTCGGCGCTGTTCGCCGCCGATGAGCACCTGCGCTACGTCCTGCTCCTCGCCGGCGGGGTCGTCGTGCTCGCCGATCGCACCGTGTGGGGGGAGGGCCGCTACCTCGCGGTGAGCCTGGACGTCGCGTTCGGCCGTAACGGCGACGACGAACTCGCCATGATCGCCGCCTTGTTCAGCGCCGAGCAGCTCCGCCCGCCCGAGGAGGGCGGCGAGGATCCGCTCGCCGTGCTGGGCAAGGCGTCGCGCGACCATGCGGTGGGCGTCTCCAAGGACCTGCGCGAAGGCTTGCAGCGCTCGGTTGAGATCATCGCCAACGAAGTTCTGGACCGGTTGCGGGAGCAGGGCGTCACCCCGCAGCAGGTCACTGGCTCGACCAAGGCGTTCGCCGACGACCTGGCCCGCCAGTCGCTGCGCTACCTGTACCGGGTCCTGTTCCTGCTGTACGCCGAGGCCCGCCCCGACCTGGGCGTGGTGCCCGCCAAGGACGAGGCCTACGTCCGCGGTTACAGTATGGCCCGCCTGGGCGACCTCGTCGTGCACGACCTGGTGGGGGAGGAGGCGCGTACCGGCTTCCACCTGTACGAGTCGCTGGACGTGCTGTTCCGCATGGTCGACAAGGGGCACCGCCCGCGCGGGCACGTCCTCACCGAGGAGGAGGCCGAGGGCCTGTCGGAGGGGGAGGGGCTGCGGTTCGAACCGCTGAAGGCCGACCTGTTCGACCCGGAGCGCACTCGCCTCATCGGGCGCGGCCTCCAGCACCCGGACGACGACCTCGACGAGCCCCGCATGCCGCGCCTGGACACCCGGCTGCGCGACACCGCGCTACACAAGGTCCTGCGCCTGCTCATGCTGTCGCGCGGCCGCCGCAAGGAGCGCGGCGGGTTCATCTCCTACGCCCAGCTCGGCATCAACCAGCTGGGCGCGGTGTACGAGGGGCTGATGTCCTACACCGGGTTCATCGCCGATGAGGCCCTGTACGAGGTCGCCAAGAACGGCAACCCCAAGGACGGCTCGTGGATGGTGCCGCACTCCAAGGCCGACGACTTCCTCAACGAGGTGTTCGTCAAGGCCAAGGACGAGGACGGCAAGGCCACCGACGAGCGGGTGGAGTACCGGCCGGGGGCGTTCGTGTACCGGTTGGCGGGCCGCGACCGGGAGACCAGCGCGTCCTACTACACACCCGAGTCGCTGACCCGGCTGACGGTCGAGCTGACCCTGCGGGAGCGGCTGGACCAGGACGGGGAGACGACCCCGGCGCGCGAACTCCTGGACTGGACGATCTGCGAGCCCGCGCTGGGATCGGGTGCGTTCCTCAACGAGGCGATCAACCAGGTCGCCGAGGAGTATGTGAAGCGGCGCGAAGCCGAGCTGGGCGAGCACCTGGACCCCGAGGAGCGCCTGGAGGAGTTGCAGAAGGCCAAGGCCTACATCGCCCTGCACAACTCCTACGGGGTGGACCTCAACGAGACCGCCGTCGAACTGGCAGAGGTGTCGCTGTGGTTGAACGTGATGCACCGGGGCTTGCAGGCGCCGTGGTTCGGATTGCACCTGCGGCGCGGCAACTCGCTGGTGGGGTGCGGGCGCCGGTTCTACCGGCCGGAGGAGCTGAAGAAGGGTGCGTGGCTGACGTCCGCGCCGCTGGACGTACCGTTCCGCGACGGAGTGCGGCCCGACGGCGGCATCCACCACTTCCTGCTGCCGGCGCACGGGTGGGGCGTCGTCTCCAAGGAGAAGGAGGCGAAGAACCTCGCCCCGGAACAGGCGAAGGCCCTGGCGAAGTGGCGTACCGGGATGCGCAAGCAGCCCACCGGCGGCAACGGCAAGAAGTCCCAGACCAACCGGCTCAAGGCGCTGGCGGGGCGGGTCGAGTACCTGTGGGAGCTGGTGATCAGGCGGCTCCAGGTATCGGAACGGGAGATCAGCCGCCCCATCGAGGTGTGGGGTGCCGAGGGTATCGAACACCCGGAGAGCGTGGTCCCGCGCGAGGAGGTCCTGCGGGACCTCCAGGAGAAGGGCACCCCATTCTGGCGGCTGAAGACCCTGATGGACGCGTGGTGCGCGCTGTGGTTCTGGCCGGTGCAGGACGTGGGCCTGCTCAACGGGTCGGACGAGGAGTACCGGCGCCTCGGGAAGGTCGGCGAACTCAGCGTTCCGGGGGGCGAGGGCTCCCTGTTCGGCGGCGACCCGGTAGGCACACCGCTGCGGGACCTGACCGACTGGCTGGACTTCGCCGAGGCCCTGCTCGGCCGCGTCGACATCCCCGAAGGATCGCTGTTCTCGGAACTGGCCACCCTCGCGGAGTTGGACGACGCCGAGCAGCAGCTGCCGCTGCTGATGGGCATGGAGGACGAGGTAAAGCTGGGAGAGCGTTTCCCCTGGCTGCACAAGGCGGAGCAGATCGCGGCAAAGCAGGGGTTCTTCCATTGGGAACTGATGTTCGCCCAGGTCTTCGCACGGGGCGGCTTCGACATCCAGGTGGGCAACCCGCCGTGGGTGCGGCCGAGGTGGGACGAGAGTGCTGTGCTCGCGGAGAGTGATCCGTGGTTCAAGTTGGTCGAGAAACCGTCGTTGGAGGTCAAGCAGCAGCGCAAGGCGAGCGTCCTCGGATCCTCTTCTATCAGCCACCGGCTTCTCGACGAGCGGACCGGCACCAGCGGAATGGTGGCCTTCTTCAGCTCGGAGCAGGTGTACCCGTTGGTGACAGGGACGCAGCCGGACGTCTACCGCTGCTTCATGATCCGCACCTGGGGAAACGCGGCCCTCGTTGGAGTCGTCGGCCTGCTCCACCCGGATACCCATTTCTCCGGTGACAATGAAGGAGCGCTCCGCACCGCCGCCTACCGTCGGCTCCGCGTGCACGGTGATTTCGTCAACCCGGGGCATCGCTTCTTCCCCGAGCCGGTCGGCGAGTCCAGCCACTTCGGAATGCACATCTACGGTGCGGACGGGGAAATCGGGTTCGATCACCTCTGCTGGCTGTTCAGCGCCGACGCACTCCGGAAATCATTCGACCACGACGGTTCAGGAGATCCGCCGGGAGTCCGGTACAAAGGGCAACTGGACGAGCGCCCGCACCGATCCCGCGTCATCCGGGTGACCCCCGACCTCCTCGCCCTATGGCAGTCACTCACCGGAGAAGACGGAAAACCTGTCGAGCAGGCCAGATTGCTGACACCGGTGAGCACGGCGGAGAACGACGCGATCAAGGCACTGGCGGAGTACCCGGTTCGGCTCGGCCAGTTCCAACCGCAGATCTCATCCGGCTACCACGAAAGCGGAGCGAAGAACGAAGGGCTGATCGGGTACAACCTCTCCGCACCTGGCGACTGGTCCGAGGTGATCCTCAAGGGTGTTCAGATCGGGGTCGCCACACCGCTCTTCAAATCCCCGACGGCCGGGAGTAATGACGTGCTCGGCGTCAACCTGATGACCCTGCCAGAGGACGCCGTCCCGGAAACCGAGTACAGGCGGGTCGCCAGCACAAGTGTTTTCCAGAAGGCGCAGTCACGCTGGTTGGATTACCAAAGACTGAACCGGATCCTTGACAATCCGGACGAGGTGGAGTCGGCACGGGTTGCAATTAGTGAGGTTTTGGAGATTAACAAGGGCGATGTCACCGAAGCACAGATTCGGGATCGCCTGATTGCGAAGGCCATGCGGCGTTACACCGAATTTTATCGGTTGGCGTGGCGAGAAATGATTGCACCTGATACTGAACGCAGTCTTTATGCATCGATTATTCCTGGTAGTGTTTCACATGTTCATAGTGTTCGAAGTTCCTGGGTTGCAAGTGACGAAATGACCGTCTTGTCGGCAGGCTTTTGGAGTTCAGTTCCCCTCGACTATTTCCTGCGCGTTACTGGAGTCGGGCATTTGGATACTTCCAATGCCCGGAGCTTGCTGGTTGGACACCTCGAACACCCGTTGTCTAAGTCACTCGTGCTTCGAACTGCGCGGCTAAACTGCTTGACAAACGCTTATTCCGATCTCTGGCAGGAGCTCTACGACGCGGATTGGGCGAAGGAATCTTGGGCATGTGAATGGCCCGGAATTCAGCCGCTCGGTGAGGTTGGCTCCGTGTGGGAGTACCAGATTCCATTGCGCAGCGAACGCGCTCGACGTTCGGCTCTGGTCGAGATCGATGCGTTGGTTGCCGTCTGGCTGCGGATGGATGTCGACGCCCTAATCGCCGCCTACCGGGCGCGCTTCCCCGTGCTTAACCGGTTTGAGGAAACGACCTGGTTCGACGCGAACGGATGGAAACTGGCCGGGTACCACCGGACGCACGGCCAGATCCAGACCAAGGAGAGTTACAAGCAGTTCATGAATTTCCAGGAGAAGGAAGGGGGCGCAACCCCGCCCGAGGGATACACGGCCCCCTTCTACAAGGCCGACCGGGAGGGCGAATACCGTCAGGCGCACGCCTACTTCACCGAGCGTGTCGAGCGCGCCAAGGCGAGCGGGGAGTGGGACGGGAATCCCTAGTGGAATCGCGGGCGCACAGGCATCGCGCGCCCCCGGTCAGAGGTGGGCAGCCTTCGCAGCTGTGAGGAACGCGTCCCACTCGGCGGCCGGGAACGCGAGGTGGCCTTCGTCCGCACGCTTGGAGTCGCGGATGGCGGAGCCAAGCGGAAGGTCAGCGACCTCGACGCAGTCGACCCGGTCGCTGCTGTATGTGGACTTGTAGAACGCGAGTTGGTCAGAAATTTCCATGTCGGTCGTGCATCTCCAGGATGGCGCGGATGTAGTTGACGGTCTCGGGTGTCCGAAGTGCAGCCGCATTCAGGTGGGAGAAGATCGTGACGAAGCGGCTCACTGAGTCGGCATCCTGGACGAAGAGGCTATCTGTCGCGGTCTCCGTGTAGACGACCGAGGGGTCGATTTCGCTCGGGAAGTCGAAGAGGAGGAACGACCCCGCGAGGCCGGCGTGCATGCCCGCGCTGAACGGTAGTACCTGGATGTCGATGTTGTGGTGAGTGGCCAGGTTGACGAGGTGCTGAAGTTGCTCGCGCATTATCTCAGCGTCGGGGAGTTCGCGTCGTAGCGCGGCTTCATCGATCACGGCCCACAGGTGCGGCGGGTGTCGCCGGTTGAGGATCTGCTGTCGGCGTAGCCGGGCGTCGACGTGCCGCTTGATCTCCTCGGAGGTGTAGGCGCCGCCACCGCTGAAGACTGCCTCGCTGTATTCAGGGGTCTGCAACAAGCCCGGAACGACCTGGCTCTGATACGTCCTGATCATGGACGCTTCGACCTCGAAGTCGGGCAGCGCGTTGCCCCTGAAGACGTCCCTGTACTTGGACCACCAGCCCTGCTCCTTCGACTCGCGGGCCAGTTCGTGCAGCGCCTTCCGTACGTCGGCAGAGGCTTCGTACAGGTCGGCCAGAGCATCGATGTCGCGGGGCTTGATGCGGCGGGCTTCGGCGCTCTCGATGTTGCTCAGGGTCGACTGCGGTACGTCCGCCTGCTTCGCGGCTATCGAGAGCTTGAGGTCGTGTGATTCACGCAGGCGCCGCAGTTCGCGGGCGAGCCGTTTGCGGCGGACTGTCGGGCTGAAGGGGCGAGGCATGGCAGGAAGTCTACGTTCCTCGTGCTCGAATATCGAGAACTAGCTTGACAATTCGAATATCGAGTTTCAAGCTGATGATGTAGCCAGTGACCACCCCATCACCCTCGGTCTCTCCCGGTCACGCTACTCCGGTGTCCGTTGCCCTGAACGGTGAACTCGTCGACTCGTGCGGGCGCCTCCGGTCCTTCCGCCTACTTCCTGCTGCCAGGAGGAGTGTGCCCCATGCCCGCGCTCGACCCGATTCCGCCGCTGCCTTCGGTGACCGTTGCCCTCGGCGACCTGGTTCCACCCCTGTACCAGCACTACTTCAGCGGCTTCCCAGACCGCCCCTACTACACCTTGCGCCGGTACGACTTCCCTGGCCACCGCGGCTTCCTCCCCCTCGTCCGGGCGTTCCTGGACACCTGCGCCGCCGAGCACGACACCGATTACCGCTACGTGTTCACCCTCCTCGGCTGCGAGCTGGCCTCGAACTCCCTTGTGCACTCCCGTTCCGGCCGTCCGGGCGGCACCTACGCCCTCGTGGTCCGCCGCGGAACCGGTGGCCTCACCCTCACCTGCCGCGACGAGGGCGTCATCGCCCCGGGCCGACGCGGACCCGCGCAGGACCCCCGCCCCCTGTACGCCGGTGCCCTGGTCATGGGCGATGACGGCGGTGCCACCGGCGCCACCGGCGCCGAGCACGGCCGCGGCCTCGCCCTGGTGGACGCGCTGTCCACCGCGTGGGGCGACTTCGGGGGCCAGTCCTACCGCCACGTCTGGTTCCACCTGGCCTACGACCTCGCGGACAGCGCCTGGGGCGCGGCCTGAGGCCGCCCGGTCGGCCACCCGGGTCGGGCCCCGCCCCCACGCCTGCGGGGGCGGGGCGGGCGTCAGGTCTGCTGGGCGGCCTTGTCCGCGGGCGCCTGCCGGGTGTCCTGTGGGGAAAAGCAGCACCAAAGGCGGGAGCGGGGACCGGTGGGCGGTCGCCCGTAGCGTCCCGGGTGCCGGGGTTCAAGCGGGCAGCAAAGGCAGGTGGTGGTCCGGCTCGGCGGTCGCCTGCGGCCCTGCGTGGGCGGTACCGCGGTCTCCCGTCGCGCCATTCCGCACCGAGACTGCATCACCGTCAGCTTCAGGCATCGAGACTGCACGCTCCGTCAGTCTCGATGCCCACCAGCCAGTGAGATGCGCCCTATGTCCGCTTTCTCCTCCTGAGGGCCTGCGGATGACCGCGGACCCGGACCACCACCCGCCTTTGCTGCCCGCTTGAACCCTGGCACCGGGAGCGCCGCGGATGACCGCCCACCGGCCCCCGCTCCCGCCTTTGGCGCTGCTTTCCCCACAGGTGCGGGGCCACCGCCCGCGGACAAGGCCGCCCAGCAGACCCAACGCCCTTACCCTGCCTCCTGCACCGCCCGTGCACCCACCATCTACCCCGCCCCCGCCCGCGCGATCTCCGCGACCAGGGCGCGCGGGTGGCGGAGGTCCCGCCAGCTGAAGCGGAGCAGGCGCAGCCCCGGGTAGGCGTGGAGCAAGGCGTTCTGCCGGTGCCGGTCGCGGAACAGGGCATCGGGACGGGAGTGGGGGCCGGCGCCGTCGGCCTCCACCAGCACCGGTCCCCGGTCCCACCACAGGTCGCCGTAGGCGGTCGAGCGGCCCCCGGGCAGGCGCAGCGGGTGCTGGAGGTCGTCGGGCGGCAGGTCGGCGTCGGTGCAGATGAGCCGGATTCGGGTCTCCAGCGGGCTCTGCGCGCGGGGGTCGGAGAGTGCCCACCACGGCGCCGACGCGCGCTGCCCGCGCCGCCCGGCGTTGGCCGACCGCAGCGACGCGAACTCCGCCTCGCTGAGCATCCCGCCGTTGCGCGCGGAGTCCATCAGGGACACCGCCACCTCTCGGGGCGTGGACAGGACCGTGTCGCGCAGTGTTCTCCCCGGCGTGGTGATGCGGATGCCGGCCCGGCGGACGGTTTCGTCGGCGTGGACGGCGCCGGCGTTGACGGCCACCCCGGAGAGGAGGAAGCGCGCGCTGCCGGGAACGCTCACGTGGACCGGCCCTCCGTCTCGGGCAGCAAGCCCCTGCATGCCCCACAGGGACGCGGCGGTGGGCCCGACCGCGACCGCGGCCGGGCCGATGGCGAGCTGGGCGGCCATGACCGCGGTGCGGAGGTCACCGGCGGCGCTGCCCTCGCCGGTCAGTGCGCGCACGGCGTAGACGCCGGGGTGCCACCGTTGCAGGCGGCCCTCGCGCAGGAGCCGCTTGATCCCGGTGTCGTTGAGGCCCTGGAAGAACGCCTGCCGCCGCGTGACCAGGCCGTGCTGGGCGGCAGCGGTCCGCATGAGGTCGCTCGGCAGTGAAAGGGACCGTGCCATGGTGCAACCATGCGGCCCGGGAGAACCGCTCGGCCAGCGCAAGTCAGGGCCTGTGGACGACGGCGCCGGAACACGCTGGGCGGCACAAGGACGCCCGCCGACCCCGGGCCGGTCAGAAATCCGGGGTGACGGTCCTGATGAGATTGAGGAAGCCGTCGAGCCGCCTGATGTGATCCTTCTGGATCGGGTCCGCGCTGAAATGCATGGTTTCGTTGCGGATATTGCGCACCTCATCCAGTTCATGGAGGAAGAGAGCGTGGTCGATGCTCCAGGCCAGGCGCTGCCAGTTGTCCGCATCACTCAGCAGGCGGCAGTAGTTTCCCATCGTCAGTGCGGACGCACCGTGCAGGCTCGCGAGCTTCTTGTCGCGGGCGTGCTTCGTGATCTGATCGCGCGGCACACTGTTGTCCACCACCTGCCGCAAGCGGCGCTCGATCTCCTCCAGTAGGACGAACGGTCCGGCGTGATCGCCGAACCGCTGGGTGAGGTCTGCTGCGGTCACGATTCCAACGATGCTGACCTTGTCCGCGCCGAGCACGAACACGAAGTCGTTTTCCGAGATCGGTTTGATGAGGTCCAGCAGCGGTTCGTCGAAGGCGGCCGGCTTCGATCGTGCGATGGCCTTCGTGAGCGGTGCCCCAGGATCATTGATCCACGCTTCGGCGATGGACTGCCAGCTCACCGCGCCGTGTAGCTTGCCGTCCCCGTCGATCACGGCCAGCTGTGAGTACCGCTTGGTCAGCATCGTGGTCGTGGCCTGCTTGAGCGTGTCGTCCGGGCGCACGCTCGCCACCCCTTGGTTGGCGGCGGGCAGCGCACCAACGTGCAGGCTCACCGACGGCATCTCGGAGGCGTCCTTGGTGTCCTCGGCCGTCTGCGCCTCGGTCAGCGCGAACTTCAGAGTGGGCTCTTCGCCCACTTGGATGATGTCGATCGTGCTGTCGATGCCGACGTCAGGGAACGGAGGCCGCGTGGTCAAGCCCTGCTCGGCCAGGTCGGCCGTGACGCGTTCGACGGAGGTGGACCCGCGCCGGACCAGGCCCCACCGGTCCAAGAAGTCGCGGACCGTCATTCGGACCGGGTCGTTCGCATCACGCCTCGCGGCCTCGTTCAGCAGGTCCCGGCTGTTCTGCACCGCGATGTCCGCGCCGACGTCGTCACTCGCGCCCGGATCAATTCCGCGCTCGGCGAGTGCGGCGACCCTGCGGGCGGCGTCATAGCGGGTCAACCCGCACACGGTCAGCAGTGACCCCATGCTGTCGAGGAGGTCCTGCCTGATGGCGGCCTTCGCGATGTCGGTGCGCAGCCATTCGACCGGGCGCACGTGCTGGAACCCCACCGGAGAATCGGCACGGTAACGGTACTCGGCGGTGACCCGGCCGACGGCGACCACGCCCGGCCGGGTCTTCATCGGCATGACGATGTGGTCTCCTACGGCGATCTGGGAGCAGAACCGCCACAGCTGGCCGGTCCAGTTGCCCACTAGGGCGGTGCCGGCATGCGGATAGGTCGCACGGACGTACTCCCGCAGCCCCTCCCTGGTGGCGAACACGCTGAGATCGTCGAGTTCGTGCCATCCGGCGATGGCGAGGCCGACCTCGAGGGCTTCCTTCTCGCGTTCGCCGTCGCGGCCGGCGCGGACGAGCCACGCAGCAGGAACGGGGGAACTGGGGAATTCCACGGGGGATCGTCTCCTTCGCGCCACGCGCCGCAGGGGGAGTTCGGCGACGGTGCCGACATTACCGGGCGTAGCGGACGCTCGCACGCGGGTTGTTCCGCCCTGCCATCCCGGTTACCGGGACCCGCGCTGCTGGTTGCGTCCCCGCGACAGGGGAGGAAAGGCCTGCTCGGAGCAGACCCTCGGGGTCCTCCCCGGAGTGGACGGCGGTGCGGACCGGCACAACCAGTACAGGGCCGGGGCCTTCGACGGCTTCTTGAAGGCGAAGGTGCGGATGCGCTCATTGCACTTGGGACAGCGTGGCGGTCGCGACAACTGGTCGACGCGCTCGAAGTCGAGGATGTGCCGGGCATAGGCGGCGCTCTCCACGACCGTCATGATCTCCCGACGGCCTCCGTCGCGCCGGTGGGACAGCACGTTCATGCTGCCGATGAAGACGACCTCCTCATCGATCACCGCGATCTTCTGGTGCATGTTCTCCATGTACACGACCTTGCGGACACGCGTGGTCAGATCCTCGTGGCAGTCGCGCATCCGCTGGGCCTTGGGGCTGGGCCCCCGGTACATCTCGTCCCACGTGGGCAGTGTCGTCACCTGGACATGGACCCCGCGCGCCTGGGCCGCCTCCAGCGCGGGCAGGAACTCGTGGAGCCGTGCGCCGGTCCAGGGCGCCCACAGCCACACGCTGCGGCGGGCCCCCTCGATCCGGGAGACCAGTTCGTCGGGCAGGTCGCCCTCGTCGTACAACCCGGTGTACTTGACGTACTGGCTCACCGCGTCCCACAGGTCCGCGGCGGGGCCTTCGAGAGCCGAGGGCGCAGGGCTGTGCAGGATGTCGCGGACCGGCACCACTCGGATGTCGCCGCGGCCGATCCCAGCGCGGATGTGGGAGAGGACCCCGGAGCGGGCGCGTTCGACTGCGGCGCCGTTGCCGATGAGGTACAGGCGGCGGCGCGCCCGGGTCATCGCGACGTTGCTCAGCTTGAGCCCGGCGAGCTTGAATCCGTTCGAACCGAACTCGCCCGCCGCGACCCAGCCGTTGCCGTCCTCGACCATGTCGAACACGACCGTGTCGAACTCCCGGCCCTGGAAACGGTGCGAGGTGCCGATGTCGATCAGCGGGTTCCCGCCGGCGTCGTCGATGATGGCCTTGGTGAGACCGGCCTGCACCTTGTACGGGGCGACGATGCCGACACTGCGCGCCTCCTTGGTCGCAAGCTGCTGCTCGGCGATGGCGCGGGAGATGACGCCGCCTACGCTCCACCACTTGCCCTTGGCGCCGTCCGGGCTCGGATGGACACCGGCGAGGGAGTCCCCGAGGCCGTCCACGTCGACGAAGCAGATGTCGGTCGCCGCGGCTCCCGCTGCGGAGGTGAGCAGGCCGCCGTATGAGGCGGCGTTGACCAGGCGGGTGAGTTCCGGGCCGAAGCGGTGCTGCTCGGTGAGCACGACACAGCCGGGCGCGGCCTCGGCCTCTTCGGGGCGGGTGACGTCCAGCGCGGCGAAGCAGTCCCGGGGCGCCAGCCACCGCTTCACGTGGGGGTCGCTGTTCCGGCGCAGACTGGCCGCCTCGATCGGCATGTTCTGCATGAAGTCGCCCAGGAGGGTGACCCCGGAGGTGGCGCGTCCGGCCGCGAGCAGGACCTCAGGGATGCCGGCCGCAGCGCACTCGTCGACGATCACGAGGTCGTAGGTGCGGGAGCCGATGACCGGCTTCATCCGCATCATGGCCAGGGTGGTGGCCACCACGGTCGCCCGGCCGACGAAGTAGCGCTCGGCGTCGCGGCCCAACTCGGCGAGCTCCTGTTCGGCCTTCTGCCGTGCCGTGGTGAGCCGCTTGACCTCCGACAGCGCTTGCTCAGCCGCCTTGGAAAGGGCGTCGAGTCCTTGATGGAGACGGAGCAGTCCGTTCCGGTCGGCCCACGCGACGAGCTTCCGGTCGTGGTCGGTGGGCATGGAGCGGGCACGCGCCTCGGCAAGGTTCGCTTCGAAGCGCCGGTGGTCGCCGACGGCCCGGTCGTAGGCGGTGCTGCCATCGCGAACGGTCCGCCGCGCTTCGGCCAGGCGCCGCGAAACGTTCTGAACAAAGTACCGGGGGGTACCGTGGTTCTGCCGCTCCAGTTCGGCGATCAACGCGTTGACCCGGCCCTCCTCCCGGGCCAGCACCGGGAGCAGCGCCGCGTGCTCGGCCTCGGCGGCAGCGAGGCGGTGCTGTGCGTCGACGACTCCTTGCTCCGCGGTTCTGCGCTGTTGCCTGTCACGGAGGCGTGAGAACATCCCGGTTGCAGTGTGTCGGTCGCGCTCTTCCTCGGCCGCGCGCACGGCTGACCGGCCGTCGCTGACGGCCAGCGCCGATCGATCGCGCCGTTGCCCGAGCTCGGCCAGTTCTCGGTGGCTCCGGTCGATCCTCGACCATCGTTCGGCTGCGAGGGAGACCGACGCCCATTCCTCCTCGACCTCGGCGGCGACCTGCCGCCCGATTTCCAGCTCCGCGCCCTTGGCGTTGAGCCGCTCCTGTGCCGCCGCGACCTCGGCGGCGATACGAGCCGCGCGGTCAGCGGACGCGATGCGGGCACGCGCCGCGCGGTCGGTTGCGGGGTCGAACCGCGCGAGGCGCTCCTGCGCCTTTGCGAGCGTCTCGACGGGTACGCGGGCCTGCACCACCCGCTGTTCGAGGTCGAGCACCTCCTTCTCCTTGGCCTCCTGGCGGCGGCGTTTCAGCGTGGTCAGGGACACGTTGGGGTTGTCGGCGACGGACGCGAGATGCGGGGTGCCCACCCGGATGACCGTCCCCGCGGCCGGGCGCAGGCTTCTGATGGCCCGGTCGAGGGCGTTGTCCACGGCGACGTTCGTACCCGAGACCAGCAGCACCGACTTCCCGGTCTTGATTGCACTGAGCAGCGCTCGGATGATGACCTCGGTCTTGCCGGTCCCCGGAGGCCCCCAGACGAGTTGCAGCCCCGGTGAGACGCAGGCGGAATAGGCCAGCCGCTGGCCCGGGTTGAGGCCGGCGACGGGCCCGGCGAGTTCGCTCCTCAGCGGGTCGGCGCGTCCTGCCCCGAACGCCGCTGCGGGGCCGTCGCCAGTGAGGCGCTCCAGGCCGTCGAGCAGCGTCTGCACCAGATGGGCCGTGGGCCGCCCGCGCTTCCACAGGTGCAGGCCCTCGCGCGGTGCGTCGGTGGCGACCCGGATGAGGAGCCGCCCCTCGTCGTTGATCGTCTCGCGGAGCCGGTAGCGGATGTCCTTGCTACCGGACGCCGGTGCCAGGTAGGCCTCTTCGAGGGCGGTCTCGTCGGGCGGGGAGTCGCGGGCCGACCAAAGGAACCAGCCAGGCCCGCGGGTGGACTCCGTCAGTACCCGCCCCAGGTCGACATCGGCCCTGCTCTTGTCGGCCGCTCCGCCGCCTTCGGCCTTGTGCCACGTACGCACCGCCGCGATCACATCGGCCAGCCATTGCGGTCGGGAGGAGGGCTGCATCAGCGGCGTCCGCCTTTCAGTTGTGGATCCCTTCTCGCGTGACCCTATGGGCGGGCCGCGACACAACGGGCGCAACGGGGCGAGGCGGACGGCCCGATGCGGCCACGAACCGAGAGTCGACGGTCAGGTGCGGAGGCGCACGTCGGTCACGAGCGGGAGCGACGCCAGCCGGGCATCGAGGTGTTCGGCGAGGAACCCGGGGACGGGCGCCTCCCGCTTGACCTCGGCCCAGGTGTCGGACATCGTCCGGACGGTGTCGCGGACCACGCCGCGGACGCGATCCGGGTCGAGGCCGGCGCGGTCGGCCAGGTGGTGGAAGTGCCGCAGCGTGACGAGCCGCGCCGTCTGGCCGCCGTTGACGGCGAAGGCGAGGCGGTCGTCGCGGAACGAGGCGTCGTGACCGGCGTAGGAGGAGACCGACACGAAGTCGTAGGCGGGGGACAGCCGCGCGGAGCGGCCGTCGGGGTACCGCAGTGTCCAGTTCTTCAGATGGGCGTCGAGGTTGCCCATGACGACGATCGCGGCGAGGCGGCGGATGTACTCGTCGATGTCCTGCGGGCACAGCGCGTTGATGACACGGGCGATCCCGCTGTAGGAGGCGCGGTCGTACTTGGCGTCGACCGAGACCTCCCGCACCTGGGCGAGGTCCTCCTGGTGGATGCGGTGGTCTTGGGCGCGGTCGAAGCGGCGCACGGCCAGTACCGACTCTTCGCTCCCGGCGAGGCCCTCTGGCAGGCCGCGCAGTTCGGTCGTGGCAACGAGCCGGATGTCGGGGACCTCGACCCCTGCGGACGCGGCCCACGTCAGCATCGCGAACTCGTTGCGGGGCACGTCGGGGAAGCGGGCATCGGCGAGCTTGACGATCCAGTCGCCGCCCTCGCCCGTCATGGGCAGGACCAGGCCCTTGCCCTCCCAGCGCATGGAGAACTTCGCCTGGACCCCCGCCAGGGAGAAGCGGACGGGGTGGTCGTGTGCGCAGTCGCTCTCCTCACCGAAGACCGAGAACTCGCCGAGGTCGGCATCGGGGCGGACGCGGACGGCCCCGGCCAGGTCGTCGCCGATGCGGCAGATGACCTGGAAGTCGTGCGGGTGCTCGATACCGAGTTCGCGTCCGATGATGCGCCGCAGGCCGCTGCCGCGCTCCGGCAGGAGGTTGGCGAACCACTCGGGTACCGAGCCGCTCGCTGTCCGACGGAACGACGGGTCCGCCTCGAACGCCTGGCCGAGCACCGGGTGGTCGGGCGCGAAGTCCTCGTAGTCGAACCAGGTGTTGCCGTGGGCGTAGCCGAGCGTGCCCACCCTGCGCTCGCCGAGGAAGACCCCTGCGGTGCGTTCGCTCATGCGCGGTCTCCTCTGTCGGAATCCACCGGGAGCGGGGTGTCCTCGAACATGGTGGACAGTGTCGGTCCGTCGCGGAATCCGAACAGGGCGTATTCCTGGACGTGGGCCGCGATCACGGATCGCGCGAGCTCACCGCGGTGGGCCAGGAAGCCGTGGGAGTCGCCGGAGCGCAGGAACTTCAGGCAGGCTGCATCGAGGCATTGGCCGGTGAGGAACCGGTCGTCGACCTCCCCGTCGAGCAGCGCGGCGTGCACCTGGGCCGCCTTGGCCCCCGGCGCGACGAGCCGGTTGGCGATGTTCTCGCCCTCCGGCCACGCGAGGTCGAAGACCGGTGCGAGAAGTGGAGGCGGGGCATCCAGTTCGAGAACAGCGGAGATGTCGATGGGGCGCTCCTCGGCCTCGGTGCGCATGAGCGTGCCCGCGCTGGGCAGCGGCCGGGGCGCGCGAGAGAGAAGCCCGAGGATGTTGACCTTGCCGAGGGCCGAGTTGATGCGGGTGTGCGAGAGATCCGGTACCCAGGTCGCCGCCGCCCCGGCGGGCAGCAGTCCGATCAGCCGTTCGGCGCTCGCGGTGGGGTCGTCCCGCACCGCCTGGGCGTTCTTCCGCAGACCCACGGTGTTGCCCTGCGGAGCCACGCCGAGGACGGAACCGCGCCAGATCCAGCGGCGCAGAAGTCGCTCCGAGCGGCCCCGGGGCGGGCCGAACGCGGCGACGAAGCGGGCCAGGACCGGCACGAAGAGCGCGTAGGGCAGCAGCTTGATGTGCGGGATTCCGGCCTCGTCGCGGAGGAAGTCCACCACGTGGCCCAAAGCGTCGCGGGTCGATGAGAGCGCGTGCTTCAGGTCCTCCGCATCGGCGAACTCCTTGCGGAAGTCCCGGTCGAGTACTGGCCCCCGGATTGCCAGGATGCTCTGCATGAGGAGCTGGTCGGTGAAGCGGCCGAAGCCGTGGGCCTCGACCTCGGCGCTGAGCGAGGTGAGGTCTCCGGGCTCGCGGGCGTCGGACGAAGCGTGCAGCGCCCGGAACACGTCGGCGCTCTTCAACGCCTTGCCGTAGGTGTTCATCCGGTCGAAGATCTCGCGCAGTGCGCGCTCGTCGTCGCCGGAGACGATGTACATCGGGATCCGGTAGTCGCGGACCGCGGCGATGAGCTCGTCGGCCTGCGCGATCTGCTCACCGGTGAGATGCGGCCGCTCACGGATCCACGCGTTCGCCCGCGCCGTGTCCAGGGTCAGCGGTACCGGGAACCAGTCGGGAGAGGGCTTGCGCCGGCGCGGCAGGGTCGCGAAGTCGCCGGAGTCGAGGTCGTAGTAGACGCGGAAGCGCGGGTCGACCGTGTCGCCGGTGGCGGTGAGCGCCCCGACCAGGGAGGTGATGCGCTGCTGTCCGTCGACCACCCAGTAGGCGGAGTGCGTATCCGCGGCGGTCACGGTGAGATGGCCGATCGTCACGTCCTCGGCTGAGGCGGGGCGCTCCCAGACGAGCAGGTTGCCGATGGGGTAACCGCGCAGCAGGCTGTCGAACAGCCGTCGAACATCCGACGACTCCCACTGGTAGGAGCGCTGGAACGACGGCAATCGGATCCGGCCGTCGCGCGCCCAGTCCACCAACTCGCTCGGACGCGTGTCGACGATCTTCGGGCGGGTCACCTTGGCCACGCGTCCTCCTCCGCCTGTCGATAGGGGCAGGTTATCGAAACGCCGAGCGTGCACGGTCCGAGACCGCTTCGGGGCGCGCCGCTTCCGGGCGCGGTCGGACGTACGGCGACGGCGGCCGGCCGCGCACCGGCCGGAACCGGCCGATCTGTCCCCATGATCCTCGGCCGACTGCGACAATATGCGCCCGCAGTACCGAGGGGACATAGCCCGCGATCGCGGACGCACCAACGGGTGCGGACCCTTTAGGGTCGGTACAGGCGAGCCCACAGCCACTGGGCCGGGCCGCCCCGTGCTGCGGGTGAGGCGATGGACGAGCGACGGGAGCACCTCCGACCCATGCAGCCGACTCTCGCAGCGGCCGAAGTGCGGCGCAACGTCACGCAGTACCTCGCCACGACCTTCGCGCTCGCCGACGAGCACGTGCGCGAAGGGTTGGAGGACTTCCTCGGCCACAAGAGCGAGGGCATCTTCCGCGGCCCCTACCTGCGATTGCGCACCCCTTTCCGCAAGGCCGCCGACGGGTGGCGAGAGCACCTCGACTGGCACCCCCCGGGGTTCACGCCCTACCGGCACCAGGCCGCGGCCTTCCATCGGCTTTCCACACGGTCAGGGCCGGCGCAGCCGACCGTCATCACCACCGGCACCGGATCCGGCAAGACCGAATCCTTCCTCGTGCCCGTGCTCGACCACTGCCGCCGGATGCGGGCTCAAGGGCGGGCCGGTGTGAAGGCCGTGCTCCTCTACCCGATGAACGCACTCGCCACCGACCAGGCGGGGCGGATCAACGAATTCCTGCGCGGCCCCGGCATGGAGCAGGTCAGCGCGGGCCTTTACATCGGCGATACCCCGGAGACGGGGTACGACCGGGTGCGCACCGATCGCACGGCGATCCGGCGCGCCCGCCCCGACGTGCTGATCACCAACTACAAGATGCTCGACCTGCTGCTCCAGCGCGAGCAGGACGTCCCTTTGTGGGAGGACGCCGACCTCGCCTACATCGTCGTCGACGAGTTCCACACCTACGACGGCGCGCAGGGCACCGATGTCGCCATGCTGCTGCGCCGGCTCGCGGCCGCCACCGGACACAGCCGCTCGGACCGACCCCTCGGCGACATCTGCCCGGTCGCCACCAGCGCGACCCTCGGTGCCGGCGACACCGGCTACCGCCGCGAGGACGTCCTCGCGGTCGCGTCCGCGGTCTTCGGCACTCCTTTCGGTGCCGACTCCCTCATCGGCGAGGACCGGATCGACCCCGCCCGGTTCATGGACGACCTCGACTACAGCCTGCCGGTCCCCGACCCGGTCGGCGTCGCCAACATCCGCGACCCGTACGGTTCCACCGGCACGCTCGCCCCGGTCATGCGCGCGTTCACCGACCGCGACGACCTCGACCCCGCCGAGCTCGGACGCGTCCTCAAGAAGCACATCCTGACCCACGCCCTCCTGGACATCCTCTCCGGCGGCGTGATGGACCTCGACCTGCTGCTCCCCCGGCTGCCGCAACGGGGCGCCTACACGTGGGGGCGCGCGATCAAGGGGACGCCGCAGTTGGCGGCCGAGGCGCTCGCCCGCTACATCGCGCTGCTGTCGACCGCGCGCGACCCCGACGACCCCGACTCCCCGCTGCTCACCGTCGAGGTCCACATGTGGATCCGCTCGGTCAGCCGACTCCTGCGCACCATCGGCACGGGCCGACCCGCTTTCAGTTGGCACGGCGAAGCGGCACCGGCCCTCGACACCGAGACGACGGCGTCGATCACGTCCCGCGCCAGCCTGCCGGCCGTCTACTGCCGGCACTGCGGGCGCTCCGGCTGGGCCGCCTACTCGCCCGAGAGCCGGCCCCACGACCTCGACACCGACCCCGATAAGATCTATCGCTCCGGTATCTCCGCGAAGCGCTTCGTGCGCTCCCTCATCAGCGCGACCGCCGGCGAGGCCCGCAGGCACCTGAAGGACGGCGGCGTGCACGTCCTCGAAGGCCACGGCGGGCGCATCCGGCCCGTCGACGAGCGAGTCGACTTCGACCGGGCCGCACGCGGCGACCTCGACGGCGCCTTCGTCCTCGCCGACCTCGCCCACAACCCCGACGCCTTCCGCGACGCCGAGAACGACCGGTGTCCGGCATGCGGCGCCGAGCAGGGCACCCGCTTCCTCGGTTCGGGCCTCGCCGCGCTGGCATCGGTTGCCATCACCGAACTGTTCACCGGGCGGTTCGGCGGGGACGGCGCCGCCGAACCGCCCAAGACGCTGCTGTTCAACGACTCCGTCCAGGACGCGGCCCATCGCGCCGGGTTCGTCTCCAACCGCTCGTACACGTTCTCGCTGCGCAGTCTCCTCGCCGCCCGGCTGCCCGCCGACGGTACCCCCGTGGCCCTCAACGACCTCATCGCCGATACCGTCCGCGAGGCGGCCACACCGGCGTACCTGGCCTGCGTCGTCCCCCCGGACCTGCACGGGCGAACCGAGATCGACCCGGTCCTCGCCGGGACGAGTACCGGCGGGACCAAGACGTGGCAGCTCATCGGGGAGCGCCTGGCGTTCGCGGCGGTCATGGAGTTCGGGCTCCGCTCCCGGCAAGGGCGCACCCTGGAACTCACCCGCACCGCATCGGTCGACGTGGACCTGGGCGACCCCGTCCGGCTCGCGGCGCTGGCAAGGGACATCCTCGTGCACGCCCCGCACGAAGGGGCCATGTCCCTGGACGCCGTCCCCGGGCCCGACACCTTCCATGCCTACCTCCGGGGCCTCCTGGAGCGGGTGCGCACCCGCGGCGGGATCGCGCATCACTGGTTGCAGCCGTGGGTCAAGGCCGCCGGGGCCAGGCGCTACGGCACCATCTGGGGCCAGCGCCCCGACGGCATGCCCGCGTTCCCCACCGGAGTGCCCGCACCCCGGTTCGTCATCGACCGCGCCAAAGGCGGCCGGGCCGCACGGTCCGGCGACGTCGACTCGGTGGCCGGCCGCGGCAACTGGTACCAGGACTTCACCAAGCGCAGCCTCAACGTGGATCCCGACACCGCCGACCGCTACCTGCCGCGGCTGCTGGACCTGCTGCACGACGAAGGGGTCCTCACCCGCACCACCGCCAACGACGGCGCGACCCGGGTCTACGGGATCACCCCGGGCCACGTGCTCGTCCGCCGGCTCGACGCCGACGGCGCCAAGGGCGGCGGCGTCCTCTGCCCCGTCTGCAACTGGCGCCAGACCGCCCACCCCGACACCCTGGACCGATGGGCCGGGGCGGCATGCCCGCGCTACCGGTGCACCGGCCGGCTCGGACCGCACGACGACGCTCGCTTCGCCGACGACTACTACCGGCGGCTCTACCTGGACGCCGGGCCGTTCCGAGTCACCACGGCCGAGCACACCGGCCAGCTGACCCGCGCCCAGCGCGAACGGGTGGAGCAGCGGTTCGTCGTGGGCGACCGCTACACCGACCCCAATGTGCTCTCCTGCACACCGACCCTCGAACTGGGCATCGACATCGGAGCGCTGTCGGTGGTGCTGCTCGGTTCCCTGCCGCCCGGCCCGGCCAACTACGTCCAGCGCGCCGGGCGCGCCGGGCGCAGCTCCGGAAACGCGCTCGTGCTGACCTTCGTCGGGCGGCGGGCGCGGGAACGCTACTACCTCCGCGAACCGCTGGACATGATCGCCGGGGAGATCGTCCCGCCGGGAAGCTTCACCTCCGCCGTGGAGATCCTGCGCCGCCAATACGCCGCCTACCTGGTCGACTCAGCGGCACGCGGCCTACTGGCCGACGTCCTGCCCCTCCCCGGCCGGGCCACATCCCTGTTCGGTGAGAGCGGCTGGCTGCCCGCCTTCGGAGCCGCCGCCCAAGCCCACGGAACAGCATTGGTGGAACGGTTCCTCGCGCTGTTCGGCGGGGCGGGGGAGCCCGTCTCGGTCGAGGCCGCGACGCACCTGCGCGACTTCGCCCAGGTCGGCATCAAGGAGGAACTGGCCGCTGCCGAGAACACCTGGCACGACCGACTGAGCGACCTGCGCGCCCGGATCGATGTCCTCGACACAGCGGCGGGCGCCCTCATCGACTCCGACCCCGAGCAGTTCCGGCGCAAACGCGAACTGCGTGCCGAACGCAAGGCCGTCGCTAAGCGCATCCGCGAGATCGGGCGGACCACCGCCCACAGCGCGCTGGTCGAGCTCGGCGTCCTCCCCAACTACTCGCTGACCGACACGCCCACCTTCCTCGAAGCCACCGTGTTCTGGAACGACCGTACCGATGACGGCGACCGCCATTACGAGTCGGTGATCTACGAGCACGGGCGGCCGGCCCGCCGCGCCCTGACCGAGCTCGCTCCCGGCAACGACTTCTACGTCCTGGGATATCGCCACTCCGTGAACGGACTGGACATCGGGGCGCCCACCAGCCCTGCCTACCGCAGCTGGCGGATCTGCCCCCAGTGCGGCTACGCCCGCACCACGGGGGCCGCCGCCGACACGAGCCCCTGCCCCCGCTGCAAGAGCGGGCACATCGGCGACCAGTCTGCGCTGCACCGCGTGCTCGAACCCACCCGCGTCTACTCCCGCGACCGCCGCGAGGACGCCCGCATCAGCGACGATCGCGACGAGCGCCGACGTGTGTACTACGAGGTCGCCACGGCCATCGACATCCCTGAGGACACCATCGTGCCCGGCGCGTGGCGGCGCCGAGAGCGCGCCTTCGGCGTGGAGTTCAGCCGGGGGGCGGCAGTGCGCCTGCTCAACCTCGGACCGGTGCGCATGCACGGGGCCGCCGACGGGGTGCTCGCCGGGAGGCTGGTCCGGTACCACCCCTTCCACATTTGCACGTCCTGCGGCGGTGCCACCTCCACCGGCGTGCCCGACTCCGGCTCCGCCCAACCGCACACCAGCAGCGGGCACGACACCCAGCCCGGCTACCACCGGCCGTGGTGCCCCCGCCGCCGCGGACGCGAGGTCGAACACGTCCAACTCGTGCTCGCCCACACCCTGCACACCGAGGCGCTGCGCATCCTGCTGCCCGCCGCGACCATCCACGTCCCCGAACGGACCGTCTCGTTCAAGGCCGCCCTGATGGCAGGGTTCGCGCGGATCTTCGGCGGCACGCTCGGCCATCTCGACGCCACCGTGGCGACGATGCCCGACAGGGAGATCGACGGGCTGCGGCGCTACCTCGTCGTCTACGACACACTCCCGGGCGGCAGCGGCTACCTGTACCCGAGGTCGGGGCCCGACGGCATCCGCGAGGTCCTCGAAGCCGCACGGGACATCGTCGCCGAGTGCGACTGCCGCGTCGACGCCTCTCTCGCGGCGTGCCACCGGTGCCTGCTCCTGCACGTCACCGACGAGGAGTTCTCCTACGCCGACCGCGCAACGGCCAAGGAGATGCTCGACGAACTCCTGGGCGATTGGGACGTCGAGAGCATCGGGGGCATCAGCGAGATCTCCCTCTGGGACCAGGTGGAGAGCGAACTCGAACGGCGCTTCCTCAGCCGGTTGCAACGATGGGCCGATGAACCCGGAACGGGCCGGTCGTTCACCACCGACAGCCGGTTGATCGACCGCATCACGGGCACCCTGCGGGTCGAGAGCCCGACCGGGACCGTGGAGAACTGGCAGGTCGTCCTTCAGAACACCCTGCGCGGCACCCGGCCCGACGTGGTGTTCCGCCGGCGCGACAACCGGCCCGTGCAGGTCGCCGTCTACCTCGACGGCTACACCTACCACGCCGCGCCGGACACCGACCGCACGGCCGACGACGCCGCGAAGCGGGCGCGGCTGCGCGCGCACGGGGTCACCGTGTTCCAGTTGAACCTGGAAGACGTCAGCGCCTGGGAGGACGAGCGGGCGACGGTGACGTCACCGGCATGGCAGCCGTACAGCCACAACCCGATGAAGGAGGCCCGCGCCGCCTACCGGCGCCGCGGCGGTGATCCCGAGGAACTCGCGCGGACGGTGTGGACCAACCCCGTGCACACCCTCCTGGCGTTCCTGACCGACCCTGACCCCGAGGTGTGGCGAGGGCGTGTCGAGGCCGCCCTCGGAGGGCTGCCGGCCGTGCGCGGCGCGCAGCGCGCCCGTATCGGCGCCGCGGCGGTGCCGTCGGCAGTGGCGGACGGCCTTCGGGGAGCGCCCCTGCCGCCGGACCGGTCGGGCGCGCCGCACGCGCTGGTGCGGGCGGCGGACGCCGCAGGGACCCCGGTCACCGTGCTTGTCGGCCAGAACCCGCCCGTGTTCAGCGGTTTCGTCGTCTTCGACGACCGACCGGAGACGGCGGCGACACAGGAGCCGGAGGTGCGCAAGCGGCGCTGGCGGTCCTGGCTGTACTGGGGCAACCTGGTGCAGTTCCTGGCGAGCGGCGAAGGCGAGTGCGCCCAGCTGGCATGGAGCGAACTCGACGGGTTCGACACCGGGATCCTCGCCGTGGCCGGTGGGACGGGTCTCGACGCCGACATCGCAGCCGCTCCCATCGGAGCGGACGACGCGGAGGCGACGTTCGGCGACACGCTCGACCGGACCCGGTTGACGAGGCCGCTGCTGGAACGGGACGCGGCGGACGGCGCCGCAGCGCCCGAGGACGGACCGTCCGCACCACGGCGCGCCGATTCCGGGACGCCGGCGGGGATTCGAGCCGCACAAACACCCGAAGCACAACACGCCGGCACCCCCGAGCCGATCGGCGACCCCGGCTGGGCAGAGGTACTCGAACTGATCGAGCCGGAGGAGGCCGGGCTGGCCGAGCTCGCCCGCAGCCTGTTCCGCCGCGGGGCACCCGCACCCGAGGTGGGTTATGAACTGGCCCGCGACGGATTCCAGGCCGAACTCGCGTGGCCCGAGGTGCAGATCGCCGTGGTCCTGGAGGACATCCGGGTCGTGGGGGCCATGCACGCCGAGGAGAAGCGCAAGCGCGACGACGCCTACGCGCGCGCGGGCTGGGAGGCGCGCGGTGCACAGGCGTGGGAGGCCGCGGAGATCGCGCGCCGACTGGCGGAGAGAGGCGGACGAAAGGAATGAGCGTGCACGGCAAGGCCACACTGCGGCTGCTGGACAAGGCCGACAAGCAGATCCGCGCACTGCCCCGACCGGTCAAGGGCGCGATCTACGACTTCCAGTACCGCTTCCGGGAGAACCCCGCCACCCCAGGTCTCCAGTTCAAGCGGCTCCAGGGGCACGACCTGCTGTATTCGGCGCGGGTGACGAGCGACTACCGCGCGTTGATCCTGCACGCGGGCGACAACGACTACATCCTCGTCGGGGTCCGGGCCCGCCAGGACGTCTACGACAACCTCGACCGCTTCCGGACGCAGATCAACGAAGTCACCGGCGCGATCGAGTTCCTGGAGATCGTGCCCTCGACGGAGATCGACGCACAGCCCCCCGAGACGGCGGCCGTCCCCGTCGCCGCACCGGAGCCAGAGTCGGCCCCGCCGTCCCGGCCGACGGCCCCTGCCAATGCCCCCGACACTCCGCAGTCGATGTTCGCCCACATCGGCGCCGAAGGCCTGCGCGAACTCGGCGTCACCGAGGTGCTCATCCCCAGCGCCATGGCAGTCGACTCCGAGGAGACCCTGCTCCGACTCATCAAGTACGCCCCGTCGATGACCGAGGAGGTGCTGCTGGCCCTGGCCGACGGCAAGGGCTTCGACGAGGTACTGGAGCAGATCACCCGGCCCGTCGCGGTACCCGAACCGGTCGACACCAGTGACTTCGGCGCGGCGCTGCGGCGCCCGGCCACCCGGGTCAGCACCGAGGACACCGATCTCCAGGACGCCATCGAGGACCCGTTCAACCGGTGGAAGGTCTTCCTCCACCCGGCTCAGCGGAAGCTGGTCCGCCGCTCCTACAAAGGGCCCGCACGGGTCAGCGGCGGGCCCGGCACCGGCAAGACCATCGTCGCACTGCATCGGGTCAAGTACCTGGTGGAGCAGCTGCCCCCGGCCAAGCGCAAGCAGGTACTCCTCACCACGTTCACCACCAATCTCGTCGCCGACCTGCGCAAGCGCCTGCTCGAACTCGGCGGGCAGGAGCTGGTCGACCGCGTCGACATCGTCAACATCGACAAGCTCGCGAGCCGCATCGTCACCGAGGCGGCATTGGGCGGGCGCCGGCGCCGCATCAACGACCTGCAAGCGACCGACGAGTGGCGGGACATGCTCGTCGAGCTGGGCGAGACCTCGTGGGACGCGGAGTTCCTCAGTGCCGAATGGAACCAGGTGATCCTCGGTCAGGGCATCGCCACCCGGTCCGGGTACTTCCGCGCGCGGCGCGCCGGCCGCGGGCAGCGCATCAGCCGGGCCCAGCGTGCCCGGATCTGGGAACTCGTCGAGCGGTTCACCATGCGGCTCAACGAGAAGGGCGTATGGACCTATCGCCAGGTGGCCGAGACCGCGGCCCGGGTCAAGGCGGAGCAGGCGGCGAAGATCGAGGAGAACCGACGCCGCGAGGAGGAGCACGGGGCGGTCTTCCTGCACCGCCAGGAGCAGTCGTGGGCCGGCCTGCGCTACGACTACGAGCACATCGTCGTCGACGAGGCCCAGGATCTCAGCCCGGCGCACTGGACCCTGCTGCGGGCGATGGTCGCCGAGCGCGACGACGACATCTTCCTCGTCGGGGACACCCACCAGCGGATCTACGACAACCACGTGTCCCTCAGCAGTCTCGGCGTCAACATCCGGGGGCGGTCGTCCCGCCTCACCCTGAGCTACCGGACCACCCGCCAGATCCTCGGGTCGGCCATGCGGCTCCTCGGCGACGAGAGCTGGGACGACATGGACGACCAGAGCGACGATCTGGCCGGCTACCGCTCGGTCCTCACGGGCCCGCCCCTGCGCTTCCTGGCCGCGGCGACCCCCGAGGAGGAACTCGACACCGTCGCCGAGGTCGTCTCCGGTTGGCATCGGCGGTACGGCGACGAAGCCGCGGTCGCCGTGGCCGCCCCGACCAAGTCCATGGTGGGCGAGGTCCAGCGGCGCCTGCTCGCGGCCGGCCTCCGCTCCGTCACGATCGGCAGCGACGCCGCGGAGGACAGCGGTTCGGTGCACGTCGGCACGCTGCACCGGTTCAAGGGCCTCGAATACCGCCATGTCCTCATCGCCGGTGCGGCCGACGGGATCATCCCGCGCGCGGCCGTCACGCGCCTGCGCGACGCCGATCCGCTCCGCTACCGCCGCGAACTCCAGAAGGCCCGCTCGCTCCTGTTCGTCGCCGCGACCCGCGCCCGCGACGCGCTCGTCATCGCATGGTCCGGCACCCCGAGCCCGTTCCTCCCTCAGGACACCGAATCCGTGTCGTCCGCTCAGGGTGGCGGCACGATCGACGGTGCCCTGTTCGCGCCGGACAACGCAATGTTCTGACCGCGGCGCAGTCGTCGGGTATGCGGTCGGTGCTCCTTCCGGTATCGGACGGGGCACCGACCGCGGGAAGGTCAGCCTTTTTCTG
The DNA here is from genome assembly GCF_003014485.1 of Murinocardiopsis flavida. Lineage (GTDB taxonomy): Bacteria > Actinomycetota > Actinomycetes > Streptosporangiales > Streptosporangiaceae > Murinocardiopsis > Murinocardiopsis flavida. Next base: position 231,736 of record NZ_PYGA01000004.1, on the reverse strand, counting down.
CCAGGCGGGTCATCAGGGCGGCTGCCAGGGCGATCTGGTGGGGGGTGCCGCTGATCTGGACGTGTTCGTCGCGAGAGTGAGGGCCGGCGCCCTGGGCGCCCATGCCGTCCAGGACGGGGCGGTCCAGCGCCGAGACGAAGTTGCCGTCGCTGGCGCCGCCCACGGCGATCTCGCCGAGGTCGCCGCCGAGGTCGGCGGCCACCTCGCGGGCGAGCGCGACCATGCGCCGCGTCTCGGCGTTGGGGTTCATCGGCGGCCGGTTCCACTCCCCGCTGACCGTGATCTCGACGCGGGGGTCGGCGGACTTCAGCGCCGCGAGCCCGTCGTCGATGCGCGCCATCTCCGCGGGGTCCTGGATGCGCACGTCGACCTCGCAGACGGCGCGGCCGGCCACGACGTTGCGGCCGGTCCCGCCGGTGAACACCCCGACGTTGACCGTGGTGCCCTGCGCGGGGTTCTCCAGGGCGGCGACCTGGGAGACCAGGCCCGCGAGTGCGTGGACGGCGCTGGCGCCCGCCTCGGGGTCCAGCCCGGCGTGCGACTCGACCCCGGTGGCGGTGATGTCGAACAGCCCCATGCCCTTGCGGCCGGTCTTGACCCGCCCGGCGCGGCTGGGCTCCATGATCAGGGTGAGGACGGCGTCCTCGCTGGCGCGCTCGATGTGCGGGCGCGACGCGGGGCTGCCGATCTCCTCGTCGCCGTTGAGGAGCAGGCGCACCGCCGGTGTCGGGAGCCCGGCCGCGCGCAGCAGCCGCAGCGCCCACACGCCCTGGACCAGGCCGGCCTTCATGTCGAAGCACCCCGGTCCGCTGAACCGGTCGCCCTCGACTGTGACCGGCCACTGGGCGAGGGTGCCGCGCGGCCACACCGTGTCGTAGTGGCACACCATCAGCACCTCCGCCTCGGCGGTGCCCGGGTAGCGGAGTTCCAGCACGTCGCCGTGGTCGCCGCCGGCGAAGCGGGTGCGCTCCGCCGGGGCGCCGAGCCGGGCGCCGAGCCACGCCTCGATCCCGTCGAGCCCGGCGTCCAGCAGGGCCTTGTCGTTGCTGGGCGTCTCCAGTTCGACCAGTGTGCGCAGGTCGTCGAGCACCTCGTTCAGGTGTCGCTGTGCCGCCTCGCGCAGTTCCGGTGCCGCCGCAGCGGTCATGTCCCTCGCCCCCTCGTTGTCGAACCTCGGTGGTGCCCGCCGGTGCGGGCCGTCAGTGCGGACCCGTCAGTGCGGGCCGTCAGTGCACCGGGGCCCCCGGCCCCAGCGGGATGCCCAGCGCCCACCAGCCGAGGAACAGCAGCGTCCAGCCGATGAGCAGGGTGATGGAGATGGGCAGGGTCATCGACATGAGGGTGCCGATGCCGGCGTCCTTGCGGTAGCGCTGGAGGAAGCCGAGCGCCATGACGAAGTACGGGCTCATCGGGGTGATGACGTTCGTCGTGGAGTCGGGGATGCGGTACAGCGCCTGGGTGGTCTCCGGCGGCACGTCGAGCAGCATGAGCATCGGCACGAAGATCGGCCCGATGAGGGTCCACTGCGCCGACCCGCTGGTGATGAGCAGGTTCATCACCGCGACGATCACGATCATGCCGAGGAACAGCACGACCGGGGGCACCTCGGCGGACTTGAGGACGTCGGCGCCGCGGATCGCGATGATCTCGCCCAGCCCCGTCCAGCTGAAGTAGGCGAGGAACTGCGAGGCGGCGAAGAACAGCACGATCACCGGTGCGAGGTCGCGCACCCCGCCGGCCATCGCCTCGGGGACGTCGCGCAGCCGGGTCATCGTGCCGACGGCCCGGCCGTAGGCGTAGCCCATGACCAGGAACAGCAGGCCGAGGATGTAGGCGATCCCGGTGATCAGCGGGGAGTTGAGCACGCCGTTGTCCTCGCCGCGGAACGGCGACCCGCTGGGGATCAGCGCCGCGGCGAGGGCGATGAGGACGACCAGGACGGCGATCCCGGCGTTGCGCAGCCCGCGGCGCTCCTCGGGGCTCAGCAGCATCGAGCCGAGCTCCTTGTCGGAGTCCTCGCCGTCGGCCTCGACCTCCTTGGTGCTGCGCGACAGCACGAACTCGGCGACGATCGTGATCAGCACCGCGAGGAACACCGCGCTCACGGCGGTGAAGAAGTAGTTGGCCAGCGGGCTGACCACGTAGTCGGGGTCGATGACCTGCGCGGCCGAGGTGGTGATCCCCGCCAGCAGCGCGTCGGTCGGGGTGAGGACGAGCGACGCGTCGTAGCCCGCCGAGATGGAGGTGAACGCGACCACCAGGCCCAGGATCGGGCTGCGCCCCGCCGCCTTGAACACCAGCGCGCCCAAGGGGATGAGGACGACGTAGGCGGCGTCGGAGGCCACGCTGCCGGTGACCCCGGTCAGCGCCAGGGCGAAGGTCAGCCACTTCGCGGGGACCTTGGTGACGCTGCCGCGCAGCAGCGCGTGCAGCAGGCCCGCCTTCTCCGCGACGGAGACCCCGAGCATCACCACGATGATCAGCGCCAGCGGCGGGAAGGTGGCGAAGTTGGTGACGGCGTCGCCGACGATGGTCTGCATGCCCTCGGCGGAGACCAGGCTCTTCACGGTGATGCGCTCGCCGTCGACGGGCGAGACCGCGAACGCCCCGAGGGCGTTGAGCACCACGCTCAGCGCGACGACGACGCCCGCCATGATCACGAAGAGCCAGAAGGGGTGCGGCAGCTTGTTGCCGAGCCGTTCGACGGCGCCCAGGGTGCGCAGCAGGACACGCATCGAGCGTGCGGGTGGGGCGGAGTTCGGCGCTGCCAACGCTGCTCCTCGTTCTCGTGGGTGGCGAGCAGGGCGGATCTTCCTGCCCCCGACCGGCCCATCTCAGATCCTGTGGCTGAATTTGTCAAATAGGCGCATCAGTGTGGTGGGATCATTCATGGGGATCCGACGCGATAGCCGATATGATCGGAGCACGATGCTCGACGACCTCGATCTCGACCTCATCGCCGCCTTGCAGGTCGCCCCCCGCGCGCCGGCCAACGTCGTCGCCGACGTCCTCGGCGCCTCCGCCAGCACCGTCGGACGCCGCATCCAGCGCCTGCACGCAGAGTCGCTGCTGCGCGTCATCGGCCAGGTCGACTGGCGGCTGTTCTCCGACGCGCGCCCCCGCCACGTCTGGATCAGCACCGTGCCCGGCCGGGCCCAGGAGGTCGCGCACCGCCTCGCCGAACGCGGCGACACCCAGTTCGTCGCCATGACCAGCGGCGACGCCGACGTCTACGGGGTGCTGCACCCCCGCGGCCGCGCGGCGGTGCGCGACCTGCTCACCCTGGACGTCCCCTCCATCCCCGGCATCGTGGCGACACGCTCCGACCTCGTCCTGCGCCCGGTCAGCCGCGCCGACTCCTGGCGGCTGCGCCGGCTCACCCCCGACCGGGTCGCGGCACTGGAGCCGCACGCCGTGCCCGCCGCGGGCGCGCACGGCGACACCGACCCGCTCTCCCCCCAGGAACTGGCGGTCGCGCGCCTGCTGCACCGCAACGGCCGCACCGCCTCCGGCGAGGTCGCCCGCGAACTCGGCGTGAGCCAGTCCACCGCCTACCGGGTGGTGCAGTCGCTGCTCGGCCGCGGCGTGGTGCGCCCCCGCGTCGAGGTGGAACCCGCCCTGCTCGGCATGGGCCTGGAAGCGGTGCTCGCGCTCACCGTGCAGCCGGGGGCGATCACCGCGGTCGCCGACGCGCTGGCCGACGACCCGCACGCCCGCTACGTGACGATCGTCGCCGGCGCCGAGGCCCTCATCCTGCACGGCGTCTTCCCCGACGAGGAGCGCCTCGCCGACTTCCTCTCCGTCGACCTCGCCCGGCTGCCCGGCGTCGGCGGGATCCGCGTCTCGGTCGTCCTGGACGTCCTCTGCCGCTACTGGATCCGCCGCGACGGCGTGCGCCTCGGAGCGGCCGACCTGCCGCTGTCGGAACCGCACCCCGCCGACTGAACCCGCACGGGTGGGCCCGCCCGCTGCGGGTAGCGGGGGCACGACCGGCGGGCCCCGGCCCGGGAAGGAAGGCCGGGGGAAGGCCGGGAGGAAGGAACGAGGACATGAGCACCCAGCAGCAGCGCGCCCGCGCCGTCCTGCGCGAGGCGGGACACACCCTCGCCGAGGAGGCGCGGATCCGCCTCGCCGACAAGCCCGCGCCCCTGTGGCAGCTCCTGGTCCTGGTCAACCTGCTCTCGACCCGGATCTCCGCGGACATCGCCATCGCCGCCGCACGCGAGCTCAACACCGCGGGCGGCACCACCCCGCACGGCATGGCCGGCCTGACCTGGCAGGACCGCGTGGACGCCCTGGGCCGCGCGCACTACGTCCGCTACGACGAGAGCACCGCCACCCGCCTCGGCGACTGCGCGGCCCAGGTCACCGACGAGTACCGCGGCGACCTGCGCCGCCTCGCCAACGCCGCGCAGCACGACCGCGCGCGGCTGGAGTCGCGCCTCCAGGGGTTCCCCGGCATCGGCCCCACCGGGGCGCACATGTTCTGCCGGGAGGCGCAGGACGTCTGGTCCTGGCTGCGCCCCTACACCGACACGCTCGCCCGCCGCGGCGCCGAAGCGGTCGGCCTGCCGGCGGACGAGCAGGCGCTCGGCCGCCTCGTCGACGGGCACGACATGGCGCGCTTCACCGCCGGGCTGACCCGCGTTGCCCGCGACTCCGGCCTCGCCGACACCGTCCGCGGCGCCGCGCGCTGACGCCGGGCCCGCACCGGGCGGCGGGCCGCAGGGAGGTGCCCCCGCTGCCCGCGGCGACACCGCCGGGCCCCAGTGCGGCGCAGGGCGGGGAGGTGCGGGCGGCGCGGCCGGGTCAGCCCGCCGGGTGCGGCGCGGCCAGCAGGTGCGCCCAGGTCTGGGTGAACCAGAGCGCGTCGTCGACCAGGTGCGGCCGGGCGCCCGTCGCGGGGCCGCCGCCGATCTCGGCGCGGAGCTCGGCCTCGATCCGCGCGCCGACATCGTCGGGGGTGCGGGCCTGCTGGAGCCACGGCCGCAGCGGGCGCGGGACGTCGAACACGTCGCTGCGCTCGACCCGGGCCCCGGCGGCGGCCAGCAGCCCGGTGATGCGCTCGACCGGCAGCGTGGTGCCGTGGGACGGGTCGCGCAGGCGCTCCACCCGGTCGATGTCGCCGGGCAGCGCCGGGTCCACCACCATGTCGGCCACGACCACCCGCCCGCCGGGGCGGCACACCCGCACGAGCTCCGCCGTGAGCGCCGCGGGGTCGGCCACGTGGTGGACCGAGAACCGCGTGACGACCAGGGAGAACGAGTCGTCCAGGAACGGCAGCGCCGCCGCGTCGCCGCGCTGGAACAGGACGTTGTGCGCGCCCTCGGCCGCGGCCCGCTCCTTGCCCGCGGCCAGCATCTCCGGGGTGGCGTCGAGCGCCTGCACCTGGCGCACGCGGGGCGCGAGGGCGCGCGCGACGATCCCGGTGCCGCACGCGGCGTCCAGGCACACGTCCTCGGCGGCGGGCGCGGCGAAGTCCACCAGCCGGTCCAGGTGCATGGTGAACGCGGTGTTGTAGCGGGCGTCCTCGAAGGTCTCGGCCTGCCGGCCGAACGCGTGCAGCAGGGTGCCCCAGTGCCGTTCGCCGCCGCCCGGCGCCGCGCCGTCGTCCATGTCCGCCCCTCCCGTGGTCCGGTGCCGGTCCCTGTCTAGCAGGGTGCCGCGCGCGGCGGCGGGTGGGCCGCAGGGGCGGGGGCTCAGCCTGCGGCCCACGCCCGCTCGAACGACCCGCGTACCACCGTGCCCGGGTCGTGGCCGCGGGCGCGCAGCTCGGCGGCGAACAGCACCGCCCCGGCGCAGTCGTCCAGCAGCGAACTGGCCAGCCAGCGCGGCGGCAGCGACCCGTCGAGCAGGCCGTGCCGCTGCGCCGCGCGCATGGCCAGCTCCAGCGGTTCGAGGCAGGCGGCGAGGCGGCCGCCCGCTTCGCCCGCCGCCTCCGGTCCGGGCCCGCTGACCAGCACCGGGTAGGCGTTCAGGGCGCGGATGGACGCCTGCACCGCCCGGTCGAGCAGCACGTCGGGGTCGCATTCGTGCAGCCCGGCGTCGGCGAACACCTGCCGCACGCCCGCGAACGCGCCGGCGTAGACCGCCGCGACCAGCTCCTCGCGGGTGTGGAAGTGGCGGTAGACGGTGGTGCGGCCGAGTCCGCAGGCGGCGGTGAGCTCGTCCATCGTCGCCGCGGGATGGTGGGCGAGCAGGGCCGTTGCCGAGTGGATGATGCGCTCGCGGTTGCGCGAGGCGTCGGCGCGCAGCCCGCGCCCGGCGGGCTTGGCCGGATCCTCGGTCATGGGCTCATCCTCGCACGGGTGCCCCGCCGGGGCCGTCGGACGACCGCCGGTGCGGCCGCTCACCGCTGCCGGACCGCGCCGGTCCAGGCGGCGTAGAGGGGTTCCAGCGCGGCGGCGAGGCCGGGGCCGCCGCCGGGCTCCTGGCCGCCGCCTGGCTCCAGGTCGGCGAGGACCGGGGGGCGCGGCGGGCCGGGCGGCGCGGGCACGGGCAGCGGGGGAGCGTCCCAGAAGTCGGCGGGCGCGCCGCTCTCGGGCCGCGGCTCGCAGGGCGGCGGCGCGAGGTCGCCGGTCGCCGGGCCCTCGCCGGGAGCCGCCCCGGTGGCCGTGCGGGCGCTGCGGCGCAGTTCGGCGAGGAAGGCCGCGCGGTCGCGGCCGAGCCACGCGAACAGCAGGAAGGGGTCGGCGTCGAGTTGTGCGGCGAGCACGTACAGGGTGGCGGCCGCGTGCTTGCACGGGTGGCCCCAGTCGGGGCACGAGCAGGTGAGCACGAGGTCGTCGGGGCCGCGGGGGAACAGCGGCAGCCCCAGGACCGCGAACACCTCCTCGACCTCGGGGGGCAGCCGCCCGGCGAGCAGCGCGGCGCGGAACAGCGGCTGGGCGGCGAGCGCCGCGGTGGCGAGGGCCCACTGGTCGTCGTCGAGGGTCGCCGCGATGAGGCTGACCCGGTAGGGGCGGGCCCGCGACCCCTGGACCCGCGCGGTGACCTCGCCCTCGCGCACCGCGAGGTCGCGCACCGCGTTGCCGCGGGCGTAGCCGCGGCCCCGCTGGAGCCGGGCGCGGTCGCCGCGCGACTCCAGCGCCGCGACGAAGCGCCCCGACCACCAGGAGTGCTCCGGGCGCTCCTCGGCGCCGCTCATCCGGCCACCGCCTCGGGGGCGAGCCGCACGGCCGCGCGCAGCTCGGCGGTCGACAGCCCGCCCAGCCAGTCCTCGCCGGTGCCGACGACGCTGTGCGCCAGCGCCTTCTTCGTCTCGATCATCGCGTCGACCCGCTCTTCGATGGTGCCGACGCAGACGAGCTTGCGGACCTGGACGTCGCGCCGCTGGCCGATGCGGAACGCGCGGTCGGTGGCCTGGTCCTCGACCGCGGGGTTCCACCAGCGGTCGATGTGCACCACGTGGTTCGCCGCGGTCAGGTTCAGCCCGGTGCCGGCGGCCTTGAGCGACAGCAGGAACACCATGGGTTCGGCCGCGTTCTGGAAGCGCGCCATGAGCTCCTCGCGGCGGGCCCGCGGGGTGCCGCCGTGCAGCCACAGCACCGGGCGTCCCAGCCGCGCCGCCAGGTAGGGCGCCAGCCGTTCGCCCAGCGCCGTGTACTGGGTGAAGCACAGCGCCTTGTCGCCCTCGGCGAGCGCCTCGGCGAGCAGCTCCTCCAGCCGGGCGAGCTTGCCCGACCGGCCGGCCAGCGCCGAACCGTCGCCGAGGAAGTGGGCGGGGTGGTTGCAGATCTGCTTGAGCCGCGCCATGGTCGCCAGGATCAGGCCCTTGCGCTGGATGCCGTCGGCGCCGTCGACCCGCTCGGTCATCTCGGTCACGGCCGCCTGGTACAGCGACGCCTGCTCGGGGGTGAGCGTGCACCAGGCGCGCATCTCGTTCTTCGCGGGGAGGTCGGAGATGATGCTGCGGTCGGTCTTCACCCGGCGCAGGATGAACGGGCCGGTCAGGCGCTTGAGCAGGGCCGCGCCGTCGCCGGGTTCCGCGCCGTCGCCGGGTTCCGCGCCGTCGCCGGGTTCCGCGTCGGGGCCGGTGACCCGCGCGGCGATGCGGGTGTCGAAGGACGCCCGGGACCCCAGCAGCCCGGGGTTGGCGAACTCCATGATCGACCACAGTTCGCCGACGTTGTTCTCGACCGGGGTGCCGGTGAGGGCGATCCGGGTCGCCGCGGGGAGCGAGCGGACCGCGCGCGCCTGCCGGGTGCCGCTGTTCTTCACCGCCTGGGCCTCGTCGCACACCACCCGGTACCAGGGCATCGCGGCGAGCTCCTCGGCGTCGCGCAGCACCACGCCGTAGGTGGTGACGACGAGGTCGGTGCCGCCGAGGAGCCGGGCCAGCGCGTTGCCGTGCGGGCGGTCGGGGCCGTGGTGGACGTGGACGCGCAGGCCGGGCGTGAACCGGGCGGCCTCGCGGCGCCAGTTGCCGACCAGCGACACCGGGCAGATCAGCAGCGTGGGCCCCACGGGCGCGGTGCCGGTGCCGGGGGCGCGCTCGTCGGCCAGCAGCGCGAGGAGCTGGACGGTCTTGCCGAGCCCCATGTCGTCGGCGAGGACCGCGCCGAGCCCGAGACCGCCGAGGAACCGCAGCCACGACGCGCCGCGCTGCTGGTAGGGGCGGAGCGTGCCGGTGAACCCCGCGGGGTCGGCCAGCGGGGTGATGGTGCGCTCGGTGCCGCCGCTGAGGAGCGCGCCCAGTGCGCCGTCGGCGTCGATGCCCGTGACGGGGGGAGTGTCGCCGCCGGGGGACAGCAGCATCCGCAGCGCCTCGTCGCGGCGCATCGTGCCGCGCCCCCGCTGGCGCAGGAACTCCAGTGCGGCGTCGATCTGCTCGGGGTCGGCGCACACCCACCGGCCGCGCAGCCGCACCAGCGGCTGCTTGAGCCGGGCGAGCTCGGTGAGTTCGTCGAGGTCGAGGCGGTTCTCGCCGAGGACCGCCGCGAAGCTGAAGTCGACGAGGTCCGCGATCCCGATGCCGCCGCCCGCCGGTGCGGGGCCCCGCTCGGCCGCCTCCATGTGCAGGCCGAGGCCCGTGCCGCGCGCCCACTGCGGCAGGACCACCTCGAACCCGGCGGCGGCGAGCGCGGGCGCGGCGTCGCGGATGAAGGCGTGGGCGCCGCCGGTGCCCATGGTCAGGGCGGACGGTGCGAGGTCGCGCAGGACGCGGTGCAGCGCGGGGTAGCTGCGGGCCGCGCGGGCGAGGTCGCGCAGGACCGTGGACTCGATGTCGTCGGGCAGCCACGCCGCGCCGCTGCCCAGCCACAGTTCGCGCAGCGGCACGTGCAGGCTGGGGTCGCGGTCGGAGCGGACCCAGAACTCCACCCGCCACTCCTCGGGCCCGCCCGGCGGCGCGGGGTCGCCGCCGGACGCGCCGGGGTGCTCGGGTTCGACCAGGCGGAACCCGAGTTGCGCGCGGTCGCCCCGCTGGTGGCAGGCGTCGGCCCAGGACCGCAGCCGGGCGCCCAGCCGGGCCCGCTGCACGGCGGCGTCCTCGCCGTCCCGGCGGTCGCTGCCGGTGCGGCGCCCGGCTGCGGTCGCGTCGAAGAGGGGGTCGGCGCCGGTGAGCGCGCGGGCCAGGTGCGCGGCGGGGCCCGATGCGGCCCCGCGGGCGGTCGGGGGTGTGCGCAGCCGGGCGGCGGCGTCGAGCACGGCGCACAGGGTGCGGAAGACGAGGTCGGGCGCCGGCGTGCGGGGCGGCTCGGCGGCGTGCGCCGTGCGCAGGGCCGCTGCGGATTCGGGCAGGGCGGCGACCAGCGCCCGGAAGTGGGCGGAGTCGGCCCCGGTGAGCACGGGGCGCCAGCGGGCCTCGGCGGGCTCGCCGACCAGGAGCGGCACCAGCCGCCCGGAGTCGATGAGGCGCCCGGCGAACGCGGCGACCGCCGTGAAGTGCCGCAGCCCGGGCCCGAGGGCGGTGTCGCCGCTGCCGCCGCCGTCGAGGACGGCGGCCAGTGCGGGCAGCGCGGCCGGGCGGAACCGCAGGGCGGGCGCGCTCCAGCGGTGGAACGCGGGCGAGCGGAGCGCCGGCGCGCCCGGCAGCGGCCCGAGCGCGGGGGAGGGGAGCGGATGGGCGGCGGATCCGGGCAGGTCGATGCGGAGTACGGCGGGCTCGGCCTTCTCCGGCTCGGGGTGCTCGGCGGCTGCGGCGCGTGCGGTGAGCGCCTCGCGCAGGGCGGGTTCGGCCGCGGCGTAGGGGTGCGGCCGCACGGCGGCGCGGGAGGCGGTGCGCGCGGGGAGGCCGGCGTCTTCGCCCCACACCAGCAGGGCGTCGTCGTGCCACCCTCCGTGCAGAACCAGCACCGCGCGCCCCCTCGTGATCGCGTTCCGCGGTCGGTGCCCAGTATGCCGACCGGCACCGACAACCCCGACCATAAGAAATCTACGATGTAAAGGTGGCCGTTCTGTGCACACCCCGCTGTGGCGCGGCATCGCACACCCCCACACCCCACAGCAAAGCAGCACCGGGGTACCCGGGTCCGGGTCCTAGGCTGGGCCGGTGACCGAATCGATCATCGTGGCCCGAGACGTGGGCGTGGAGCTGGGCGGCGCCCCGGTCCTGCGCGGAGTCGACCTCACGGTCGCCGCCGGGGAGGTGGTCGCGGTGACCGGCGCCAATGGTGCCGGGAAGACGACCCTGCTGCGCTGCCTCGCGGGCTTGCAGCGGGCGGCGGGCAGCGTGGGGGTGCTGGGCCGCCCGCCGGCCGACGAGCCGGACTTCTGGCGCGACGTCGTCCTGGTCGGCGACGAGCCCACCTGGTACCCGGGGCTCACCGTGCGGGAGCACCTGGGCCTGATGCGCGCGGTGCACGGCCCCGGGCGGCTGGCGGTCGAGGCGGCGTTGGAGCTGTTCGAGCTGGCCGGGTGCGCCGACCGGGCCCCGTTGTCGCTGTCGACTGGGCAGCGCCAGCGGCTGTCCCTGGCCATGGCGCTGCTGCGGCCGAGCCGCCTGCTGCTGCTGGACGAGCCGGAGCGGGGGCTCGACGCGGCCTTCCGACAACGGCTCGCGGGGCTGCTCGCCGCCTACGCCGCTGACGGCGGCACTGTGGTGATGGTGACGCACGACCCGCTGTTCGCCGAGGACGCCCGCACCGTCGTCCTGGAGACCGCCGCGTGACCGGGGTGGCGGCGGTCCGGGCGTTCGTGCGGGCGCGCGGCCGCACGCGCCGCAGCTGGTCCGACCGGTACATCACCCTGCTGACCCTCGGCCTGCTGGTGGTGCTGGCGGCCCCGGTGATCGACCGCGCGGTGGCGGCCGTGCCCACGGGCGTCGACCCGGCGCGGGCGGGCGCGGGGCTGGCGCTGGTCGGCGTGCTGCTGGCGGGCGCACTCGCCCTCGCGCGCGTGGTCGGGCCCGTTGCGGTGTCGTCGGCGGACGCGGCGTGGCTGGTGCTCTCGCCGCTGTCGCGCCGCAGCGTGCTGGCCCGCACGCTGCTGGTCCTCGCCGTGGTGGGCGCCGCTGTCGGCGCGGTCGTCGGGCTGGCGCTGCTGAGCGCGCTCGGCGCCTCCGACGCGCTGACCCTCCGGCTGCTCGCGTCGGTGGTGCTGGGCGCGTCGTGGACGCTGGGCGGCATGGCGGCGGCCGTGCTGGCGCAGGCGTCGCCGGCGTGGGACGCCCGGCTGGTCGCCGTCCTCGTCGCCCTGGTGGTCGCGGCGGCCGCCGCGGTGGTCATGAGCATGGGGCCGGGGCAGGGGCTGCTCGTCGGCATCGCGTCCGCCCCCTCGGCGGCGTGGACGGCGGCGGCGTCGGCATCCGCGGCGGTCGCGGCCTGCCTCGCGGGGCGGGCCTGGGCCGTTGCCGCCCGCATGCCGGCCCGCGCGGTCCTGGACGCCTCGACCCGGGCGGGCAATGCGGCGGGCGCGCTGACCGTCATGGACCCGGGCGCGCTGACCTGGATCGCCGAGGACGCGCACTGGCGAACGCGCGTGCTGCGGTCGCGCGCGTGGCCGCCGCGGCTGCGCGGGGCCGCGGCGGTGGCCTGGCTGGACTGGCGGCGGGTGGCGCGGCGGCCGGGCCGGCTCTTGCTGGCGGCCGCGGCCTCGGCGCTGCCCATGCTGGCCGCGCAGGCGGGCGGCGGGACACCGGCGGCGCTGGCCGTCCTCGCCGCGGGCGCGCTGGCGGTCGCGGCGACGGGGACCGCGGGGGCGCGGCGGGACGCCGGGGACGCGGCGCTGGCGCGGCTGCTGGGCGCCGGTCCGCGCGCGCTCCTCGCGGCGCGGGCGGTGCTGCCCGCGCTGCTCGGCGGCGCGTGGCTGAGTGCCGCGCTGGCCGGGCTCGACACCGCGGTGCCGGGCGGGCCCTTCTGGCCGCTCGGGCTGCTGTGCGCTCCGGCGCTGGCCGCGGGCGCGCTGCGGATGGCGCGGCGCCCTCCTGTCGAGCACGCGATGCCCGTCCTGGACACGCCCCTCGGTGCGGTGCCGCTCGGCCCGGCGATGTGGGCGCTGGCAGGCGCCGACATCGCCGCACTCGGGTGCCTGCCCGCGCTCGCGGCGTTCACCATCGGGGTGAGCGGCCCGCTCCTCGCGGTGCAGGCGGTGTGGGGGGCGGCGGTGCTGGCGGCCTACTGCGCCGCACCGCGGCGCGCGTAGCGGCGCAGGCCGCGCGGCGCGCCCGCGCGGGCAGCGGAACGAGGCCCGTTGGCACGCGCAACCGGCCAGGACCCCGTGCGCCCGCGTGCGGGCAGTCGGGACCGCGCTCGGCGCCGCTGTGCCGCGGGGTGCCCGTGACCGGGGCGGGTCAGGGCTGCGGGGCCGGGGCGATGTCGGGGGCGATGACGCCGCTGGGGCGGCGGGAGCGGCTGAGCGTCATGGCGGTGACGGCGATGAGGACGATCGCCGCGCCCACCCACTGCGACCAGCCGAGGCTCGCCCCGAGGAAGACCACCCCGACGACCGCCGACACCAGCGGGAAGGCCAGTTCGGCGAGGGTGGCGCGGGTGGCGGCGGTGCGGCCCAGCGCCCAGTAGTACAGGGCGAGGGCGGCCAGGCCCGGGATGAGAGCGAGGGCGAGCAGCAGCGGGAGGTGCGCCGCCCCGATCGCCAGGGACGAGCCGGTGGCGAGGGAGAGCCCCAGTGCGACGGGCAGGGCGATGGTGAAGCGCATCGCGGTGACGTGGATCGGTGACAGTGAGGCGCCGGCGATGCGGCCCAGCACCGTGCCCGCGCCCCACAGCAGGGCGGCGCCGATGGCGAGCGCGGCGGCCTGCGCGCTCTGCACGCCGACGGCGAAGGGGTCGGGGAAGGCGAGCAGCCACGCGCCGAGGAGCGCGGGGACGGCGTACCAGGCGAAGCGGGGGGTGAGGCGCTCGCCCAGCAGCCACACCGCGAGCACGATGGCGAACACCGGCTGGAGCTTCTGGAGGACCTGCGGGGTGATGGGGTCGCCGACGGTGAAGGCGGCGGTGAACAGGGTGGCGGCGAGCGCGGAGGACCCGCCGCCGATGACGAGCATCGCGGCGATGACGCGGGGCCCCGCTGCCGCCAGTGCGCGCATCGCCGGGACGATCCACGGGCTCAGGCACAGCACGATGATCACGTGTTCGTAGAAGACGATGGTGGGGGCGGGCAGGTGCGCGGCGAGTGGTTCGCGCATCAGCGCGGAGGTGCCCCAGAACGCGGCGGCCAGCGCCACCGCCCACATGCGGTCGGCGCCTCGGGTGCGGGCCGGCGGGTGCGGTTGGGTCACGTGCCACGATCCTCTGGTGCGCAGTGGGCGGGAGACGGCAGGGGCGTGACGGCGGGACCACCCGGCTGCTGCCCGGTTTCATCCGAATCGTATCGCCCGCAGGTCGTCGCGGCGGTGGCGGACCCGGGCCGGGCCCGGCGTGCGCGCGCCCGGGCGCGTCCGTGGTCCTCCCCGGCTCTCCCGCCGGACGGCCCCGCACCCCGCCCGGCGGGTGCGGCGGCGCCGCGGGCCGTCCCTGCGGCTCCCCGCCGGCCGCGGGCGGCACCCGGGGGCTCCCGCCCGGTCGTTGCCTGTCGCGGCCCGTGGGATGGGGGTTCAGCGCGCGGTCTCGTGGAGGTGCAGCCACGCCAGGCCGCCGGGGGCGGCGGGGTCGTGGCGCAGCACGGCGGTCACGAGGCGGGTGGTGCGCGCGTCGGCGGTGACGTGCACCTCGGTGAAGCCGGCGATGACGAGCGGACCGGCCGCGGCGATGAGGGACACCTCGCTGACCTCGATCACGAGCCCGGGGACCGCGCCGTGCGCCGATTCGACCTGGCGGAGCAGCTCCGGCCGCGACGTCCGGGCGGCGCTGGTGTCGATGAACGTGAAGTCGGGCGGGGTCGACGCGGCGAAGGGTGCGAACGCCTCGGCGGTGCGGGGGAGCGTCCCGGCGAACCAGTCCTGGAGGAAGCGGTGCTGGCGCCGGATCTCGGCGTGTGCCGCTGCCTGCCCTCCGTCCGGCCCGGTCATCGGGCGGCCCCGGCAGGCGCGTGCCACGGCTGTGCCGCGATCCAGGTGCGCAGCGGGGTCGGCTCGATGCCGAGCGCCTGGTGGGCGGGGGCAGGGTCGGCCGCGTAGAGCGCGGGGTCGGCGGCGGCGTGGCGGTAGGTGTCGGCGATGCCGGTGGCAGCGGGTCCGAGTACGGCGGAGAGGCCGGCTTCGAACGCGTCGGGATCCTGTTCCTCGTAGCGCACGGGGCGGTCGAGGACGTCGGAGAACGCGCGGGCGAGTTGCGGCCCGGTGAGTGCTTCGGGGCCGCCGAGGTCCAGGCTGCACCCGGCGAGGTCCGGCCGGTCGAGTGCCGCGGCAGTGGCCGCGGCGAGGTCGTCGTGGCTCAGCCATGCCACAGGGGCCGCGGCGGGCAGCGGGTAGCGCAGTACCCCCTCGTGCAGCAGTGGGCCGGTGACCCACGGGGCGCGGAGGTTGTCCAGGAACACGGGTGGGCGCAGGACCACGGTGGGCAGGTCCGGTGCGAGGAGGGTCGCGGCGGCGGCCCGCAGCGTCTCGAATGCCGCGATGCCCGTGGGTGCGGCGGGGATCCGGTTGCCGGTGCTGTACACGATCTGCTCGAGGCCCGCCGCGCGTGCGGCGGCGGCCATGTTCGCGACGTGGTGCGCCGCGGCCGCAGGGTCGTGGACGAGGGGCAGGTGCAGGGCCGCATGGGTGACCGTGTCGAACGCCGCCTCGACTGCTGCGGAGTCGCCGAGGTCGGCGGTGTGGGGCCGGGCCCCGACGGGAACGCGCTGTCGGCCGGCCGCGGTGCGGACCAGTCCGCGGACCTGGTGCCCTGCTGCGAGCAGGCGCCGGGCGACCGCGCCGCCTTGGGCGCCGCCGGCCCCGGTCACCAGGTCGTGCCGGTGCTGCGCCATTGCCATGAGGTCTCCGCTTCCGTGTCCGATTCGATGGTGTGCCGCTATTGTCGCCATGGCGGCACAGTACGATCAATGAATGAACGTCTCCGAACAATCAAGGATCGTCCGGGACCGCGATCTGCTGAGTGAGCTGCTGGCGCCGCTGCGGCTGCACGGCGTGTTCCACAGCCGCTGGTCGCTGGCCGCCCCGTGGGGGATCGCGGGTGATTCGGAGGACTGCGCGCTGCTGCACTACATCCGCGAGGGCGAGTGCGCGGTGGAGTTGGCGGGGCGGAGCGAACCGCTGCTGCTGCGCCGGGGCGACCTGGCGGTCTTCCCCCACGGAACCGCGCACCGGCTCGGCGACCGGCCCGGGCGGGACACGGTCCCGCTCGTGGACCTGCTGCCGCGGCGCCCGCCGGGTGCGGTCCGCACGGTGCGCACCGGTGGTCCTGGACCGCGCACGGAGCTGATCTGCGGCGGGCTGCACTACGCCGCCGCTGCCGCTGCCCCGCTCTACCGCGCGCTGCCGGCCGTCCTGGTCCTCGACCGGGCCGCGGTCGAGTCCGAACCGATGCTCGCGGACACGCTGGGCCGGATCTCCGCGGACGACGTGCACACCGGTCCCGGCGGGCCGCTGGTGGCACTGCGCGCGTTCGAGATGGTGTTCGTGCTGGCCATGCGGGCGGCACTCAGCGGGCTCGCCCACTCGGAACCGCTGCTGCGGGCGGTGGGGCACCCGGCGGTCGCCGCCGCGCTGCTGGCCGTGCAGACCCGCTTCGCGGAGCCGTGGACGCTGGAGTCCCTGGCCGCGGAGGCCGGATTGTCGCGTTCGGCGTTCGCCGCGGTGTTCCGCGAGCTGGTGGGGGAGCCGCCCATGGCGCATCTGACCGCCCGCCGCATGCAGGAGGCGGCGCGGCTGCTCACCGAGACCGACATGTCCCAGGCCCGGATCGCCGAACGGGTCGGCTACCGCTCCACGGCAGGGTTCCACCTGGCGTTTCGCGCCTGGTCGGGCGGGACCCCCGGCGAGCACCGCCGCACGGCGGCCCCCGCGGCCCCCTCAGCCGTCTCGGAATGACCGCCTGGAGGGCCGGTCCGCCAGGGCGTGCCCGTAGGCGGCGGTGAGCGGCCCGAAGTCGGGTTCGCCGAACGCCGCCAGCATCGCGGCGAACCGCGTGGTCTTGTGGGCGCCGAAGCGGCGGATGCTGTGGGTGTAGGACGCCGCGGTGCGGAACACCGGCGGGTCGGTCTTGCTGTGGAACGCGTCGGCGTGGCTCACGAGCAGTTCCTCGCCGGTCTCGGGCAGGTAGTCGCCGATGGGGACGGGCAGGCACTGGGCGCGCACGTCGTCGCTGCTGATGCCCGTGTGGTGGGAGCAGAAGCGGCGCAGCGCGTCGGGAAGGCCCTCTTCGGCCAGGATCTCGTGGCCGAGGATGCCGTGCCGGATGTAGCGCGCGTGGTCGAGTTCGCCGGACGCGCCGAAGAGGCGGTAGACCCCGATGTCGTGGAGGAGGCTGCCGGCCCGCACCAGGCCGCGGTCGAGTCCGGTGCCGCGGCGGTCGAGGAACTGCTCGGCGATCCGGCAGACGATCGCGCAGTGCGTGTAGACGAGGTCGAAGGCCGCGGGCGTGGGCGCGTGCCGCGCGTGCAGGGCGCGGATCTCGGGGTCGGTCGGGAGCTGCATTCCCGGAGGTTAACCCGGCGGGTACGGCCCGGGTGGCGGCGCCCCGCCCCCGGCCGGGCCGCCCCGCGGACGGGGCGGCCCGGCCGGTCAGGCCGCGGTGTCGGTCAGCAGCAGGCGGTCGAGCATGTCCTGCAAGGTGACCAGGCCCAGCAGGGACTCGTGCCCTTCGTCCTCGACCAGGGCGAGGTGGCTGCGGCTCTCGCGCATGATGCTCAGCGCCGCGTAGATGGGCGTCTCCGCGTCGAGGGTGAGCACCGGCCGCATGAGTTCGTCGGCGGTTGTGCCGTCGGCGGTGGTCAGGGCGTCGCGTACGTGCAGTACCCCGATGGGCTGGTCGCCGTCGCTGACGACCAGGCGCATGTGCCCTGACTCGCGGGAGACCCGTTTGATCTCGTCGAGGTCGGCGCCGGGCCGCACCGACGCCAGCTCGGCCTTGGGCGTGACGATCTCGCGCAGCGGGCTGCGGTTGACCTCCAGCGCGGTGGCGAGCTGGGCGCGGCGGTCGGCGTCGAGCGCGCCGGCCTGTGCCGAGTGGTCGACGAGCTGGCGCAGGTCGTCGGCCGAGTGGCCGCCGGCGACCTCGTCGACCGCCTCGACGCCGACGCGGTGCAGGCACCAGTTCGCCATGCCGTTGAGCAGCACCAGGACGGGGCGGGTGACCCACATGAACGCCCGCATGGGGATCGCCAGCAGGGTCGCCGACCGCTCGGGGTGCGAGATGGCCCAGGACTTGGGCGCCATCTCCCCCACGACCAGGTGCAGGAAGGTCACCACGATCAGGGAGACGACGAACGACACCACATAGGACACCGACGTGGGCATCCACCCGTGGAACAGGGGTTCCATGAGGTGGTGGACGGCCGGCTTGGTGATGGCGCCCAGGGCGAGCGTGCACAGGGTGATGCCGAGCTGGGACCCGGCGAGCAGCAGCGACAGGTCGCGGGCGCTCTTGAGCGCGGCCCGCGCCGAGGCGCTGGTCTCGGCGGCCTCCTCAAGCCGGTAGCGGCGCGCCGCGACCAGCGCGAACTCGATGGCGACGAAGAACGCGCTGAGGGCGATGATGACGGCCGAGATGGCGAGTGCCACCGCGGGGTTCATGTCGCTCATGCGGTCACCTCCCGGTCGGCGGAGTCGGCGGGGATCGCGTCGAGCTCCAGCCGGACGGTCTCGGGCACGTGCCGGTCGACGCTTTCGACGGTGAGCCGGACCGAGTGGTCGGGGTCGGCGTCGTGGGCGCTGGGCGGCCGGGGCAGGTGCACGGTCACCTGGTCGCCGGGTTCGGGCAGCCGCCGCAGTTCGGCGATGACGAGGCCGTTGATGGTCTCGTAGTCGCCTTCGGGCAGGTCGTGGCCGAGGAGCCGTTCGACCTCGTCGACGTGGAGTGCGCCGGGGATGAGCCAGCTTCCGTCGTCGCCGACGCGGGCGCGGCCTTCGTCCTCGGGGTCGTGCTCGTCGGCGATCTCGCCCACGAGCTCCTCGGCGATGTCCTCCATGGTGATGACCCCGGCCAGGCCGCCGTACTCGTCCACGACGCAGGCGAACTCCTCGCCGTTCTCGCGGAGCTGGTGCAGGACGCCGGTCAGCGGCAGGGACGTGGGCACCATGACGGCTTCGCGGACGACCTCGCCGACGGTGGTGTCGGACAGCGCGCGGTCGTCGTCGAGCGCGAGGACGTCGCGCAGGCAGATGACGCCGACGATGTCGTCGACGCCGTTGCCGAGGACGGGGAAGCGCGAGTGGCCGGAGGCCATGAGTTCGATCACGCGGCTCACGGGGTCGTCGACCTCGATGGAGGCGACCTGGGGCCGCGGGATCATGGCGTGGGCCGCGGTGCGCTCGTGGAAGTCCAGGGTGCGGTCGAGCAGGGTGGACAGCTCGGCGGGCAGGTCGCCGGAGTCGCGGGACTCGGCGACGATGCGTTCGAGGTCGCGCGGTGTCGCGGCGTGCTGGACGTCCTCGACCGGCTCGATCCGCATGGCCTTGAGCAGCAGGATCGCGGCCTGGTCGAACAGCCAGATGAGCCAGCCGAACGCCTTGAGGTAGATGCCGGTGGACAGCGCCAGCCAGCGCGCCACGGGTTCGGGCCGGGCGATGGCGAGGTTCTTGGGGAACAGCTCGCCGAACACCATCTGCACGACCGTGGAGAACAGCAGGGCGAGCGTGGTGCCCAGGAGCACGCCGACGCCGTCGGGGACGCCGACACCGCCGAGGAGCTCGCCCAGGCCGGTGCCGATCATGGGTTCGGCGACGTAGCCGACGAGCAGCCCGGTGACGGTGATGCCGAGTTGGGCGCCCGAGAGCATGAACGAGGTGCGCGAGGTGATGGCGAGTGCCCGCGTGGCTCCGGTGTCGCCTTGGGCGGAGCGGGACTTGAGGCGGGACCGGTCGACCGCCATGTAGCCGAATTCCTGGGCCACGAAATACCCGGTGGCGACGGTGATCAGGAAGACCACCAGTGCTCCGAGGAGGATGTTGAGGAAGATCATCATGTCGCGCGCACCGCCTCGGAGCGGATGGTCTCGGAGCGCGCGCTCGCTGGTGAGGGGGGTTCGTCGATATCGGAGGCACAGCGTCCGGTGTGGACGCTGCGACTACTTCGGGACGGGTCCAATGGTCCTCTCTCGATTGGTTCGCCTGGATGCGGTGAAGACGCGTGCCGTGGCTGTGAAGTTCCCGCCTGCGTCATGTTGAATCATCGGCTCGGGTGCGCGGTCGCCGCAAGGCCCGCCATGGCGGGTCGCCGGCGGCGGGCGGGGCGGGGGCCGCGGGTCAGTTCACGGTGTCGGCGCTGCTCACCGGGGCTTTAGAAGCACTGTCAAGGGCGCGGTCGGTGGCGCCGTGGGGTGCGCTGTCGGCGCCGGCCTGCCATTCGCGGCGCCGGGTCTCGGCCAGGGCGATGGCGGTGGCGACGGCGACGTTGAGGGAGCCGACGCGGCCGATCTGCGGGATGTAGGCGCGGGCGTCGGAGGCGGCGAGCAGCGCGGGGGAGCAGCCGTGGTCCTCGGCGCCCACCGCGAGGCAGATGTCGCCGTCGAGCGGGGCCTCGTGCAGCGGGGCGGCGTCGCGGGTGAGTTCGACGGCGACGACGCGGTAGCCGTCGTCGCGCGCGGCCTGGGCGGCTTCGGCGCTGGTGCGCAGCTTCGCCCAGCGCAGCTTCTGCTCGGAGCCCAGTGCGGTCTTGCCGACCTGGGGGTGGTCGGGGTCGATGGCGTTGCCGGTGAGCCAGACGGTCTGGACTCCGAAGGCCGCGGCGCTGCGCAGGATGGAGCCGAGGTTGAACGGCTGGGTGACGGATTCGACGAGGAGGGCGATGCGGCCCTCGGTGCGTCGGCGCCATTGGCGGTTCAGCCGCTTGACGTCGGTGGGGCGCAGTTGCGTGCTCACCAGGTGTGTGTTCCTCGGCTGTGCGGTCGGGGTCGGGTGTGTGCCCGGCCCAGTTTAGCGGCAGGTCGCACCGGGTGGGCGGGGCGGGTGCTCAGGGGCCCCGGTGCGCAGGACGCGGTAGCCGGACCGGGACGCGACGCGTTCGGCGGGGTGGCCGTGGGCGTCGAGCCAGCGGTGCAGGGAGTCGGCGCCCAGGTGGCGGTGGACGACGAGGTGGGCGTGGGCACCGGGGGACAGGCGGGCGAGCCAGGTGCGCAGCAGGGTGTGCAGGGCGGCCTTGCCGACCCGGATGGGCGGATTGGACCACAGGGCGTCGAAAGGGCCGTCGAGCTCGCCGTCGCTGTCGTCGCTGGTGTCGGTGACGGCGGCGAAGCGGGCGTTGGCGATGCCGTTGGCGGCGGCGTTGGCGCGGGCGAGGTCGAGGGCGCGGGTGTTGACGTCGACGCCGAGGACGGCGGCCGCGGGGGCGCGGCGGGCCATGGCCAGGGCGATGGGCCCGTAGCCGCAGCCGACGTCGAGGAGGCGGCCGCGGGGCGGCGGCGGGGGGACGGTGTCGAGCAGGATGCGGGTGCCGAGGTCGACCTGGTCGGGGGAGAACACGCCGCTGTCGGTGCCGAGCCGCAGGTGCAGGTCGGGCAGGACGAGGTCGACGGTGCCGGGGCGGTGTGCCGCGCCGGGCTCGGGGTCGAAGTAGTGCTGGGCCACGCGGCGACGGTACCAGCGGCGATGACGGTGTGCCCTGCCACCGGGCGGCGGACCGACCGGACGGTCTGTACTGTGTGGCGCGACATGCAACGTGGTCGAGGGAAGGCGGGCAGCGGCGTGGTGGGACGTTTCGAGGGCAGGGTCGCCATCGTCACCGGGGCGAGCCGGGGGATCGGGCTGGCGGCGGCGCGGCGCATCGCCGAGGAGGGCGGCCGGGTGGTGGTGACCGGCCGGTCGGCCGGCCCGCTGGAGGAGGCGGTGGCGTCGCTGGGCGGGCCGGGGCGTGCGCTCGGCGTCGCGGGCAAGGCCCACGACGCCGAGCACCGGGAGGAGGCCGTGCGGCGCGCACTGGCGGAGTTCGGGCGCATCGACGTGCTGGTGAACAACGCGGGCACCAATCCGGTCTTCGACGCGGTGGTCAACGTGGAGGAGGCGGCCATGGCGAAGGTGTTCGAGGTCAACGTGATCGCCGCGGCGGCGTGGGTGCGCGCGGTGTACCACGCGTGGATGCGGGACAACGGGGGAGCGGTGGTGAACGTCGCGTCGCTGGCGGGCCAGCACCCATCGCCGGGGATCGGCGTGTACGGGGCCAGCAAGGCGGCGCTGATCAACCTGACCGGCCAGTTGGCCTATGAGCTGGCGCCGGGGATCCGGGTGAACGCGGTGGCGCCGGCGGTGGTGCGGACGCGGTTCGCCGAGGCGCTGTTCGCGGGGGACGAGGCGGCGGTCACGGCGGGCTACCCGCTGGGGCGGCTGGGGGAGCCCGACGATGTGGCGGCGGCGATCGCGTACCTGGCGTCCGACGACGCGGCGTGGGTGACGGGGCAGACGCACACCCTCGACGGCGGCCGGACGCTGGGCGCGGGGGTCGAGTAGCTCCCCCGCCGCCACGCAGTTATGAATCTACGTTGTAAAGGTGACGGTTCGGAAGGCGAAAAGCGACAACCACGTGAATCGTCGGCGGCTACGCCGCCGCAGACTCCCGCAAAGCCGCCCTACAGCGGGGATCGGCCAGGTCCGGCCGCTCGCGGCAGGTGCGTCGTTGACCCTTCGGTGATCGAGGTGCGGCAGACTCTGCCTACATGACCTCTCCTTCTGAGCAGCGCGGTGAGCCCGCCCGAGTGCTCGGCGCGGGCGACGCGACGCTGATCGGCGCGGGGGCGATGATCGGCGCCGGCGTTTTCGCGGTGTTCGCACCGGCCGCGCACCGGGCGGGCGTGTGGCTGCCGGTGGCGATGCTGATCGCCGCCGTGGTGGCCTACTGCAATGCGACCTCCTCGGCCCGGTTGGCGGCCCGCCACGCCGAGTCCGGCGGCACCTACGTGTACGGGCGCGAGCGCCTGGGCGAGGTGTGGGGCTACCTCGCGGGGTGGTCGTTCGTCGTGGGCAAGGTGGCGTCGTGCGCGGTCATGGCGCTGACCTTCGCGGCCTATGTGCTGCCCGGGTACGAGCGCGCGGTCGCGGTGAGCGCGGTGGTGGTGCTGACCGCGGTCAACTATGTGGGGCTGCGCCGCTCCCTGGCGGTGACCCGGGTGCTGCTGGCGGGGGTGCTGCTGGCGCTGGGCGCGGTGGTGGTGGCCGCGTGGACGGGCGGGGGCGCCGACCCGGCCCGGTTGGACCTGGGCGCCGACTGGCCGGGGTTCTTCGGGCTGTTCGGTGCGGCGGGCATGGTGTTCTTCGCGTTCGCGGGCTATGCCCGGGTGTCGACGCTGGCCGGTGAGGTGCGCGACGCGCGGGTGATCCCGCGGGCGGTCACGGCGTCGCTGGTGGGTGTGCTGCTGGTGTATTTGGCGGTGGGGGTGTCGGCGCTGGCGGTGCTGGGGCCGCGGAACCTGGCGCGCAGTGTGGCACCGGTGGAGGACCTCGCCTTGGCGAGTGCGGGGCCGTGGCTGGTGTGGGTGGTGGCGGTGGGTGCGGCGATGGCGTGCCTGGGGGCGCTGCTGTCGCTGGTGCTGGGGGTGTCGCGGACGGTGCTGGCGATGTCGGCCGACGGCCACCTGCCGCGCGCGCTGGCGTCGATCCATCCGCGGTTCGGGGTGCCGCACCGGGCGGAGTTGGCGGTGGGGGCCGTGGTGGTGGTGCTGGTGCTCTCGGTCGATCTGCGGGGGGCGATCGGGTTCTCGGCGTTCGGGGTGCTGGTGTACTACGCGATCGCGAACGCGTCGGCGCTGCGGTTGGGCCCGGAGGAGAACCGGCCGCCGCTGCTGGTGCCGATCGTGGGGCTGGTGGGGTGTGTGGTGCTGGCGCTGAGCCTGCCGACGGGGTCGGTGCTGGTGGGGGCCGCGGTGCTGGCGGTGGGCGCGGGGGTGTGGTTGGGCCGGCACTGGTGGTCGGGTCGCGCCTCGGCGGGCCTGAGCGGCCCTTGAGCGGCTGTTGGGGTTTCCCGGTCGGGATGTGCTTCGGCGGTCGCTGCTGCGCAGCAGCGACCGCCGAGACACGTCCTCTCGGCCGGGATCCGGACCGGTACCCACCAGTCGCTGAGGGGCGTTCCGCCGCGAGGGCCGCATGGTCGCGGCAGGCGTGCGGCGGGTGGTGCCGCCCGTTGTCGGTGCGCGGCGGGGGGTTCAGGTGGCGGCGAGGGCGGTGAGGCCCTTGCGCGCGGTGCTGGACAGGGGGATGTGGGGGAGGTCGTCGGGGGTGAACCAGCCGCAGTCGATGGTGGATCCGTTGATCTCGGTGACGCGGGGTTCGTCGGGGTCGGCGATGTGGACGTGGAAGTACACCCACAAGGCGTAGATGTCGGTGTCGGGGCTTTCGGGGCCTATTTGGCCGGCGCGGCGGTGGTGATCGACGCCGATGAGGGCGCCGGTGGTGCCGTGCTGCCCGGTTTCCTCGTAGATCTCGCGAGTGAGGGCGTTCTGGGGGGTTTCGCCGGTGTCGACGCCGCCGCCGGGCAGGTGCCAGGTGCCTTCGGCGGGGTAGCCGGGGGCGATCTTGGAGAGGAGGAGGCGGCCGGTGGGGTCGGTGACGAGCCCGTAGGCGGCGAAGCGGCGGAGCCGGTGTCCGGTGTGGGGTAGTTCGTCGGCGACGAGGTCGGCGGCGGTGGGGGTCGCGGGGAGGGCGAGGGCCGCGGTGAGGGGGATGGTCGCGGTGAGGGGGATGGTCGCTGCGGGGCCGCCGGTGGCGGGGGTCGTGTAGTAGATGCGGTCGATGTGGAGGGGGCGGGGGCCGTCGGGGGTGGTGACGGTGGTGAGTTCGGTGCGGACGTGGTGTGCGGTGAGCGGGGTGTGGGGCGGGAGTCCGGCCGCGGTGCGGGCGGTGGCGGCGGGGTCGTCGCCGAAGCGGATGCGGGCGCCGGGCAGGTGGGGGGTGGTGGGGCGGACGGCGCGGTCGGGGGGTGCGGTGGTGAGGGTGTGGGCGGTGGCGCGTCGCAGGGTGGTCGGGGTGGTGGTGTCGTCGCTGGTCGGGGTGCCCATGGGGTGATTATGCCGGGCGGGTGGGGCTGGTGGGGTCAGGGGTGGCTGGGTTCGGTTGTGGGGTGGGGGGTGAGGAGGGCGGGGAGTTCGTCGAGGGTGGTGATGGTGGTGATGTCGGGTTGGGGGCCGTGGGTGGTGCGGCGGTCGAGGAGGATGGGGCGGATTCCGGCGGCGATGGCGCCGATGGCGTCGGCGCGGAGCTGGTCGCCGATGTGCCAGGCGTTCTCGGGCGGGGTGCCGATGTGGGTGCAGGCGGCGTGGAAGATGCGGGGGTCGGGTTTGCCGGCGCCGGCGGCGTCGGCGCAGACGATGCTGTGGAAGTGGTGGGTGAGGTCGAGGGCGGCGAGTTTGTCGCGTTGGAGGGTTTCGGTGCCGTTGGTGATGATGCCGAGTTTGATGCCGTTGGCGGCGAGGTGGGTGAGGGCGGGGGTGGCGTCGGGGTAGGCGCGCCAGGCGTGGCGGTGGGCGGCGAGGTAGCGGTTGTAGAGGTCGTCGCAGTGGTGGTCGGAGATGCTGGCGTGGCCGGCTTGGGTGGCGAGGGCGCGGATGCGTTCTCGGCGTTGTTCGGTGAGGGTGAGGCGGCCGGCGATGTAGGCGCCGAAGGAGATGTCGGTTTGGACGTCCCAGAGGTGGCGTGCCGCGGATCTGTCGGGGTGGCCGAGGAGTTCCATGAGGGTGTGGAGGCCGGCGGCGGTGGCGGTGTGGTCGTCGAGGAGGGTGTCGTCGAGGTCGAAGAAGACGGCGGTGGGTGTGGCGGTGTCGGGCATGGCGGGTCCCCCGGTGCGTGTGGTGCGAAAACGGGTCCACGGTAGCGCAGTCGGGGGGTGTTGTGTCGGTGTTTGTCCTGGTTCGTGGCCGGTTGAGGCCATGGGTGGGGTGGGTCAGGGGAGGCGCTGGAACCAGAGGAGCGACGCGGTGGCGGTTGCGGCGGCGAGGAGGAGGGCGATGCCGACGAAGAGTGTGACGACTTCCTCGTCGACGGTGTCGGTGCCGAGGGAGGATCCGATGTCGTCGTAGACGTCGGAGAGTTCGGAGCCGGATTCGGCTTCGTAGAAGTTGCCGCCGGTGGTGTCGGCGAGGCGTTCCAGGGCGGCCTTGTCGATGTCGGCTTCGACGAGTTGGCCGTGGATCTCGATGATGGCGGCGCCGGTGCCGAAGGCGATGGTGGAGACGGGGACTTCGCTTTCGGCGGCGGCGTCGGCGGCGGTGGAGACGGGGCGGCCGCTGGTGTTCTCGCCGTCGGAGAGGAGGACGACGGCGGCGGGCGGGGGGTCTTGGGCGGCTTCTTCGTCGAAGGATTCGATGGATTTGAGTGAGGTGTAGACGCCTTCGCCGATGGCGGTGCCGGGGGTGATGCGGAGGTTTTCGATGGAGTCGGCGACGGCCTGGTGGTCCTGGGTGGGGGAGGACACGACGGAGGCGGTGTTGGAGAACGCGACGAGTCCGACGTTGAACCGGTCGGGGAGGGTGTCGACGAATCCTTGGGCGGATTCCTTGGCGGCGTTGAGGCGGTCGGGGGAGACGTCGGTGGCGGCCATGGAGGGGGAGACGTCGATGGCGACGATGATGGTGGCGCGTTCGCGGGGGACTTGGACGGGCATGGCGGGGGTGGCCATGGCCATGATGAGGACGGCGGTGGTGAGGCAGAACAGTGCGGCGCAGGCGTGGCGTCGCCAGCCGGGGTTGTTGGGGGCGACGCTGGACAGCAGGGCGAGGTTGGTGAAGCGGACGGCGTAGTGCTTGCGGCGGCCTTGGAGGTAGATGTAGGCGCCGATGAACGCGGCGAGGACGAGGAGCAGCAGGAGCCACCAGGGGCTGAGGAAGCGCAGTTCGAGGATGTTCACTCGGGTGCTCCTTGGGTCCGGTGCCGCGGGCTCGGGGCGGGTGTCATCGGGGGTCGGCGGGGGTGTGCCGGGCGAGGCGGTGGGCGGTGCGGCGTTGTTCGATGACGAAGCGGGCGATGTCGAGGATCCAGTCGCGGTCGGTGCGCAGGGTGAGGTGGGGGACGCCGCAGCGGCGCAGGGCGGCGCGGATGCCGGTGCGCTGGGCGTGGGCGGCTGCGGCGTAGCGGTGCCTGAGCTGCGGTGTGAGGTGCACTTCGCGGAGCCGGCCGGTTTCGGGGTCGTGCATCGCCGTCAATCCTATGTCGGGGAGGTCGAGTTCCCGGGGGTCGAGGATTTCGATGGCGAGGGTCTGGTGGCGGGTGGCGAGTTGGCGGAGGGGCCGTTCCCAGGGGGCGCGGGCTTGGGGGTTGGGGGGTGCCTGGTCGAGGAAGTCGGAGATGACGACGCGGAGTCCGCGGCGGGTGCGGGTGCGGGCGAGGTCGGCCATGGCGGTGGTGAGGTCGGCGCCGCCGGTGGCGGGGGTGGTGTGGCGGGGTGCTTCGACGGCGGTGGTGAGCAGGGCGAGGAGGGCTGCTTTGCCGGAGCGTGCGGGCCAGCGGCGGATGTTGCCGCGGTGCAGGAAGTGGGCGCCGAAGCGGTCGCCGATGCGTTGGGTGAGGACGTTGACGGCGGCGAGGGCGCCGATGGCGACGTCGCGTTTTTCGGCGTCGGCGGTGCCGAATTCCATGCTGGCGGAGAGGTCGAGGAGGGTCCAGGCGTCGAGTTCGCGGTCGGCGACGAGGTCGCGGACGTGGGGGACGGTGGTGCGGGCGGTGACGGACCAGTCCATGCGGCGGACGTCGTCTTCGCCGGGTTGGTAGACGCGGGCTTCGGCGGGTTCGGAGCCGGGGCCCAGGCGCAGGCCGAGGTGTTCGCCGTGGAGGAGGCCGTCGAGGCGGCGCACGATGGTGAGGTCGAGGCGGCGTAGCGCGGTGTGGGTGCGCGGGTCGAGGTGGGGCGGGTGTGCGGGCATGGGGTCAGTGGGCGGCGGCGGCCGCGGTGGTGGCGGGCGGGTCGTCCCAGATGACGCGGGGTGGGGGGACGGTGGCGAGGACGCGGTCGATGACGTGGGTGGGGGTGATGCCGTCGGCGAGGGCGTCGAAGGTGAGGACGAGGCGGTGGGCCATGATGTCGCGGGCGAGGACGCGGACGTCTTCGGGGAGGACGTAGTCGCGGCCGCGGATGAGGGCGAGGGCGCGGGTGGCGGCGACGAGGCCGAGGCTGGCGCGGGGGCTGGCGCCGATTTCGAGGACGCGGCGGAGGTCGCCGAGGCCGTAGTTCTCGGGTTCGCGGGTGGCCATGACGATGCGGACGATGTAGTCGGCGATGAGTTGGTGGACGTGGACGCGTTCGGCGTCGGATTGGAGTTCTTTGAGGGTGATGGGGTCGAGGATGCGGTGGGGGACGGGTGGGGCGGCGGACATGCGGCGGAGGATGTCGAGTTCTTCGTGGGCGCGGGGGTGGGGGACGAGGACCTTCATGAGGAACCGGTCGCGTTGGGCTTCGGGGAGGGGGTAGACGCCTTCGGATTCGACGGGGTTCTGGGTGGCGATGACGATGAAGGGGTCGGGGAGGGGGTGGGTGATGCCGCCGAGGGACACCTGTTTTTCGGCCATGACCTCCAGGAGGGAGGACTGGACTTTGGCGGGGGCGCGGTTGATCTCGTCGGCGAGGACGAAGTTCGCGAAGACGGGGCCGAGTTCGACGTCGAACTGTTCGGTGGAGGGGTGGTAGATGCGGGTGCCGACGATGTCGGAGGGGACGAGGTCGGGGGTGAACTGGAGGCGGGTGAAGGTGCCGCCGGTGACGGTGGCGAGGGTGGACACGGCGAGGGTTTTGGCGACGCCGGGGACGCCTTCGAGGAGGCAGTGGCCTTTGGCGATGAGTGCGACGAGGGTGCGTTCGACCATCTGGTCCTGGCCGACGATGACGGTGGAGACCTCGTTCATCGCGGCGCGCAGCAGCCGGGTCGATTCGCTGGCGGGCTGGCCGGCCGGGTCCGCGGGCGCTGGTTCGGCCGGGGGGGCCGGGGGTGTGGTGCCGTTGGGTTCGGGGCGGGACTCGGCATCAGCCATCGGCGCGCGTGTCCTTCTCGTGTGTCGTCGCGGGTCGTGGGCGGCGCGGCGGTGCGCCGGGTACGTTGTGGGGGACGTAGGGGCGAGACTACCCGTTTGAGGGCTGGTTGTGCCGGTTGGCGCCCCGGTGGGGCGCGGGCCGTTTCCGTGCGGGTCGAGGCTGGGAAGGGTGGGTCGGGGTTTTGGGACCTGGGCCGCTGACGGATGAGGATCCGCGCCAGGTGGGGGCGTTCCGGTTGCGGGAGCGCACCTTCGCCACCCGTGAGGGGGTGGTGTACGCGGCGGTCGACGGTGCGGGCCGCGCGGTGAGTGTGGCGATGCTGAGCCAGGGCGCGTCGGCCGATCCTGCGGCGCGGGACCGGTTCGCGGCGGCGGCGAAGCGTTCGGGGCGGGTGGCGGCGTCGAACACGGCGTCGGCGTCGTCGTGGGCGGCGGTGCGCGGGGGTGATGCCCGGGAGCTGCTGGAGGCGGTGGCGGGGGAGCCGGGCGGTGCGGGCGGGCCGTCGTATGTGCCGTATTGGGCGGGCGCGTCGGGGCCAGCGGCGGCGCGGTGGGGGTGGCTGTCGGCGGGGCGCGGCGGGGGCGCCGCGGTGGACGCGCGGTCCAACAAGGCGGTGGTGGTGGGGCTGCTGATGGTGCTGCTGCTGTTCTTGGCGCTGCTGGTGGCGTTGTACTTCTTCTTGGCGCAGTTGTTCGCGGAGGCCAGTGCGCAGCCGGTGGAGACGTCGCCGGATCCGAGTTCGTCGCAGTCGCAGTCGCCGTCGCAGTCCCCGTCGCCGTCGGAGTCGGGTCCGGAGCCGTCGCAGTCGCCGGGGGGTTCGGAGCCGCCGCCGGATCCGTCGCAGGGCCCCTCGCCGTCGGATGTGCCGTCGGTGCCGATCGACCCCGAGCAGTCGGGCGACCCGGGTGTGCCGGACGACCCCAGCGGCATGGCGTGAGGCAGGCGGTGGTGACGGCGCGGCTGCGCCTGGTCCCGGTGGGCCCGGGCCACGTCGAGGACCTGGTGGAGCTGCACGCGCACCCCGATGTGGCGTTCTGGCACAACGGGGCGTGGTCGTGGGGTCGGGCGCGGGCGTTCGCGGAGTCCATGGCGCACCGGTGGCGGGTGGAGGGCGCGGGCAAGTGGATGGCGTACGAGCGGGGGTCGGGTGCCCTGGTGGGGCGCGGCGGCCTGTCGTTCGCCGCGGTGGAGGGGGTGCGCCGCCTGGAGGTGGGGTGGACGGTGCACCCGCGGATGCAGCGGCGGGGGTTCGCCGTGGAGATCGGCGCGGCGGGGTTGGCGCTGGCGTTCGGCGGGCTGGGCGCCGCGGAGGTGGTGGCGTTCACCGAGCCGCAGAACACGGCGTCGCGCGCGGTGATGCGCCGGTTGGGCATGGGGGGTGCGCGGCCGATCGTGCTGCGCGGCGCCCCGTTCGTGCTGTACACGGTGGCGGCGCCGGGGGCGTAGGGGTGGTGTGCCTTGGGCAGGGGTGGGGGTGCGGCCGCCCCGCCCGGGGCGGACGCGAGGGCGCTGACAAGGGGTGTGCTGATGGGTGCGTTGTCGGATGCGGAGATCGAGCAGGGCCTGCGGGCGTTGCAGGGGTGGGAGCGCGAGGGCGCGGCGATCGTGCGCGCGGTGGACGCCCCGGATTTCAACGCGGCACTGGGGTTGGTGGCGGAGGTGGGGCGCCAGGCCGAGGCGTCGGGGCACCATCCCGACATCGACATCCGCTACACCCGGGTGGTGTTCCGGTTGACCAGCCACGACACCGGCGCGGTGACGCGGCGCGATTTGGCCATGGCGGGGCGGATCGACACGGTGGTCGCCCAGGAACTGCCCGGGTGAGGTGGGTGCTCCCCGAGGTGGGGGGTGGTCTCAGACGGGTCCGCGCAGCCGGGCCCGTTGGAGTTTCCCGGCGCGGGTGCGCGGCAGGGCCGCGACGAAGGTGATGCGGTGCGGGGCGGTGTGGGCGGGGAACCGGTCCCGCAGCAGCGCGTGGAGTTCGGCGTCGAGTCCGGGCGCGGGGTCGGCGGCGACGACCTGGGCGGCCACGGTCTGGCCGTAGCGGTCGTCGGGGGCGCCGTAGACGGCGGTTTCGGTGACGGCGGGGTGCTCCAGCAGGACGGTTTCGATGTCGGTGGGGGCGATGCGCTGGCCCGCGGAGATGATGACGTCGTCGGTGCGGGCGGCGAACCGCAGGGTGGCGTCGGCTTCGCGGGTGCCGAGGTCGCCGGTGAGGTAGTAGCGCCCTGAGGAGGTGAACCGGGGCGGGGTGTGGGCGGGTTGGCCGTGGTAGCCGGTGAACCACATGGCGGGGCTGGCGGCGAGGTCGACGGCGATGCGGCCGCGCGCCCCGGTGGGTGCGGGGTCGTCGGTGAGGGCGTCGAGGACGAGGACGTCCCACCCGGGCAGGGGCGCGCCGATGGACCCGGGTCGGGTGCGGGGGTTGTGGTCGGCGGCGACGATGCCGAGTTCGGTCTGGCCGTAGTGGTCGCCCAGGTGGGTGCCGAAGGTGTCGTAGGCCCAGTCGAGGAGTTCGGCGGTGAGGGGTTCGCCCGCGCTGGACAGGCGCCGCACCCAGATCTCGGGGGGCACGGTCTTGATGGTGGCGCGCAGCGCCCGGTAGGCGGTGGGGGTCGCGGCGAAGTTCGTGACGCCGTGGGTGGCGAGGACGTCGAGGAGGAGTTCGGGGTCGGGGGGCGCGTTGAGGGCGAGGCTGCGGTGCCCGGCGAGCAGGGGCGACACCAGGCCGTAGAAGTGGCCGTAGGACCACCCGGGGTCGGCGGTGTTGAGGTACACGTCGTCGTCGGCGACCTCCAGCCCGTAGTGGTGGTAGGACGCGATGGCGGCCAGGGCGCGCACGGGCACGTCGACGCCGCGGGGGGTGCCAGCGGCGCCGGAGGTGTAGAGGCGGATGAAGGGGGCGTCGCCGCCCACGGCGACCGGGCGGGCGGGTGCGGTCCCGGCGTTTTCGGCGAGGCCGCGGGTGGTGGGT
This sequence comes from Murinocardiopsis flavida, assembly GCF_003014485.1. Classification (GTDB taxonomy): domain Bacteria; phylum Actinomycetota; class Actinomycetes; order Streptosporangiales; family Streptosporangiaceae; genus Murinocardiopsis; species Murinocardiopsis flavida. The sequence continues at coordinate 200,323 of NZ_PYGA01000004.1, read as the reverse complement.
TCGCCGGGGCGGGCCGGTGCGGGGCCTGCGGTGATGACGTGGACGGGGGTGTGGGGCCCGGGGTCGAGTTTGGGGCGCTGGTCGGGGCAGGCGATGACGGCGGCGGCGCCGGAGGCGGCCAGGCGCAGGGCGATGGCGGAGGGCGCGAACCCGGGGGAGAGGGGGACGTGGACGGCGCCGAGCCGCCAGATGGCGAGGGCGGCGGTGGTGAGGTCGGTGCCGCGGCCCATGAGGGTCGCCACGCGGTCGCCGGGGCCGATGCCGAGCCCGGCGAGTCCGGCGGCGAGGCGTTGGGAGGACTCGCGCAGCTCACCGAAGGTGGTGTCGGTGGGGGTGAGGTCGGGGCCGATCTCGGTGACGGCGGGGGCGTGGGCGGGGTGGCGGTCGCACAGCAGGTGCGCCACGCATGCCTGCTCGGAGCCGTATTCGGCGAGCCACGCCTTGACCTGCTGCTCGGCTTCGCCCATGTCGCCCATGCGTGTCTCGACCCCCCTTTTGGTGCGTCCCGGCGGCCCCGGTGGCGGGGGCGGTGATGTCGGGTTTCACCCGACAGCTTATGTGGTGGGTGTGATGTGCCCCTCCCCGGGGCGTACCCGCCCCCGCCGGGCCGTGCCGGTGTCGGCGGCGGCCACCGCCTCCCCTGCGCCCTCCTCTGCGGCCGTGTTGTCCAGCGCGCGCAGCAGCCGCAGCGCCGCCCCGGCGTCCAGCGGCAGGGCCCCGGCCGCGGGCGGCAGCCGCCACGCGTCCACGAACAGCGCGAGGAACCCCGACGACGTCGCGCAGGTGTGCGCCAGCCCCGGCGGGACCACCGCGCCGGGCGCGTGCCAGGGCCGCCCCGCGCCCGCGGCGACGCACACCGTCCCGCCCACGGGCAGCACGACCTTCCACACGGGGTGGACGTGCCGGGTCACGGCGGCCGCCGCGCTCTCCGCGTACACCGTGGCCTCGTCACCGGGGACCAGGGCCGCGCGGCGATCGTTTCGTTCAATCCGCCATCCGCCCATGCCCACGATGATCGCCGCATGCACACTCTCGCGGCCATCGTTCTCGGCGTCTTCTTGGTCACCGCGGGCGCCGCGCACTTCGCGGCGCCCGCCTACTTCCGCACCCTGGTGCCCGCCTGGGTCCCGGCCCCGGGCGCGGTGGTGGCGGCCACCGGCCTGGCGGAGATCGCCGTGGCCGGGCTGCTGATGGCGCCGGGCCTGCGCGCGGCCGGCGGGTGGGCCGCGGCGGCGCTGATCACCGGCTACCTCGCGTCCCACCTGGACGCCGCCCGGCACGCCCACGCGGACCGCGCGCGCTTCATCGACCGCCCCGCGGGGATCGCCGCGCGGCTGGCCGTCAACACCGCCTACATCGCCTGGGCCGTCGCCGTCGCGATCACCGCCCCCTGAGGGGCCGTTGGGGTGCCGTCCTGACCTGCCCCGATCAAGGATGTGCTCCGGCGGGCGCCGCTGCATTGCCCGCAGTGGCCGATGACGCCCTGCACCCCCTCCCTGTGGCGGCCACCCGCCCGTCCGTGCGTCCGCCTTCGCAGCGATGTGGTCGCGGCGGGCAGGTGCGACCGCGTCGGCAAGCGCGGCGGGCAGGAGCGCGGCGCAGCGGGGCCGGATCACCGAGACCCCTGGGGACGGGGCGAGGTCCGCGCGGGGGCGGTGGTGACAATCCGGGGCCCGGGCGGCGATGATCAACGCCATGGACACTGCCGCCCTCACCGACGCGCTCGGACTGCCGGAGGCCATGCGGGACTGGCTGGACCGCGCCGCCGAACTCCCCCCGGTCACCGTGGACCTGCCCGCCCGCGCCGACGCCCAGGCCCTCGCCCCGCTGCACCTGGACCCCCGCGACACCGCCGAACTGCTCCAGGTGTGGCCGGACGGGTCCTGGCCCGCGCCGGCGCGGCGGCTGCTGGAGCTGATGTGCGCCCGCCTGGCCGCCGACCTCGCCGCGGCCTCGGCCGCCGGGGACCCGTGGGTGCCGTGGCCGGACCTGGCCGCGGTCGCCGATGTGCGGGCGCGCACCGCCGCGGTGTTCGCGTTCGCGGCCCAGGCGCCCGCGCTGCACGCCGCCCACGCCCGCCTCGGCGTCGACCCGGCCGTCACCGGGGCGACCCTGGCCGATGTGGGCCGCCACGTCGGCCACACCCGCACGATGTACGGGGTGCTGGGGCTGGACGTCGCGGGGTGGATCGCCCTGCACTACCGGGTGGGCCTGTTCGAGCTGGGCCGGCTCCAGTTCGAGCCGCACCGGCTGGGCGAGCAGGGCCCGGTGCGGTGGTACCGGGCCGCGGAGGAGACCACGCTGCCCGCGGAGCTGCGCGCGGGGGCGCCGGTGCTGCGGGTGCACATCCCCGCGCCGGGGTCGTTCGCGCCGGAGGCGGTGGGCGGGTCGCTGGCGCGGGCGCGCCCGTTCTTCGCCGCGCACCTGGGCGCCGACTACCCGGTGGCGACGTGCACGTCGTGGCTGCTGGACCCGCAGCTGCGCGAGTACCTGGGCGCCGACTCCAACATCCTGGGGTTCGCGGACCGGTTCACCCTGGTGCCGGGCGGGGCGCCCGGCGACGACGACGTGTTCCGGTTCGTGTTCCGCCACCGCGGGGCCGACCCGGAGGCGGTGGTCCCGGCGACCCGGTTGGAACACGCGGTCGTCGACCACCTGCGCGCGGGCCGGTCCTTCGAGGTCCGCACCGGCTGGCTGCGCCTGCGGTGACCGAGCTCCCGGCCCGCACCCGCGGGGAGGGGTGCGCGGGCGGGGCCGGTGGTGCGGGGCGGGCCGGAGGATGGCGGTGTCCGATGCGGAGGCGGAGGCGGAGGCGAGAGGGGGCCGGGGGTGTCGCAGGACCAGGACCAGGGCGGGGGCCGGGGCCGGGGCGGCGGTCGCGTGCGCGTGGCCACGATGAACGTGTGGGGCGTCTTCGGCGACTGGGAGCAGCGCCGCGCCGTGCTGCGCGCGGGCCTGCGCCGGGCGGACCCCGACCTGCTCACCTTGCAGGAGACCATCGTGACCGAGTCCTACGACCAGGTCCGCGACCTGCTGGGGGAGGAGTACCACATCGCCCACCAGGTGGGGCGCGCCGCGAACGGGTCGGGGGCCTCGATCGCGAGCCGGTGGCCGCTGGCACAGGTGCGCCGGCTCGACCTGGACGTCAGCCCCCGCACGGCGGACTTCGCGTGCACGACGCTGCTGGCGCGCACCCCGACGCCCGCGGGGCCGGTGCTGCTGGTGAACCATTTCCCCAGTTGGAAGCTTGACATGGAGGCCGAGCGGGAGGCGCAGGCCGTCATCGCGGCGCGTGCGGCGCAGGAGGCCGCGCCCGAGGGCGGGCATGTGGTCCTCGCCGGGGACCTCGACGCCGACCCGGCGGCGGCGAGCATCCGGTTCCTCACCGGCCGCCAGTCGCTGGGCGGGACGAGCGTGTGCTTCCGCGACGCCTGGGACAGCGCCAACCCCGGGGAGCCGGGGCACACCTACACGCCCGACAACCCGCTGATGTCCGACGGGGACTGGCCGTTCCGGCGCATCGACTACATCCTCGTGCGGTGCGGCGAGCACGGCGGGCCCACGCTGGAGGTACGCGCGTGCCGTCGGCTGTTCGCGGAGCCCGTGGACGGGGTGTGGGCCAGCGACCACTTCGGCCTCCTCGCCGACCTGGCAGCTCCCTAGTCCGTGTTGGTGGGGGTGGGGTGTTTTGGTCGGCAGGGGAAGGTCCTGGTGTGCGCGCCGGGGCTCGCGCACCGCCGCCTCACCCCGTCCAACTCCGACGCGCTGCTGTTCGACGACGTGCTGTGGGTCGACAACGCCCAGCGCGACCACGCCGACTTCGTCAACAAGCTCCGGCACCGCGGCGTCGAGGTCGTCGAGCTGCACGACGCCCTCGCCCAGACCATGGCGCTGCCCCGGGCCCGCTCCTGGCTGCTGGACCGCCGCATCACCGCCAACGAGGTCGGCCTCGGCCTCACCGAGGCCACCCGCGCGTTCCTGGAGGCGCAGAGCCCCCGCCGGCTCGCCGAGCTCCTCATCGGCGGGGTGGCGGCCGCCGACCTGCCGCCGGAGTTCCGCCCCGGCTCGCTCGCCCTGGCCGGGGAGTCGACGGGGGTGCGCGAGTACCTCCTGGCGCCGCTGCCCAACACCCTCTACACCCGGGACACGACCTGCTGGCTGTACGGCGGGGTGACGCTCAACCCGCTGTACTGGCCGGCGCGGCGCGGCGAGACCCTGCTGATGAAGGCCGTGTACGCGTTCCACCCCGACTTCGCCGCGGACACCGTGTGGTGGGGCGACCCGGAGCGCGACTGGGGGCAGGCCACCTTCGAGGGCGGCGACGTCATGCCCGTCGGCAACGGGGTGGTGCTGATGGGCATGAGCGAGCGCACGTCCCGCCAGGCGATCACCCAGGTCGCGGCGGCCCTGTTCGCCAACGGCGCGGCCGAGCGGGTGGTCGTGGCGGCCATGCCGAAGCTGCGCGCCGCGATGCACCTCGACACGGTCTTCACCTTCGTCGACCGCGGCACCGTCACCCTGTACCCGCACATCATGGACGCCGTGCGCACGTTCTCGCTGCGCCCCGCGGATGCGGCCCCGGGGGTGGAGGTCACCGACGAGGGCGACCGGGCGTTCGTCGACGTGGTCGCCGAGGCGCTGGGCCTGGCCCGGCTGCGGGTCATCGAGACCGGCGGCGACATCTACGCCTCCGAGCGCCGGCAGTGGGACAGCGCCAACAACGCGGTCGCCCTGGAACCGGGCGTGGTCATGACCTACGACCGCGACACGCTCACCAACACGCTGCTGCGCAAGGCCGGGATCGAGGTCATCACGATCGTCGGCGCCGAACTGGGCCGGGGGCGCGGCGGCGGGCACTGCATGACGTGCCCGCTCGTGCGCGACCCCGTCGACTACTGACCCCGGGTCCCGCCCTCTGGTGCGCCGGGGCCCGGAGCGGGCCCGGGCTCAGGCGAACACCTTGCCGGGGTTGAAGACCCCCCGCGGATCCAGGGCGTCCTTCAGGGCGCGGTGCATGGCGAGCACCTCCGGGCCCAGCTCGTCGGCCGCGCCGCGCATCTTCAGCAGGCCCACCCCGTGCTCGCCGGTGACCGTGCCGCCCAGCGCGAGGGCGCCGTCCACGATGACCTCGAACGCCTCCTGGGCGCGCTCCTTGGCGGCCGCGTCCCCGGCGGGGACGATGAACAGCGGGTGCAGGTTGCCGTCGCCCGCGTGGGCGATGTTGCCGATGCGGGTGTCGAAGCGGGCGGCGGCGTCCTCGATCAGGCGCAGCATCTCCGGGACGCGGCCCCGCGGCACGCACACGTCCTCGGTGAGCAGCGGGCCCAGCCGCTCCAGGGCGGGGTAGGCCAGCCGGCGCGCCTCGAACAGCGCCTCGGCCTCCTCCTCATCGGTGGAGCGCATCGCCATGACGGCGCCCGCGCCCTCGAAGCACGCCAGGATCTGCGCGGCCTCGGCCTCGCCCGCCGCGCCCGGGGCGTCGCTGCGGCCCAGCAGCAGCACGGCGCCCTCGGCGGCCAGCCCCATGTTCTTCCAGGCGTCCACGGCCTCCAGGCAGAACCGGTCGATCAGCTCCAGCGCGGAGGGCACCACCCCGGCGGCGGCGACGGCCGCCACCGCGTCCCCGGCCTGGACCAGGGTGTCGAAGTAGCCGACGACGGTGTGCTCGCCGCCGCGGCGCAGTGGCGCCAGGCGCACGGTGACCTCGGTGACCAGGCCCAGGGTGCCCTCGGAGCCGACCATCAGCCCGACCAGGTCGTAGCCGGTGACGCCCTTGGCGGTGGTGCGGCCCAGCCGCACCACCTCGCCCGAGCCCATGACGGCCTCCATCCCGAGGACGTAGTCGCGGGTCACCCCGTACTTGACGCAGCACAGCCCGCCCGCGTTGGTGGCGACGTTGCCGCCGATGGTGGACCAGGGGGCGGAGGCGGGGTCGGGCGGGTACCACAGGCCGTCCTCGGCGACGCGGGCCCGAAGCGCGTTGTTGACGACGCCGGGCTGCACGGTGGCGGTCTGCTCGGCCGCGTCCACCGCCAGGACCTTGTCCATCCGCTCGAACGACACGACCACCCACCCGTGGTCGGCGTTGGCGGCGCCGGACAGGCCGGTGCCCGCGCCGCGCCCCACGACGGGGGTGCCGGTGGCGGCGCACACCCGCACCACCGCGGCGACATCGTCGGTGGAGCGGGGGCGCACCACCGCGGCGGGGGCGCCGTGGGGCGCCCATTCGGCCTCGTCGTGGGCGTAGCCCGCCATGACGGCGGGGTCGGTGACGACCTGCTCCGCTCCGACCGCCGCCACCAGTTCCTCGGCAACCCCCACGGCGCACACTCCTCGACTCGTTGCCCGACGTTCGCGGCCGGCGCGTGCGGGCGCCGGTACCCCAGCACCCTAGGACCTGGCCTTATCGTCGCCCGTCAACGGGTCCGCTCGGCCGCGACCTGGCGGAGGAACACCGTCCAGGCGGCGGGAGTGAAAGTAAGGTGGCCGAGGTGGCGGTGGTCGGTGTCGCGCACCCGGACCGGTGCGCCCTCGGCGACCTCGACGCAGCTTGAGTTGTTGCCGTTGCTGTAGCTGGACTTGTGCCAGCGGGGCTGGTCATTCATCGATGCCTCCTTGGATGCGACGGATCAGGTCGACGCTCTCACTGACGCATAGTGCCTCGGCTTGCAGTGCTCCGAATACTCCTCGCAGCCGCCGTACCTGTTCGGCGTCATCGATGACCTGCTCATCGACGGCATGCTCACACGAGGCGATCGTCGGTCGGTCCTTGAAGATGTACATGCGGAACGGCCCCAAGAGCGCCGGGTGCGGGCTGAGTCCCTGCGGGACGACCTGAAGGCGGATCTTTCGTTCTTCCGCCAAGGCGGCGAGGCGGTCCAGTTGGCGCGCAGCAATAGCCGCATTTCCGACGACCTGCCGGATGGCGACTTCTTCGACTACCAGCAACAATAGTGGAGGGTCCGGGCGGGCAAAGATCGCCTGCCTGCGCATGCGGCTCTCCACCATCAGATCGATGGATTCCTTGGAGTCTCCGTGACGGGTCTGGGAAATCAGCGCCCGCGCATAATCCGCCGTCTGCACGATTCCCGGCACCAGAATGTTCTGGTACTCGTGCAGTTCGATGGCGATTCGTTCGAAGTCGACGAACTGACGGAACCCTACCGGGAACGTCCCCTGCTTGGTGTACTCCTCCCACATGCGGACCAGTGCTCCGCCTGCGTCGAGGGCTGCGTCCAAGGCGTGCGCATGGTCGGCTTGCGGGCGGAGCACCCCGGCTTCGATGTAGGAGACCGCAGAGGACGAGAGTGACACCTTGGCGGCGAGACGGGTCTGCGTCAGTTGCGCCAGTTCTCTCCATTTGCGGACTTCTGCGCCGTACCGTTTCCATACGGGGCTGATCTTCTTCATGGCCATTCCGGGCCTCCGGGAGGGGATAAGCCGATGTCTTCCGAATTCGACCATCGACCCACCACGTCCCGCCACCGCTTCTGAGGAATTATGAGCGTCCGTTGAAGCTGCTGGCGTGCAGAGTCCAGGGCCGTTCAAATTAGAGCTGAGGCGCTCAGCGACGGCCCTTCGGGCCGCGGCGAACATGCGGGGACCCACCGCCGGCGCCGACCATGAGAAGTGGCCCCGACCAGTGGTGGAGCACCGGTCAGGGCCGTGGGTCCCCGACCTGTTCCTCGGACAAGGCGGACCCATGTCGCACCTTAACAACCCCGCTCGGCGCACCCTTTCGCCGCACGGCCCCGACCCCACTCCCACCCCATTGTCGAAAGAGATCTCCCGCGGACGGACCGAAACCCGCACCGTCGGCCTCTTCCGCGGCGGACCGCCCCGGCCGCCCGGACCGCGCGGTCGCGAACTCACCGACCTGGCCCGGCGCCTGGACCTCCTCGGCCCGCTGCGCGACTGGCTGGAGATCCGCGGCGCCTTCACCCCGGCCGCCGGCCTGTGGATCCACGTCGCCCCCGGCCCCGGAGACCCCCGCGCGCTGGCCGACCGGGCGCCGCTCAGCGGCGGACCCCTCGCCGCGTGCCGCATCACCACCACCGTGCGCACCGTCCCGGTCGGTGCGGGGTGACCCCGGTGTACGTCCTCTACCCCAGCGCCGCACTACGTCAGGCGCGGGCGCGCTTCGCCCACTACGCCATCAGCGAGCTCCACGACGAGCACGGCCGCCCCGACTACACCGCCGTGCTCACCGAGACCGCCCGCCCCGGCGCCCTGGCCCTGCTGCTGCGCGCCCCCACCCTGGAACAGCTGTGCGCCCGCCTGGCCGCCCAGCCGCCCCGCGTCCCCCAAGGCGGCACCGATGAGCACGCCTGAGCCCCCGGAGGACGCCCGCGTCCGCGGTCACCGCGGACAGGGGCGCACCCGCGCCGTCACCCCCGCACGGGTCACCCCCGCGCCGCCGCCGGGGCGAGAGTGTGGCCCATGCGGAACACGGTGCCGGGGTCCCGGGCGGCCTTCAGCGCCCGCAACCGGGCCAGGTCGTGCGCCTCATAGGCGTCGGCGACCCGTTCGGGGCCCGCGTCAGGGCCGAGGAAGCTGAGGAACCGGCCCACCGTCCGCGGCTCCAACGCCGCCATCAGCCGCCGCTGGGCGGCGCGCACCCCCGCGTCGTCGGCGGTGCCGAGCATCCCCGCCGAGGACACCAGGAACCGGGCACCGCGGTGGCCCACCGCGGTGTCCCCGCCCGGGCGCCGCTCCAGCGCCCCGCCCAGGTGGCGCACCTCCACGATGGCGGGCGCGGCCGCGCCGGGCCCCACCGCGTCGGCGACCGCGCCCGCAACCGCCCCGTCCACGCCGTCGAGCAGGGCGTTGTCGCCGGTGTAGGCCATGGGTTCCGCCGGGTCGCCGTGGATGGTGCCGGAGGCGGTGTAGGGCATCGCGGCGACCGTGTCCATCACCACCGGGGCCAGCCCGCGCAGCGGTTCCACCAGGCGCCGCGCCTCCTCCTCCGGCCCGGTGTGGCAGACGCGGACGTGGGCGGCGCGGCGCCCCCGCAGCGGTTCGGGCAGGCCCGCCACGTCGGGGAAGGTGAGCAGCGCGATCGAGGTCGTCAGCTCCTCGGGCACCTCCCGGGTCCACTTCGCCCACCCCGCCAGCACCGCGGCCGGGTCGGCGGCGTCCAGGTACAGGCCGCCGCCGGTGAACGCGGGCAGCTCCACCAGGCCGATCTCCATGCCGGTGACGATCGCGAGGTTGTCGCGCCCGCCCAGCAGGCCCCACATCAGCTCGGGGTCGGTGTCGGCATCGACGCGGTGTTCGCGGCCCTGGGCGGTGACCACGTCCATGGCGTGCACGTGGTCGGCGGCGTAGCCGTGGCGGCGCGCCAGCAGGCTCAACCCGCCGCCCAGGGTGTAGCCGACGGCGCCCACGTGCGGGGCCGACCCGCTCAGCGGGGCCAGGCCGTGCTCGGCCGCGGCCTCGATGACCTGCGACCAGCGTGCCCCGGCCCCGACGACGGCCCGGCGCCGTCCGGCGTCCACCCGCACCCCGTCCATCGCCCGGGTGGAGACGAGCACCCCGCCCGCGGCCGCCTGAGCGGCGCCGTGCCCGGTCGCCTGCACGCCCGCCGCCAGCCCGTGCGCGGCGGCGTGGGCCACGGCATTGGCAACGTCCGCCGGTGTCCGGGCGGCGACCACGACGGCGGGCCGGTGGACCACGGCGGTGTTGAAACCGGTGGTGTGGGAGGCGTAGGCGGGGTCGCCGGGGACGAGCACGGCCCCGCGCACGTCGGCGCGCAGGCGGTCGATCCCCGCGGCGGTGTCCTGGTGCGTCATGCGGTGTTCCTGTTCGTGTCGGTGTGATGCGGGGGCGCGAACGGCCCGGGCCCGGGCCCCGGCCACCCCCGGTGAGCGGTGCCGACACTGCCGCGCAAAGTTGACAATCCCCGTCATGTTTTTCGGGCATCCTGGAGGGCGTGAAATCCGACCGGATGCTGTCGATCCTGCTGCTCCTGCAAACCCGGGACCGGGTGCGGGCCACCGAACTCGCCCACCGCCTCGAAGTCTCGCCCCGCACGATCTACCGCGACGTGGAGTCGCTGTCCACCGCGGGCGTGCCCGTCTACGCCGAACGCGGCCGCCACGGCGGCATCGCCCTGCTCCCCGGCTTCCGCACCGACGTCACCGGGCTCACCGCCGACGAAGCCGCCGCCCTGTTCGTCCTCGCCGCCCAAGGCGCGCACACCGCGCTCGGCCTGGACGGCGCCCTGGGATCCGCCCTGCGCAAGGTCATGGCGGCCCTGCCCGCCGCCCACCGCCCCGCCGCCGAGCAGATGAGCCGCCGCGTCCTCATCGATCCCGACCGCTGGATGGCCGACCCCCGCCCCCACGCCGACCTCCAGTCGCTGCACGCCGCCGTGTTCGCCGACTGCCGCGTGCGCCTGCGCTACCGCCACAGCGACACGCCCGCCCCCCGCACCTACACCGTCGACCCCTACGGGCTCGTCGCCAAGGCCGGCGTGTGGTACCTGGTCGCCGACCACCGCGGCGCACCGCGGCTGTTCCGCGCCGAACGGGTCGCCGCCGCGCACCTCACCGACACCCCGGTGCGCCGCCGCGACGGCGCCGAACTCGCCCAGGTGTGGGAGGGGCTGCGCCACCAGGTCGAGCACCGCCCCGGCGAGGTCCGGGTCCGCGCCCGCGTGCGCACCCGCCGCCTGGACATGTTCCTGCGCATCGTCGGCGGCCGCGCCGCCGCCCCACAGCAGACCCCGGAGACCCCGGGGGAGTGGACCGAGGTCGACCTGACCTATCCCGCCCTGGGCGGGGTCAACCAACTCCTCCAGTTCGGCGCCGACGCCGAGGTCCTCGCCCCGCCCGAGGCGGTCGCCCTCGCGGCCCGCTCCGTCCGCGCCCTGGCCGCCCTCTACGCCGACGCCTGAGGCCACGCGCGAACGTTTCAACGCTCGGTGGGGGCGTCCTGCCGATCTGGGACGCGATGGCGCCAACCGCCAGCGGAGCGCCCACGGCCGCCCGTGCTGTGCTCAGCCATGAGTTCTTCTGCAACCGGCCGCCCCAGGCGATGATGCGCTCGGATCCGATGGCGTCCAGCACAATGGTGGCGCCGCCGGGAACGCGAGGATCTTCCCGCCGCGGCCCGGTCACGGCACCGGGGCCCCGTGCAGGGAGTAGCCGGTGAGCTGACGACCCGACCACCACAGATCCCAGGCGTCGGCGAGGGTGATGTCCACGCCTGGACGGTACGGCCCGAAACGGATCGAACGCCCGGTGTGACCGTCTACGGCCATCGGCACGGGTGCGTGGGGGGCGGCCTCGCCGCCCGCGCCCTGGCCCGCCCTGCCTCCACACCGGGGCATGAGGCCGCCCGCGTGTCCGGCATCCCACGACGCGCCATCGGCTAGGATCTCCGGATGCTCATCCTGATGTTCGTCTGACGGTCCCGGGTCCCTCCCGCCCGGGTTCTCATCCGTTGAGGGTGCAGGTCGTCCTGCCCTCCGGACCTCGCCCACCGTCAGATCAACGGCGGCCGCGCACACCGCGGCGGCCGCACATCATCGGAGCCTTCCCGTGCTCGCAGTACTTCTGCTTCCCGGCGCGCTGCGCGCCTTCGTCCCCGCCCTGATCGGCCGCTCGGCGCTCGCGATGGGCGGTCTCGCCCTCCTCCTCGCCGTCCACGACAGCACGGGCTCCTACGCCCACGCCGGTTTCGCGACTGCGGCGTTCGGAATCGCCAACGTCGTCGCCGCGCCGTGGCGCGCCCGGGCCGTCGACCGGTTCGGTCAGCGGATCGCGCTGCTCACCATGGCGTCGGTCCAAGCCGCCGGGTTCATCGCCCTGGCCCTCGCCGCGGCGGCGGAGGGGGTCGCGGTCGTGTGGTTCCTCGTCCTCAGCGCGGTGGTCGGCCTGGCATCGCCGCCCCTGGGTGCGGCGATGCGAACGATCTGGGCGTCGCTCACGACGGCCGGCGACCAGCGGACGAAAGCATTCAGCATCGACGCGGTGTGCGAAGAACTGCTCTTCGTCGGCGGCCCCGTCATCATCACCGCGGTGATCGCGGCCAGTTCTCCCGGTGCCGGGCTCTGGGTGACCGCGGTGGCCGTCCTCCTCGGCACCGCGGCGATGACCTCCAGCGCGTCGTCGGGGGCACTTCGCGGAACACGGGGGGTGCTTGCGCGGGGTGACCGCCCGCTGCGGCAGCCCGGTTTCGTACGGGTCCTGCTCGCCCTCCTCGGTGTCGGCTGCGTACTCGGCGTCGCGGAGATCGCGGCACCGGCGGTCGCCGAGCAGCACGGTTCCGTCGCGGCCGCGGGCTGGCTCCTGGCGGCCTTCGCCGGCGGAAGCGCCCTCGGCGGGCTCCTCTACGGGCAGCTGAACTTGAGGGCGGGAATCGGAACGCGGCTGTTCGCCCTGTGCGCCGGCATGGGGCTCGCCGCGGTTCTCGTGTCCCGGCTGGACGCGCTCGTCCCCGTCGCCGCGGGCCTCGCGCTCGTCGGGTTCTTCCTCGCCCCGTCCCTCATCACCGGGTACCTCATCGCCGACACGATCGTTGCGGAGCGCAGCCGGACGGAAGCCTCGACCTGGGTCAACACCGCCGTGAACCTCGGGGCGTCGCTGGCGTCCGCGGCCGCGGGCGCCGTCATCGACGGCTCCGGCCCCGGGCCCGCCCTCCTGCTCGTGGGGGCGGTCGCCGTGGCGCTCGCCGCAGCGGTGCCGTTCACACGGCTGCGCACGCTCGAACGGGGTACGGCCCGCACGCCCAGCAGGCCCGGCTGACCGCGGCGGCGGGCCCGGTCAGGGGCCGCGGTGGTTCTGCGGCCCGCTGGAGCGGCAGGCTTCGGCCGCCGCGGATTCCAGCCACGGCTTGATCCCGCCGTCGGTGGTGAGGTCGGTGCGGTGGGCCATCACGGTGACCACGTACCGGTGGGCGAGGCGGTTGTGGGACCAGCGGTAGTACCGGATGTGCGGGGTCATGGGCCGGGTGCCGGGGCCGGTGTGCTCACGCCACGTGGTGAGGTGCCAGCGCGCGGGGCCGCTGAGGTAGTCACGGGCGTCGCGGGCCGCTGCGGTGTCGGGGAACGGGAGGACCATGACCGAGACCTGGACGGGGTTGCCGGGGGTGGCACGCGGGCCGGGCTGCTCCACATAGACCCCGGTCATCACCTGCGTGCACCCGCGGGCCGTGATCTCCTCGATCACCTCCTCCGCGGTGAGCCCGCCTTTGCCGGTCGCGGCCTTGGTGCAGGGACGGGCTCCCGTGGCCACCCGGGCGAACGCGATGGCATTGTCGGTGGTGAACCGCTGCGGGAGCAGGGCGTCGGCGGTGAAGGGGGTCGGGTCGGTGGCGCTGCTGTCCCACAATGCCGGATCGGGTTCGGGCACGGTCTCGTCGGCGGTGTAGCGCCGGGTCTGCTCCGTATCCGGAGGGGGCGTGGTGCGGCCGGTGAGGAGCATGTCCAGGACCTGGCGTGCGGTGGGACGGTGGGCGGGGTCCTTGGCCGTGCAGGCCAGGACGATGCCCAGCAGGGGGTCGGCCAGGTCCCCGGTCTGGGGCGGGTGGGTGAGGACCTGGTGGATGCGGGCGGCCTGGGTGGGGCCGGGGAACGCCTCCGCGCCGGTCGCGGCGTGGATCATGACCGCGCCCCAGGCGAACAGGTCCGCGGCCGGGCCCAGCGCGGTGCCCTCGACCTGCTCCGGCGCCATGTAACCCAGGGTTCCGATGCGGGTGGCCGAGGCGGTGCCGGCGTCCAGGGCGCGGGCGATACCGAAGTCGATCACCCGCGCCCCGTCGGGCCCGAGCAGGATGTTGGCGGGTTTGAGGTCGCGGTGCACCACCCCGGCGGCGTGGATCGCCGCCAGCGCGGTGATGGTCTGCACCGCCAGGCGCTGCACGTCCCCGCCGGTGCGGGGGCCGTGTTCGCGCACGGCCTGGTCCAGGGTGGGGCCGTCGACGTACTCGGTGGCGATCCAGGGCCGCTCGCCCGCGGCGTCGGCGGCCACGATCGCCGCGAGGCAGAACCCCTGCACCGTGCGCGCGGTGGCCAGCTCCTGGACGAAGTAGCGGCGCACCTGGGGATCCTGGGCAAGGTGGGGGTGCAGCAACTTCACCGCCGCCCGCCGACCCGCAGCGTCCTCGCCCAGGTGGACCGTGCCGAACCCGCCCGCGCCCAGTTGTCGGACCAGGCGGAACCCGCCCACCCGTTGTCCGACCGCCACCGGCGCTCCTCCTCCGTCCGCCACTGCCTGCGCGCCATAACCTAACCAGGCCCCGGCTCCGGCCGCTAGGCCGGCCTGAGGGCAGCGGTACTCGCGCGTGGGCCGAGGGGCCGGAACGTCGGCGCGGCCCTCAGACGGGAGCAGGGGCGGGCGTACCGAACCACCGCTGCGCCGCCGCGCGCAGCGCGTCCAGTTCCGCGGGGCCCGGGCGGGCCGACTCCGACGCCCACGCCACGTACCCGTCCGGCCGCAACAGCAGCGCGGTGGCACCTCCACCGGCGCCGGCGCCGGCATCGGCGTCCGGGGGCGCCGCGGTGACGGTGTCGACCCGGCCCCGCCACGCCGCCAGCGCCCCCGCCGCCGCGGCGCCCCCGGTCAGGTCGAGCAGCAGCGGCCGCCCGCCCGCCGCCGCCTCCGCCAGGCGCACCGGCCCCTCGGCGGTCCGCAACTCCATCTCCGGGGCGCACCGCCCCACCAGCGGATGCCCCGCGCCGCCGCCCATGGGGTAGACGACGTCGGTGCCCGCGGTGAGGTCGGCGAGGCGCTGCACGACGCCCTGCTCGCCGAGGAACTCCCCGACCAGGGTGCGCAGCGCGGTGACGTCGCCGCCCGGGGCGAGCAGCGCCGCCTGCGCCCGCGCGTAGGTGACCATGCGCGCGGCAGCGGGGCGCCGCTCCTGCTCGTAGGTGTCCAGCAGCCCGTCCGGGGCGCCGCCGCGGAGCCGGGCGGCGAGCTTCCACCCGAGGTTGACCGCGTCCTGCATGCCGAGGTTGAGCCCGGGACCGCCGCCCGCGGTGAACACGTGGGCGGCGTCGCCGACCAGGAACACGCGGCCGTCGCGGAACCGCTCCGCCATGCGGGTGTTGCCCCCGGACAGGCGGCGCAGCACCGGCGCGTCCATCCCTTCGGGCGGGTCGAGCGGCACGTCGGCGCCCAGGACCCGGCGGATGCTCGCCTGGAGCTCCGCCAGCGTCATCGGGCCCCCGTCGGCGGGGAGGTCCCATTCGGTGGTGCTGACCAGCGGCGGCCCGCCCGGCAGCGGCGCATAGGAGAACCCTCCGTGCTCGGTGCGCAGGGGCAGGAACGGCCGGACGGGGCCGTGACCGGGCACGGTCAGCACCCCGCTGCCGGGGTCCACCCAGCCGGCCGGGACCGCGGCGTGCGCCGTGCGGGTGGTCGTCCGGTCGTAGCTGACACCGGGGAACCCGATCCCCGACCGCTTGCGGACGACGCTGTGGGCGCCGTCCGCGCCCACGAGGTAGCGGGCCCGCACCCGGTAGGCGCCGTCGGGACCGCCCGCCTCGACGGTGACCGCGTCGCCGTCCTGCTGGAATGCGCGGACCTCGTGCCCGCGCCGGATCCGCACGCCGAGTTCCCCGGCGCGCTCCTCCAAGACCTCGACGATGCGGCGCTGGGGCACCGCCAGGGCGTGGACGGGGCTGTCGGCCAGCATGCCCAGGTCCAGGGCCAGCCCGCCGAACATGAAATAGCCGGTGTTGGGTTGGGGCGGGCCGGGGTGGCCGCTGAGGGGCGTGTACAGGCCGCGGCGGTCGAGCACGGTGACGACCTGGCCGAGGAGGCCGTTGGCCTTGGGTTCGCGGCTGGGCTCCGGCAGGCGTTCCAGGACGAGGGGGCGGACCCCGGCCAGGGCCAGTTCACAGGCCAGCATCAGCCCGTTGGGGCCGCCTCCGGCAATGACGACATCGGCGATCATCGGTTCTCCGTGCGTTGTCGGGCGGCCCGGGGCGGGCCGGTGTGGTTCATGGGTGCGTTGGCTACTGGGTGCGTTGTCCGCGGCTTCGCGGGGCGGCCGTCCTGCCCTCCCGGGGAGCCTGCGCTGGAGGCGCGGGGGAGCGGAGCCGGGGCATGCGCGGACAGCGGGGCGGCGGGGGAGCGGGATGGGAGGGGAGGCGCGGGTGGCCCGGCCCGGCACGGGCCGACGGTGCGCCGGGACAGCGAGGGCCGAAGGCAGCGGAGGGGTGGAAGGGAGCGGCGCGGCGGCCGCTAAGGGGCGGGCAGGCCCGCCGTGACCTGGGCAAGGGCGTCGCGCAGCAGCGGGGCGATGTCGCCCGGCTCCTCGGACCGCAGCCAGCGCTGTACGGCCACCGAGAGCGCGGCGGAGACCACCGCGGCGGCCAGGTGCGGGTACATCGCCTCGGCGGCCGTGCCGGTGCGCTCGGCGATGGCGGCGGCCAGCGCGTCCTGGGCGGCGGCGTCGGCCTTGAGGACTTCGCCCCGCACGGCCGGCTCGGTGAGCATGAGGCGGAGCCCGCCGATCCAGGGCCGGGCGCCGGGGGAGTCGGTCCCGGTCTCGGTGAAGGTGTCGGTGTCGGGCTCCGGGGCGAACGGGGCCTGGACCGCGGCGGCGAGTGCGTCCCACAGGGGTTCGGCGGCGGGGCGGGCGCGCAGCTCCTCGGCGATGCGCAGGGCGCGCTGGAGGTGCCCGGCGGCGATCGCCTCGGCCTTGCCGGAGTAGTAGTTGCGGAAGGTGCGCACCGACACCTCCGCCGCGGCGGCGACGTCCTCCACCGTGACGTCGTCGAAGCCGCGTTCGACGGTGAGGCGGATCGCGGCGCGGGTCAGCGCGGCCCGGGTCTGCTGCTTCTTGCGTTCACGCAGCCCCGCGGGG
Organism: Murinocardiopsis flavida; assembly: GCF_003014485.1. Taxonomy (GTDB): domain Bacteria; phylum Actinomycetota; class Actinomycetes; order Streptosporangiales; family Streptosporangiaceae; genus Murinocardiopsis; species Murinocardiopsis flavida. The sequence continues at coordinate 183,505 of NZ_PYGA01000004.1, read as the reverse complement.
ACGCGCTCTCCTGGTGCCATGCCGACCACCGTAATACATTTTGCCGAAAAGGCAATATTTCCGTACCGGCAAAATTTTTGGGCGGTAGCCCCGCACACCCCCCAGGGGCCCTGCTCATCGCACGGGGCCGGTACACGCCGGCCGCCGTAAGCACGTCCGTGGCCCCGGCGCGGGCCCCGCCCGGAGCCCAGCCGCACCTGTGCAGCACCATCGCGACCGTCCTCGGATCCTCCGCCTGCCCAGCGTCGGGGCATCCCGCGCGCGGGCACCTCCTGTCGTCTGGGGAACGCGGCCCGGACCCTCGCCCGCGCGCGGGCGCGAACCGGGGCGCAGACCGTCCCCACCGGCCAACGGGGGGCGGTTCGCGGCGGACACCTCAGGGCCTGAAGGGGAACCCGTCCGGATTCCCGCCGAGAGGACGCCCTTCGGCGATCGGGGTAGGCGAGGACGGCACCCCACCAGCCTCGGTCGGGACACGCCACGGCGGCCCACCGCCGACCCTCAGCCCCGGCGGTGGTCTCCCGTGGACCCGTCGAGGGACTCGCGCAGGATGTCGGCGTGGCCCGCGTGCCGGGCGACCTCTTCGAGCATGTGGATCAGGGTCCAGCGCAGCGAAACAGTGGCGCCGTCGAAGAACGCGAACGCGGTACCGGTGGCGTCGATGTCGAGGCCCTCGATCGCCTCGTCCGCGGCGGCCCGGGCGCGGCGGTAGAACTCCAGGACGTCCTTGGCCGGCTCGTCGGACGCCACGTGCCAGTCGGACGCCGCATCGCCTTCGACCGCGAACGGCAGGGGCTCGCACGGGCGGCCGAACGTCAGGCAGAACCAGCCGAGTTCGGCGCCCGCGAGGTGCTGGACCAGCCCCAGCAGGCTCATGCCCGAGGGGGTCACCGGGCGGCGCAGCCGGTCCTCGTCCAGTCCGTCGAGCTTCCACAGCACCGCGTCGCGGTGCCGGTCCAGGGCAATGTGCAGGCTCTGCTTCTCGCCGCCGGTGAACGGCACGTGTGCGACCATCCCCGCACCCTAGCGGCCGCGGCGCGCCCGGCTCCCGGCCCTGCGGACGGCGGTCCCCTGAATTGACGCGGTGAGCGCGTCCGCGATTCGATGGGTGCCGCCGCGAGCCCTCCCGTATCACCGCGGTGACCGCATCCGAGAGAAATGCGCGACCTGCCATGGAAGCCTTGGCGCCGCTGTTCAGCGCCGCTGTGGGGATCGCCTCCGTGTCCGGAGTGGCCCACCACGTCCAGCACGCGACCACGCAGGGGGGCCTGGGCCGGAACTCCGCGGTCGGGCTGCGGACGTCGATCACGAAGTCATCGGACGCCGCCTGGGCGGCAGGCCACCAGGCCGCGGCCCCGTGGCTGCTGGCCTGCGCGTACACGGGCTATCTCAGCGGCGCGCTGACGATCGCGTCCGCGGTCCTCGCCGCCACCGGGGTGTTCTCCGCCCCCGGGGTGCTGATCGTCCCGGCCGCCGGGTTCGCGGCGGTCGTCGTCCTGCTCGTCGTCGCGACGGCCATCGCCCACAGCAACGGCGCCGACGCCGTCGGGGAATAGCCGCACCCCGCGCGGCGCCGTCCGGCAGCGGGGGAGTGACCGGTCGGGCCGCCCCGCCCTGCCCGGCCGCCCATCTGGGGCGATGCGCATCCGGCCCGGACCCCGCGCCGCACCGGCGCGCGGCACCGCACCCGGGGTAGCGCGTCCCAGCAGGTGGGCGCCGGTTTGCCAAGGCAGCGCCGTCTTGGTACTCCTGAACACGCGCAAACAACTTAGTTACGCTAACGAACACATCCGGGGGAGTGAGCCACCCCGGCGCGAAAGGACACGCACGTGGGCTGGTTCGTCCGCATCCTCATCCACGGCGTCCTCTTCCACGGCGCCTTCTCCACCCTGCGCCCCGTCATCTCCTACCGCGCCCTCGAACTCGGCATGGGCCCCGTCTGGCTCGGCGTGTTCACCACCGCGCTCGCCCTCGTCCCCCTCATCGTCGCCATCCCCATCGGACGCTGGGTCGACCTGCACGACGAACGCCCCGCCTACCTCGCCGGCAGCGCCTTCCTCACCGCCTCCGCCTTCGGACTCGCCTACGCCCGAGGCCCCGCCACCATCATCGCCTGCTCCATCGCCGCCGGCATCGGCATCATCCTCGCCATGGTCGCCGCCCAGGCCATCGTCGCCAACCGCTCACCCCGCCACACCTTCGACACGCGCTTCGGCTACTTCTCCCTCGCCGGATCCGCCGGCCAACTCCTCGGCCCCCTCCTGCTCGCCGGGCTCGCCGCCACCGAACCCGCCTCCCTCACCACCCTCGCCTTCACCGGCTGCGGCATCGCCGCCGCCGGCTCCCTCCTCGCCCTGCTCGGCATGCCCCGCACCCCCCACGCCCCCCGCAGCGCCACCACCCGCCCCGCCCCGCCGCAACGCTCCATCGACGTCCTGCGCACCCCCGGCATCACCCCCGCCATCCTCGCGAGCCTCGCCGTCCTGGCCAGCATCGACATGATCACCGTCTACCTGCCCGCCCTCGGCGAGGAACGCGGACTCTCCGCCACCGCCGTCAGCCTCCTGCTCGCCCTGCGCGCCGCCTCCTCCGTCATCTCCCGGCTCTTCCTCGGCGCCGCCGTCGCCCGCAAAGGCCGCCACACCGTCCTCATCGCCAGCATCGCCCTGTCCGCGGCCGCCGTCACCCTGCTCACCGTCCCCCTGCCCCTCTGGGCCCTCGCCCTCGCCATGACCGCCGCCGGACTCGGACTCGGCATCGGCCAACCCCTCACCATGGCCTGGGTCGCCGACGCCGCCGCACCCACCTCCCGCGCCAGCGCCATGGCCCTGCGCATGACCGGCAACCACCTCGGCCAGGCCACCCTGCCGCTGCTCGCCGGCACCCTCGCCGCCGGACTCGGCGTCGCCGCCGTCTTCGCGACCTTCGGCGGCCTGCTCACCGCCACCACCCTCACCCTGCGCCGCTCCCGCCCCGGCCGCCGACCCCCCGGCCGCTGACCCGGGCCCGGGCCCCTCACACCACGACGATGGCCACCAGCACCACCACCAGCAGGCCGATGTAGGCCACGGCGTGCACCCGGTCGGGCACCCGCCCCACCACCCGGCGCACCACCGCGATCGCCGGCAGCGACCCCGCCAGCAGCAGCCCCGCCGCCACCACGTCCACATACCCCACATGCCCCGGCGCCGCCCCACTGCCCACCAGCGCGTACACCGCCGTCCCCACCACCGCCACCGGCACGCTCAACGGGTTCGCCATCGCCGCCGCATCCGCCATCGCCACCCCCCGGCGCCGCAGCAGGGGCACCGTCATGACACTGCCCCCCACCTCCAGCACACTCGCCACCGCCCCGATCCCCACCCCGCCCGCCGACGCGGCCACCCGCCCCAGCGGACGCGGCCCCGCCCCCGCAACACCCCCCGCGACAAACCCCCGCCGGACCACACTGTCGAGGATCGTCACCCCCAGATACACGGCGAACAGCACCCGCTGGACCGCATCGCCCACCGCGACCGCCCCCAGCGCCCCCGCCGCCGCACCCACCGCGACCCACGCCCCCAGCGGCCACAGGTACTCCCGCCGCAACCGCCCCGACCGCGCCTGCGCCAGCGTCGCCCCCACCGAATTGACCACCATGACGGCCGCCGACGTGGCCACCGCCACATGCATCGCATCCACCCCGCCCCCCGACCGGGCCACCGTGAACGCATACACCACCGGCACCGTCACGAAACCGCCGCCGAACCCGAACAGGACCGTCGTCACCCCGGTCAGGCAGCCGAACACCAGAAGAAGCAGAACCGAATCACCCACCCGCCCGACGCTAACCACCCACCCCATGGCGCGCATCCGAAAGAACGCCAACTCCTTTCGCGAAACAGACAGCACCGGTACCGTCGCCCGCATGCGCAACATCCCCATCGCCGAGGTCGACACCATCGACCGCCCCGTCCTCGCGATCGGCACCGACTACCCGCCCCACCACCTCCTGCCCACCCACCGGCACCGCCGCGCCCAACTCCTCTACGGCGCCACCGGCACCATGCGCGTCGAAACCGCCGACGGCACCTGGACCGTCCCCACCCACCGCGCCGTCCTCATCCCCGCCCACACCGACCACCAGGTCACCATGGACGACGTCACCACCCGCAGCCTCTACATCGAACCCGGCGCCGCCCCCTGGTTCCCCCCGCGCTGCCAAGTCGTCGACGTCTCCCCGCTCCTACGCGAACTCCTCCTCGACGCCGTCGACATCGCCCCCCACTACCGCCGCCGCAGCCGCGACGCCGCCCTCATCGCCCTGATCCTGCACGAGATCAACCGACTCGCACCCCTGCCCCTCGACCTGCCCCTGCCGCACCACACCCGCCTGCGCGCCCTCTGCGCCGACTTCCTCGACGCCCCCCACATCCACGACCCGCCCGCCCGCTGGGCCGCCCGACTGCACATCAGCCAACGCACCCTGAACCGCCTCTTCCACACCGAAACCGGCATGGGCTTCGCCGCATGGCGCCAACGCGCCTGCGTCCTGCACGCCCTCACACCCCTGGCCCGCGGCGAACCCGTCACCCGCATCGCCGCCCGCCTCGGCTACGACAGCCCCGCCGCGTTCTCCACCATGTTCCGCCGCGTCCTCGGCGCCGCCCCGAAGGACTACCGCACCCCGCCCCGCTGACCCCGGGGGACCGGCCGCACCGCACAACCGGGCCCCCGCCGCCCGCAGCCGCCCCACCGCACGGGACCGGGGGAGCGGCGCGCGACCCGCCGCCCGCTCAGGCGTCCCCGTCCTCGTCCTCCTCCGGGCCCTCGGCCGAGGCCGCGGCGAGATACTCCGCCACCCGCCGCCGGACCCGCGGATCCAGCGGCCGCTCCGCCAACGACTCGTACAGCCACAACCCGTCGGCGGCCAACCGGTGGACGAACGCCTCCAACTCCCGCCGCGACGGCTCCGCCGACACGGGCGCCGGCGCCCACCGCTCCAGCACCCCATGCCAGGGCGCGCACATGGCCGGCTCGTTGGCGCCCTCCAGCATCAGCAGCAGCTCGGCCCGGGTCGAGCTGCGCGCGGTCACCGCCGCGTAGGCGGCCGACCGCTCCCGCGCCGACACCTCCCCGGCCGCGCCGCCCACCGCCCCCTCCAACTCCTCCTCCCACCGCTGCGCCATGTGGCCGTGCATGGCCTCCAACAGGGCTTCGCGCGACGGGAAGTGGTACAGCAGCCCGCCCTTGGTCAGCCCCGACTCCGCGGCCACCGACTCGAAGGTCACCGCCCGCACACCCGCGCGCTGAACGACGCGGAACGCGGCGTCCAGGATCTGGGTCCTCTTGCTCTGACGCATCGCGGCGCCCCTCCGTCGTCAGTGGTCGGCGTGCAGCTGCGAGACCGTCCCGGGGCCGTGGCGGCGCAGCAGGAACCCGGTGACGGCCACCCCCACCGCCAAGAACGCGGCCACCACCACCATCACCACGAGGTAGGCGGTGTCGAAGGCCGCGTTGGCCGCCCCGACGACCGCCGCATCGCCCCCGGCGGCCGCCCGCGCATCGGCCAGACTCAGCCCGGCCCGCCCCGGCGCCCCCGCGGGCAGGTCCACCGCGGCAGCGTAGACGACGGTGAGCAGGCTGCCCAACAGGGCGACCGCGCTCAGGTTGCCGAACTCATAGGACACCTCCTCCACCGAGGAGGCCATCCCCGCCCGGTTGCGCGGCGCGTTGCCCACGATCGCGGCCGAGGCCACCGACATCGCGGCGCCCAACCCGCCCCCGGTCAGCACCAGCCCGACCACCAGCACCGCGAACGACCACTGGAACCCCGCGATCGCCATCACCACACCCGCCAAGGCGCCCGCCAAACCCCCGGTGACCAGCGGCAGCAGCCCGGTCCGGTGCAGGAACGCGCCGCCCAGCAGCGCGGTGGGCAGCGACCCCGCCGCCACCGCGGCGACCAGGAACCCCGCCTCCATGGGCGTGAACCCGGCCACCAACTGGTACCGCTGGGTGGTGACCAGCTGGAGCCCGCCCATGGTGAACATGGCGAACCCCGCCGCCAGCACCCCCGAGGAGAACGCCGGGTTGCAAAAGATCGCGAAGTCCAGCAGGGGATCGGCCAGGCGGCGCTGGCGGCGCGCGAACAGGACGAAGGACACCGCCGCAACCAGCGGGGCCGCGACCAGGACCACCCCGCTCGGCGGCGTGTGGGCCAGCTCCTTGATCGCCAGCACGGCCGCGACCAGGCCCACCATCGCCTGCACCGACGACAGCAGATCCCACCGCTTCGCGGGGTCGGGGTCGTTGCGCGGGCCGATCAGCGCCGTCGCGACGAGCGCCGCGACCACCACCGGCACGTTGATCAAAAACACCGACCCCCACCAGAAGAACTCCAGCAGCGCGCCGCCCACAATGGGCCCCAGCGCGCCGCCGACCACGGCCATGCTGCCCCACACCGCGATCGCGATGTTGCGCTCGCGCTCGCGGGTGAAGGTCACCCGGATCAGGGCCAACGTCGCCGGCATCATGATCGCCGCCCCCACCGCCAGCAGGGCGCGGGTCGCGATGAGCGCCCAGGCGGTGGGGGAGAACGCCGCCGCCAGCGACGCCAGGCCGAACACGATCAGGCCGACGACGAACATCCGCACGTGCCCGACCCGGTCGCCCAAGGTGCCGCTGCCCAGCAGCAGGCCCGCCATGACCACGGGGTAGGCGTTGACGATCCACAGGCTCTGCGTGCCGCTCGCCCCCAACTCCGTGGTCAGCGTGGGCAGCGCGGTGTACAGGATCGAGTTGTCCAGGGTGATCAGCAGCAGCCCGGCGGCAATGGTGGCCAGCATCGACCACCGGCGCGCGGCCGTGTCGGGCGCCTTCTCAATGCAGGGATGACTCACCCGCAAACTGTACCTTCCATCCGGTACAGTTTGCGGGTGAGGCGTCGGCCACACCGACCCGCCCACCACCGGCCTGGCCTCGCGTCCCCGCTGCTCAGCGACACGCCTCGGTCGAATCAGCCGTCATCCGCCAACACCGGCGCGCCCCGGCCGCATCAGCCCGCACCGCCCCACCCGGCACGACCACCGGCACACCGACCACCCGGCAGGGGAGCGGCACCCACCCGAACCGCACGCCCCGCCACTCAGGCCCCCACCAACCCCAACGCACCCAGCAGCGCCCGCACCTTCCCCTGGTCGTGCTCCACCACCGGCACGTACTCGCATACCCCCACACCCACCACATCGTGATGCGCCGCGATCGCCGCCAACGCCCCCGCCACCGCCGCAGCCGGCGGACCCCCCGGAGTCGGACACGCCATCGCCGGCAGATCGAACGGATCGCATACATCCATATCCAGATGCACATACGCAGGCGACCCCGCGGCACGACCCGCCACCACCCGCCCCGGATCCGCCATCACCTCCACCGGATCCACCACCGCCATCCCCGCCTCCCGCACGAACAGCGCCTCCGCCGCATCCAGATCCCGCACCCCCACCAGCGTCACCCGCGACGCCGCCAACGCCGCACCCCCCGAACCCACCAACCGCGGATGCCCCTCACCCAGCAGCACCCGCAACCCCATCCCATGCGCACGCCCACTCGGCGAACTCTCCGGCGTGTTCAAATCCGCATGCGCGTCCACCCAGTACACGACCAACCCCGGATGCCGCCCCGCCACATGCCCCACCGCCGCGACATCCGACAGGCAATCGCCCCCCAGCGTCAGCACCCGCCCCGGATCCCGATGCGCCAACCGCTCCCGCAACTGCCGCACCACCTCCGCCACCACCTCCAGGCTGCGCACACCCTCCACCACCTCGCGGCCCCCATCGGGCACCGCCACATGCAGCCGGCCCCCGCCCGCAGGCACCATCCGCGCCAACTCCGCGGCACCCGCGGCCACCCGGACGTCATCACCGCCCTGCCACAACGGGACCACCAGATCGACCTCGCGCTCCAACACCATGGCGCCCACCCTAGATCCGCCCCCCGCCCCCCGCCACGGGCACCGAACCCCCGCCCTTGAACCTCACCCCGCCGATTGATACCAATTTCAACGACACACCCGGCCCACACACCCCACCCCGGACGTGAGGACAGCAGCGTGCCCGCACCCAAGCTGCTCGACAAGGCCGCCTCCGTGGCCCCCCACACCTACAACCGGTGGCTCATCCCGCCCGCCGCCCTGGCCGTCCACCTCTCCATCGGCCAGGCCTACGCCACCAGCGTCTACAAGAACTCCCTCATCGCCCACTTCGACACCGGCCAGACCCAGATCGGCATCATCTTCTCCATCGCCATCGTGATGCTCGGCCTCTCCGCCGCCCTCGGCGGAACCTGGGTCGAACGCCACGGCCCCCGCGCCTCCATGGCCGTCTCCGCCCTCTGCTGGTCCAGCGGATTCCTCATCGGCGCCCTCGGCATCGCCACCAGCCAACTCTGGCTGCTCTACCTCGGCTACGGCGTCATCGGCGGCATCGGACTCGGCATCGGCTACATCTCACCGGTCTCCACCCTCATCAAATGGTTCCCCGACCGGCCCGGACTCGCCACCGGACTCGCCATCATGGGCTTCGGCGGCGGCGCCCTCGTCGCCACACCCCTGTCCAACCAACTCCTCACCCTCTACGACCCCGCCTACGGCACCGGCGACCCCGCCTCCGGCAACGCCCTCGTCGCCCTCTTCGTCACCCTCGGCCTCGGCTACCTCGCCCTCATGAGCCTCGGCGTCGCCCTCATCCGCATCCCACCCGAAGGCTGGCACCCGCCCACCACCCGCACCACCCGCAGCACCAACCCGATGATCACCACCGCCGACGTCTCCGCCCGCAACGCCGTGCACACCCCCCAGTTCTGGCTCCTGTGGATCGTCCTGTTCACCAACGTCACCGCCGGCATCGGCATCCTCGAACAGGCCAGCCCCATGATCCAGGACTTCTTCCGCACCGACGGCGCCACCGCCATCACCGCCGCCGCGGCCGGCGGATTCGTCGGCATGCTCTCCCTGTTCAACATGCTCGGCCGATTCGTCTGGTCCTCCACCTCCGACATCATCGGCCGCCGCAACGTCTACCTCCTCTACCTCGGCCTCGGCGCCGTCCTCTACGCCGTCCTCGCCACCACCGGCGCCACCTCCGTCGCCCTGTTCGTCGCCCTGGCCTGCGTCATCCTGTCGTTCTACGGGGGAGGGTTCGCCACCGTCCCCGCCTACCTGCGCGACCTCTTCGGCACCTACCAGGTCGGCGCCATCCACGGCCGGCTCCTCACCGCCTGGTCGGCCGCAGGCATCGCCGGGCCCCTCATCATCAACACCTTCCTCGACGCCGAAGGCGAACCCGGCACCCTCACCCAGGCCGCCTACACCGTGCCGCTGCTGACCATGGTGGGCCTGCTCGCCATCGGGTTCACCGCCAACCTGCTGGTCCGGCCCGTCGCTGACCGGTTCCACGAACCCGCCGCAGCCCGCACGGACGCGAACGCGGCCGCTGCCGTGACCGAGAGCGGTGCCCCCGCGGCGGCCCGCAACCCCGCCCTGTGGCTCGCCCTGGCCTGGACCCTGGTCACCCTGCTCCTGGGCTACGGGGTGGTGCGCATCGCCCTGACCTCCGCCCAGCTGTTCACCGGCTGAGACCGCCGCACACGGCAGGGGAGCGGCGGGTGGAGAACGGCAGCACGCGCCCCGGAGCCCAGGTCACGGGCTCGGGGCCCGGGGGAGTCGGCGTGCGAACAAGTGTTCGCATACTGCGGGCGGGTGCGGGGGAGGAGCCGGACCGTTGCGGGGGCGCCGCGGCGCTGAGCGTCGGCTGCCGCCCGCGGACGTCATGAGGGCGTGCGGGTCGACCGCGAATCCCAGGTCGGGCAGGCCCAGCCAGTCCAGCCGGACCGACAGGCCCAGGATCGGCCATGGGCAGCACAAGTCGCCGTGGTCGGAGAGCGTGTCGGGCAGCGGGGTGCCGATACGCACTGTCACCGGGGTGCGGTCGCCGCCGTCGGTGATGGCGTCCAGGCGGTTGCGGGGTTTCCGCTCCTCCCGATAGCGCGCCGATAATGTACATTATGTCAAGTAACGGGTTATCCGGTGACGGTGTCACGCCGACACGCCGTCCCCTGCGGGCCGCGCCCGCGGCGGCTTTTCCCGCCGGGCGGCACCCGTCCCGGTCGTCGTGCGGGTGCTGTGGGCCGGACCCAGTGCGGCTGCGGGTGCCGCCGTCGGGTCGCTGGGCCAGGCCGGCGCGGGTGTCCGGACGCGTCCCGGGCCGCTCGGTACCGACCGCGCCGCGGCGCGTGACGCACGGTCACCGCACCCACGGCGTCCACCGCATCGGCGCAGGTCAGGATCTGATCATCGGTGCGTGTGCCCAGGCCGGGCCGTGGTGGGGCCGCCGCGCCGCAGCCTCCCCCGCAGAGCGGTGCACCCCCGCTCCCATCCCGGCCAGTGCGATTTTTGCTGCATAAAGCTAATTATGCAGCAAATCGGTAGGAATTATCGGAAACAGGGCGGGGTGCCTGGCTCCGACGCCCCGATCCGCTACTCCCCGCCTCAGTGGCGTCCGCTCAGCGCCGCCGCGGCCCCCATCGACAGGTACACGCCGCCCACGGCGAAGCGCTGGCGGGAGGCGATCGCGGGCCGCCGCCGCAGCCAGGCGCTGACCGCTCCCCCGCCGAAGGCGAAGGTCAGGTCCATGGCCAGGCCCAGCGACGCCATGATCGCCCCGAACACCAGGATCTGCATCGCGGGCGGTCCTGCGGCCGGGTCGACGAACTGCGGCAGGAACGCCAGGAAGAACAGCGCGACCTTGGGGTTGAACACGTTGACGAGCATCCCGTCGCGGAAGACTCGGGCCAGGGCGCGCGGCGGGGCCGCCTCCGTGCCGAGGTCCAGCGGCGCGCGGTCGGCGAGGGCGCGCACCCCGAGGTAGACGAGGTAGGCCGCGCCCGCGTACCGGACGATGTCGAAGGCCACGGCGGAGGTGGCCAGCAGCGAGGACAGCCCGATCGCCGCGGCGGCCACGTGGACGAGGGTGCCGGTCTCCACGCCGAACGCGGAGATCACCCCGGCCCGGCGCCCCTGGCTGACGCTGCGCGTGAGGATGTAGAGGAGGTTGGGTCCGGGGACGACGATGAGCGCGATCGCTGCGGCGGTGAACAGCGCGAGGACGTGGGGTTGGGGCATGGCCGCATCCTAGACTCGGTGCCTGCGCTGTACGGGTGCGGTCCCGCACCGGCCGGGTGCGCCGGTGGCGGCGTGCCTGGGTACGGCGGCTAGGCTGAATGCCACCATCGACCGCGTCGTCCCCCGGTCCTCGGGAGCGCGGCTCTGGCTCCCACGACCGTTGATGGGCACAGGAATAGAGATCGTCGCAATGAACGAAGCCACTCCCCCGCGATTGACCGCGCAAGAGCTGCGGCAGCGCCGTGACAACTCCGGTGCGCTGCGCGAGGCGGCGCGCGAGGCGAACAAGATGCGGTTGTGCGAGGCGGCGGAGACTGTGCTGCACGACGTGGGCTACGACCGGTTGACGATGCCGCTGATCGCCGCGCAGGCGGGGTTGAAGGCGCCGGCGCTGTACAACCACTACGGGTCCAAGCGCGATCTGCTCGCCGATCTGATCCGGCGGCGCAACGCCGAACTGTTCGACAGTGTCGACCTGGGGTTGCGCGAGGGCGAGGCGTTCGGCTCCTACATCGGGCGGCTGCTCGACGTGATGATCGGGCATTGGCGGCAGCGGCGCCCGGTGCTGCTGGCGGCGGTGGCGATGGCGGTGACCGATTCGGGCGATGAGGCCGAGGGGGTGGCGCCCTACCGGGTGGAGTGGGAGGAGCACCTGGACTTCTGGGCGGCGACGGTCATGGCGGCGGCGGAGGCCAGTTATCGGGCCGGGGGGCTGCGGTCGCCGTCGGCGGTGCCGGGTCTGGGGCGCCATGCGGTGGATGTGGTGGTCGAGGGGTGTCGGCGGGTGTTCTCGGTGGAGCCGTCGGAGAGCCGGGTGGAGGATCTGCGCTGGGAGTTGGAGATCGTGTGCCGGCGGATCTTCGGTGACCGCGCGTAGGGCGCGGGCCCTGGGGTGGGCCTGGCGCGCATGCGAACGGCCCGCTCCGGGCGCTGGGAGTGGGGGCTCCTCAGTGCCGGCGCGGGCCGCCGCTTGTCGTTGTGCGCCGGCTCTGGAGATTGGGGGCTCCCAGAGACGTGGCGGGCGGGAGTGGGGGCTCCGTTGCGCCGTACGCTGCCGGCCGGTCCCGTGCGGGGCCGCTCGGAGTGGGGGCTCCGCGGGGCCCCGCACGGGGTCCTACCGGTCCTTCGTCGGCGGGCACGTGGGGATCCTTGGAGTGGGGGCTCCGCGGGTTTTCGTGCTCGCCTTCTGATGAAGAGCATACGAAACAACGCCCGTTCATTCAAGTGCTGAATGCGATTCATTGACACGGTGATGGGTCGTCGACGCTTGGTGGTGCGGTGGTCCGCTCCCCCGCCGTGCGGGCTGAGCTGCGGGAACCGGGCCGAGGGGCCGGGCGGCGCAGGCCCTGAAAAAAATCTACCGGGTCCCTTGTGCGGCCCCGCCGCAGCGGGGCCGGTGCTCGGGTCACCGGGGTACGCCCCGCCTTTTCACGCGGTGGACCACTCCCCCGGGCGGGTCCGGACGAAGTCGGCGAAGGAGCGCGGCGGGCGGCCGGTCAGCCGGCGGACCGTGTCGGTGACGCGGTCCTCGCTGCCCGCGGCGATGTCGGTGTCCACCCCGACCAGCGCCGCCGCGAAGGGCTCCGGCATGCCCGCGTCGAGGTTGCGCCGGATGAGCTCGGCGACCGGGGCGGGCGTGTGGCGCACCGGGCGTCCGATGGCGGCCGCGATGATCGCCGCGGCCTCCGCGTATCCGAGCGATTCCGGCCCGGTGAGCACGTACTCGCCCGCGACCGGGCCCGGCGCCAGCAGCAGCTCCGCCGCTGCCGCCGCGATGTCGGCGGCGTCGATCCAGCCGAGCCGCCCCTCCCCCGTTGCCGAACGGATTTCGCCGCGCTCCCGGATGCCCGCGGCCACGGGGTGGGCGCCGGTGAAGTTCTGCATGAACCCCGACGGGCGCAGCACCGCCCATTCCGGGAACGACCGCACGGCCGCGGCCAGTGCGGCGGGTCCAGGGGGGCCGCCCGGGGAACCGCCCGGTGCGGGTGCCGGGGCGCCGCGCAGTTCGGCCAGGGAGCCGAGCAGGACGACGCGCCGCACCCCGGCGGTGCGCGCGGCGGCGAGGAAGGGCCGTGCCAGCGGCGTGGGGTCCAGGGTCAGCGGGGGCGGTACCAGGTAGATCGTGTGCGCTCCGGCGAGTGCGCGGGGGTGGGTGCGGGGGTCGGTCCAGTCGAAGGGGACGGTGTCGGGGCCGGGGGTGCGGCTGGTGGCGCGTACGTCGGCGCCGCGGGCGCGCAGTGTCGCGGTGAGGGGGCGGCCGGTGTTGCCGGTGCTTCCGGTGACCAGGATCGTCATGCGTTCAGTCCTTGTCGGAGTGCGTCCAGGTCGCCGCTGGCGCGTGCGGTCTGGACGGGGCTCCAGTAGTCGCGGCATTCGGTGATGTGTCCGTCGTGGACGGTGATCACGGTGATGTAGTCGATGCGGTAGGGGTCGCCGGTGCGCACGGTGCGGCCGGTGGCGGTGAACTCGACGATGACGGTGGCCGGGTCGCCGGTGTGGTGGACGTGCATGGCGGGGACGCCGGTGACGTCGTAGACGTCGGTGTATCCGGCGAGGTAGGCGCGGATGGTCTCGCGTCCGCTGAGGTGGGTGGGTGCGCCGGCTTCGGCGAAGGGGAACGCGGCGGTGCCGTGGGGTGCCCAGAGGTCGGCGATAGCGTCCATGTCCTTGGCGGTGAGGAGTTCGAGCATGCGGTGGAGTATCTGGTCGGGTGTTCGGTCCATGGGGGCCTCCGTTGTGGGGGGTCGGTGTGCTGCCACGGTGGCGGGGTGGGGTGTCGGGGGGAACGGCGGTGTTGTCCCCGGACCGGTGGTCCGTGGCTGGGTGGGGCGGTGCGTGGCAGGGTTGGGGGGTGGACAAGCGAGAGCTGGGCGGGTTTCTGCGTGCGCGCCGTGAGGCGCTGCGTCCGGTCGATGTGGGCCTTGCGGAGTTCGGGCGGGTGCGGCGCACGCCGGGGTTGCGGCGTGAGGAGGTCGCGGGGCTGGCGGGTGTGTCGGTGAACTATTACGAGCGGTTGGAGCAGGCGCGGGCGCCGCGTCCGTCGCCGCAGGTGGTCGACGCGATCGGGCGGGCTCTGGAGCTGTCGGAGGCGGAGCGGGCGCATCTGTCGCGGTTGGCGGGGCATGCGCCGCCGGTGCGGTCGGGCGGGGTGGAGCGGGTGCCGCCGGGGGTGCTGGCGCTGCTGGGGCGGCTGGGTCCGGTTGCGGCGTATGTGTGCGATGCGCGCCATGACGTGCTGGCGTGGAACGGGGTGGCGGCGGCGCTGGTGGCGGATTTCGGTGCGCTGCCGGCGGCGGAGCGCAATGTGCTGCGGTTGGCGATGCGGTTGGGGGGCGCGGTGTGCTCGGCGCCGCCGGGGGCGGTGGGCGGGTTCGAGGCGCAGGCGGCGGCGCAGTCGCGTGAGGCGTTGGCGCGGCGTCCGGACGATGGTGGCTTGCGGCGGTTGGTGGGGGCGTTCGCGGCGTGGTCGCCGGGGTTCGCGGCGGAGTGGCGGCGGCATGGGGTGGGGGCGGATGCGGCGCTGCGCAAGCGGGTCGTGCACGGTGAGCTGGGTGTGCTGGATCTGGACTGCCAGACGTTGGCGGTGCCGGGGACGGAGCTGCGGGTGGTGATGCTCAGTGCGGAGGCGGGCAGTGTGGATCACGACAAGCTCACCCGGCTCCAGTTGAGCGTGGCGGCTTCTGGGGGGTCGTCGCAGCTGGAGGAGGCGGGGGGCTGACGCGGTGCGGGTGTGAACCGTTGACCGGGGGTGGGCGAATTCCCCGCCGACGACCACAATCGGTCACAAGCGGTGAAAACACCTGCTTTCGGGGGCGTGTCGGGGGATCCTCGAAGGGTGTCGAACCGCACTGAACCTTCTGCGCCGGCCGCGTCGGCGGCTTCCTCCCCCACGCCGCCCGGGCCGGAGGCGGCGGCGCCGTCCGGTGCGGCGGCTGTCCCGCAGCCGGGTGCCGAGGGGCGCCGCGGGCTGGTGCGGCGTCTGCGCGGCGCGGCGGGGCGGCGGCGCGAGCGGCTCATGGGCATCGATGTGGCGCGGGGTATCGCGGTGCTGGGGATGTTCGTGGTGCATGTGGGGGTGGGGTGGGAGGCGGCCGACGGGTCCAACGCGCTGTACCCGGTGGTGTCGGGGCGGTCGGCTGCGCTGTTCGCTTTGTTGGCGGGGGTGTCGATTGCGCTGTTGTCGGGCGGGTCGGCGCCGAAGCAGGGCAAGGACATGGGGGTGGCGCTGTGGCGGGTGGTCATCCGCGGGTTGATCATGCTGCCGTTGGGGACCGCGCTGACGATGCTGGGTACCGGGGTGTCGGTGATCCTGGCCTACTACGCGTTGTTCTTCGTGCTGGCGGCGCCGCTGTTGTGGGAGCGGTGGAAGATCGTGGCGGGGACGGCCGCGGTGCTGGCGTTCGCGGGGCCGGTGGTGTCGTTCTGGCTGCGGGGGTTGGCGACGGGGCGGGGGTCGCTGGCGGGGCCGGTGCGGGCGGTCGACGCCTATGACCCGTTGGTGGGCTGGTCGGGCGAGGGTGTGGTGGATTTCCTGCTCACGGGGGCCTATCCGGCGCTGACGTGGATGCCGTTCGTGTTGGCGGGGTTGGCCATCGGCCGGTTGGATCTGCGTGCGGTGCGGGTGCGGTGGGCGCTGGTGGGTGTGGGGGCGGTGCTGGCGGCGGCCGCTTATGGTGCGGCGTGGGTCGCGTTGTCGGTGGGCGGGGTGCGTGAGCGGTTGGCGGGGTCGTTCACGGGCGGGATTGTGGAGCGGTACGGCGGTCAGGGGTTGGACGAGACGCTGTCGCGGGGCTTGCCGGGCACGCTGCCGGTCAACGATTGGGCGTGGTTGGTGACTGCTGCGCCGCACGGGGGGTCGCCGCTGGAGATCGTGGGGGCGGGCGGGGTGGCGATGGTGGTGCTGGGGGTGTGCCTGCTGGTGGCCGACCGCCTGTGGGTGGTGCTGTACCCGTTGGCGGCGGTGGGGGCGTTGGCGCTGACGACGTATGTGGGTCATGTGGTGCTGATCTGGGCGGCCGAGCGGGGGGTGTTCGAGGGCACGGTGCTGTGGTGGCTGACCAGTGATCTGGCGGTGTCGGTGCTGGTGGGGTCGTTGGTGTTCGCGACGGTGTGGCGGTTGCTGGTGCGCCGGGGCCCGCTGGAGGGTCCGCTGCACGCGGTGTCGTTGTGGGCGGCCAAGCGCATCCCCTGACCCCCGAAGGCTGGGTGGTCGTGGTTCGAACATGGCGGGGGTGTCGTGTTCGAATCGTTGGGGGGTGCGGTGATCATTCCCGTGCGGATCGGGGATGGTGGGGGCATGAGTGCAACGCGGGAGCAGGTCGAGGGTGCGGGTGCGCGGCGGGTCGGGCCGGGTGCATGGGATGCGGTCGAGGAGTACCTGGTGGCGCGGGCGCCGGCCAAGCCGTCGCCGCACACGGTCGCGGCGTATCGGCGCGACCTGCGCGGGGTGCTGGAGTGCGCCGCGGGGGTGCTGGGGTGCGGGGTCGCCGACCTGGTGGTGGCGGATCTGTCGGCGGGGGTGCTGCGGCGGGCGTTCGCGGAGTTCGCGGGGCAGCGGGCGGCGTCCAGTGTGCTGCGGGCGTGGTCGACCTGGAACGGGTTCTTCTCGTTCCTGGTGAGCGAGGCGGTGGTGGAGGGCAATCCGATGCCGGCGGTGCGGCGTCCGCGGGTGGGGCCGCGTGAGCCGAAGCCGCTGCTGGGCGAGGACACCCCGGAGCGGTTGCTGGAGGCGTTGGCGGCGGGGTGCCGCAAGGCGCGCGACCCCTGGCCGGAGCGTGATCTGGCGGTGCTGGCGCTGGCGCTGCTGACGGGGTTGCGTTCGGCGGAGATGCTGGGGCTGCGGGTGGAGTCGGTCGGGGGGCGGCCCGGTGAGCGGCGGGTGCGGGTGGTCGGCAAGGGCGGCACGGTGCGGTCGGTGCCGATCGAGGCGCCGTTGGAGGCGCTGGTCGAGGCGTATCTGGTGTCGCGGGAGGCGCGGTTCGGGGTGGCGGTGCGGCCGGGTGATGCGCTGCTGGTCGACAACGGGGGGCGGCCGTTGCGGCGGGGCGGGCTCCAGTATCTGGTGCGCCAGTGCTACCGGCATGCGGGGGTGGGCGACCGGGTGGCGAAGGGGACGCTGGTGCATGCGCTGCGGCACACGTTCGCGACGCGGTTGGCGGAGGACGGGGCGTCGGTGTCGGAGATCATGCGGTTGCTGGGGCACGCCTCGATCAGTTCGTCGCAGTCCTACATCGATGTGACGGCGCGGGCGCAGCGGGAGGCGGCGCGGTCGAATCGGACCTATGGGGTGCTGCGGCGGTTGGCGGGGTCCGGGGAGGGGTGAGGGCCGCGGGGGCGGGGATGGGGGGTGTGCAGGGTGGCCGCCGCCGGGGCGGCCCGGTGGCGGTGGGAGCCGGTATGAGTGATCGTCCGCGGTTGCGGGTGGCCGCGACGGTGTTGGACGCCCCTGATCCGCGTGCGCTGGCGGGGTTCTACCGGGCGCTGCTGGGGTGGGAGGTGGTGGCGGACTGGGCGGAGTGGGTGGAGTTGCGGCCGCCGGGCGGCGGGGCGGGGCTGTCGTTCCAGGCGGAGCCGCTGTTCGTGGCGCCGGTGTGGCCGGCGCGGGGCGGTGCGCAGCAGATGATGGCGCATCTGGATGTGGAGGTGGCGGATCTGGCGGCGGCGGGCGCGTTCGCGGAGGGGCTGGGCGCGGTGGTGGCGGGGTTCCAGCCGCAGGCGCATGTGCGGGTCTACCTCGACCCGGTGGGGCACCCGTTCTGCCTGTTCCTGCCCGACGGCGCCGGGTAGTCGGGGGCGGTGCGGGGTGGGTCGGGGGCCGGGACGGGGCGTTGTCGTGTCGTCGGAGTCGGCGCGGGTGCTGCGCCGGGTGCGCACGCTCGCGGTTCTGGAGTTCGTCAATATCGCGCTCATCGCGTGGGTGCTGGTCGGTGTGCTGCGGATGCCGGTGACGGCGGCGAACCTGGCCGGTCTCGCGCTGGTCCTGGTGGTGTTGGCGGAGGGCGGCGCGTACTGGTGGGTGAAGTCGGTGCAGTTGGCGGCGGGGGCCGCGGCTCCGGCGGGGATGGGGGTGTTCCGGGTGCTGGACCGGGTCAACGTCGTCGTCCTGGCCGGCGGCGCGGCCGTGGTGGGTGCGGGAGCGGTGGAGAGCGGGGGCGGGGCGGGGGTGTGGCCGGGGGCGGCGCTGTGGGTGTTCGCGGTGCTGGAGCAGGTGAACTACTTCCACGTCCAGCTCTCGCATGACACTCGCGCGGACCTGTCCCGGTTGGTCCGGTCGCGTCGGCTGCGCCGCTCCCACCTGCGTCGCGACCTGGACCGCGGCCGGGCCGCCTGATCCGGTGCCGCCCCCTGGCGGGGGGAAAAGGGTTTGCGGGCGGGGCGGGGCCTGCGGCAGGGTCGGCCGGGTGTCTGCGACGAGTACTGATCTGATGCGGTGGCAGTTCGACCTGACGTGGTCGCTGTTCGAGTACCACCTGGAGCGGGTGGACCCCGGGGACTTCCTGTGGGAGCCCGCCCCGGTGTGCTGGACGGTGCGCCGGGGCGATGACGGGGTGTGGCGGCCCGATTGGGCCGAGCCCGAGCCCGACCCCGTGCCGGTGCCCACGATCGGGTGGGTGAGCTGGCACATCGGCTGGTGGTGGGGGGTGACCATCGACCATGGGCAGGGGCGGGCGCCGCGGGAGCGGGAGTCGGTGACCTGGCCCGGTGACGGGCCGTCGGCGGTGGCGTGGCTGCGCGGGCTGCGGACGGAGTGGGTCGCGGTGCTGGAGGGGCTGGGCCCGGCGGAGTTGGCCGCGCCGGCGCCGTTTCCGTTCCAGGACGATCCGGCGATGACGTTCGCGCACACGGTGGCGTGGGTGAACGCGGAGCTGATGAAGAACGTCGCCGAGATCGGGCAGTTGCGCTTGCTGCGCGCCTGCACGCAGGGCTGAGCCGGGCCCGGGGCGGTGCCGCACCGGGACGGGCGGGGCGCGGTTCGCCATACTGGCGCCATGGGTACCTCCGGTAGCAGTCCCGTCCTGGTGGGGCGGTCCGCCGAGCTGCGGCGGCTCGTGGAGCATGCGCGCGGGGCCCGTACCGGGGCGGCGGGTGCGCTGCTGCTGGGCGGGGAGGCCGGGGTGGGCAAGACCCGGCTGCTGGAGGAGTTCGCCGGGCGCACGGGCAACGGGCTGGTCGCGGTGGGCGGCTGCTTGGAGCTGGGGGTGGACGGGCTGCCGTTCGCGCCGTTCGTCACGGTGCTGCGCCGGCTGCGGCGGTCGGTGGGGGCGGAGGCCTTCGCGGCGCTGTCGGGCGGCGGGGGGCCGCGGGAGCTCGCCCGGTTGCTGCCGGAGCTGGGGCCGCCGCCGGAGGAGCGCCCCGAGGCGCGCGGGCGGCTGTTCGAGCAGGTGCTGGGGGTGCTGGGGGCGGCGGCGGAGGATGCCGGGCTCACGGTGATCCTGGAGGACTTGCAGTGGGCCGATTCGGCGACCCGTGACCTGCTGGTGTTCCTGGTGCGCAATCTCGACACCGCCCGGGTGCAGATCGTGGCCGGGTTCCGCAGTGACGACCTCGTCCGGGAGCACCCGCTGCGGCGGCTGCTGCCGGAGCTGGAGCGGTTGGCGGTGGTCAGCCGGATGGAGCTGGCCCCGTTGACCCGCGAGGAGGTCGCCGCGCAGGCGCGCGCCATCCGCGGGGCGGAGCCCTCCCCCGCCGAGCTCGCGGTGCTGTACGAGCGCACCTCGGGCAATCCGCTGTTCGTCGAGTCGTTCCTGGAACTGGGAGTGCCGCACGGGGCGGAGCTGCCGGAGCGCCCCCGGGAGCTGCTGCTGGGCCCGGTGCGCGCGCTGGGCGCCGATGCGCGCGACATCGCGGCGGTCGCGGCGGTGGGGGCCGGGGGCGGGGCGGGGGTGGAGCACCGGCTGCTGGAGCGGGTGGCGGGCCTGGGCGCGGAGCGGGTGGAGGCGGCGCTGGGCGCGCTGGTCGACGTGAACGTGCTGCGGGTGCACGAGAGCGGGTACCGGTTCCGCCATGCGCTGCTGCGCGAGGCGGTGCACGCCGACCTGCTGCCCGGGCGGCGGGTCCGCCTGCACCTGGCCTATGCGACGGCGTTGGAGCAGGACGCGGGGGCGGGGTGGGGCGGTGGTCGGGCGGCGGAGCTCGCCCACCACTACTACGAGGCGCACGAGCAGCCCCGCGCGTTGAGCGCGGCGTGGCGGGCGGCGGGCAGCGCCGCGGCGTCCTACGGCTACGCCGAGCAGCTGCGGATGCTGGAGCGCGTCATCGACCTGTGGGACCGGGTGCCCGATGCCGCGGAGCGGGTCGGGATGCCGCTGGTCGATGTGCTGGAGCAGGCGTCGGAGGCGGCGATCGACAGCGGGGAGACGGCCCGCGGCATGGACTTGGCGCAGGCCGGGCTGGCGGCGCTGGGCGGGGGCGGCGGGGATCTCGCCGCGGCCCGGCGGGCGCTGCTGCTGCGCCGGCGCGGGCAGGCGCACCGCGACCTCAGCGCCCCGGGCGCCCTGGACGATCTGCGGGAGGCGGCGCGGATCCTGCCGGAGCCCAGCCCGCACCGGCCCTCGATCCTGGCGACGCTGGCCGGTGAGCTGGCGCTGCGCTCCCGGTTCGCCGAAGCCGCCGAGGTGGCGTGGGAGGCGCGGGCGGCCGCCGAGACCGCGGCGGCGGCCGCGGCGGGGCCCCCGCCCGGGGCGGTGGTGTGGCCGCACGCGTGCAGCGCGCTGCACGCCCGCATCACGCTGGCGACGCTGGAGGGGTACGCGGGGCGGACCTCGGAGGCGCTGGAGGAGGTGCAGGCGTGCCTCAAGGAGGCCCGGCGCACCGACGACCCCACCACCGAGACGCGCGCGCTGGGGATCCGCGTGGCGCTGCTGTGGGAAGGGGGGCGCACCGCCGAGGCCGTGGAGTCGGGCCGTGCGGCGCTGGAGCGGGCCCGGGAGCTGGGCACGCTGCGCACGCTGGGCACCCTGGTCACCGTCAACCTCACCGAGGCGCTGTACTTCGTGGGCGAGTTCGCCGAGTGCCGGGGGGTGGCCGGGCGTGCGCTGTCGTGGGCCCCGATGCAGCTGCTGCGGCTGAACCTGCACACGCGGCGCGGCCTGGCGGCGCTGGCGATGGGCGATGTGGCGGCGGCGCGGGAGGACGGGCGGCGCCACCGGCCCGCGGCGTCGTTCCGCCACGCCCACACCCAGAACGAGGTGCCCGCGGCGCTGCTGGACGCGGAGCTGCTGCTGGTGGAGGGCGATGCGGCGGGGGCGGTCGCCGCGGTCCTGGAGGTCGTCGACGGCTACGACGTGCAGGTGTGGCCGCAGTACGCGTGGCCGCTGCTGGAGGGGGCGGCGCGGGTGGTGCGGGCGGGCCGGGAGGCGGGCGCGGCGCAGACGGCGCGGCTGCGCTCGGCGGTGGAGGCGGCGTGTGCGGGGATGCGGGCGAACGGGCCGGCGCAGGAGGCGTTCCGGGCGACGGTGCGGGCGCACCTGGTGGGGTCGGCGGACGGGCCGGGCGGCGCGGCGGGTGCGGCGGTGGAGGCGTGGCGGGATGCGGTGGCGCGGTGGCGCCGGGCCGACGACGCCTACCAGCGGGCGGCGGCGCTGCTGCGCCTGGCCGAGGCGGCCGCGGCCGCGGGTGACCGGGCGGGTGCGGGGGCGGCGGTGGCCGAGGGGGTCGCGGCGGCGGAGCGGGCCGGGGCCGCGGTGCTGGTGCGCCGGGGCACCGACCTGGCGGCGCGGGTGGGCGCCCCGGAGGGGGCGGCCACCGGCGCGGGGGCGGGCCCGGCGGGGTTGACCCGGCGCGAGGGCGAGGTACTGCGACTGGTCGCGCGGGGGCGCACCAACGCCCAGATCGCGGAGGCGCTGTTCATCTCCGCGAAGACCGTGAGCGTGCATGTGTCGCGCATCCTGACCAAGCTGGGGGTGCCCAACCGCGCCACCGCCGCCGCGCGCGCCCGCGAGCTCGGCGCGGATTAGCGGTTCTCTTTCGATGGTCGTGAGGTCGTCGGAACGGCGACGTGGACGACATCGGGGGCATGAGGGGGAAGGCGCGGGCGGCCGGACGCATCCGCGGGCCGGTCCTGGGTGCGGTGCGGATGCGTCCGGGGCGCGGTCAGGCGGAGGCGCCGCCGTCGATGACGAGGTCGTGGCCCACGGCGAAGCCCGCCTCGGTGGAGGCGAGCCAGAGCACGGTGGCGGTGACCTCCGCCAGGGTCCCCACGCGTCCCAGGGGGATGTCCGGTGTGAGGCGGGCGTCGCGCTGCTCCCGGGTCTCTCCGGGCAGGAAGGACATCGGCCCGTCGCTGGCGCCGGGGCTGACCGCGTTGATCCGGATGCCGTCGCCGATGTGGTCGAGGGCGGCGGCGCGGGTCAGGGTGCTCACGGCGGCCTTGGAGGAGGCGTAGGGGCTCAGGCCGGGGAGGCGGATGTGGGCGCCGATGTTGGAGGAGGTGTTGACGATCGCTCCCCCGCCGTGGTCGCGCATGTGGCGGATCTCGTGCTTCATCGCCAGGAACACGCCGGTGATGTTGGTGTCGATGGCGGTGCGCCAGGTGTCGGCGTCGAGGTCGGCGAGCGGGGCGGCCTGGCCGAAGGTTCCGGCGTTGTTGAGGGCGATGTGGAGTCCGCCGTGGCGCTGGACGGTGGTGGCGACCATGCGGGCGGCGTCGTCCTCGTTGGTGACGTCGGCGGTGATGGCGGAGGCGCGCCCGCCGTCCTGTTCGATCAGTGTGACGGTCTGGTCGAGGGCGGCGGCGGTGCGTCCGGCGACGGCGACGGTGGCGCCTTCGCGGGCGAAGGCGCGTGCGGCGGCGCGGCCCAGGCCGGTTCCGCCGCCGGTGACCAGGGCGACCTGGGTGTGGAATCGGTTGCTGCGCATCGGGTGTGTCTCCTTGGTGGTGGCGGTGCGGGGTGTCCCCGCCCCCGTTTTTTGACTGATCGTTCTGGTATTTGGGCGTGGCAGGGCGCGCTCCCCTCGCGCCCGGGGTCGGGTCAGGTGAGGACGGACAGGGCCTGGGCCGCGGTGTCGTGCAGCCGGGCGGGGTCGGTGGAGCTCTTGCCGATGACGCGCATGCCCTGCATGACGGTCAGCAGGAACCGGGCCAGCGCCCGGGGGTCCTTGTCCGCGGCCAGCTCGCCGCGGTCGCGGGCCCGCTCCAGCGCCAAGGCGAGGGCCGACTCGATGGCGTCCCAGTTGGCCTCGACGCGGCGCGCCAGGCGCGCGTCGTGGGGTGCGAGTTCCACGGCGGTGTTCACCACGAAGCAGCCGCGGCGCGCGGTGTCGTGGGCGGATTCGTGCGCGAAGCGCTCCACCAGGGCGCGCACGGCGGGCAGGACGGGGTCGGCCCGGCCCAGGGGGCCGGCGATGTCGGTGCCGTTCTCCAGGTAGCGGTCGTAGGCGCGGAGGTAGAGTTCGGACTTGCCGCCGAACGTCGCATAGATGCTCGCCCGCCCGATCCCCAGGTGTTCGACCAGGTCGGCCATTGAGGTCGCCTCGTAGCCCTTCTCCCAGAAGAGCCCCATTGCGCGGTGCAGTGCCGCGTCGGGGTCGAACTCCTTGCTCCGTGCCATGGCCGCGAACCTACCCTTTTTTGGAACGATCGGTCAAAGTGGTGGGGTGGTGCAAGCGCCGCTCCCCCTGCGGCTGCCGGATCCGGCCCCGGCGGCGACCGCGCCCCCGGCCGCCGCTGTGCGCGGGGTTGGCTAGGCTGGCCGACGTGCAGATTTCTACGGTCAACGTGAATGGGCTGCGCGCCGCCGCGCGCAAGGGGTTCGTGGAGTGGCTCGCCGCCACCGACTCCGAGGCCGTGTGCCTCCAGGAGACTCGCGCCGAGCACGACCAGCTCGCCCCCGAGGTCCTCGCGCCCGAGGGCTGGCACGTGGTGCTGTGCCCCGCGGCCGCCAAGGGCCGGGCCGGGGTCGCGCTGTACACGCGCGCCGAACCGGACGCCGTGCGGGTCGGGTTCGGGGTGGCGGAGTTCGCCGAGTCCGGGCGCTACGTCGAGGCCGACCTCGGCCCCGTGACCGTCGCCAGCCTCTACCTGCCCTCCGGCGAGGTCGGCACCGAGCGCCAGGACGAGAAGGAGCGGTTCATGGCCGCCTTCCTCGACTACCTGGTGCGCCGCCGCGACGAGGTCCAGGCCCAGGGCCGCGACCTGGTGGTGTGCGGCGACTGGAACATCGCCCACCGCGAGCAGGACCTGAAGAACTGGCGGGCCAACCGCACCAAGTCCGGGTTCCTGCCCGAGGAGCGCGCGTGGATGTCGCGGATCTTCGACGAGGTGGGCCTGGTGGATGTGGTGCGCACCCTGGTGGGCGACGTCGAGGGCCCCTACTCGTGGTGGTCGGTGCGCGGCCGCGCCTTCGACAACAACACCGGGTGGCGCATCGACTACCAGGTCGCCACCCCGGGGCTGGCCGGGCGCGCCCGCGAGACCCGGGTGGAGCGCGCGCCCAGCCACGACACCCGCTGGTCCGACCACGCCCCGGTCACCGTCGTCTACGACTGAGCGGGCGCGCGGCGGCCGGCGCCGCGCGTGGGCCGTACGTCGTCGAACGGGGGTGGGAGCGGTCATGGGCATGCCGATCGTGCTGGTGCACGGCCTGCGGATCTCGGGCAGCATGTGGCGGTCGCAGGTCGAGGTGCTGCGCGCCCAGGGCCGCCAGGTGCGCGCCCCCGACCTGCCCGGGCACGGGGCGCGCCGCGGTGAGGCGTTCACCCTGGGCGGCGCCGTGGAGGCCGTGCGCGACGCCGTGGACGAGGTGGGCGGCCGCGCCCTGGTCGTGGGGTTGAGCCTGGGCGGGTTCGTGTCCATCGCCGCCGCGGCGGCCTACCCCGGGCGTGTCGCCGGGCTGGTCGCCACCGGCTGCTCGGCCAAGCCCGTCAACGCCCTCGCGCACATGTACCGCATCCCCGCGGCGCTGCTGGGCCGGCTGCCCGACAAGGGGCTGGCCGTCAACGAGCGCCTGCACCGGCTGCGGCTGCCGGCGGAGGCCGCCGAGGCGGTGCTGGACGGCGGGCTCGCGATGGAGGCCGCGCGGGAGGTCATCGAGGAGATCGTGGCCATGGACGCGCTGGCGCTGCTGGCGTCCTACCCGCACAGCGTCTGGCTCATCAACGGGGCCCGCGACCACTTCCGCATCCACGAGAAGCTGTACCTGGACGCCTGCGTCGACGGGCGGCTGCTGGTGGTGCCGCGCGCCGGGCACATGGTCAGCCTCGACCAGCCCGAGGCGTTCACCACGCTGGTCGCCGACGCCGCCGACCTGGTCGCGGCCCGCGCCCAGTGGGGTCCGACCCTGAACGCGCTGGAGCACCCGCCCCGCACCCCCGACAGCCCGGTGTGAGCGGCGCCCGGCGTCAGGCGCCGGTGGAGCGGCGCATGCGCTCCTCGGTCCAGTAGGTGCGGGCGTGCTCGACCTCGGCGGGGCTGAAGTGCCGCGAGACGACCCGCCCCGAGGGCGACCCGGGGGCGGAGACGGGCAGCGGGTCGGGCAGCGCCGCGGGGTCGGGCACCGCCTCGCCCAGGTGCGCCAGGACGTGGTCGGCCGCCTCCGCGACGCCCATGGCGGTGGTGTCGAGCCACAGGCCGATGCGCGGGGTGTCCTCGCGCAGGACGGCGTCGAGTTCGGCGAGCGGGGGCCCGGACCAGGCCGGGGCGCGCTCCTGGACGGTGTCGGGCCGGGGGGCGAGCATGACCGCGTGCACGTTGCGGCGGCCGATGGCCAGCGGGTAGTCGACGAGGCGGCCCAGGAAGTGCGGCCACGCGGTGCCGAGGAACACGTCCTGCACCATGACGCTGAACGCGCCCGCGGAGAAGGTGGCGGCGGCGTCGGCGGCCAGCTGGTGGTGCATCCGCAGCTGGAACAGCTCCTCGTGGGCGGGCCCGCCCACCACCGGGGCGGCGCCGTTGACGATGAGGCGGCGGAAGGTGTCGGCGCGCAGGTGGACGCTGCGCTCGCGCCGTTCGGCGAGGGCCTGGGCCAGGCTGGACTTGCCCGCGCCGGGGATCCCGGTGATGGCGATGATGCGCGGCCGCTCCGGTCCGGTGCTCACGGGGCGCCGCCGGGCTGGATGAGGCCGGAGTCGTAGGCGGCGATGACCGCCTGGGTGCGGTCGCGCACCCCCAGCTTCGCGAGGATGTTGGAGACGTGGGTCTTCACGGTCTGCACGCCCACGAACAGCTCGGCCGCGATCTCGGTGTTGGAGTGCCCGCGCGCCATGAGGCGCAGCGTCTCGGCCTCGCGCTGGGTCAGCGCCCCCACCGCCGCCGCGGCCGGGTGCCCGGGGTGGGGGCTGGCGGCGGCAAGGGACCGGATGGCCGCGGGGAACAGCAGGGCGTCGCCCTGGGCAACCACGCGCACCGCGGTGAGGATGTCCTCGGGGCGGGCGCGTTTCAGCAGGAACGCATCAGCGCCCGCGCGCAGGCAGGCGTGCACGTGGTCGTCGTTCTCGAAGGTGGTGACGACCACGATCTTGGGCGGGGTGTCGAGCGCGGCGATCAGCGCGCGGGTGGCGGCGATGCCGTCCATGCGGGGCATGCGCACGTCCATCAGGACGACGTCGGGGCGGTGCCGGCGCACCATGTCGAGGACCCCGGTGCCGTCGTCGGTCTCGGCGACCACGCTGAGGTCCGGTTCGGCGTTGAGGAGCGCGCGCAGCCCGGCGCGGACGAGGGCCTCGTCGTCGGCGAGGGCGAGGCGGATCACCGCCCGCTCCCCCAGCCGATGTCGGCGCGCAGCCGCCACACCCCGCCGTGGGCCCCGACGTCGAGGCGCCCGCCCAGCAGCCGCAGCCGCTCGGCCATCCCGTCGAGCCCCCGGCCGCCGCGCCGCGCCGGTGCGGGGGCCCGGGCGGGCCGGGGGTTGCTGATCTCCACGCGGAGCCTTTCGTCGCCGACGGCCAGGGTGAGGCTGATGGGCACCTTACCGGCGTGGCGTGCGGCGTTGGTGAGCCCTTCCTGGCAGACGCGGTAGGTCTCGCGGGAGACCACGGCGGGCACCGACGCCAGGTCGCCGGTGATGGCGGTGTCGATGTGCAGGCCCAGGGCGCCGGTGGCGTCGATGAGGCCGGGCAGGTCGGTGAGGTCGCGCAGCGGCGCGGTGGCGGCCCGTTCGTCGCGGAGCAGGCCCAGGACGTGGTCGAGCTCCTCGGTGGCGGTGCGGGCCGTGTCGGCGATCGCCTCCAGCGCGGTGCGCGCGAAGCGGGGGTCGGTGTCGATGAGGCGGGCCGCGGTCCCGGCGTGCAGGGTGACCACCGACAGGGCGTGGCCGATGGAGTCGTGCAGTTCGCGGGCGAGCCGGTTGCGTTCGGCCAGGGAGTCGGCGCGGGCCTGGGCGGCACTGATGCGGTCGGCCGCCGAGGGGCCGAGCAGGAACGGGGCCGCCATCGCGAGCAGGTGCCCGACGGTGGCGACCAGCGACACGAGCACGGCGAGGACCAGGAGCCCCACCGCGGGCGCCAGGGGCCGCCACGGGCCGGTGACCACCGCGGCGGGCACCATGTCCAGCAGGTCCTGGGCGCCGCCGAACCCCACCGGGGCGAACGGCGCCGCCGCCAGCAGCGCCGCCTGGGTCAGCAGGATCATCGTCGCCAGGCTCAGGGCGAACCCGGTGAGCAGGTGCAGGCTCAGCCACACCCCGGTGCGGGCCCGCGACCGCCAGGTGGTGGGCGCGGCCGCGGCCGGGTCCCGGGTGATCGGCCCGCCGAGTAGGGCGCGGGCGATCTGGGTCTGCAAGGCGTGCGCGCCCGGCAGCCACCCGGTGGCCGTGGTCAGCACCAGGGCCAGCAGCAGCGAGGTCAGGCCCACGGGCGCGGTGTTGAGGAGTTCGCGCTGCTCGGTGGGGTCGGTCCAGGTTCCGGGCAGGAACAGGGACACGAGCACGGCCGCGCCGATGGCGTAGGGCATGAACACGCCGCCGCCCACGACCAGGTACACCCAGCGGGTGTAGGTGGTGGTCGCGATCAGCGGGGCCGGGACCATGCGCAGGAGCCTCACACCTGCTCATGCTGGCAGACGCCGCCGGTGGTGGGCCTCCCCCCGGGGAGGGAGGCCCACCGGGCGGCCCGCGCCCCGACGGGCCCCCCGGGGCGCGGGCCGCCGGCGCCCCTTGCGCCTCCCGAGGGGTGGTGTCGCCCACATCCGGCGGCCCGGTGCAGGTCAGGGGTGGTGTGGCGGGTTCGGGCAGGGGGTGCGGGCGGCTAGCCTCGGTGGGTGTGAACGCCCACGCCGACCCGCCCGGCTCCCCCGCCGCGCCCCCGGCCCGCCCGCGCCGCGGCCTGCGCCGCCGCCACCTGACCATGATCGCCATCGGCGGGTCCGTCGGCTCGGGGCTGTTCGTCGGCTCCGGTGTGGTCATCCACGCGGTGGGCCCCGCCGCGGTGGTGTCCTACGCCATCGCCGGGGCGATGGTCCTGCTGACCCTGCGGGCGCTCGGCGAGATGGTGGTCGCCCGGCCGTCCGCCGGGGCGTTCGCCGACTACGCGCGCATGGCGCTGGGCCCGTGGGCGGGATTCTGCATCGGCTGGCTGTACTGGTGGCTGTACGCGGTGCTGATCGCGGCCGAGGCCGTGGCCGGCGCCGCGCTGCTGGCGGCCTGGGTCGACGCGCCCCCGTGGGTGCTGTCGCTGGTCCTGATGGTGGCCATGACCGGCGCGAACCTGGTGTCGGTGCGGGTGTTCGGCGAGACCGAGTCGGTGTTCTCCCTGGTCAAGGTCGCCACCATCGCGGTGTTCCTGGTGATGGGCGTGCTGTTCGCCGCCGGGTGGTGGCCCGGCGCGCCGGGCGGCGCGGTGGCCAACCTGTGGGCCCACGGCGGGTTCGCCCCGCAGGGGTGGGCGGCGGTGCTGGCCGCCGTCGTGGTGGTGCTGTTCTCCTTCGGCGGGGTGGAGATCCCCGCGATCGCCGCGGGCGAGTCCGACGACCCGGTCGGCAACGTCGCCCGGGCCACCACGAACGTGGTGTGGCGCATCGCGCTGTTCTACATCGCCTCGCTGCTGGTCGTGGTGACCGTCCTGCCGTGGGACACCGTCTCCGGCGACCCCGACGACAGCCCGTTCGTCGCCGTCATGGCGGGCCTGGGCGTGCCGGGCGCGGGCACCATCATGCAGATCGTGGTGTTCATCGCGGTCCTGAGCGTCCTCAACGCCGCCATGTACACCTCCTCGCGGATGCTGCACGTGCTGACCCGCCAGGGCGACGCCCCCGCCGCGCTCGCGAAACTCACCCGCCGCGGCGTCCCGGCGCGGGCGCTGCTGGCGGGCACGGTCGTGGGCTTCGCCTCGGTCGCCGCCAACTACATGTGGCCCGCCTCGATCTTCTGGTTCCTGGTGAACTCCATCGGCGCGATCCTGCTGGTGCTGTTCATCACGATCCTGGTGTCGCACCTGGTGCTGGGGGTGCGGATGCGGCGCGCGGGCGAGGCACCGGCATTCCGCATGTGGGGGTTCCCCTACCTCAGCGCGGCCACGCTGCTCGCCCTGGTCGCCGTGCTCGTCGCGATGGTGTTCATGGACGCCCAGCGCCCGCCGCTGGCGGCCACCGCGGCGAGCGCGGCCGTGGTGGGGCTGGCCTGCTGGGCGCGCGGCCGCTTCGGGGCCCGCCCGCCCAGCGGGCGCGCCCTGGACCTCACACCGGGCGGCTCTGCCCCGGGGCCCGGTCCTGGTCCCGGGGCGGATCCGGGGGCGGCGGCGCAGCGGAGGGCACCGCGGACTGGGCGATGAACGCCCCCGCCACCACGATGACCGCCCCGACGGTCTGGGCCGTGCTGAGCGCCTCCCCCAGCATCAGCCAGGCCAGCACGATCGCGGTGACCACCTCCAGGTAGGCCACCGCCCCGGCGACCACCGGGGACAGCCGGCGGATGGCCGCGACCCCGGTCACGTAGGCGAGCGCGGTCGTGACCAGCACGATCCACGCCACCAGCGCCATCGCGGGCACCTCCACCCCCGACACCGGGACCTGGGCGGCCAGCACCGCCCAGTCCAGCTCCCACGGGCGCGCCACCACCGTGATCAGCACGGTCGCGGCGATCGACCCGAACGCGATGAGGGCGACCGGGTCGACCTCATCGCCCGCGCTGTCGGAGATGAGGAAGTACCCGGCCTGGCAGGCGGCCGCGGCCAGGCCCAGCGCCACCCCCACCGGGTCCAAAGTCGCCCCCGCCCACACCTCCACCAGGCAGCCCAGCCCGGCCACCGCGAGTATCACCCCGATGGCGGCCGCGCGGGACACGTGCTGGCGGCGCACCGCCCGGATCCAGGCCAGCACGAGCACGGGGCCCAGGAACTCCAGCAGCAGCGCCACCCCCACCGGGATGCGGGAGATCGCCGCGAAGTAGAACGCCTGCACCCCCGCCATGGGGAACACCCCGTAGGCCAGCAGCAGCCAGGGGTGGGTGCGCACGACCGACCGGTACCGCCAGGCCACCGGCAGCAGGACCAGGGCGACCCCGGCCAGGCGCAGCCAGGTGACGTGCAACGGGTCGATGCCCGCGGAGATCAGCGGTTTCGCGACCGGCCCGGACCCGCCGAAGGCCAGAGCCGACGCCAGCCCGAGGGCCAGGCCCGAGGCGCGGTGGCGCGCGGGGGCGGCGCTCACGTGGGGAGGCGCGGGAGGTACACGGAGTCCATGGGCCGAATCCTAGCCAGCGCCGCACCGCCGCCCACGGGCGCCCCGACCCGGGGCGGACCCGCGAACCACGCAGCTCAGCCCGCGGCCCCCGCGCGCGGGGCGCGGCGTCGGAGAGGTGGTCGGTGAGGTCCGCCGGCATCCGCGCCCCCCGCGCGCGGACCGGCGCAGCGGGCCGCCGGTGCCGCGGCGGCGGCACTCCCGTGCCCGGGCGCCCCGGCCGGCCCGCGATCACCCCCGCGCGGCAGCCGCACACCGCGGGCCACCGGTGTGCGGGCACGGCGGCACGGCGCCCCGCTCAGGCGCCCGACCAGGCGGGCAGGGCCTCGACGCGGGAACGCCACGACTCGGGCGGCGGCGGGAGGCGGGCGCCCAGGATCCCACCGATGATGGCGCAGGTGGTGTCGGCATCGCCGCCGCCGCTCACGGCGTCCCACATCGCCGCCTCGAAAGAGCCCTCCCGCACGGCCAGGTGCTTGGCCGCGGCCCACACCGTGAACGGGACGGTGTCCTGGGCGCTGACCCGCTGCCCCGACCCCAGGTGGTGCGCTGCCGTGCGCGGGTCGCGCACCGTGAGCAGCAGCCGCGCGTACCCCAGCCCGTCGTGGACCAGGCCGCGCGGAACGTGCGCGATGACCTCGTCGAAGAACGGGCCCGGCTTCAGCTCGCCGTCGCGCGCGGCCACCGCCGCCGCGACCGCCACGGCCACGGCCCCGGCCACCGCCTCGGGGTGGGTGTGGGTGATGGTCGCCGAGCGCGCCGCCTGCTCCGCGGCCACCGCCGTGTCGGTGCTGAACCACGCGCCCAGCGGCGCCACCCGCATGGCCGCGCCGTTGCCGAAGGACCCCCGCCCCTCGAACAGCCGCGCCGCCAGGTCCCGCCAGTCGCCGCCCTCGCGGACCTGGCGCAGCATCCGGGTGGTGGCGGGGCCGTACCCGCGGTCGAAGTCGTGGTGGGCGGCGAAGCTCGCCGCGAGCGCGTCCTGGTCGACCCGGCCCTGCTCCACCAGCACCCGGTAGACCGAGCACGCCATCTCGGTGTCGTCGGTCCACTGCCAGGGCGCCGGGGGCAGGGTGTGTTCGGCGAGGTGGGTGCGGGTGCCCGGGACGAAGAACTGGGACCCGAACGCGTCGCCGACGGCGAGGGCGGCCAGGGACCGCCGGGCCGCGTCGTGGTGGTCGGTACTCATGCGCGGCCATTGTCGCAGCGCGCCCGGTGCGCCGCCACCGCGCCGGATAGCCCGTCGGCGGTGCGCCGCGGCGCCGGAGGCCCTCCAGCGCGGGCATACTGGCAAATTGCCGGATTCGGCTGCCCGACGCCGCGGCGCCCCTGAGGGGCGCCGCGGGACACCGCCACCCGAGGGACGCACCCATGACCCCACCCGGACCGCCGCAGTGGCTGCCCGAGGCGCTGGCGGACCTGCTCCGCCGGCGCGTCAGCGTGCGGCGCTTCGCCGAGCGCCCGCTGGACGCCGCGGCGCTGGACCGCGTGCTGTGGGCCGCGCAGGGCCGGCTCGACGGCGGGGCCCGGCGCACCGCGCCCTCAGCGGACGGCCTGTACCCGCTGGGCCTGGCGGTGCTGGCCCGCAACGTCGACGGCCTCGGCCAGGGCTGCTACCTCCAGCACCCCTTCGCCGGGCTGGAACCCGTCGAGGCGGGCCCCGGCCCGGGGCGGCGCGTCGCCGAGGCCGCGGTCGGCGAGCAGCCCTGGCTGTTCGAGGCGCCCGCGATCGTCGTGGTCTCCGGCGACCTGCCCGCGATGCTGGAGCACTTCGCCGACCAGCAGGACGACGGCCGCCGCGGCGAGCGCTACCTCGCGATGGAGGCCGGCTGCGCCGCGCACAACGCCGCGCTGTACGCCGCTGCCCTGGGCCTGGGGTCGGTGCTGGTCGGCGGGTTCGACGACGCGCTGCTGTCCGCGGCACTGGAGGGGGCGCTGGAACCCGGGCACGTGCCGCTCGCCCTGCTGGCCGTGGGCCACCCGCACACGGGCTGAGCAGCCGCGCCCGCCGACCCCCGCCCGGCCCGGGCGCACCGCGGGATTCGCCCCTCGGCCCGCCCGCAACGCGCACCTTCTGCGGCGATGGCGAGTCCCGTGTTGCTCGACGTGGTGCGGCGGTGGTGGTGCATGCTGTTCAATCGCAGCAACGGGGAGAGAGAGTCGGCCGAACCCGCACATCACATTTCAATAACACGCTACAAAGTCCCAGGTCATTAACTCCAAGCCCCGCGCAGGCGGGGGTGGACCGGAGCAGGCCGACTGGCGCCTGCGGGACGCCCACCAAGCCCCGCGCAGGCGGGGGTGGACCGCGCTGTCCGCCGAGACCGGCCCGCTGCACCTGCCAAGCCCCGCGCAGGCGGGGGTGGACCGACGATCGTGGGGTCGCTGTCGCCGGTCGGCGACCAAGCCCCGCGCAGGCGGGGGTGGACCGACGCGCACGGAATCGCCCCTGAATGATCCCGTCCAAGCCCCGCGCAGGCGGGGGTGGACCGATCCACACCTGCGGGTCGCCGCCCGGGTCGGGCCAAGCCCCGCGCAGGCGGGGGTGGACCGTCCACCGAACTGCTGGAGGACGGGGTCGCCGACCAAGCCCCGCGCAGGCGGGGGTGGACCGAGGCTACTCTCTTCCGAGAGCCGGAATACTCCCCAAGCCCCGCGCAGGCGGGGGTGGACCGGGGCTTTCACCGCCTCCGGCGGGTCCGTGAAGCCAAGCCCCGCGCAGGCGGGGGTGGACCTCCACGAGATGGCGGTACCCCCGGTCCTGGAGCCCAAGCCCCGCGCAGGCGGGGGTGGACCGAAGCGACTTCACTAGCCGGTGCGACCGAGGCCAGGAGCTCCGCCCGCCGTTGGTGCCGCCCTTACTGCCAGGTCGGCCGGGTACCGCTTGCGGACAGGGGCCAGCAACAGACCACGCGGCCACGCGCTCCCGATCGCGGAGTCCGGCCGCACGCTCTGCCGCCGCTCCCAGTGCTCCCGCTGCTCCCGCTGCTCCCCTGCTGCACCCGCGAGGCGAGTGTGTGCACGGCGTGACCTGTGCGAAACCCGGTTGACGTGCGCGGCACCCGCGCGCGAGGCTCGCCGCCGGACACGAGCAACGTGGAGAACGGAGAAACGACCATGGCGAGCGCCGCGCACACCGCACCCGACGGGATCCGGGAGTTTCCCATCGGCGCCCCCGGCGACGGGCCCTACGGGGTCACGGCCGGACCGGACGGGGCGATGTGGTGCACCCTGGTGCACAGCGGGGGTATCGGCCGCCTGGAGACCGACGGGAGCCACCGCGTCCACTCCTTGGACGCCCCCACCTGCGGGCCGATGGTCATCACCCCGGGCCCCGACGGCGCGCTGTGGTTCACCCGCAACCGCGATCACCGCATCGGGCGCATCAGTGCGACCGGCGCGGCCGAGTCCTTCCCGCTGCCCAGCCCCGAGTGCGCCCCGTACGGCATCGCGGCGGGACCCGACGGGGCCATGTGGTTCACCGAGATGAACACCGACCGCATCGGGCGCATCAACACCGAGGGCGAGGTCACCGAGTTCCCCCTGCCGGTGTCGGGCGCCTTCCCCGCGATGATCGCCGCGGGCCCGGACGGCGCCCTGTGGTTCACCCTCAACCAGGCCGACGCGATCGGCCGCATCGCCCTGGACGGCGAGGTCGCGGTGTATCCACTGCCCCGCTCCGGTGCGGCGCCGGTGGGGATCGCAGCGGGACCCGACGGGGCGCTGTGGTTCACCCAGATCGGTGCCGGGCGGATCGGCCGGATCACGACGGCGGGGGCGGTCACCGAGACCGCGCTGTCCGACGCCGAAGCGCGCCCGCACGCCATCACCGCCGGAGCGCACGGCGACCTGTGGTTCAGCGAATGGGGGGCCGGCCGCATCGGGCGCATCACGGCCGACGGGGACGTCGAGGGCTACGGGCTGCCGACCCAGGGGTCGGAGCCGCACGGCATCGCCCTGGGGTCCGACGGCGCGGTGTGGACCGCCCTGGAGTCCGGTACGCTCGCCCGCCTCGCGCCGTAGCCGGTCCGGTAGGCGGCCCGGGGCGCATGGCCGCCGTCCGGCCGACGCCGCGGAGTACGGACAGGCGGCGGCCCAGAGCACCGTGCCATCCCGGCCATCTCCCACCCCGCCGTCCCGCCGGCCGAGCAGTGCCGCGGAACAGGTGACGGCGGAAAACCTGGAGGTTCTCCGGGTTCTGTAGGATCGACGTATGGACAGTCTGCCCTTGGAGCAGTTCCGCCGCCGCCTCTCCGACGCGGTGGGCCGGGCCGAGCACGCCGGGGCGGCCACCGCCGTCACCCGCCACGGCCGCCCCGCCGCGGTGCTGGTCTCACCGACCGACTTCGCCGAGTTGCAGCGCCTGCGCGAGCAGGAGGACGAGCGGGCGGTGCGCGAGCGCCGCGCGGCCGCCCAGTCCGAGCCCGATCGGATGGTGCGCTACGAGAGCGCCGACGACCTGGCCGCGCGGCTGGGATTGGGGCGGTGACGCGGCGCCACCTGCTCATCGACCCCGAGGTCCACGCCCACCTGCCGCAGCTGCCGCGCGCGCTTCAGCGGGCGTTCGTTGACCTCTGCGCCGAACTCCTCGCCGACCCGGCCCCAGCGGCCGCCGA
Organism: Murinocardiopsis flavida; assembly: GCF_003014485.1. Taxonomy (GTDB): domain Bacteria; phylum Actinomycetota; class Actinomycetes; order Streptosporangiales; family Streptosporangiaceae; genus Murinocardiopsis; species Murinocardiopsis flavida. The sequence continues at coordinate 148,122 of NZ_PYGA01000004.1, read as the reverse complement.
CCCCTACGCCGACATCCCCCGCGCCTACCGCCTGGAGACCCGCGACCTCGTCGTCTTCTACACGGTCGAAACACCGTCGGTGAGCATCTGGCGGGTCCGCGTCAACCGGTAGCGTCGCCCGTCGCCCGTCGCCCGTCGCCCGTCGCCCGTCGCCCGTCGCCCGTCGCCCGTCGCCCGTCGCCCGTCGCCCGTCGCCCGTCGCCCGTCGCCCGTCGCCCGTCGCCCGTCGCCCGTCGGCGTGCGGCCGTCGGCGTGCGGCCGTGCCCTTGGGCCGGACCCCGCGGCCCGGTCCGCGGGGTCCGACCCGCGGCACCGGACGGGGGTCAGGGCAGGCGGCGGATCTTGAGGGTGTTGTCGGTGCGGGTCGAGGGCTGCCCGTCGGGGCCGGTCTGGACGCGCTCGTGCTCGTCGGTGTGCAGGACCTCCCACTGCCCGTCGGGCAGCTCCAGCGACGCCAGGACCTCGTGCGGCGTGGGGAAGTGCGTGTCGGGGTCGTGGTCGTGCTCCCAGTCGGGGAAGCCCGCGTGGCCGACCACCAGCAGCACCCCGCCCGGCGCGACCGCCGCGGCGGCGCGGCGCAGGATCTGCTCGCGCGGCACGTCGCCCACGGAGTACAGGAACTGGGCCGAGACCAGGTCGAAGAGCCCTTCGGGCATGGTCGATCCCAGGTCATGCCGCTGCCAGTCGACGCGGTCGGCGACCCCGGCCTCGGCCGCGCGCCGGGCCGCCCGATCCAGGACGGTGCCGGAGACGTCGGCGGCGGTCACCTGCCACCCCTGCTCCGCGAGCCAGACCGCGTCGGCGCCCTCCCCGCAGCCCAGTTCCAGGGCGCGGCCCGGGGCCAGGTCGGCGGTCTCGCGGACCAGGGCGACGTTGGGGTTCCCGCTCCAGACCTGGTCGTCCTTGCCGTAGCGGGCGTCCCAGTACTCCTCGTCGGCGGTGGGGGTGTTGGTCATGGCCGCGTCCTGTTCCGGGGCGCGCGGCACGCGCCCCTGCTCGGTGGTGGTGTGGCTTGCCGCATCTGCCCCGATCGTCGCCCCGCACACGCCGGAGTGCCAAATGCGGTTGCCGTTTCGGCAAGACGCGCGGCCGCGGAACGTCCTGCTCCCCGCTCCCCGGGCCGGGGCGCCGGGCGGGGCGCAGGGGCGCACTCGGGACGGACGGTCGGCCCTGCGGTTCGCCCGGCACGCCGCGGTGCCCTCAGGTCACCGCCACACCGTTCTCGAAGGTGCGGATGACGGTGGCGGCCACCGCGTGGCGCGCCAGGGTGCCCTCGTTGGCGGCCTCGCACCCGGTGTAGACCAGGCCCCACAGGACGCTCAGCACCCAGGCGGTGCTGACCTCGGGGTCGAACACGCCCGCGGCCTGGCCGCGCTCGATGAGGTCCAGGACGGGAAGGTCGTGGTCGGGGTCCTCGGCGTCGGCGCCGCAGGGCTCGCCGTTGGCGTCGAGCCCTTCGAAGATGTTCGGGTCGTGGAGCAGGAACAGCAGGCCGTCACCTGAGGCGACCATGGCGGCGATCAGGCGCCGCATGGCCTCGCGCGGCGGCCCTTCGTCGACGCGCGCCTCCTCCACCGATGAGGACAGCCGCTGCAAGGCGTCGGCGATGACCGCGCTCACCAGTTCCTCGCGGTCGGGGAAGTAGCGGTGCAGGGTGCTGCGGCCGACGTCGGCGGCCGCGGCGATGTCGGCCAGGGGCGCCTTGCGGTTGCGGTACAGGGCGGTGGCGGCCGCGTCGAGGATGGCCCGCCGGGTGCGGTTGCGGGTGCCGGACTCGGCGGCGGCTGCGCGGCTCATGGCCCTCAATATAACCGCGATGGCCGATAAAGGGGCACCGGCAGATATTTTTGGAACATCGGTGTCCCACGTTGGTAGTCTGGGGATCAATTATCGGATCATCATGTTCACTGGAGGAATCGGTGCGCACCGACCATGAGGCCGCACCCGGGACCCTGGGGACCCCCGGCACCCCGGCGCGCTGGGCGAACCTGCGCGTGCTGTGGTCCTACGTCCGGCCCTACCGCCGCGTGCTCGTCGCCGGCATCCTGCTGGGCCTGCTCACCACCGGCATGGGCCTGGCCGAACCCATGGTCGTCAAATGGGTCCTCGACGGACTGGGCACCGGGCAGCCCATCGCGCCCGCCGTCGCCGTCCTGATCGTGCTGATGGCCGTCGGCGCCACCGTGGGCCTGGTGCAGTGGATCATGCTGGGCCGCATGGGCGAGCACATCGTCCTCGACGCCCGCACCGCCATGGTCCGCCGGCTGCTGCGCGTCCGGATGGGCGACCTCACCGGCCGCTCCAGCGGCGAACTCGTCACCCGTGTCACCTCCGACACCGTGCTCATGCGCGAGGCCGCCGCCTCCAGCGTCGTGGAGTTCGTCAACGGCGCCGTCGGCATCATCGGCGCCCTGGTGCTCATGGCGGTCCTCGACTGGGTGCTGCTCGCCACCACCTTCGCCACGCTCCTCGTCGTCGCCGTCGTCATCGCCCTGCTCATGCCGGGGCTGGCGCGCGCCGAGAAGCAGGCCCAGGAGTCCGTGGGGCACATGGGCGCCGCGCTGGAGGGCGCGATGCGCGCCATCCGCACCGTCAAGGCCAGCCGCGCCGAGGAGCGCGAGTCCGGCCGCATCCTCGACCAGGCCAGGGAATCGGCCCGCCACAGCATCCGCGCCGTCCGCATCGAAGCCGTCACCTGGACCATCACCGGCGCGGGCATCTCCATCGCCATCATGCTCATCCTCGGTATCGGCGCCTACCGGGTCAGCTCCGGGGAACTGGCCGTCTCAGGCCTGGTGGCGTTCCTGCTGTACGCGTTCCAGCTCACCACTCCCGCCATGGAACTCACCCAGGTCTTCACCCAGTTGCAGTCGGGCATCGCCGCCGCGGCCCGGATGAGCGAGATCCAGGCGCTGGGCGTGGAGACCGACCGGCCCGGCGCCGACGCCGGGCCGGCCGCCGGACCCGCCGACGGCGGCCCCGTGATGTCCTTCCACGGGGTCACCGCCCGCTACGCCCCGGCGACCCCCGCCGCCCTCGACGCGGTCTCCATCGACATCGCCCGCACCGGCCACACCGCGATTGTCGGCCCCTCCGGCGCGGGCAAGACCACGATGTTCTCGCTCATGCTGCGGTTCCTGCACCCCGAGGCCGGCGAGGTGCGCCTCGACGGCCGCCCCCTGACCGACTGGCCGCTCGCGACCCTGCGCAGCCGCGTCGTCTACGTCGAGCAGGACACCCCGCTGGTCCCCGGCACCCTCGCGGAGAACCTGCGCTACACCAACCCCGACGCCGACGACGACCGGCTGTGGCAGGCCCTGGCAGCGGTGCACCTGGCGGAGCGCGCCCGCGGCCTCGCCCAGGGCCTCGACACCCCGATGTCCACCGCCGCCATCTCCGGCGGCGAACGCCAGCGCGTGGCCCTGGCCCGCGCCCTGGTGTCCGATCCCGAGATCCTGCTGCTGGACGAGGCCACCGCCCAGCTCGACGGGGTGACCGAGGCCGCCGTGCAGCGCTCCATCCGCGCCATCGCCGCGCGCGGCGCCGTGGTCACCATCGCCCACCGGCTCTCCACCGTGGTCGACGCCGACCGGATCATCGTCATGGAGGCCGGGCGGTGCCGCGCCGCGGGCACCCACACCGAACTCCTCGCCGCCGACGCGCTCTACCGCGACCTGGTCACCGCGCTGCGCATCGGCCCCGTGGGCCCGCGCGAACCCGACCCGGTCGGGTGAGGGCGCCGCCGCCCGGCCGCGCCGCCCTCACCCGTGCAGCGGGTGGCGCGCCTGGTAGGCCAGCCGCTCCTCGGCCCCGGCGCCGACCGCGTCCAACTCCTCGTCGAGGCCGGACCACACCTGCCACAGCGGCGCGGTCCCGGCCGCGGCGAGCCGGGCGCACACCCGGTCCTCCAGGTCCGCGCAGCGCCGGGCCTTCCACGCCTTGTCGGAGAGGCTGACCAGCAGGTCCTCCAGGGTGCGGTCGGGCTCGGCGAAACGGGCGTGGGTCCGGCAGAACCGGGCCAGGCCCGGGGGCACGCCGCGCGCCAGCAGCAGCGCCTCCCCCGCCTCCTCGTGGGCGTGCCCGGGCCCGCTGAGCTCGCCCGGGTGCACGGTCTTGCCGATGTCGTGGACCGCGGCACCGAACAGCACAGCCTCGGCGTCGACCGGGACACCGGGGTGGTGGCGCCCCACCCAGCCGAGCAGCCGCGCGGCGACGTCGTGGACCAGGCGCAGGTGCGCGACCAGGCGCGGCGGGGCCTGCTCGGCGCGCAGCAGCGCCAGGGCCCGCGGCGGCAGCGGGGCGAGGCGGGGCCGCGCGGCCCCGCTCACCGCTGCGGCGGGTCGGCGAACAGGTCCAGGTACTGGTCCTTGCCGAACATGCGCGCGGCCTCCGCGGCGGAGGGCGCCCCGGCGTGGGGGTCGGCGCCGTGCTCGGTGAGGACGCGCACCACGGCGTCCTCACCCTTGAACACCGCCCCCGCCAGCGGCGACTGGCCGCGGTCGTTCAGCCGGTCGAGGTCGGCGCCGTGCTCGCACAGCAGGGCGACCGTCGCCGCGTGCCCGTGGTAGGCGGCGAGCATGGTCAGGGTGTCGCCGTTGTCGTTGGTGAGGTCGGCGGGGACCCCGGCGGCGAGGTAGGCGGCCAGCGCCTCGCTCTCGCCGCGACGGGCGAGCTGGAAGATCTTGGTCGCCAGGGTGACGACCTCGGGGTCGTGGACGGGATCGCTGGTGGGGTCGTCGGTACTCACGGGACCAGCCTAGATCCGATGGGGGCGCGCACCGGCGAGCAGGGCCGCGGGCGCCGCCGGCGGGTCCGGCGCGCGGCCCCGCAACCGAAGCGGTCCCCGGACCGGCGCACCGCGCGCGGCGGGGCGTGCACCACCGCGGTCCGCCCCCGGCACGCGGGGCTCGGCACGGCGGGCCGGCGCAGTGTGGTGTTTCGCACCGCCGGGCGCTCCGCGGCCGCCCGTCCCACCGTCCCCGGCCGCCGCGCGGCCCGCATCAGCGGCGCCGCCCGCACGCTTCCCGCCGGGCGTGACGACGGCGGCGCAGACCCGCGCCGCGGGGCGGCGGACCCGCCCCCGGCCCTCCGCGGCCTGTACGAGTTCCTCCCATAAGTTCTGTTTTGTCGCTAGGGTGCATGATCAGCTCTGAGAGGAGACCCCCGTGCGACATGTCGTCGGCTTCATCGTCGGAATGATGCTCGCTCCAATCGTCCTGATCGGCCTGGGCTGGGCCTACCCCCGCCTGGCCGCCATCGCCGCCCGCGACGGCGCGACGTTCGTCAGCGCCACCGGACTGTCCGCCGTCGGCGTGCTCAGCGTCCTCGCCGTCCTGCTGGGCCTGTCCGCCGCGGCGCCGCGCCTCACCCCTCTGCTGCCGGGAATCGCCGGGCTGTCCCTGGTCGGCGTGACCGCCGCCCACGTGATGCGCCCCGAGCTGATCGGTCGCCTACCCGCCGTCCCCGGAATGGACGGCGCGCAGACCCTGCTGGCCCTCGGCGTGTTCCTGCCGCTGAGCGTCGCCCTGATCGTGCCCATGTTCCTGCCCGCCCGGTGGCGCCGCTACCAGGCCGCGCACTCCACCGACGAGGTCGAGGAGTACTTCGACGGTCTCTACGACAGCGAGGAGGAGGAGTACGAGGAGCAGCCCCGGCGCAGGCACGGCCGCCGCCCCTCCCATGCCTGACCCCGGACCGGGGGCCCGCACCCGCGGCGCCGCCCGGCCACCGCGATCCCACCGGGCCGCGGCCGCGCCCACCGGCGCCGCCGCGGCCCGCGGCCGTCTCAGGCGCCGCGGTGCAGGCGCCGGTGCAGCGCGCGGACCTGCTCGGCGAGTTCGGGAACTGGGCCCTCCACCACGACCCCGGGCGCGACCGCGCGGATCGGCAGGGGCCGCACCGGGGCCTCCGGCACCCCCAGTTCGGCGAGCCACGCCACGAGCTGCGCCGAGGAGCTCGCGTACACGATGCGGCCCAGCCCCACCCAGGCGTGCGCGGCCGCGCACATCGGGCAGTGCTCCCCCGAGGTGAACACCGTTGCCGCCGCCCGCTCGCGCGCACTCAGGTGCTCCGCCGCCCAGCGCGCGAGCGCGAACTCCGGGTGGCGGGTGCGGTCGCCCGCGGCGACCCGGTTGCGGTCCTCGGCGAGGACGGTGCCGTCGCCGCCGGCCAGCACCGACCCGAACGGCTCGTCGCCGTCCTCCAGCGCCTCGCGCGCCAGCTCCACGCAGCGGCGCAGCAGCCGCATCTCCCCCGCATCGACCATGGTGCGACCCTAACCCCAATGCCATTGCCGGAAACGGGCGAGAGGGCGCTTCCACGGCCCCGCTCACCTGGACGACGGCGGCACGCCGCGGCCGGGTTCCTCACGCGGCGTTGACGCGCACGTCCAGCGTCGCCGGGCCCTCCCCCGGTGTGCCGCGCGCCGCGAGGACCCCCTCGCCCGCCTCGTGGTCCCAGGACAGCCACCCGGTCACGGTGACGTCGACGCCCGCGGGGACCCGCCACTCGGTGAAGTCGACGCTGCGGAACAGCAGGGGCGCCAGGTAGGCGCGGACCGCGGGAAAACGCGCCCGGACCCGGTCGGTGACCGGGGTGCCGCGGTCGGCGAACGCCCGCGGCTGCGCCTCCGTAAGGCGCGACACCACCGTGTACCGGTTCGCCATCTCCGGATCGGGATCGACCCGCACCCGCCGCCCGCCCTCCTCGATGTGGAAGGGCCGCTGCGAGATCTCGTCGACGGGCAGGTGCACCGCCGCGACCGTCATCAGGCTGCGCGGGTGCACGCGCACCCGCCACCACGCGCACGGCCGCTCGCTCATCGGACCCTGCGGAGCCTCCCCGTCGGGCAGGACCGCCCGGCCCCGCACCGCGCACAACCGGGACGCGGGGTAGGCGTCGTGCAGGGCGAGCGTCTCGGACACACCGCGGATCGCGGTCTTGTGGACCTCGTCGACCACCGCGGTCGTCCGCCGCGCCCGCAGCAGAACCACCACCAGCAGCACCCCGACCGCCAGAACCACCACCAGCAACGGCCCCGCTCCCCTCGTCCGCCCGCCAAGCCGATGGGTAGGACGCGCCGCCCCGGCCGCGCGTTCCCGGTCGGCGGCCGCCCCCGGGCCGGGGCGGCAGGCCCCGTGTCAGGCGGCGCGGCGCTCGGCGACCTGGGCGCGGGTCTCGGGGATGGCGAGCACCGCCCCCAGGCTGACCAGGCAGACGGCGGCCATGTAGGCCGAGACCGACAGCGACGTGCCCGTGGCGGCCTGGAGCGCGGCCGCCACGAACGGCGCGAACCCGCCGCCGAGGACCGCGCCCACCGCATAGGCCAGCGACGCCCCGCTGTAGCGGACCCGCGAGGGGAACAGTTCGGCGTACAGCGCCGACTGCGGCCCGTACGTCAGGCCCAGGCCGACCGCGAGCACCAGCACGCTGCCCAGCATCAGCGGCAGCCGGGCGGTGTCGAGCATCAGGAAGAACGGGAACGACCACGCGAGCAGCCACACGCTGCCCAGCAGGTAGACCGGGCGCCGGCCCACCGTGTCCGACCAGTGCGCGGCCCACAGCGTCGTGGCGATCCAGGCGAGCGCGCCGACCACCACGACGACCAGCATCGTGGACTGGGGGACGCGGAGGTGCTCGGTGGCGTAGCCGAGGATGTAGGCGAGGAAGATGTAGCCCGCCATGTTGTTGGCGATGAACACCCCGGCCGCGACCAGGAACGCGCGGCGGTGCGCCCCGAAGACCTCGGCGATCGGGCGGGCGGTGCGCTCGCTGCGGTCCTTGAGGCGCAGGAACTCCGGGCTCTCGCCGACCTTGAGGCGGATGACGAAGCCCACCACGATGAGCACGGCGCTGAACAGGAACGGCAGCCGCCACCCCCACGCGGCGAACTGCGCGTCGCTGATCGCCGCCCCCGAGACCAAGAACACCGCGTTGGCCAGCACCAGTCCGGCGGGCGCGCCCAACTGGGGGAAGGCGCCGTAGAAGCCGCGCCGCCGCTCCGGCGCGTGCTCCACCGCCAGCAGCGCGGCCCCGCCCCACTCGCCGCCCGCGCTCAGCCCCTGAAGCAGGCGCAGCACGACCAGCAGCACCGGTGCGGCGAGTCCGATCTGGGAGTAGGTGGGCAGCAGCCCCACCCCCACCGTCGCGGCCCCCATGAGCAGCAGCGACACGACGAGCATGGCACGCCGTCCCAGCAGGTCGCCGAAGTGGCCCATGAGCACGCCGCCCAGCGGGCGCGCGATGAAGCTGACGCCGATCGTGGCGAAGGAGGCGAGGCCCGCCGCCGTGGGCGAGAGGTCGGTGAAGAACTGCGCGGCGAACACCAGTTGCGCCGCTGTGGCGTAGATGAAGAAGTCGTACCACTCGATGGCGGTGCCGACGAAGCTCGCAACGGCGACCCGGCGGCGCTGGGAGCCCGCGTCGGCCTGCGGGGACGGGGTCGACGCCATGGGGTGGTCCTCCCTGGTCGCGGCGGACGCGCAGCACATCCGCGCCGATCCTAGGTGTGACACAGGGCACACACAAGAGCACCCACGGCACAACCCGGGCGACGAACTCCGTTAGTTCAAACTTACGGTTGACGGCGGCTTACCGTTCGTCCAGACTTACGGATGTGCCCGCTACCGCATCCGCCGTCCTCGACGCACTCGGCGATCCGACCCGGCGCAGCATCCTCGAACGGCTCGCCGACGGGCCGCTCGCGGTCGGTGCGCTGGCCGAGCGCCTGCCCGTCTCGCGGCCCGCCGTGTCCCAGCACCTCCGCGTGCTCAAGGACGCCGAGCTGGTCGCCGAGTCCGCTGTGGGGACCCGCCGGCTCTACCGCCTCGACCCCACCGGCATCGAAGCGGTCCGGGCCTACCTGGACCGCTTCTGGGCGACCACACTCGACAACTTCGCGGCGCTCGCCGAGGCCGAGGCCCGCCGCGACCCGCGGCCACCCGACGACGACCGACGACGACCCGACCGACCACCACCCGAAGGAGAACACCCTTGAGCACCGAGTCCGCCGCCGAGATCGCAGTCCGCCGCTCCGTGAGCGTCCCGCTCGACCCCGCACGCGCGTTCGCACTGTTCACCACGCGCATCAGCGAGTTCTGGGGTGAGCACTCCATCGGCGAATCCCCCATGGCGGCCGTCGTCATCGAACCCCGCGCCGGAGGCCGGTGGTTCGAGCGCGGCACCGACGGCACCGAGACCCCCTGGGGGCGCGTCGCCGTGTGGGAGCCGCCGGGGCGGCTGGTCCTCGTCTGGCAGATCGGTTTCGACTGGGCCTACGACCCCGCGCTGGAGACCGAGGTCGAGATCGACTTCGAGGAGCAGGGGCCCGGCCGCACCCGCCTGGTGCTGGTGCACCGCCACGTGGAGCGCTACGGCGAGCACACCGCGTCCATGCGCGCGCTGTTCGAGTCCCCCGACGCCTGGGCCGCCACCCTGGACCGCTACGCCGCGCTGGCGGGCTGACGCCGCCGCGGGCGCGCCACGTCGCCCGGTCGCCCCGCCCCCTCCCGGGGCCGGGGCGACCGGGCGGCGGCTACTTCGACGGGTCGCGGTTGTACAGCGCCCGCGCCCACAGGTACCCGCCCAGGGCGATGGCCAGGCACCAGGCGACGGCCAGGACGCCGCTGCCGCCGATCGGGGTGCCCATCAGCAGCCCCCGCAGGGTCTCCATGACGGGGGTGAAGGGCTGGTACTCGGCGAACCAGCGGATCCCGGCCGGCATCGAGTCCGTGGGCACGAACCCGCTGCCCAGGAACGGCAGCAGCACCAGCGGCATGGGCATGTTGCTCGCGGTCTCGACGCTCTCGCTCACCAGGCCCATCGCGACCGTCAACCAGGTCAGCGCGAAGCACAGCAGCGCGAACATGCCGACCGCGGCGACCCACGCACCCGGCCCGGCGCTCGGCCGGAACCCGATCAGCAGCGCGACGCCGATCACGACCGCCATGCTCAGCATCGCCTGGATCATGCTGCCCACGACGTGCCCGGTCAGCACCGAGGAGCGGGCGATGGCCATGGTGCGGAAGCGGGCCACGACGCCTTCGGTCATGTCCATGGCGACCGACACCGCGGTGCCCATGGAGACACTGGCCGCGGCCATCAGCAGGATCCCGGGGACCACGTAGTTCAGGTACTCGCCGCGCCCGCCCGCGGCGCCGCCGAGTCCCGCACCCAGGGTGCCGCCGAAGACGTAGACGAACAGCAGCAGGAAGAGGATCGGCTGCCCGATGAGCATCAGGGTCAGCGACGGATAGCGCACCATGTGCCGGAGCTGGCGCCGCGACATCGTCGCCGCGTCGGTGAGGGTGGCGGAGAGGGCGGTCATCGGACTGCTTCCTTTGCGTCGTCGGAGGGGTGGCCGGTGAGGGTGAGGAACACGTCGTCGAGGTCGGGGGTGTGCACCGCCAGCTCCTCGGGCGTGATCGAGGCGTCGTCGAGCCGGTCGAGCAGGGCCTTCAGCGAGCGGACCCCGCCGTCGCCGGGGACCTGCACGGTGAGCGCGGCGGTGTCGGCCACGCCCGTGCCGAGGATCCGGACGGCCGACTCCACCGCGCCGATGTCGGTGAACCGCAGCAGGACGTGGCCGCCGGGGATGAGGCGCTTGAGCTCGTCGGCGGTGCCCTCGGCGACCAGCCGCCCGTGGTCGAGGACCGCGATCCGGTCGGCGAGCTCGTCGGCCTCCTCCAGGTACTGGGTGGTGAGGAAGATCGTGACGCCGCCGTCGACCAGGTCGCGGATGATCTGCCACATCGACCGCCGGCTGCGCGGGTCCAGGCCGGTGGTCGGCTCGTCCAGGAAGACGATGCGGGGGTCGCCGACCAGGCCCATGGCGAGGTCGAGCCGGCGCCGCATGCCGCCGGAGTAGGCCGAGCCGAGCTTGCCGGCCGCGCCGACCAGGTCGAAGCGCTCCAGCAGGTCGGCGACGCGCCGCCGGCCCTCGTCCCGGCCCAGGTGGTGCAGGTCCGCCATCAGCATCAGGTTCTCCCGGCCGGTGAGCAGGTTGTCCACCGCGGAGAACTGGCCGGTGACACCGATCGCCGCGCGGACCGCGTCGGGGTCGCGGGCGACGTCGTGGCCCGCCACCCGCACGTCCCCGCTGTCGGCGCCGATCAGCGTGGACAGGATCTTGACCGCGGTCGTCTTGCCCGCGCCGTTGGGGCCCAGCAGCGAGAACACCGTGCCGGCGGGGACGTCCAGGTCGATGCCGTCGAGGACGAGATGGTCCCCGTAGGACTTGCGCAGCGCGGTCGCCGCGATCGCCGGGGTGGGTGGGGCGGTGGTCATGGTTCCTCGATTCGTGAAAAGGGCGTACGTGATGTGTCGTGGCGGCCGTGGCAGGTCGTGGTGGCGACGGCGCGCGGCCGGGACGCGGGCAGCCCGCGGCTCGGGGCGGCGGCGTGGAGTGGTGGCCGGGCGGCGCGGTGCGGCGCCGCCGGGAGGGCCCGGCGCAGTGGGGCCGGGAGCGGCAGGGCGGGGCCGGACCGGACGGCGGGTCGACGGTCGGGCCGGGTGATGCGCTGCGCGGTGGGGCGGTGGGGCAGGGGCGGCGGGGTCGCCGCCGGGTGCTACGGGTGGGCTTCGGCCAGGCCGGCTCCTTGTCGTCGGGGTGTCGGTCGGGCGGTCAGGAGCGGTGCACCACGATGTCGCCGAAGGCGGTGCGGGCGCGCACCGTGACGGTCTCGTCGCCGGGGCCGGGGCCGTCGGCGGCGTCCAGGTCGGTGTGCACGGTGCCGAACTGCGTGCTGAGGTCGAGCCGGGCCGCGGTGCCGTCGACGATGCCGATCTCCACTTCGCCGACCGCGGTCTCCAGCGAGGTCGAGCCGCGCATGACCGCGCCGATCGTGATGTCGCCGTTGGCGCTGGTGGCGCCGCACGTCGCGTGCGCCTTGCCGACGGAGATACGGCCGTTGGCGGACTTCAACCGCAGATCGCCGGTCGCCTCGCCGATCCAGGTGTCGCCGTTGGAGTTCTTGATCACCGCGGTGCCGTCGATCGTGCGGATGCGCACCGACCCGGAGGCGGTCGTGGCCTCGCAGTGGCCCACCGCGCGGCCCACGGTGATGTCGCCGGTGGTGCTCAGCCGGAGGGGGCCGGTCTGGTCGAGTGCGATGTCGCCGGCGCCCGACTTGATCCGGCATTCGCCGAGCCGCCCCTCGCAGTGGAACGCCGCCGCCGAGGTGTCGCCCTCCACGTGCGAGCCCGAGGGCAGCTCGACCGTCACATCGATCGCCGGGCCGCTGCCGAAGAAGCCGTACTGCCGCCACTGCTGCGGCGCCTTGACCAGGAGCCTGCCGTCCGCGTAATCGACGCGCGCCTGCTCCGCGGCCTTGGCGTCGGACTCGTTGGCGGCGTCGCTCGGGCGCACCTCGACCCGGGTGTCGGTGCGGTCGCTCGCGATGATCCGGAGGTGGCCGGCCGCGAGGTCGATCTTGACCGAGATCGGTTCGGGCGTGGTGAAGGTCGGCATGGCGATGCCTTTCTGAGGGATCTGCGGAAAGCCCCCTGCTGGTGGGGCGGGTGGAGAGGGGCGGGTGCCGCTAGCGGACCCAGCCGGTGTAGTGCTGGCCGCCGCGCGGTGCGCGCCGCTGGGTGGCGTGGTCGGGCTCGCCGGGTTCCAGCGCGGCGGACACGGCGCGGACGAGCCAGGTGTTGACCGAGACCCCCGCCCCGCCCGCCGCCTCCTCGATCCGGGGCTTGAGGTGGTCGGGGATGCGCAGCGTGATGCGCGCGGTGCCGCCGTCGTCGGCCTCGGGCGGCGGCGCCACGGGCGCGCGCACCCCCATCGCGACCTCCATCGCACCGGCCAGTGCGCCGGCCAGGCTGCTCTGGGGGGCGTTCTCCGGCGGCTGCTCGGCGGGCGGCGGCGTGACGACGAACCGGGGGTCGCGCCCGCGCAGCCGGACGTCGACCGAGCCCGGGGCGAGTTCGAGCGTGATCTCGTCCGCCGCCGCGGACAGGGCTTCCAGCAGCGCGAGCCGCGCAGCGGAGTCGAGCGACGCGGTGAGGCGCTCGGCCAGTGCGCGGGCGTCCTCGCCGCCCGCTGCGGCGGCGACCGCGAGTTCGCGGCGGAGGGTGTCGACGTACGGCGAAAGATCCATGACATCACTATGACGCTAATGAGACGTCATTGCAAGTCGTGTTTGACGCCTAATGACGTCATTGTGCGTTGGTGCAGGTGGGGGCGCATGGAACCACGCCGGGCCGCCCCGGCTGCGGCCCGGCGCGCGGGCCCGCGCGCCGGCGCGGCCCGCCCCGTGGGACGGGCCACGCCGAAGGATCAAGCGGTGCCGAACGGATTGTCGATGACGTAGCGCCAGCACCCGTCCGGGCCGCGCCGGAGGACGTCGCTCGCCGTCCCCGCGAAGTCGACCGCGGTGCCGTCGAGCGCCGTGCCGCGCATCGACCAGTCCACGATCAGCAGGGCGATGTCGCCGGCGACGTAGGTGTGGCGGACGCGGGCGTCCATGGGCAGGCCGAGGCCGAGGAGATAGGCGGTCGCCGCACTGCGCTCCGGCCCCCGCGCGGGATGCCCGGGGTGCGGGACGACGACGCCGCCGGGTTCATAGGCGCGGTCGAGGGCGGCGGCGTCGCCGGCGTTGAAGGCCGCGGCGTAGGCCGTTGCATGCTGCGCGGGATCGGTGCCCGGGGCCGGGCCGGTGGGATCGTCATGAGGACTCGTCATGACAACAGCAGTCTATCGGCGGCCCTGCGGCGGCCGTGGCGCGCCCCCGGACGAACCGCCCCGCCGCCCCGCGCGCCCGGGGGCGCGCCCCGGGGCGCGGCGGTGGCGGGGACCCCGAACGAGGTCCCCGCCACCGGGGCGGAGAGCGGCGCAGTGCGGGCGGTCCCGGCTGCTACCCCTTGGCGCGGTCGGTCTGGAACTTCTGCCAGTCCTTCTGGATGGCGCCAAGGTACTCGCCGCTGTCGAGCTTGCCGCCGAGCAGCTTCTCGGTCTCGGCGCCGAGCGTGTCGTACATGGTGTCGGAGGCGTAGTCCATGAAGCCCACCAGGCCCTCGTCCTCCAGGGTCACCTGGGTCGCCTCGATCGCGTCCTTGGTGAGCGGGTCGAGGTCGGAGGTGTCCTCCGGCGCGATGCGCGGGATGCGGCCGATCTCGGCGAGGTCGGCGGCGTTCTGCTCGTCCATGACCATGCCGAGGAAGGCGGCGACCGCCTCGATGTTCTTGGTCTTGGCGTTGACGTGCCAGGGCAGCCCGGCCGCGCCCTGGGCGATGTGGGCGCCGCTCTTGCCCTTGGGCGCGGGCAGGAAGCCGATGTCCTTCGCCTTGGCCTGCACCAGCGAGGTGGCGTTCCAGTCGCCGGCGATCATGAAGACGCCCTCGCCCTCGCCGAACTTGGTGGTGGCGTCGACGTCGGTGAGGCTGTTGTAGCCCTCCTGGAAGTAGCCCTTCTCCACCCACTCGACGATGCCGTCGGCGGCCTTCAGGTTCGTCTCGTTGACGAAGTCGGCGCCCTCGGAGCCGTTGATCCACTCGGTGAGCGGCAGGGTGTCGCTGTGCGCGGCCTGGATGATGCCGAACGCCTGGTAGGCGCCGTAGCCTTCGGCGTTGCCCAGCAGCAGCGGCTGCTCGCCGGCGTCCTTGGCCGCCGCCAGCGCCTTCTCGAAGTCCGCGAAGGTCTCGGGCGGCTCGACGCCGATCTCGTCGAGGGTCTTCTTGTTGTAGAAGATGCCGACGTTCTGGGTGTCGGGCGCGATGCCGTAGAGGTCGCCGACGCCGAACTTGCGGCCGTCCTCGGACCAGCGCAGCGTCGACAGCAGCGAGGGGCTCATGGTCTTGGACCAGCCGTAGGCGTCGGCGATGTCGTCGATGGGCCGCGCCAGCCCGCCCTCGACCATGGCGCCGTCGATGGAGTAGCCCTGGTTGCCGCCCACCAGGTCGGGGGCCTTGGCGCCGCCGGACTTCAGGGTGGGGATGACGGTCTTGATCTGGTCCTCGAAGGACTTGTACTTGATCTCGACGTCGACGTTGGGGTACTTCTCCTCGAAGCGCGGCACGACCCGCTCCATCTCGGCTTCGAGGTTGGCGTCGATCCCCAGGCGCAGCGTCACGTCGCCCTTCTTGGCGAGCTGCTCGGGCGAGACCGGCTCCTTGATCTTCTCGTCCTCGGGCACCTTGTAGGGGCCGCCGCCCTCGCCACCTCCGCCTGGGGCGCCGCACGCCGTCGCCGCGAGGCACAGGGCCAGGGTCGCTCCCAGGAGGGCCGGGCCGATTCGAGGTCCACCCGGCCCGGCGACCGGGCGTTCAGGGGGCGTGACGTAGGGAGATGTCATGGTGGCTTTCCTCCAGGCCGGCGTGTCCGCCGACCGAAATGGGAGTGTAGGGGCGCAAATGCTTACAGAGCCGAAACGGGGCCGTCCAGGCGCCTAACGCGAAATCACCCCAAAGTGGAGTAGATCGTTATGAAGCGTCGCGGCTGGGTCAGCGTATCGCTTCATACCAGAGTGCGGGGGGTCTCCAGACCGGGTGGCGGGCGCCACCCGGGCCGCCGACCAGGGGTCCCGCGCCGGGGGTGCGTCTCCGCCCATGTCACAGTATCGTCTCGTCTTCGCGTGCGCCGGTGTGCGCCCGGCCGCCGCCCGCCGGCGCCGCCGCGGGCCCCCGATCGCCGCGTGCGGGGAGGCGGCGGGCGTGGTGCGCCCCACCCCGGATTGCCGGGCGGACCACCGCACTTGTACTTTGTGACGCACCGAAACCGGGTGCCCAGGCCCGAAACGGTGCCTGTGTGGCGAATCGGGGCGTGCCGCCTCCACTAGGGTTCTCTCCGGATCACCGGTCGCAGACCATCGGGGAGTCCCGGCGGTTCCCGCCGTCCCCGGCAGCGTCGTGCCCGGTGCCCGGCCACATGCAGCACCACGCCATCCGACACCCCCTTCGGTCGGCCTCGGACCTCGATCCGGCGTATGCCCGCCGCGCGTCCCGCCTGCCGCTGACCCACCCAGGACCGGCCATGACCGCTCTGAGCACCAGCCCAGGGACCCGGCGCACGCCCCGGGGCCCCCGCCGCACCGCGCCGCGCCTGCACCGGCGCTGGGACTGGGTGGGCCTGCTCTACATCCTGCCCGCGCTGGTGTTCTTCTCGGTGTTCGTGCTCTACCCGCTCTGCCAGTCGGTGTGGCTGAGCCTGTGGGAGTGGGACGGGGTCACCGCGGCGACCTGGGTCGGCCCGCAGAACTACATCGACGTGCTCACCGAGCCCGACAGCCGCAAGGCGCTCATCAACTCCTTCGTGTTCATCGTGTTCTACGCGGTGCTGCCCGCGGCGATCGGGCTGATGTTCACCGGCATCATGGCGCGCATCCGCATCCACGGGCTGACGTTCTTCCGCACGGCGCTGTTCGTCCCCCAGATCCTGTCGGGCGTCGTCGTCGCGGTGGCCTGGCGCTACATGTACGCGATCGACGGGCCGCTCAACGCGCTCCTCGGCCAGGTCGGGCTGGGGTGGCTGGCCACGGCGTGGCTGGGCGAGTTCGGCACCGCGCTGCCGGCGGTCGGCTCGATCGGCACCTGGGTGATGTTCGGGCTGTGCATGGTGCTGTTCCTCGCGGGCGCCCAGCGGATCCCGGCCGAGCTGTACGAGGCCGCGCGCATCGACGGCGCCGGCCCCATCCGCGAGTTCTTCACCGTCACCCTGCCGGGGCTGCGGCGCGAGATCTCCTTCGCGCTGGTGCTCACCACGACCTACGCCCTGCGCAACTTCGACGTCGTCTGGAACACCACCCAGGGCGGGCCCGGCGACACCACGATCATGCCGAGCGTGATCATTTACAAGGCGGCGTTCAACACACGCGACTACGGCACCGCGGCGACCCTGTCCGTGCTGCTCGCGGCGCTGGTCCTGGTGGTGACCGGGCTCGTGCTGTTCCTCTTCCGAGACAAGGAGCCGCGCCGATGAGATCGCGCCGCGAGTCCGTGATCAGCCATCTCATTCTGGTGATCGGCGCGGTCATCGCCGTCTACCCAGCGCTGTACATCCTGGTGCTGTCGCTGAGCGAACCGAGCGGGCGCCCCTCGGCGCTGGGGGTGCCGCGCAGTTTCACGCTCGACAACTTCGCCAAGGCCTGGACCGACGGCGGGTTCGAGGCGGCGCTGATGTCCAGCGCGTTCGTCGCCATCTGCGTCGTGCTGGTCACCGTCACCCTGTCCGTCCTGGCCGGCTACGCGCTGGCGTGGCTGCGGGTGCCCTTCGGCGGGGCGATCCTCGGCGTGCTGCTCATCGGCCTGGTCCTGCCCTACGAGGGGATCATCGTCCCCCTCCAGGCGATGATCGAGGACTTCGGCCTGGTCAACACCTCATGGGCGCTCATCCTGCCGCAGATCGGCCTGTCGGTCTCCCTCGGCATCTTCTGGATGAGCACCTACTTCCGCGGGCTGCCGCGCTCGCTGCCCGAGGCCGCGTCCATCGACGGCGCCACCCGCTTGCAGACCCTCACCCGGGTGCTGCTGCCCGCCGCGCTGCCCGCGGTCATGGCGCTCGCGCTCATCGTGTTCCTCTACACCTGGAACGACTTCCTGCTCGCGCTGGTGCTGGTGCCCGACAACCCCGACGTGCAGACCGCGCCGCTGTCGCTGTCGTTCTTCGCCGGCAACCGCAAGATGGCCGACTCCGGCGCCACCGCCGCAGCGGCCGTCCTGGTCGCCCTGCCGCTGGTCGCGATGTACCTCGTCCTCCAGCGCAGCTTCATCAACGGCCTGCTCAACGGCGCACTCAAGGAGTAGCGGCGTGGGTGCGCGGCAGGCCCGCGGCGGCCGCCGCGCACCCCCTGAGAACGAAACCGCCTCCGCTACGATCGGCGGATGTTCCCCCTCCTCCCGGAGGCGGCCGCGGCCCGGGCCGAGCGCCGCCTCGATGGACTCCGCCGGCATGACCCCCGACGAGGTCTACACCGACCTGTCGACCGTGGTCCGGGTGGTCCCCACGCGGGCCCGCGCCTACTGACCCGCGCGCCCCACCGGGCTCAGTAGTCGCGCCAGGCGGGGCCCCATGCGGCGCTGTCGGACACGCCCTCGGGCAGCGGGGGCAGCAGCCCGGCGCCGGGCGGGGTGCGCCGCGGGGCGCCCTCCTCGGTGGGGCCCTCCGGCGCGTACGGCGCGGCGGGCTCGGCGGGCGCCTCCGGCCACGCGGGCGGATCCGCGGGCCCGGACCAGGGGGCGGGCGGGGGCGCCGGGGCGTCCTCGGGTTCGGGCGCCCACTGCGGGGCGTACTGCGGGACGGCGTGCTCGGTCGGCGGCTCGGCGTGGGGCGCGGCAGGCCGGTCCTCGGGCCAGGACGCGGCGCGGGCCTCCATGGCGGCGAGTTCGTCGGGCGGCGCGGTGGCCTCCTCGGCGACCTCCCAGTCGGGCAGCTGCGGCGGCGGCTGCTGCGCCTCGTGCGGGGAGTGCAGCGGCGCGGCCGCCTCCGAGGGGCTCACCCGCTGCCACCAGGTGGCGGCCTCGGCGGGGGTCAGCTCCTCGTCGACGTCGAGCCAGCCCCGGACCTGCGGGTGCACCCGCCCGGCGTTCCAGGTGCGCTCGTAGGGCTGCTCCTCCAGGACCAGCACCCGCTCGCCCTCGACCATGGGGATGTCGGCGGGCACGCCCTCGTTCCACACCCAGGAGCCGTCGGCGGTGACCATGTTCCACCAGCCGTGCACGACCCCCGCCGCGGGGTCGGGGTCGGAGTCGACGAACGACGCGGTCCAGCGCGGGTCGGGACGCTCCCCCGCGAGGCCGCGGCCCTGCCCGCCCACCAGGGCGTCGGCCAGCAGCGTGTGGAGCTGGAAGTTGTCGCCGATGCCCTCGAACAGCACCCGGAAACCGCGCCCGGAGGCGCGGTCGAGCACCACCGCGGAGGTGGCCTCGGCCATCCGCAGCAGCGCCCGCACCTCGCCGAACTCCGTCAGCGCGCCGGAGAGCTGGTTGGCGATGGCGACGAGCTCGGCGCCCAGCTCCGGGTCGGAGCGCACGGCGGCGCGCACCCCGCCGTCGCTGAGCATGGTCTTGGCCGCGAGCCCGTAGCGGCGCGCGGTCCACCACGCCATGGTGGCGCCGGGGGCGTTGTCGCCGAGGGTGCGCGCCACCCGCTCCTCTTCGGCGTCGGTGACCTGCTCGGGCTCCGGCGGGGTGCCGCCGCCGGTCTCCTTCCAGGCGTGCAGGAACACCGCGGCGGACTGGCCGGTGGTGCGGGTGATGCGCAGCACTTCGGCGCCGGTGTCGCCGGGGCGCGTACCGATCTCGACCAGGGCGCCGGCGACCACCGACAGGTCGGCGGCCACGCCAGGGGTGAGGTATCCCCCGGCGAATATCGGGCCGAGGACCTTCAGCGCCTGCTCCCGCTCCTCCATGGGCACCTGCGAGGCCATTTGGTAGACCTTGTGGACCGCAGGGGCGAAGTAGCGGGGATCAGCGGCGACAGAGGCGTCGATCAGCTCCTGGAACGCGGCGCGAAACTCAGCGATCACCCGGGCATCCTTACACATAACAGACAAGGGGAACAGCCGCGGGCAGGTGGCGGGGCTGCGCGGGGCCTGGCGGCCCTCACAGCCCCAACCGGGTGACCGCGTTGTCCTCCAGCGGGTTGGCCGTTCGGATGTAGCCGTGCACGGTCCGGGGATTGGTCCAGCGGCCCTGGCGCATGATCTCGCGATCGCCCGCGCCCCCGAGCGCCGCCTGGGTGGCGAACCCCGAACGCAGCGAGTGCCCACTATAGACGCCGGGGTCCAGACCGGCACGTTCGGCGTAGCGCTTGACCAGTTCGGCCACTGCGCGCCCGGAGACGGCGCGCCCGCCCAGGTTGCCGTGCCGGTCGATGGCGGGGAACAGGGGGCGCCCCGTCCCGTCGGCGAGGGGGGTGCCGGCGAAGGTGTGGCAGCGGTGCGCGCCGTCGGCCTCCGGTGCGGCGCCGAGCAGGGCGCGCACCGCGGGGGTCCCGCCGTCGCGGTGCGCGGCGAGCACGTCGGTCCAGTCGGCGAACAGGCACACCGGGCAGGTCGCGGCGCGGCGGCCGCGCGGCAGCGCCACCGACTGCCCGTGCCGCGCCTCCTGGTCGGTCTTCGTGGCGTGCAAACCCACCACCAGCAGGGGTTCGCCGGTGCGCGCGTCGGTGTCCACGGCGACGTCGTCGACGGACAGGGCGGCGAGTTCGCTGCGGCGCAGCGCCCCGGCGAAGCCGGTGAGCAGCAGGAGGGCGTCGCGGCGCCGGGCGGCGCCCGCCGCGGGGAGCTCGGCGAGCAGGGCCTCCAGGGTCGCCAGGACGACGGGGCGCTTGCGGCGGGGGGCGGTGCGGCGGCTGCGCCGGATGCCGCGCAGGGTCATGCGCACGACGTCGGCGCGGGTGGGCGAGTCGAGCCCGTGGGCGCCGTGGACGGCGGCGACGGCGGCGGCCTTGCGCTCCAGGGTCGCCGGGGCCAGCGCCCAGCGCCCCGGTTCGCCGTCGCGGGTCAGCTCGGCCAGGCCCGCTAGGTACACCGCGACGTCCACGGGCGCCGCCGGGAGGGACTGCCGCTGCTGGGCCAGGCACCACGCGCAGAACGCCACCCAGTCGGCGCGGTAGGCGCGCAGCGTGTTGGGCGACTGCGCCGAGGCGAGGTAGCGGCCCAGCGCCGCGGCCTGCTCGTCGTCGAAGCGGCGGCGCACCGCCTCCAGCGCCTCGGTGTCGACCAGGACGCTGGGGGCGGCCAGGCGGGTGCGCACTTCCGCGGGCAGCAGGCCGGTGTCGGGGGGTTCGGTGCTCATCAGCGTCCATGATGGCCGACGGCGGGCCGCGACTCAGCCGAACGCGCCGCTGATGCCCATGGCGAACTCCCCCGGCGAGGCGAGGGAGAACAGGACGGCCGCCGAGGCGACGAGGGCCACCGCGAACCCGATGGCGGCGATGCGGCGCCGCATGAGGGCCGCGGCCACGCCGGCGCCCAGCGGGACCACGAGGGCGCACACCAGCAGCCCGACGAGGTACCAGCCGGTGGCGCGCCGCGCGGCGTCGGTGACCTCGGCCTCGCCGAGCATGGCGAAGCCCTCGGCCAGGTACAGGACGAAGAACAGGGCGGTGCCGACGAGCCACACGAATGCGGCGGCCGACCACACCGCCACCGGCCAGCGCGGTTCGGGGTCGAGCACGACGGGGGTGCGGCTCACGGTGCGCACGGTCGCGGGCTCGGCGGCGGCCGGTTCGTCCCGGGGCCCGGCCGCCTCGTTCCGCGGCCCGGTCGGCGTCCTCCCCTCGCGGGTCGTGCGGTTCTTCCGCTTCTTCTTCGGCGACATGCGACCTCCGGCCGCGCCCCGGCTCCGGGGCGGGGCGGTTCTCGGTGCCAGCAGCGGCGGCGCGGGACGCGCGCCCGCCCGGCGCGTTCGATTTCCCTCAGGGGATCGTCCCACGCCGCGCGAACCGGCCGCCAACGGCAGCGCGCCCGCGGCCTACCGGGACGCCGCGTCCGCCGTCGCCGCCACGGCGCAGATCCGCACGGTACCCCCGCCCGCCCGGAGCAGGTACCGGAACGACTCGGTGCGGGCCTCGGTGCCGCGGTCGTCGGTATAGGACCAGCGGACGTCGGCCGAGATCAGCGAATCGGTCAACGCCTCGACCCCCCGTGTCTCGGCAACGGCGCGGGTCACGCCGCTTCGCCTGTACCGCTCGGCGGCACCGGCGAACGCACCGATGACGTCTTCGGGGGCGGCGACGGCGATGCTCTGGGCGTCCCCGGCGACATAGGCGGGGTAGGCGTAGCAGGCGGCGATGCCGTCGAGGTCGCCGTCGGCCAGTGCGCGGCCGTAGGAGACGAAGAATTCGTGGACCGCGTGCCGGTCGAGCATGCCGTACTCCCCTGTCCGTGTCCGGTGCGCCGAGCCGCCGGGGCCCGGGCGGAGTCCATTCTGGCCGGGAGAGGCCGACCCGCCTGTGTCGGTCTCTCCCGGCCGGTTCCGGGTCCGCCGCTGCGGTCGGCGGCAGCGCGCCGCCGCCCGGCGCTCAGGGGGCCGCGGACAGGGCGCGGGACGGGCAGAGCGCGACCGCCTCCCGCGCCCGCTGCGCCAGCGCGGGCGCGGGTTCGGGCGTGCGCAGGACCACCCTGCCGTCGTCCTCGTCCTGGTCGAACACCTCGGGCAGGGTCAGCACGCACATGCCCGCGCCGATGCAGACCTCCCTGTCGGCCTGGACCCGCATCAGGCCCCCCAGGTGACGGGCAGCGCGTGGACGCCGCCGATGACCATGTCGTCGCGCAGCGGGACCTGCTCGGGCGGCACCGCCAGCGCCAGGTCGGGGAACCGGCGGAACAGCGCGGGGAGGGCCACCCGCATCTCGACCCGGGCGAGCTGCTGTCCGAGGCACTGGTGGACGCCGTGCCCGAAGGCGACGTGGCCGGCCGTGTCCCGGGCGGTGCGGAGCGTGTCGGGGTCGGCGAAGTGCTCGGGGTCGCGGTTGGCGCCGGGGATGGAGACCATGACGCTCTCGCCCTTCGCGATGCGGACGCCTTCGAGTTCGATGTCCTCCAGCGCCGAGCGGATGGTGCCCGGGATGATCGGGAGGTAGCGGAGGAGTTCCTCGACCGCGTTGTCGACGGTGGCGGGGTCGGTGACCGCCGGGAGCTGGTCGGGGTTGGACAGCAGCGCGAACGTGCCGAGGCCCAGCATGTTGGCAGTGGTGTCGAACCCGGCGCCCAGCAGGAGGAAGGCCATGGTGGTGACCTCGTCGTCGGTCAGCCTGCCGCCGTCGGCGATGAGCCCGCTGAGCAGGTCGTCGGCCGGCTCGGCCCGCTTGTGCCGCACCATTTCGGCGATGTGCCCGGAGACCTCGGCCATCGCCCGCTGCTTCTCCTCCAGGGCGGCGTCGATCCGGGACATCCGCGCGGTCGCCTGCATGAACGGCTCCCGCATAGCGGGCTGGATACCGAGGAGTTCGCAGATCACCAGGGCGGGGATGGGGACGGCGTAGGCGGGCACCAGGTCCGCCGGCGGCCCGGCGGCGGCCATCAGGTCCAGGTGCTCCGCGGCGATCTGCTCGACGCGGGTGGTGAGCCGCCGCATGCGGCGCACCGTGAACTGGCCGGTGAGCAGCCGCCGGTAGTGGGTGTGGTCGGGCGGGTCCATCCCGATGAACATGCCGGGAATGGCGGGCGGGGTCTCGGCGGCGGTGTTGAAGGGGGTGCTCCGCAGTTCTTGGCGCGCGCTGAAGCGCGGGTCGGCGAGCACCGCGCGGACGGCGGCGCGCCGGGTGACCAGCCAGCCCGTGCGGCCGTCCGGGTAGCGCACGCGGGTGATGGGGCGGTCGGCGCGCATGGCCAGGACCTCGGCCGGCAGGTCGAAGGGGCCGGTGCGTGTCAGCGGGAACGTCAGGGGTTCGGTCGTCATCGTCGTCGTCCTCACCGGGTGGGCGCGGATCCGCGCCCACCCGCCTCGATTCGCCAGGATGCGGCGGGCCGGGTCCGCCGGCGAACTCGACCTCGTCCTCACAAAATTACATCGCATGTAAGAATGCAGCAAGCGCAATGATAGTCATGATGTAATATTTTCGCATGGACGAGTCACGGCGCGCACGCAAGAAGCGGCAGACCCGGCGGCTGCTCGCCGAGACGGCGATCAGGCTGTTCGACGAACAGGGCTATGAGCAGACGACCGTCGCCCAGATCGCCGCGGCGGCCGACGTGGCGACGAAGACGTTCTTCAACCACTTCCCCAGCAAGGACGACGTGCTGTTCGCCGACACCCTGTACAGCCACGCGATCCCGCTCGACGTGATCGCCGACCGGCGCCCCGGCGAGAGCATCCCCGACCTGGTCGTCCGGATCTACGACGCGTTGCTCGCCGACTACCGGGCCGAGGGTGTCGGCCAGCGCGACCCCGCCCTCATGGAGACCTACACCCGGCTGGTCATGGCCGTGCCCGCCCTCCAGGCCAAAGCGCTGCACATGGTGTTCGACCTCCAAAAGGAGATCTCCGCCGCCCTGCTCAAGGCCTACCCGGACGACCTCGACCCGATCAGCTCCAGTGCCGTGGTCGGCGCCATGGTGGGCGCCACTCGGGCGGCGGCACTGACGAGCATCGAACTGGGGCAGTCGCCCGAGGAGTTCTGGGCGGCCATGCGACGCGCCGTCGAAATCGCGATGCACGGCCTGCCCGCGCGGTGACCGCCCCCTGCGCCGGCACCCGCCACACCGGCCGCGCAAACCCGGGTGCCCGCGCCGCCGCACCCTGCTACCGTGTCCGGCATGCAGCGTGCCGCGATGACGACGACGCCGGAGACCGTCCCGGCGCGCTGACCGATGTCGCGAATCCAAGCCCCGGGGCGAGTGCCCCGGGGCTTCGCCGTGTGGTCACCCGCCCCTCGCCCGTGAGGAGCCCACCATGCACGACCACCGCAGGATCGGCCGCGACCTGGACCTGTTCGACACCGACCCGCTCATCGGATCCGGACTGCCGTACTGGCTGCCCGACGGCGCGGCCGTGCGCCACGCCCTGGAGGACTACATCCGCACCGCCGAGCAGCGGGCGGGCTACCGGCACGTGTACTCGCCGGTACTGGCCAAACGGGAGCTGTACGAGATCTCGGGGCACTGGTCGCACTACCGGGACGACATGTTCCCCCCGATGGACCTCGGCGCCGACCAGGTCGTCCTGCGCCCGAGCCTGTGCCCCCACCACGCGCTGATCTACCGGTCCCGCGGGCGCAGCTACCGCGAGCTGCCCCTGCGGATCGCCGAACTGGGCGGCATGTACCGCTCCGAGCTGTCGGGCGCGCTCGGCGGGCTGACCCGCGTCCGGGCCGTCCAGCTCAACGACGCGCACATCTTCTGCGCCCCCGACCAGGTGGCGGACGAGGCGCGCGCGGCACTGGAGATGATCCGCCGCGCCTACGCCGCGCTCGGCATCACCCGCGCCCGCTACCGGCTCTCCCTGCCCGGCCCCGGCGGGAAGTACGTCGCTGCGCCCGACCTGTGGCGTCGCGCCACCGCGCTGCTCACCGAGGTCCTCGACCGCTCCGGCCTGCCGTACGAGGCGGTCGCGGGCGAGGCCGCGTTCTACGGCCCCAAGATCGACGTCCAGGTCGCCGACCACGCCGGCCGCGAGTCCACCCTGTCCACCGTCCAGGTCGACTTCCACCAGCCCGAGCGGTTCGGCCTGCACTACACCGGCGCGGACGGGGCCGAGCACCGCCCCGTCATGGTCCACCGCAGTGTCATCGGCAGCGTGGAGCGCGCCGTCGCCCACCTCATCGAGCAGCACGGCGGCGCCTTTCCCGCCTGGCTGGCCCCCACCCAGCTGGTGGTGCTGCCGGTCTCCGACGCGGAGCAGGACGGCGCGGCTGCGCTCGTCCGGCGCTGTGCCGACCTGGGGCTGCGGGCCGCGACCTCCGGGCCGGAGCGCGGCAGCCTCGGCGCCCGCATCCGCGCCGAGCGCCTGGTCCCCTACCAGGCGGTCATCGGCGCCAGGGAGGCGGCCGACGACCTGCTCTCCCTTCGCCTGCGCGACGGGCGGCGCCTCGGCCCGCGCCCCGCCGCCGACGTCCTCACCGGCATCGGCGCCGGCATCCGGGCGCACAGCCCCGAGCTGTGGGACGGCGCGGCGGCGGCCTAGCCGCGGGCGCCTCGGCCCGCGCCCGACCCGCAGCGGCCCGGTCACCGCCGATACCGGGCCGCCAGGCGGTTTTCCGGGCGCGGCGGTGGGGAGAAGCCGGGCATGCCCCGACTTCAGCACGCCCCCTCGCCCGGCACCGACGACCGGCAGGAGATGATCGTCCGGACCCTCGTGGACGCGTTCTCCGAGCTCATGGAGGCCGACCCCGGCGCGTTCCGCACCAAGTTCCGCAAGATGGCCGCCGACCCGTTCGCGTTCTACCGCGGCGGCGCCTGCGTGTTCTACGCCGACGTGATCGGAATGGACGACCCCTGGGCCGACGACCGCACTTCCCGGGTGTGGATCCAGGGCGACCTGCACGCCGAGAACTTCGGCACCTACATGAACGCCCAAGGCCGGCTGATCTTCGACGTCAACGACTTCGACGAGGCGTACCTGGGGCACTTCACCTGGGACGTGCAGCGCTTCGTCGCCAGCATCGCGCTCATGGCGTGGAGCAAGGCGCTGTCGGACACCGAGATCGACCGGCTCGTCCGCGGCTACGTCGGCGCCTACCTCGACCAGGTGCGCTGGTTCGCGCACAACACGGGCGACGAAGAGTACTCCCTGCGCCTGGACTCCACCGACGGCGCAGTGCACGACGTGCTCCAGGACGCCCGGCTGAACAGCCGGGTGGCGCTGCTCGACAGGATCACCTCCATCGACGGCCACGAGCGGCGCTTCCGCGACGTCGGCGGCGTGCGGCGGCTGGCGGCGGCGGAGTACGACACCGTGTGCGACGCGCTGGGCGCCTACCTGCACTCCATCCCCGAGGACAAGCGCTACAACACCATCGCCTACCGGGTCAAGGACGTGGTGGGCAACTCCGGGTTCGGTATCGGCAGCGCCGGGCTGCCCGCCTACAGCGTGCTGATCGAGGGGTTCAGCGAGGCGCTCGACAACGACGTCATCCTCTCGCTCAAGCAGGGCAACGTCGCCGCGCCCTCGCGGGTCGTCACCGACCCGCGCCTCGTCGGCTACTTCCGCCACCACGGCCACCGGACAGCGCTGTCGCAACGGGCGCTCCAGGCGCACGCCGATCCGCTGCTCGGCCACACCGAGATCAACGGCGTGGGCTTCGTGGTCAGCGAACTCTCGCCCTACGTGTCCGACCTGGACTGGAGTGAGCTGACCGAACCCGAGGAGATCCTGCCCGTCCTGGACTACCTGGGCCGCGCCACCGCGAAGGCGCACTGCGTCTCCGACTCCGACTCCGACCAGTCGCTGGTGCCGTTCCAGACCGAGTCCGCGATCCTCGACGTCGTGGCGGGCCGCGAGCAGGAGTTCACCGACTGGATGGCCGACTTCGCCCACCGCTACGCCGCGCAGGTGCGCGGCGACCACGCCCTGTTCGTCGACGCGTTCCGCAACGACGCGATCGCCGGGGTCCGCTCCACCGAGAAGTCGTGACCCCCGGTGCCGCGGGCCGCCACCGCCCGCGGCACCGGACGGTCACAGCTTCATGGACTCCAGGGTGCGGCCCTTGGTCTCGGTGATGAACCGGAGCACGAACAGGAACGACAGCACCGCGAACGCCGTGTAGACCAGGTAGGTCCCCGTCAGGTTCCAGTCGCGCATGCTGGGGAAGCTGACGGTGACCAGCCAGTTGGCGATCCACTGGGTGGCGGTGGACACCGCCATCGCCGCGGCGCGGATGCGCAGCGGGAACATCTCGCCCAGCAGCACCCAGGTCACCACACCCCACGACAGGGCGAAGAACAGCACGAACGTGCTCGCCGAGACCAGGGCGACCGCGCCCCAGGCGAACGGCAGCGCGGCCTGCTCGCCGGTGACATCGGCGTGGCTGAACGCGAACGCCGTGGTGCCGAGGGCGACGGCCATGCCGGCCGAGCCGATGAGCAGCAGCGGCTTGCGGCCGATCCGGTCGACCAGGCCGATGGCGATGAAGGTGCCCACGATGTTGACGATGGAGGTGAACAGCGACAGCAGCAGGGAGTTGCTCTCGTCCACCCCCACCGACTGCCACAGCGACGCCGAGTAGTAGAAGATCACGTTGATGCCGACGAGCTGCTGGAACGCCGAGAGCGCCATGCCGATCCACACGATCGGCAGCAGGCCGGCCCTGCCGACGAGGTCGCTGAGCCGCGGCTTGTACTCCGACCCCAGTGCCGTCTTGATCTCCTCGATCCGCAGGTCGACGTCGCCGCCTTCGACCTCGGACAGGACCGTGCGGGCCTTGGCGACCCGCCCCACCCGCACCAGGTGCCGGGGTGATTCGGGGATGAGCAGCGAGACCAGGTAGTAGATGATCGCGGGTACCAGTGCCGCGCCCAGCATCCACTGCCACGCCTGCAAGGGGCCGAGCATCCCGCGGGCGCTGCCGCCGGCCGAGGCGGCGAGTGCGTAGTTCACCAATTGGGAGACCGCGATCCCCAGGACGATCGCGAGCTGCTGGAGGGACGCCAGACGGCCCCGGTAGGCCGGCGGCGCGACCTCCGCGATGTAGGTGGGGGCGATCACCGAGGCGATGCCGATGGCGATGCCGCCGACCACCCGCCACAGCGCGAGGTCCCAGATCGCGAAGGGCAGCGCCGAGCCGACGGCGCTGACCGCGAACAGGATCGCGGCGATCTGCATGACCCGGATCCGGCCGAGGAGGTCGGCCATGCTGCCCGCGATGGCCGCGCCGGCGGCCGAGCCGAGAAGCGCGGCGGCGACGGTGAACCCGGTCTCGGCTGCGCCCACCTTGAAGTGGGCCTGGATCGCCTCGACGGCGCCGTTGATCACCGAGCTGTCGTAGCCGAACAGGAACCCGCCCATGGCGGCGGCGCCGGCGATCATCGCCACGTGGACGATGTTCATCTCCCCCGAGACACCGCCCTCGCCCGGTTGCGCAGTGGACACCATCGACCCCCAGGAGCCCGATGGTCGCCCCGGTGCGCACTCCCCCGGCACGGGCCCGCACCTTGACGTGCGCCCCATTGTTTATGCCATGCGACCTGCGCGAATGCACAGAGTCGGCGGATCACGGCGTGGCGGGGGCACCCGGCATCCGCGCTGGGTGGTTTCGCGCTGTCAACTCCGAATAATGCTGTTAATGGCGCTACAACATGTTTTGCGAAAGAATTACCTTTCAGAGGTGTACAGTCCTGTTTGCGCGTATTAATGAACAATGCGGGAATTGTCCGATGGAATCACGGTCGTGCCGCGCACTTCGGTAATGATCGATCATCGTTTATAACGATTCATCGACCTCTCGGGGTTTAACGGTGCTCTGGCTATGGACTGTCCGGAATGCTCCCTGAAAGCATCGAGCACCACTGTTGCGCATGGGGCCAGGCGACAGCTATGGCCCTGGAGGAATGAATCTCATGACCGATCCGAGTTCCATCACCCCGCACCGCGGCGCAGCGCGCCGCCCCGGCCGCCGGCGCATCGCCGCAGTCGGCGCGGTCCTCGCCACCGTGCTGACGGCGGCGTCGTGCGGGGCCCCCGGAGGGGACGAGGCGAGCGGGCCGCACCAGCTCTCCCCGGACGAGAAAGTGACGTCGCCGTTCAAGGACGCCGACGTCGAGAAGCTCGGAGACTCCACCACTCTGCGGGTATGGGCCGACAAGAACGAACAGGGCACCCTCGAAGAGCTGGTCCCGCAGTTCGAGAAGAAGTACCCCAACGTCAAGGTGAAGGTCACCTACAAGAGCTTCGACGACCTCACCAAGACCGTCGTGCCCGCGCTGAAGTCGGGCGGCAAGGACGCGCCCGACCTGGTGCAGGGCAACCAGGGGTACTCCGTCGACGGCGCGCTGGTCAAGGGCGGACTCATCCGCCCCATCGACGACATCGCCGAAGCCTACAAGTGGAGCGGCAACCTCAGCCCGTCGTTCCTGGCGTCCATGCGCTGGGACGACGCGGGCAACCACTTCGGCCAGGGCACGCTGTACGGCATCAGCCCCGTGACCCAGCTCGTCAGCGTCTTCTACAACAAGAAGAAGCTCTCCGACCTCGGCATCGAGCAGCCCGAGACCATCGAGGACCTTGAGGCGGCGATGAAGACCGCCAAGGACGGCAACGAGCAGCCGCTCATGCTGGGCAACGCCGACAAGTACCCGGCGTTCCAGGTGTTCGGCGTGCTCCAGGGCGCCTACAGCGAACCGCTGGCCATCACCGACTGGATCAACGGGTCCGAGGGCGCCGACTTCGTCGCCGAGGGCAACCTCAAGGCCGCCGACAAGCTCGTGGAATGGTCGGAGAAGGGCTACATCCAGAAGGGCTACAACGGGCTCGCCGAGGCCGACGCCACCACCAAGTTCGGCGAGGGCGAAGGCGTGTTCTTCATCGGCGGCGACTGGAACGCCGAGGCGCTGGTGAAGGCCGGCGCGAAGGACATCGGGTTCATGGCGCCGCCCGTTGGCAAGAGCGGCGGGCACGTCACCCAGGGCTCCTCCGGGCTGCCGTGGCACATCAACGCAAAGACCGAGAAGCTCCCGGCCGCGACCGCGCTGCTCGACATGCAGCAGGACGAGGAGTTCGCCCAGACGCTGGCCGACCTCGGCCGCATCCCGGTCGCCACCCCCGACGTCAAGGGCAAGGACCCGCTCTCCCAGGAGAGCATCGACGCCGCGAACGCCACCCTGAAGGACGACGGCCAGGTCGGCTACCTCGACTGGTCGACCGACACCATGTACGACACCCTGTCGGCCTCCACCCAGGAGCTGCTGGGCGGCAAGACCAGCACCGACGGCTTCCTCGGCACGGTGCAGAAGGACTGGCAGAAGTTCCAGGCCGACCGCGCCGACCAGTAGCGCGGGCGACCCGGGGGGACGTGCGGTGCCGACCGCGCGTCCCCCTTTTTTCTATCGATGGAACCACCGTTCCCGCCGCGGACGCCGCCCGGGGCCCCGGGCGGGTGGGCTCAGGGGGACTGCTCCCCGCCGTTGTCGGCGCGGATGGCGCGGACCAGGGCGGGCAGCCCCACCAGGAGGGCGTCGCGCTCCTCGGAGGTCATGGCGGTGACCCAGCGGACGTAGGCGCCGTGGAACGTGCGGGCCATATGCTCGTGCAGGGCGCGCCCCTGGTCGGTGAGCCGGAGCCGGTAGAGCCGCCGGTTGTGCGGGTCGCGCTCGCGGCTGAGCAGCTCCTTGCGCTCCAGGTCCGCGGCCATGCGGCTGACCGTGCTCTTCTCCAGCCGGAGGCGTTCGGCGAGGTCGCGCTGCGAGAGCGGGGGGTCGGTGTCGAGCTCGTGCAGGGCGAACCCCTGGGAGAGCGACACCGGCAGGCCGGGCACCGGCCGCTCGGGCTGGAGCAGCCCCGCGCCCCGGACGAGGTCCATGAGCATCATGTGCACGCGTTCGGGCACCGACTCGGCCACGCCCTCCGCCTCCTTGCTGCGGGTCACCCGCGATTAAGAGTTGTGCTGTACAACTATTGCTCGTACCCTCAGGGAAAGTTGCACGACACAACTCTAAGGGGTGTGCGCCATGCACACGAACGGACAATTCCCCGCCGCCAACATGCCCGAACTGTTCCAGGGACGCGGCACCCGGGCCTACGACCGCATCGCGCGGTGGCTGCTGCGCGGCCTCTACACCCGCATCGCCGAGGACGTCGCCGACGTCGCCCCGGACAACGGCACGGTCCTCGACGTCGGCACCGGCCCCGGCGTCCTCGTCGCGGAGATCGCCCGGCGCCGCGCCGACCTGCGCATCACCGGAGTCGACCTGTCCGCCGACATGGTCGCCGCGGCACAGCGCAACCTCGGCCCCTTCGGCGCACGCGCCGCGGCCCGCGTCGGCGACGTCACCGACCTGCCGTTCCCCGACGACTCCTTCGACCTGATCGTCAGCTCGTTCAGCCTGCACCACTGGGACGACCCCGACGGCGCGGTCCCGGAACTGGCGCGGGTGCTGAAGCCGGGCGGCCGCCTCGCCGTCTACGACTTCGAGCGCGCGCCGTTCGACATGCTCGTGTCCGCCGCCCGCTCCCGGTCCCTGCTCACGGGCCGCCCGGCGCGGCGCGACCTGATCCGCACCGGCGTCCCGGTGTTCCCGCGGTGCGCCCGCCACGTCATGACGGCCGCCCCCGCTTGAGCCGCAATGCCCCGGGTGCCACCGACCGGTGGCACCCGCCATCTGGTCACGTGTGTTGAAAACATATGTCCAGTATGTTTTTATAGGATCAAGCATGAAGGGTGCGCACGACGAAAGGATCCGAGATGGACCTGTTCACCGACTTCCTCACCTGGGCCTGGCCCCGCCACCTCAACCCGCTCAGCTGGTACATCCGCCCGCTGTTCTTCCTGCCGATCGCCTACTTCTGCTGGACGCGCCGACCGGTGGGGCTGGCGGTGACGATCGCGGCGATGCTCTCCAGCTTCTTCTGGTTTCCCGCCCCCGCCCCGGGCGAGATCGACCCCGCGATGCAGGGGGTGCTGGAAATGGAAAAGGAACTGTTCGCCGACCCGACCTGGGTCACCTGGGCGACCCTGCCCCTGGTTCCTGCGCTGATCGGAGGGTTGTGCGCGGCGTTCTGGCAGCGTTCCCTGGGGTGGGGGCTGGTGGTCATCGACGGCGGACTCGCCCTGAAGATCGCCTGGACCATCGCCAATTCCGGTGCCGACGGCCTGGCCACGGTGCTTCCGCTGGGGCTCAGTGCCGTCGTGATGACGGCGGTGATCGTGGCCGTGGCCCGGTGGCGGGGCGTGCGCCTGTCCCTGACGGGCCGCGGCGGCAGCGGCATACAGGGCCGCGCGGCGTCGAGTTCTGAAACCATATGACCACGACGGTCGCAAACATCCGAAGGAAGGTACCGCCATGCCGCCCGCGTTCTCCGCCGAAGAGAAGGCCCGCGTCACCGCCGTGCTGCTGGAAACAGGCCGCACCCTGTTCACCACCCGCGGCCTGCGCAAGACCTCGCTGGAGGAACTGGTCGCCCCCGCCCAGATCGCCAAGAGCAGCTTCTACCAGTTCTTCGACTCCAAAGAGGCCCTCTACCTGGAGTTGATGACGCGCCGTATGACCGAGGTCAAGCGGCACGTCGTCGATGAGGGGCTGCTCAGCGCCGAGGACGCTCGTGAAGGACTGCGCCGGTTCCTGCACGCGACCATCACCGAGCTGACCACCGACCCCCTCTACGGGCGCCTGATGACCCACCCCGAGGAGATGGCCGCGGTGGCCCGCCGGCTCGACCCGAGTGTGGTGACCTCGGCGCCCGACAACCCGGTCACCGCCCTGTACGAGGTCATCACCAGCAAGCACGCGGCAGGCGAACTGATCGACGCCGACCCCGCGGTGATCGTCGGCGTGCTACAGGCGGTTCTGCTCGTCCCGATGAACGCCGACCGCCTGGCCTCCCCCGACCTCTATCCCACGATCCTCGACCTGCTTATCGACATCGTCGCCGCAGGTCTCGCCCCCCGGAAGGAATGACACCCCCATGGCAGCCAAGCGCGCGCGGGCGGTCACCTCGGGTGCAGACTGGCCCCGCTCGGGATACTCATCGCAGACGGGCAGCGTCCTCACGGGGCCGCCGCCCCGCGGTCCGGCCACACGGGTCGGTGCCCGGTACGACAGGGAAGGCGACGCCGCATGAGCAACCTCGATCCGCACCCGGCCGAGAGCCTGTGCACCTCGCTCGCGCCGCCCGGACCGGCCGGGCGGGTGTTCGCGGCCCGCGAGGTGCCGCTCGGCGGGGTGCGCGACACCACGGTCCGCCGGACCCTGCCGCAGCGGGAACTGCCGACCGTCGGCGCGTGGTGCTTCCTCGACGAGTTCGGGCCCTCCGCGGCCGCCATGCGGGTGCTCCCGCACCCGCACACCGGGCTCCAGACGGTCACCTGGCCCCTCACCGGCCGGATCCGGCACCGCGACAGCCTCGGCAGCGACCTCATCGTGCGCCCCGGCGAACTCAACCTCATGACCGGCGGGCACGGCGTGTCCCACTCGGAGTTCTCGCCGGCGGACGCGGGCGGCGCGGAGGGTGCGGATGGCGGCGAGCCGCTGCACGGGCTCCAGCTGTGGATCGCCCTGCCCGAGTCCGCGCGCGGCGGCGCAGCGGCGTTCGAGCACCACGGCGACCTGCCGCAGGTGCGGCGCGGCCCGCTGCGCGCGACCGTGCTGGTCGGTTCCCTTGCCGGGGCCGCGTCCGCCGCCACCGTGCACAGCCCGCTCGTCGGGGCCGACATCAGCATGGCCCCGGGCACGGCCGAGGTCCCGCTGGACCCGGACTTCGAGCACGCGGTGCTGGTGGTCGCCGGGTCGGTGGCGGTGGCGGGCACCGACACCGCGCCCGGCCCCCTGCTGTACCTCGGCACCGGGCGCAGCGGGCTCCGGCTCACCGCGCACGGGGACGCCCGCCTGCTGCTCATCGGGGGCGCGCCCTTCGAGGAGGAGCTGGTGATGTGGTGGAATTTCATCGGCCGCAGCCATGAGGACATCGCGCGCGCCCGGGAGGAGTGGCAGCGGGCCGATTCCCGGTTCGGGCGGGTCGCGGGCCACGGCGACGACCGGATCCCCGCCCCTCCCCTGCCCAACGCCCGCCTCAGGCCCCGCCGCCGCCCCGCGCCGCCCCGATGGTGATCAGCGGCCCTCGGGAGGGAGGTCGCCGAGCCCGGTGAGCAGTGTGCGAAGCAGGTCGGCGAGGCGTTCCTGCTCGTCGGGGCCGAGCGAGGCGAGCAGCCGGACTTCGTTGTCGACGTGGCCCTCCAGGGCCGTGTTGGCGAGTTCCCGCCCGCTGTCGGTCAGCCGGATCAGGATGCTGCGCCGGTTCGCCGGATCGGGCGCGCGCGCGATCAGTCCCCTGCCGAGCAGTCGGTCGATCCGGTTGGTCACCGCGCCCGAACTGATCATGGACGCCCTGCTCAGGGCGCCCGCGGTCAGCTCGTAGGGCGGCCCGGACCGCAGCAGCGTACCCAGGATGTCGAACTCCCAGAGCTGGAGGCCGTGGGTGGCGAAGTAGTCGCTCAGCCCGCGTTCCAGCATTCGGGACGCCCGCTGGATGCGGCCCACCACGCCCATCGGGCTCGCGTCGATGTCGGGCCGCTCGGCCCGCCACTGCTCCAGCACCCAGTCCAGGTCATCACCCACCATATGTCCTTAACGTTGAACTGTTTGACATTGAGAGAACGGCTGTCTACGCTCCTCGTCATCGAACAGTTCAATGTTAAGGGGTTTGTGATGGCGGGGAACGCGTCCGAGCGGGTCGTGCTGCTCACGGCCCTCACCGCGCTCGCCCCGGTGTCCTGGGGCACCACCTACCTGGTGACCACCGAGTTCCTGCCGCCGGGCATCCCGCTGCTCTCCGGCGTGATCCGGGTGCTCCCGGCGGGCCTGCTGCTGCTCCTGATCACCCGGACCCTGCCGCGGGGCCACTGGTGGTGGCGCTCGGCCGTGCTGGGCACCCTGAACATCGGCGCGTTCAACGCCCTGCTGTTCGTGGCGGCCTACCGGATCCCCGGCGGTGTCGCGGCCACGCTGACCAGCGTGCAACCGCTCCTGGTCGTGGGGATCGCGTTCCTGCTGCTCGGCGAGCGCCCGACGCGATGGCGGCTCGGTTGGGGGCTCGCCGGCGTGGTCGGCGTCGGCCTGATGGTGTTGCGGGGGCAGGTCTCCTTCGACCTCGTCGGCGTCCTCGCCGGGCTCGCCGCCGCCGCGTCGATGGCGGCCGGGATCGTGCTGACCAAGCGCTGGGGGCGCCCGCCGGGCACCGGGACGATGGCCTTCACCGGCTGGCAGCTCACAGCGAGCGGCCTTCTCCTCGCCCCGCTCGCCCTCGCCGCCGAAGGGCTCCCACCGGTCCCCGACGCCGCGGCGCTCGGCGGATACGCCTGGCTGACCCTCGTCGGCACGGCGCTCGCCTACGTGCTGTGGTTCCAGGGCCTGGGCCGGCTCCCGGTCACAGCGGTCTCCTTCCTCCCCCTGCTCTCGCCGGCGGTGGCAGCGGCACTGGGGTGGCTGGTGCTGGACCAGTCCCTCACCCCGCTCCAGGGCGTCGGGTTCGGGCTCTGCCTGCTGTCGATCGCGGCCGCGCAGTTCAGTCCGGACGCGGCACGCTCCCTCGTCCGCCGGTCCCCCGCCGCACCCCGTCCGCCGCGAAATGCACGCACACCAGGAAGGAAGTAGCACCATGGACCGCACTCTGCTGATCACCGGTGCCACCGGGACCGTGTCGAGCGCGTTGATCGACGCCCTTGAGGACACCCCGCTGCGGCTGAGGGCACTGCTGCGCGACGAGGCGAAGGCGGCGCCGCTGCGGGAACGGGGCGTCCACACCGTCGTCGGCGACCTCGGCGACCCGCGTTCGCTGCCACCGGCCTTCGAGGGCGTCCACGACCTCTGGCTGCTGACCCCCAACGGCCCGCAGGCGCCCGAGAACGCCATGAACGCGATCTGGGCCGCCCGCCGGGCCGGCGTCGAGCGGGTCGTGCGCCTGTCCGCGGTGGGCGCGGCCCACGACGCCCCCACCCGCAGCGGTCGGCTCCACGCGCTCTCCGACCACGAGACCGAGCGGTCCGGGCTGGGGTGGACGATCCTGCGTCCCCATTGGTTCATGCAGAACCTGCTCAACGAGGCCGACGGCATCGCGGCCGAGGGGGAGTTCCGGCTCAACATGGGCGGCGGCCGCCTCGGCATGGTCGACGCGCGCGACATCGCCGCGCTCGCCGCGACGGTGCTCACCGACGGCCCGGACCCCCACCACGGCGCCGTCTACACCCCCACCGGACCGCGACCGGTCTCCTTCGACGAGGTCGCTGCGGAGTTCGCGCGGGTCCTCGCGGCGCCCGTCCGCTACGTCCCCGCCGCCGACGACGAGATCGAGGCGCGCCTGCGCGGTTTCGGCGTGCCGGACTGGATGGTCGGCATGCTCACCGAGTACGCGCGGGCCTACGCGTCGGGCTGGGGCGACTTCACCACCACCGACGTCCAGGACGTGGTGGGCCGCCCGCCGCGGAGCGTGGCGGACTTCGCCCGCGACCACGCCCACGCGTTCACCGCGCCGCGGACGGTCACGGCCTGACGCCACCGGCGGGCCCTTCGGGCGCGGGGCCGCGGGGCTCCGCGCCCCCGGCGCCGGGGGCGACCGGCGTGTCCTCGACCTCGTCCAGTGCGCGGCGCAGGTGCGCCCGTTCGGGGTCGGTCCCCGCCAGGGCGAGCGCCTCCCGGTAGGCCGCGGCGGCCTCGGGGAACCGGCCGAGCCGGCGCAGCAGGTCGGCGCGGGCGGCGGCGTAGGGGTGATGGCCGCGCAGCAGCGGCTCACCGGCGAGCGTGTCGAGCAGCGCCAGCCCCGCCTCCGGTCCGTCGCGCATCGCCACCGCCGCCGCGCGGTTCAGGGCGACGACCGGGGACGGGGTGAGGCCGTACAGCACGTCGTAGAGCGCCACGATCTGCGGCCAGTCGGTGGTGGCGACGTCGGCCGCCTCGTCGTGCAGGGCGGCGATCGCCGCCTGCACCCCGTACAGGCCGGGCGGCCCGCCGGTCAGCGCGACGAGCACCAGGCCGCGGCCCTCCTCGATTATCGTGCGGTCCCACAGGCCGCGGTCCTGGTCGTCGAGCAGCACCAGCGCACCGCCGGGGCCGGTGCGGGCGGCGCGCCGCGCGTGGATCAGCAGCATCAGCCCGAGCAGCCCGGCGGCCTCCCGCTCCGCGGGCAGCAGCCGGTACAGGATCCGCGCCAGGCGGATGGCCTCCTCGGCGAGGTCGAGCCGCTGGAGCCGCTCGCCCGAACTCGCGGCGTAGCCCTCGGTGAAGAGCGAGTAGACGACCTGGAGCACCCCCGGCAGGCGGCCGGGCAGCTCGTCGGCGCCGGGCACCCGGAACGGGATGCGGGCCTCGCGGATCTTCTTCTTCGCCCGCACGATGCGCTGGGCCATCGTCGCGGTCGGCACGAGGAACGCCCGCGCGACCTCGGGCGTCGTCAGCCCGGCGAGGCAGCGCAGGGTCAGCGCCCCCCGGTCCACCGCGGGCAGGGCGGGGTGGGCGCAGGTGAAGAACAGCTGCAACCGCTCGTCGGGGAGGCCGCCGACCGTGTCGGCGGGCGGGGCGGGGTCGGCCCGGTCGGCGTCCACCTTCAGGACGGCGAGCCGGTCGGCGTAGGTGCGGTCCCGCCGCAGCCGGTCGACGGCCTTGCGCCGCGCGGTGGTCAGCAGCCACGCCCCCGGCCGGGCCGGGACGCCGTCGGCGGGCCAGTGGACGAGCGCGGCCTCGATGGCGTCGGCGGCGACCTCCTCGGCGAGGTCGAGGTCGCCGTAGCGGCGGACGAGGGACGCGAGCAGCAGGCCGTGCTCTTCGCGGAACACCGACTCCACCGATGACGCGACGGGCCGCCCGCTGCCCGGGGTTCCCCCGCCCATCGCCGTCAGGCCCCGAAGTCGGCGATCGGGCGCACCACGACCGAGCCGCCGCCGCGGGCACCGGGGCAGCGCGCCGCCCAGTCGAGCGCGACGTCGAGGTCGGGCACGTCGATGACGTAGAAGCCGCCGAGGATCTCGCGGGTCTCGGCGAAGGGCCCGTCGGTGACGGTGCGCTCCCCCGCCTCGTCGACTCGCACGGCCGTGGCGGTGACCAGGTCGGCCAGCGACTCGCTGGAGACGACGATCCCGGCGTCCTGCGCCTCCTTGTCGTAGGCCATCCAGTCCTCGACGGTGCACCCGGCGGCCCCGCCGTCGGCGTCGACGGCACCGGCGTTGATCAGCAGCATGTACTTCATGGTCGGGCTCCTCTGTGTTCGGCCGTTCCGCTACGGCGTGGTCGCCGTACACCATGACGACGAACGGCACCCGGGCGAATCGACACGCCCCCCGAAGATTTTCACAGAAGAACCCCCAACGCCCCCTGACCTGGGGGTGGAGCGATTCCCGGAGTCGACGGCGGGGCGGGTCAGGACTCCTCTTTGCGGAGTTTGCGGCGCTCCCTGTTGTTGGGGTGGCGGATCACCACGCCCGCCATGCCGCCGGTGCCGCTGAGGCGGAGCAGCGGTGCGCCCGCGGTGGTGTCGGGCGTCGTCTTGTCCTTGAGGCCGCCGAGCCCCTGGTCGAAGCGGTCGACGTCGGCGGCCCACCCGTCGGGGATGATGATCACGACGCCGGCCATCTGCCCGTGCGCCTCCACCGCGATCTCCCGCAGGCGGCACCCGGTCCGGGTGAAGTCGAGCCTCGCGCCGCCCATGCCGCCGTACACGGTGATCCGCTCGGGCACCTGCCAGCGCCCCTCGCGCTTCACGCCGTGGATGCCGCCGTCGAGGGAGAGCGGTGTGCGCGCGCTCGGGGGCACCACGGGTGCCAGGTCGGCGGTGAGGGGTGCGAGATCGGAGAGGGTCTTGGCCGTCAGCGCCTGGCCCAGCCTGGTGTCCAGCTCGTCGGGGTCGAGCCGGCCCTCGATCGCCGCCTCGCGCAGCCGCTCCACCACCTGCTCCCGGTCATCGTGGGAGGCGCGCACATGACCGTATTCCGCGTTTTCGTTTGTCACAATGCAGATGATACGGACCGACGGCCCGCAAACCGGACCCGTCCCGGACCGGGCCGGAACGGCCGGAGCTCCCGGGGGTGGCGCGGGGTCGTCAGTGGTGGTGGGCGAGGGTCTCGTGGGCGCCATCGGCCCCGGTGTGGGGCTCGACGTGGACGACGGCCGCCGTCAGCCGCGGGACGGCGTGCAGCAGCGCGTGCTCGACCTCGTGGGCGATCCGGTGCGCGGCCGCGACGCTCAGGCCGCCGTCCACGACCACCGACAGCTCGGCGCGCAGGCTGTGCCCGATCCAGCGCATGCGCACGTCGTAGGCGCCGCGCACCTCGGGCACCAGCGCCGCGGCGTCCTCTGCCAGCGCCACAGCGGCGGGGTCGACCGCGTCCATGAGCCGGGCGAACACCTCCTTGGCGGCCCCGTAGCCGACGAACACGATCGCCGCGGTGATGGCGAGGCCGATGAGCGGGTCGGCGACGGGGAACCCCAGGCCCACGCCCGCCGCGCCGCCGACCACCGCGAGGGAGGTGAAGCCGTCGGCGCGGGCGTGCACCCCGTCCGCGACCAGCGCGGCGGAACCGATCCTGCGCCCCACCCGGATGCGCCACCGGGCGACCAGCTCGTTGCCCGCGAAGCCCACGACCCCCGCCGCCGCGACCGCCCACAGGTACTCCACCGGCTGCGGCTCGGCGAGGCGGCGGACGGCCTCGTACCCCGCGAGGGCCGCTGAGGCCGCGATGAGCACCACCACGACGACCCCGGCGAGGTCCTCGGCGCGGCCCAGCCCGTAGGTGAACCGGCGGCTCGCCGCCCGGCGGCCCAGCAGCAGCGCGATCCCGACCGGCAGCGCGGTCAGCGCGTCGGCGAAGTTGTGGACGGTGTCGCCCAGCAGCGCCACCGACCCCGTGAGGACGACCAGGACGGCTTGGGCGGCGGCCGTCGCCAGGAGGACGAGAAAGGACCACACGAGGGTCCGTATCCCCAGCCGGCTCGCCTCCAGCGCGGTGTCGAACCGTTCGGTGGAGTCGTGGCTGTGCGGGGTGAGGGCGTGGCGCAGCCGCCCCCACCAGGCCGCCGGGCCGTGCGGCGGTCCGTGCCCGTGCCCGTGGCCTTCGCGGTGTCCGTGGTGGTCCGCCATGCGCGTTCGCGTTCCCCGGTGTCGATCGGCCCCGCTGGTTGCGGCGCGCGCTGTGCGTCCGACATTATGCAAACATGTGCGCGCATCACAACATGTCCGGCGGGCCCGATGCGGACTCCGAGGAGCAGTACGGGGCCGCGGCCGAGGTCCTGGCGCTGCTCGCCGACCCCACCCGGCTGCACCTGCTGCGGCTCCTCGACACCGAGAAGGACGTCACCACCTTGACCGCGCAGGTGGCGGCGTCGCGCCCGTCGGTGTCGCAGCACCTCGGACGGCTCCGCCTCGCGGGCCTGGTCCAGGCGCGGCGCGACGGCCGCCGGATGCTCTACCGGATCACCAGCGACCACCTCGCCGCGCTGGTCGCCGAGGCGCTCGGCTACGCCTACCACGCCGTCCACGACATCCCCCACCACCGGCGGCCCCTGGAGGAGGACGCCGCTCGGCGGTGACCCGCGGGGCCTACCCCCACACCTCCCCCGCGGTCTCCACGATCAGGCGGAGTTTGCGCATCTGGTCGTCGAAGGTCAGCTCGTTGCCGTCGACGGTGGAGGAGAACCCGCACTGCGGGGACAGGCACAGCTGGTCGAGCGGGATGTAGCGGGCGGCCTCCTCGATGCGGCGCTTCAACGCGTCCTTGTCCTCCAGCTCGCCCCGCTTGGTGGTGACCAGGCCGAGGACCACGTACTTGCCCTTGGGGACGAACCGCAGCGGGGCGAAGCCGCCCGAGCGCTCGTCGTCGAACTCCAGGAAGAACCCGTCGACGTCCAGCTCGTTGAACAGCTCCTCGGCGACGAAGTCGTAGCCGCCCTGCGCGACCCACGAGGAGCGGAAGTTCCCGCGGCACATGTGCGTGGTCACCGACAGCCCGTCGGGGCGGCCGGCCAGCGCGCGGTTGATCTGCCGGATGTAGCGCACGTGCAGCCGGTCGGGGTCGTCGCCGCGCTCGGCCGCGAGGGCCCGC
This sequence comes from Murinocardiopsis flavida, assembly GCF_003014485.1. Taxonomy (GTDB): domain Bacteria; phylum Actinomycetota; class Actinomycetes; order Streptosporangiales; family Streptosporangiaceae; genus Murinocardiopsis; species Murinocardiopsis flavida. The sequence continues at coordinate 107,015 of NZ_PYGA01000004.1, read as the reverse complement.
TGCTCGGGGTCGTTCAGGTAGGCGAGGCTGGTGTCGTCGAGTTGCAGGTAGCGGCAGCCGCGATCGGCGATCCCGCGGACCTGGGCGGCGTAGGCGGCCGACAGGTCGTTCCAGAACTCCTCGATGTCGGGGTACACGCCGGGGTCGATGGCCGCCTGCCCGCCCCGGTAGTGGACCATGCTCGGCGACGGGATCGTGAGTTTGGGCAGGGCCGCCTTCGGCAGGGTGGCGAGGAAGTCGAACGCCTCGGCGAAGATCGTCTCGGTCGACCGGATCCGGTCGTGCACGCGCAGCGCCGCCGGGGTGAACTCGATGTCGCCCTTCTCATTGTGGAAGGTCACGTGCAGCTCGTCGGAGGCCCGGGTGATGCCGCCGAGCCGGTAGATGAAGTCCATGTGCCACGACGCGCGGCGGAACTCCCCATCGGTGGCGGACTGGAGGCCCGCGTCCTCCTGGGCGCGGACCACCTCCCGGATCGCGTCGTCCTCGACGGCGCGCAGCTCCGCGTCCCCGATCGCCCCGGCCGCGTGCTCGGCGCGCGCCGCGAGCAGCCGGTGGGGACGGAGCAGGCTGCCGACGTGGTCGGCGCGGAAGGGCGGGCTCTGGCGTGGCCCCGGTCGGGTCATGGTGGCTCCCGGTGTGCGGTCGGACGGGTGCGGTGGTGCGGTCTCGGTGGGCCCCCGCCCCGCCGCACGGGGAGGGGTGGCGGCGGGGCGGGGACGATCGGGCGGCCAGGTCGTGGTCTGGAAAGCCGTTTCGGGCTCGCTGCCCCGAAAATCCTTCCGGAACACTCCCTAGAACGGATGTCGGGCGATGTCGGCGCGCATGGTCACCCACTGGGTCTCGGTGAACGCGTCGATGTTGGCGCGGGTGCCGCCGAACCGCGCGCCCGTGCCGGAGTCGCCCACGCCGCCGAACGGGGCGGTCGGCTCGTCGTCGACGGTCTGGTCGTTGATGTGCACGATCCCCGAGGGAATCCGGTCGGCGACCTCCAAGCCCCGCATCGGGTTCCCGGTGATGATCCCCAAGGAGAGGCCGTAGGGGCTGTCGGCGGCGAGGCGGACCGCCTCATCGGTGGAGGAGAACCGGACCACGGGGGCCACGGGCCCGAACACCTCCGTCGCGTAGGCCGGGCTGTCGGGGGCCACCCCGTCCAGGACGGTGGGCCGGTAGTACAGGTCCGTGTAGCTGCCGCCCGCCGCGAGGCGCGCACCGGCGTCCACACTGCCGCGCACCAGCGCGTGGACCTTGTCGCGCTGGCCGGCGTCGATGAGCGGCCCGAGCACCGTCTCCGCCCCGTCGGGGTCGCCCACGGTGAGTGAGTCGGCCTTGGCGGCGAGCGCGTCGACGTAGGCGTCGGCCACCCGCTCGTGGACCAGGTGGCGCCCTGTCGTCATGCAGATCTGGCCCTGGTGCAGGAACGACCCCCAGGCCCCTGCCGCCGCGGCGCGGCCGGGGTCGGCGTCGGCCAGCACGATCAGCGGGGAGTTGCCGCCGAGTTCCAGGTGGACGCGTTTGAGGTGGCGGGCGCCCAGCTCCCCCACGGCGCGCCCGGCGGCGGTGGACCCGGTGAAGGACACCACGCGCACGGGCGGTGCGGCGATCAGCGCCTCGCCCGCGTCGGCGCCGCCCGGCAGCACCTGGAGGACGCCGTCGGGCAGCCCGGCGCGGCGGAACACCTCGGCGAGCAGCGCCCCGCCGCACACGGCCGTGCGGGGGTCGGGTTTCAGGACGACGGCGTTGCCGAGCGCCAGCGCCGGGGCGACCGAGCGGACGGCGAGGATGAGCGGGAAGTTGAACGGGGCGATGACCCCCACGACCCCGGCGGGGACCTGCCGGGACAGGCTCAGCTTGGGCTGGGCGGTGCGCAGCACCTCGCCATGGGCCTGGGACGCCAATGCGGCGGCCTCGTACAGCTCGGCGGTCGCGACGTGCACCGAGAAGGCGGCCTTGCCCCGCGCCGACCCCCCTTCGAGCCGCAGCCAGCGCTGCGCCTCCTCCTTGTGCTCGGCCAGCAGGTCGCCCGCCGTGCGCAGCACGGCGGCCCGGTCGGTGTAGGGGGTGTGCGCCCACTGCGGTTGGACGTCGGCGGCCCGGTCGGCGGCGGCGCGGACGTCCTCGGGCCCGGCCCTGCCGATCGCGCCGAGGTGGGTGCCGGTCGCCGGGGAGACGACGGGGGTGGTGCCGCCGGCGGCGGGCGTCCACGCGCCGGTGAAGACCTTGTGTCCCCACACATCGGGGTCGATGAGGTGCACGGTGGGCTCCTTCGCTCGGTGCGGTGTCACGGGGAGAACGTGGTCCCCGCCGTCACGGCGACGTCGAGGAGGAGGGGTTCGGTGCGGTGGGCGAGTGTCGGCACGGCCCGGTCGAGGGCGGCGGTGAGCCCGGTCCAGTCGGTGATGCGGCGCGCGGGGCAGGAGAGCCCCGCGGCGAGCGCCGACACCGACACGTCCTCGAAGCCCGGCCAGGACGGTTTCCCGCCGTGCTGCTCGGCGAGGCGGTCCATGACCGCGTAGCGCCCGTTGGCGAGCACCACGAACAGCACCCCGGCGCCGTAGCGGGCCGCGCTCCACAGCGCCTGGACCTGGTAGAGGCAGGAGCCGTCGCCCACGACGGCGACGACGGGCCGCTCGGGGTCTGCCATGCGCAGCCCGATCGCGGCGGGGACGGCGAAGCCCAGGCCGCCCATCGCCGCGGAGAGGAAGCCCAGCGGCCGCCGGGCGGGCAGCAGCGCGTGCAGTTCGGGGCGGCTGGAGGGGGTCTCCTCGACGATCACCGTGTCGGGGGTGACGCGTTCGGCGAGCGCGCCGAGGACGTGGGCGGGGTCCAGCGGCGCCCCGCCCGGCGGGCCGCCGGGCGCGGGACGGGCGGGGTGCCGCGCGGGAGAGGTGCCGGCGTCGCCCGAGGGCCGCGCGGCGGCGGAGTCCCGCGGCGCTCCGGCGACCGACGAGGCGGGATCCCGGGCGGGGACGCCGCCGGGTGGCCCGCCGGGGCGGGCGCGCACGCGCTCCGCGAGGCGGTCCACGAACGGGGCGATCGCGGTGACCACGGTGAGGTCGGCCGCGCTGTGGCGGGCCTGCGCCGGGTCGTCGCCGACGACGGCGACCCGGGTCCCCGGCCGGACCAGGGGCCCCTCGGTGTAGGCGTACTGCCGGAACGCCGGGGCGCCCACGGCGAGGACGGTGTCGTGCCCGCCGAGGAGGGCGCGCAGCCGGGGCCGGTCGGCGGGCAGCATCCCGGCGAACGCCGGGTGGTCCTGCGGGAACCCGGCCCGCGCCGCGAACGCCTCCTGGTACACGGGGCAGCCCAGGCGCTCGGCGAGGACGGTCAGCGCCGCCCACCCGGCGCCGGTGTCGTTGCCGGCACCGGCGACCAGCACGGGGGACGCCGCGGCGTTGAGCAGGGCGGCGACCTCCGCCACCGCGGCGTCGTCGGGCGCGGCCGAGGTGACGGCCCGGGCGGGGGCGGCACGGACGGCGGCGGGGTCGGCCGGTGCCGCCCAGTCGTCCATCGGCACGACGACGAGCGCCGGGCCGCGCTCGTGCACGGCGGCGTGGTGGGCGCGGGCGATGGCAGCGGGGACGTCGTCGGCCCGCGCCGGCTCCGCGACGGACACCGGGTAGTCGCCCGCCATGCCGCGCAGCCGGCCGGTGAGGAACGGCTCCAGGGCCAGGTGCCGCCGGTCCTGCTGGCCGACCAGGACCACCAGCGGCGCCCGGTTCACCCGCGCCGTCGCCAGCGCGCCGACCGCGTTGCCGAGACCGGCGGTGGTGTGCAGCAGGACCAGGGCGGGCCGGTCGCGGGCGATCGCCCACCCGGTCGCCATCCCCACCACCGACCCCTCGTGCAGGCCCAGCACGACGCGCAGGTCCTCGGGCAGGTCGGTGAGGAACGGGATCTCGGTCGACCCCGGGTTGGTGAAGACGGTCGTGAGGCCGTACTCGCGCATGACGCCGAACGCGGCATCGCGCACCGTGCGCCGCTCCCGCCCCGGCTCCGCTCCGTGCACCGCTCCCCCAGGTCTAGGTCCGCCGCGACATCGTCGTGCCCTCGCTCATGCGCTACTCCCGCGGCCCGGCACCGGAGCGGTGCACGTCGGCCTTGGCGCGCTGGATCTCGGCGTAGGCCCAGGCCCGCAGTTCCGCGAAGCGTGGGTCCTTGCGGGTGTCGAGTTGGTCGCGCTCCTCGGGCAGGTCCACCCGCACCTCCTCCTGGAGCACCGTCGGGGCGGCCGAGAGGACCAGCACCCGCTGTCCGAGGTAGACGGCCTCGTCGATGTCGTGGGTCACGAAAAGGACGGTCACGTCCAGCCGCCGCCAGATGTCGCGGACCAGGTCCTCCAGGTCGCCGCGGGTCTGGGCGTCGACAGCGGCGAACGGCTCGTCCATCAGCAGCACCGCCGGCTCGTAGGCGACGGCGCGCGCGATGGCGACGCGCTGCTGCATGCCGCCGGACAGCTGCCAGGGGTGCGCGTCGGCGGAGCCGCTCAACCCGACCGCGGCCAGCGACTCCTCGACCAGTTCGCGCCGCCGCGCCTTGCCGGTGCCCTTCTCGATGAGCGGCAGTTCGACGTTGGCGCGCACCGTCAGCCACGGGAAGAGGCTGCGCCCGTACTCCTGGAACACCACGGCGAGGTCGGCCGGCGGCCCGGTGACCGGGCGGCCCGCCAGTTCGACCCGCCCCGATGTGGGCGCCATCAGCCCCGCGAGGCACTTCAGCAGCGTGGTCTTGCCGCAGCCCGACGGGCCCACGACGCACACGAACTCGCCGTGCTCCAGCCGGAAGGTGAGGTCGCGGACGGCCTCGACCGGGCGCCCGTCGCCCGGGTAGGTCTTGTGGAGGCCGACCACGTCGAGCATCGGTTCGGGCATCGGGCCGCTCCCCTGTGAAGTGTCGGGGGGAAGCGCCGGTTCGGGCATCGGGCCGCCCTCCTGCGAGGTATCGGTGGGCACAGCGGGTCCTCACTCCCCTCGGGTGGCCGCGCGCAGGCCGGTGTGCCAGGCGAGTACGCGGCGTTCGACGCGGCGGAACAGCAGCGACAGCACCACCCCGATCAGGCCGAGCAGGACGATCCCGGCCCACATCTCCGGGACGGCGAAGCTGCGCTGGAACTGCACGACGGTGAAGCCGAGGCCGCTGGAGCTGGCGAACATCTCGCTGATCACCATGAGGATGATCGCGATCGACAGCGCCTGCCGGGCCCCCGCCATGATCTGCGGGCTCGCCGAGCGCAGCACGAGCGTGCGCAGCCGGCGGGTGCCGCGGACGCCGAAGGCGCGGCAGGTGTCGGCGAGCACGGGGTCGACCGCGCGCACCCCCTCGATGGTGTTCAGCAGGATCGGCCACACGCAGCCGGACACGATCACCAGGACCTTCATGCCGTTGCCGACACCTGCGAGCAGGATCAGCAGGGGGACCAGGACCGGCGGCGGCACCGCGCGCAGGAACTCGAGGACGGGCTCGGTCAGCGCGCGCAGCCGCGGTGCGGAGCCCAGAGCGAGGCCCGCGCCGATGCCCAGCGCCAGCGCCAGCGCGTACCCGCCGAGGAGCCGGGCGATGCTGGGGAGCGCATCGGCGAAGAACCGCTCGGAGAACCACAGCTCGGCGAACGCCGCCGCGATGACATCGGGGGGCGGCACGAGGTAGCTGCCCGAGGCGCTGCTGACGGCCCACCACACGCCGATCAGCACGGCCGGGAGCGCGAGAGCGCGGAAGGCGCGCCGGGCCGCGTGTGCGGCGGTGCCGGGCCCGCGGGCGGGGGCCGTGGCCGCGGTCATACCGGCGCCTCCCCGCGGACGGCGGGGTGCCAGCGCAGCACCCGGCGCTCCAAGGCGCGCACCCCCACGTTCACCAGGACGCCGAGCGCCCCGGTGGTGAGGATGAGCGCGTACACCGCCGGCACGGCGCCGCCGGCCTGCGCGGCCTGGATCTGCTTGCCGAGGCCGGGGCTGCCGATGACCAGTTGGGCGGTGACCGCCAGGATCAGCGCGACCGCCGCGCCGAGCCGGACACCGGTCAGCACGTAGGGCAGCGCCGACGGCCAGATGACGTGGCGGACGCGGGCGGCGCGGCCGAAGCGGAAGGAGCGGGCGGTCTGCTCCACGACCGGGTCGATGTCGGCCACTCCGTAGAGCACCTGGATGTAGATCTGCCAGAACGACGCGTAGACCACCAGCAGCAGCGTCGAGCGGATGTCGGTGGCGTAGAGCAGCACGGCGACCGGGATGAGTGCCACGGACGGGATGGGGCGCAGGAACTCCACGGTCGAGGCGGTGTAGGCGCGCAGGACGGGCACCGACCCCACGGCGAACCCAAGGGCCAGCGCGGCGGCGAGGGCGATCGCCAGTCCCAGGCCCGCTGCGGCGACGGTGTCGCCGACCGCGATCCAGTAGGCGGCGCCGGAGGCGCGGTCGACGAGCTCGGGGACGACGGCGGACAGCGGCGGGAGTGCGCGGGCGTCGACCAGGCCGGTGCGCGGGGCGGCCTCCCACAGGGCCAGGAACACCAGGGCCCCGGCGGTGCCGAGCAGCGCCGGGTGCGCGGCGGCCGGGGCGGCGCCGGACGTGCGGGCGTCGGAAGTGCGGGCGGCGGGCGCGGCCGTCACGGCGTGCCCCGCGGGAGGCGCGGCGCCTCGGGGCGGGAGCGGGTCCTCCCGGAGCGCCGGCGTTCCCGCCCGGGCGGGGCGTGCCGGCCGGTGGTCGTGCGGGGTGCCGCGGGGCGGCGCCCTCGCGTGTCGGCCGGTGCGGGGCTCACCGGTACAGCTCGTCCACGTCGGCGGCCTTCTCCAGCAGGCCGTCCTTGCGGGCGAGGTCGGCGACCTTCTGCACGGAGTCGCGGTCGACCTCGGGCTGGAACCGGGGCAGCCGCATGTCGTCGATGAGGGCGGGTTCGATCTCGGTGTAGCTGCCGATGATGCGGCGGACCTCGTCGGGGTTCTCGTCGGCGTAGGCCATGGACTCCTCCAGGGCCGCCGCGATGTCCTCCATCAGTTCGGGTTCCTCGGCGAGCATCTGCTCGGAGGTGAAGTAGGTGGCGACGGTCAGGCTCTTGTCGAACTCGGCGTAGTTGGACGCGATCTCGCGGTGGCCGTCCTTGAGCGCGATCGACACGAACGGCTCGACCACCCATGCGGCGTCGATCTGGCCCTTGTCCAGCGCGGGCGACATCTCCGGCAGGCCCATCTCCACGAAGTCGACGGCGGCGGGGTCGCCGCCCGCCTCGCGGACGGAGTTGCGCACCGTGGTGTCGCCGATGTTCTTCAGGTTGTTGGCGGAGACCGTCTTGCCTTCGAGGTCCTCGGGGCCCTTCACGGGGCTGTCCTCGGGGACGACGACGGCGCTGAAGTCGCCGCCCTCCTTGCCGTTGCTGTTGACCCCGTTGGCGATGACCTTGAGGGGGAGGTTCTCGTCGCGGGCGACCAGCAGCGAGGTGACGTTGCCGAACGCGAACTCGAAGTTGCCGCTGACCACGCCGGGGACCGCCGCTGCTCCGCCGGACCCGATCTCCAGTTTCAGGTCGATGCCGCGCTTCTCGAAGAAGCCCTGCTCCTTGCCGAGGTAGATGGGGGCGACATCGACGATGGCGATGACGCCGGCGGTCACCTCGCGCGGACCGCCGTCGTCCTCGCCACCGCCGCACGCGCTGGTGGCCAGCAGTACGGCGCAGCCGCACACGGCCATGAGTCTGTGGCGCATCGGTTCACCTGGGTCCTGGTCGTCCGGTCGGCTCGCTGGGGGGTCGCGGAGCGGGAGGGGGCGACCTCGTTGTGCCCCGACGGGCGCGCGGCGCCCTGTGTCGGCGGTGCGACCGCCGACGTGTACGTGTGACGAACAGCTGTTCTTTGAGCGAACGTAAGTGACGCCAATCACTCAGTCAAGGCTTCGTTCACACCGATTCACACCGTTGTTCGGGGGCGATGGGCGCCCCTCCTGCTCCGGCGGCCGGTCCGACCGGCGGATTCGCCGCGAACCGGAGACTCGTGTTCGGTATGAGAACATCGGCGTGCCGTGGAACGGCGGGCCGCGCCGCCCGTGCGGGCCCCGCCCCACCGCACCGATCGATGGAGCAGCCGTTGAACAGCAAGCCGACCGGGTCCGGCGAACCGCACCGGGCCGAGCACTTCGTGCAGTCGCTGGAGCGGGGCCTCGCCGTGATCCGGGCCTTCTCCCCCGACACCCCGGCGATGACCCTCAGCGACGTCGCCCGCGGCACCGGCCTGACCCGGGCCGCCGCGCGCCGCTTCCTGCTGACACTGGTCGACCTGGGGTACGTGCGCACCGACGGGCGGCTCTTCTCGCTGACACCGCGGGTGCTGGAGCTGGGCTTCTCCTACCTGTCGGCGGCGACACTGCCCGAGGTCGCGCAGCCGCACCTGGAGCGCCTCGCCGCCGAGGTCCGCGAGTCCTCGTCGGTCTCGGTGCTCGACGGCGATGACGTGGTCTACGTCGCGCGCGTCGCCACCTCGCGGATCATGACCGTCGGCATCAACGTCGGCACCCGGTTCCCGGCCTACGCCACCTCGATGGGCCGGGTGCTGCTGGCGGCCGCGGCACAGCCCGACCTGGACGCCTACCTGGAGCGGGCCGACCTGCGCCCGCTCACCGCGCAGACCATGACCTCGCGGCCGCGGCTGCGCGCCGAGATCGAGCGGGTCCGCGGCCAGGGGTGGGCCATGGTCAACCAGGAGTTGGAAGAGGGCCTGCGGTCGATCGCCGCCCCGATCCGCGACCGCGCCGGGCGCACGGTCGCCGCGGTGAACGTGTCCGCCCACGCCGGGCGGATCACCGTCGAGGACGTCCGGCGGGACCTGCTGCCCCCGCTGCTGGCGACCGCGGCGCGCATCGAGGCCGACCTGGAGGTCGCCACCCGCGGGGGACGCCGCCGCGTGGACGTGTAGCACGTCACCCGGACCGCCCGCCGTGTCTGGGGCCGGGGTCCGGCGCGGACAGCGCGGCGTGGTGTTTCGCGCCGCCGGGCGCTTCGCGGCCGCGATGGCAGCCACCCCCGGCAACCGGGGGCTCCGCAGTCCCCTACTGCGCCCGCTTCGCGGATTGTCGCTCAGCGTGGGCCCGCGACGGCGGCCGCACTCCCTGCGGTGGCGGGTCTTGACCGGGGTGGCGGGCCGGATTACCGTACGTCCCAGTAGTGTTCGCAGTATGAACATGCATTCGGATGGCGCACGAAATGGGGTCTGCGGATGATCGTGCCGTTGGACGAGGGCGTCCGCACGCTCGTCCGCGATGGCGACACGGTCGCGCTGGAGGGGTTCACCCACCTGATCCCCATCGCGGCCGGCCACGAGATCATCCGGCAGCGGATCCGCGGCCTCACCCTGGTCCGCATGACCCCCGACATCCTCTACGACCAGATGATCGGCGCCGGGTGCGCGCGCCGCCTGGTGTTCTCCTGGGGCGGCAACCCCGGTGTGGGGTCCCTGCACCGGTTCCGCGACGCCATCCAGAACGGCTGGCCCGCGCCCCTGGAGATCGAGGAGCACAGCCACGCCGGGATGGCCAACCGCTACGTCGCCGGGGCCAGCGGCGTCCCCTTCGCCGTGCTGCGCGGCTACACCGGCACCGACCTCGTGGGCCAGACCGACGCCATCAAGCCCATCACCTGCCCCTTCAGCGGCGAGGAGCTGACAGCGGTGTCGGCCCTCACCCCCGATGTGACCGTGATCCACGCCCAGCGCGCCGACCGCGCGGGCAACGTCCAACTGTGGGGCATCACCGGTGTGCAGAAGGAGGCGGTGCTCGCCGCCCGCCGCACCCTCGTCACCGTCGAGGAGGTGGTCGACACCCTCGACCCCGTCCCCGGCCAGGTCGTGCTGCCCGCCCGGGTGGTCACCGCCGTCGCCGCGGCGCCCGGCGGCGCGCGACCCTCCTACGCCCACGGCTACTACGACCGCGACAACGACGCCTACCGGCAGTGGGACGCCGTGGCCCGCGACCGCGCGTCGTTCCAGCGGTGGCTGGACGAGGAGATCGGCGCCGCCGTCCCGAGCGGGGGCGAGCGGTGATCGCGGCAGCGGAGTGGACCGCCGACGAGATCATGACCGTGACCGCGGCCCGGGCGCTCGGCTCCGGCATGGCGTGTTTCGTCGGCATCGGGCTGCCCAGCACCGCGGCGAACCTCGCGCGGCGCACGCACGCGCCGGACCTGTGGCTGGTCTACGAGTCGGGCACGCTCGGCGCCAAACCCGGCCACCTGCCGTTGTCCATCGGCGACGGGATCCTCGCCGAGACGGCCGACACGGTCGTCTCCGTCCCCGAGGTGTTCAACTACTGGCTGCAACCCGGCCGGATCGACGTCGGGTTCCTCGGCGCCGCCCAGATCGACCGGTACGCCAACATCAACACCACGGTGATCGGCGACTACGCCGACCCTGCGGTGCGGCTGCCCGGAGCGGGCGGCGCGCCCGAGATCGCCGCGTCCTGCAAGGAGGTGGTCGTCGTGCTGCGGCAGAGCCGCCGGACCTTCGTCGACGCCGTCGACTTCGTGACGTCGGTGGGGTACGGGACCGGACCCGGCGACCGCGCCCGGCTCGGGCTGCGCGGCGGCGGCCCCGGCCGCGTCATCACCGACCTCGGCGTGCTGGCCCCCGACCCCGGCACCGCCCAGCTCACCCTCGTCAGCCTGCACCCGGGCAGCACCGTCGAGCAGGTCCGCGCGGCAACGGGGTGGGACCTCGCCATCGCGCCCGACCTCGCCGCCACCCCGCCACCCGAACCCGGCGAACTCCGCGTCCTGCGCGAACTGACCGGGCACGGCTGAACCCGGCCCCGCCGGACCGCGCCGCCGCACGATCAGGGAGTGTCCAGTGGATACGGGCCCGGAATGAGCCACCCGACGACACGACCGAGGAGGATCCGTTGAGCGAGACCTACATCCTCGACGCGGTACGCACCCCCATCGGCAAGTACGGCGGGGCGCTGTCGGGCGTGCGGCCCGACGACCTCGCTGCGCACGCGCTCCGCGCGCTCCTCGACCGCAACCCCGGCCTCGACCCGGCCGCGGTCGCCGACGTGTACTTCGGCGATGCCAACGGCGCCGGGGAGGACAACCGCGACGTGGCCCGCATGGCGGCGCTGCTCGCCGGGCTGCCCACCTCGGTGCCCGGCGCGACCGTCAACCGGCTCTGCGGTTCCGGCCTGGAGGCGGTCATCGCCGCCAACCGCGCCGTCGCGGTGGGCGACGCCTCCCTCGTCCTGGCCGGCGGGGTGGAGTCGATGAGCAGGGCGCCGTGGGTGCTGCCCAAACCCGCCAAGGGCTTCCCCGCCGGGCACGAGACCCTGCACTCCACCACCCTCGGCTGGCGGCTGGTCAACCCCGCCATGCCCGAGCGGTGGACGATCGCGCTCGGCGAGAGCACCGAGCGCCTCGCGCAGGCCGACGGCATCACCCGCGCCGAGCAGGACGCCTACGCGCTGGCCAGCCAGCAGAAGGCGGCGCGCGCCTGGGAGAAGGGCATCTTCGACGCCGAGGTCGCCGCGCTGCCCGGTGTCGACCTCGCCCGCGACGAGAGCATCCGACCCAGCAGCCCCGAGGCGCTCGCTGCGCTCAAGCCCGCGTTCCGCGCCGACGGCACCGTGACCGCCGGCAACGCCTCCCCCCTCAACGACGGCGCCGCGGCCCTCGCCATCGGCGACGCGGCCGCCGCCGAAGCGTCGGGGCTGGATCCGCTGGCGCGCATCGTGAGCCGGGGCGTCGCGGCGGTCGACCCCGACGTGTTCGGCATCGGCCCTGTCGAGGCCGCCGAGACCGCACTGCGGCGCGCCGGGATCGGCTGGGGCGACCTGTCGGTGGTGGAACTCAACGAGGCGTTCGCCGCCCAGGCGCTCGCCTGCCTGCGCAGGTGGGACGGCCTCGACCCCGCGGTCGTCAACCCCAACGGCGGCGCGATCGCCATCGGCCACCCCCTCGGCGCCTCAGGCGCCCGCATCCTGGGCACGTTGGCCCACGAGCTGCGGCGCCGCGGCGGCGGCTGGGGCCTCGCAGCCATCTGCATCGGCGTCGGCCAAGGGCTCGCGGTCGTCGTCCACGCCGACTAGCCCACAGCCGAACAGCCCACAGGAGCCGGTATGACGGAGAACACCGACGCCCCGGCGGCAGCGCCCCTCACCGTGCCGGGCTTCCGGCGCGACCACGCCGCGCACCCGCCCCTGGACTACCCGCCCTACCGCAGCACCGCGCTGCGCCACCCGACCCGCCCGCTGAAACTGCTGCCGCACATGCTCACCGAGGTCACCGGCCCCGTGTTCGGCCACGACCGCATCGGGGACCTCGACCACGACCTCACCCGGCAGCGCTCCGGCGAACCCCAGGGCCAGCGCATCATCGTGCACGGCCGGGTCCTGGACGCCGGGGGCCGCCCCGTCCCCCACTCCCTCGTGGAGGTCTGGCAGGCCAACGCGGGCGGCCGCTACCGCCACGTCATCGACAACTGGCCGTGCCCGCTCGACCCGAACTTCGACGGCGCCGGGCGCACCCTCACCGACGCCGACGGCCGCTACCGGTTCGTCACCGTCCGCCCCGGCGCCTACCCGTGGCGCAACCACGACAACGCCTGGCGGCCGGCCCACATCCACTTCTCCCTGTTCGGCACCTCCTTCACCCAGCGCCTGGTCACCCAGATGTACTTCCCCGACGACCCGCTGTTCGGCCAGGACCCCATGTGGAACGCCATCCCCGACGAGGCCGCCCGGCAGCGGCTGGTCGCCCGCTACGACCACGGCGCCACCGAGCCCCAGTGGGCGCTGGCCTTCGCCTGGGACATCGTGCTGCGCGGCCCGGAGACCACCCCCTTCGAGCAGGAAGCGGACGACGACTGATGCCCCGCACCACGCCCTCGCAGACCGTGGGTCCGTTCCTGCACATCGGCCTTGCGGACGACCCCTACGCCGCCGACGAGGGGGCGCCCGGCGGGCTGTGGATCCGCGGCACCGTCTACGACGGCGCCGGCGCGCCGATGCCCGACGCCATCGTGGAGACCTGGCAGGCCGACCCCGACGGCCGGTTCGACCACCCCGCCGACCCGCGCGGCGCCCGCACCAGCCCCGGCTTCCGCGGCTTCGCCCGCTGCGCCACCGACGCCGACGGCGCCTACTCCGTGTTCACCCGCAAGCCCGGCGCCGTCCCCGGCCCCGCCGGACCGCAGGCGCCCCACATCGACGTCTCGCTGTTCGCCCGCGGCATGCTGCGCCGGGTGGTGACCCGCCTGTACTTCCCCGAGGACGCCGCGGCCCGCGCCGCCGACCCCGTCCTGTCCGCCATCACCGACGACCGCGAGCGGGATACCCTGCTGGCGCGGGCGGCCGACGACGGCTACCGGTTCGACATCCGCGTCCAAGGGCCGGGCGAGACCGTGTTCTTCGACGTCTGACCGGGCCAACGGGGGGACCATGTTCGACGGGATCTTCGCCCGCAGCGGCGCCGCGGCCGAGGTCGGCGACGCCGCGTGGCTGCGCGCGCTGCTCGACACCGAGGCCGCGCTGGCGCGCGCCCAGGCGCGCGAGGGCGCCGTCCCCGCGTCCGCGGCACGGGCCATCGGCGCGGCCTGCTCCCCCGCCCGCTTCGACGCCGCCGCGCTGGGCGCCGCGGCCGCCGACGGCGGCAACCCGGTGATCCCCCTGGTCCGCGCCCTCACCGCGGCCGTGCACGACATCGACCCCGAGGCGGCCCGCTTCGTGCACACCGGCGCCACCAGCCAGGACATCATGGACACCGCCGCCATGCTGGTCGTGCGCCGGGCCTGCGGCGCCATCGCCGCCGAGACCGGCGCCCTGGGCGCCGCGCTGGCCGACCTCGCCGCCCGCCACCGCGACACGCCCATGGCGGGCCGCACCCTGTTGCAGCAGGCGCTGCCCACCACCTTCGGCGCGGTCGCCGCCGGGTGGCTGAACGGCATCGGGTCGGCCGACACCCGCCTCGCCGACGTCGCCGCGCACCGCACGGCCGCGCAACTGGGCGGCGCGGCCGGGACCCTGGCCTCCCTGGGGCCCGGCGGCCCCGCCGTGGCCGCCGCCTTCGCGGCGGAGCTCGGCCTCGCCGAACCCGTCCTCCCCTGGCACACCGACCGCGCGCGCGTCGCCGAGACCGGCGCGGCGCTCGCGGTGCTGTGCGGTGCGCTCGGCAAGGCGGCGCACGACATCGTGCTGCTCGCCCAGACCGAGGTGGGCGAGGTGACCGAGGACGCCGGCCCCGGCGTCGGCGGCTCCTCCACCCTGCCGCACAAGCGCAACCCCGTCGCCGCGGTCGCCACCCGCTCCTGCGCCGCGCAGGCCCCCGCCCTCGCCGCGGGCCTCCTTGGCGCGATGGACGCCGAGCAGCAGCGCGCGGCCGGCGCCTGGCAGTCCGAGTGGCCGCAGCTCAGCGCCCTGCTGCGCCTCACCGGCGCGGCGGCGTCCTGGCTGCGCGCGAGCCTCGACCGGCTGCGCGTCCACCCCGACCGCATGCGCGCCAACCTCGACGCCACCGGCGGGCTCCTCACGGCCGAGCGGGTCACCGCCGAACTCGCCGCGGAGATGGGCCGCGAGGCGGCCCACGACGCGGTCGCCGCCGCCTGCCGCGACACCGGCGGCGGCCCCGGGCTCGCCGCGGCGCTGGAGCGCCGCACCGGCGGCCGCCGCGACAGCGCCCGGTTCGCGGCGTTGCTCGACCCCGCCGACTACCTGGGCGCCGCCGGGGTGTTCACCGACCGCGCACTGGCCGCCCACCGCGCCCGGCCCGCGCACGAGGAGGGACACGCATGAGCGTCGAGGTGCACCACACGGTCGACGGGCCGCCGGACGCCCCCGTGCTGCTGCTGTCGGGGTCGCTGGGCAGCACCGCCGCCATGTGGGAGCCGCAGGCCACCGCGCTGCGCGACACCTTCCGCGTGGTGCGCTACGACACGCGCGGACACGGGCGCTCCCCCGTCCCGCCCGGCCCCTACACCGTCGCCGACCTCGGCCGCGACGCCCTCGCCCTGCTCGACCGCCTCGGCGTGCGGCGCGCGCACATCGCCGGGCTGTCCCTCGGCGGCATGACCGCACTGTGGCTGGCCGCGAACGCGCCCGAGCGCGTCGACCGGCTCGCCCTGCTGTGCACCTCGGCGCGGCTCGGCCCGCCCGAGGCGTGGGCGGAGCGGGCCGCGACCGTGCGCGCCGAGGGGACGGGGGCGGTCGCCGGGGCCGTCATCGGGCGCTGGTTCACGCCCGGCTTCGCGGCGCGCGAGCCCGCCACCGTCGAGCGCATGCGCGCCATGGTCGCCGCGACCCCCGCCGAGGGCTACGCCGCCTGCTGCGAGGCGATCCAGGGGTTCGACCTGCGCGCCGACCTCGCCCGCGTCACCGCGCCCACCCTGGTGGTCGCCGGCGCCGAGGACCCCGCCGCCCCGCCCGAGCACGGCGAGCGCCTGGCGGCCGGGATCAGCGGCGCCGACCTGCACGTCCTGCCCGCGGCCGCGCACCTGGCGAGCTGGGAGCAGAGCGGCGCCGCCACCCGGCTGCTGCGCGCGCACCTGGGGGCCGCCCCGAAGGACTGACATCCCACGACCGGAAACGGACACGCCGATGGACAACGACGCCGCGCCCGACACCCGCGCGGAAGGGACCGCGGTGCGCCGCGCCGTCCTGGGCGCGGAGCACGTCGACGCCGCCCGCGCCCGCACGACCCCGTTCACCGAGCCCTTCCAGGACCTCATCACCCGCTACGCCTGGGGCGAGATCTGGACCCGGCCCGGGCTCGACCGCAGGACGCGGAGCTGCATGGTCCTCACCGCGCTGTGCGCCAACGGGCACTGGGACGAACTGGCGATGCACGTCCGCGCCGCGCTCCGCAACGGCCTCACCCCCGCGGAACTCCAGGAGGTGTTCCTCCAGGCCGCCGTGTACTGCGGGGTGCCGGCGGCGAACAAGGCGTTCGCGATCGCGCAGCGGGTGCTGGAGGAGGACGATGGCTGAGGAGCGCACCCGCGTCGGCATCATCGGGGCCGGGCCCGCCGGGCTGCTGCTGTCGCACCTGCTGCACCGCGCCGGTGTGGAGTCGGTGGTGCTGGAGGCCCGCACCAGGGACCACGTCGAGCACCGCCAGCGGGCCGGGGTGGTCGAGCACGGTGTCGCGCGGATCCTGCGCGCGGCGGGGGCCGGGGCGCGGATGGACCGCGCGGGGGCCGTGCACCACGGCATCGAGCTGCGCTTCGACGGGCGCTCCCACCGGGTCGACTTCGCCGGGCTGTGCGGGCGCGACGTCGTCCTCTACGCCCAGACCGAGATCGTCAAGGACCTGATCGCGCACCGGCTGGCCGACGGCGGCGACGTCCGGTTCGCGGCGGCGGCGACCGCGATCGAGGGGATCGAGGGCGAGCGTCCCCGCATCCGATACGGCACCGCGGCGGGCGAGCAGGTGCTGGCCTGCGACTTCGTGGTGGCCTGCGACGGGTTCCACGGCATCGGCCGCCCGTCGATCCCCGCGGAGCGGGTCCGGCACTTCGAGAAGTCCTACCCGTTCGGCTGGCTCGGGATCCTCGCCGACGTGCCGCCGTCGGCCACCGAGCTGATCTACGCCCGCCACGAGCGGGGCTTCGCCCTGCACAGCCAGCGGGGCCCGCGGGTCAGCCGCCTCTACCTCCAGGTCGGCAACGACGACCACGTCGGCAACTGGCCCGACGACCGGATCTGGGCGGAGCTCGCCGCGCGCTTCGCGCTGCGCGACGGCGGCTGGGAGCTCGCCACCGGCCCCATCACCGACAAGGCCGTCACCCCGATGCGCAGCTTCGTCTGCGAGCCCATGCGCCACGGGCGGCTGCTGCTCGCCGGGGACGCCGCGCACATCGTCCCGCCCACCGGCGCGAAAGGGCTGAACCTGGCGATGCACGACGCCGCGCTGCTCGCCGAGGCGCTCGCTTCCTGGCACGCCACCGGCGACCACACCCTCGTCGACGGCTACTCCGACACCGCGCTGCGCCGGGTGTGGCGCGCGGAGCACTTCTCGTCGTGGATGACCGGCCTGCTGCACCGCGACCCGAACGGCAGCGCGTTCGACCGCCGCGTCCAGTCGGCGCACCTGGAGTTCATCGCGTCGTCCCGGTCCGCATCGGCGCAACTGGCGGAGAACTATACGGGCCTCCCGTACGTCTGACCCCGTGTGACGGCACGCAGAGACAGGACAGCCACTGACAGCAGCGCCACTGACAGCAGCACCCCACGGCAGGGCGACCGCATCGCCAAGCGCATCAGACGGCCGCGCAGGGCGCGGTCGGTGGCGCAGCCGCCCCCGGCCACCATGCGGGCGATCGCCATCCGCGACGGCGGATGGCGCTTCGAGGAGGTGCCCGTCCCCGTTCCAGGGCCCGACCAGGTCCTGGTCCGCACGCACGCCGCCGCGCTGAACCGCGCCGACCTGCTCGTCCTCGACGGCAGCTACACGGTGAACCCCGCTCTCGCGGCGCGCGAGCAGCCCATCGCCGGGATGGACGGCATGGGCGAGGTCGCCGCCGTCGGCAAGCGGGTGCCCACCACCTCGGTGGGCGACCGCGTCATGTACATGGCCACCTCGGCGTTCGCCGACTTCATCGCGATCGACCACCGGCTGCTGATGCCCGTCCCCCTCACCCTCAGCGCGGTGCAGGCCGCGGCGACCCCCTCGGCCGCCATCACCGAGTACGACGCGCTCATCGTCCAGGGCGGGCTGCGCGAGGGGCAGCACGTGCTCGTGCTCGGCGCGGCGACCGGTGTGGGCGTCCTCGCCACCCAGATCGCGCACTACGCGGGCGCCGCCACGGTCATCGGCTCCTCGACCGACCCGGTCAAGCGCACCCGGCTCGACCGCTACGGCGTCCATGTGGCGATCGACACCCGCCGCCCCGACTGGGCCGCGACCGTGCTCGACGCCACCGGGGGACACGGCGCCGACCTGGTGATCGACCACCTCGGCGGCAACGCGCTCGTGCAGGCGCTGTCCGCCACCGCTGTGGGCGGCACCATCGTCCACCTGGGGCACCTGGCCGGGCGGCACGCCGAGATCGACCTGGACCAGCTGGGCCGCCGCCGGGTGCGCCTGATCGGCAGCACGTTCCGCACCCGCACCCGCGAGGAGCTGTTCGCCATCGCCGCCGAGACCGCCTCGGCCCTGCGCCCCGCCCTCACCGAAGGCGCCATTGCCCCCGCCGTCGACCGCGTGTTCCCGTTCTCCCAGGCCGAGTACGCCGCCGCCTACCTCACCTCCGGCCAGGCCTTCGGCAAAGTGGTCCTCGACTTCGCCTGACCGGGGTCGGGTCAGGGGGCGGTTTCGAGGGGGACGGCGGTGCGCCAGGCCGCGGCGAGCGCGTCCAGGGGTAGGCCGAGGGCGTCGCCGAGGCGGACGATCGTGCCGAACGCCGGGCTCGGGAGCCGGCCGGTCTCGATCTTGCGCAGGGTCTCGGGCGAGATACCGGCCTCGTGGGCGACGTCGCCGAGGTCGCGGTCTGCCCGCGCCTCGCGCAGCACGGCCCCGAGCCGCCGGCCGGCCTCGATCTGCTGGGGTGTGAGCGGGTGGCGGACCATGCCGCCATGCTACGACTGGTATTTGTATACCGCCACCGGTGGCTTGGTATTATTATACCAATCGCCGATGTGAAGAGAGAGAACCGTGATCGAGCTGAAGTCCCCGCAGGAGATCGAGCGGATGCACGTCACCGGGCGCTTCGTCGCCCAGGTGCTGGCCGAACTCGGCGAGGCCGCCGACGTCGGCGTCAACCTCATGGACCTGGAGCACCGCGCCCGCGCCATGATCCGCGAGCGCGGCGCCGAGTCCTGCTACTGGGACTACGCCCCGTCCTTCGGCGAAGGCCCGTTCCGCAACGTCATCTGCCTCTCGGTCAACGACGCCGTCCTCCACGGGCTGCCGTTCGACTACACGCTGCGCGACGGCGACGTCCTGAGCATGGACATCGCGGTCGCCATCGACGGCTGGGTGGCCGACTCCGCCCGCACCGTCATCGTGGGCACCCCGGCGGCGGAGGACGTCCGCCTCGTCCGCGCCACCGAGGATGCGCTCGAAGCCGCCATCCTGGCGGCCCGTCCCGGCAACCGGCTTGGCGACATCTCGGCCGCCATCGGCGCGGTCGCGGACAAGGCCGGCTACCCGGTCAACACCGAGTTCGGCGGCCACGGGCTGGGGCGCACCATGCACGAGAGCCCCCATGTCCCCAACAAGGGCAAGGCCGGCCGCGGCCTCAAGCTCAAGCCGGGGCTGACCATCGCACTCGAACCCTGGTTCGCCCGCACGACCGGCCGCATCGTCTACGACCCTGACGGCTGGACCATCCGCTCGGCCGACGGCTCCCGCACCGCCCACTCCGAGCACACGGTCGCCATCACCGAGGACGGCCCCCGCGTGCTCACCCGCCGCTCCCCGCACCCTGCGGCCTGACCGGCCCCGGGCGCCGCGTGCGGCCATCAACGGGGCCTCCGGCCAGGGGTCACCAGGGCCGTGAACACATCCTCGCACTCGTCACGTCAATGGCGTTGCGCCACCGGGACCCTTCGGTGCCGGGCGAAGTATCGGGGGCCTAGCGTCGACCCCATGATGACCATGCCCGGTGCCGAACGCCGGACGGAACGGACCGCGCCCCCCGATTCGGGCCCCACCGGGCCCGTGCGGCAGCGGACCCCGTGACCCCGTGGGAGATGGCCGCCGTCCTCGCAGCGGGCCTCGGCGCCGGAGCCGTCAACACCGTTGTGGGGTCGGGCTCGCTCATCACCTTCCCCGTCCTGCTCGCCACCGGGCTGCCACCGGTGACCGCCGCCGTCTCCAACGCGCTCGGCCTGATCCCCGGCGCCATCAGCGGCGCCATCGGCTACCGCGCGGAACTCCGCGGCCAGGCCCGGCTCCTCCTGAGACTGGGCACCGGCGCGCTCGTCGGCGGCGTCACCGGGGCGGTGCTGCTGCTGGCGCTGCCCGCAGCGGCGTTCGAGCGGATCGTGCCCGCGCTGGTGGGGCTCGCCGTCGTCCTGGTCGTCCTGCAACCGCGGATCCGCGCGGCCGTGCTGCGGCGCCGCGAGCGGACCGGCGGCCCGGCCCGGCCCGACGGCGGCCCCCTGCTGGTGACCGGCGTCACCCTGGCCAGCGTGTACGGCGGCTACTTCCCCGCGGCCCAAGGGATCATCTACATCGCCCTGATGGGCGTGCTCCTCGACACGACCGTGCACCGGCTCAACGCCGTCAAGAGCGTCCTGGTCGCCGTGGTGAACTCCGCGGCGACGTGCTTCTTCCTCGTCTCCGCCGACTTCGACTGGACGGCCGTGGTGCTCCTCGCGGTCGGCTCGGCGCTCGGCGGCCTTGCGGGCGCGCGGCTGGGCCGCAGGCTCAGCCCCGCGGTGCTGCGCGCCCTTGTCGTGGTCGTGGGCGCCGCCGCGATCGTCCAGCTGCTGTAGCCGCCGCGGGTCAGCTCACGGCCTTCTTGACGAGGTCGGCGATCGCCTGCTCGGCGTCGCCGCTCAGCTCGGTCACCGCGTAGGACGTGGGCCACAGCCCGCTGGCGTCGTCGAGGTTCGCCTCGGGTGTGAAGCCGAGGGCCGAGTACCGCTCCTTGTCGGTGTGTCCGCTGCGGAAGAAGCACACGACCGTGCCCTTCCTGGCATAGGCCGGCTGCCCGTACCACAGCTTCGGCGCCAGTTCCGGGGCGTTGGCGGTGACGATGGCATGGATGCGTTCGGCCACCGCGCGGTCGGGCGCCGCCATCTCCTCGATCTTCGCCAGCACGTCCAGCTCTTCGGCGGCCTCCTTGCCGCCGCGACCGCGCTTGGCCTCGTTGCGCAGCTCCTCGGCGCGTGCCTTCATGGCGGCGCGCTCCTCCGCGGAGAAGCCGTCCGCGCCTTTCGCACCGGTGTTCTCGCTCATACCCTGCGACTCCCTCCGTGATCCGTGTCCAGCGGTCCCGACGCTAATGGGGCCGGCGACCTGGGGCTTCTCGATTCCTGACCGATGTCCGCCCCGTGCCGCTGCGAGCCGTCCCCTCCGGCCGGACCGGTCAGGAATCGAGAAGCACGCGCCTGGTGGCGCTGCGTAGCGTTGTGCCCATGCACGGCACCGGCCACCGCGCCTCCGGCGCGCCCACCGGTGCCGCACCGCGCACCCGAAGGCGCCGGCAGCACGACTCTTCGCCCTCTGACCACACAAAGGAACCACGCCATGCCGCTCTCGCTCGACACCATCACTCTCGGTGTGCCGCACGTGGAGGCCGCGGGCGCCTTCTACTCGTCGGCGTTCTCCGCCGCGGCCACCGACCACGACCACACCGCCGACCTGGACCTGCACGGCAAAGGACGGCTCGACCTCCACGCGCTCGACGCGCTCGCGGCCGAGACCGGCGCGGACCCGGCGGCCTCGGGATTCCGCGGTTACGTCCTGTCCGCCATCGTCGCCCGACCGGCCGAGGTCAGGGCCCTCCTCGACGCCGCGACCGCCAACGGTGCGACCGTCGTCAAACCGGCGAAGAAGGAGTTCTTCGGCGAGTTCGCCGCCGTCTACCGGGCGCCGGACGGGGCCGTCTGGAAGCTGGCCGCCGCCGAGAAGAAGGACGCGGGCCCCGCCCCCGTCCCCCCGAAGCCCACCGAGACCGCCGCCTACCTCGGCGTCGCCGACCCGAACGCGTCCAAGGCGTTCTACGAGGCGCTGGGCATGAAGGTCCGGCACGACTACGGCGACAAGTTCATCGACTTCGCCGTCGCCGACGGCGCGTGCCGCCTGGGCCTGCTGACGCGCAAGGCCCTCGCCAAGGACACCGGTGTGGACGAGCGCGGCGACGGCTTCTCCGCGCTGGTCCTGACGCACACCGCCGCGTCCCGCGCGGACGTCGACGGCCTCCTCGCCGCCGCGGACTCCGCCGGCGGCCGGGTCGCCGCCGCAGCGGCCCGGACCGACCGGGGCGACTACGCCGGCCACCTCACCGACCCCGACGGCTACCACTGGCGGATCGGCACCCCGGGGGCATGACGGCCGCCGGCCCGCGGGCGGCCCGCGGGGGCCGGCGCAGCGGTGTCAGTGCCGGTCGCCCTGCCTGCCGAGGGTCTCCACGGGGTCCGCGCCGGGGCGGGTCCACTGCGGCACGGGGCGGCTGGTCGGGCCCCAGGCGGCGGTGCCGTCGGCGGCCGTGCGCCAGTACCAGCACGCGTGGCGCCCCTCGGGCCAGCCCTCGGGGTTGTCCTCCCACGCCTCGCCGCGGCCGTACGGGGTCATGTCGAGCAGGCCGAAGGACCCGTTGAGCGCCTCGATGCCGCGGCCCGTGGTGGTGTAGGTGAGGAACACGCGGTCGCCGTCGCGCAGGAAGCAGGCGAGGTCGCCCATGTTCTCGCCGACCGGCGCGGCGACGTCGCGCACCGAGTACCAGGGCTGGGTGTAGCCCATGAACCCGACAAAGGAGGCCACCTCGTCCCACCGGCCCGTGGTGAGGACGGCGAACGACGCGCCGCGGGCGTTGAGGTAGACGGCGTCGCGCAGGTGCCAGACCGCGTCGGTGCAGCCCTCGCACTGCCCCTGGTGCGGCGCGCCGTCGTACCACATGTGCTTGTAGACGAGGAGTTCGCCGCGGCCCTGGAACAGGTCGAGGAACGGGACCGGGCCGTCGGGCCCGACGACCTCGACCGTCCCGTCGAACTCCACCATCGGCAGGCGGCGGCGGGCCGCGGCGATGGCGTCGCCCGCGCGGGTGTGGGCCTTCTCGCGGACCAGGAGTTCGTCGCGGGCGGCCTGCCAGGTGGCCATGTCGACGACCGGCGGGCGGCCGGGCGGCGCGGCGGCGGGGTCCTTGGGCGCGGTCGTCATGGAAATCCTCCGTTGTGTCGCGTTCCGGGGCGCCGCGGGACGTCCCCGCGACGGTCACCGGAACAGACCCGCGGACCGGCCGGAACTCATCGCGCCACGGGGCGTTCCCGGCCGGGTCGGCACCGACCACTGCGGGCCGACAGCTCCGCGGCCGAGGCGGAGAGCACGCGGTGTCGGATACCCGCCAGCGCCGAGCTCCGCGTTGCGGCAGGGTCGGGCCCATGACCGATGTATTCGACGGGCTGTTCGACCGCTTCGACCGTGCCAACGCGGGGTTCGAGCGACGGTTGCGCCTGGTCCGGACCGAGCAGTGGGCCTGGCCGACGCCCTGTCCCGACTGGGACGTGCGCCGGCTGGTCAACCACATGGCCCGCGGGAACCTCGACTACGCGCGCCTGGTGCAAGGCGGCAGCGCAGGGGAGTTCCTGCGGCTCCGCGACGCCGACGCCCTCGGGGACGACCCGCTCGGCGCCTTCGCGCGCTCGGCGCGGACATGTGCGGCGGCGTTCGCCGCACCCGGCGCGATGGACCGCGAGGTCGACTACCCGCTGGGCGCGATCGGCGCGCGGCAGGCGTTCGCCGTCCGCATCACCGACGCCGCCGTCCACACATGGGACCTGGCGCGGGCGATCGGAGCGGACGACCTCCTCGACACCGACCTCGTCGCGTGGATCGACGCGCATCTCGCCCGCATCTACGCCACCCTCCGGGAGTCCCCCACCAGTGCCGATACGACGCACCGGTTCTTCGGCGCCCCCGATGGAACGCCCCCCGACGGGGCTTCGCGGCAGGCCCGGCTGCTGCACCGGATGGGCCGGACGGACGCCGGTGCCCCGCCCGCCGCGGACCGGGCGGACGGGACCCGGCGCTGACCACCGCCCCCGGCCGGTGTGCCGCTGCGGGGAGAGGGGCGGCCGCGGGCGGGTCGGGAGCGGTCAACGGGGCTCGGAGGCGGGGCCGGTGCGCACGTGGGCGCGCATCCCGTGCACGCCGAACAGGATGAGCAGCTCGACCGCGCCGCCGTCGGCGCTGCCCAGCCAGTGCGGCACGGAGGTGTCGAACTCGGCCGCCTCGCCGGGCGGCAGGATCAGGTCGCGCTCGCCGACCACCAGCCGCAGGCGCCCGTTGAGCACGTACAGCCATTCACAGCCTTCGTGGGTCTGCGGGGTCGGTTCGAGCGGTTGCGGCCGAGCGGGGATCATCATCTTGAACGCGTGCGTGCCGCCCGGCCGCCGCGACAGCGGAACGAAGACCATCCCGTGCCGCTGGATGGGCTTCAGGTGGATCCGGGGGTCGCCGGTGCTCGGGGCGCCGACGAGGTCGTCCAGCGGGACGCCGTAGGTGCGGGACAGCGGCAGCAGCAGCTCCAGGGTCGCCCGGCGCTGGCCGCTCTCCAGCCGCGACAGGGTGCTCTCCGACACCCCGGTGGTCGCCGCGAGGTCGGCGAGGGTGATGCCGCGGTCGCGGCGCAGCGCACGCAGCCGCGGCCCCACCACGTCGAGTACGTCTTCCGTTGCGCGGTCCATCCGACCAGCTTGCCAGAACCGCAAGAACTCGTGCCAAATCGTGCCGGTTCCGGCGAGACTGCGCTGGTGACAAGGGACGGCGCCCCGCACGACCGGGGCCGCCGATCACCTCCCGCCGCGCCGCCCGACGAACCACGGAGACCACCATGCCCACCGCCTCCCGCCGCACCCGCCGCCGCGACACCCCGCCGCCCCGCACCGGCAGCAGCGAGGCCGCGGTCCTGCGCGGCTTCCTCGACTACCTCCGGGATTCCATCGCCGCGAAGGTCGCGGACGCTCCCGAACCGCAGGTCCGGACGGCAGGGGTGCCGTCGGGCACCAACCTGCTCGGCCTGCTCACCCACCTGACGTGCGTCGAGGGCGCGATCTTCCTCGGGGAGGCGGTCACCGACTGGCCCGCCACGTTCCGGGCCGACCCGGCGGACAGCGCGGCCGACGTCGTCGCCCGCTACCGGGCGACGGTCGGGCGCGCGAACACCGTCCTCGACGGGTGCGCCGACCTCGGCGCGCCGGTCCCCCGGCCGCGGCCGGGCCGCCCCGCTCCCAGCGTCCGCTGGGCGCTCGCGCACATGATCGAGGAGACCGGCCGCCACGCCGGCCACGCCGACATCCTCCGCGAACTCATCGACGGCGCGGTCGGACGCTGACCGCCGCCGGGCGGTCCCCCGGCCGCACCCGGGCCTCGGGTCTGCGGGGCGGACGCGGTCAGCCGGGCTGGAGCCGGGTGCGCAGGAGGCAGAACTCGTTGCCTTCGGGGTCGGCCAGGACGTGCCAGCTCTCGGCGCCGGTCTGGCCGACGTCGGCGGGCCTGGCGCCGAGGGCGAGCAGCCGCTCCAGCTCGGCGTCCTGGTCGCGGTCCGTGGCGCTGACGTCGATGTGCAGCCGCAGCTGCGCGGTCCGCGGGGTGCTGTTGGGGCTGAGGACGAGAGTGGGCAGCGGGCCGCCGCCGGGCGGCCCGATCTCGATGCTGCCGTCGTCCTCCCGGTCGAGTTCGACGTAGCCGAGGACCCGGCTCCAGAAGTCGGCGAGCCGCTCCGGGTCGGCGGCCTCGATGACCAGTTCACTGATGCGGCATGCCATGCGCGGCAGTGTAGTGAGGCCGCGGTAGGCCCCGCCATGGCGTTTTCGTGCGATCGGTCCTCTTCAGTCCGCGGCGCGCAGGGAGGCGTCCAAGGCGCTCATGAGGTGCGCCACGCGATTCTTGGCGGTCGGCGCCGGCGGGTACCGGGACAGGACGGCGACCAGTGTGGGCGTGGCACGCCGCCGGGCCCGTTCGAGCAGCAGGTCAGCGGCAGCGGGGTCGCCGTCGGCGTTCAACTCGGCGATGCGCGCGGCGCTCGCCGCGGCGCGCAGGATGTGGCCGACCTGGGTGGCCCGCGATATCGGGTGCAGGTAGGCGGCCGATGCGGCGTCGCCCGCGGACCGAGCGGCGAGGCGCGCCGCTTCGGTGCCCGCGTCCTTGGCGGCCCGGTGCGCGTCGAGTGAGGTGACGCGTTGCAGCCGGGTCCGGTTCGCGCCGTGGACGAACCGCCATGCGGCGTCGAGGGCCGCGCGTGGACGGGGATCGTCGGGAACGGCCTCCTCGAACACGGGGAGGTCCTCCTGGGCGCTCTCGGCCACGAAGCGCGCGACGGCGCGCAACTCGTCCATTGTCACCGTGAAATCACCCGACACCACCGTCATGGCCCCGATCCTGCCATCCCCGGGGACCGCCATCGGCAGGGCCCGCCCCGCCCCCGCGCGACCGGCGGACGCGCGGGGGCGGGGCGGGAACGGGGGCCGGCGGTGACCGGGGCGGACCGCGGCCGTGCCGTGGTCCGCCCCGGCGGTCGGCGCCTCGTCGGCGCCTCGGATCAGTGAACCGGCCACACCAGGTCGAAGGAGAAGTCCCGCTTCGTCCTGCGGTTCAGTGGGATGTCGATCTTGACACGGCGGGCGATCTCGGCGCGGCTGATGCCGAGCCCTCGGGCGATGAGCCGTTCGGGGCGGATCGGCACGGGATCGTCGAAGGCGACCGCGATGTGGGCGGGCCACGGATCCTCGGCAACGGGAGGCGCGTGGAGCTCCCAGCACCCGTCCCAATCGAGCGCGAACCGGTTGCGCCGGGCGATCAACGGGTCGAGCACGGTGTCGGCGACGAGGGACGGCGCGTTGGCCGTGTACCCGGCCAGCAGGTCGGCGGGCAGGGCGCGGACCGGGACGCGGTCGTGGACGGTGAGCTTGGCGGTCCAGTCACAGGAGACGCAGTTGACCAGGAGCCAGACGTCGAGGAGCTTGCCGTTGGCGTTGACGCGGAACCGGCCCTTGCCCGTGGAGGCGCGGCCGGACGGGCACGCAGCGCACCGGATGGCGAGCAGGGGCAGGCGGGTGCGCCGCACCGCCCAGGGCAGCACGGTATGAGGATGTGCAGACATGATCTCTCTGAAGACCTGACGAAGAGCATGGGGAAAAGAGCCAACGGCGTGGTCGGCGACCGATGCGGTGCAGAAGAGTCAGGTCTAAAGAGCAGGCTGCGTCATGCGCGCAAGGTCCTCACATAGGGAATCACCCAAGCTAGGCGGCCACCGGCCACCGGGTCCACCCCATTTTCTTGCCCACCGCCGCCCGGCGGCCCGGGGAAACCGGTGACGGCCCCGGCCGCACCCCGCACACGCGAGAGCCCCGCGCGCTCGGCGGTCAGGGCGGCTGGACCTCGTCGGTAGAAGGCACCGCCGCGCGCCGTGCCGGTCCCGCCCCGGCCGCATCCGCATGGGCCCGCCTGGCGGGGTCGGCGCGGCGGTGCTAATTTGGATACGTAAACGTATACGTATCCAAAATTAGCGGAGCGATGAGAGAGCCGAACAACGTCCTGGTCGTCGGTGCCGGTCCCACGGGACTCGCGCTGGCCTGCGCACTCGCCGCACAGCACGTCCCCGTCCGAGTGGTGGACCGCGCGGACGGGCCCTCGGCCACCTCGCGCGCGAACATCCTGCACGCGCGCGGGGTGGAGGTCCTCGACCGGCTCGGCGCTTTGGGCGACCTCCCCGAGCAGGCCCTCGCCCCGCAAGGCATAGCCATGCACGCACAGGGCCGCCGCCTCACCACGATGCGGTTCGCGCCGATGGCCGAGGACTCGTCGCAGGCGCTGTTCATCTCCCAGGCGCAGGTGGAGGGCGAACTACGGCGCCGGCTCGCCGAGCTGGGCACCGAGGTCGAGTGGGGCATCCGGATCACCGGCGTCGAGCAGGACGCCGACGGCGTGACCGTGCACACCGCCGAAGGGCCGCCCCTGCGCGCCGACCGGGTGGTCGGCTGCGACGGCGCGCACAGCGCCGTCCGGCAGGCCGCGGGGATCGACTTCCCCGGCGTGTCCGTGGTCGAGCGGTTCCTGCTGGCCGACGTGCACGCCACCTGGGACCGCGACCGCTCGATGTCGTCCGGGTGGTTCCACCGCGACGGCCTCGTGCTCGCGATGCCCATGCGCACCAAGGACGAGGAGCGGAACGGCTCCGGCGACCTCTGGCGGCTGATGGCGGACCTCCCCCCGTCCGAGACCGGCGAGCGGCTCGGCGAGCAGCAGATCCTCGACCGGTTCGCCGAGCTGATCCCCGTGCGTTCGGGCGAGGCGGGGCCGAAGGTCTCCGACCCGGTGTGGACCTCGGTCTTCCGCGTCCACCGCCGCCTCGCCGCCGACTACCGTTGCGGGCGTGTACTCCTCGCGGGCGACGCGGCCCACATCCACAGCCCCATCGGCGGGCAGGGCATGAACACCGGCATCGGCGACGCCGAGAACCTGGGCTGGAAGCTGGCGCTCGTCTCACACGGGCGGGCCGGCGACGCGCTGCTCGACACCTACACCGCCGAACGGCGCCCCCTGGCGGCCGAGGTCCTCAGCACGACCACGACCAACACCAGGCTGCTGGTGGGCGAGGGCGCGGTGACGCGGCTGGTGCGCGACTACGCGCTCATCCCCCTGCTCGGGATGCCGGCCATGCAGCGCAAGGCGACCGCGGCAGCGTCCCAGCTCTGGGTGACCTACCGGAAGGGCCCGCTGGGCGGCCGCACCGCGAAGGGCGGGCTGCGGCCGGGCGACCGCATCCCCGACCGCGAGTGCCGCCGCGACGACGGCACGCCCGTGCGGCTCACCCGGGCGCTCGGCGCCGGGTGGGTGCTGCTCGCGCCCGACGCCGCGCCGGTGCCGGAGTTGGCGGCGGCGGCACGCGAGCGGCTGGGGGCCGGGGTCGCGGTGCTGCACCCCGGTGCGGGGTGCCCGGAGAGCGGTGCCCTGCTCGTCCGCCCCGACGGCCATCTCGCGTGGCGGGGGTCGACGGCGGAGGGCCTGCGGCGCTGGCTGGCCGCGGCGTTGGAGACCGGGTCGGTGGTGCGATGACGGCCGGGCAGGCGCGGCGCAGCGGGCCCGGCCGCCCGCGCGACCCCGAGGCCGACACCGCCATCCTGCGCGCCGCCGTCGAACTCCTCATGGAGCGCGGCATCGACCAGTGCGGCATCGAGCGGATCGCCAAGCGCGCCGGGGTGACCAAGGTGACCGTCTACCGCCGCTGGCGCACCAAGGAGGAGCTGCTCGCCCAGGCCATCGAGACCGTCCGCGACGAGATGCCCGCCGTGGTTGTCGAGCTCGGCCCCGACACCCCGCTGCCGGACGCCATCGAACTGCTGCTCCCCCGGTGGGGCGAGATCCTGGCGAACGGGCGGTTCCGGGCGCTGTCGGCCCACCTGCTCGCCGCCGGGCCCAGCCACCCGGCCCTGCTGCGCGCCTACCGGACGCACCATGTGCTGCCGCGCCGCGAGCGCGCACGCGCGACGATGCGCCGGGCGCAGGCCGACGGCTACCTCGACCCGACGGCAGACGTCGACCTGCTCATCGACATGATGGAAGGGGCGGTCATCCACCAGCTGCTCCTCAACCCCGAACCGCCCGGACCCGCCGAGACCACCCGCTACCTCCGCGCCCTGCTCGTCCAGGTCGGATTCGTCCTGCGGCCGGCACCGTAGCGGCGTCCCCCGCCGCGGCACGGCCGCACGCGGCGGCCGGTCCAGTGGGCGCCGGTGGACGGGCGGTGCGCGCCGCCGGGACGGCGGTGTGCGGCCGGCGGTGCGCCGCGGTACGGGCCGCTCGGCGGCACGCTGTCAGGCGCCGGCCCCGTCGTACTCCGCGCGCGCCCGGTCGACCTCGCCCATGTGCGCCTCGGCCCACTCCTTGAGGTGGCGGATCGGCTCCAGCAGGGACAGGCCCAGCGGCGTGAGCTCGTAGTCGACGCGCACGGGCACCGACGGGGTCACCGTGCGGGTCAGCAGGCCGTCGCGCTCCAGCCCCCGCAGGGTCTGGGTCAGCATCTTCTGGCTTACCCCCTCGATGCGCGCGGCGAGCTCGGAGAAGCGCATCGGGCCCTTCAGACCCAGCGCCACGATCGCGAGGCTCGCCCACTTGTTGCCGATCGTGTCGAGCAGCCGCCGGCTGGGGCAGGAGGCGGCGAACGCGTTGAACCGCGGCGCAGGGCCGTCGGCGGTGGTCACATCCATGGCTTACCTCTGGGTACCTACACCACTTTAAAGTGCCTACTTCCCAAAAGAGAGTAGGGCACCGATGGTGGAGGAGTCCACGCCTCGGAAGGAGCACCATCATGACGCTCGCACTCGTCTCCGCGCCCGACTCCCCGGCGATCACCCTCGAAGAGGTCGCGCTCCCCCCGCTGGGCCCCGGCGACCTGCGGGTCCGTGTCACGGCCGCGTCGGTCGACCCCGTCGACACGCTCTTCGCCGGCGGACCGGCCCGTGCCGTCTTCGGACTCACCGGCACGGTCGGGCTCGGCTGGTCACTCACCGGCGTCGTCACCGGGATCGGGGCGGCGGTCACCGGATTCTCGGTCGGCGACCCGGTCGCCGCCGTACACCGCGACGTCGCGGCCCCGGTCCGCGCGCACGCGGCGGAGACCGTTGTTCCGGCGGCGGCCGCCGCACCGCTGCCGGACGGCCTCGATCCGGTCGGCGCGGCCTCCCTCCCGGTCAACGCCTTGACAGCGGCGCAGCTGGTCGACCGGCTCGGCCCCGCCGACGGCCGGACCCTGGTGGTCACCGGCGCCGCCGGTGCTGTCGGCGGGTACGCCGTCGCGCTGGCGGCCCACAGCGGCTGGACCGTCACCGGTCTGGCGCGTGCGTCCGACCGCGACTTCGTGCTGCGGGCCGGGGCCCGTGCGCTCGTCACCGAGCTGCCGGGCCCGGCGTTCGACGCGGTCGTCGACGGCGCCGTCCTGCACGCGGCGGTCCTGCCCGCGCTCCGCGACGGGGGGACGTTCGCCGGCGTGACCGCGGCGTCCCCGGCGGTGTCCGAGCGGGGCATCGACGTCGGCATCGTCAACGTCGAACCCGACGGCGCGCGGCTCGCCGAGCTGCTCGCCCTCGCCGCCTCCGGCGTCCTGGAGGTGCGAGTCGCCGGCCGGGTGCCGCTGGCGGACGCCGCGACGGCCTACGACAAGGTCGCCGGCGGCGGACAACGGGGACGGTGGCTGCTGGTGCCCTGAGCACGGCCCCGGCACAGCCCGCGAACCCGGCCCCGGCGCCGCCCCGCCCCCGCGGCACCGGGGCCGCCCCGCACGCCGCCGCGCGGGCGGGCGGCGGTCAGCGCCCCAGGCCGGGGACCAGGTTGATGTCGACCTCGTGCCCGAGGGTCTGGATACGCCAAGACGCCAGGTCCTGGTAGGCGTCGGAGTGGTACCAGCCGGTGGCGGCCGCCTCGGAGTCGAACTCGATGACGGCCGTCTTCGTGTAGGCCACGCCGCCCTCCAGCCGGGAGGGGGCGCCGAACGCGAGGAGCCGCCCGTTGTGCCGGGCCAGTGTGTCGCCGACGTTGGCGAGGTAGTGGCCAAGGTCGCTGTCCGGGACGGTGTCGGTCCGGACGATGACGATGTAGTGCATGACCTCTCCTGAGTCGTCGATCCGCTCGAAGTCACGAAGCCGGGAGAACCCGCCATTGATATTTCCATGGCTAATGATTCGACATCGTAATTTCCTATCGCACCGAAAGGTATGCCTGCGTCGTGCCGGTGTCAAACGCTTCGACGTCGAAGCGCTAGGCTGCTGCCATGGCCGACGCAGTGGACGGGATCATCGAGCGGTGGGGAGCCGTCCGGCCCGACCTCGACACCGCGCCGATCGGCGTGGTGGTGCGGATCTTCCGCACGTCCCGACTGCTCGACCAGGGCCTCAAGGACTACTTCGCGGCGCACGGCCTGGAGGCCTGGGAGTACGACATCCTCGCCACCCTGCTGCGCGCGGGCGACAGCAGCACGCTGCGCATGAGCGACCTCGCCGGTGCCGCGATGATCTCCCCGGCCGCGTTGACCAACCGCATCGACCGCATGGTCGCGAAGGGGCTGGTCACCCGGGCCACCGACCCCGAGAACCGGCGTCTGGTGCGGACGTCCCTCACCGACGAGGGGCGCCGCCTGGCGGACGGGCTCATCGACGGGCACATCGCCAACGAACTCGCCCTGATCGGCGGCCTCACACCGGACGAGCAGGCCACGCTCGCCGCGCTGCTGCGCAAGCTCCTCACGAGCCTGGAGGACGGCGGGTAGCGCCCCGGGTCGGCGCCATCAGCGCTCGCGGAGGTAGGCGTCCAGTTCGGCGGCCCCGGCCAGCATCGCCCGGCCGCGCGTGGACAGCCGGGTGTGCCAGTCGTGGAGCGCGGACTCCAGCGGCGCCAACCCGCCGGCCGTGCGGACCTGGGCGATCAGCGGGGCGATCTGCTCCAGCAGGTAGCCGCCCCGCCTGAGCTGGTGGGCCAGCCGGACGTCCCGGACGTCGTCCTCGTCGTAGACGCGGTACCCGGTCAACGGGTCGCGGCGCGGGCGCACCAGCCCGGCGCGCTCCCATTTGCGCAGCGTCGCGGGCCGGAGGCCGAGCTTGGCCGCCAACGGCCCGATGAACATGCCGCGGAGGCCGGATACCGGGGCATGGTCATCGGACAGCGCATCGGGCTCGGACGCCGCGGCGGGCGCCAGGTCGCGGAGGGCGGACTCCACGGCCTGGAGGGTCCTGCGGTCCTCGAGGAGTTGGGCGTGGCTCTGGGCGATGAGGCGGAACGCCTCCTCGGTCGCGCCCTCGTTCACCGCCCGCATGATCGACGTCGCCGTCGGGTGGCCGTGCCCGGGCACCAGGGCGAGGAACGCGTCCAGCGCCGCAGCGTGCAGCGGGGTATAGGTGCGGTACCCGTGGGGGGTGCGGTCGGCGGCGGGCAGGATGCCGGCCTCCTCGTAGTTGCGGACCGCCTGCGTGGACAGGCCGTGTCCGCGCGCCAGGTCGATCGGCCTGAGGTTGCCGCCGTTTTGAGGGTTCCGCCGCATTATCCTGCCGATATCGCGAGAAAGGTTCAACCGAGGGTTCAACGATACCGTTTAGTCATGGTCAATGGAATCGAAGACACCGCCCTTGCCGCCGACGCCGCCGCCGTCATGGGGCTGCTCCCGTCCCGACCGCGGCTGCTCGCCCTGGGCGAGCCCACCCACGGCGCGGACATCCTCCTCGACGTGCGCAACGACCTCTTCCGGCAGCTCATCGAGCAGGAGGGCTACCGGTCGATCGCGATCGAGAGCGACTGCATGGCGGGGCTGGCCGTGAACGACTACGTCACCTCGGGCACCGGCACCCTCGACGACGCCATGGAGCACGGGTTCAGCCACGGGTTCGGCGCATCGGCCGCCAACCGCGAACTCGTGCGCTGGATGCGCGCCTACAACGACGGCCGGCCGGCGTCCGAACGGGTCCGCTTCGCCGGGTTCGACGGCCCGTTGGAGATCACCGGCGCCGCGAGTCCCCGGCAGGCCCTCACCGCACTGCACACCTACCTCGCGGCCCGGGTGGACGCGGACCTGCTCCCCTGCACCGCCGAGACGCTCGCCCGCCTGCTCGGCGCCGACGACCCCTGGACCGAACCCGCCGCAATGATGGACCCGGCCCGGTCAGCGGGCCGGTCGGCCGCTGCCGCGGAGTTGCGGGTGCTCGCCGACGACCTGGTGGCGCTGCTCGACGAGCAGACGCCGCACCTGATCGCCGCGACCTCGCGGGACGCCTGGCAGCGGGCGCGCCTGTACGGCCGAACCGCCGTCGGCCTGCTGCGCTACCACTACTGGATGGCCGACACCTCACCCGGCCGCATGACCCGCCTGGTCGGCGTGCGGGACCAGATGATGGCCGCCAACCTCCTCGCCCTGGCCGAACAGGGCCCGGTACTCGTCTTCGCCCACAACGGCCACCTCCAGCGGGCGAAGAGCTCCATGCGGCTGACGGACGACCTGCGGCCGGAGTGGTGGAGCGCCGGTGCCCTGGTGAGCGCCCACCTTGGCGCCGACTACGCCTTCCTGGCAACGGCGCTCGGCACGATCCGGCACCAGGGGGTGGACACGCCGCCGCCCGACACCCTCGAAGGGCTCCTGTACGCGCTCCCGGAGGACCGCTGCGTCATCGACACCGCGCGGCTGGCCGCCGCCCTCGGCGCCGCGCCGCCCGCGCCCCGCGTGTCCCCCTGGTTCGGCTACGCCCCAATCGACCCGACCCACCTGCCCGGCATCGACGCGCTGCTGTTCGTCAAGGACGTCCCGCACGACTAGGCGGTTTCGTTCGGATCAGCCGGCGGACCAGCGGAAGACGCCGACGATGCGGAGTCCACCGAGGAGCGTCCAGCCGGGCGTCAGGCTGCGACGTGGGCTGCGAGCCGGTCGGCGGTGGTGCGGGGCTCGCGGCCCAGGAGTTCGGCCAGTAGGGGGCCGGTTTCGGCGAAGTGGCCCGCGCGGGCGGCCTGGTACCAGGTGAGCATGAATCGGGCCATCTGCTCCGGCACACCGATCGCGATCTGGTCGGCGATCCACTGGTCGTCGTCCAGGACGACCCGCTTGATGGTGCGACCGGTGAGGGCGGAGGCGATCCCGGCGACATCCTCGAAGGTGACGGCGGTCGGCGCGGCCAGGGTGGCGGGGCCGTCGACGGAGCGCTCGCCGGCGAGGAGGGCCGCGGTGGCCTCAGCGATGTCGGCACGGTCGGTGTACGGGACGGGGCCGTCTGCGGGCTGGGCTATGACGCCGGTCTGGTGCCACGGGCCGAGCACCAGGTCGAGCGGGCCGTAGGCGGCGTTGCGCAGTGCGGTCCAGGCGACTCCGGAGCCGCCGAGGATCGCTTCGGTGGCGATGTGGACGTCCGACGGCCGGTAGGGGTTGCCGGGGACGGCGCCCTGCTGGCTCGTGTAGAGGATCCGCCGGGCGCCGGCCGCGACCGCGGCGTCGATGGCATTGCGGTGCAGGCCGACCATGTCGGCGGCCGGGTCGTTGCCGGACACCAGCAGGACCTGCTCGGCACCGGCGAATGAGGCGCGCAGTGCGGCCGGGTCCTCGTAGGAGCCCTGCCGCACGCGCACGCCGCGGTCGGCGAAGTGCCGGGCCTTGGCGGTGTCGCGGACACTGACACCGATCCGGTCGGCGAGTAGGCGCTTGAGGAGGTGCTCGACGGTGGCGCCGCCCAGCCCGCCGGTGGCGCCGGTGACAACGATCATGTTCGTGACCTTCCTGAGTGCCCACGGAGCGTGGCGGTGGGCGAACCCATAAATTGACTACACGGGTCAGTTTCGCTTCCGTCTGCGACCATAGGTAAACTGACCAAGCGAGTCAAATTACGACGGCGGGTGATCAGGAAGACGGTGAGGGCCATGGCCGGTGCGGCGCCTTCGGAACCCCGGCTGCGCGCCGACGCCCGGCGCAATTCCGAGCAGATCCGCTCCGCCGCGATCGGCGCCTTCCAGGGGCAGGGCCTGACGGTGCCGCTGGAGAAGGTCGCCCAGGCGGCAGGGGTGAGCAAGGCCACGATCTTCAACCGGTTCGGCGGGCGGATCGGCCTCATCGACGCCGTTATCGAAGAGGTCGTGGCGCGTGAGCTGTTCGCCGTCATCGAGCACACGCGGTCCGTCGGCGCCGTCGAGCGGATCGCGTACTACCTCACCGCGATACGCGACCTCCAGTACCGCCAGCCCGCCTTCAACGACGTCCTGTTGCAGACATATCCGCATTCGCGGCAGCTCATGGAGATCTGCCGGGTCGGCAGCGAGGCCAATGAGGAGTTCATCGCCGCGGCACGAGCCTCCGGTGCGCTGCGGCCGGAGTTCACGGCGGGCGACCTCCACGCACTCGTCCTCGACAACGCCCTCGCTCTCAAGCACGGCACGCGGCCTCCCCGGGACGACTACGACCGCCGCACCATGTACCTCCTGGACGGCATCCGAGGGCGCTCCGCCGCCTCCGGCGGGCGATGACCGCACCCTGGCCCTGGTGCCGCGCGTCGCCCTGCGGGTTCGCCCCACTCCGGCGCCGCGCGGAATCCGTACAAGCAGGGACGAGGATGGACGAACCGCAGGAGCGGGCCTAGCGCCCGTCGACGGTCCGACCTGTCGGGAGGGCGGCGAGCCGGCGCCGTCCCGCGAGCAGCAGCCCTCCGGCCGCGGCGACCAGGAAGCACTGGACGGCCACCCCCACTGGGTGGGCGCCGTACTGGCCGATCTGGACCAGCCACCCCGCCCACGCGTAGACCAGGATGGCGCCCGCGGCCAGCGCGAACTCGTGCCGCGGCTGCCACCCCGCACGCCGGGACTCCCCCAGCACCGCCGCCGCCGTGCCGACGAGCAGCACCAGCATCGCCGCCGTCACGGCGCCCGCCGGGAGCATTCGCATACTGGCACCGAAGTGGTAGAGCAGGAACAGGGCGCTGCCCCCGGCGAGGGCCGCTGCGGCGAGGGCCGCCGGCGGGTGCGGCGCGCGGCCGCCGCCACCGGCGCGGTCGCGCCGCGGCAGCACCAGTGCCGCCGTCACCAGCAGCGCGGCGAGCACGGCGACTCCCGCGAGCCGGCCGGGCCCGGCGCCGAACCACTCCGCGAACAGGGTGGCGACACCCATGGCAAGCGCGCCGAGCAGGTACAGGGCCGACATCAGGGCGAGGCCCGGCCGCCCGAGCCAGGGCGTCGCGCGGCGGCAGGGGTACAGCGTCTCGACCAGGACGATCGGCACGACGATGCTCCACACCGAGTGGATCGACAGCACGAACAGCGCCCACGGAGCCGAGGCGCCGAGTCCCGGCACGATCCCGTAGCCGTGCAGGTCGAGCGTCGCGTAGGAGGGGTTGAACAGCGACTGGGTGACCAGCCCCTCCTCGATCAGGCCGTAGGCGAGGGCGAGCAGCACCACCGTGGGCCTGCCGCGCCGCGCGCGGACGGCGACCTCGCGGATGAGCACCGCTCCCCCGCCGTAGAGCAGCGTGAGCACGGGCAGCGCCGCCAGGGTCGACGGGGAGCCCAGCGGCAGGTTGCCGAGAAGGAGCTCGCCCACCAGCGGGGCGAGGAGGAACAGCACAAGGGCCGGGACACGTCGGGACACGGGGCGTCCGCGGGTGTCTGCGGGCGGGGTGCTGGTCTCCGGGCGCCGCGGTTCGGCGGCCGTGCGGGCGGCGGGGTCGGACATGGGTCCCCCTTCTCGACGGTGGACGGGGTGGGCCCGTCCGGCTCGCCGCCAGCGTCGCAACCGCGGCGGCGCCGCCGCACCGTCATCGCGGAGGTTCGCGGATCGACCAAGTGAGTGCCCTCGATCGACTTTCGTAGGGGGCTGCCGGGGGCGGGCCCGTGGACGTGCCACGCCGCCGCCTCTACGCTGGCCCGATGGCGTCTATCAGGCAGGTCCAGATCACCTTCGACTGCGCGGAGCCCGAGCGCGTCGCCCGCTTCTGGTGCGAGGTGCTGGGGTACGTCGTCCCGGAGCCGCCGGACGGGTTTGCGACCTGGGACGACTTCGAGCGCGCGCTGCCGCCTGAGCGCCAGGGTTCCGCGTTCGCCTGCGGTGATCCCACGGGTGCGGGCCCGCGGCTGTTCTTCCAGCGCGTTCCCGAAGGCAAGACCGTCAAGAACCGAGTGCACCTCGACGTGCGGGTCGGCACCGGACTCGTGGGAGCGGAGCGCCTGGCCGCACTTGAGGCCGAGTGCGCACGGCTGGTCGCGCTCGGCGCGGTCCGCGTGCGACTGCTGACCGCCGATGGATTCGACGAGTCGTGCATCGTGATGCAGGACATCGAGGGCAACGAGTTCTGCCTCGACTGATCCGCCGCCACGGCGCCCGCCGCCGCGGCCACAGGGACGGAGAGAGCCGTGACGCGCACGAAGCTGCTCGTTCTGGCGGCAGCGGTGGTGATCGCGCTGGGAGCCGCGGCCGTCCCGTCGTGCGCCACCCGCGAGAGCGAGGTCCCGGACGGGGAGTACTGGACCCCGGAGCGCATAAGGGACGCCGAACCGGCGCCCGTTCCCGGCACCAGTGGGTAGCGGGCCCCGGCGGTTACAGCGGCCAGTCGCGGGCCGCG
This sequence comes from Murinocardiopsis flavida, assembly GCF_003014485.1. Lineage (GTDB taxonomy): Bacteria > Actinomycetota > Actinomycetes > Streptosporangiales > Streptosporangiaceae > Murinocardiopsis > Murinocardiopsis flavida. Next base: position 69,330 of record NZ_PYGA01000004.1, on the reverse strand, counting down.
CCGCACAGGCCGGCGAAGCCCGCGAGGACGCGCAGCTCCGCGACCGAGCGGGGCGCCGCGACCACCAGCCCCGGCGCGTAGACCAGCGCCGCCACCACCTGGGCGCGCGACAGCGCAACGTTCAACCGGTTGCGCGACAGGACGAAGTCCAGCCCGCGGGCCGCCTCGGCGCCGCTCGACACCGTCATCGAGCAGATGACGGCCGGGGCCTCCTGGCCCTGGAAGCGGTCGACCGTGCCCACCCGGACGTCGGCCATCCCGGCGTCCGACAGCGCTTGGCGCAGCGCGCGGACCTGGAGGTTGTAGGGGGCGACGACCATGACGTCGGTACCGGTGATCTCGCGCTCGGCCGTCGCGCCGGGCTCCCGGAACGAGCGGCCGATCAGCCGCGCCGCCATGGCCACCACCGCCTCGACCTCCTCGGGGCTGTGCGTGGTGCGCCCGTGGTGCGGCACCGGATGGCGGTACAGCCCGGCCTCGACCCCGCTCATGGTTCGCTCGGCCGCGCTGGGGTGGGCGTGCAGCAGCCCCCGGTAGGACAGCCGCGACACCGGCGCGCACACAGCGGGGTGCATGCGGCGGGTCTGGTCCAGGAAGTAGCCGCGCCCGGCGTCGATGATCTCCTCGCCGCCGACCAGGTGCTCCAGCGCCGACGCCGCCGCGCCCTCGCCGTGGGTGCCCTGCACGACCTGCGGGAGTTGCTGGGGGTCGCCCAGGAGTACGACGTTGCGCGCCGCCGCCGACACGGCGAGGGTGTCGGCGAGCGCGAACTGCCCGGCCTCGTCGATGATCAGCACGTCGAACGGGTCGACGCTGACCGCGTTGTTGGCGAAGTTCCACGCGGTCCCGCCGACCAGGTGGCCGCCGCTCTGCCCGGCGCGCCACGCCAGCAGGTTCGGGATGGTCTTGGGCTGGTCCCAGGCGGCGCCGGGGTCGGGCTTGCCCGAGGGGCGCTTGGCGCAGGGGATCTCGGTCCCGGCGAGGCGCCCGGCCTTCATTGCGGCCGCCAGGACGTTCTCGATGGCCTTGTGGCTGGTCGAGCACACCCCCACGCTGCGGCCGGCCGCCACCAGGTGCGTGATGAGCCGCCCGGCCAGGTAGGTCTTTCCCGCGCCGGGCGGGCCCTGCACCGCGAGGTAGGAGGAGTCGAGGGCGTCGACCGCCGCGATGACGGCCGCGACGGGGTCGCCGCCGTGCTCGGCCGGGCCGGCCAGGGCGCCGCCGCCGCGCATCCGGGGCGGGTCGCGGCGCAGCAGGTCCAGCGCGGCGGAGTCGGGCAGGCCGGGCAGTGCGGCCACGGCCTCCTCGGTGAGCGACAGCAGCGCGGTGTCCTTGGGCGACGCCTTCACCGGCGCGCCGGGCAGCACGGCGGTCGGGACGCGGGCGTAGCGGTCGCCGGGGTCGGCGGTCTCGACCAGGGTGATGCGCCTGCCGTCGGCCTTCTCGACGGTGGCGTCGACGGCGTCGGCGGCCTGCCCCGGCGGCCCGGGGTAGAGCAGCCGCACCTTGTCGCCGGTGGTGAAGGGGTGCGGACGCGCGGGGTCGGCGTGCGCCTCCAGCTCCCGGCGCGCCTTGCGCTGGCGCCCCTCCGGGTCCTGCCACTCCCCCGCGCGCAGGCGCACGGGCACGAGGCACCCGGTGTCGGCCTCCAGCTCCTCCATGGGCGCCGCCAGCCGGCGGAAGTACTCCCACCACGAGGGGTTCTCCTCGCGCCGGTAGTAGCCGGCCAGCGCGGCGAGGAGCGCACGCGCGCCCTGGGCGGTATCGCGCTCCTGCGCCTCGGCGGGGACGCCGTCGAGCAGCGGGTCGGTGACGGCGCGCAGCCGCGCCTCGGCCTCCTCCTTGCGCAGCCGCCGCTCGGCGGCGCGCTCGCTCTCGTCCTCGGTGACCAGTTCCCCCGTCCCGTAGGGGCGGGCGCGGATGCCGCGCTCCGTCCGGCGGTCCTCCAGCCAGTCGCGCAGCCGGGCGGTCGACACGCAGTCGTCGCGGTTGTAGGCGGCGATGCCGTCGAGGACCTTCTCCGCGCGCTCGGTGTCGCCCGACTCGGCCGCCGACACGGCCTCGGCGTAGGCGTCGATGCTGGAGGTGGCGGTGGTGACCTCGCCGCCGCGCCCGCTGTCGAGGTAGAGCGGTTCGAGGTACTTGATGGAGTAGGAGCGCTGCGACACCCGCAGGCTCTTCTTGACCACGGTGTAGAGGTCGATCAGCCTGCGGTCGCGCAGCAGCGTGTCGACCTCGGTCTCGCGGGTGCCGAACGTCGCGGCGAGCAGCTTCAGCCGGTCGGCCTCGTAGGAGGCGTAGTGGTAGACGTGGGCGTCGGGGTCGGCGTCGATCCGCGCCACGGCGAAGTCCACGAACCCTTGGAACGCCGCCTTCTCCTGGGCCCGGTCGTGCGCCCAGAAGGCGTGGAAGCGGTCGCCGCCGCCCTCCTCCTCGGTCGTCGCGCCGAACAGGTACTCCAGGCCGCGGCCGTCCTCGCCCTCGTAGTAGGGGAAGCCCTCCATGTCGAAGAACACGTCGCCGGGGCTGGGCGCCGGGAGCGACGCCAGCCCTTCGTCGGCGTAGACCTCGGCGATGACCTCGCCGGTGGGGTCGGCGGCCGTGCGGGTGGCGTCCTGGCGGACCTGGATCGCCGCCTGGGCGCGCAGCCGGTCGTAGGAGTGGCGCGGCAGCAGGGCGGGCCGGTCGTCGTCGGCGGCCACGGCGAGCAGGTCGATGCTGTCGATCCCGGCGTCGGCGAGCCGGCGCGCCTGGTCGGTGCGGATCCCGGCGACAAGGGACAGGTGCCGGGCCGCCGTCCTGCCTTCGGTGCACCAGGCGGCGTAGCCGCACCGGTCGCAGCCCGGGCGCGGCTCGCCCCACAGCGGCGCGGGCAGGGCGGGGTCCGACCGCAGCCGGGCGACCAGGCGGTCGCGCACGGTGCCGAGGATGGGGGTGAACTCGGCGACGCGGTGGGTGTGCACCCGGTGGTCGCCGGTCAGCAGGTGCATGCGCTCGGGCGGCGCGGACACGACCCGGCCCAGCGCGTCGGCGTAGGCCGACAACTGGAGGATCGCCGACGGCCCGGGGTGGCGGGCCAGCTTGGTGTCCCACGGCTCGTACCCGGCGGGCGCGCCGGAGTCGATCCGGCCGGTCGCGGGGTCCGCCCGGGTGCTGATGAGGAAGTCGGCGCGGCCGTGGAACGCGATGCCCGGAGCGAGCGGCTCGTAGAACGACCCCTGGTAGACGACGGGGGCGCCGGCGTCCATGGCCGCGGCGGTGGCGTCGGCGGCGGCACGCAGCGCGGAATCGGTGGGCTCGGGGTTGTCGACGCACACGACACCGGCGCCGAACAGGCCCTGGAGCCGCTCCAGTTCGGCGCGCTCGTGCGCGTCGCCCTGGCGCGCCACGAGCGGGTCGATGTCGGCGGGCGCCGGCGCGCCCTCGACACCGGCGGCGAGGGCGGTCTTCAGCGCACTGCGGTGGTCGCACTCCATGGTGTCGACAAGGTCGGTGGGCGAGATCACCCAATCCGATGCGGTGCGGAACACCCGTGCCTCCCTCCCCACGCCGACCGTTGGCGGCATTCTGCCACTTCGGCACCGCGCGGTCGGGGAGGCCGCGGTGCCGGACGCGCGTGGGGCCCGCCGCGAACGGCGGGCCCCACGCGAGGGGAGGGGGGAAGGGGGTGCGGTCAGCTCACGACCTGATAGTCGACGTCGGCGACGCCCTGGCCCGCCGAGGCGATCTTGGTGAAGGACGCGGTCGACAGGTCCAGGCAGCGGCCGTCGACGTAGGGGCCGCGGTCGTTGATGCGGACCGTGACGCTCTTGCCGTTGTCGGGGTTGGTGACCTTGACCATGGTGTCCATCGGCAGGGTCTTGTGCGCGGCGGTCATGGCGCTGGGGTCGAACTGCTCGCCGCTCGCTGTGGGCTGCGGCTCGCTGTACATCGACATCTCGCAGCTCCCGCTCTCGCCGCTGGGGGTGAGATCGGACCCGCCGCCACCGCTGCTCTGCGGCTGCTCGTCGGGCTCCTGCTTCTCCTGCTTCTTGGACTCCTTCGCCTGGGCGTCGACCGCCTGGTTCGCCTGCTTGGTGGCGGAGTCGCGCTTCTGCTGGGCGGCGTCGTCCTTCTTCGGGGCGGGCGAGGAGGGTGCCGCCGGTGCGGCGGTCTGGGCTTCGGGTGGCCCTGCCGCGGCGTTGCTCGCCGCGTTCCCGGGGTCGCCGACCAGCTCGCCGCCGACGGCGGCGGCCCCGGCGGTGCCGCCGGTGACGAGGACGGCACCGGCGGCGGCGGTGAGGACGATCAGGCGTTTGGACTTGATGCGCTCGACAAGCGCGGGCGTGTGTCGGCCCACAGCGAAGGGTCCTTTGAACGGGGACAGGGAGGCGCGCTCGCATCCCGCTCGCGGGCGGGGTGTCGGCCAGTGCGCTACGACGCCCGGAGTCATGGGGCGAGGCGTCGTGTGCGGTCTGAGCTGGAATGGTCTCGAAGACCGCCGCGACCGAGAGTAACCATCACAGGAGGGTCACGACGACGGTTTTGGGCAGATTGTGGAACTAATCACGTGGTTATCGCGTTACGTTCCTTTTATCTCCCTCTGGGTAGTCGTGGTGATCTTTGCGGCGATTGCGCCTAAAATCCGGGTTCGACCGATTTCGAACCGGACTACACCAGTGTCTACCGCCCCAACCGGCACCCGGTCAACTGATTGCGCGGATTTTACCTTAGCCCTGGTGTGCGACCCGCCGCCCGGTGATCCCGAAATCCTAACGATCGAGGGCGTGCCGCATCGTCGGAAGCCCGGCCGGGAACAGCTCGGCCACCGGGTCGGCCAGGGCGACACCGCTCAGCGACGCCACGGTGCGCGCCAACTCCGGCGTGTTGAGATGCCCGCCGACCGCGCGGATCGCGCCGCGCAGCGCCGTACGCACCTCGGCGCCCCGCGCCAGCACGGCGTACCGCGCCGCCACCGCGGGCGTGCGCGACTGGCCGGCGGCGCAGTGCAGCAGCACCCGCTTGCCCTCGGCCCGCATGGCGGCGACCATCCGCGCCGCGTCGTCCAGCACGAACGCCAGGTTCGGGTTGGCGCCCTGCCGGTCGAACAGCCACACGTCGGAGCGGTCCGCCGGCCGCAGGTGCGCGGGGCCGTCCTCGGTGCCCTGCCGGCACAGCGACACGACGGCCTCGGCGTCCGCGCAGGCACGGGCGAAGGGCATGTTGCACAGGACGACACCGGGATCGTCGGGGTGCGCCACCCGGAACGGGACCACCAGGTGCGGGTCGGCGCCGGGGTCGTTGCTCCGCTGTTCGGGCCAGGTGCCGGGGTCGCTGCCGCGCAGCGCAGTCAGCGCGCTGCCGATGAACGCGCGCGGCGCCGCCTCCTCGGAGAGCCGCCGCTGCGCGTCGAGCGGTATCCCGGACGCGCCCCAGCGCGCCCCCGCCAGTGCGCCGGCGTACATCGCGGCGTCCCACCCGCCGCGCCCGCCGGGGTCCCCGTGCCCGTTGCCGCCGCGGACCGCACGGTCTAGCGCGTGGGCGCGGTGCACGGCGCCCACGAGGTGCCCGCACGGGAACGACCCGCGCGCCGGGTCGTCCGGCGGGACCGGGGCCTCGGCGGCGGCCCGCAGCGCGACCTGCGCGGGGTGGCTCCCCTCCCCCGCCCGGACGGGCGGTGCGGTGTCGCCTGCGACGAGGGCGCGCAGGGCGAGCGCCCAAGAGCGCTCGGCGTCGCCGTCCACGGCCCCGGCAACGGCGCCGGGGTCGCCGATGCGCTCCAGCACGGCGCGAACCAGGTGTCCCGGGTGCGCGGTGCCGTGGTCGGCGCCGGTCCCGGCCCCGAGGAGGCCGGCCGCCGCCCGGGTCGGCGCACCGGCGATCACGAGTGCCGCGGCCGCTCCCAGCAGGGCACCGGCGGCGCGGTCCTCACGGGGGTCGGGAATGTGGGACCGGCGTCCGGTCGCGTTCAAATCCATCCTCCAGTCGGCAGGGATCGGCGGCATGCGGGAGCCTGCCCACCCCTGCGGAGGCGCCAACGCCCGCCGCCGATACGGTCCGGACCCGCCGGGAAACGGCCCGCGCCGACCGACGTCAGTCCCTTTTCGGACGGTTCGTCGGTGCTTATCGCACTCGTGCCCGAAAGGCTGTCGGGGCGCCGGGGCCGCGGCAGGGCCCTCAGGTCCACCAGATGAGGTAGGCGGCGATCAGGATCAGCGTCCACAGCGGCCAGAAGCGCAGCACCAGCAGGACGGCGAGTTCGTGGCCGGGCGAGTAGGAGAGGGCTTCGGCGACGTGGAATCGGGTGGGGTCGCGTCGGCGGTACCGCAGACCGACCTCCTGTCCGAGGAGGACACCGTCGCCTACGGACAGGTGCGCGCAGGTCTCCTGGACGACCCGGCCCTTCTTCGTGGTGAAGCGCACGGCGAACCGTTGGGCCGTGTACTCGACGGTCCTGATGGACGTCTGGCCCCGGCGCGACCACAGGGGCTGCACCTGCCGCGTTTCGGACACCTGCTCCGGCCAGATCTCGGTGACCACGCCGCGGGTACGGCGGCCCACCGCGTGGTCCCACCACTCGTGGAACCCCTGCGCGAGGTGGGAGACCGTGGCCGCGAACGCGATGAGCGGTGCCACCGCCACGACCGCCGCCAGGGTGAGCAGGCCGTCGGGCCACGCGTCGCCGGGGCCGAGAAGACCGGTGAGCCATCCTTCGCGGACCTCGGGCAGGAACACCGTAAGTACGAGCAGGCCCGTTCCGATGAGGAACAGCGCAGCGGCGCTGGTGACCCTCCGCACCGGCGGCCGCGTCGCCGCCCCCTCCGTTCCCACCACGACCGCGGCCCCGGGGTCGCCGGGCGGGTAGCGCACTTCGACGGTGCGGCCGGGGCGCGGGTGCAGCGAACCCGTCGGCTTGGTGTAGGTGAGACGCTTCATTCCGCCCTCGGCCAGGGGGAACGACATCAGGAACTCCCGGCTGCACACACCGTGGTCGTTGCGCCCCACCGAGGACACCCACTCGACCAGGCCCTCGACGCGATGCCCCTGGGACCGCAGCCGCCGCGCCAGGGACACGCGCCGTACTACCGGGACACCGCGCCACAGCCCGACGGCAATGAGCACCACACCCGCGGCACCGAAGAACCAGAAGTCCACATGTCCCCTTCCGCGCGCCGAGGAAGGCGCCCGCACCTTCGAGTCCGCAAGGGGCCAGGTGGTTCCATCGTGCGCATGCGCCCGCCGCGCCCTCGCGGGGGGTGCGGTCACCGACCGCCGGACAGGGTCTCGCGGATGGTGCGCAGGGCCCGGATCAGCTCGGCGGACTCTGCCGCGGAGAGTCCGGTGGACTCCGGTGCGTTGAACGCCGCGACGCCGGGCAGCACGCGGTCGAGGAGCGCGCGCCCCGCCGCGGTGATCCGCAGCCCCGCCCGGCGGCCGCGCCCGCCAGGCCCTTCGCGCTCCACCAGGCCGCCCCCGATCAGCCCCGTCGCGACCTCGCCGAGGCTCTGCGGGCGCACATTGACGGCGCGCGCCAGGTCGGCCTGGCTGAGGTCGTCGTCGCCATCGGCGAGCGAGGCCAGCACGCCGAACTGGATCGGGGTGAGCCCGACGGCGCCGAAGACCTCGGTGAATCCGCGCGCGACAGCGTAGGAGGTCTGGATCAGCTCCCACAGCGGAAGTTCGGGTTCGCCCTCGGCCCACGTCCCCTCGCCGGGACGCGGGTCACCCATTGCGGGTCCCCGCCAGCGGGCGGCCCAGCCGCGCGGCCGCGGTGATCGTCGGCAGCGCGATCCGGGCGGCCCGGGTCCCCATGGGTGTCGCGAGCCGGTGCACCCAGCGCAGCGGCTGCATGGACGTGCGCACGGCGTCGCCGGCGTAGCCGTTCATCCGGCCCTGGAAGCGGTGGACCGCCAGCGGGATGGTGGACTCCCCGTCCCGCACGCGGGCGAGTTCCCCGGCGAGGACGTCGGCGTCGCGGATCGCCGTGGCCGCGGCGCGGCCCCCGGTGGGCGGCATGGCGTGCACGGCGTCGCCCAGCGCCGTCGCGGGGCCGGCCGGCCAGGGGGTGAGGTCGGCGGCGGGGTCGGCGGCGTGGAAGCCGAAGAACGCCGTGGTCTCGGGGGCCGCGGCGCGGACCAGGGCGCGCACCGACCCGTCCCAGCCCCGCAGGAGCGCGTCGGTGGCCCGGATCAGCCCGGCGCCGTCGAGCCCCCGGCAGCCGGGCGGGTAGGTGCGGTCCGGCGCCATCAGGCCCCAGATCAGCGACGGGGGTTCGGTGATCGCCGCGACCTGTGTGCAGGTGGCGGGGTCGACCATGGGACGTGCGTCCGGGTCGTGGCGGGTGAGGAACAGCCCGATCCCGCCCGGGCCGAACGCCAGCGCCGGTCCAGCGGCCAGCAGATCGGGGACGAGGTCCCGGGTCTCGGCGGTCAGTGGGGTGCGGCCGGCGATACCGCTGACTCCGGCCGGGGCCGAGGTCGGCCGCCCGGCGAGCGCAGCGGCGACGCGTGAGCCCGCGCCGTCGGCGCCCACGAGCAGGTCGGCGCGGTCGGTGCCGCCGTCGGCGAAGTGCGCGGTGACCGTGCCGTCGGGGTGCACCTCATGGCCGGTGAACTCCGAACCCCAGTGCAGCGCGTCATCGAGGCCGTGGGCCAGCAGCCGCCGCAGCGGGATCCGGCCGATCATCAGGGTCTCCGCCGAGCGGTCCGTCGGATCGGCGAACATCAGGCGCATGCGGTGGTCGGCGACGGCGAAGCGGGTGAACGCCTGCGGCCCTGCTGAGCTGGCCAGCAAGGCCTGGTAGTGGGCCGGGGCGAGGTGGCGGCGCAGCGCTTCACAGGCCGTCCCGTCGAGCTGGAGCCGGTACCCGCCCGTGGCCTCGGCGGCGCGGTCGCGCTCGTGCACGGCCACGTCGATGCCCGAGCGGCGGAGCGCCTGGGCGAGGGTCAACCCACCCATCCCCGCGCCGATCACGATGACCTTCACGATCCACCTCACAATCAGGAACCTGATACTTGACTATAAGGTACCTGATAATTCCGGCCGGGAGTCCATTTCCGGGGCCTGGCCACCTCATGCGCGCGGCCTTCCGGGCATCGTGGCCCTGCGGGGTCCCCCTCGAAGAGGGCCCACGCTCACCGACCTGTAAGACCGGCAGGAGGGAACAGGCCGCCGGCACACGCGTCCGCAAGCGGATCACTGATCGGAACGGCCGGCCGGCGGCCTGCCTGTCGGCCTTCAGCCCTCAGGAGCGCCGGCCTCGCCGCGCCTAACGGCGCACCGGATACATGAGGTGCAGGGCGCGCCGGCCCTGGATGGCGACCGGGTCCTCCAACATGACGTGCCCGCCCTCAAGCGCGGAGAAGTAGGGAACGCCGTCGCCGAACAGCACCGGCACGAGACTGACGCAGACCTCATCGACCAGGCCGAGGGCGAGCGCCTGCTGTGTCACGCTCGCGCTGGCGATGACGACGTCCTTGGCGCCGGCGATCTCCCTGGCCCGACCGACCGCCTCCCGCACTCCGCCGGCGAAGGTCGTCCTCGGCCACTTCTCGGCGGCGTCTTCGGGCGGGCGGTGGGTGACCACGACGACGGGCGCGTCGGCGGGGTGCTGGTCGTTCCAGCCGCCGGCGATGTCGAACAGGCGCCGACCGGCGATCAGCGCGCCGGTGTTCTCCGTCAGGCGCCGCCATGCCTGCGCCCCCGCATCGTCAACCGCGAACGAGACGTCCTCGTTGGGGTTCGGTACGGAGGTGTCCCCGGCGTGGTACCAGTCGAACAGTTCGCCGACCTGGTCATCCGGCTGGGCGATGTAGCCGTCCAGGGACATTGTCATATGGCTGAAGATCTTGCCCATCGCGGTCGTGCTCACCTTCTGCTGCGGTCTTCCATGGGCCGGTGGAGCGCGCGGCCCACCGGTATCCGTGTCAGGGGGTGTAGACCGGTTCTGGGGGCCAGACTCATCGCGCCGGGCCACGGCAGAGGAGCGGCTTCTCGGGGTCGCCGCTCGCCATCAGCCCTGGTGGCCTGCACCAGGGTGCCGGTCACCTCACAAACCGGCTGGTTGTCGTGGCGGATGAACACGCTGGAGATCACGTCGATACCGCGCAGGTCGACCACGTACCGCCCGTCGGGCAGGTGCCAGGCGGCGGGCGGTGGCGTTCGACGCCTGCGGACGGGGCGGCGTCACGCAGGGGCAGCGAGCGGCGGGTGCTCGAGCACGCGCGGCGTGTACTCGACCAGCTGGATGCGGCCGTCGAAGGTCCGGTGCCCGATCATTTCGAGGGCGACGTCCGGGTAGCCGTCGTAGATGCGTTCTGCACCCGTGGCCCCGGTGATCACCGGGAACATCCCGACCCGGAAGCGGTCGACGAGTCCGGCCCGCAGCAGGGACCGGCACAGGCTGAGGCTGCCGATCGTGCTGAGGAGCCCCGAGCCGTTCTCCTTCATGGCGCGGACCGTCTCGACGGCGTCGTCGCGGATGAGCGTGGAGTTGGCCCATGTCAGTGGCTCCTTGAGCGAGGAGGAGAACACCACCTTGGACGCCTGCGTGAGCTCGTCGACGGACGCCTCTTCTTCGGCCCTGAACGCGTCTTGGCCATTCGGGACCTCCCCGGCGGCGAAGCCTGACATCTGGCGGTAGGTGTTCGCTCCCATTAGGTAGGTGACCTCGGGCTGCTCACCGAGCCAAGCGAGGTACTCCGGGCCTTCGAGGCCCCAGAACCCGGGCCAGCCCTCTCCCGACGCGTAGCCGTCGAGGGAGGTGATGAAGTCGACGAGAAGCTCTGACATGGCTGTGTCCTTTCCTCGGGTGTCACGAGTTTGGACCGGCCGCGGGCCGCGAACTCATCGGGTCCGTTCGGTTGTCTCGATGACAGGTCGGCCATGGAGCACCACGACCTACGCCGACCCGGCCGAACGGCTTACCGGAATCCTGCTCACCCCAGGTCGGGATGTCCACCCCGGATTCGGCGTGGCTCATCCACGACTTCTGGACCACGCTCTACCAGACGATCGACGGCTGAGGCCGCGCCCGGGCGCGGCCTCAGGCCAGGAGTTCGCGGGCGAGGGCGCCGCTCCACCACTGCTCGATCCGGTCGGGGTGCCAGCCGCGCTCCGTCGTGAGCGTGCTGTAGACGTCGATGTTGCACAGCGCCGCGTAGACGTCGACGGCAGCGGTCACGTCGGTCCCCGGCCGGAGGACACCGGGCGGCCAGGACGAGAACGTCTGCACCCGGGTCTCGTCGGCCCGCCGGCGCGCCTCGACGTAGAGCGTCGCCAGCTCGGGCTCTGTGCGGCCGGCGTCGCGCAGCAGCACGATGACGTCGCCGGCGCGCTCGTACAGGCGCCGGTCGAAGCCCGCCATCGCCGCGAGCTGGCTCCTGGGGTCGGCCTCCTCCCCCTCCAGTTCGGCCAGCATCCGCGGGACGTCGGCCGACAGCCCCGCGGCGTCGGCCAGGGCCCACACCAGCCCCTTCTTGTGCTCGTAGGCCGCGTAGACGGTCGGTACGGACACCCCGGCGTCGCGCGCGACGTCGCGGATCGTCGTGGCCGCCCAGCCGTTGGCGACGAAGAGCCGGAGGGCCGCGCGGGCGATCTCGGCCCGGGTCTCCTGCGCCTGCATCGTCCGGCGCAGCGAGTCGTAGCGGCGCCTGCCTGTCTCTGCACTCATGATTGCCCTTTTGGATTACTGCTATCTATATTGAATATATGCAACGAAAACTTAAATCTGGTAGGCCCGCCGCCATGACCTTCTCCCGGGTCTGCGGCTTCAGCGGCATCGGCTTCGTCATCATGATCGTCCTCGGCAACGCGGTCCTCGTCCCCGCCGGGCTGCCCCTCACCGGCGCCGCGCCCCGCGAGGCCGCCGCGTTCTTCGGAACGCAGCAGGGCGCCGTCGCCCTCTCCAGCGCACTCACGCCCGCAGCCTGGGTGCTCGCCACCTTGTTCGGCGCCGGTGCGGTCGCGGCGCTGTGGCCCGTTGAGCGCGAACGCGGCGAAGCGTGGTCCCTGGTCGGGTTCGCCGGCCTGATCTTGCAGAACAGCGCCTTCGCCGGGGTCATCGCGCTCCGGCTCGCGCTGGCCGAGGCGGCGCACGACGGCTCGGCGGTCGAGGCTCTCTGGGCGCTGGAGGAGGCGCTGTTCACCCTCAACGGCACCTTCCTCGCGGTCGCCCTCACCGGACTGTCCATCGGCGGTGCGCGCGCGGGCCTGACCCCCCGCTGGCACGCCGGGCTGGGGCTGCTGTCGGCCGCGCTCAACTTCGCCTCGGCCACCCTCACCCCGCTGGTCATGGAGCACGGCCAACTCTACGGACTCGTCGGCCTCTCCGGCTGGCTGCTGTGGGCCGCCTGGCTCGTCGGCTACGGCGTGATCCTGATCCGCCACGAGCCCCGCCCGGTCACCGCGTGACCCGGCGGTCCCCCGCACGCGGCGCCGTCGGCCGCAACGGTGCGCCCGCCGCCTACCGGACGGCGATCGCCGTCCGGAGCCCGCAGGTCACGACGTGGTGCGTGCCACCCCGCTGTGGGTCCGCGCAGCGGCGAGGTAGCGGTCGGCCAGCACCGAGGCGACCGCGGCCGAGGGGCAGAGCGGGGCCGCGACCGCATCGGCCCCCGCCGTGCCCAGGCGCCGGTGGAAGACGCCCGGTGCGAGCAGCCACGGGGAGACGCACACCCTGCGGTGCCCGCGGGCGCGCAGGTCGGCGACCGCGTCGGCGACCCCGGGCGTCCCCACGGCGATGAACGCCGGGCGGACGGTTCCCGGCAGCGCCGCCGCGACGGCGTCGGCCGCCTCGCCCGCCTGCGCCGCCGCTGCGGGGTCGCTCGACCCCGCGGCGGCGAGGACGACGGCGTCGCCGGGCCGCCACCCGGCGCCCGCCAGCCGCCGCACCGCCGTCCGCACCAGGGCCGGGTGCGTGCCGAGCGCGGGGGCGACGGCGATGTCGCCGCGGCCGGCACGCTCCAGTTGGGCGGGGATGTCCGCGCGGACGTGGTACCCGGCGGCGAGGAACGCGGGGACCAGCACCGCCGGCCCCGCCAGGCGCGCCGCGACCTGCGCCACATCGGGGGAGAGCACGTCGGCGAACGCCAGCCGCACCGCGACCCGCCGCGCGTCCGGGTCGCCGGGCGGGCGCTCCGGCCCGTTCAGCAGCGCGGCCGTGCTCCGGGCGAGCCCGCGCGCCACAGCGGCGCCCGCGGGGTCGCGCGTGCCGTGCACGGCGAGCAGCAGCGCCGGGGCCGCCACGTCAGCGCTCCTCGGGCGGGCAGTCGGCGGTGTCCAACGCCAGCCGGTACCCGCGCTTCACCACGGTCTGGATGATCCGCGGCGCGCCGAGCCCGCTGCGCAGCCGGGCCACCGCCGTCTCCACCGCGTGCGCGTCGGCGTCGGCGCCCAGCGCCGGGAGCAGGTCGGCGCGGGGGCACACCCGCCCGGGGCGGCGGGCGAGCACGCGCAGGACGCGCATCAGCGCGGGCGAGAGCGGACGCAGCTCGCCGTCCACCACCGCGGCCTGCCCGCGCAGCCGCACCCGGTGCCCCGCGGCGGCGAGCGCGGGACTGCGCTCGGGCAGCTCCTCGGCGAGGTGCTTGACCAGGGCGCCGATCCGGGCGCGGACCGGCCACACCGTGGGGATGTCGCGGTCCATCAGCGGGGCGGCCGTCACCGGGCCGACGCACATGGCCAGCACGTCGCCGCGCAGCGCCCGCTCCAGCGGCCCGGCCCCGCCGGTGCGCGCCGCACGCTCCAGCAGCCCCGCCGCGGCCGGTGCGCTGGTGAACGTCACCGCGTCCACCTGGCCCGCTGCGACGGCGTCGATGAGCCGGTCGAGCGCGTCGACGTCCTCGGGCACCGTCCACCGGTACACCGGCACCTCGATGACCTCGGCACCGGCCAGGCGCAGCGCCGCGCAGAAGTCCGGCAGCGGCTCCCCGTGCAGCTGGACCGCCACCCGCAGCCCCGCCACGCCGCCGTCGAGCAGGTAGTCCAGGACCTCGCTGGAGGACTCCGACGGCGGCGACCACTCCTCGGTCAGCCCGGCGGCGCGGATCGCCCCCTTCGCCTTGGGGCCGCGCGCCAGCACCCGGGACGCGCCGATCGCGGCGAGCAGCGGCGCCGCCTGCCCCCACGTCTCGCACGCCTCGATCCACCCGCGGAAGCCGATCCCCGTGGTCGCGACGACCACGTCGGCCGGGTGCTCGGCGAGGGCGCGGGACACGTCGGCGAGCCTGCGGTCGTCGCTCAGCGGGACGATGCGCAGGGCCGGCGCGCACACGACCGCCGCGCCCTTGCGGCGCAGCAGGGCCGCGAGCTCGTCGGCGCGCCGCGCGGCGGTCACCGCGACGGTGAACCCGGCGAGCGGAGCGGGGCTGTCCGGCCGCGCCGCCCGCGGCCGCGGAGCCGCGGTCGCCGCCGGGCTCACCGGCCGCCGTCCGGCCGGGCGGCGACCTCGACGACGCCGTCGCGCTCCTCGACGTCGAACACCGCGACCCGCACCTCCGGGTCGTCCAGGCACACCCCGGTGCGCAGCGAGTACACCTGCTTGAGCATCGGGGACGCGACGGTGGGCTCGCCCGCGCGGTCGCCGACGATGCCGCGCGACAGAACGGCGGCGCCGCTGAACGGGTCGACGTTGTCCAGGGCGTACAGCGCGCCGTCGCCGGTGCGGAACACGGCGGCCTGCGACCCGTCGGGCAGCAGCAGCGCCACACCCCGCTCGGTGGTGACCCGGTGCGCCGGGCAGGCGGCGCCCCGCTCGACGGCGGTCCGCGGTGGCACGGTGGTGGAGAGCGTCATGGCGATCAGACCTTTGCGTGGTCGGGGCGGACGGGCAGGCCGAGGTCGACCGGGCCGAGGGGCACCGGCTGGCCGCGCTCGGTGCCGAACGCGATGGTGGGATCGGGCGCGTCGGGCGCGTTGGCGAAGGACACGAACCGGGCGAGCTTGTGCGGGTCGTCCAGGACGCCGCGCCATTCGTCGGCGTAGGTGTCGACGTGTCGGGCGACGGCGGCCTCCAGGTCGGCGCCGATGCCGAGGCTGTCGTCGACGACGACCGCCCGCAGGTGGTCGAGCCCGCCGTCCAACCCCTCGATCCACGCCGCGGTGCGCTGGAGGCGGTCGGCGGTGCGGATGTAGAACATCAGGAACCGGTCGACGCAGCGGATGAGGGTGTCGTGGTCGACGTCGGCGACCAGCAGTTCGGCGTGGCGCGGCGTGAAACCGCCGTTCCCGCCGACGTAGAGGTTCCAGCCGTGCTCGGTCGCGATCACCCCGATGTCCTTGCCGCGCGCCTCGGCGCACTCCCGGGCGCATCCCGACACCCCGGCCTTGATCTTGTGCGGGGCGCGCAGCCCCCGGTACCGGGTCTCCAGCTCGACGGCGAGGCCGACCGAGTCCTGCACCCCGTAGCGGCACCACGACGAGCCGACGCACGACTTGACCGTGCGCAGCGCCTTCCCGTACGCGTGCCCCGATTCGAACCCGGCCTCGACCAGCCGCCCCCAGATCGCGGGGAGCTGCTCGACCCGCGCGCCCAGCAGGTCGATCCGCTGCCCGCCGGTGATCTTGGTGTACAGGCCGAAGTCGCGGGCCACCTCGCCGATGACGATGAGCCGCTCCGGCGTGATCTCCCCGCCGGGGATGCGCGGCACTACCGAGTAGCTGCCGTTGCGCTGGATGTTGGCGAGGAAGTGGTCGTTGGTGTCCTGGAGGGCCGCCTGCTCGCCGTCGAGGATGTGCCCGCCGCCCAGCGACGCCAGGATCGACGCGACCGCGGGCTTGCACACGTCGCAGCCGCGCCCCCGCCCGTGCGCGGCGAGCAGCGCCGAGAAGGTGGTGATGCCCGTTGCGCGGACGATCTCCAGCAGCTCGGCGCGCGTGTGCGCGAAGTGCTCGCACAGCGCCGCGGACTGCGCCACGCCCGAGGCCGCGAGCAGCTTCGTCAGCATCGGCACGCAGGAGCCGCAGCTCGTCCCGGCCCGGGTGCACCCCTTGACCGACGCGACGTCGGCGGCCCCCTCGCTGATGGCGGCGCGCACCGCGCCCTTGGTCACCGCGTTGCAGGAGCAGATCTGGGCGTCGTCCGGCAGCGCGTCGACGCCCACTCCCCCGCCGCCGCGGCTGGGCGCGATCAGGTCCAGCGGGTCGCCGGGCAGCTCCCTGCCGACCAGCGGGCGCAGCCCCGCGTAGGCGGACGCGTCGCCCACCAGCACCCCGCCGAGCAGGGTCCGCGCGTCGTCGGAGACCACGAGTTTGGCGTAGCGGCCGCCCGGGGCGTCGTTGAGGACGACCTCCAGCGCGCCCTCGGTGCGGGCGTGCCCGTCGCCGAAGGACGCCACATCGATGCCGAGGAGCTTGAGCTTGGTGGAGGTGTCGGCGGAACCGAACTCCGCGCGCCCGCCGAGCACCCGGTCGGCGGCGACCTCGGCCATGGCGTTCCCGGGGGCGACCAGCCCGTAGACGGTGCCGTCGACACTGGCGCACTCGCCCACCGCGAAGATCGCGGGGTCGCCGGTGCGGCACGCCGCGTCGACGGCGACGCCCCCGCGCGGGCCGAGGGCGAGGCCGGCGTCGCGGGCCAGCGCGTCGCGCGGCCGGATGCCGACGGCGAACACCACGAGGTCGGCGTCGAGGGCGCCGTCGCCGAGCAGCACACGGCGCACGCGCCCGTCGTCGCCCGCGACCACGCCGCTCACCCCCGCCCCGGTGTGCACCCCGGCCCCTGTGCCGGAGATCAGCCGCCCCAGCAGCGCGCCGCCGCCCTCGTCGACCTGGGCGGGCATCAGCCACGGCGCCATCTCCACCACGTTGGCGCGCACCCCCAGGCGGCGCAGGGCATCGGCGGCTTCGAGCCCGAGGAGCCCACCGCCGATCACCGCGGCGGTGCGCGCACCGGCGGCGTCGGCGGCGATGGACTCCAGGTCGGCGATCGTCCGGTAGACGTGGCAGCCGGGCAGGTCGTTGCCTGGGACGGGCGGCACGAACGCGGCGGACCCGGTGGCGAGGACGAGGGCGTCGTAGCCCAGGACCGCGCCGGCCGAGGTCGTCACAGTCCGGGCGGAGCGGTCGATGGCGGTCGCTGTCTCGCCGAGGCGCAGCGCGACGCCGCGGCGGGCGAGGTCGGGCAGCCGCAGCTCCGCTTCGCCGCGGTCGAAGAAGGCCGACAGCGCCACCCGGTCGTAGGCGGGGCGGGGCTCCTCCCCGACAACGGTCACCTGCCAGGCGTCGCCGCCGTCCCGGTCGCGAACGGCTTCGGCGACCCGGTGCCCTACCATTCCGTAGCCGAGGACAAGGAGTCGTCTCATGCGCGGTCGGTCTCCTCAACGGGGATCGGCGGCGGGCGCGCCGTAGAGCGGCGGCACCCGTGCGGACGCCTCCCAGGCAACAGGGACGGTGTTTCGCCGCGGTCAGCCGTTCGTGTCGGCGGCGTTTCGTTGTCCTGTCACCGCAGATCGCGCAGGCGTGAACGGACCTGGGCAGCCGCACCCCGGGCGAAGGGGGTGCGGGACGCGAACGGCGAGACGCCGAGGGGGTGTGCGGCACGCCCCTGGCGCCCTGGGGCGAAGGGGGTGGGTTGCGCGTCCCTGGTGTCCTGGGGTGCAGGGGGTGTGCGGCGCGTGCCTGGTGTCCTACGGAGGGGATGGGTTGCCGTCGCGGTTGCTTCGCGCCGCCGGATGCTTCGCAATCGCGACGGCAGCCATCCTCTGTCCGCCTGTCCGCTGGAGGCTCCGCACGCGCCTACTGCGCCCGCTTCGCGGCGTATCGCGCAGCGGGGGCCCGCGTCGTCAGGGGGCGTCGGTCCACACGACCTCACCGTCGTCCCACCGCTCGGTGCGGTGCAGGCCGATCGCCCGCGCGACCCCTTCGGAGGCCGCGTTGTCGGGGTGGATGTGCGCCGTGATGCGCCGCACGCCGTGCTCGCGCAGCCACACCACCAGGGCGCGCGACGCCCGCGTGGCGATACCGCGCCCCTGCCACGGGGCGCCCACCATCCACGCGACAACGGCCGACGGCCCGCCGTGCCCCGGCCCGACGGTGGCCTGGACGAAGCCGGCCGCGTCGCCGTCCGCCGTGCGGACGATCCAGTTGAACCAGCGCACGCTCAACTCGGGCGAGCCCTTGACCAGCCACTCGTAGCGCGTGCGGAGGTGCTCGGCCGTGGGCGGCGAACCCCCGATGTACTGGTACAGCGACGGATCGGCCAGCACGCCCGCCATCTCCTCGGCGTGCTCCACCGTGAGCGGTTCCAGGCTGAGGTCGGGGCCGCAGGAGGGCGGCACCTCGGAGAACGTGCGGGTCGCGGGTCGCATGCCGCCACTCTGAGCGGCCGATCACCGGCGCGCAAGCGCAGCGCCCCGCGAGTCGCCATCGCGCTTCCGGACCGCCCGGAAATGAGTTCGCACCACGCGTACCGCCGGGTGCCGAGGGCATCCTTCCCCAGCGGGCCCGGCCTGGGCCGGGCTGGGGAGGATCCGCCGGGGGCGATGAGTTCCGCGCGCCACGGCGGTCTAGCCGGTGTACGGCCGCGATCACGAACCCGCCGGGTAGCCGAGCAGTAAGGGAGCACCGAATGCAGGAGTCCACCACGGGCGCGGCAGCGCCGGAACTCGTCACGTGCGAGCAGACCGCGACGGCGGTCGTCCGCGGCACCGTCACTATGGACGGGATCACGGAGTTCTTCGACCGCTCCTTCGGCGCGCTGCCTCCCGCGATCGCCGCACAGGGCGCCGCCATCACCGGGCCCGCGTTCGGCCGCTACGACGGCGAGCCCGCCGACACGATCGACATCGAGGTGGGGTTCACCGTCGACCGCGAGATCCGCCCGGACGGCGACGTCGTCCCCGGGTCGCTCCCCGCGGGGCGCGCCGCCCGGCTGCTCCACTCCGGTGCCTTCGACGGCCTCGACGCCTCGTGGGAGCGGCTGCGCGCCTGGATCGAGGGCCATGGGCTGACACCTGCCACCATGCGCTGGGAGTGCTACGTCACCGAACCCACACCGGACATGGACCCCCGCGACCTCCGCGTCGAACTCACCTGGCCGGTGTCCGACTGAGCGGGGCGTGCGGACCCGCTCGATCCGCGCCACCTCCGTCACTGCCGCCGATCCCCGTTGGATCAGGAGAGGGATACGCCCATGGGGCAGCCGGTGCCGGACGACCTCCTGCGGCGCGCGGGCGTGCTGCTGCTGGAGGGTGGCGTGCCCGAGGAGTACCGCCGGTGGGCGGATGCATGGCTCGGACACGTCCGGTGCCATCAAGGCCGATGGCGCCCGGCCGGTCCGGCGCCGCCCACCGCGCCCGGCGGGCCGCGCCTTGGTTAACATCCGGGTGTGACCACCCAGGAGAACGACGCCTTCCGCGATGCCGTGCGCCGCGCCGACGTCGCATGGCACGCGGGCGGCCTCGACGCCCTGCGCCGCCGGCCGGGGTCCTTCGGCCGCCTCCTCCGGCACGACGACCCCCGGGTCCGGTACCTGGGTCTGGTCCGGCTCGGCGAGCGCACCGCGTCGGCGCTCGACCCCGTCGAGGCCGCCGAGCTCGCGGCCCTGCTGCCGGACCGCCTGCCGGGACCGCCCGAGGAGGCGCTCGTCCTGGCCGGCCTCTACGAACGGCTGGGACGGCACGTCGCGCGGCCCTGGCCGTCGTGGCGCACCGCGGGACTGCCCGTCCGGGTGCAGATCGCCTGGCTGCGCGCCGAGATCCACGACGATCCCGCCACCGTCCGGCGCGAACCCCCGGGAGAGCTGCTCTACCAGGCGGTGCGCGGGATCGAGGGCGCTGCGGCGCACCGCCTGCCGGACCTCGTGGCCGAGCTCGCCGCGGGCGGCGACCCGGTGCTGCGCGCCGAGGTGCCGCGCCTGGCCCGCCACGGCCTGCACGCGGGGCTCCTGGCCCCCGCCGTGGTCCGCCGCCACCTCACCGACCTGCTCGGGTCCGCCGACGCCGAGGTCGCCGCCGCGGCACTGGGCGAGCTCGCCGAACCGTGGGCGGCACTCGACCCGCTGCCGTCGGCGCGCATGTCGCGGTTCCTCACCGCCGAATCCGCGTCCGACCACCCCGAGGCGGCCGACACCGCGCTGACCGCCGCGGTCCGCCACGGGCACAGCGGTGTGCTGCGCGACGCCATCGGCGAGCCCGGACTGCCGCCGGGGCTGCGGCGGCGCGCACTGGAACTCCTCGGCGACCTCGCGGGCCGCGGCGACATCGGCGAGGTCACCGCCATCGCCGCCGAGGACCCCCTCCTGTTCGGCGCGGCAGCGGTGACATGCCTGCGCGGCCTGCACCGGCGCGGGCACTTCCCCGACGACGGCGACGTCCCGCCCATCGTCGCCCTGGCCCTCGCCGACCACTCCATCCCGCCCCGTGATGTCGCGACGGTCCTGTTCACCTGCCGCCACGCGCTGTTCAGCACGCTGACGGACGCGCCGCCCGGCGACCCCCATTGGCGGCGCCGCCTCGCGCTGCTCGTCGCGCTCGCGCGGCAGGGAACGGGCGACGTGCCGATCGGCGACGCCGTGACCCGCATGCTCCCGCTCGCGCCGGACCCCGGCCCGTTCCTCGCCGCGATCCGCGACCTGCGCCACACCGGAGCTGAGGACGCCGTCCTCGCCGTGCTGCCCGCGGCGCCCGAAGGGGCCCTCGCCGCGCTGGAGGCCGTCGGCGGCCCGGCGACGGCGGCGGCGCTGCGCGACGGGCTCGGCCTCACCGCCGCCCAGGGCGCCGGGCCGATCGCACCCCATCTGCGCGCGGTCCGCACCGGGGCCCTCGCACTGCTGTGGCAGCTGACCGAGGACCCCGGGGAGCGGCGCGCCATCGTCGCCCGCCTCGACCCCGGCGACCTGCCGGCCGCCGTCGCGGCCGACCTCGGCGGGCCCGACGCGCACGAAGTGGCGCTGCTGACCGCCCACCTCGATCCCGACGAGCCCGTGGCGGCCCTGCGCCGGCTCGCCGCGCACGGCGGCGCCGCCGAACTGCCGACGATCGCCGACCTGCTGCTGCGCATCGCGTCCGAGGCGGCGGCAGCGGCCGAACCGGGCGCGGCCGAGACCCGTGGCGCGAGCCCCCAGGCCGAACCCGAGGTCCCCGAAGAAGTCCTCGACGCCGTGCGCGCGATGGGCCGCCGCCTGCACGAACGGGCGCGGATCCGGCCGTCCTGCCTGCTCGACGCGGCGAACGCGCAGGAGGCCGGCGACGCCCTTGCCGCGACCCTGGCGCTGGACCTGCTCGACCGCCCCGGCCTGTCCAGCGGGGAGCAGGCCGTCCTGCTCGGACTGCTGCTGCGGGTCCCGTCGCAGCGCACCCGCGCCCGCGTCCACCGCCTGCTGCGCCACCGCGACCGGCACGTGCGCAAGCGCGCGATCGCGCTGCTCGCCCGCGACACCTCCGGCGACGACGCGCGGGCGCTGTCCGCCTCCGCGATCGCGCTGACCGCGGCGCGCGACGTGCCCACCGTGCGGCAGGCGCTGCTCGCCCTCGGCCGTGCGCGCGCCCACTGGGCCGCCGGAGCGATCACCGCCTGCCTCGACCACCCGAACATGAACGTCAAGAAGACCGCCGCAACGGTGCTGGCCGACACCGGCACTCCCGCGGCGGTCCCGGCGCTGCTGGCGTGGCTCGGCCGACACGACAACCCGGGCCTGCGCGCCGGGCTCACCGCGGCGCTGCGCGCGGTCCTCGGTGGCGCGTTCGCCGGGACCCTGCTCGCCGCGGCCGAGCACGCCGACGGACGCGCCCGGGACCTGCTGCTGGCGGGGCTCTGCGGCGCGCTGCCGGCCCGCTCCCTGCTCGCCCTGCACGACCAGGGGTCGCCGGTCGCCCCCGCGTTGCTGGCGCTGGCGGCGGACGGCACGGTCCGGCTCGCCGAGGGGACGGTCGCGGACCTCGCTCCGGCGCTGGCGGCACACGGCATCCCCGCACCGGACGGCGCACCCCGCCCCGCCGACGCGGCGGACGCCGACCTCCGGGCGCTCACCGCGACCGGGTGGGATCCCGAGGCCGCGCTCCGCGTCGCCCGGCGCGCCGAGGCGCCGCCGCCCGACCGGCTCGCCGAACTGCGGCCCCGGCTGGCCGACTGGCTCGCCCTCGCCGCGGCGACCCCCGGCGACCGCCACCGCCTCCTGCGGTTCGCCCTGCTGGTGTGCCCGGACCCCTGGACGGCGGCCGAGATCGCGGCCTTCGCCCGGCACACCGACGCGCTCCTCGCCGCGCTCGCCGCCGCCTCGGGAGACGACCGCGATCCCCTGCTCGCCGTCCTCGAAGCGGTCGCCCCGACCCTGCCGCCGCAGTGGACCCCCGCCATCGCCGGTGCGGTGCGCGCGCTCCCGGACGCGCCCGCGGGACACCGGTCTGCGCTGGCGCTGCTGCGCCGCGCGGGCGCCGTCCTGCGCCGGCCCGACGTCGAGCAGGCACTCGCGGCGGCCCGGCTCGGCGCCAACCCGTGGCAGGCGCAGCCAGCGGTGCTCCGTGAGGCGTTCGACGCGCCCGGGCCGCCCTCAGGCGCCGAAGCCGAGTCGTGGTGCGCAGCGCTGGCCGACGCGGTCGGCACACCGCGGCGCCTCGCGGCGTTCCGCCGCGACAGCGGCGGCGCGGTGGGGGCGCGCGAGCGCCTGGGCGCGCTGGCCGACGCCTACCCCGCGGCGCCCGACGGCGTCCGCGCCGCCCTCCTCGACTGGATGACGGCCCTCCAACCGCTCGACGCGCCGCAGTGGACCATCACCGAGACCGCACGCACCACCGAGGAGCCGCGCCGGGGCGTGCGCCCCGACAGCATCGACCAACCCCGCTCGGCCGGGCAGCGCCGCCGCCTGCTGCGGCTGCTCGACGCCGCCGAACCCGCGCGCAGGGACGCCGCGGCCGTGGTGCTGCTGCGCTGGCCGGAACCCGAGAACCGGCTGCCGGTGCTGCGGGCCTTCCTGCGCGGCCGCGTCGCCGTCCGCGGCACCACCGCGCTGGCCGCCCCGCTGGCGTCGGTCAGCGACGCCGAACTGCGCGGCGGCGAGGTCCGGCACGATCGGGCCGCCGAGGTCGCCGCCGGGCTCGGCCCCCAAGACCTCGCGCGCCGGGTCCCCCTTCTGCTGGAGTGGTGGGAGGCCGATCCGCCCGACATCCGCACGGCGATCGAGCGCGCACTGGCCGCCGTCCCCGCCGATGCGCTCGCCCTGCACCTCGCCGACCGGATCGAGGCGGGCGCCTGGGGCGTCCTCGACCTGCTCGCCGGCCGCCCGCTGCTGCGCACCCCCGTGCTGGAGCGCGCGTGTCGGCGGCTGCGCGAGGAGGGGCGCGCCGATCTCGCCGACCGGCTGCGCATCGTCGAGGGCCCCGTGCGCGCACCGGGCTCCCCCGTCCGGGACACCGCCGCCCTGGTCGCGCCGCGCGAGCGCGCCGAGGGTGCGCCGCACCGGCCCTCCCGGCGCGAACTCCTGGGCCTCGCCCGCACCGGGTCGCCCGAGCAGATCCGCCGCGCCCTCAACCGGATCGCCGAGGAGCACCCCGGGTCCGGCGCCGACCACGACCCGGGCCTGCGCGACCTGATCGAGGAGCTGCTGCACCACGCCAAGCCGAAGGTCCGCCTGCACGCCCACCGGGTCTCGCGGGCGCTCCTCGACCGCAACACCTACCTCGGCCACACGGAGGTGCTGCTCGGCGACCCGCAGCCCGACGTGGTGCGCTCGGCGGTCCGCGTCCTCAGCCACGCGGCGTGGGAACCGGCGATCCCCGCGATAGCGGGGCTGCTGGAGCACCCCCACCACGTCGTCCGCAAGGCGGCGGCCGACGGGCTCGCCCTGATGGGCGCGCCCGCCGTGCCCGTGCTGACCCACACCGCCGCACGCGCCCGGCCCGACCGGCGCCCCGTCTACACCGACGTCCTCGACCGCATCGCCGCCGACGGCCCCGGCAGCGGGTGAGGGAGCTGGTGCGCCGCGCTCCGCGCGGCCTTCGGCCGGACCCGCACCGGACCGGACAGGCGCCCGGTGCGGCCCGGCGCCCATGCGCTTGACTGGGGCCATGGCCGAGCCGTCCTACCCCGAGCCGCCGACCGACGGCGCCGTGCGGTTGCGCTCCTGGCGCGACGACGACGTCCCCTGTGTCGAGCAAGCGAGCCGCGACCCGCGGATCCCCGAGGCAACGACGGTCCCGGCCCGCTACACGGCGGCGGAGGCCCTGGCGTTCATCCGCCGCCAGCACGGCCGGCTCGCCACGGGCGAGGGCATCTCCTTCGCCATCGCCGCACACTCCACCGACGAGGCGCTCGGCCTGGTGATCCTGTCGCGCCGTCCGCAGGCGGGCGTAGCGGGGATCGGGTACTGGGTCGTCCCCAAGGCCCGCAGGCGGGGGCTCGCCACCCGCGCGGTCGGGATCGCGAGCGGGTGGGGACTGGACGCGGGCGGCTTCGCGCGCGTCGAGGCATGGGTCGAACCGGACAACCGCGCGTCACAGCGGGTCCTGGAGGCCAATGGCTTCGCGCGGGAGGGACTGCTCCGCAGCTTCCTGGTCCTCGGGGCGCGGCGGGCCGACGTGCTCGTCTACTCGCGCATCTGACAGCCCCGCCCCCGCCCCGGGCCCGCCGGGTGGCGGAGAGGCCGCTCCCGACGCCAGACTCGCAGGCCACGCGTTTTTCCAGGTCAAATAGAGTGGCGTAACTCTGGCGAAACACCGTACCGGTAGCGTCGCCCGCATGGATCACCCCAGGGACGCCGCACGCGGCGGGCAGCGGGCCCGGCCCGGCCGCAGCGCCGCCGCCGGGTGGGTCTCCTCACGGCCCCGCGCCGAACGGGCACGGGAGGTGGCCGACGTCCTGCGGCAGCAGATCACGTCCGGCCGCTTCCCCGACGGCGTCCTGCCGGACGAGTACAGCCTCGGGCAGCGGCTGCACGCCTCCCGCAACGCCGTGCGGGAGGCGCTGGGCCTGCTGCGCAATGAAGGGCTGATCACCCGGCGGCGCGGCGTGGGCACCACGGTGGTGCTGCCCAAGTACGGGCACGGGCTGGACCGGCTCGCGGGGCTGGCCGAGGCGCTGAGCGGCCACGGCGCCGTCACCAACGAGATCCGGGCGGCCGAGGCCGTGACCGAGCTGCCGGCCGTGATCGCCGAGCGGCTCGGCGTACCCGCCGCGGCGGGCGGGGTGCGCCTGGAGCGCCTGCGGTGGTTGGACGGGCTGCCGCTGTCGCTCGACAGTTCCTACCTCACCACCGACGTCGGTACCCGGGTGCTGGCCGGTGACCTGGTCGGCCGCGACGTGTTCAGCCTGATCGAGGAGACGTCGGGCCACCGGCTGGGGCGCGCCGACGTCGCGGTGCACGCGGTCACCGCCGACCCGGACACCGCCGCCCTGCTGCGGATCGAGGCCGGGGCCGCGGTGTTCGCGCTGGAGCGGCTGACCCACCTGGCCGACGGGCGTCCGGTGGACGCCGAGTCGATCCGCATCCGCGCCGACCGCATGGCCCTGCGCACCACCCTGCACCGCGGCGTGCCCCCGGCGTCCGGCTGATCCCCGCACGCGCGGCCCAGCGCGCCCGCTTCGTTCACGTAGTACCACCACGTACCGCCATTGATTGGAGACAGCCATGCCCGCGTCCCGCCCCGGATCGCGCACGTCGCGAATGGTCGAGGAGGGCCGGTGATGGCGGGGCTGACCGTGCCGGTGCTGATCGCGCTGGCCCTGTTCGGGTTCGTCGGCGGCGTCGGGATCACCGCCGTCGGCCCGGGCGGGGTGCTGCCCACCATCGGGCTGTTCGCCCTGACCGACCTGTCCCCCGCTGAGGTGGCCGGGACCGCCATCGTCACCCATATCGCGACCGGTGCACTGGCGACCGCCGCCTACACCCGGTCGGGCCAACTGCGCGAGGCGGCGACCCGGCGCATGGCCCTGGTCCTCGCGGGCAGCGCCGTCGTCGGGACGCCGATCGGGGTGCTGATCAACACCTTCGTGTCGGCGCGCGCCTTCGGGCTGGTGCTCGGGGTCTTCGTGGCGGGCGTGGCGGCGCTGGTGTGGCACCGGGAGCGCAGCGGCCCGGTCGCGGCGCGCGCGTACCCGCCCGTGCCGGTGCTCGCCGGGCTCGGCTTCGCCGTGTCCCTGGCCTCAGGAATCGTCGGCATCGGCGGACCGATGCTCACCGTCCCCCTGCTGGTCGCCCTCGGCGTGCCCGTGCTGGAATCCCTCGCGGTCGCCCAGGCCCAGTCGATCGTCATCGCCGGGGTGGGCACCCTGGGCTACCTCGCCCACGGCACCATCGACTGGCCCCTCGCCGCACTGGTCGGCATCCCGGAGCTGGCCGGTGTGCTGCTGGGCTGGCGGATCGCCCACGCGCTGCCGACCCGCGGCCTCAAGTACGCCCTGATCATCAGTCTGTTCGCCCTCGCCCCCTACCTCGCCCTGCACGGCTGAACACCGGTGCTGAGGCAGCGGGACACCGGGGCGCGAACCCCCGCGCCGCGGCATCCTCCCCGGCCCCGCGCCGCTGCGGCCGGGCGGGGCCGGGAGGCCGCCTGCGGAGACCGCCCGCCGCGTGGGTCCGGCGCCACCGGCACCGCACGACGGCCGCCCGCTGTCCCGACCGCGCCGCGCCCTCAACCCGGCTTGCTGGCATAATCCCCCGCACAACAGGCGATGCGGGACGTTCTCCGGGACCGGCGGCGGTCGAGGACGTCCCCCTGGGGCGGAAGGCGCGCGACGTGGATCCCCTACACCCCAGTGATCCGGAGCGTGTCGGTCGCTACCGCCTCACCCACCGGTTGGGCGCCGGGGGTATGGGCCAGGTCTTCCTCGCCCGCACAGCGGCGGGCCGACAGCTGGTCGTCAAGGTGATCCGGCCCGAGCATGTCTCCGATGCGGGTTTCCGGACGCGGTTCGCCCGTGAGGCCGCCGTCGCCCGCACGGTCGGCGGGTTCCACACCGCCCAGGTCATCGACGCCGACCCCGAGGCCGACCCGCCATGGATCGCCACCGCCCACATCCCCGGGCCCTCGCTGCACCGGTTCCTCGCGGACCACGGGGCGCTGGAGCCGGCTGCGCTGCGGGTGCTGGCCGCGGGCCTCGCCGAAGGGCTGGAGGCCATCCACGGCGCCGACCTGGTGCACCGCGACCTCAAACCCGGCAACATCATCCTCGCCGCCGACGGTCCCCGCATCATCGACTTCGGTATCGCCCGGGCACTGGACACCACCCACCAGACCGCCACCGGGGCGGTGCTGGGCACCCTCCCCTACATGTCCCCCGAACAGACCGAAGGCGACCACGTCGGCCCGGCCACGGACGTCTTCTCGCTGGGCACGGTGCTGGCGTTCGCCGCCACCGGCACCAACCCCTTCGCCGCCACCACCCCGGCCGCCACCATCCGGGCCATCATCGGGCCCGTCCCCGCCCTCGACGGACTCCCTGACGACGTGGCCGCCCTGATCACCGACTGCTGGAACCCCGACCCCGGCCGGCGTCCCACTCCCGCGCAGATCCTCGCCCGGTGCGAGGTCGCCGACCTGGACGGCGCCTGGCCGCCGGCCGGGTTCGCCCCCACCGCGCAGCAGTCCGCGCCCTCCGCCGGCAGCGAGGCCGCCACGGCGGTCGTGGACAACGGCTCCGTCCCGCCCACGACCAGGATCGCCCCGGGCCGCACCGGTGACGGCGGTGTCGCGGTGGTGTCCGCCAAGCGCAGGCGACGGCCGTGGGCCGTGGGCGGTGCCGCGATCCTCGCTGTCGCGGGCGTCGCGGGGCTCGCCACCGTGCTGCCGGCCGTTTGGCCACGAGCGGACTCGGAGTCCCCAACGTCGAGGCTGGAGCCGGTCGAGACATGGACCGGCCATAACGATCGGGTGCGTTCGGTGGCGTTCTCTCCGGACGGCGCCACTCTGGCCACCGCCAGCGGCGACGGCACCGTGCGCCTATGGGACGTCGACTCCGGCGAGGAGACCGACATTCTCGTCCACGACGACGTGGTGGATGCGGTGACGTTCGCGCCCGACGGGAAGACGCTCGTCACCGGTACCCCAAAAGGCGCGCGGCTGTGGAGCGTGAACTCCGGTGATGAGATCACCACCCTCGATGGCGATGAGCCGGCCAATTCGGTCGCGTTCGCGCCTGACGGGAAGACGCTCGCCATTGGCACCACCGAAGGTGCGCGACTGTGGGATATGGACTCGGACGAGGAGATCGCCACCCTCGAAGACGGCACCGCAGTGATGGAGGTGGCGTTCGCACCGGACGGCGCCACCCTGGCCACCGCCAATCAGGGCAGCGTGACGGTCGGCTCTGACGACCAGTTCGCGCGCTTGTGGGACGTGGACACCCGTGAAGAGGTCCAGACGATCGCTCTCGGCAAATCAGCGAACTCCATCGCGTTCGCGCCCGACGGACTGACATTCGCCACCGGCTCCCGAAGCGGGGAGCACGGCTTCCAGGGAGTCGCTCAATCGTGGAATGTGAACTCCGGCACGAGCGCCAGGGTGTTCGACCATATCCACCCGGTGCGCTCGGTGGCGTTCGCGCCGGACGGCGACACCCTCGCCACCGGAAGCCAAGACGCACTGCGGATGTGGGACGTGGACTCCGAAACGAGGATCACGGCGATCGGCCGTGGCGAGCCGGTGGAGTCGGTGGCGTTCGCACCGGACGGCGACACCCTCGCCACCGGTGGCGACGACGGCACCGTGCGGCTCTGGGACGTTTCCTGACTCCCGCCCGGCGGCGGGCTGCGCCCCCGGGCGGGGAGTCACGACGGAACGGAGTCCGCTGCGGCCGAGCGCAACTCGCCGACCTGCGCGCTCAACCGCTCCTCGACGTCGAGCAGCGCGCGTAGCCGCGCCCGCACGGCGTCGAGCCTGCGCTCGTACAGTCCCAGCGCCTCCCCGCACGCGGGCTCGTGCGTGAGGTCCCTGGACAGGCAGGCGCGGAGCTCGCGGATCTCCTCGGAGCCGAGCCCGGCGTCGAGCAGCAGGCGGACGTTGCGCACCCGCACCACCGCGTCGTCGCCGTACTCGCGGTAGCCGTTGCCGCCGCGCTCTGAGGTCAGCAGCGCCTGCTCCTCGTAGTACCGCAGCGCCCTGGTCGTGGTGCCGGTCCGCCGTGCAAGCTCGCCGATCCGCATGTCCCCCGCCTTCGCCTCGGTCACGTCTGCCGGGCCGCCGGGCCGTGGTCGCGCTCGGGTCCGGCGGCGGCACGGGGCGCGGCGTAGCGCACGACGGACGCCGCGAGCAGCACGATCGTCGCGAGACCGATCACGGCCGAGGCGACGGTCACCCCGATGCCACCGTAACCGGCCACGGCCGCGCCGCCGAGCGCGCCGCCCAGGGCGATGCCGACGTAGAGCCCGCTGGTGTTGAGCGCCACCACCTCGGTACCGGCCGGTCCCGCCAGTTCGAGCATCCTGGTGTTCATGGGCGGGTTGAACGCCCACCCCGCGAGCCCCCACACGGCGAACACGGCGGCGACCAGCGGCAGTGGGCTCGCTCCGTCGCCCGCGAAGCCGATCGCGGCGAGGACCCCGGTCGCCGCCACCTGCCCGGCGATCGTGACGAGCAGCGCGCGGTCCGCGCCCCACCGGTCGGTGGCCCGGCCGCCCAGGTCGGTGCCGATGGCGCCCGCGACGCCGACGACCGCGATCAGCGCGGCCAGTTGCGCCGTGCCCGCGCCGGTCAGGTCGCGCACGATCGGCGCGATGTAGGTGTAGGTCATCAGGCCGCCGGTGGCGCCGAGAACGGTGCCGGAGACGCCCAGCAGGATCGCCGGCCGGGTCAGCGCCCGGAACCGCCGGCGCAGCCCGATCTCGGCGGCGCCCGGCAGGTCCGGCAGGAACACCGGTGTGGCGGCGAGGACCGCCACGGCGAGCACGACCACGAAGGCGAACGTCGAACGCCACCCGAAGGCCGCGCCGAGCCAGGTGCCGACCGGCACGCCCAGCGCCAGTGCGAGCGTCAGCCCGGCCGCCACGGTGCCGATGGCGCGGCCCATCCGCTCGCGCGGCGCCAGTGCCGCGGCGATGGCGAACGCCGCAGGGGTGATCGCCGCCGCAGCGAGCGCGGCGACGACCCGGAACGCCATCAGCACCGCGTAGGTCGGCGCCAGCGCGGCACCCACGTTGGCGAGGGCGAACACGAGCATCGCGCCGACGAACAGGCGCCGCCGGGGCAGCCGTGCGGTGGCGACCGCCAGCACGGGGGCCGCCACCGCGTAGGTGATCGAGAACACCGTCACGAGTTGGCCCGCGGCGGCCTCGCTCACGCGCAGCCCGGTGGCGACCTCCGGCAGCACACCGGCCACGACGAAGTCGTCCGTGCCGACGGCGAAGGCCGCGAGGAGCAGGCAGAGCAGCCACGCGGGCAGGCCGCGGGACGGGAAGCGGGGGGTTTCGGGTGCGTCTGGATTCATGCCGCGAAGCTAGAACCTTCACGTATACGTGAAGGTCAAGCGCGCGGTGCGGGACTGGTCGCCGCAGGGGTCAGTGCAGGCCCCGCTTGCCCGGTGTCCAGAACGGTTTGACCTTGATGGACGTGCGCGGCCAGCCGCGCTCCTTGACCAGCATGTCGCGCACCATCTGGCAGGTCCGGGCCTCCCCCGCCACGTAGGCGGCCCCGGAGCCGTCGGGCAGGTCGAGCGCCGCCGCGGCCCGGAGCAGGACCTGGGACGAGGCGGCCGGTGCGCCGCAACGGTGCACCCGGCGCAGCTCCCCCTCACGGGGAAGGGGCAGGTCGTGTTCCGGGACGTCGCCCTCCACCACCCCGTACACCTCGGCCGATGCGTCCAGCCCGCGGATCATCGGCCCGAACGCCGCACCGGCGGTCTCCTCGCCGATGAACACGTGGAAGTCGGCCTCGCGCGTGTGGAAGTCGCCCTCGGGCCACCAGAAGGTGACCGGGTCGCCGGGCCGGGCCGCCCGGGCCCACGCCAACCCGATGCCGTCGCCCTCGTAGAGGTGGGCGCGCAGCTCGACCGCGCACCGGTCGGCGGCCATGTCCCAGATCGTGTACGTGCGCAGCGTCTCGGCGGGGCGCAGGATGCCAGCCACCGACAGCGGGTCCATCAGCTGGATCCTGATGTGCTGGCCGGGGGTGTAGGGGAACGCGACGGGCCGGTCGGTCCGGAGCCGGATCCGCAGCATCGCGGGGGTGACGGGCTCGGCCTCGGTCACCGTCGCGTCGACCGCGTACTTGCCGAAGACGCCGACGAGGGGGTTCTTGCGCCTGGTGGCGGGCATGTCAGGCCGCCGTCCCGCGGTCCTGCGGCCTGTCCTGTGACCGGTCGTGCGGCGTTTCGGGGCCGCGCCGCTGGGCGGCGGAGTACGACAGCCCCCACCACGCCGCCGAGACGAGCGCCGCCCCGAGAAGGATCCGCCAGCGGAGTCTCATCGCATCTCCTAATGATTCTAGTTTTATTTAGAGCCATTAAGTAAACATAGGGGCGTTAGGATGTCAATCCCGGCAGGCGCCGACGAAGGGAGCGGGATGCCCGCACGCACCACCGAACGGCGGCGCAGGCTGCGCGAGGCCACCCTCGACGAGATCCACGCGGCGGCGCGCCGCCTGCTGGTCGACAAGGGGCCCGCCGCGGTCACCATCAACGCGGTGGCCAGGGAGGTCGGCATGAGCGGTCCGGCCCTGTACCACTACTACGCCGGCTATGACGAACTCGTCGGCGCGGTCACCGCGGGCTTCTTCCGCGAACTCGCCGAGGCCATGGGCCGGGCCCGCGACGCACACCCCGGCGCGCCGATCGCCGAACGCCTCGTCGCGGCGTGCCGCGCCATGCGCGCGTGGGCGACAACCCACCCGGCCGAGTTCGGCTGGATCTTCGCGAGCCCCGTCACCCCGTCCAACCGGCAGCCCGCCTCGGCGCGCCACCAGGCCGCACAGCGCTTCGAGCAGATCCTGCTCGACCTGTTCGTCGAACTGTGGCGGACGCACCCCTTCCCCGTGCCCGATCCGGCCGACCTGCCGCCGTCACTGCGCGAGCAGCTGGCCGCCTACTCCGACACCATCGGCGGGCTGCTGCCGCCCGAGGCCGCCCATGTCTTCCTGACCTGCTGGACGCGGATGTACGGCCTGCTGTGCATGGAGGTCCTGCACCAGCTCGACTTCGCCTACACCGACATGGAGCCGGTCTTCGAGGAGTGCCTGCGCGACCTCGCCGGGCGGCTCGCCCTGGACCTCCCGGCCCAGTCCGCCACCCCGCCGGCCACCTAGGCGCGCCATGACGCGCTGATCACGCCGCCGCGGCC
Source organism: Murinocardiopsis flavida (assembly GCF_003014485.1). Lineage (GTDB taxonomy): Bacteria > Actinomycetota > Actinomycetes > Streptosporangiales > Streptosporangiaceae > Murinocardiopsis > Murinocardiopsis flavida. The sequence continues at coordinate 37,154 of NZ_PYGA01000004.1, read as the reverse complement.
CAAGGGGGACGTGCGGCGAGCGCACCCGTCCTGAGCAGGGCGGGGATCGATCCCACGGCGACCCGTACTGACGATGTTGCCAATTTTTAAACATACCTGCTAACTTTTCGACCATCATGACAAAGAGCGAAGAAGGCAGGGGTGGATCGTTCATCCACACCGCCCGCAGAGAGCAACTGGTGGAGTGCGCGATCGAGGTGATCGCCGAACGGGGGCTCGCCCGCGCATCGATGGTGCGCATCGCCGAGCGGGCCCAGGTCAGCCGCGGCGTGCTGTCCTACCACTTCCGCGACCGCGCCGAGTTGATCGAGAAGGTGGTGGAGAGCGTGTACGACCTGGGCGCGGCCGTCCTCGGCCCGCGGATGGCGGCGGCCGGCACACCGAGAGAGTCCCTGCTGACGTTCGTCAGCGGGAGCATCGAGCTGTACGCCGACTACCCGCGGCACATGGCGGCGCTGACCGAGATCTTCGCCGGGGAGGCCGAGGACGCCGTGCCCCGGGCGCGGCACCACCGCCACACCCAGGAGGCCACCGACCTCGGCCGGATCCTGCGGGCCGGCCAGGAGCAGGGGCAGTTCCGCGCGTTCGACGTCGAGTTCATGTGCACCACCATCCGGCAGGCGCTGGACGGGGCGCTGAAGCCCATCGCGCGCGGCGAGCGACCCGAGAAGTACGTCGCCGAACTGCGTGCGACCATCGACGCCGCGACGGCCGCCCAGGCGGCGCGATGACCACCCCCAAGCGCCGTCGGCGCCGCATCGCCGGAGTGGCCGCGGCCATGCTCATCGCGCCCGGTGCAGCGAGCGCCGCGACCCCCGGACCCGGATCGCCCTCGTTGACGGTGCGGTTGGATTCCGGCCGGATCCACGGCATCGAGACCGACACCACCCGCCGGTTCCTCGGCATCCCCTACGCCAGCCCGCCGGTCGGCGACCTGCGCTGGGCGCCGCCGCAACCGCCGAAGCCGTGGCGCGGCGTACGGGAGGCCGCCGCAACGGGCAGCGCGTGCCCGCAGGCCGCGCCCGGCCAGGACCCGATCACCGACGAGGACTGCCTCTTCGTCAACGTCACCACGCCGCGCGACGCCGAGCCGGGGTCCGGGCTCCCGGTGATGGTCTGGTGGCACGGCGGCGGCTTCACCCAGGACAGCGGCAACTACTACCACGCCGAGCGGCTGGCCGACCAGGGCAACGTCATCGTCGTGACGGTGAACTACCGCCTCGGGATCCTCGGCTACTTCGGCCTCCCCGGCCTGCCCGGGTCGGGGAACTTCGGGCTCGCCGACCAGATCGCCTCGCTCGAATGGACCAAGCGCAACGCCGCCGCGTTCGGCGGCGACCCGGCCAACATCACGGTGTTCGGCCAGTCCGCGGGGGCCATGTCCATCTGCGCCCTGCTGACCTCGCCGCGCGCCGACGGCCTCTTCGCGAAGGCCGCGGTCTCGTCCGGGTCCTGCCTGCTGCGGTGGCCGAATGGCGGCCTCTACCCCGGTGCGGCGGCGCAGGCCCCCTACCTGCCGCTCCGGCGGGTGCAGGAGGACGGCCTGGCGGTCGCCAGAGACCTCGGCGCCTCTCCGGGCCGGGAACTGGCCGACATGCGCGAGAAGCCGGTGGCCGAACTGCTGACGAAGACGCAGGGCTTCACCAACCACCTCGCCTACGGCACCGGGCTGCTGCCGATGGACCCCGCCGCCGCCGTGCAGGCGGGCGCGTTCACCCGGGTCCCGATGATCTCGGGGAACACCCGCGACGAAGCCCGTTCGTTCGTGGCCGGCGCCATGATGGTCGACCCCGACCGGATCACCGCGGAGACCTACCCCGGCCTCCTGCGGAACGCGTTCGGCGACAACGCGGCCGCCGTGGCGGCCGAGTACCCGCTGTCGGAGTACCCCTCGGCCGGCCTGGCCTGGGCCACGGTCGTCACCGACCACACGTGGGCCGGGCAGACGCAGGCGGGGAACCGGGAGTTCGCACGGCACACGACCGTCTACCCCTACGAGTTCGCCGACCCGGACGCGCCCAACGTCAACGGGGTCGAGGTCCCCGAGGTCCCGCAGGGAGCCGCGCATGCGACCGACCTGCCGTCGCTGTTCGAGCTGCACGGCCATGACCTCCTCACCGACCCGGCGCAGCGGGAGATGTCGCGGACGATGATCGGTTACTGGACCGCGTTCGCCCGCACCGGGGACCCGAACCACGAGGGCGCCCCGCATTGGCCCGCCGGAACTGACGGCGGCCGCGCGATGCGGTTCACACCCGGCGCCGTTGAACCGGCCGACGTCGCGACGGAGCACCACGCCGAGTTCTGGAGATCACTCGGTTGATCGGCACCGACCCCAAGAATGGAACGACAGGGAACACCATGACGACTCTTCAGACAGGCGTGCGCTCGGTGCCGAAATTCCCGCTGGCGACCACCCCGCGGATCATGGTCGCCGCCACCTGCTGGATCCTCTGCCTCGGCTTCTTCGTCATCGAGGCGATCGTGCAATCCGCCTGGACCACCCCGTACAGCATGGTCGACAACTACATCAGCGACCTGGGCGCAACCGAGTGCGGCACGGTGACCATCAAGAACTACCAGGAGTACGTCTGCTCGCCGCTGCACGCCCTGATGAACGGCGCCTACATCGGCGTCGGCGTGCTCGCCATCCTCGGCGCCGCCCTCGGCCGCGCGGCGTGGCCGAAGGGCGGCCTCGCCACCACCGGGCTGGTCCTGGTCGCCCTGGCGGGGGTCGGCGCGATCATCGCCGGCGTGTACCCCGAGAACGTCGACCTGGACCTGCACCTCCTCGGTGCCGTGATCGCGATCCCGATGTCCAACATCGGCATGGGCCTGCTGGCGCTGGCCTTGCGGCGGACCAACCCGGTGCTCAGCGCCTTCACCGGGGCGGCCGTGCTCATCGGGCTGACCGGCCTCGTGTTCGTCGCGATGGCGCCGGACTCCGGGATCGGCCTCGTGGAGCGGCTCGCCGGCTACCCGTTCGAGATCTGGAAGGTGGTCATCGGACTGGCGGTCCTCACCGCCTGGATCCGCCGCTCCTAGGCCGCGACTCGCGGCCGCCTCCGGACGGCCCTCGGCCCCCGCTGCTCGGCCTCGCGACGGCCGAGCAGCGGGGGCCGCGTAGTCGCGATGGCCGAGCAGCGGGACCGACCAGGTCAGGCGCCGGTGCGCTCGGCGACCTCCGCTGCGAGGGCGCCGCGCAACCGCTCGTAGGTGGGTGCGAGGCGCCGCAGGCCCGCCGCCAGCGCCGCATCGTCGCCTGTGACGAGGGGGTGCTGGAGTCCCCCGAGGATGCGGGCCTGCCCGGTCGCGACGGCGGCGGGGCCCGCCAGTCCCAGGATCCCCAGGCACGTGGCCGCGTCGGCGAGCCTGCGCGCGCCGACCCGCACCCCGAACTCCGCCAGCAGCGCGCGGACGCCGGGGTCGAGCCCGGCGTCCACCTGCGACGCGAGCGCCTCGACCGCCGCCGCCCCGCCGAGCGATCCCGGCGGCATCGGCCGGTCGGTGCGGCCGCCCAGCCAGTCGAGCGCGTTCGGGAGGGACCGCCGCAGCGCCTCCGCGTCCGCGACCGCACGCTCCCGGACGAACCCGGTGCGCAGCACGAACCCCGCCTCGACGTAGGGCACCCCCGCCGCGCGCCACGACGCGGTGAAGGCCGCCGCAGGCAGGGTCGCGTATGGGTGGCCGTGCGGGTCGTGCAGCAGAACGGTGCCGTCCTCGACACCGAGGACCACCACGTAGTGGTCGCCGCCCGAGGGGTCGTCGTCGGGAAGGCCGGTCTGGTACGCCAGCAGACCCATGTCCACCGGCCCCACCAGGGCGGGCCCGCGGACGCAGGCCGCGCGCAGCCGGGCCGGCGCCTCCTCGGCGGTGCCGCCCGCGCTGCGCTCGCACCGCCAGCCGAGCAGGCCGATGGCGGCGTCGAGGCCGACCTCCGGGTTCCAGCCGTAGGGGTCGAACAGCGGCAGGGTCCCGCCGATCGACTGCACGCCGAACGGCGCGCCGGTCAGCGTCTCGATGACCGCAGGCGCGGGCGCCGCGGGCCCGAGCACCATCGCGAGGGAATGGGTGTAGCAGTAGGGCCCGGAACCGGTGTAGGGCGGCATGCCGAGGCCGTCGTTCAGAGCGGACGCGCGGCCGCCGGTGCCGGTCATGCGGGCCCGCTGATGGGCTCTTGCAGCTCGGTCACCCACTGGTCGCGGTCCCCGGGTCCCGCGAGGGTGAGCTCGCGGGCGTAGCCGCGGGAGCTGTGGCCGTTGGCGTCGATCCAGCGCGCCAGCGCCTGGGCGGTGGGCAGCACGTCGTCCATGGGGCCGCGGTGCACGATGGTGGCGGCGCGCTCGACACCGGGCAGATCGACGACGTCGACGTCCCCGATGCTGCGGACTCCCTCGGCGACCGGCAGCCCGGCGTGCACGGTGATCGCCCCGCCGTGCGGCGCGTCCTCGTAGTAGGCGATGCCGGGGCCCGCTGCGGCCACACCGGCGGCGTCGAGGCGGCGGCAGAGTTCGGCGTAGAGGGGGCCGATGACCGGCCCGATGTCCTGCGGGTCGAAACCGGCCGCGATACCGGTCAACTCGGCCAGCCGCACGGGCGGCAGGCTCTTGACGACGATGTCCTCGGTGGGCATGAGTCCCTCGTTCTCGACTGTGCGGAGCCGCGCCTCGACCTGCGCCAATCGCGCCGCGGCGTCGGCGGCGGCCGTCTCCAGCTGGGCGCGCCGCAGCCGCAGCATGCCGCGCAGCTCTTCGGGGCCGACGTCGTCGAGGATCGTCTGGACCTGGTGCAGGGTGAACCCCAGGTCCTTGAGCGCGATGATGCGGTTCAGCCGCGCGAGCTGCGCGGCCCGGTAGTAGCGGTATCCGCTGTCCGGGTCGACGCGAGCGGGGCGCAGCAGCCCGATGACGTCGTAATGCCGCAGCATGCGGACCGACACCCGGCCGTACTTGGCGAAGTCTCCGATGATGAACATGACCCCTCCACCCCACCCCCTGACACAGTGACAGGGTCAAGCGCGATGACGGCGTGTTCCGCCGCGGCCGGTCACGGGATCGCCCCCGCGGGTTCGGCGGCGCCGATGGTGGAGCGCGCGTAGTCGCGGAACGCGGCGATCTCGGGATGGGCGGGCACCGGCGCCCAGGCGAGGTGGACGGTGATGGTCGGGGCGTCCTCGATGGCGAGGTAGTGCACGTCGGGGTGGGGGTGGCTGTGCGCGGTCGCCTCGCCGGTCACCCCGACCGCCTCGCCGGTGGCGATCACCGTGAGCCACTCATCGGCGTTCTCCACATGGAGGCCGGTGTCGGGGCGCCCGCCGACGGGCCATAGTCCGGCGCTGGTCGTCGCGGCAGTGGCGCACAGCGCGACGCGGCGGTCGGCGAGGTCGGCGAGCCGCAGCCGGGTGCGGCTCGCAAGCGGGTCGCCCTCGGCCACGGCCGCGATCCGCTGTTCGCGGAACAGCGGCAGGACGTAGAACGCGTCGTCGCGGGGCAGCACGCGCAGGAACGCGAGGTCGATGTCGCCGCGGCGCAGCGCGGGCTCGGGGTCGCCGAGGCGGTGGACCGACACCGGCACATCGGGGCGGGTGGCCCGCCAGCCGCGCAGGAGCGGCACCGTGTGGCGGCCCAGCGCGCCCCAGGAGAAGCCGACGCGCAGTGGGCGGGGCCCCGTCGTGACCTCGGCGAGGGCGTCGTCGAGGTGCGCCAGGATCACGTGTGCGTGCTCCCACAGCCGCTTCCCCTCAGGGGTGAGTTGCAGTGCCCGTGTGGTGCGCTCCACCAGCAGCGCCCCGAGCCGCCTCTCCATCTGGTCGAGCGTGCGTGACAGCGCGGGCTGGCTGATCCCGAGAGCAGCGGCCGCCCCCGTGATGGTGCCGTCGTCGCCGATCGCAGCCAAGGCCCGCAGATGTCGCAGCTCCACATTCATAACCACCGAGCATAAGTGCCGCGCGGTAGACATTTCTCTTTCCGGGCGCGGCCTCCTAGCGTCGTCTGTATGAGAATCCTGCTGGTCGGAGCCGCCGGAAAGCTCGGCGCGGCCGTCCACGAGACCCTTGTCAACCGCGGTCATTCGATCGTCACCGTCGGCCGCTCCAGTGGAGACCTGCGCCTGGACATCACCGACCCCGCCCAGATCACCGCCGCCTACGACCGGGCCGGCGACATCGACGCCGTGGCGAGCGCGGCCGGCGACGTCCCGTACAAGCCCGTGGTCGAGATGATGCCCGCCGACTACCTGTCGGCCTTCAACGGGAAGGTGGCCGGCCAACTCGAACTCGTGCGTCAGGGCACCGCCCGCATCGCCGAGCGGGGCTCCTTCACGCTGATCACCGGCGTTCTCGCGGAGCAGCCGATCCCCACTGGCAGCGCCGCGGGGATGGCGAACGGCGCGGTCGAGGCGTTCGTCCGTTCCGCGGCGATCGAGATCGCGCCGCAGCGCGTCAACGCTGTGAGCCCGACCATCTTCACCGAGTCCGTCGCCGACTACGGCGACTTCTTCCCCGGTGTCGAACCCGTGGACCTGGAACGGGTCGCCAGCGCCTACGTCCGCTCCATCGAGGGCGCCCAGACCGGCCAGGTCTACCCCGTCCGGTAGGCCTTGCCCAGGACACGGCGTTGTCGTATCTGCGGGCCGTGCAAGATCGGCCTGGGCCGACAGCGCTGCCGTTCCCGGCGGGCGCCCGTGGGGAGACTCACTTGGTGGGTGATCGCGAGGGAGGGTTCTGGTCACTCCCCGCCACTTTCAACTTATAGCGCACCCCGGGGCTTGCGGCAAGACCCCCTGGATGGCGCAGAATCGTCGATCGTGACCGGAGAACATGACACGGGAGACGACGTGAAGTACCTGATCAACAGCGCGTTCGACCTCCCCGACCACCTTGCCGCCAAAGCCGACCCGAAGCTGATCGCCGACGACGAGCGGCATTTCGCCGCCATCGCGGAGAGCCTCGAACAGTCGGTCGCCGACCTGTCCGACCGTCTCGACGCCGCGCGCCGGACCCCTGGCGGGAGGGGCCGGGAGGCGCTGGACCGGGACATGGAGGTGCACCGGCTGGCCGCGCGCCTGCGCACACTGCGCCGCTTCAGCCTGGACCTGTGCCTGGGGCGCATCGTCGGCGCGGACGGCGCCGAGCCCGTGTACATCGGGCGGCTCGGCCTCACCGACAGTGAGGGGCGCCGCCTGCTGCTCGACTGGCGCTCCCCCGCTGCCGAGCCGTTCTTCGCCGCGACCCACGCCGATCCGATGGGCCTGGCGAGCCGCCGCAGGTACCGCTGGACGCGGGGCCGGGTCGGCGACTACTGGGACGAGGTGTTCACCGCGGACGGGTTCGAGGGGCACGCCGCGCTGGACGACCAGTCCGCCTTCATCGCCAGCCTGGGCGCCAACCGGTCGGCCCGGATGCGGGACGTGCTCGGCACCATCCAGGCCGACCAGGACGCCATCATCCGCGCGGGTTCCGGTGGCGCGCTGGTGGTCGACGGCGGCCCGGGGACAGGGAAGACCGTCGTCGCCCTGCACCGCACCGCCCACCTCCTCTACGCCGACCCCCGCCTCGGCCACCATCGGGGCGGCGTGCTGTTCGTCGGCCCGCACCAGCCCTACCTGGCCTACGTCGCCGACGTGCTGCCGAGCCTCGGCGAGGAGGGCGTGCAGACCTGCACCCTGCGCGACCTACTCCCCGAGGGCGCCGCGGCGGAGGCCGAGGCCGACCCGGCGGTCGCCCGCCTGAAGTCCTCCGCCGACCTGGTGCGGGCGATCGAACCGGCCGCAGCGTTCTACGAGCGGCCGCCCGCCCAGGGGACGGCGGTCGCAACGGACTGGGGCGAGGTCCGGCTGAGCGCCGCCGACTGGGCCGAGGCGTTCTCGGCGGTCGAACCGGGGACCCCGCACAACGAGGCGCGGGAGCAGATCTGGGCGGAGCTGGTCGCGATCCTGGCGGACAGGTTCGACGCCGACGAGGTCTCGCCCGCCATGCTCCGCGCGGCGCTGCTGCGGGACGCCGACCTGGTCAGGACCCTCAACCGCGCGTGGCCGCTGCTCGAACCGACCGACATCGTCGCCGACCTGTGGTCGGTACCCGCCTACCTGCGCAAGTGCGCCCCCTGGCTGAGCCTGGACGAGATCAGGACGCTGCGGCGCGAGGAGGGCCGGCCCTGGACGGTGTCCGACCTGCCGCTCCTTGACGCGGCGCGGCAGCGCCTCGGCGACCCGGAGGCGTCCCGGCGCGAACGCCGGCGCAGCGCCACCGCAGCCGCCGAACGCGAGCGCATGGCCGCCGTCATCGACGACATCCTCGAAGCCGACGACGACGGCGAGGGCGCGGTGACCATGCTGCGCGGCCAGGACCTCAAGGACAGCCTGGTCGACGAGGCCGCGCTGCCCGCAGTGGATCCGGACCTGCTCGCCGGCCCGTTCGCGCACATAGTCGTGGACGAGGCCCAGGAGCTGACCGACGCGGAATGGCAGATGCTGCTGCTCCGCTGCCCGTCCCGGAGCTTCACCATCGTCGGTGACCGCGCCCAGGCCAGGCACGGGTTCACGGAGTCGTGGCGGGAGCGGCTCGAACGGCTCGGATTCGACCGGATCGCCATGGCCTCGCTGAGCATCAACTACCGGACGCCGGAGGAGGTCATGGCGGAGGCCGAACCGGTCATCCGGGCGGCGCTCCCGGACGCCAACGTGCCGGTGTCCATCCGCGGCAGCGGCGTCCCCGTCGGCCGCGGTTCGGCATCGGACCTGGGCCGGGTCCTCGACACCTGGCTCGCCGAGAACGCGGAGGGGACCGCCTGCGTCATCGGCGACCCCGCGTTCCGGGCGACGCCGCGCGTCCGGTCGCTGACCCCGGAACTGGCGAAGGGCCTCGAGTTCGACCTGGTCGTCCTCGTCGACCCGGAGGGGTTCGGCACGGGCATCGAAGGGGCGGTCGACCGCTACGTCGCGATGACCAGGGCGACCGGCCGACTCGTCATCCTCACGAGCCCCGGGTAGATGACCAGCGGCAGGACCCAACGCGCGGGTTTCGTCTTGACTTGTCAGGAGAGCGGGTCCCGCAGCAGCGGGTCACCCCGTCAGGGCAGGCAGGACCACAGGCCCCGACCATGCCGTCTCGCCACGATCAGCTTGACGTGCCCCTGCGAGCAGCCCGCACCCTTTGATAGCAGCACACTTTTCGACGAAGGGGACTGTGATGGATGTCGATGCAGGTAGTGGCGATCAGCGGCTGTTGGCAGAGCAGATCGCCTACTACCGGGCCGTCGCCGACGAGTATCACGACAATCAGCTCGACCAACCCGGCGTTGACGAACTCATCGCCGCGGTCGAGACGTTCGCTCCCACCGGCAACGTCCTGGAACTGGCATCCGGGCCGGGCACCTGGACACCGCAACTGCTCCGCCGTGCCGAAACCGTCACCGCGGTCGACGCATCACCCGAGATGCAGGCATGGGCCAGGCAGCGCGTCGCCGCCGACCTCGGGCGGGTGCGATTCGTCCTGGCCGATCTGTTCACCTGGGAGCCCGACCGCCGCTACGACGGCGTTTTCATGGGCTTCTGGATCTCACACGTGCCCTGGGGCCGTTTCGCAGAGCTATGGGACCTTGTCGATCGCAGCCTGCACCCGGGGGGCCGGGTGTTGTTCGTCGATGACGGTCACCGCACCGAGCAGGAGCTCATCAACGGAGAGGCGTCAACGATCATCCAGCGCCGCCTGCGTGATGGCACTCCCCATCGCGCGGTGAAAGTACCGCACACACCTCAAGAGCTCACGCGTGAACTGACCCGTCTGGGCTGGAACATCCGAGTCCATCAGACCAGCGGCCCCTTCTGCTGGGGCCTCGGCGAACGGGCCGACCCACGACGCTAGCCACCACACACTGCACCGGCTGAGCTCGAACCGGTCCCAAAGCGCGAGATCTTCTCAGGCACCACGATGAACGCGCTGCTCTATGCCCTGGCGGCAGGGGGAGGAAGTGGCCAGGTGTAGTGGTTGGCGAGGGCCGAACTAGGGGGAACCATCGATGACCGACGTCCACACACTCCCTGCACCGATTGTCGCCCACGCGTGGGACGGCGTCGACACCTCCATCGACGCCGAGGTACCCGAGCTGCTGTCTGATGACCAGTTCGACCGCTACTCCGGGACCGTCGCCGCGCTGCTCACCGCCGCGGGGCTGGACGTCCGCGCCCCGAACGAGAACGACCCGAGCTCGCTGCGTGTCAGCAACCTCCGCACGCGCCACACCGTGGAACTCGACATGCGCGACGACCGAAGCGCGGACTGGCCCCTCGGAACCGGGGACGAGATCCCTGAGGGCACCTCGGCGGCCGACCTCGCCGCACAGATCGCGCGGCTCCTCAGTGCCTCCGCCTTCCCGACCGGCTGAGTGGCTGTTGGGGTGCCGGTCTGGCCTGTTCCGGTGAGGATGTGCGTCGGCGGTCGCTGCTGCGCAGCAGCGACCGCCGAAACACGTCCTCACGGGCGAATCAGGACCGGAATCCCCGACAGCCTCTGAGCCGGAGTTGCAGGGTGTCCCCGGCCCAGTGCCTTGGGCCGGGGACACCCCGCTCCCCCGTCAGTCACCCACCGGGGCCTTCTCCGCCAGGGAGCCGAGGAGCGTGCCCACGTCGCGGACGCAGCCGCCGCAGCCGGTGGTGGCGCGGGTGGCGGCGGCGACGGCGTCGCGGGTGCGGGCACCGTCGAGCCAGGCATCCTCGATGGTGGAGCGGGTGACCCCGTTGCACAGGCACACCAGCGGGTCGGCCGCGGCCTCCGACACCGCCCCCGCCGAGGTCCCCGCGTCCCCCGTCCCGGCACCCCCCACCGCGCCGCCGAGCAGCAGGGCGAGCCGGTCGGCGGGGACCGGGGACGCCGCGGTGTAGAGGCGGGCGATGACCGCCGCGCTGTCGGGGAAGCCGAGCAGGATCGCGCCCGCCACCCGGCCGTCGCGGACCGACAGCTTTGCGTAGCGCCCGCCCGGCGGGTCGGCGAGCGTGACCGTCTCGGCCGACGCGTCGGCGTCCGGTTCGCCCAGCGACGTCAGCTCGATCCCCTCGGCCTTCAGCCGGGTCACCGGGCGGGCGCCGCGGTAGCGTGCGCCGGGCGCCGCCCCGGTGACCAGGTCGGCGAGCACCGCCGCCTGCTCCCACCCCGACGCGACGAGCCCTCCCCCGCCGCCGCTGTGGCGGGCGCAGTCGCCGATTGCGTGGATCCGCGGGTCGCTGGTGCCGAGCAGGTCGTCCACCAGGACCCCGCCGTCCACTGCGAGCCCGGCGGCGGACGCCAGGCCGCTGTTGGCGCGGACCCCCGCGGTGACCACGAGGGCGTCCCCGGCGAGTACCTGGCCGTCGTCCAGCTCCAGCCCGGTGCCCGGCAGCCAGCGCGCCGCCGTCCGCCACGCGTGCACGGTGACGCCGAGCGCCTCGTAGTGCCCGGCGAGGATCCCGGCGGCCTGCTGGTCGAGTCCGCGCCGCATGATCCACGGCGCGGACTCGACCAGGTGGACGCGTGCGCCGCGCCCGGCGAGCGCGCGGGCGGCCTCCAGGCCGAGGACCCCGCCGCCCAGCACCACCACGGGTGCGCCCGGCCGGACCAGCGCCATGAGGCGGCGGCAGTCGCCGAGGTCGCGCAGCGCGCTGACACCGGGGGCGGGGGTGCCGTCGCCGTGGGCGACGCCGGGTAGCGGCGGGAGCACCGCGGCGGCGCCCGTGGCGAGGACGAGCTCGTCGTAGCCGAGCCGCTCCCCGGTGTCGAGGACGACGCTGCGCCGCGCCGGGTCGATCGCCGTCGCGGCCGTCCCGTGCCGGACGTCGGCGGCCCCCTCGGGCAGGGCGGGCAGCGCCAGGTCGCCCGCTCCGAGCCGGCCGGCCAGGACGTCGGGCAGCAGGATCCTGTTGTAGGGGCCCTCGGGTTCGGCGCCCACGACGGTCAGCCGCAGCCGCAGCCCGCCGGGGTCGCGCCGCGCGACCTCCTCGGCGAAGCGGGCGCCCACCATGCCGTGGCCGACGACCACCGCGTGCCGGGGGCCGGACGGTTCGTGGCCGGACGCTTCGTGGCCGGACCGTGCGGTGCCGGACGCTGCGGCGCCCGATGGGTCGGGGACGAACGGCGTAGGGCGGGGGTTCATGGGCGCTCTCCTGACCCCGCGCGCTCGCGCGGTTCGAGGCGGACCGCGCACGCCTTGAACTCCGGCATCCTGCTGACGGGGTCCAGCGCCGTGTCGGTGATGAGGTTCGCCCGCTGTCCGGCGGCGAAGTGGAACGGCAGGAACACGGTGTCGGACCGCGCGCCGGGCGTGGCCCGCACCCGCGCCTCGGTGGCGCCGCGCCGCGACACCACCCGGGCCCACTGGCCGTCGACCAGTCCGCTGTGCGCGGCGGTGTCGGGGTGGACCTCGACGAACGCCTCGGGTTCCGCGGCGGCGAGTTCGGGGACGCGGCGGGTCTGCGCCCCCGACTGGTAGTGGGCGAGGACCCGCCCGGTGGTGGCGACCAGCGGGTAGTCGGCGTCGGGCGCCTCCGCGGTGTCGCGGTGGTCGACGGCCGTGAAGCGGGCCCTGCCGTCGGGGTGCGTGAACCCGTCGAGGAACAGCCGCGGGGTGCCCGCGCCGTCGGGGCACGGCCAGTGCAGCGCCTCCTCCGCGGCGAGGCGCTCGGGGGTCGCCCCCGAGTAGTCGGCCGCTCCCCCGGCCGAGGCGGCGCGCAGCTCCGCGAGCACGGTGCCGGGGTCGGCCGGGAACTCCGCGCCGCTGCGGCCGAGGCGGACCGCCAGCCCGTGCAGCACCTCCAGATCGCTGCGCACACCCTCCGGCGGCGCCACCGCTCGGCGGCGGCGCAGGATCCGGCCCTCAAGGTTGGTCATCGTGCCGTCCTCCTCGGCCCACTGGGTGACGGGCAGGACGACGTCCGCGAGCTCCGCGGTCTCCGACAGCACGAAGTCGGCCACGACCAGCAGGTCGAGGGCTGCCAAGCGGGGGCTGACGCGGCCGGCGCCGGGTGCGGACACCACCGGGTTGGACCCGAAGAGCAGCAGCGCGCCGGGCCCATCGGCGGTGCCGAGCGCGTCGATCAGTTCGGAGGCGCTGCGCCCGGGGCCCGGCAGCGATCCGGGGTCGATCCCCCACACCGAGGCGACGTGGCGGCGCGCGGCGGGGTCGTCGATGCGCCGGTACCCGGGCAGCTGGTCGGCCTTCTGCCCGTGCTCCCTGCCGCCCTGCCCGTTGCCCTGGCCGGTGAGGCAGCCGTACCCGGAGCCGGGCCGCCCGGGCAGGCCGAGCGCGAGCGCGAGGTTGATCCAGGCGGACACCGTGTCGGTGCCGTTGGCGTGCTGCTCGCTGCCGCGCCCGGTGAGGATGTGGGCGCGGCCCGCGCCCGCGAGGATCCGCGCCGCGGCGCGGATGTCGGCGGCGGGCACCCCGGTGGTCAGCTCGGCGCGCTCGGGCCACCACCCGGCGCAGTGCCGCCACGCGGCGTCGAACCCGGTGGTGCGCTCCTCGATGTAGCCGTGCGCCAGCCCTCCCTCGGCGCGCACCGCGTGCAGGATCCCCAGCGCCAGTGCGAGGTCGGTGCCGGGGCGGGGCGCCAGGTGCAGGCCGCCGACTGCCAGCGCCCGCTCGGCGGTCGCGCTGCGGCGCGGATCGACGACGATCAGCCGCGGCGCGCTGAGGTGGCCCATGAGCGGCGGCATCGTCTCGGCGACGTTCGCCCCCGCCAGCAGCACCGCGTCGGATTCCGCGAGGTCGGTGACGGGGAACGGCAGCCCCCGGTCGATGCCGAACGCGCGCAGCCCGGCCGCCGCGGCGGAGGACATGCAGAACCGGCCGTTGTAGTCGATCTGGGACGTCGCCAGCGCGACCCGCGCGAACTTGCCGAGCAGGTAGCTCTTCTCGTTGGTCAGCCCGCCGCCGCCGAACACGGCGACCGCGTCGGGGCCGCGTTCGGCGCGCAGCGCCGCCAGCCGCCCGGCGACGTGGTCGAGTGCGGTGTCCCAGCCGACCGGCCGCAGCGGAGCGTCCTTGGCGGGGCGCATCAGCGGGGTGGTCAGCCGGTCGGGGGCGGCGAGCAGGGCCCCGGCGCTCCACCCCTTGCGGCACAGCCCGCCCCTGCTGGTGGGGAACGGGGCGGGGCGCGTGGTGTGGCCGCCCGCGCCGTCGGACTCGACGTGCATGGCGCACTGGAGCGCGCAGTAGGGGCAATGGGTGCGGGTCATGCCGCGGTGGCGGACGTGGGGGTGCCGACCGGCCGGCGCAGGTACACCGCGTAGGTCACCGCGATGCACACCACGTAGAACACGAGGAACGCGGCGTAGGCGGGGGTCGCGGCGCCGAAGCTCTCGAACGACTGCCGGAACACCAGGTTGATGCCGACCCCGCCCAGCGCGCCGACGGCGCCGACCAGGCCCAGCAGCGCTCCGGCGAGGCGACGCATGTCGGCGGTCGCGGTCTCCCGCGGCGTCCCCGCGGCGACGAGGTCCTCGGCCTTCGCGGCGTAGATGGCGGGGATCATCTTGTACGTCGATCCGTTGCCGACCCCGGTGAGCAGGAACAGTGCGATGAACCCCGCGGTGAACAGGGTCAGCGATCCGATCCCGGACGCCGCGATGATCAGCGCGCTGCCCGCCACCAGCCCCGCGAACGTCCACACCGTGACCAGGGCGCCGCCGAAGCGGTCGGCCAGGCGCCCGCCGTAGGGGCGGACGAGGGAGCCCAGCAGCGGGCCGATGAAGGTGACCGCCGCGGCCTCCAGCGGGGTGCGGTCGAACTGGTTCTGGAGCAGCAGCCCGAACGCGAAGCTGTAGCCGATGAACGAGCCGAACGTCCCGATGTAGAGGAACGACATGATCCAGGTGTGCCGGTCGCGCACCGCGGCGAGCTGCGCAGCGACGTCGGTGCGCGCGCCGGCGAGGTTGTCCATCCGCCGCCACGCCAGCACGCACGCGGCGAGCAGCAGCGGGATGTACAGCGCGGCCAGCAGGTGCCCGGAGCCGACCCCCAGCACCGCGATCACGCCCAGGCCGAGGAGCTGCACCACCGGCACGCCGATGTTGCCCCCGCCGGCGTTGAGGCCCAGCGCCCACCCCTTGCTGCGCTCGGGGAAGAAGAAGTTGATGTTGGACATCGACGACGAGAAGTTGCCGCCGCCGAGCCCCGCTGTGGCGGCGAGCAGCAGGAACACCGGGAACGGCGTCTCGGGGTGCTGCATCAGGTAGACGGCGAGGCCGGTGGGGACCAGCAGCACGGCGACCGAGATGACCGTCCAGTTCCGGCCGCCGATCAGCGGCACCGCGAGCGTGTACGGGACCCGCAGGATCGCGCCGATCAGCGTCACCATCGACACCAGCAGGAACTTCTGGCCGGGGGTGAACGCGAACCCCGTCTCGGGGGTCATGAACAGCGTGAGGACCGACCAGATGGTCCACACCGAGAACCCCAGGTGCTCGGCCGCGATGGACGCCCACAGGTTGCGGTTGGCGGTGCGCCGGCCGGTGGCGGCCCAGAACTCCGCGTCCTCGGGGTCCCACCGGGTGATCCAGCGGCCGTCGGGACGCCGGGGGGTCGTCGCGGTGTCAGCGGTCACGGTGCGGGCTCCTCGCTCGGGTGCGTGTCGCCGATGACCCTACGGACGACCGATTTCCCGCAGGTAACCACCCGTAACACCCGCGAAACGTCTAGATCACCACAGCCCAAAGCCCCCCGTGAGGTCCCCGCGCCCGGTTCATCCCGATGCCCGAAGAGACATGGGGATCTGCTGCGGTTCTCTCCCCTGCTTCGCGCACCGGAAATCGGGGGTCCGGTAACACGGGACCCTTATCCTCTGATGAGGAGGTTGCTCACATGGACAGGTTCACGCTCACCGGTGCGGGCAGAGAAGCCACCCGCATGTTGCGCGATGGCGAGCCGCTCAAGGATGTCTGGAGATTCACGGTCATCCAGCTACTCGATGCCTATGAGAGCCGCCTCAGCAGCGAAGGTGTGGAAAACGCGGCGGCTCTTTTCACCGACGCTCCGTCACCTACAGGTGATAGGCGTGTCGATGCCGCCTTCGCGGCACTTGCGGAGCATCTCGCGCGCCGCGACGGCTGGAAGGTACCGAGGTGGGCTACGAGCGCGGATCGGGTCACCGTCGACTGGTGGTTCGTCACCGATCTGCGTGGAATGCACCCGCTGGCCCTGCGAGAGTCTCCACTCTCCTTCCGCAAACGCGGCGTGTTCATCACCTCCGGCGCTTTGGAGCGCGTGTGATCGGGCCGGGATGGCCGGGTGGGTGGGTCAGGTGGTCTCGCGGGCGATCTGGATGAGGTTGCCGCAGGTGTCGTCGAACACGGCGGTGATCACCGTGCCCATGTCCGTGGGCTCCTGGGTGAAGCGCACGCCGAGGCCGCTCAGCCGCTCGTACTCGGCCTTGACGTCCTCGACGGCGAAGGAGGTGTACGGGATGCCGTCGGCGACCAGCGCGTCCTTGAACGGCTTCGCCGCAGGGTGGCCGCTGGGTTCGAGGACCAGCTCGGTGCCGCCCGGGTCCTCCGGTGACACCACGGTCAGCCAGCTGGCCTCGCCCATCGGGATGTCGTGCTTCAGCACGAACCCCAGCACCTCGGTATAGAACCGCCGCGCCTTCTCCTGGTCGTCGACGAGCACGCTCGCCAGGTTCACTCTCATGTCGGCCCCCTGTTCCCTTCGGTGTCGGCGCCGCCGCCGGGGCGGCCGCCGGAGTCGTCGTCGGACGTGTCGAGCCACCGGGCGATGATCGGTTCGAGCGGCCTGGTGTTGATGGAGTGGAACTTGTACCGGCCCTCGCGCCTGGTCTCGACAAGGTCGGCGTCCGCCAGGACGTCGAGGTGCTGCGAGATCGCCTGCCGCGACGAACTGAGCCCGTGCTTGGTGGCCAGCCGGGCGCAGATCTCGAAGAGCGTCTGCCCATTGCGGTCGGTCAGCTCGTCGAGGATCGCCCTGCGCGTGGGATCGGCCAGTGCCCTGAAGACGTCTCCCATGCGCACACACGTTATGCAAGTCAATGCTTGCCTGTCAATCAGGGGCAGGACGTGCCCTCACCCCAGTATCGCGCGACCGGCCCTGCCCGCGGCGGTCCGCCACGCCCGTGACCTGCGCGTCAGCGGGCCGTTCAGTGGCCCATGTCGAGGACGAACCGGTAGCGGACGTCGTTGCGCGCCAACCGGTCGAGGGCGGACTCGACTTCGTCCGCGGGCAGGACCTCGGTCTCGGCGGTGATGCCGTGCTCCGCGCAGAAGTCGAGCATCTCCCGGGTCTCACCGGTGCCACCGCTGCCGGCACCGGCCAGGGACTTCGCGCCGACGATCAGGCTGAGGGGGTTGACGCGCACCTCCTGCTCGGGGATGCCGACCATGCACAGGGTGCCGTCGATCGCGAGGGCGCCCAGATACGGTTCCAGCGCGTGCGGTGCGCCGACGGTGTCGAGGATCAGGTCGAAGCGGCCCGCCTGCTCGGCCATCCGGCGCTCGTCGCGGGAGTGGACGACGTCGTCGGCGCCCATCCGGCGCGCTTCGGCGGCCTTCGCTGGGGAGGTCGTGAACTGCACGACCTCGGCGCCCATGGCGTGGGCCAGTTTGAGGGCGATGTGCCCCAGCCCGCCCATCCCGACGACGCCGACCGTCCGCCCGGGACCGGCGCCCCAGCGCCGCAGCGGCACATAGGTGGTGATCCCGGCGCACATCAGAGGCGCCACGCCCGCCGGGTCCAAGCCGCTCGGCACGGGGTAGGCGAAGTGCTCGTCGACGACGTACTCGGCGGAGAACCCGCCCTGGGTGCGCGCGCCGCCGACCCGGTCGGTGCCGCCGTAGGTGAGGGTGACCCCGTCGTGGCACCAGTTCTCCCGGCCGGCCCGGCACGCGGCGCAGACGCGGCAGGAGTCGACGATGTTGCCCACCGCGACCTGGTCGCCGACCGAGAAGCGGGAGACCGCCGCGCCGACCGCGGCGACCTCCCCGACGATCTCGTGCCCCGGTACGAGCGGGAACGCCGCCGGATCGCCGCGGCGCACCGCGGCGAGGTCGCTGGCGCACACACCGCAGTAGCGGATGCGCACCGCGATGTCCCGGTCCCCCGGTTCCCGCCGCTCGAAATCCCACGGCACCAGGGCCGCGCCGCTCGCGGGCGCCGCCCATCCCCTGACCTCACGCATGGCCGTCCCCGTTCGTTTCCGGCCGCTGACCGGCCCCGCCCGAATGCGGGGCTGCGGCGGCGATCTCGTCCTCGCAGTCCAGACCCCGCTGTTGCAGGTCGCGGTGGTGCGCGATCTTCTCCCGCACGACGGCGAGGTCCTGGTGGAGCTGTGCGATCTGCTCCTCGATGGCGGCCGCGCGCTGCTCCAGCAGCGCCGTGCGCGCGCCGTGCCATTCCAGCCCCGAGCCCATCTGCACGAAGTCCCGGACGTCGTCCACCGGCATCCCGGTGCGGCGCAGCACCTGCACCAGCCGGATGAACCGGATCGCGGCCGGCGGGTAGCGGCGCTGCCCGCCGTCGCTGCGCTCGACCAGGGGCAGCAGCCCCTCGCGTTCGTACCAGCGCAGGGTGTCGAGGCTCAGCCCGGTCAGCTCCGACACCGCTCGGATGCCGACCGGGTCCGGCCCGGTGGAGTCGGTCATGGTCCGACGGTAGGAGGTGGAGTGCACTCCAGCGCAAATCGTCGCGTGCTCCGAACCGGGACGTCCGGCCACCGCCACGGGCCCGCAGGCCCGTGGCGGAGAGGTCCTCCCCGTAGCCGCCGCGCTGCGACCAGCCGCCGGGGGGCTCCCCTGGGCGGTACGTGCCGAAGGTCCACTCGTAGCCTTCGATGTCGGCGCCCCGGCAGCGGTAGTTGCCCCACGGGTTCCCTGCGGGTTCCCACCCGCTCACGAACCACGGTAATTCGGGCTACGTCACGGCCTCCGTGGTCGACCCGTTCGGCAACATCCTCGGGATCATGTACAACCCCCACTACCTGGAGATCCTGGCCGCCCGCAAGGCGTGACCGCGGGCGGGACACGCGATCGCGGCCGTGCCGCGAGCGCCCTGTGGGGCTCCGCCAGTAGGGTTGCGGCCATGGAGATCAGATTGGCGGCCGTGACCATCGACACGCGGGAGCCGCTGCCTCTCGCGCGGTGGTGGGCGCAGACCCTCGGCTGGGACGTCATGGACCCCGACCCCGACGGTGTCGAGGTCCGGCCGTCCGACCGGACCTCGGCATCCCTCTTCTTCGTGCGCGTCGGCGACGCCAAGCGGGCCAAGAACCGGCTGCACTTCGACCTGTATCCAGAGGACCATGCGGCGGCGGTGGCGGACCTCGTCGCCAGAGGGGCCACGCGCGCCGATGTGGGGCAGTCCGACGACGCCGGATGGGTGGTGCTGTGTGACCCGGAAGGCAACGAGTTCTGCCTCCTCGAACCGGGCTGACCACCGCTTCCGCGATCCCGTCGCAGCGCGGGCGGCGCCGACTGCGGGGCGGCGGAACGGGGCGCCCGCCCACGGGCCCTGCCCCGCGCGCCGCCACCGCATGACAGATGTCATGCCCGGCCCGTGCGGGGCGCGGAGAGAATCCATGATCCGTGACACTCTGTGACGGCCATGCTCCGGCTTACGTTCGGAGCATGGACCACGACGACCACCGCTTCCCCACCACTCCGGCCCCGAGCCGCCGCCGCGGACCGAGGCCGGTCCCGCCCGGTGTCGAGTACCACCGCGTGCTCGCCGGCGACAAGCGCCGCATCGGCCGCGGCATCCTCGCCATCGTGCTGCTGATAGCGGGGCTGTTCGTCTTCAGCTTCGCCGCGGTCCAGGCCGCCGCCTTCATCGACACGCAGATGGGCAGGACCAACCCGGCGAGCGGCGGCACCGACTACACGCCGGTGTACCACGGCTTCACCATGCTCGGCCTCGCCCTGCTCATCCCGTGGAGCATGCTCATCCAACGGTGGCTCTACGGCGTGCGGGGCCCCTCGCTGCACTCCGTGCTCTCGCGCTTCCGGCTCGACGTGTTCGGCAGGGCGCTCCTGCTCATCGGCCCCGTCTGGCTGATCGCCATGGTGATCCTGAACCTCTCGATGCCCATCGAGCAGACCCACTGGCCGGTCGCCGACCTGATCGGCATCCTCGTCGTCACCCTCCTGCTGACCCCCCTTCAGACGACCGGCGAGGAGTACGGCCTGCGCGGGCTCGTCTTCCGGGTCGCCGGGAGCTGGAACCGCGGGCCGCGCACGGCGCTGGTCGTCGGCGTCCTCGTCTCCAGCCTGATCTTCATGGGCATCCACGGTGCGGACGACCCGTGGATCAACATCTGGTACTTCACGCTCGCCCTCAGCCTGGCCGTCCTCACCTGGCGCACCGGCGGCATCGAGACCGCGGCCGTCATCCACGCGCTGCTCAACACGCTCACCTTCGTCATCGCCACTGTCCTGCACTCCGACATCGGCGGCTCCATCTCCGACCGTTCGGCGGGCACCGGGTCGCCCGTCCTGCTCGTGCCCACCGTGACCGTCGCCGCGATCGCGGCCGTGGTGTGGCTACGCACCCGCAAGACGGGACCCGCCCTGACCCCCGCGCACACCGCCCCGTCCCACCCGCACGCACGGCCCGCGCGGGTCCCGGCGGCACAATGACGGGCATGCGCGATTCGCAGCTGGTCGGCGCACGCAGGTTCGAGTCCTTCGTGCGCTGGTCCACCTATTTCGCCCTCGCGACCCCGGTCGGCACCCTGCTCGGGACCGTGCGGTGGGCCGACCGGCTCACCGGAGCGCCCCTGGCCGCGTGGATCGCGGCGGTCGTGCTGTCCCTCGCCCTGGTCACCGGGAACGTCCTCGTCACCCGATGGAGTATCGACACCCTCGTCGGGCGCGCACGGCGGCTCCCCGCCGGCGGCGTCGCCGCCTGGCTGCTGGTCCTCGCCGCCCTGGTCGCCGCGACCTTCCTGATCCCCCTGCACGGTATGGGCATGACGGTCGCGGCGGCGATCGGCGCGGCCGGCGCGAGCTTCGCCCCGGTCCTGAACGCCCGCCGGGCCCTGCTGCTCCATGCGGCGCTGCTCGTCCTCGCCGTCCCCCTCCTGGGATTCGGGGACGTCGCCCTCCTGCTGACCGGCGCGGTCATGATCAGCGTCATCCTGTGGGTCTGCTGGTCGAGCGCGTGGATGCTGCGGGTCCTGCTCGAACTCCAGGCGGCGCACGAGGACCGCGCCGCGCTCGCGCTGGCGAACCAGCGCCTGCGCATCGCCCGCGACCTGCACGACGTGTTCGGCCGGACGCTGGCCGCCATCGCGGTCAAGAGCTCGTTGGCGGCGGAACTCGTCAAGCGCGGCCGCGACGACCGGGCGGCTGCGGAGCTCACCGAGGTCCAGCGGCTCGCCGAGGAGGCCGGCACCGAGGTCCGCCACGTCGTGCGCGGCGAGCTCCGCACCACCTGGGACGGCGAGGTGTCGGGTGCCCGATCGCTGCTGGAGTCGGCCGGCATCCGCTGCACGGTGACCGGCGACCCCGTGCCCGAGGAGTGCGCCGAGGCCCTGGCCTGGGTCGTCCGCGAGGGCGTCACCAACCTGCTGCGCCACTCCGCGGCCACCCGCGTCACCCTCGCGACCGCGCACGAGGACGGGGAGGTGCTCCTCACCATCGCGAACGACGGGGCCGCCGCCCCCGGCTCCGCGCCGACCGGCGAGACCGGCGACGCGGACGGCGGGGGCACGGGGCTGCGCTCGATGGCCGAGCGGATCCACGCGCTCGGCGGGCGCCTCAGCACGCGCCGCGACGGCACCTGGTTCCTGCTCGACGCCACGATCCCGCTCCCGAAGGACGACCCAGCATGACGCGCATCCTCGTCGCCGACGACGAACACCTCATCCGCGACGCCATCGCCGGGCTGCTCGAACTGGAGGACGGATTCGAGGTCGTCGGCCGGGCGGCCTCCGGCGACGAGGCCCTGGCCACGGCCCTGCGGGTCCGCCCCGACGTGGCACTGCTCGACCTGCAACTGCCCGGTCCCGACGGCATCGAGGTCGCCCGGCGGCTCGCGGCCGAGCTGCCGGACTGCCGGTGCGTCATCGTGACCTCCCACGGCCGTCCCGGCTATCTGAAGTCGGCGCTGGCCGTGGGCGTGCGCGGCTTCCTCCCCAAGACCGTCTCCTCGCGCACCTTCGCCGATGTCGTGCGCAAGGTCGCCGGCGGCGGCCGCTACGTCGACCCCGAGCTGGCCGCCGAGGCGATCAGCGCGGGCGACTCCCCGCTCAGCCCGCGCGAGGCCGACATCCTCGCCCTGGCGCGCGACGGCGCGCCCGTCGAGGAGATCGCCCGGCGCGTCTCGCTGTCGCGGGGCACCGTGCGCAACCACCTCGCGGCCGCCATCGCCAAGCTCGACACCGCCAACCGCCACGAGGCCGCGCGCATCGCCGCCCAGCACGGCTGGATCTGAGCCCCGCCGCCGGAGTCCCCCAACCGATCCGCGCACCGCCGGGGCGGTGACGCATGACAACCAGGAGTCCGACATGTTCAAAGAGTGGTCGCGGCGTCGCGCCGCGCGACGGATCACACCGGGCGACGGCCGTCGGCTGAAGCCGTTCCGCTGGTGGCAGCCGACGTCCCGCGCGCTGTTCTACCTCCCGGTGGAGGACGATGGCGGCCGACTCATGGTCTACGCCGTAGACGTCAACTATCTGCTGCGGCTCTTCTCCGACGACGGCAAGGGAAAGGCCCACCTGTACCTCGACGGCAGGCAGCACGCCGTGTCCACGCTCCCCGCCGCCTTTCCCGTCCAGGGCGGCGTGATCGAGGTCGCCGCATCGGCGTTCGGCCTCAAGCGCTGCCACTACGTCACCGCCGAGGGGGCCGAACGCCAGCTTGACCCGGATCCGCGCTCCGGCGAGGGCCGCCGCGCGCGCCTCGACCGCGAGCGCCCCGTCCTGAGCCGCTGGATCGGCCGCTGCTCGGTGGTCGTCCTCGTCATCCCGCTGCTGCTCCTCATCCCGCAGCTCCTCGACGTGGCCTTCCAACTGCCCCCCGTTGCCGAGCGCTTCGGGACCTTCACGTCGCCCGTCCATCTGCCGTTCTGGCTCAACACCGCGCTCACGCTCGCCGCCGCCGCGGCCGGCATGGAGCGCGCCCTGCGCTTGCGCCATAACTGGCTGCTGGACTCCATGGCGCAATAGCAACACCGCCCCGGCCATGGCGGTTACGCTGTAGCTTCACATCGACGCGAGAGTCGATCACCCGTGTCGGAGGTCACATGCGCATCGGTGAGCTGTCGCGGCGCAGCGGTGTGAGCAGCAGGGCGCTGCGCTACTACGAGGAGCAGCGGCTGCTGCGGCCCGTGCGGCGGCCCAGCGGGTACCGCGAGTTCAGCGAGGACGATCTCGACTCGGTCCGCCGGATCCGGCTGCTGCTCGCCGCCGGACTGGGCACCGCGATGATCGCCGAGATCCTGCCCTGCATGGTCGAGGGGAACGAGGGGCTCGCCGCGGGCTGCCCCGAACTCCTCGACGCGCTCGGCGGCGAACACGACCGGATCGCCGCCTCCATCGCCGAACTCGAATCGGCCCGCACCCTACTCGCCCGCATCATCGCCACCCCGGTCCCCACCCCGGGCTGAGGAGAGGGGACACGGCGGAGGATTCGACGGAATGCGCTTTCGGTTCATTCATAGACACTGGATCGATGACCTACGTGAAGGACCCAAATAATCAAGTCGCCATTTTTTAGTGTATAGATGACGCGGTAGTCGCCAACACGCAGCCGCCGAAGCTCAGGTGACCCGACGAGGGCTGTTGTCCCGAAGGCGTACGGGTCCGTCTCTAGCTCAGCCAGCTTCCTGAAAATGCCCATCGCTGTCTTCTGCGGAAGCTTCCGCATTTCCGTGCGAGCTTCAGGGCGGAATACTGTCCGATACTTCATGATTCCTCAGTCAGGAATTCGGCCATCACTTCGTCCATTGGAATCCCCGGTTCCGGATTCTTCATCCGCTCCTGGACCATGCGGACGATCGCCTGCTCCTCGTAGTATTCGAACTTTCGCAGAACATCGATCGGCACGACTGCCGCCACCTCCTTTCCGCGGCGGGTGATGACCGTCGACGTATCGTCGCGGTCGGCACGGTCGACGACGTCGGCCAGGTGCTGGCGTACCTCGCGGACAGATTCGGTCGGTGCTTCACTCATATCGGAAAGCGTACCATGTGTACACATGGTTCACATGACCGTGGTTCGAGTACCGGGCGCCGCGCGGCGGGTTTCGATTCGCCAGATGACTCCCTGGGCGGGGGCGAACAGGTAGGCCAGGGCGAACGCCGCCGCCTGCATCACCACGATGGCGCCGCCCGTGGCGGCGTTCAGGTAGAAGCTGGCGTAGGTGCCCGCGACCGACGCCGCCACCGACACCGCGACGGCGATGACGAGCATCCGCTCGAACCGGTCGGTCAGCAGGTAGGCGGTCGCCCCGGGGATGATCACCATGGCGACCACGAGGATGATGCCGACCGCCTGGAGCGCGATCACCACGGTCACCGACAGCATCCCGAGGAGCAGCGCCTCCAGCCGGCGCGGGTTCAGGCCGATGGCGTGGGCGTGCGTGCGGTCGAACGCGAACAGGGTGAGGTCGCGGTGCTTCGCCGCCACCGCGGCGAGGACCACCGCCGCCATCACGAGGATCTGCGCGATCCCGGAGTCGGAGACCCCCAGCACGTTGCCGAACAGGATGTGCATCAGGTCGGTGTCGCTGGGGATCTTGGAGATCAGCACCACCCCGATGCCGAACATGGCGGTGAACACGATCCCGATGACGGCGTCCTCCTTGACCCGGGACGTCCGGTTCACGACCCCGATCAGGGCGACCGAGCCCGCGCCGAACACCAGCGCGCCCACGGCGAACGGGAAGCCGAACAGGTACGACAGCACCACACCGGGCAGCACCGCGTGCGAGACCGCGTCGCCGAGCAGCGACCAGCCGATCAGCGTCATCCAGCACGACAGCACCGCGCAGACCCCGCCGGCCACGACGCTCACCAGCAGGGCCCGCCGCATGAACTCGAACTCCAGCGGGATGGTGATCCACTGCGTCCACTCCATCACCGCACCCCCTCGCCGCGCGCCCCCGCCGCGTCGCCGGCGCGCAGGCCGAACGCGTCGAGGAGCAGGTCCGGCGTCAGGACCTCCTCGGGCGGCCCCTGGGCGACCACTCGGTGCTGCAACAGGACCGCGTCGTCGCTGAACGCGGGGACCCCGGCCAGGTCGTGGGTCGACACCAGCAGGGTGTGGCCGTCGTCGCGCATGGCGCGCAGGACCTCGATGATGGTCGCCTCCGACCCCTTGTCCACACCGGCGAACGGCTCGTCGAGCAGGAACAGCCGGGCGCCCTGGGCGATGCCGCGCGCCACGAACACCCGCTTGCGCTGCCCGCCCGACAGCGCCCCGATCTGGCGGCCCGCCAGTTCGGTGAGCCCGGTGCGCTCCAGCGCCGCGTCGACGGCCGCGCGGTCGGCGGCGCGCGGCCGCCGGGTGAAGCCCATGTGCCCGTAGCGGCCCATCATGACGACGTCCGCGACCCGCACCGGGAACTCCCAGTCGACCTGCTCGGACTGCGGGACGTAGCCCACCAGGCCGCGCTTGCGCGCGGCGTCCGGGCTGTGGCCGTACAGCAGGACCGAGCCGCGCTGCGGCGCGAGCATCCCGGTGACGGCCTTGAACAGTGTGGACTTGCCCGACCCGTTGGTGCCGAGCAGGGCGTGCACCCGGCCGGCCGCCAGCCGCAGGGTCACCGCGTCGAGGGCGAGGACGTCGCCGTAGCGGACGGTGACGCCGTCGAGCTCGACCGCCGTCTCCGCGGTCACGGCCCCTCCCCCGGTGTGCGCGTCAATCCGTCGATGATGGCCTCCGTGTCGTAGCGCAGCAGGTCCAGGTAGTGGGGCACCGGGCCGTCGGGTCCGGACAGCGAGTCGACGTAGAGCTTGTCGCCGAGCGCGGCGCCGGTTTCGCGCGCGACCTGGCGCTGCGCGCTGTCGTTGACGGTGCTCTCGCAGAACACCGCCGGCACCTCGTTGTCGCGGACGAAGTCCACGACCGAGGCGATCTGCTGCGGGGTGGGCTCGCCCTCGGCGTTGACCGGCCACAGGTAGCGCTCGTCCAGGCCGGCGTCGCGCGCCAGGTAGGAGAACGCACCCTCGCAGGTGACCAGCGCCCGCTTGGACTCGGGCAGGGCGCCGAGCGCGTCGCCGAGCCGCGCGTCGATCGCGCGGATCTCCTTCTTGTAGGCGGCGGCGTTGGCGGCGAACTCGTCGGCGTGGCCGGGCGCGAGCCCGCTCAGGGCATCGCGGATGTTGTCGACGTAGATCAGGGCGTTGCGGGGCGACATCCACGCGTGCGGGTTCGCCTTGCCGCGGTAGGACCCGGCGCGGATGGGGATCGTCCGCACCCCTTTGCTGACGGTCGCCGACGGCGCCTCGACGCGCTCGGTGAACTTCGCGAACCACAGCTCCAGCCCGAGCCCGTTGTCGAGGACGAGGTCGGAGCGCAGCCCGCGGATCAGGTCGTCGGGGCTGGGCTCGTACTCGTGGATCTCGGCGCCGGGGCGGATGACCGAGTGGACGGCGACCGCGTCGCCCGCGACGGCGCGGGTCATGTCGGCGAGGACGGTGAAGGTCGTGAGGACCTGCGGCCGCCCGTCGACCTGGGCGGCCGAGGGGCCGGCGCAGCCGGACCCGGCGAGCAGCGCGGCGGTGAGCAGCAGCGGCGCGGCCCACCTGCACGCGATCCGGCGGACGGGTTGCCAATCTTTAAAGTTCGGCACACCAAACTTTGTACCACAGAACGGGGCACATCAACCGCCCGGGACCCCAGGCACCCCGGTTCGGACCGGAGAAGTTCGGGGCGAGAGCGTCCCCGCTCCAGGAGACCGTTGCCAGGCTGCCGGGAAGCCTGCGCACGCCCCTACTGCGCCGCTTCGCGATTGTCGCGCAGCGGGGGCCCGCGACGGCCGACACCCGTCGTGGACGACGACCGCCAGGCCCGGCCCTCCACGGAACCCCCGGAGACGTTCCCGCGTCGCCCCGCCCCGGCCATCGGGTCATCCCCGTGCAGAGGGCGCCCGGGATTCGCTTCGGCCGACGCTGCTGCGCAGGCTCAACGGCAGCCTTGCCCAGGTCCGCTTTTGGGGAAGGGCGCTCTTGGCCCCCGGCCCCGGCGCGAGGCGTGAACGTGCGGCAACGTGGTTACGCGGATCCGTGCTGTTCAGCGCTCCGTTCCGGCTGAATCACGACCCGCGGGACATTCCTGGTCCAGTGGGTCTAGCGGGCGACGCCGAGGTCGGCCGGGTCCACCCACACGGCCTCGGCGGCGACCGCGCCGAGTGACTGCTCGACGCACTCGTCCGGCGGGCCCACCCGGACGACGATCGGGCCGCCGAACGGCTTGCGCTCGACCAGTTCCACCCGCATGCCGATGCCGATGCCGTGGTCGGCGAGGTAGCGCAGCAGTTCGGGGTCGGAGTCGTTCACCCGCACGATGACGCCCACGCACCCGGGGTCGGACTGCGACAGCAGCACGGTCGCTCGCTGCTGCACCCGCCCCTCGCGGCTGGGGATGGGGTCGCCGTGCGGGTCGACCACGGGATCGCCGAGGTGCGCGGCGATCCGGTCGACGAACCGGTCGGAGACCACGTGCTCCAGGATCTCGGCTTCGTCGTGCACCTCGTCCCAGGAGTAGCCCAACGCCTCGACCAGGTAGGACTCGAGCAGGCGGTGGCGCCGCAGCACGGCCAGCGCCAGCTTCTCGCCGCCGGGCGTGAGCCGGACGTCGCCGTAGCGCTGGTGGTCGACCAGGCCCTGCTCGGCCAGTTTGCGCAGCATCCCCGACACCGAGGAGTTCGACACGGCCAGCCGCTCGGCGACCCGCGAAATGGTCACCTGGCCCGAGCCGCGCTCCTGAAGGTCGTATACGACCTTCACATAGTCTTCGACCGAGGTGGACGGCCGCTCGGATGCACTCGCCATGCCCGCAACGGTACCGCTACCCGGTAGCGCTACCGAGTAGCGGTTCATCCGGTGGCGGTCACCAGGTGGTAGTCGACCAGCCCTTCGCGGTAGGCGCGCAGCCAGTTGCGGCCCCAGGTGTCGCGGTACTCCGTGTGCGCGATCCAGGCGTCGAAGTACGGCCACACGTGCTCGCCGATGGCGTCGGCCCGCACCCCGGTGAACCCGGCGGCCCGCAGGTCGGCGGTGAACCCCGCCACCGGGTGCAGCACGTCGACGCCGCTGCGCACGGTCTCGATGAGCTCGGCGAGTGCCGCGCCGCCGCCCTCGCCGGTGGCGAAGAAGGTGGCGACGGCGAGCCGGCCGCCCGGGCGCAGCACCCGGCGCGCCTCGGCGGCGAACCGCGCGAGGTCGTCGAAGTGCTGGGCCGCCTCGACCGAGTACACGGCGTCGAAGCTGGAATCGGGCCACGGCAGGTCCAGCGCGGAGGCCCGCTGGAAGCCGAGCCGCCCCGGATGGGCCTCCAGCGTGGTGGTGTTGACCCGCCACGCGCGGTCGACCTGCTCGCCCGACAGGTCCACCCCGTACACCGCCGCCGGGGCGAACTCGTTGAGGACCAGCGCCGCGCCGACCCCGATCCCGCACCCGGCCTCCAGCAGCCGGTGCCCCGGCCCGATGTCGAGCCGTTCGGCGACCGCGCGGTACATGTCCTGCTGGCTGAGCGTGCGCTCGGCGACGGTGAGCGGGTCGGCGAGGCCGTGGCCGCCGCGGTCCCAGTAGCCGAAGTTGATGTAGCTCCCCGAGAACAGCGCGAACGACGACAGGTCGTCGGCGCCGTACATGGCGGCGCGGAGCGCCTCGCGGCCGTCGGCCGGACCCTGCGGCATGGTGGACCGCCTCCATCCAGGGGCTGAGAGCACCGACATGGACGTGCCCGGCGCCCGCCGGGCCGAAACCGGGGTCCTCCGCTGTGCCCGATCCGGTCTCACCGCGGCCGTCCCGCCGTTAGCCTCATTGGGGGCGAACACAGCAGTGGGACGGAGTGAGCACGGTGGCCGACACCTGGACCGCGATCGACTTCGAGACCGCGAACAACGACCGCGGCAGCGCGTGTTCGGTCGGCCTGGTGAAGGTGCGCGACGGCGACATCGCCGACTGGGACGACATGCTCATCCGCCCGCCCGAGCAGGTCGGCCACTTCTCATACCGCAACACCGCGATCCACGGCATCACCGCCGAGGACGTCTACGAGGGCCGCGGCGGGACCGAGGCGGTGACCTGGCGCGAGGCGTTCGACCGCATCATCGCCTTCGCCGATGGCGGGCCGCTCGTCGCGCACAACGCGTCCTTCGACATGAGCGTGGTGCGGCGCGCCTGCGAGCTCACCGCGACGCCCCGGCCCCCGCTCACCTACGCCTGCACGCTCGCCCTGGCGCGGCGCACCTGGCGGGAGCTGTCCGACCACCGGCTGCCCACGGTGTGCGAACACATCAAGCACTCGCTGACGGGCCACCACCAGGCGCGGGCCGACGCCGAGGCCGCCGCCCGCATCGTGCTCGCCGCTATGGAGGTGCACGGCGCCGACCGTTCCATGCCCCTCCACGAACTCGCCGCCGCGGCAGAGCTGCCCATGAGCAGCCTGGCGCCGTGGGCCCCCGCACCCGGCACGCCCTCCCCCGCGAGAACGGGGTCGACGCCCGCCGCCGACCGGTTCGCCAAATGGCAGGAGATCGGGCGGGCGACCCTGCCCGAACCCGACGCCGGTGCCGACACGCTCGGCCCGCTGTTCGGGCGGACCGTGTGCATCAGCGGCGAGCTCGACGCCATGGAGAAGCCGGACGCGTGGGACCGCATCGCCGATGCCGGCGGGATCCCGGCGAAGAACGTCACCAAGAAGACCGACGTCCTGGTGGTCGCCGACATCGCGGTCCGCACGGCGAAGCACCAGCGCGCCGAGCAGTACCGGACGCAGGGCCAGCGCATCGCGATCGTGACCGAGGCGGAGTTCCTCGCGATGCTCGCCGTGGCACCGACCACGACCTGACCGCGGCCCCCGCCACCCCGCGTTGTCTCGGTGGGGGCGGCGGCCGAGCCGGAGTCAGCGCGGGGCGGCGGTGGACGCGGGGACGCGCACGCCGTGCCAGCCGACCCGGCTCCACCGGTCGGGCAGGACGTCGTCGAGCGGGTAGAAGTCCCGTTCCGCGGGGGTGACGATCTCCTCGTCGCTGGTGGTGGCCCACACGCACCAGCCCCGGTCCGCGACGTGGAACACCGCGTGCCGGATCTCGCCGGGGACGTGATCGGGCACGGACATGTCCCAGTGGACGACGGTCCGGCGCCGTTCGGCCTCCTTGCCCACGACCAGCCGGGTGAAGCTCGCCGGCGTGTGCTTGCCCGCTTCCTCGGTCATCGCTCTCCTCGCTGCCGTCCCGCGGCGCGCCGTACTCCGGGCACCGCTCTCGGTCGCCGCGGCCGGTGGACTGCCGGTCGTGGTCGGCCGGGGCACTGGGACCGTCCGTCAGGGCCTCCATCATCGCCCATCATCGGGCCATGTCGGAAATGCCCTCGGTGGCGCGCCCGGCGGGCGGCGCGGGAGAGGGGCCGGGCGGCGGGCCGTAGGATGCCCTGCGTGTACGACCCGCATCGGCCCACGCCGCACACCCCGCCGCACTCCCAGCCGCACGCGCCCGGCGGGCCGCTCCTGGTGTCGACGCGCCTCTCGTGGCGCGGTGTCGGCATGGCACTCCTGCACCTGGTGCTGGCTCTCGTGGGCCTGACCGTGATCGTCGGCGGCGTCGCGGTGCTCCTGCGGGGCGAGTGGCAGGGTGTCATCGGTGTCGTGATGGGCGTCCTGATCGGGGTGGTCGTCCCCGCCAACGGGCTGATGTCGGCGATCAGGCGGCGGCCGGGCCGGGTCCTGCTGCGCCTCGACGCCGATGGGGTCACCACGGCGTCGACCTGGCCGTCCTCTGGTCTGGCCCGCCCGTTGCAGTGGTTCGAGGTCGCGGGGTGCTGCCTGTTCTCCGTCCGGCAGGGTGTGGTGCGCTCGGCCGACTACATCGCGTTCTTTCCCACGGCGGGGATGGAGGCGCCGCCGACCCGCAGGGAGCTGGCGGCGAGCAGCACGAGCGGGGCCCCGCCGATCGCGCTGCGCTACGCGCTGCGGATCGGCGCCTGGACCGTGCCGCCGGAGGAGGTCGTGCGCGCCGCGACGCAGTTCGCCCCGCACCTGCGGGTCGTCGACACCCGCGGGTAGCCGGCGGGTTCAGTCCCTGGGGATCGCCTCGATGGTGGCCATGTGCTCCTCGCCCCAATCGCCGAGCGGTTCGAGCGCCTTGTTCAGCGAGGTGCCGAGGTCGGTCAGCGAGTACTCCACCTTCGGCGGGACCTGGTGGTACACCTCGCGGTGGACGAGCCCGAAGGTCTCCATCTCGCGGAGCTGCTGGATGAGCATCTTCTCGCTGATGTCGGGGACCAGCCGTTTGAGCGCACCGAACCGCAGCGGCTCCTCGTGCAGGGCCCACAGCAGGAGCGCCTTCCATTTGCCGCCGACGACGTCGACGGCGGCGTCGAGGCCGCAGGTGTACGCGCGCTTCTTCACGACCGCCCCCAATTCTTACCAAAACACCAGTACCTGACTTAATAGTAGGTACTTGAGGTAAGTGCAGTAAAGCCCCAGGATCGACATGAGCGCACAGCACCCGGCGGCGACCGCCGCGGGACTCCGCGTGCGCACCATCCACGGCACTGAACTGGGGGCAGCAGAATGACGGACCGCACAGCGGTGACGGTCATCGGACTCGGCGCGATGGGAACGGCGCTGGCCGACGCACTGCTCGGCAACGGGCATCCGACCACCGTGTGGAACCGGACGGCGGCGAAGGCCGATCCCCTTGTCGCCAAGGGCGCGACCCGCGCCGACACGGCCGCCGACGCCGTCGCGGCGAGCCCTGTCGTCGTGCTCTGCGTCCTGGACGACGCCTCGGTGCGTGCGGTCCTCGCCGCGGCGCCCGGCGCACTTGCGGGCAGGACCGTCGTCAACCTCACCAACGGCACTCCGCAGCAGGCCCGCGCGACAGCGGCGTGGGCGGCGGACCAGGGCGCCCGGTACCTCGACGGCGGGATCATGGCGGTCCCCCCGATGATCGGCGGGCCCGGGGCGTTCATCCTCTACAGCGGGCCGCGGGAGGTCTTCGAGGAGCACCAGGGGCTGCTGGCGGCGCTGGGCGCCGCCACTTACGTCGGAGAGGACCCCGGGCTCGCGTCGTTGCAGGACCTCGCGCTGCTCAGCGCGATGTACGGGATGTTCGGCGGCTTCGAGCACGCGCTGTCGATGGTTGCCGCGCAGCAGGTCCCGGCGGTGGAGTTCGCGCCGCTCGCCGCCTCCTGGCTGGAGGCCATGCTCGCGGGCCTCCCGGGGATAGCGGAGGGCTTCGACGCGGGCACCGCCGACAACGACGAGTCCAACCTCGCCATGCAGGCGGTCGCCCTGGACAACATCATCGACGCCAGTGCGGACAGTGGAGTCGACCCCGAACTGATGCGGCTGCTGCGGGCCCGGATGCTGCGCGGCGCCGCCCGATGAACCACACCTACGACACGGAAGGCACGGACCCCGTGGCCCTCAACGCAGCGACCAAGGCCGTCGTGACCGGCGGCACGCACGGCATGGGCCTGGCGATCGCCGCGGCGCTGATCGACGGCGGCGCGGAGGTGATCGTCACCGGCCGCGACGGGAAGAAGATCGAGGCGGCGCAGGCCGAACTCGGGCCCCGCGCCCACGTCGTGCGCTCCGACGCCGCGTCCCCGGCCGACATCGACGCGCTGGCGGCGCGGGCGGAGCTGCTGCTCGGCGGTATCGACGCCCTCTTCGTCAACCACGGCTACGCACGCCTGGAGACCTTCGACCAGGTCACCGAGGCGACCTATGACCGGCACTTCGACATCAACGCCAAGGGCGCGTTCTTCACCGTGCAGCGGCTGGCTCCGCTGGTCCGCGACGGCGGATCGATCGTGCTCACCAGCTCGATCGCCGACTCCGGCGGAGCCCCAGGCATGATCGCCTACGCGGGGTCCAAGGCCGCGCTGTGGTCCTTCACCCAGGGGTTCGCGGCGGAACTGCTGCCGCGCGGGATCCGGGTCAACGCGGTGAGCCCCGGTTTCATCGACACGCCGTCCATGGGGATCGACGCCACCGACGCGTTCAGGGCCGACTTCTCCCGGGTGGGCGACGAGCAGACCCCCATGAGGCGGCACGGCAGCGTCGACGAGGTCGCGCGGGCGGCGCTGTTCCTCGCCTTCGACGCCACTTTCAGTACCGCTGTCAAGCTGCCGGTCGACGGCGGCACCGGCCAGGACATCGCCGTCGCGTAGGGCGCGGCGGGCCGGGCCCGGTCAGGCCCCCTGCGGGTCCGCTGCGCACCCGGGCTCCGGTCCGGGTGCGCAGCGGACCGCACCTGCCGCGCCCGCGGGCACCGACGCCTTGAGCAGCATCTCCTCGTACTCCTCGTGTGGGTCGGAGGCGAGCACGATGGCGCCGCCCGCGCCGATCGTCAGCGTGTCGCCGCTGCGCACCGCCGTCCGGATGACGATGCTCAGGTCGGCCGCTCCGCTGTGCGACAGGAACCCCAGCGCGCCCGAGTACACCCCGCGCGGGGAGCCCTCCAGCCGGTCCAGGATCTCCATCGTCCGCAGTTTCGGCGCGCCGGTCATGGACCCGCCGGGGAAGCATGCCCGGACGGCGTCGAGCGCGCCGACACCGGGCCGCAGGCGGCCCCGGACCGTGGACACGAGCTGGTGCACCGTCGCATAGGACTCGACGTACATGAAGTCGGGCACCTCGACGCTGCCCACCGCGCACACGCGGCCCAGGTCGTTGCGGAGCAGGTCGACGATCATCAGGTTCTCGGCGCGGGTCTTGGGGCTCGCGCGCAGCTCCGCCGCCAGCGCGGCGTCCGCGGCGGGGTCGGCGGAGCGGGGCGCGGTGCCCTTGATGGGCCTGCTCTCCGCCGTTCCGTCGGCGCCGACCCGCAGGAACCGTTCCGGGGAGGCGCTGTGCACGGTCACCTCCCCCAGTCGCAGCAGCGCGGCGTAGGGCGCGGGGCTGGCGGCGCGCAGCCGCCGGTAGAACGCCAGGTCGTCGGCTGGCGCCGCCGTGCGCAGCCGGGTCGTCAGGCAGATCTCGTAGCTCTCGCCCGACGCGAGGTAGCCCAGGCACTCCTTGACGTCGGAGGTGTAGCCGTCGCGCTCCCGCTCCCACTCCCACACCGCGTCGGAGGCGGCGCCCTGCGCGGAGGGCAGCGGGGGCAGGGGCGGTAGGCGGCGCAGTTCCGCGGCTGTTCTGTCCGCCCATGCGCGGGCGCCGGTCCCGGCGGCGACCGCGTAGGTGCGGTTCTCGGCGTGGTCGACGGCGACGAAGCGGTCGCAGCGCAGCCACACCGCGTCGGGCGTCTCGGCGGTGTACGCGGCGGCGGCGCCGCAGTCGGCCTTCAGCTCGTACCCGAAGTAGCCGACGTAGCCGCCGGCGAAGTCGAACGGCAGCCCGGTCTCAGTGGCCGCCGCAGCGCCGGGCAGCCGGCGGCGCAGCGCGTCGAAGATCGTGCCGTCCTCCCGCAGGGGTGCGCCGCCGGTCGGCCGCACCGACACGGCGCCGTCGCCCACCCGGTAGGTCAGCACCTCGCCGGAGGGGCCCGAGGCGTCGCCGAGGAAGGAGAACCGGGCCGGCCCGGCGACGCGGCTGCTGTCCAGCCAGAACGCGTACTCCCGCGCGCCGTAGAGGTGCGCGAAGGCGCGCTCGCAGTCGACGGCGAACGGCAGCCCGGCGACCTCGACCGCGCCCCCGGCCGCGAACCCGGCGGCGGGGCCGGGCGCGTCCCGGCCGCCGCCCGCCCGACCGTATTGCGGCCGCGGTGGCGCCTCCGGGGTTTCGGACATGGCGCGTTCATCGGTGCCCAGGTCACCGGTGCCCTGCCCGGACCCTGGGGGGTGCGCCATGGTTTCGGACGCGGTACCGCCGTGGCCCGTCCGCCGGGTTTCGGTCACCGCGCGCCGGGACCGGGACGCGAGCGCGGCGAAGTTCGCGACGAGCGTGCGCCCGTGCTCGCCGGCGACGGACTCCGGGTGGAACTGGACCCCCCAGCGGGGCAGCGTGCGGTGCTCCAGCGCCATCACCACGCCGTCCTCGGCCCACGCGGTGGCCCGCAGGTCCTCGGGCAGGGGCTCCCGGACGCACAGCGAGTGGTAGCGCACCGCGGTGAAGTCCGGCGGCACGTCCGCGAACAGCCCGGTGCCGGTGTGGCGGACGGTGCTGAGGTGGCCGTGCCGGGGCGTGTCGGCGGCGACCACGGGCGCACCGGCGAGGTGCGCGATGGCCTGGTGGCCCAGGCACACGCCCAGCACCGGGACCGGGGAACCGGCCAGCAGCCGGGGCACCCCGCCGAGGTCGCGCGGCTTCTGCGGGCGGCCGGGGCCGGGCGAGACGACGATCGCGTCGAAGCCGACCGAGTCGAGGCGGCCGAGTTCGGGCGCGTCGTTGGTGTACACGACCGGTTCGGCACCGAGCACCGAGGCGATGAGCTGGAAGAGGTTGTAGGTGTAGGAGTCGTGGTTGTCCACCAGCAGCACCCGCATGGGCCCTCCCCCGTCGCTCCGCACCGCCACTGCAAGAGTGCCAGGCGCGGGTGCCCCGGCGGCAGGGGGCCGGGTGGTTCCGCCGGATCGGACCTGCGGTCGGCGGCCACGACCATGGCCTCGGCGCCGGAGGAGCCCTTCCCCGCCTCGCAGACCACCCCCTCCTGTGGGCGGCGGGCTGATCGCCTCGGCCGACGGGATGCGGTTCGGCGTGGCCGGTCGACGACCCGCACGCCCGCGCCGCCCCCGAGCACCTTCCCGCTGGCGCTCCGCCCGACCAGGCGGCTCCCGGCGTTGCCCCGGAGCGAGGCCGGGGAGGTCAGTTGCCGCCGGGGGCGAGATGGACGCCGCTGCCGACACCCTCGGCGCCTGCCGCCGCGAGCAGGGCCTCGACCAGCCCGGGGAAGCGCGTTTGCAGGTCTTGGCGGCGCAGCGTGACGAAGCAGCGGGTGCCCTCCTGCCGGGTGCGGGTCACCCCCGCGTCGCGCAGCACCCGCAGGTGATGGCTGAGCGTGGACTTGGCCACTGGTGCCCGCAGCTCGCCCCACCCGCGCTCGGCGCCGTCGGCCAGCACCCGCACGAGCCCGATGCGCAACGGGTCGCTGAGCGCCGCCATCACCTCGGGCAATGACAGCTCTTCGGTCGCCGGGTGATGCGCGCGTCTCATGCCCCCATGCTAGCTTGTTCGATATTCGACGAACAACGAACAAGGGGGCCGGGTTGACCCAGCCGCACCACCAGCACACCGACCTCCACGGACGGGTGGCGATCGTCACCGGCGCCGGATCGGGTATCGGCCGCGCCACCGCGATCAGCCTGGCCCGCGCCGGAGCCCGCGTCCTGGGGGTCGGCCGGCGCCGCGAAGCGCTCGAGGAGACCGCTGCCGGGCATCCCGGCATCGTCGCCCACCCCGCCGACCTGCGCGCCCCCGACGCCCCCGCCGAGGTGGCCGAGGCCGCCGCGGACCGGTGGGGCCGCATCGACGCGCTCGTCAACAACGCCGGTGCCACCGCGTTGATGCCGCTGGCCGAAACCGATGCGGACCGCATCGCCGCGTTGTTCGCGCTCAACGTCACCGCCCCCAGCCTCCTGGCCGCCGCGGCCCTGCCGCACCTGCGCCACCACAAGGGCACGATCGTCAACGTCTCCAGCACCTACGGCCACCGGCCGCTGCCCGGCGCCGCCCACTACGCGGCCTCCAAGGCCGCCATCGAGCAGTTGACGCGCTGCTGGGCGCTGGAACTGGCCCCTGAGGGGGTGCGGGTCAACGCCTTGGCGCCCGGCCCCACCGAGAGCGAGGCGCTGTCGGCCGCCGGGCTGTCCGAGTCCACCGTCGCCCAGATCAAGGACGCGGAGACCGAGCGGATCCCGCTGGGCCGCCGCGGCGAGCCCGGTGAGGTCGCCCAGTGGGTGCTGCGGCTGGCCGACCCGGGCACCACGTGGCTCACCGGCCAGGTCCTCACGATCGACGGCGGCCTCGAACTCACCTGACAGTGAGGATTAGCCGTGGCATCGCCCGGAGGTCTGACTCTCCGCCTGACTGACGCTTCGGTTGTCCTTCTGGGGAATCGTCGGCCTGCC
>NZ_PYGA01000003.1 GCF_003014485.1 Murinocardiopsis flavida | reverse complement strand
CCGCAGGCCGGCCCCGCGCTACGAGCCTGGTAAGACCGTGAAGCGGGCAGCCAGCCTCGAACAACACCGCCAGCAGCAACCATAAAACTCAAGCTAAGTGCGGGCGCGGATACCCCGCCCAGTCCGCAGCGCTCCGCGCCGCCCCAATGCCACTGACGTGCCGGAGGGCGATGGTGCTGACGCCTTGGGCGTAGGGGGTGGGCTGCCGCAGCGGCTGCGAAGCACCCGGCGGCACGAAGCACCGCGCTGAGGTGTTCCCGCCGGTCCAGTCCATCGCGGGCAGCGCCGCCGTGCCGGCAGTCCGGGGTCTCGACCGCACCACGGTGCTCGGCGCAGGGCGGCCCCCGGCACCACCGGCCCGCGGGCGCGGGTGCGGCTCGCCGAGACAGGCGTGGGCACCCCGACCGCGCCAGGGTGCTCCGGCCAGGACAGCCCCCGACACCACCCACCTGCGGGTGCGGGTGCGGGTGCGGGCCGCCGACACAGGCATGGGCACCCGACCAGGCCGTGGTGGGGGCGGCCTTCGGCATCACCGGCTCGTGGACATGGGTGTGGCCCGTCGGGGCGGGTGCCCCGACGGGTCGGGTGGACAAGAGGTGGGGGTCGGGCTCAGGCCGCCTGGGGTGGGGCCGGTCCGGTATCGGGCGGCGGATCACCGCCCGGCCCGCCCGGGACAGCACCCGGCGGCGGTTGAGCGGACCCCGGCGGCGGCGGGGGGCTCGGCGCAGCGGGCCCCGGCGGCGGTTGAGCGGGCCCTCGCGGGGGCGGTGGGGTTGCCGGGGACCCCGGCGGGGGCGGGGGGACCAGCGGGCCTCTCGGCATCGCCCCCGTGGCCGGGCGGCCACCCGACCGGCGTGCGGCGGCGGCCCGGGCGCGTTCCTTGGCCACGTTATGAGCCCGGCACAACGGCTGGAGATTCTCCAGATCGGTGGCACCGCCCTCCCACCACGCGGTGATGTGGTCCATCTCGCACCACGCCGCGGGGCGGTCGCAGCCGTGCTCCCACTGACACGTCTGGAACCGGGCCAGCACCGCCGCGCGCAGATGCGGCGGGCAGATCCGCTCGGCCCGGCCCACATCCAGCGCCACCCCGGTGACGGGGTCGGTGACCAGACGGCGCAGCCGGCAGTCCGAGGCCAGCGCGCGCACCGCCGAGACCGGCCACACCGTGCCGTAATCACTGACAGCGGGCGCAGAACCCGGCTCACTCTGGAGGGTGGACAGCGGCACGGTCAGGCGCAGCTGCGGGGCCGCGGTCCCGGGGGCGTGGGCGCCGTGGGACAGCACGAAGCGGGCCATGTCCAGCGCCGCGTCGAACATCCGCTGATCGGGGCGGCGCTCATCGCCTTCGCCCGGTGGGGCCATGAAGGCCTCCAGCGCGGCGCGCCACTGGTCCCCGGAGGCGGAATCGCCGCCCATCGCGAAGGAGAACCCGCCCTCGGCGGACTGGGCCAGGGACGCGGTGCGGCCCAGGTGGCGGTCGTACTCGCGGTCGTCGTGGCGGACGGGGTCGAGCACCGTGTGCAGCCGGGCCCCGAGGATGTCGAGATCGCGGCAGGTGGTGGCCGGGTCCAGGGCGGGGGGCAGGAGGTGGTCCTGGGCGGCGGCGGCGAAGGCGGCCGGGTCGGGGTAGGTGCTGCGGCAGCGCCGCGGCAGGCATTTGGCGACCCAGTGCAGGATGCGTGAGGCCTTGCCCGCGGGCAGGGCGGCCTCGGCCACGGCGGCCATGGTGGCCTCCAGGCCGGGGGCGGGGCGGGCCAGGGCGGCGTAGAAGCGGCCCTGGTCGCGGGGCAGCCCGGCCTTGCAGGCCGCGAAGTCGGCGAGGTTGCGGTGACCGGCGGCGCGGGTGCCGCCCGCGGTCTCGGCGACGGCGAGCAGGGCGGCGATCGCACTCTGGAGGCGGCCGGTGGCGCCCACCAGTGCAAGGGCGTCCTCGGCGGCCGCGGCTCCGGCGCCCGGCGGCAGGGTCGTGGCGGTGGGGGTGGTGAGCTGGGTGATGGCGGCCTCGAGCAGCTCCAGCGCGCGGGCCGCGGGGCCCGGCGCCGGGGATGCTTCGTGCTCGTCCATGTGTTCATTTTACCTGTCCGGGCCTGGGGTGGCGAGGTTTCGTTCGGCTGAATCCGGGCGGTTTTCGTGCGGATCGGTGGGCGGGGCGCCATGGCGGTGGGGCAGCGAAACGGGTGCGGATCGGGCCACCGCGACCGTTTCCGCATACCCCCAGGTCAGGCCCGCACCCACCGGCCCGTCTCGGGGCGGGTGATCACGACGCCCGCCCAGGACTGGGAGGGCGGAGGCCCGGGCCCCGGACCCGGCGGGACCGGGCGGCTCCCGGTGGTGTTCCCCCGGCCCGGACCGCCAGCGGGGCGGCCCTGCCGCCGGGCCGCATGCGGGTGGCCGGTGGTGAAAAAGCGGCACCAACGGCAAGGGGGCCCGGCCCCGGCGGCCATCCGCACGGTGTCAGCGCGCCGGTCAGCGCCGCGTCCACCCCCGGCGACCGGCCTCCGTGAAGTATTTTCCACTTCCAGGCGCCCGACGTGGAAACGACTTCACGGAGGCTGCTGGAAAGGCCGAACGCCCACACCGCGCGCTGACGACCGCCACCCCCGGCACCCGGCGCCTATCGGTGCTGCTCTTTCCCGCAGAACACCCCGAGGATGACCGCCGCCCCAGGCCCTTGCCGCCCTTGGTGCCGCTGTTCCCCACCACACACCCGCATGCGGCCCGGCGACAAGGCCGCCCCGCAGCCGGACCGACCCCACAAACCGGCCCGCTCCAGCCAAGCCCTGGACCCCACCCGCCGTTTGCGCTGCTCTTCCCTCACCGCGGCCCCCACCGCCGCACCCGACCCGGTCCGGCCGGGTGCGGCAGTGCCGCCCCCGGCCGGACCGCGCTGTACGCGCTCAAAGCCGGCGAGCGGACAGAGAATGGCATTCGCACCTTTTGGGCGGATTCGGGATATTTGTTCCGGAACAACGCCGTGACCTGCGCGAAGGTAAACCGGAGGGCCGTGCCTCACGTCAATCCTGCACGGTCGGCCGACCGTGAACCGCTCCCCGCTCACTGGTCAGGACGAAGAGACCCCTCAATGCGCAAACACGTCCGCACGTTCGCTCTCACCGCCGCTCTCGCAATGGCGGCCGCCCTCGGCACCGCCGTCCCCGCCGAGGCCGCGTCGCCTCTGCAACTGCGGCGGATCCAGTACGACAGCCCCGGCACCGACACCCGGTCCAACACATCGCTGAACAAGGAGTACGTGACCGTCAAGAACATCTCGAAGTCGACGGTCAACCTGAAGAACCACGTGCTGCACGACCGCGCGAGCAGCAAGGGGAAGAAGTGGACCTACGCCTACACGTTCGGCTCGATCTCCCTGAAAGCGGGGGCGTCGGTGAAGGTCCGCACGGGTAAGGGCCGCAACACGTCGGCCACCCGCTACTGGCAGCGCGGCTCCTACGTCTGGAACAACACCGGAGACACCGCGACCCTGCGCAACAGCAGGGGCACCAAGCTCGACTCCTGCACCTGGAAGAAGAAGTCGCCCGGCTACGTCAACTGCTGACCGCGGAGTGGTCGGCGCGGCCGGGGTCGGGATCGCCGTCCCCGGCCGCGCCGCGCCGGTCGCGCTGTACGCGCCTCACGTACGCGCTCCAC
The DNA here is from genome assembly GCF_003014485.1 of Murinocardiopsis flavida. Lineage (GTDB taxonomy): Bacteria > Actinomycetota > Actinomycetes > Streptosporangiales > Streptosporangiaceae > Murinocardiopsis > Murinocardiopsis flavida. The sequence goes on along the minus strand of NZ_PYGA01000003.1, from coordinate 420,082 downwards.
GCGCTCCACGCGCTCCACCCACGCGCTTGCACTTACAGGCGCCCACGCGCTCCACGCACTGCACTTACCGGCGCTACACGCACTGCCCTACACGCGCTCGATGATGGTGACGTTCGCCTGTCCGCCGCCCTCGCACATGGTCTGGAGGCCGTAGCGCCCGCCCGTGCGGTGCAGTTCGTGTACGAGCTTGGTCATCAGCACGGCGCCGGTGGCGCCCAGGGGGTGGCCGAGCGCGATCGCGCCGCCGTTGGGGTTGGTGGTGTCGAGGTCGGCGCCCAGCTCGCGCGCCCACGCCAGCGGCACGGGGGCGAACGCCTCGTTGATCTCGGTGACGTCGATGTCGCCGATGCTCAGCCCGGCCTTCTTCAGCGCCGCCCTGGTGGCGGGGATGGGCGCGGTCAGCATGTACACGGGGTCGTCGCCGACCAGGCTGAGCTGCACGATCCGGGCGAGCGGGGTAAGCCCGTGCTCTTCGACGGCGCGCTCGGAGGCGATCAGCACGGCCCCGGCGCCAACGGAGATCTGGCTGGCGACGGCCGCGGTGATGGCCCAGCCCTCCCGCAGCGGTTTCAGCCCTGCCATCTTCTCCATGCTGGTGTCGGGGCGGGCGCCTTCGTCGCGTTCGACACCGGCGAGCGGGGCGGTCTCGGTGTCGAAGCGGCCTTCCGCCACCGCCTCGGCGGCCCGCCGGTGGCTCTCCAGGGCGTACCTCTCCAGGTCCTCCCGGGTGAAGCCCCACTTCTCGCACATGAGTTGCGCGCCGCGGAACTGGGAGATCTCCTGTGTGCCGTAGCGGTCGACCCAGCCCGAGCCGTAGATGTCGAGCCCGTTGTCGAGCGCGTACTGCACGCTCGCCCCCATGGGGACCATCCCCATGTTCTCCACTCCGGCCGCCATGACCAGGTCCTGGGTGCCGGACATGACCCCCTGCGCGGCGAAGTGCACGGCCTGCTGGGAGGAGCCGCATTGGCGGTCGATGGTCACACCGGCGGTGGTCTCGGGCAGGCCGGCCGACAGCCACGCGGTGCGGGCGAGGTCGAGCGACTGCGGCCCGACCTGGCTGACGCAGCCCATGATGACGTCCTCGACGGCAGCGGGGTCGACCCCGGTCCGCTGCACGCTCTCCTTCAGGACGTGCGCCCCGAGGTCGGCCGGGTGCACGGCGGCGAGTGCGCTCTTCCTGGTGCCGACGGGGGTGCGCACGGCCCCGACGATGTATGCCTCAGCCACGGTGTCCTCCTGAGAACTTCGTCTTTGGAACCGAACCATATTCGGTTCCGTGTCGGCGGCACGAGCGCGGGGGCGGTCTCCGGCGCGCGATCGGCCGCCGATCGCGCGCCGGGCTCCGGACCCCCGCGCGCGATCGGCGGTCGCGTTCCGGCGGAGCCCCTTTTACCACCGGTTGAGCGAAAAAGCAGCACCTCTTGGCCGTGGACGGGCGCCCGCCGGGCACCTCCCCCAGTAGATCCGTTGCCGGTCGATCCGATGAGAGAGCGGTCGGGCCAGGGCCGGCCGAACACACCGCACTAGGCAAGGACGCTCGCTGCGGCCGCGGTCGCGGGGTGGTCCCGAGGGGGAGTCATGAACTACGACCTCAACGAAGGCGCGCAGATGGGCTTGGGGATCGCCGGTGCGGTGATCGGCGGGATCATGGTGATCCTGGCGATCCTCGCCGTGATCCTGTTCATCGCCGCGCTGATCTCCATCCTGATGAACCACCAGGTGACCGGCGGCGGCAAGTTCCTGTGGATCCTCGGGGTCCTGTACATGCCCGTGTTCGGCGCGGTCGCCTGGTTCGTCGTCGGCAAGAAGGGCACCGTCAACCGCATCCTCGGCATCGACAAGCACCCCGAGGGCGAAGGCGAGGGCGAGGGTGTGCGCCGCGCCGCGCACGCCGAGCGTCCCGGCACCGCCCCGCACTTCGGCGGGGCCAGCCCCGGGCACGCCTGACGCCCGCTGCGTGGGCCCGCCCTCCCGGCAACGGGAGGGCGGGCCCATGTCGTACCGAACGAGATTCGGTTACCGTGGGGGCACCGGCGCCGCGCCCGTCCCGCGGTGCGAGCAGCCAGGGAGGCAGCCCATGCAGCGGGAACTCTTCGACACCGAGCACGACCTCTTCCGGGAATCGGTGGCCGAGTTCCTGAAGCGCGAGGTAGTCCCGTTCCACGAGCAGTGGGAGCGCGACGGCATCGTCGCGCGCGACGTGTGGACGAAGGCCGGCGAGGTCGGGCTGCTGGGCCTGGGCGTACCCGAGGAGTACGGGGGTTCGGGCGACGCCGACTTCCGGTTCAACGCCGTCGTCTCCGAGGAGATCTGCCGCGTCGGCGCCTCCGGGCTCGGGTTCTCCTTGCAAAACGACGTCAACGCGCCCTACCTCGTCGGGCTGGGCACCGAGGAGCAGCGGCACCGCTGGCTGCCCGGGTTCGCCAGCGGGGCGCTCATCACCGCCATCGCGATGACCGAGCCCGGCGCGGGGAGCGACCTCCAGGGGATCCGCACCACCGCTGTGCGCGACGGCGACTCGTACGTCCTGAACGGGCAGAAGACCTTCATCACCAACGGCATCAACGCGGACCTCGTGATCGTGGTGGCCCGCACCGACCCCGACGCGGACGGGGCGCGCGGCCTCTCGCTGATCGCGGTCGAGCGGGGCACCCCCGGCTTCGAGCGGGGCCGCAACCTCGCGAAGATCGGCCTGAAGGCCCAGGACACCGCCGAGCTGTTCTTCACGGATGCCCGGGTCCCGGCGGACAACCTGCTCGGCACCGAGAACCAGGGCTTCATCCACCTCATGCACAACCTGCCGCAGGAGCGCCTGTCCATCGCGGTGGCGGCGGTGGCCGGCGCCGAGCTGATGCTGGACCGCACCATCGAGTACTGCAAGAGCCGCAGCGCGTTCGGGCGGCCGATCGGCAAGTTCCAGAACACCCGGTTCGTCCTCGCCGAGCTGAGCACCGAGGTCGACATCGCCCGCACCTACGTCGACCGTGCGATCACCCTGCTCAACCGGGGTGATCTGACGGTCGAGGACGCCGCGCGGGCGAAGTGGTGGACCACCGAACTCTCGAACAAGGTCATGGACCGATGCCTGCAACTCCACGGCGGATACGGGTACATGATGGAGTACCCGGTGGCTAAGGCTTGGCAGGATTCCCGCGTCCAGTCGATCTACGGCGGCACCACGGAGATCATGAAGGAGATCGTGGGGCGCTCGCTCGGCCTGTAGCCTCCCCTCGACACGGGCACGGCGGAAGGGTCTCACGCAATGGGCAGCGGTTCGTTCGACGGCGCCATCGTTCTCGTCCTGCTGGTGATCCTGCTGGCGATCGGCGTCGCGAAGCTGCGCCGCCGGATGTACGTCCCCTGGGCCACCAGCGCCATCGTCATGGTGTTCATCTTCCTCACCCTGATGCTGTGGGCGTGGTCGACCCGCTGACCACGGCGACGGCCCCAGTGCGGGGCGAACTCGGTGCTGGGCGAAACCGGTGCGGGACGGAACCTGTGCCTGGCGGAGGCCGCGCGGGACCGGGGAGCCTAGTCCGCGGCGTACATCGGGATCTCGAACCAGACCGCCTTGCCATCGGGGGTGGGGCGTGATCCCCAGCGGCTGGCGAGCTGGTCGACGAGGTAGAGGCCGCGGCCGCCTTCGTCGTCGGCTCCGGCGCTGCGGATGCGCGGCAGGCGCAGGTCGTGGTCGAAGACCTCCACCCACACGGTCGACGCGCCCCGGCGCAGCCGGATCAGGAACTCGCGGGCCGGGGAGTCATCGGGCGCCGTCGCGGCCTCTTCGAGGAGGTCGGACCAGTCTTCGTCGAAGTCGTCGACCGCGCCGAGCCCGCCGGAGTCCTGTACCTCGCTGGAGTCGCGCACGCCTTCGGTGGTGAACTCGCGGGTGACCGGGTGCGGGGTGGCGTGGATGACGACGTTGGTGACGATCTCCGACACCAGCAGGCAGGCGAGCTCGGCCTGGGAGCGGTCCATCCCCCACGCGCTGAAGGTGTCGGACGCCAGGTGGCGCGCCTCGGAGACGGTCGGCGCCTCGGCGAGGAACCAGCCCTCCTCGATGGCGAGGGACTCGGGGTGGGTGCGCACGACGAGGAGCGCGGTGTCGTCCTCGATCTCGCCGGGCACCGCTGCGACCGCGGCCTCGGCGATGCGCTCGACGTCCTTGCCGGCCACTTCGCGCACCCGCTCGTGCAGGTGGTCGAGTGCCTTGCCGGTGTCGACCCGGCCGCCGGCGGGGCGGCGCTCGACCAGGCCGTCGGTGTAGAGCAGCAGGGTCGCCCCTGGCGGCAGTGTGCTCGTGCCCTGGTGGTACACGGCGTCGTCGTAGGGGAGGCCCTTTGATTTCACCCCGAGCAGCATGTCGTGGACGTCGAGTTCGAGGTCTTCGACCCGGCCGTCGCAGATGAGCACGGGGGGCTGGTGCCCGGCGTTGGCGTAGGTGAGTTCGCGCGACCAGGCGTCGTAGACCAGGTAGAGGCAGCTCACGCTGGGCACCCAGGTCCCGCCCGACGCGTCGGGCTGGCCGAGCCGGCGCACCCATTCGTCGAGTTCGCGCAGGATGTCGGCTGGTTCGCGGTCGGCCTGGGCGAAGGCCCGCAGCGCCGCACGGAGCTGGCCCATGACGGCGGCGGCGTGCGGCCCGCGCCCTTCGACGTCGCCGATGACGATGCCGACCCGGCCGGCCGAGAGCGGGATGACATCGTAGAAGTCGCCGCCGACCTGGGTCTGGATTCCGTGCCCCTGCGATTCGAGGGGTTTCGCCGGGATGTAGCGGTGCGCGATGGTCAAGCCGTCGAACAGCGGAAAGTCCCTCGGCAGCAGGCTGTTCTGGAAGGCGAGCGCGGTCGTGCGCTCCTCTTCGAACAGCCGGGCGTTGTCGATGGCGACGGCGACCCGCGAGGCGATGGCGCCGACGAGGTCGCGGTCGAAGCCGTCGTAGTGGGTCTTGCCGCGCGCGGTGAGGTTGGACATCGCCAGGGTCAGCACGCCGAGCAGTTCACCGCGGGCCCGCAGCGGCGCCGCGATGGCGGAGCTGACGCCCACCTGGGCCGATACGCGGGCGGAGTGCTCGTTGGGGGCGACGTCGGCTTCGTGGACGTAGTCGCCGACCACGACGGCCTCCAGCCGGCGCATGGCCTTGACGACGAAGTGGTGCTCGGGGTACTTGACCTCGTCGCCGATGTCGTACCAGGTGCGTTCGGGCGGCGACCAGCCTTCGGCGTGGACGGAGACGCGGCGGACGAGGCGGTCGTGGTCGAACAGGTCGATGAAGCAGTGGTCGGCGAACTGGGGCACCAGGATCTCGGCGACGAGTTTCAGGGTGGCGCCGAACTCCAGTGAGCTCGCGAGCCGCCCGCCGATGCGGTCGAGCAGGCCGTACTGCTCCTCGACCCGGCCGTTGCGCATGGCCTCGTAGGCGAACAGGACGATGCCCTCGATGGCGCCGGACGCGGCGGGGCGCAGCGGTACGGCCTGTGAGCGGAGGTGCACCCATGTGCCGTCGTTCCGGCGGACGACGGCGAAGGTGCCCTCCCAGGTCTCGCCCTTGAGGACCCTGCGGGCGACCTGGGTGGCCCGCTCGCGCTCCATTTCGTGGATGCCGAGTTCGAACATCGAGCTGCCGCGGTGGTCGCGGCCGTCGCCGAAGCCGAACAGTTCGCGCGCGAAGGAGTTCCAGTAGCGGAGGTTGCCTTGGGGGTCGATGACGATGATGGCGATCTGCGCGTGCTCCAGCACGTCGGTCCCAGTCAACGCGTTGCCTTCGGGGAAGGTCTCCTCCCACCGGGTCATGTCGCCGCCACCTCGCCGTCACGGACCGTGCTGGTACGGGTCCACAAACTCCGCGAGATCTCCGCGCGGAAGGCGTCCTCAAGCATCGCTGCGTTCGGCCCACGCCATGGGGCGAGCGTAGCAATACCGGGTCGTATCCGCAGAGCAATGGGGGATTCAGCCGGAACGCCCCATGTGGGTGCGCTTGGGGCCCTATTGGGGTTTGGCGACGAAGATATGGCTTGCGATCTGCCGTGCGAGGTCGGTCGGTTCAGCGTCAGCTCCATCAGCAGCGGTCACCTGCACACCGTCATCCGAGGCGACGATCAACACATCACGCCCTGGGCGTACCCCGGCCGCCTTGAGGATACGCATCGACTCGGGCTGATTCTGGACGTACTCGCTGATCCTGCGCACCGTCGCGCTGACGGGGTCGCGGCGGGCGACGTCGGTCATGAGCACGATGGTGTCGTCGGTGAACGGTTCGGCCTCGTATTCGGGCTTGCCGAGTTCGTCCAGCCCGGGGATGGGGTTGCCGTGCGCGCAGACGGAGGGGTAGTCGAGGATCTCGGCGATGCGCCGTTCGGCGCTCTCGGAGATGACGTGCTCCCAGCGGCACGCCTCGATGTGCACCTCTTCCCACGGCAGCCCGATGACGTCGGTCAGCAGGCGCTCGGCGAGGCGGTGCTTGCGCATGACGTCGGAGGCGAGGCGGCTGCCTTCCTCGGTCATGACCAGGTGGCGGTCGTTCTCGACCCGGAGCAGGCCATCGCGCTCCATCCGGGCGACCGTCTGGGAGACGGTCGGACCGCTCTGGTGGAGGCGTTCGGCGATCCGGGCGCGAAGCGGGACGATGCCCTCTTCCTCCAGCTCGAAGATCGTGCGAAGGTACATCTCAGTGGTGTCGATGAGCCCGTGTGCGGTCATGGCTCCCCTCCCCTCGTGTGCCGGTGACGTGCTGGCAACGGCAGAAGACTCAACATCGGCCAGTGCGCGCTGATTCCGCAGCACCGGTCGTGGGGCGGTGCTGCCGGCCCGTAGCGCTCTGGCGGCGGGAGCGGCCACCGAATGGCCTTCATCATAGCCTGACCCGGGCGACCGCTTCCCACCGGATGTGGTCCTGGTCACACCAGGCGCCCGACCTGCGTCCCGACCCGGTGCGCCGGAGGTTGCGCCCAGGGTTCCGACCAGGACTGCCGGCCAGGACTCCGGGGGCTCCGGCTAGGGCTCCAGCCGGTCGATCCGCCAGGTGCCGTCGGCGGGCGAGCCCGATTCGAGGACGTAGCGGAACCGGTCGTGCATCCGGTCGCGGCGGCCCTGCCAGAACTCCACCTCCGTCGGCCGCAGCCGGTAGCCGCCCCAGTAGGGCGGCCGGGGGACCTCCTCGACCCCGGCCCACCGGCGTTCGGCGCGCGCGTACCCCTCGTCGAGGGCGGCGCGGTCGGCGACGACGGACGACTGGTGCTCGCTGGCCCACGCGCCGATCTGGGAGCCGCGCGGCCGGGTCCGGAAGTAGGCGTCGCTCTCCTCGGCACTGAGACGTTCGACACTGCCGCCGATGATCACCTGGCGCCGGATCGGGTGCCACGGCAGTACGGCGCTGGCGGCGGGGTCGGCGTCGAGCGCGCGGCCTTTGCGTGAGCCGTAGTTCGTGAAGAACCGCAGGCCAAAGCGGTCATATCCTTTCAGGAGGACGGTGCGGGCCCGCACACCGGCGTCCGCTTCGACCGTCGCGAGGACCATCGCGTTCGGTTCGGCGAGCCCCGCGTTGTGCGCCCATGTGAACCAAATGTGAAACTGGTCCAACGGGTGCACACACAGACCGGTACGGCGCATCGGCGTACCTTCATAGGGTTCGCGCAGATCAGCGGGATCGAGCGGGTTCACAGTCGTGAATCCTCACACGACCCGCATGAGGCGCGCCACCCCGCGACGACCACGGCATAACACGATCACCTCGCGTACCACCGCGAAATCCCCAACCGGTTCACTGGATCCACCCTTTTCCACGAACCGCAGAGACGGAGGAAGCCCGCATGACGGATTTCAAACCCGGACTTGAAGGAGTAGTGGCGTTCGAGACCGAGATCGCCGAGCCCGACAAGGCGGGGGGTGCCCTCCGCTACCGCGGTGTCGACATCGAGCACCTTGTCGGCAAGGTGACCTTCGGCCGGGTGTGGGGCCTGCTGGTCGACAACGACTTCGACCCCGGCATGCCGTTCGCCGACCCGATCACGCAGCCGGTGCGCTCGGGCGATGTACGGGTCGACGTCCAGAGCGGCCTGGCGACCCTGGCTCCGCTGTGGGGCTTCCGGCCGCTGCTCGACATCGACGGCGCCGAGGCCCGCGACAACGTCGCCCGCGCGGCGTCGGCGGCCATCTCGCTCATCGGCCAGTCGGCGCGCGGCGACCTCCCCGAGGTGCCCCGCTCCGAGGTCGACAAGGGCGAGACCGTCGTGGAGCGGTTCATGATCCAGTTGCGGGGCGAGCCCGACCCCCGCCATGTGCAGGCCGTCGACGCCTACTGGACCTCGGCCGCCGAGCACGGCATGAACGCGTCGACGTTCACCGGCCGGGTCATCGCCTCCACCGGGGCCGACGTCGCGGCGGCCCTCTCGGGCGCCGTGGGCGCCATGTCCGGCCCGCTGCACGGCGGCGCCCCGGCCCGCGTCCTGCACATGCTGGACGAGACCGAGCGCATCGGCGACGCCCGCACCTACGTCGCGCAGGCGCTCGACAAGGGCGAGCGGCTCATGGGCTTCGGGCACCGCGTGTACCGCGCGGAGGACCCCCGCGCCCGGGTGCTGCGCCGCACCGCCAAGGAGCTCAACGCCGCCCGCTACGAGGTGGCCGCCGCGCTGGAGACCGCGGCGCTCGAAGAGCTCCAGGCCCGCAAGCCCGACCGCGTCATCGCGACCAACGTGGAGTACTGGGCCGCGGTGGTCCTCGACTTCGCCGAGGTCCCGCCGTCGCTGTTCACGTCGATGTTCACGGCCGCGCGGACCGCGGGCTGGTCGGCGCACATCCTGGAGGAGAAGCGCACGGGCCGCCTCATCCGGCCGAGCGCGAACTACACCGGCCCCGCCGCGCGGGAGATCACCGACGTCGGGGGCGCGTCCGACGCCCTCGCGCGCGGCGTCTGACGCGAGCACGGCGCAGGGACTGCGCAGCGACAGCGCAGGGACACCGAACGACCGCGGCACCGGGGCCCGCTCAGCGGCAGACCCCGGTGTCGCGCACGTCCTTGTTGCTCACCCGCCCGCACACGGCGACCGGGTGCTGCGTTCCCCCCGGGCCGGCGCGGACGAGCTGCACCATCCGGTCGCTGATCCAGTTGCCGTCGGTGCCGATCCCGCCGAACTCGATCGCGCCGCTGACACCGGCGACCTTGCTGACCTGCGAGAGCGGCGTCAGGATGCTCGTCGGGAGCGTTTTCGGCCCCGCGCCGCCGCCCGACTGCATGTCCTGGGCGTCGCCCACGGCGTTGGCGGTGATGGAGAGCGCGTCGTAGGCCATGACCGCGTGCGCCACTGACGGCTCCTCCCGCGGTCTCCCCCCGGTCCAGCCGAGACTGCCGCCGAGCCGCTTGAACTTGCGGTAGAAGCCCTTCTCCCGCTTTCCGCTGCCGAGCCCCCACGTGTCGCTCGCGGCGAGGGGCGTGTAGTACACGGGGAAGTCGGCGGCGTCGCCCAGTTCGGCCACGTGGTCGGTCACGTACTTGGCGATGTCGTCGCTGCCGATGACGGTGACCCCTTCGGCGCAGGTGTCGCGGTCCTGGAGCCGCTCGAAGAAGATGCCGAACTCGTCGGAGCGGCCCCCGTAGTAGATGACGTCCGGCGCGTCCCGGCAGATCGTGTCGATCCGGTCCTTGAGGCTCTCTGCGTCGGTGTAGCGCAGCACACCGGGCCCGTTCTCGCCGGCGGGGACCGCGGTGCGGCCGCCATTGGCGGTGAACTCGGCCATGAACGTCCGGGCGAGGTCGACGCCGTACAGCTCGCCCGGCGCGTCGGAGGCGAGTGCCGCGGCGGTCGCCCGCGCCGGCAGCGGGTGGTCCACGCCGTCGGACGCGGGGCTGCCGGACCGCGCCCAGCGGGCGGCCTGGGTGGCGATCCTGCTGTTCGCGGGCGCGATCGGGAAGAAGTACGCGCTGCGCTTGCCGTCGCCGGGGATGCGGCCGATGTCGTCGAAGGTCGGGGTGGTCCCGACCATGGGCAGGCCGGCCTCGGTGAGGACGGCGATGGCGTCGCCGGTCTCCTTGCGGCTCTGCCCGAAGCCGACGGCGGCGAGGAGGCGGGGGTTGCGGGCGGCCTCCTCGGCGACCATCCCGGCCACTTCGGCGCCGTGCCGCAGCGCGGGCCCCGCGTTCACGAGCACCAGCCTGATCCTGGCGTAGCCGTGGCGGCCGGCGGCGCTGTTGTAGTCGGCCTGCTTGACGGCGAGCCCCGCGAGTTCGCCGTGGACTCCGGCGAGCAGGTCGCTCTGCTGGTCGTCGTCGGTGACGGAGAGCGCCCCGACGTAGGCGATGTCGACGTAGGGGCCGTCGGAGCCGAGCACGTCGGCGTTCTGCTCGGCGATTCGGTCCTGGACCGATGCGAGGCGGGGGTGGAAGGTGAACGAGCCGTCGGTGAGGCCGACGCAGTCGGTGCCGATCAGGGCGACGCCCTGGTGCAGCATGCGCTGCCCGGCCCAGCACGGGCTGCTGCCCTGCCCCGCCGCGACCACGACGGAGCCCATGGCCAGTACGGCGGCCGTCGCGGCCGCGGTCCACGCGAGGAGGCGGGCCGCCTGGTAGTGGACCGTGGGCACGGCGGTCGGCTGCGGCGGTTCGGCGCGGGGGACGGTGGTGAGGCGGCCGCCGTCGAGGACGCGCGCCCCGAGGTGGCCGTGGTCGCGGCGGTCGGCGCGCCACTCCTCGAACCGCTGGGTGAGGGACCCGTCGGCCGGTGCCGGGGCCGGGTCGGCAGGCACCGCCTCGGCGGGGGCGCCGTCCTCGGCGAACTCCACGATCAGCAGCGGGTCGGGCCAGAGCTGCTCGCCGCGGATGCGTTCGATGCGCTCCACGAGCAGGCGGTGGGCGCGGGCCGCGCCGGAGTACCGTACGGCGAGCACGGGGTAGTGGGTGCGCCCGTACCTGCGGAACCATGCGCGGCGGCGGTCGGCCGCGTACAGGTCGTGCAGGAACGCGTTGACGATCAGGTCGAGGAGTTCCTCCCGGCGGCCGGTGCCGCCCCGGTCGGGCGGGCGGCCGCAGGCGCGCAGCGCGAGGGTGCTGTTGATGACGCCGAACACCACGCGGTGGTGGCGGTGCAGCGCCGGGTCGTCCTTTGTCACGCCGCTGGGCCGGGACGTGCGGGGGTCGTCGGCGAGGTAGGGCTGCGCGGCGAGCCAGCGGAACCGCGACCACGGCCGGGTCCACGCCAGGTAGGCGAGCAGGTGGTAGAGCAGCAGCAGGATGAGCAGGACCGCCGAGGCGACGGGTTCGAGCAGGCCGACCCCTGGGACGTTGGAGACGCCGGCGCCGAGGAACAGGACGGCGGCGGCGTTCACCCCGGTGCTCAGCGGGGTGAGGAGGCGCGCGTCGAACTCGGCGAACGGGGCGCGCACCAGGGCGAAGATCCGGGTCCGGTAGAACTCCAGCATGCTCCGCCGCACGCCGGTGGCGCCGTCGAGTTCGGAGACGACGCGGAGGGAGCGTTCCAGCGAGAACGGCAGCGCCCGGTAGGTCTGCGCCGGTGCGCCACCGCCGGGCGGTTCGGTGCGCTCTTCGGCGAGCGCGTCCCAGTCGACGGTCCGGCCGCCACCGCTGCCGAGGAGCGGGCGCAGCGAATCGAACCTGCTGAACACGGGCGGGCGGGGCCCGCGCGTGGTCAGCCGCCTCAGACGCGTCAGCGGTGTCGCGCCGGGCGGTGCGGGCCGCACCGCTGCGAACTGCTCGGCGACTCCGCGGAGGAGCGCGTACAGGGAGCGGGGGTCCTCGGGGTGCGCCGCCCGCGGATCGGCGTCGAGCCCGGCGAACGGCTGGTCGCCGCAGTGCGTGCGCAGCGCCGCGATGTGCCCGCTCACCTGGGCCGCGGGCGCGGTGCAGCGGACCCGGGGCAGGGGCAGCGCACCGGCGCCGAGGACGTCGTCGCGGGAGTCGGGGCGGCGGCGGGCGTCGATGGCGCGGAGCACCCCGCGGCGGCGGCGCAGGGTCGCGAGCCGGGCCCGTGTGCGCATGCGGTCGAGTGCCGGGAACCATTCCCCGGCACGGCCCTGGTCCCCGGCACCGCTCATGGCGTCCTCCGTTCTCGGTCGGCTGCGGCGGCGCCGTCGCGGCCGAAGAGGCGCATTCTGCCGCCCGCCGGGCACCGGCGGCGAACGGTCCCGCCGGGTCCGCGGGCCGGGGGCGCCTGTGAGGTGCGGAGAGCCGCCGGTGAGGGGCCGGGGAGACACAGAACACTATCTGTGCGGACATAGTGGACAGGGGGCTGCCGGGGTGCGGCGGTGTGCGGCGCTATCTGCGGCCCTCATCTGCGGGCGCGGCGGCGCCGCGAGTAGAGTGCGCTGCGTGACCGAGATCCAGATTCCCGAGAACCTCCTGCCCAGCGACGGCCGCTTCGGGTGCGGTCCGTCGAAGGTCCGCCCCGAGCAGCTCCACGCACTGGCGTCCTCCGGAGCGACGTTCCTGGGCACCTCCCACCGCCAGAAGCCGGTGAAGTCCCTGGTCGGACGGGTGCGATCCGGGTTGGCGCAGCTCCTCGCGCTCCCCGACGGCTACGAGATCGTCCTCGGCAACGGCGGCACGACCGCCTTCTGGGACATCGCGGCGTTCGGCCTGATCCGCGAGCGGTCCCAGCACCTCTCGTTCGGCGAGTTCTCCTCGAAGTTCGCCAAGGTCGCCAAGGGTGCGCCGTGGCTGGGCGAGCCCACGGTCGTCAGCGCCGAGCCGGGCACCCTCGCCGCGCCGCGCGCCGAGGCCGGGGTCGACGCCTACGCGCTGACCCACAACGAGACCTCCACGGGGGTCGCCGCGCCCATCAAGCGCGTTCCGGGCGCCGACGCCGACTCCCTCGTCCTGGTCGACGCCACCAGCGGGGCCGGCGGGCTGCCGGTCGACATCACCGAGACCGACGTCTACTACTTCGCGCCGCAGAAGTGCTTCGCCGCCGACGGCGGGCTGTGGGCGGCCGCGTTCTCCCCCGCTGCGCTGGCGCGCGTCGAGGAGGTCACCACGAGCGGGCGCTACGTCCCCGAGTTCTTCTCGCTGCCGACCGCCATCGACAACTCCCGCAAGGACCAGACCTACAACACCCCCGCCGTCGCGACGCTGGCGCTGTTCGCCGAGCAGCTCGACTGGTTGAACGGCAACGGCGGCCTCGACTGGGCGGTGCGCCGCACGGCGGAGTCGTCGTCGGTCCTCTACACCTGGGCCGAGAAGTCGCCGTACGCCACCCCGTTCGTGTCCGTCCCCGAGGAGCGCTCGCAGGTCGTCGGCACCATCGACTTCAACGACGACATCGACGCCGCCGCGGTCTCGGCGGTGCTGCGCGCCAACGGCGTCGTCGACACCGAGCCGTACCGCAAGCTGGGCCGCAACCAGCTCCGCATCGGGATGTTCCCCGCGATCGAGCCGGCCGACGTGCAGGCGCTCACCGAGTGCGTCGACCACGTGGTGTCGCGCCTGGCCTGACCTGCTCCGCGGGTCCTCCTCTGCGGGTACCCGTTCCCCGAGCGTGCACAATGGTGGCCGGTCCGGATGCCGGGCCGGCCGCCCGCACCGGGCGGCACGTCAGCCGCGTGTCCCGATCACGCCGGCCGGTACCACGGGGACGGGTCTTTCCACAGTGCGCAGGAACAAGCAGGCTCCGGCCATCACGATCATCTCGCACCGGGGCGCTCCGGGGCACCGGCCGGAGCACACCATGGGCTCCTACGAGCTGGGCGCCCGCCACGGCGGCGACTTCATCGAGGTCGACCTGGTCGCGACCAAGGACGGGCAGCTGGTCGCGCGGCACGAGCCGGAGATCGGCGCCGCGACCGACGTCGCCGACCGGCCGGAGTTCGCCGACCGCAGGACCACCAAGACCATCGACGGCAGGGAGTCCGCCGGCTTCTTCGCCGAGGACTTCACCCTCGCCGAGCTGCGCACGCTGCGCGCCGCCGAGCGGCTGCCCGACCTGCGCGCCGAGAACACCGCGCACAACGGCGAGTACGCCGTCCCCACGCTGGGTGAGATCATCGCGCTGGCGAAGAAGCTGACCGCCGACCTCGGCCGCCCGATCGGCGTGTACCCCGAGACCAAGCACCCGGCGTACCACGCGTCGATCGGCCTGGACCTGGAGCCGCTGCTGGCGGCGGAGCTGCGCGCCACCGGGCTCGCCGGGCCGGAGCCGGAGGTGCCCGTCTTCCTCCAGTCCTTCGAGGCGGCGAGCCTGCGCGCGCTCGCGGACCTCGGCGTGCCCCTCGTCCAGCTCATGCACAGCGGTGCCGCGTTCGACGCGGCGGCGACCCCCGAGGGGCTCGCGGAGATCGCGTCGTACGCGCACGCCATCGGGCCCGACAAGGTGCGGGTGATCGGCCGCGACGACAACGGCGACCTCGCCGGCCCCACGCAGCTGGTCGCCGACGCGCACGAGGCCGGGCTGCTGGTGCACCCCTACACGTTCCGCAGCGAGAACCGGTTCCTGCCGCCGGCGTTCCGCTCCGGCGGCGGCGAGCGGGCCTACGGCGCGTTCGCCGCCGAGTACGACGCGTTCTTCGCCGCCGGGGTCGACGGCGTCTTCACGGACTTCTCCCGGCACGCGTTCCTGGCCCGTGAGGTGTTCACCGAGGGGGCCGCGGAGGGAGCGGGATGACCGCCGCGCCGGCGCCGCTGCCGAGCGGCATCGCGGCCCACGTCGCGTCCTACGGCGGCACCCGGTGGCTCGACACGCTCCCCGAACTGCTGGCCGGGCTGTGCGCTCGGTGGGGGCTCGAACCCGGCCGCCCGTTCACCGGGGGGAGCTGCTCCTGGGCGGCGCCGGTGCGCACCGCCGACGGCGCGCACGCCGTGCTCAAGGTCTCCTGGCCGCACCGCGAGTCCCGCGGGGAGGCGGCCGCGCTGCGGCACTGGGCGGGCGACGGCGCGATCCGGGTGCTGGCGGAGTCCGCGGCCGACTCCGCCATGCTGCTGGAGGCCTGCGACCCGGGGACGAAACTGCGCGACCACGACTCCCCCGCCGAGGAGCGCCTGGTGCGCGCGGCGCGGCTCCTTTCCGGCCTGCACGGGCGGGAGCCGCGGGCCGGACTCGGGCTGGAGCGGATCGTCGACGTCATGGACGAGTGGGCCGAACTGGTGGTGCGGCGCATGGCCGAGTTCCGGCCGGGCTACGACCCGCACCTGGTGGCGGCGGCGGTGGAGCTGCTGCGCGGCCTGCCGCGGTCGGCGGGCCGCGAGGTCGTCGTGCACGGCGACTTCAACCCGGGCAACGTCCTCGCCGCCCGGCGCATGCCCTGGCTCGCGATCGACCCCAAGCCAATGACGGGCGACCCCGGCTACGACCCGTGCCCCCTGGTCATGCAGGTCGACCCCCCGATGCGGCACCCGGAGCCCGACAAGGTCGCCCGGCACCGGTTCGGCCTGGTCGCCGACATCATGGGCGAGCCGGCCGACCGGCTCGCTGCGTGGGCCTTCGCCCGCCTGGTGGAGTCGGCGTTCGACCTGCTCAACGTCGGTCGGGCGGCCGACGCCGAGGCGGCAATAGCAAAGGCGCGCCTCCTCGCCGACCAGGCCGGGGTCTGACCCCAATGCCGTTGAATCAACGGGTGCGAGGGCATTTTCACGGCCCCGGCGCCCTGAGGAGAAGGGGTGGGCGGCACGTCCCTGGCGTCCCGGGGTGAAGGGGGTGTGGTTGCCGTCGCGGCCTGGGCCCGCGACGGCAACCTCCGCCTCCGCCCGGGCTCACGAGCGCTCCATCGCCCACTGGATCAACTGTCGGCCGGTCGGGTCAGTGGCGGGCCAGCCAGATGATCCCGAGGATGAGGATGAGGGCCAGGCCGGCGCCGCCGGCGATCAGGATCGGGCCGCCGCCCGACGGTTCGGAGCCGCCCGCCTCGGGCCGCGCCGACGTCGTCGGCTCCGGGCGCGCGTCCTCGGGGATCGGGACCCGCCACACCGGGCTGCGCTCCCCCTCGCTGCCGACCAGCAGCTCCGTGCCGTCGGCCGTGTAGCTCATCGACTCGCCCTGGTCGAGTGTCGGCAGGTCGAACCGGGTGATGGACCGACCGGGGAGGCCCGCTCCGGCGTCGTACACCGTGGCGCCCCAGTAGGTGCGGATGGCGTACTGCGAGCCGTCGGGCGCGAACGCCGCGTCGGTGGCGTACAGCGGGGCGGATCCGATGCGCTCCAGCGTGTTCGTCCCCTCCGCCGAGAGCTTCTCCGGTGCCGCGTACAGCCCGCCGCCGATCTCCTTGCTGGCGATGTAGAGGCGGTTGTCGCGCGGGTCGATCATCATCGACTCCGCGTTGCGCGCACCGTCGGCGTACTCGAAGGTGAAGGTGGTCGCCTCGGCGCTCAGCTGCTCTGTGCCGAAGTCGGCGGGTTCGGGGACCCGGTACACCCGGATGTTCGGCCAGCCGCCGTCGAAGTTGTCGCCGATGTCGCCGACGTAGATGGCGGGCTCGCCGTCGTCGTCCTCGCCGACGGAGATGGCCTCCCAGTCGCGCAGTTCGACGCCCGGCCCGGTGAGGGTGAGCGTGGCGACCGTCCGCCCCTTCTCGTCCACGGCGAAGATGTCGGTGCCGTAGGTGCCGCTGTCGTTGTGCGTCCAGTACACGCCCTTGTGGCGGCGCGACGCCGCGAGCCCGCTGGACTCGGCGATGCGCGGGTCGGCCGGCCGGAACGCCTCTTCGGAGCCCTTGGGCAGGTCGGGGCTCCGGTCGGGGCTTTTGGGGACGCCCTCACCCTGGTCGGCCGCCGCGCCCAGCGCGGCGGGGAGCACCGCGAGGATCAGGGACAGGGTGGCTGCGGCGCTTCTGCTCATGGGCACGATCCTGCCACCCGCGCCGGGCGGCGGCGCGGACGCGCGGGCCGACAGGCGCGACCGGCGCGACGGGCGCCGCGCGGCTCCGCCGTCCCGGCCGGGTCACGACCCGGTGGCGGCGGCTTGCAACACCCGCCGACTGGGCATGCTCCGCTCATGGGATCACGATCCCCGGGGTGAAAGGGATGGTCATGCGCATCGAAGCCTGCTTGAACGGTGATCGCCGACCCGGTTCGCACCCGGCGCTGCCGGTCTCCCCCGACCAGCTCGCCGCCGACGCCCGGGCGGTGGTCGCTGCGGGGGCGGCGGCGGTGCACATCCACCCCCGCGACGCCCGCGGCAGGGAGTCCCTGGAACCGCAGGTCATCGCGCCGGTCCTGGACCGGATCCGCGCGGCCGTCCCCGACGTCCCGATCAGTGTGACCACGGCCCTGTCGGCGGAGCCGGACCCGTGGCGGCGCTTCGACCTGGTGCAGCGGTGGGGCGCCCTGCCCGACTCGGTGACGGTGAACCTGCACGAGCCGGGTTCGGTCGAGGTGGCGCGGCTGCTCATCGACCGCCGGGTGGGGGTCGAGGCGGGGGTGTGGACGGTCGAGTCGGCCCGCATCCTGCTGGCCAGCGGGTTGGTGGCCGGGTTCGCCCGGGTCCTGCTGGAGCCCATGCAGCGCACCGTGGCCGACGCCGTGGCGAACGCCGACCGCATCGAGGAGCTGCTCGACCAGTCGGCACCGGACCTGCCGCGGCTGCTGCACGGCACCGACGACACGGCCTGGCCGGTGCTCGACGCCGCGGTCGGCAGGGGGCACGACATCCGGATCGGGCTGGAGGACACCTTGCAGACCCCTGAGGGCGGCGAGGCGGCCGACAACGCGGCGCTGGTCGCCCATGCGGTGCGGCGGCTGCGCGCCGCGGCGTGAGCCGGGCCGCGGTCGGCCGTCGTCAGCAGCCGGCCGCAGTCAGCCGAAGATCGTGCCGAGGACCACGATCAGGATGATCGCCGCGAGGACCGTCGGGAGCAGCCAGCGCTGCTTGCGGTTGTTGGTGAGCATGCTCATGGTCGGGGGCCTCGCTGTTCGTCGGACGACGTGTTCAGGTTAAGTGCCAGGTGGCGACGGTCGCATACCGGGGCGCCCCGAGACGGCTGTGCACGAGTTCGACGCGGTCGGCCGTCCACTCGGCGGTGGCGAACCCGGCGAGGTCCTCGTGCAGGGCCGTGAGGTCGGTGGTCGACGTGCTGCGCGCCAGGGTCAGGTGCGGGGTGTAGGCGCGGTCCTCGACCGGGACGCCCGCGGCGCGCACCGCCGAGCGCAAGCCGTCGGCCAGCGCGTGGAGGGCCGCGGTGTCGCCGGTGACATCGGCCCACAGCACGCGGGCGCGGCCGGGGTCGGCGGGGAACGAGCCGGTGCCGCGCAGCCCGAGGCGCAGCGGGCGGTGCCGGGCCGCCTCGGCGGCGAGGCCCTCCCGCACGGCGGCGACAGCGGGGTCGGGCACCTCGCCGAGGAAGAGCAGGGTGAGGTGCCACTTGTGCGGCTGGGCCCACGTCAGGCCGGGGCGCCGGGCGCGCAGGGGCGCGGTCGCGGCGCCGATCCGGTCGCGGACCGGGTCGGGCGGGAACAGTGCTGCGAACAGTCTCACGCGCTCAGCATGGCAGCACGCGGGGCGGCGGCGCCCCGCCCCGGCCGGGGAGCCGGGACGGGCGGGACGGGCGGGCGCGGTCAGGCCGCGGCCGCCGCCGGTTCCCTGCGGTCGACGCGCAGGAACGGCCGCCGCAGCGGTGTAACCCGGAAGGCGACGCCGAGGTTGCGCGCGAGGAGCAGCGTGACCGCGCCGGTGACCAGTATGGTCACCACCCCGCCGGTGGCGAGGCTGACCTGCGGGCCGAAGGCGTCGGCGAGGAATCCGACGAGTGGGGCGCCGATGGGGGCCGCGCCCATGAAGCAGAGCATGTACATGCCCATGACCCTGCCGCGCATCTGCGGGTCGACGCTCGTCTGGAAGATGGCGTTCATGGCGGTGTTGAAGGTCAGGAACGCGATGCCCATGGGCACCAGCACCCCGACGAACGACACGTATCCGGGCATGAGCGCCGCGGTGGCCTCCAGGACGCCGAACGCGAACGCGCCGCCGAGCGCCACCCGCAGCCGGGGCCGTTCGCGGCGCGCCGCGAGCAGCGCGCCGGCGAGGGAGCCGACGGCGATCGCCGCCGCTGCGACGCCGAACGCGGCCGCGCCGGCGGTGAACACGTTGTTGGTCATCAGCGCGATCTGGTTGTTCACGTTCGCGCCGAACATCTGGAGGAACGCCGTCGCCGCGAGGAGCAGGACGAGGTCGCGGCGGCCGGCGATGTAGCGCAGCCCTTCGCGGATCTGGCCCTTCGCGCGCGGGACCGGCGCGGTGACGTGCAGTTCGCCGGGGCGCATGAGCCACAGCCCGCCGAGGACGGCGATGAATGACAGGGCGTTGACGAGGAACACCGGGCCGCTGCCGATGGCGGCGATGAGCACCCCGGCGACCGCGGGGCCGGTCACCCGGCCGAGTTGGAAGCTCGCGCTGTTCAGCGCGATGGCGTTGGGCAGGTCGCGGTGGCCGACCATCTCGACGACGAAGGTCTGCCGTGCGGGGTTGTCGACGACGGTGATCAGGCCGAGGGTGAAGGCGAACACGTAGACGTGCCACACCTGGGCGTGCCCGGACAGCACGAGCGCGCCGAGGCCGATGGCGAGGACGCCCATGAGCGCCTGGGTCGCCATCAGCAGCCGGCGCTTGCCCATGCGGTCGACGAGGGTGCCGCCCCACAGGCCGAACAGCAGCATCGGCAGGAACTGGAGGGCGGTGGTGATGCCGAGCGCCATGCCGCTGCCGCCGCTGAGCTGGAGTACCAGCCAGTCCTGGGCGATGCGCTGCATCCAGGTGCCGGTGTTGGAGACGACCTGGCCCATGGCGAAGAGCCGGTAGTTGCGCACGGTCAGGGAGCGGAACATGCCGCCGCGCGGCTTGGGCGGTGCTGCGGGCGGTGCTGCGGGCGGTTCGGGCGAATCTGCGGACGGTTCCGCGGGGGGTGCGGGCGGTTCCGCGGGGGCTTCGGCGGGGCGGGGTGCTGCTGCGGGGGCCGGGGCGGTGCGGGGGCGGGGGGCCGTGGTCCGGGCCGTCGCCGCGCCGGGCGGCGCCGCCTCCTCCGCCGAGGGCGGGTCGGCTGCGGCGCGCCCGGCTAAGACTGGCTCAGCCGCTCCAGGATCTCCGCCGCCTTCCGCAGCGTCGCCTTCTCCTCCGGAGTGAGCTCCGTCAGCCGCTGGGTCAGCCACGCCTCGCGCCGCCTGCGGTCGGTCCGCACCAGCCGGTGCCCTTCGTCCGTGAGCTCCACCAGTTGCTGGCGCTTGTCGTCCGGGTGCTTCATCCGGTGCACCAGACCGCGTTCCTCCAGCGCCGCGATGATCCTGGTCATCGACGGCGGCTGCACCTTCTCGTGCTCGGCGAGGGCGCCGGGGGTCATCTTCCCCAGGCGGGCGAGTGCGAACAGCACCGCGCCCTGTCCCAGGGACAGCGACGCGTCGGGGCGCTGTGCGCGCAGTCTCCGCGCCAGCCTGCCCACGGCCACGCGAAGCACCGCGGCCAGACCGGCGTCGGTCCTGGTCTGTCGGGTTACGTCGGGATGCTTCATTAGCATGACTCATTACTTTTGCTAACGATATCGCACGGCGCGCTATTTCACGGCAGCCACCGCGAGAAACCATGGCCTCGGTCACAGATGCGGTCACATTTGCGGTCACAACGGACCGCAGGAACGCGGAGTGCCCTGTCCGGTCCCGGACAGGGCACTGTAACGCGTCGATGGGCGGGCCGGGGCGGTCAGACGCCGAGGAGGCGCTGCACCGGTTCGAGGGCGAAGTACACGAGGAACGCCGCGGCGACCACCCACATCAGCGGGTGCACCTCGCGCGGCCGACCCTGCGCCAGGCGCACCACGGCGTAGGCGATGAAGCCGGCGCCGATGCCGTTGGCGATGTTGTAGGTGAACGGCATGACCACGATGGTCAGGAACGCGGGGATGCCGATCCCCAGGTCGGTGAAGTCGATCTTGGAGATCTGGGTCATCATCAAAAAGCCCACGACGATGAGCACCGGGGTCGCCGCCTCGAACGGCACCACCGTGACCAGCGGCGCGAACAGCATCGCGACCAGGAACATCACACCGGCCACGATCGAGGCGACCCCGGTGCGCGCGCCTTCGCCGGCGGCCGCCGCCGATTCGGCGTAGACGGTCGCCGAGGACGCCGACGCGGCGCCGCCCGCCGCGGCGGCGAGCGAGTCGACGGCGAGCACGGAGCGGGCGCCCGGCAGGTCGCCGTCCTCGTCCAAGAGGTCGGCCTGGCCGGCGACGCCCACCATCGTCCCCATCGTGTCGAAGAAGTCCGCCAGGATGAGCGTGAACACCAGCAGGATGACCGCGACGACGCCGATGTGCTCCAGGCTGCCGAACAGGTTGAACTGGCCGAGCAGGCCCAGGTCGGGTGTCCGCACGACGTCCGACACCGCACCGGGCAGCCGCGGCGCGTTCAGCGACCAGCCGGTCGGGTTGACGTCGCCGTTCGCCGCGACCATGGGGCCGACCTTGGCGAACGCCTCGACCGCGATGGCGACCAGGGTCGTGGCGACGATGCCGATCAGCAGCGCGCCGGGGACCCGCATCACCATGAGCACGATGGTCAGCACCAGGCCGAGGACGAACACCAGGATCGGCCAGCCGTTCAGGTGGCCGCTGCCGAGCTGGACGGGGACGGTGCTGCCCGCCGCGTCGGGCACGCGCTGGATGAACCCGGCGTTCACGAAGCCCACGAAGGTGAGGAACAGGCCGAGGCCGACGGCGATCGCCGTCTTCAGGCCGGGCGGGATGGCGCGGAACACGGCGCCGCGGAAACCGGTGAACACCAGCACCAGCAGGATGAGCCCTTCGAGTACCACGAGGCCCATTGCGTCGGCCCAGGTCATCTGCGGCGCGAGCGTGACGGCGACGACGACGTTCAGGCCCATGCCCGCTGCCACGCCGAACGGGTAGCGGCCGACGACGCCCATCATGATCGTCATGACGCCGGCGACGAACGCCGTGGCGGCGGCGACCATGGGGATGGCGACACCGGGGTCGGCGACGCCGCCGACCAGGTCGTCGTTCATGTCGACGGCGTTGCCGAGGATCAGCGGGTTGAGGACGACGATGTAGGCCATGGCGAAGAACATCGCCAGCCCGCCCCTGACCTCCCTGCCGAAGGTGGAGCCGCGCTGGGACACCTTGAAGTAGGTGTCGACCGCGCCGAGGGCGCCCTTCCGCCGGGCGACCTCCGTGCCTGAATTACCGGATCCTGATGCGTTCACGTGGTTTCGCCTGACATGTCCCTGGGAGCTTACGGGGGAAGCCTAACTGCACTTTTCTCCGAACCGGAGCACCGATCCGGCCGTTTGTTCGGAGAATCGCACAAGCACCGGGCTTCCGCGCGCCCTGTGATCCCGCGCTCAGCCGTGTCGCGCCGCCCGCCCGCCCGTTGCCGCGCAGTCCATCGCCTAGCCTGGGACCGTGCGCACACCCCGCCGGCCCGACCCCGAGGTCCTCGAAGCCGACTACCGCATCCCCACCGGCATCGGCACCGCCGCGTGGGCGGTGGCGCTCGTCGTCCTCATCGCCATGGGCGACCGGCTCGCCGAGGGCGACCGCTGGTGGATGTGGGTCTGCGCCACAGGCATCGGCCTCGGCGTCTTCGCGTACCGTTACATCCCCCGCCTGCTGCGCAAGCGCGCCGAAGCCGACGAACGGGCCCAGGAGCGCCAGGCGGCGAAGAACGCCGCGCGCGGCAGTACCTGACCACCAGCAGCACCCCTCCGCCGAGCACCGATAATGAGCGTGTGTCCGACTTGTATCGCCCGTTTCCCCGCCGTCTCGCCGAACGGTTGCGGCAGCTCCTGATCGACGCCGACTACACCGTCTCCGGGGTACGCGACCGGCTCGGCGGCACCGCGGCCAAGGCGCTCGCCCGCGAACAGCTCGTCCCCGCCCTGCGCGCCACCGGCGGCGACGAACGGCTCGGCGTCCTGCTCCGGCTGTGGTGGCTCCAGGAGGGCGTCGCCGAGCGGGCCGCCCGGGCGATCCTGCCGGTGGGCGAGCTCGCGGAGGCCGGGCTGCTCGCCGTGAGCGGCGGCGAGGTCCGCGCACGCGTCCACCTCGGCCCCTGGGAGCTCGACGGCGGGCGGCCCGGGTACATCGTGTCCGACCCCACGGTGCGGCCCGGGCACGGCTTCCCGTCGGCCGACCACGTGGTCGGCGCCGGGGGCGCCTCGGCGACCCTGGCGCGCCTCATCGTCGACGGCCCCTTCGAGCGCGCACTCGACATCGGCGCGGGGTGCGGCGTGCAGACCCTGCACCTGGCCGAGCGCGCCGGCTCCGTCTGCGCCACCGACCTCAACCCGCGCGCGCTGCGCATGACCGAGCTGAGCTGCGCGCTGTCCGGCCTCGACGCCGCCGTGCAGACCCGCGAGGGCTCGCTGTACGAGCCGGTCAAGGACGAGCGGTTCGACCTGATCGTGTCGAACCCGCCCTTCGTCATCACCCCCGACTCCGCGCACTACACCTACCGCGAGTCCGACCTCGCGGGCGACGCCGTGTGCGCCGAGATCGTCCGCCAGGCGCCCGGCCACCTCACCGACGGCGGCTGGTGCCAGCTCCTCGCCAACTGGCTGCACGTCGGCGGGGAGGACTGGCGCGACCGGGTCGGCGAGTGGGTCGCCGGGGCCGGCTGCTCGGGGTGGGTGGTGCAGCGCGACGTGCAGGACCCCGCCGAGTACGTCGAACTGTGGCTGCGCGACTCCTGCGAGCACGGCACCCCCGAGTACACCCACCGCTACGACGCCTGGCTCGACTACTTCGAGCGCGAGGGCATCAAGGCCATCGGCTTCGGCTGGATCTGCCTGCGCAACGACGCCGCGCAGGACGCGACGGTCCGGGTCGAGGAGCTCCGGCACGAGATCGAGCAGCCCATCGGCCCCTACCTGCCCGACGTCGTCAACGGCGCCATGACCGCGCACCGGCTCACCGACCAGGCGCTGCTGTCGGCGCGGGTGGCGCTGGCGCCGGGGGTCGTCGAGGAGCGGGTGGGGGTGCCCGGCGCGCCCGACCCCGAGCAGATCCTGCTGCGCCAGCGCGACGGCCTGCGCCGCGTCACCCAGGTGGGGACGGTGGAGGCGGCGCTGGCGAGCGTCTGCGACGGCACGATGCCGGTGGGCCCGCTGGTCGACGCGATCGCCGAACTCACCGAGCAGTCGCCCGCCGACCTGCGCGAGCGGATCCCCGCGCACCTCAGAGGCTTGATCGCCGAAGGGTTCTTCCAGGTCGCGCGCTGACTACCCGCCGACGGGGTCGAGGTCCTGCTCGGCGAGCAGTTCGGCGGCCGTCTGCGGGTCGCGCAGCACCGCGGCGAGCAGGTGCCGCCGCTGCCACTGGCCCGCCGCCCAGCACAGCCCGCGGGCCAGGCCGTCGGTCGTCGCGGCGTGCACGTGGCCGCCGGCCCAGAACCACTCCGCCGCGGCACCGTCGACGGCGAGTTCCTCGTGGTGCAGGTAGGTGAGCGCCGCGTCGGGCAGGAAGACCCGCACCTCGTCGGGCACCGAGCGCACCTCGCCGTTGGTGTCGACCCGCCCTTCGGTCTCCTCGCTGGCGAGCGCGAGGTCGAGGACGTCGGCGACGGCCTCGGCCGCCTCGGCGGGCACCAGCACCACGGGCCGGTCGGCGAGGAGCGGGAGGAGGTCGGGGCGGTCGACCACCACGGTGTCGTCGGCGTCGGCGACCACGATGGCGCCGCCGTGCACCGCGCGCACCCGGCCGGGCGGCGCCACCCGGTCGGCGTCGACGCCGCCGAACGCCGCCCAGATGCGGCGCAGCGCTGCGCGGTCGAGGTGGCGCTCCGGGTCGGCGAGCCGGTCGAGCAGGTCGTCGGGGCCGTCGGGGTCGGCGATCAGGTCGTCGAGTGAGCCGCGGACACCGAGCGCGCGGGCCAGCTCGGGGTCGAGCCCCGCGGGCGCCGGGTCGTACAGGCCGCTCAGCGCGGGGTCGGCGGTTTCGGTGCGCAGTTCGGCCGGCGCGCTCCCCGCCAGGACGGCGCCGGTGCGCAGCCACCACGCGGTGTAGGACGGGACGTCGACGGCGCCGCGCCCGTCGCCGCGCATGACCCGGGCCGGTTCGACCACGCTCCGCCGGACGCCGGGCGCCGCGAGCAGCTCCATGGCGCGGTCCCAGCGGTCCTCGCGGACGAACTCCAGGTCGCGCACCCCGACGAACTCGGTGACGACCGGTGGCAGGTCGGCGCCGCCGAGCCGGTCGAGGACCTCCTCGGCCCATTCGGCGGCGCCGTCGAGCGACGCGGCGCCCGTGTCGTCGTCGTCCTCGGCGAACCCGGCGCCCAGTGCGAGGTCCTCGGCCCGGGTGAGGGTGAAGGAGCGCAGCACCCCGACCGCTTCGAGGGTCTCGACGCCGTAGCGTTCCACCAGGTCGGCCGCCACGATGCCGAACGGCGCGTCGTCGGTGAAGACCTCGCGCAGGGGGCTGTCGGGCACCAGCAGCTCGCCCGCGAGCGAGTACCCGCCGTCGTCGTCGCGCAGCGCGAGTTCGGCGAGCCACGGCGCGTCGGCGGTGGTGGTGCCCGAGACCGACACGAGTTCGAGGACGGGCGCGGCGACGAGGTCGGGGTCGTCGGCGTCGAGCGAGTTCTGCACGGCCGCGCGGGTCAGCGGGTCGGTGAGGAGCGCGCGCTCGTTCGCCTCGACCGCGCCGAGCCGGACCAGCAGCGGGTCGGCGGCCCGCGGGTGCACGATGCGCAGCCCCAGCGGGGCGAGCGTGTCGGGGGCGGCGGAGTCGGCCGGGTCGGCGGGATCGGCGGGATCGGCGGGGTCGCCGGGATCGGCAGCAACGGTGCCGAACCCCTCGCCGACGGGCATCAGCAGCCCGCGCGGGCCGCGCACGAGCCGCCCGTCGAGCAGCGGCACGGGCAGCGCGCCGAGTTCGCCGAGGTCGGCGCCTGCCCCCGCCGACTCGCGCAGCGCGGCGTACAGCCCGGCCCACCAGTCCGGCTCCCGGTCGAGGTCGGCGATCAGGTCGGCGAGTTCGGCGAGGCCGAGCCGGCGGACGCGGACCTGCGCGAGGCCGGGGTGCCGCGGGTTCCAGTCGCCGGGGAGCACCGCGGGGATCAGGTCGGCGAGCACGCCGACGAGCGCGGGGCCGCCGTCGACGAGCAGGGCGTCGCGCGGCCGGACGGGGTCGCCGGACGCCGTGGCCAGGAACGGGGTGTCGAGCAGCGGTTCGGCGAGCGCGGCGCGGAACCGGGCGTCGAACTCCGATCCGCTCGACATGGCGGTCGGCACCAGGTCGAGGGCCGAGCGCGCCTCGACCGCGCACAGCAGCGCCCGGTAGCACTCCACCGCCTCGGTGAGCAGCAGGTCGGTGACCGGGCCCGGTGCGATGCGCCTGCGGTCGGGCGCCAGCGGGAAGGTCCCGATGAGCAGCGCGGGGAGGGCGAGCCCTTCGTCGCTGGGGGTCGGGGCGTACACGACGTGCTCGACGCCGGGCGGCAGGGGAACGAGGGCGCCGTCGTCGTCGACGGGGGCCGCCCAGGTGACCGCCCACTCCGTGCGGCCACGCTCTTCGACGGGGCGGTCGGCGAGCAGCGCGGGGTCGAACTCCCCGGAGCGGGTGGCCGTGCGCCAGCGGGTGGCGCGGTCGCCGGCGGCGCCGCGGACGGTGGTGACGATGTCGGTGTGCTCGCGCCCGGTACGGGGGTCGGACGCGGGCCGCTCGGAGCGGGCGAGGTCGCGGACGGTGCCGTCGACGTCGATCCGCACCTCGGCGAGCGCCGGCAGGGCGAGCAGCAGCGCCTCGCCCGTCGCGGCGAGGAGCTCGGCCATGCGGGCGCGGACCGCTTCATCGCGCAGGACGACGGTGACCTGGGTGTCGTAGCCGGGAGCGGGGCGCTCCTCCGCGGCGAACGGCAGCCGCAGCAGGGGGACCTGCCCGTCGCGGCGGTGGAGTTCCGCCGCGAGGTCGGGGTGCGCCCGGCCGGGCTCGACCAGCGCCTCGCGGACCAGGTCGAGCGCCTGGGCGCGGTCCCAGCGCACCGCTCCGGCGTCGGACGCGATGGTGACGTCGTCGCCGACGGCGGCGACCGCGGCGAACCCGACACCGAAGCGGCCGGTTGCGCCGGATCCTGGGTCGCGCTTGGCGGAGGCGCGCAGGGTCGCCAGCGACTCGACCCCTGCGGCGGTGAGCGGGGCACCGGTGTTGGCGGCGGTCAGCGTGCGGCCGTACAGCGCCAGCAGCAGCCGGCCGGGGACACCGGCGCGACGCGCGGCGTCGGCGGCGTTCTGGGCCAGCTCCACGACGGCGCGGTCGCGGTAGCCGCCCAGCGCGTGGTCCTCCTCGGCGTTGGCGTCCTCGCGGAAGCGCGCGGCGGAGTCGGCCCAACCGTCGAGCACCCGCCGCCGCAGTTCGGCCGTCCCGAACGGATCGGTGTGGGTGTGGGCCATGCTGACCTCCTGGATCGGTGCGAACCCAACCTACGCGACCCCGGCCCCGCAACGGATCCGGAACGCGCTGCGCCACCCCGGGCGGACACCCCACCTTCCCGGCCGGGCGGTCAGTCGATCCGGACGCCCTTCATCTCGGGCATGACCCCGATCTTCACAGAGGCCGCTTTCGCGCCCGGCTCGATGGGCAGCACCGCGTAGAAGCGCCGGGTCTGCCCCGGGCCGAGGGTGTCGGTGCCGTTGGAGATGCCGGACGTCGAGCTGCACAGGCAGTACGGCGCGGCCTTCTCGTCGTCGACGCTGCGCACCCGCACCGGGTGGGCCCGCAGGTCGCCCGGGCTGTCGAGGTACACCGCGTGGGCGGCGCCCGCCCGGAACGCGCGCCACTGGTCGGAAACGCTGTCGAGGTTGAGCAGGACCTCTTCGTCGCCCGGGTTGGTCACCTCGTAGCCGAGCAGGGCGCTGCGCTCGCTGACGGCGCGCAGGCCGGTGAGGGCGACGTCGACCCGCGGCTCCTCACCCGCCGCCGCGGCGCCGGTCACGGCGAACTCCGCCGCGGGGCGGCCCTTGCCGCGGCGGTCGCCGGGGCCGGCCGACGGGGTCGGCGAAGGCCCGTTCCACAGCGGGGTCGAGGGGGTGGGCGAGGGCGCGTCCGGCGGCTCGGGCGACGGGCTCGCGCCGGGCGATGGCGACCCCGAGGGCGGGGCCGGCGCCATCGGGTGCAGCTCCTGGTCCTTGGGGAGGCTGATGGTGATCCGGCGGTTGCGCTCGCGCCCGGGGTCGGTGCCGTTGTCGGCGATGGGGTTGCCGTTGCCGTAGCCCTTCGCCGTGAGCGCCACGCGCCCCTTGAGCCCTTCGCCGAGGGCCTTTTCCACGGACTCGGCCTGCGCCGTGGACAGCGGCCCGCTGACGCTGGCGTCGTCGCTGTCGTCGGTGTGCCCGCCGATGGCGGCCTCGGTGACGCGCTCCTCGCGCATGCGCTTGGCCATGTCCTCCAGGGTCCGGGTGCCCAGCCCGGTGAGGCGCGCGGAGTTGGGGAAGAAGAGGTCGTCGGCCGGCAGGTTGACGGCCCAGTGGTCGGCGTTGTCGAACACCATCGAGTCGCGGGTCTCGGTGACCGCCTCCAGGTCGGCGGTCTCCGGTTCGGCGTCGGGCTCGTCCTCGGGGTCGTCGAACTCGACGCCGTCGGGTGCGCCGTCGGAGATCGGCACGTCGACGAACGGCTCGGCGAGCGAGGTGACCAGGGTCACGGCCTTGACGTCTTCGGGGGGCGCGTCGAGCACCGCGTGGACGTCGATCTCCTCGCCCTCGCCGAGGTAGCGCTCCTCCTTGCCGCTCTTGCCGCTGGTGCTGCACAGGCAGCTCCGGTCGGGCCGGAAGTAGGGCTTGTGCAGGCTGCGGCCGTCGGGGTCGAGCCACGCGACACCGGAGAACCCGTTCCACGGGTAGTGGTCGATGGGCCCGGACTGGTCGGCGAGCGCCGGCCACACCCGGAACCCGCCGCCCTTCTCGTTGCGCACCTTCATCCGGGCGACCATCGTGTCGCCGTCCACCCGGTGCAGGGTGACCGACGCCTCGCCGGTGATCTGCTCGGTGTAGAGGGGGCGGGTGGTGATGGCGCCCTTGGGGTCGGGCGCAGCGGCGACGGAGGGCTGCGGTGTGGGCGACGCCTTCGCGGTGGGCTCCGGTTCCTCGTCCTCGGTCCCCGGCGGCCCCGCGGAACACCCGGAGAGCAGGACCAGCGCGAGTCCCGCCCCGATCAGCCTTCCGCCCACCCCGGGCCCCTTCCACCTGCGCGGGCCCCGGACCCGCTGAGGCGGGTCGGAGGCGCCGCGTCCGACATCGTCGAGTCACAGGGTAGGGGGCGCGCGCGAAGGGTCGGACAGCCGCTGCGGCCGTCCGCCGGCGCGGAGCCCGTGTCAGGTGTCGGAGGCGACGAGTTCGAGCTCCGTTGTGTCGTCGAACACGATGTGGTCGTAGCCCATCTCGTCGATGACCGGCGACGGGGGTTCGACGCCCGGCGCCGGAACCGCCGCCTCGGAGTGGGCGCCGCAGCCGTGGTCGAGCGAGACGACCCGGCCGTCGTCGGGGGCGAACTCGTTGGCGCACACCCCGAACATCTGCCGGAACTCGCCCGCCAGCGGGGTCATGAACCCGCACGACGCGCACTTCGCGGGCGCGGCCCCGGCGATGGGGCTCCGCGGCCCGGAAGCGCCGTTGTACCAGCGCTCGGCAGCGGACTCGCGGCCCACCTCCGACAGCACGCGGGCCCGGCCGAGGCCGAGCTCCCACACCATCTGCTTGTCGACGCCCTCTTCGGCGAGGTCGTCCTCCGGCACCTGGGCGTAGCCGGGCATGAGGCGGTCGTCGTCGTCGCCGCTGGGCAGGATGTCGCCCACGCCGAGGTCGCCGGGGCGCAGCCGCTCCTTCCACGGCAGCCACTCGGGGGCGAGCAGCGCGTCGGTGCCGGGCAGCAGGACGGACTCATTGACGGTGACGTACTTGGCGCGGGACGCGCGTGCGACCGTGACGGCGTAGTGCCACCCCGGGTACGCGGGATCGAGGCACCTGAACAGGTGGGTGACGACGCGGTCGCCTTCGATCTGGGAGCCGAGGTGTTCGCCGACCCACTCCGGCCGCCCGATTTCGGCGGCGGAGGCGCAGGCCAGTTCTTCCGCCTCGACACATGCCTTGTCTGGAGAACGACGGGTAGGGCTCACGGCTCCATTTTCGCTGATTACGAGTACCGACTTGACCACAACGCCGATCGATAGCCGACCGTTACGTCAATCGGAGTCGTGCTTGGCGCGCCCCCGACCGGGACCGGGGTCGTGGCGCGCGACTCTTGTCCGCACTGAGGCCATTTTCGAGGCCGCACCGAGGCTGCCGCCCGAGGGCGGCGCGCGGCCTTTGCGGGCCTACGCCTCCAGGTCATCGGCGACGACCCGGAGCACCTGTGCGATCTTCGCCGCCTCGCGCTGGTCGGGGTGCTTACCTCTACGATACGTCGTCGAGACGCCGTCGAGGAGCTTGATGAGGTCCTCGACGATCACGACCATCTGGTCGGGCTTCTTGCGCATGGCCTTCGCGACCGACCGCGGCGCGTCGAGCAGCCGCACCTGGAGGGCCTGCGCGCCCTTGCGGCCCTCGGCGATACCGAACTCCACCCGCTGGCCGGCGCGGAGCGAGGTGGCGTCCGCCGGCAACGCGGAGGAGTGCACGAATACCTCGCCGCCGTCGTCGCGGGTGAGGAAGCCGAAACCCTTATCGCTGTCGTACCACTTGACCTTGCCGGTGGGCACGTGTGACCTCATCGTTCTCGCCGTTGGACCAGGAGGGCGGCGGTGCCGCGGCGAACGCCCGCGGAGCCGTCTCGTCCCACATATTCCCGTGTGGGCGGTTTCAGGCTAGTGCGCGACGGGTCCGGCAGGCGAGGCTATTATCCGCCGAGTTTCGGCGACCCCGACCTCGGCTCGGACCGTTACGTGGCCCTTGGGAGGCGAGAGGCCCGGACGCGGATCTCCGGGCCTCTCTGGCGGCATCCCTGCGGTCGCCGGTTGCGGAGTTGTGGGACGGGAACCAGGCGGTCGCGGGACGCCGTCGATCTCGGCGCCGCGCAGCGCGGCCGGTGTGCCGCGTGCCGGCGCCGCGCTCCGCGGCGTCGCCGCCGCGAAACTCGAACGCACGTCCAATGATTACCCACGGAAATCGCCGTTCACGCACGTAAATACGCAGGTCAAGACGGATATTCCTGAGTGTTTACCGAGTGATGAACGAGCCGGTCCGGTGCCGTCAGGCCCCTTCCGAGCGGGCGATCCGCGCGATGCGCACCGCGAGGACGACCGCGCTGGCGGCGACGCCGATCCGGAGGCCGATCAGTCCGGTGTCGAGCAGCGACTCCAGGATCACCTGGTCGATGAACGGGGCGTTGCCCTGCCACAGCGCCATGCCGATCGCCGTCGCCGCGACCGGCACGCCCACCGCCACCCACTTGTCGTTGACCTCCCACACCGAGCTGAGCACCACTTGGACCGCCCCGATGACCCACACGAAGGCTATGGCGGTGATGAGCCCGCTGACCAGGTAGAGGGCGATCGAGAACACGTCCATGGGGTACCGCCGCGCCGCGGTGGCGAACCACAGCATCAGCATCGCGGGCGAGTTCTCGCGGAGCCCGCCGCCGCCTGCGGACCCGCCGCCGCCCGTGAAGGCGGTCTTCGCGCCGCCCGCGGGGGCGGGGTCGATGTCGGCGCGGCGCCGCAGCCGGGACCGCTTGGGGCCGCCCCGCCACGGCGGCGGGTCGCGCTCCAGCCGGACCGGCTGCGCCAGCCGCCCCAGCGACCGCTTGGGCTTCTTGCCGCTCACGGCGTGGGTGGTCCGTTCCGGGTCCGCGGCACCGGAATCGGCGGCGGCCCGCTCGGCTTCGGCCTTCTCGGCCACCTCGCGGGCGACCAGCGCGACCGGGTCGCCGAACCTGCGCAGTACCTGCCGCACCCGTGCGTCGTCGTCGCCCTTGCCCTTGGCCCGCGCGGCGTCGATCCGGTCCCGCAGATCGGCGACGTAGGCGGTGCGCCGCGTGGGCAGCAGGTACTGCTGCGCGGCGTCCGACGCCTTCGCCAAGTACTCCAGGACGAGCTGCTCCGCCCGCTCCGTCATTGCCGGCCCCCTCCGTCGTAGAAGACATGGTGCCCGAAGATCGCATTCTGGGCGTGGCCAATGGGGGTGG
This sequence comes from Murinocardiopsis flavida, assembly GCF_003014485.1. Taxonomy (GTDB): domain Bacteria; phylum Actinomycetota; class Actinomycetes; order Streptosporangiales; family Streptosporangiaceae; genus Murinocardiopsis; species Murinocardiopsis flavida. The sequence goes on along the minus strand of NZ_PYGA01000003.1, from coordinate 388,027 downwards.
TATCCCACGACCACAACACCCACCCCGGCAAACGGCCTACCGGCAAGGCCACCCAACCGCACACTTCCGCCCCAGGGAGTGGGCCGCCGCCGCCCTCACCGCACACCCCCGACCCAGGGCGTGTGCCGCCGTCGCGGATGCGAAGCACCCGGCGGCACGAAACACCACGCCGTACCGTCCGCGCCAGCCCCGGGCCGAGGCGACCGCGCCCCCAAGCCGCCGCGACGCCCGACCGCAGCCCCTGGGCTGCGGCGACGTCCGACCGCGGCCCCTGGGCCGTGCGATGGCATAGCGTTGACACCGATGAGTGAGAACGAGCGACGGGGAGGCGGGCGGCCGCACACCTTCACCGCGTGGCTGCGCGACCGGCCCGACAGCGGGCTCGACGCGCTGTTCGCCGCGCGGCCCGACCTCATCACCCCGGTCCCCGCCGACATCGGAGCGCTGGCGGCGCGCGCGGTGGCGAAACCTGCGGTGCTGCGCGTCCTCGACCGCCTCGACCGCTTCGGGCTGCATGTCCTCGAAGCGCTGGTGGCGCTGGGCGACGACCGGCTGAGCGGCCCTTGGCGCGCCGGCGGCGACACCGGCACCGATCCGGACGCGCTCCCCGACCTGCTGGAGGCGCCGGCCGAGGCCGTCCGCGACACCGTCGGGCACCTGCTCGCGACCGCGCTGGTGTGGTCGGACGGCGGGCGGGTGCGGCCGGTCGCGGTGCTGCGCACCATCCTCACCACCCCGCTGGGCCTCGGCCCGCCGTTGGCGGCGCTGCTCGACGAGCTGCCCGCCGAGGGCGTCGAACGGGTCACCGCCGCGCTCGGGCTCCCCGGCGGGTACGGGGCGGGCGGCCCCGCCGAGCGGGCCGCCGATGCGCTGGCACGCCCCGACCGGCTCGAACCGCTGATCGCGGCGGCCGGAGCGGACGCCCGCGGCGTGCTGGAGCGGCTCGCCTGGGGGCCGCCGCACGGCAGCGTCAACGGAGCGGCGCGGCAGGTCGACGTCGCGTCGGCCGTGTCGCCCATCGACCGGCTGCTCGCGCGCGGCCTGCTGATCGCGACCGGCCCCGATACCGTGACCCTCCCCCGCGAGGTCGCCCTGCACCTGCGCCGCGGCCGCCTCGCCCGGCGCTCCGCCGCGCACGCCGACAGCGCAACCAACAGCACACCCGACAGCGCACCCGGCGCCGCCGCCGGGCCGGGGACGGCCGTGGCCGCCGCACCCGGGCCGCCCCCGCTGACCGGCCCGCAGCACACGCCGCGACTCGCCCTGCGCGCGGCGGCCGGCCAGGCGTTCACCGCCGTGCGCTCCGTCGAGGAGCTGCTGGAGCTGTGGGGCGCCGACCCGCCCGCTGTGCTGCGCAACGGCGGCCTCGGCGTGCGGGAGCTGCGCATCGCCGCGCGGGCGCTCGACTCCGACGAGGCGACCACCGCTGTCCTCGCCGAGACCGCCTACGCCGCCGGGCTGCTCGCGGCGGACGGTGACGTCGACGGCGAGTGGCTGCCGAGCACCGGCTACGACCTGTGGCGGGCGGCGGAGCCCGCCGCGCGCTGGGCCGCGTTGGCAGCGGCGTGGCTGCGCGGGAGCCGGGTGCCGAGCCTGAGCGGGTCCAAGGACGCGCGCGGCCGCACCCGCAACGTCCTGGGCGAAGGGCTGGAGCGCCGGTCGGCGCGCGAGGTGCGCGTGGACGTCCTCGACGCGCTCGCGGCGGCCCCGGAGGGCTGCGCGCCCACCGCGGAGTCCGTGGCCGAGCGCCTCGCCTGGCTGCGTCCGCGGCGCCAGGGCCCCGCCTACACGGAGCTGGTCGCCGCCGCGACGAACGAGGCCGCGGTGCTGGGGCTCACGGGGCGCGGCGCGCTCTCCCCGCACGGCAGGGCGCTGCTGGCCGAGCTGCGCGAGGGTGGCACGCTCGCGGAGGCGTCGGCCGCCGAGGCGTCGCTCGCTCCGGAGCTGCCCGAGCAGCTCGACCATTTCCTCGTCCAAGGCGATCTCACCGCCGTCGCGCCCGGCCCCCTGGTGCCCGCTCTCGCGCGGGAGCTCGCGCTGGCCGCCGACGTCGAGTCCACCGGCGGGGCGACCGTGTACCGGTTCAGCGACGCCTCGGTGCGGCGGGCGCTGGACTCGGGGCGGGGCGCCGCCGAGCTCACCGAACTGCTGGAGCGGCACTCCACGACCCCGCTGCCGCAGCCGCTGCGCTACCTCATCTCCGACGTGGCGCGCAGGCACGGGCGGCTGCGCGTGGGGACCGCGTCGAGCTACCTGCGCTGCGACGACCCCTCGGTGCTCGCCGAGTTGGCGGGCGACCGCAGGACGGCCGACCTCGCCCTGGTCCGCCTGGCGCCGACCGTCCTCGCGAGCCGCACCGCCCGGCCGGTCCTCCTCGCGCGGCTGGCCGAGCTCGGCTACCCGGCGGTGCCCGAGTCGGTGGACGGGTCCGTCCAGCTGAGCCGCCCCGAGGTGCGGCGCAGCGACGCGGGCACCGTCGCGGCCGGCGCCGCCGAGCCGCCCCAGCCGGGGCCCGCCGAGCGCGCGGCGTCGGTGCGCGCGGTGCGGGCCGGCGACGAGGCGGCGAACGCGGAACGCCACCCGATCGACCCGCCGGGCAGCGACCCGCCCCGTTCGGCCGCGTCGCACACGCTCACGGTGCTCTCGGCCGCGGCGTCGCAGGGGCGCCGGGTGTGGATCGGCTACCAGGACGCCGACGGGCGCGCGAGCAGCCGCATCGTCGACCCGGCGCGGGTCGAGGGCGGCTTCCTCACCGCCTATGACGCCACCCGCGCGGCGGTGAGCCGCTTCGCCGTGCACCGCATCACGGGGGTCGCCGACATCGCGGCGGCCGAACCGGCAGAATCGGGGCAGCGGTCGGGCGCTGCGGGCTCCCGCACCGGCCCGGGGCCGACCCGCCAGGGCGTCTGACAGGACGCCTGCGGGCCGCCGTTTCGGTCATGGGCCCCGGTTCGGCGGGGTCTTGGGGCGGCCGACCGGGTATGACGGTGCGCGGACCCCGCTGCGGGCGGGGCCGGGCCGATCCAGGGATCCGCGGAGAGGGACAGCGAGCACCGATGAGCAACCAGTCGCTACCGCCCGGGGCGTCCTCCCCCCGGGACGACCGTCCCGGGGCGCAGCGCGGCCGCGCCCCCCGCTGGGCCGGGGAGGTTCCCGAGCGCACCGGCGACCGCGCGGAGCGGGCCGCGGCGCCGCGCGCGGGCGCGCGGGGGTCCGACGGCGGGGACACCGCGGAGGACCGCGCCGCCCCCAGCGGGGGCGGGTCGAGCAGTTCCACCATGGCGATGTTGCTGAACGCGATGAGCATGCTGTGCTGCGCCAATGTGATCTTCGGGATCCCCGGTATCGTGTTCGCGGTGCGCGCCGCGCACAAGCGCGACCGCGGCCGCATGGCCGAGGCCGAGACGCTGACCCGCTACTCCTGGTACTGCCTCGGCGCGGGGGCCGTCTTCTTCGTGACGACGCTGATCCTGTTCGGTGTGCTGCTCACCCAGGCGGGCTCCTGGATCCAGGGGGTCAGCCCGGTCGACCAGTGGTGACCGGCCGCGGTGCCGCCGCGGAACCCGCGCCGGCCGCACCGCGTCCAAGGAAACGGCCGCTCGCCCCCCGGAGCGGCCGGCAGGAGGATGCCCGTGGAACCTCACGACTACGGCCCGGCCGCCGGCTCCGGCCCGGCCCACCGCCCCTGGTGCCGCACCGGCCCCGTGCCGCGTTCGGCCGATCGGATTCGGCGCGCCGCCGGACGCTGCACGGCGGGGGCGCGCGCCGGTCACGTGTGCGGTCCGCTCCGCCGGTGCCGTGCGGAGGCGGCGGCGCCCGTACGGCGGCACCGCCCATGATGGACAGTGGTCCCGACATCGTCTTCGAGGAGCGCATCGCATGAGCAACCAATGGCCCGGCGACTACTGGGGCCAGCAACCGGGGCACGGCGGCTACGGCCCGCCGCCGCCCGGCGACCCGTGGACCGGGGGGCAGCCGTCCGGCCCGTACGGCTCCGCGCAGGGCCCCTACGGCGGGTACCCGCCGCCCGGGGGTGGCTACCCGCCGCCCGGTGGCGGCGGCTACCCGCAGTCGCCGCCGGCGAAGGGCAGTGCCATCGCCGCGCTGATCGTGGCGATCCTCACTGTCGTGCTGTGCTGCGCGACGAACATCATCGGGATCGTGTTCGCCGCCATCGCCATCGGCAACGACCGCTCCCCCGAGGAGATGGAGAAGTTCACGCGCTACGCGTGGATCGCCAACATCGTGCACGTCGTCCTCGTCGTCGTGGGCTTCGGCGGCATCATGCTCCTCGGGCTCTCGGGCAGCCTCGACTGATCCGCGCGGCGGCCCCGCGCATATCCTGTGAGCCGCCCCGCGCGCACCCCGTCCGGTGCGCGCCGCGCGGCCCGGGCCGCCGTTTCGAATGCGAGGTCACCGAGTGAGCTGCCTGATCGTGCAGTCCGACAAGACGCTGCTGCTGGAGGTCGACCACGACCTCGCTGTCGACTGCCGGCGCGCGATCGCACCGTTCGCCGAGCTCGAACGCGCCCCTGAGCACGTGCACACCTACCGGATCACGCCGCTGGCGCTGTGGAACGCGCGGGCCGCCGGGCACGACGCCGAGCAGGTGGTCGACGCCCTCCTGGAGTACTCCCGCTACCCCGTGCCCCACGCGCTCCTGGTCGACATCGCCGAGACCATGGACCGCTACGGCCGGCTGCGGCTCACCACCCACCCCGCGCACGGGCTGGTCCTCCAGGCGCTCGACCGCGCCGTGCTGGAGGAGGTGGTGCGCGCCAAGCGGGTCAAGCCCATGCTGGGCGAGCGCATCGGGACCGACACCGTCGCCGTGCATCCCAGCGAGCGCGGGAACCTCAAGCAGGCGCTGCTGAAGCTCGGCTGGCCGGCCGAGGACGTCGCGGGCTTCGTCGACGGCGAGGCGCACGACATCGACCTCACCGAGGACGGCTGGGAGCTGCGCGGCTACCAGCGCGAGGCCGCCGACGGCTTCCACGCGGGCGGCTCGGGGGTCGTGGTGCTGCCGTGCGGCGCCGGCAAGACCATCGTCGGGGCCGCCGTCATGGCGCGCACCAAGGCCACCACGCTCATCCTGGTCACCAACACCGTGTCGCTGCACCAGTGGCGCGACGAACTGCTGCGGCGCACCTCGCTCACCGAGGACGAGATCGGCGAGTACTCGGGGACCCGCAAGGAGATCCGGCCGGTCACCATCGCGACCTACCAGGTGCTGGCGTCCCGGAAGAAGGGCGTCTACACCCACCTCGAACTGTTCGAGGCCCGCGACTGGGGCCTCGTCGTCTACGACGAGGTGCACCTGCTGCCGGCCCCGATCTTCCGCATGACCGCCGACCTCCAGGCCCGGCGCCGGCTCGGGCTGACCGCCACCCTGGTGCGCGAGGACGGCCGCGAGGGCGACGTCTTCTCCCTCATCGGCCCCAAGCGCTTCGACTCCCCGTGGAAGGAGATGGAGAACCAGGGCTGGATCGCCCCGGCCGACTGCGTCGAGGTGCGGGTCACCCTCACCGAGCCGGAGCGGATCGCCTACGCCACCGCCGAACCGGAGGACCGGTACCGGTTCTGCGCGTCGACCCAGGGCAAGACCGACGTCGTCCGCGAGCTGGTCGCCCGGCACAATGGCGAGCCGACCCTGGTCATCGGCTCCTACATCGACCAGCTCGACGAGATCGGGGCGGCGCTCGACGCGCCCGTCCTCAAGGGCGAGACCCGGGTCAAGGAGCGCGAGCGGCTGTACGCGGCGTTCCGTTCGGGGGAGCTTCCGGTGCTGGTGGTCTCCAAGGTCGCGAACTTCTCCATCGACCTGCCCGAGGCCGGTGTGGCGGTGCAGGTGTCGGGCTCGTTCGGGTCGCGCCAGGAGGAGGCGCAGCGGCTGGGCCGGGTGCTGCGGCCCAAGTCCGACGGCCGCACCGCGCGGTTCTACGCCGTGGTCGCCCGCGACACCCTCGACCAGGACTACGCTGCGCACCGCCAGCGGTTCCTCGCGGAGCAGGGCTACTCCTACCGCATCGCCGACGCCGGGGACGTGCTCTCGGGCGAGGAGATCTGAACCGCCGGGTGCGGCCCTCGGACAGGCCCGCGGGTCAGAACGACGGCAGCGCGCCGAGGACGTAGGTGAACCCGGCGAGCGCCCACGCCACCATGGAGTACAGCAGGGCCTGGGTGCGCAGTTCGGGGCGGCCGCGCAGGCCGGGCGCCGCGAACGCGGCGACCAGCAGGATGAGGGCGAGCATCGCCGGGATGAGCGAGGCGACGGCGAAGAGGGTCATCTGCTGGGTGCACGCCGTGTAACCGGGGGTCAGTTCGTCACCACAGAACACGGCCACTCCAAGGCTCATGGCGGCTTCATCGGACGGCGGGGCGGTCCGGCCGGGACCGCGGAACTCCGCCGGTACCGACGTTACCGCCGCGCGGCGGCACCCGCGGCCCGGAACGCGGCGGCGGAGCGATTCCACCGCCCGCACCCTTTACACGGGACGCCTCGGTGTCAAATCATGGGGGATGCCGACCGGCCCCGTGGAGGGAAGCGCCATGCCCGAACCGTCAGCGCCCGCACGCACCGCCCCCTACCGCGATGGTTTCCATTCGCTGCGCCCCGGCGGGCTGAACTGGGACTCGTTCCCGTTGCGGCTGTTCGCGAAGGGCAACGCCAAGTTCTGGAACCCCGCCGACATCGACATGTCCGCCGACGCCGCCGACTGGGAGTCGCTCACGGCGGAGGCGCAGGACCGCATCCTGCGGCTGTGCGCCCAGTTCGTCGCGGGCGAGGAGGCGGTCACCGAGGACATCCAGCCGTTCCTGCGCGCGATGGCCGCCGAGGGGCGCATCGGCGACGAGATGTACCTGACCCAGTTCGCGTTCGAGGAGGCGAAGCACGTCCAGGTGTTCCGCATGTGGCTGGACGCCCTCGGGGTCACCGCCGACCTGCACGCCCACGTCCGCGACAACCCCGGCTACCGGGTGCTGTTCTACGAGGAGCTGCCGGCGGCGCTGAACGCGCTCGACGCCGACCCCAGCCCGTACAACCAGGTCCGCGCCTCCGTGACCTACAACCACATCATCGAGGGGTCGCTGGCGCTGACCGGCTACTACGCCTGGAACCACGTGTGCACGGCCCGCCGCATCTTCCCCGGCATGCGGCAGATCATCCGCCGGATCGGCGACGACGAGCGCCGCCACATGGCGTGGGGGACGTTCACCTGCCGCCGCCTGGTCGCCGCCGACGACTCGCTGTGGGACGTGATCACCCGGCGGTTCGAGGAGCTCGTGCCGCACGTCCTGGCGACGGTCGACCGCACCGGCGAACCGCTCATGACCGTGGAGGAGCGGCAGTACCAGATCCCCACCGACGAACTGCTGGCCTACGCCACCGACCGGGCCGGGCGGCGGCTCGGCGCCATCGAGACCGCGCGCGGCGCGCCGCTGGCGAAGATCGACGTGGACGCCGCACCGGAGGTCCTGGAGGAGCGGTTCGGCGCGGAGGACCGCGCCGCTATGGAGCGGCTGGGCTGATCAGCGCTGGCCCTCGGCCAGGACCAGGTCGACGGTGATCCCGGAGGCCACGACCAGGGTCTTCAGCGGCTCGGGGAGGTTGGGGTAGCGGGGCCACAGCACGTAGGTGTCGGCGGCGGTGAACAGCTCGCCGAGGTCGGCGACGTGCCGGTTGACCTTCGCGATGGGGTGCTCGTTGGCGTCGACGATCTCGAAGTCGAAGCCCCAGAAGTCGCCCTTGATCGTGCCCAGGTGCCGCTTGTAGGGGTCGAGCAGCCGGAACCCGGCCTTGAACAGCTTGAAGTCCTGGTCGATGTAGCCGATGGGCGGGCCGCCCGGCACCGAGATGACGGTCTGCGCGGTCCACATCGACCACTTCTTCTCGATGACGAGCCGCGGGCGCCCCCATGCGTCGTCGACCCGGACGGTGCGGGCGAAGCCGGTGGTGTTCTTCGCCATGAAGCGGAGCGCCTGCATCCCCGCGCCGAGGTCGGCCTCGTGGACGTGCGCGATCTGCCGGCCCTGCGTGTCGTAGCAGAAGTACTCGGACTTGTCGACGAAGTACCGTTTGGGCTGCTTGACGACGACCGGTGCGGTGTTGAAGAGATCCACGGTGCGCTTAGACGCGCGCGCGGGCGCCGGGGTTCCGTGCCGGGGCAGAAAATCTCGCCCCGGCACGGAACGGCGCTCAGTACTCGGACGGGTCGGGGGCGCCGGTCATCGGGGGCCGCCTTCCCCGGGGAACGGCGCGCGGCGGGTGTTCTGGAAGGCGGCGAGGCGCCACCCGGATTCGGTGCGCACGGCAACGAGGGAGACGCGGGAGTCGTGCCCGGGGTCGGGCTCGTCTCCCGCGGCCATGGCCATGCCGCCCGCGTGGACGATGTGCGCGACGTCGGGGGTGAGGACGCGGATGGCGGGTTCCTCGGCGGGGGTGCTGCCGCGCCCGATGCGGGTGCCCTTGAGCGGGCCGTCGAACAGCCAGCGGTGGGCCTCGGTGATCTCGGTGCGCCCGTTCTGCTGCATCCCGTTGAAGACGATGTAGGTGGCGTCCTCGGTGAACAGGGCGCCGTAGGAGTCGGCGTCGCCGGCGTTCCACGCGGCGTAGAGGCGGTCGACCAGGTCGGCGGCTGCCGCGCGGGCGGATTCGGTGGCGGTGGCGGCGGTGTTGTCGGCGTACATGGTGTCTCTCCTGCTTTCCTGGTGCGGAATCGGTGTCCGGTCCGCTGGAGCAGGCGCCTATCGTGGTGGCTGTGAGGCCCGTGGTCGGCGCCGCTGTGCGGATCGTTCGGTCTCGGGTGGCCCCCGCCGGGTGTTGGCGCACGCGGCGGGGGCTTTCTGTATGTGTGCCGGCTTCTGCGTGGGTGCCGGCTTCTGGATGGGTGCTCAGTCGCTCCTGGTCATCCCTCCCGGAATGTTCTTCGACAGCTCCGTCATGTCGTCGGGCCACGACAGCGCCCCGGAGTCGAGGTCGGCGATCAGGGTCCGGACCCACTCCAGCTCGGCTGCGCGCAGGGCGCGCAGGTACTCGTTCTCCAGCAGCAGCACGCGCGGCAGGCCGAGCGAGGTGCTGCTGATGTCGAGCGAGGCGACCTCGCTCTCCAGCGCGGCTGCGCGGTGGCCGAGGCAGAAGCGGGTCTCGCCGATCGGCAGGCAGCCGATGAACGACATGGCCGCGACGAACGGCCGCGGGTCGGTGTCGGGGCGCTGGAGCAGGTAGCGCAGCCGCGATGTCAGCTCGGCGCGCCCTTCGGCGGTGAGCCGGTACACGGTGCGCTCGGGCCGGCCGCCCTCGCGGACCGTCTCGACCGATTCGATGAACTCGTCGCGCTCCAGCCGGGTCACCGCGTGGTAGAGGCTCCGCGGCAGGCCGGTGACGAAGTCCTTGTGCGTTTCGAGGACGATCCGGTGCATCTCGTAGGGGTGGCGGGGGCCGGTGTGGAGCAGCGCGAGAACGGTCAACCCGGTGAGGTCGGTCACCCCGCGCCGTTTGCCCGCCATTGCGCCCTCACTCCTCCACTCCTCGGTTCCTCGGTAGATAGTGCGGATTTCATTACTGCAATCTGCACTATAGCGCGGTGCATGTTCGGGTGCCAGGGGTCCAGGGTGCCAGGGGTCTAGGGTGCCAGGGGTCTAGGGTGCCAGGGGTCGGAGCGCCAGGGTTCCGGGGCGGGCGGCCGACCCTGGGGCTCCCCGCCCCATAGGCTGGCGCGCATGCGAACGAGTACTCCCGGCCCGCCACCGGCCCCGGCGATCGACGCGATCGCCTGGGTCCACGTGCGCGACGGCAGCCTGCTCTGCGTCCGGACCCGCGGCGTCGACCTCTTCTACCTGCCCGGCGGCAAGCGCGAACCGGGCGAGAGCGACGAGAGCGCCGTCGCCCGCGAGGTGAGCGAGGAGGTCGGGGTGGCGCTGCGCGCCGGGACGATCCGGCCGTTCGCCGTCGTCGACGAGGCCGCGCACAACTATCCCGAGGGCACCAGGGTCCGGCTGTCGTGCTACACCGCCGACCACGAGGGCGACCCCGTTCCCGCCAACGAGATCGAGGAGATGGCGTGGCTCGGCAGCGCCGACCGCGACCGCTGCGCCCCAGCCGTCCAGCGGATCCTCGACGCCCTACACCTCCGCGGCGAGGTGCGCTGACCCCGCGCCGACCGCCCGCCGCGGTCGGCCGACCGGTCAGCCGAGAGGAGGCGGATCCGGCAGGGCCGTGCGGGCGTCGGGGAGCCGTTCGCCGCCGCGGTGCGCAACGAGGCCGTCGGCGTTCGACCGGCCCGACAGCCACGCCAGCAGCGCGGGGCCGGGGCCCGAGGCGGTCAGCCCTTCGGGGGCCGGCGCACCGATGCGGTACTCGGCGCCGGTGTCGGCGTCGCGCAGCAGCACCGGCCCGAACCGGCCGTCCTCCGTGAACCGCTCCGCCAAGCGGGTGAGCTGGGCGGCGACGAACCCGGGGGCCCAGTGCCCGGGGCCGTACCCGGCGTCGAGGTCCACGTGGTGGTACTCGACCTCGGACAGGCGCATCGCCGGGACGTCGGCCGCGGAGAAGCGGAAGCCGCGGCGGTGCAGGATCCGGTACTCCCAGGCCGCCGGTTCGAGCGCGCGGGCCGCCGCGGCGAGGCGGTCGGCCGAGGCCCGGAGGTCGGCGCACTGCTCCGCTGCGGGCCGCCCGGCACCGGCGTCGATGTCGGCGTCGCGGGCGTCGTCGGAGGCGTACATGGGGACGTCGGCGCCGGTGCGCGCCGCGGTGAGGCCGTTCAGCAGGGCGTCGGCGTTGCGGCACAGGTGGCTGAGCACGTGCCCGCGGCTCCACCCCGGCAGCAGCGACGGCTCGGCGACCTCGTCGGGGGTGAGCGATTCGGCCGTGCGCAGCAGCCGCGCGGTGGCGCGGTCGAGGGCGGCGAGGTCGGTCTCCGGCGAGTAGTGGTGCCCGGCTTCGGTGCTCATCGGTCTCCTTACGCGGCGCCCCGCCACCCGCTGGCGGAGAGCGGAGCCGACTCTACCGTCGCCGCCCCGGCGGGGGCGGCCCCGGGAACGCCGAACGGGCGGCCCCGCGAGGGGACCGCCCGTTCGTGGGCCGGTGACGCCGGGGCGCCGGTGGCAAAGGACTCAGAAGTCCATGCCGCCCATGCCGCCGCTCGGGTCGGCGGCCGGGGCCGACTTCTCGGGCTTCTCGGCGATGACGGCCTCGGTGGTCAGGAACAGACCGGCGATGGAGGCCGCGTTCAGCAGCGCGGAGCGGGTGACCTTGGTGGGGTCGATGACGCCGTCCTTGAACAGGTCGGTGTACTCGCCCGTGGCGGCGTTGAGGCCGACACCGGCGTCGAGGTTCTTCACCTTCTCCGCGACGACGCCGCCTTCGAGGCCGGCGTTGATCGCGATCTGCTTCAGCGGCTCCTCGATGGCGCGGCGCACGATCTGCGCACCGATGGCCTCGTCGCCCAGCAGCTCCAGCTTCTCGAAGGCGGGGACGCCGGCCTGGAGCAGCGCGACGCCGCCACCGGGCAGCATGCCCTCTTCGACGGCGGCCTTCGCGTTGCGGACGGCGTCCTCGATGCGGTGCTTGCGCTCCTTGAGCTCCACCTCGGTGGCCGCACCGGCCTTGATGACCGCGACACCGCCGGCCAGGCGCGCGAGGCGCTCCTGGAGCTTCTCGCGGTCGTAGTCGGAGTCGGTGCGGTCGATCTCGCTGCGGATCTCGTTGACGCGCCCCGCGATGGCGGTGGCGTCGCCCGAACCGTCGACGATGGTGGTCTCGTCCTTGGTCACGACGACCTTGCGGGCGCGGCCGAGCATGTCGAGCTCGGTGTTCTCCAGCTTGAGGCCGACCTCCTCGGAGATGACCTGGCCGCCGGTCAGCACGGCGATGTCGCCGAGCTGGGCCTTGCGGCGGTCGCCGAAGCCCGGGGCCTTGACGGCGACGGACTTGAAGGTGCCGCGGATCTTGTTGACGACGAGGGTCTGGAGCGCGCCGCCCTCGACGTCCTCGGCGATGACCATCAGCGGCCGGCCGGCCTGGAGGACCTTCTCGACAACGGGCAGGAACTCGTTGTTGTTGGAGATCTTGGAGTTGACGATGAGGATGTAGGGGTCCTCGAGGACCGTCTCCATGCGCTCGAGGTCGGTGGCGAAGTACATCGAGATGGCGCCCTTGTCGAAGCGCATGCCCTCGGCGAGCTCGAGCTCGAGGCCGAAGGTCTGGCCCTCCTCGACGGTGATGACGCCTTCCTTGCCGACCTTGTCCATGGCCTCGGCGATGATCTCGCCGATCTGGGCGTCGCCGGCGGAGATGGAGGCGGTGGAGGCGATCTGCTCCTTGGTCTCCACGTCCTTGGAGAGGTTCGCCAGCTCGTCGTTGATGCGCGCGACGGCGGCCTCGATGCCCTTCTTCAGGCCGACGGGGTTGGCGCCGGCCGCGACGTTGCGCAGGCCCTCGCGTACCATGGCCTGGGCGAGCACGGTCGCGGTGGTGGTTCCGTCACCGGCGACGTCGTCGGTCTTCTTGGCGACCTCCTTGACGAGCTCGGCCCCGATCTTCTCCCACGGGTCTTCGAGCTCGATCTCCTTGGCGATGGAGACACCATCGTTGGTGATGGTGGGCGCGCCCCACTTCTTCTCCAGGACGACGTTGCGGCCCTTGGGGCCGAGCGTCACCTTCACGGCGTCAGCGAGCTGGTTCATGCCGCGCTCAAGGCCGCGCCGGGCCTCTTCGTCGAACGCGATGAGTTTGGCTGCCATAGGGTTCTAGTCCTCCCGGGACCGGGCTGGTACGCGAAGGAACGAGCCGATGCCCGCGACGGACGGCCGCGTGGCTGCCGGCAACCCGTCTGCCGGAGACCGCGGCCTCATCGCTCGATCCTGGATTAGCACTCGTGATCTCAGAGTGCTAACGATCCCTTTTTTAGCACTCTCCCCAGGCGAGTGCAAATGGCCGGCCCCTGCGACGCGCCCCTGATCCGCTCCAGTTCAGCGCGCGGGTCGCGGAGAGACGCGGCCGCCCCGCCCCAGCGCACCGCACTGCGGTGCCGGCCGGGACGGGGCGGCCCCGCAGTGGTCAGCAGCCCCCGGCGACCGCGGGGATGATCGACACCTGCGCACCGTCGGGGATCGCGGTGTCGAGGCCGTCGGCGAACCGGACGTCCTCGTCGCCCACGTAGACGTTCACGAAGCGGCGGACCTTGCCGTTGTCGTCCAGGATCCGGGCCCGGATCCCCGGGTGGTTCGCCTCCAGGTCGGCCAGCACCTCCTTGAGGGTGACCCCTTCGGCGGCGACCTGGGCGGCGTCCTTGGTGTAGGTGCGCAGGATCGTCGGGACGCGGACGCTGATGCTCATGGGTGCTGCAACTCCTCGGGTGACGGGCCGGCGGGACCGGCCGCGGGCAATCTGTCGGGGCGGGCGGGGCGGGGTAGGCGGTGGGGGCGGGGTCACACCAGCCCGGCGCCCTTGAACGCGTCGAGGGACGGCTTGATGGTGGCGGTGACACCGGAGTCGGCCACGGCGTTGAGGGTCTTGAGTCCGTCGCCGGTGTTCAGCACGACCGTGCTCGCTTCGGGGTCGAGCACGCCGTCGGCGACCAGCGCGCGCAGCACACCGGTGGTCACGCCGCCCGCGGTCTCGGCGAAGACGCCCTCGGTGCGGGCGAGCAGCTTGATGGAGTCGACGATGGCGTCGTCGCCCACGTGGACCACCGACCCGCCGGTGCGGCGGCAGATGTCGAGGACGTAGGGCCCGTCGGCGGGGTTGCCGATGGCGAGCGACTTGGCGATGGTGTCGGGCTTGACCGGCTGGATGACGTCGTGCCCGGCCTCCCACGCCCGCGCAACGGGCGAGCAGCCGGTGGCCTGCGCGCCGAAGATCCGGTAGGGCCGGTCCTCGACCAGGCCGAGCGCGATGAGCTCCTGGAACCCCTTGTCGATCTTGGTGAGCTGCGAGCCCGAGGCGATCGGGATGATGATCTGCTCGGGGAGCCGCCAGCCCAACTGCTCGGCGATCTCGTAGGCGAGGGTCTTGGACCCCTCGCCGTAGTACGGGCGCAGGTTGACGTTGACGAAGCCCCAGTCCTCGCCCGCGGGGTCGCCGATGAGTTCGGAGCAGAAGCGGTTCACGTCGTCGTAGTTGCCGTCGATGGCGACGACCTTGCCGCCGTAGACGGCCGCCATGACGACCTTGCCCTCCTCCAGCCCGGCCGGGATGAACACGCAGGACTCGAAGCCGGCGCGCGCGGCGGCGGCGCCAACGGCCCCGGCGAGGTTGCCGGTGGAGGAGCACGACAGGGTGCGGAAGCCGAAGGTGCGGGCCGCCTCGACCGCCATGGCGACGACGCGGTCCTTGAAGGAGTGGGTGGGGTTGGCGGAGTCGTCCTTGACGTGCAGGGAGCGCAGGCCCAGCTCGGCGGCGAGGCGGTCGGCCCGCACCAGCGGGGTCAGCCCGGGGTTCATGTTCGGCAGGTCGGCGACGTCGGCGGGGACGGGCAGCAGGCCGGCGTAGCGCCAGATGTTCTTGGGGCCGCGGGCGATCGACTCGCGGGTGACGGCGCCGGGCGTGAAGTCGTAGGCGACTTCGAGCGGGCCGAAGCAGAACTCGCACGCGAAGGTCGGGCCGAGCTCGACGCGCTGCCCGCACTCGCGACAGGACAGGGCCGTTGCGGGGCCGAAGGATCCGGTGGAGGCGGCGGGTTCGGTGGCGGTGAGCGCCATTGCGAGGTGTCTCCCCTCATCTGCCCCGGTGATCGATTTGATCCCGGGCCGGAGTTGGCACCTGTCCCGGCCGCCCCGCTCCTGTTAATGCGGGAGTCGAACGCCGAGATGGTTGCCGGGGCTTCGCAGGGCCGGTCCCTCCACCCCTCTGGATGAGCAATGTGAAGTTGTGGGGGCCGGGGTGATCGATCACCCTGGTCCGTTGGTCACTGTAACCGACGGCGCGCCCGCTTCTCCATCCCGGGTGACACGGGTCACTCCGGCCCGTCCACGGCGGACGGATCGGCGCCCCGGGCGGGCGAACGCCCGCGAAGCCGCGCGAAACGGCTCAGCGCAACGGACAAAACGGGTTTGCGCCGCGTCCTCCGGGGCGAAACCCACTCCGAGCGCGCGGTGGACCGTGGTCCGCCGCTGCGCGCGCGATCGCATCCTGGTGAGAGGCGGATTAGGTGGACAAGGCGCAGATCCTCGTCGCATCGAACAGAGGACCCGTGACCTTCTCGGTCGCCGACGACGGCTCCCTCGGTTTCCGGCGCGGCGGGGGCGGGCTCGTCTCCGGGCTCAGCGCCGTCGCCGACTCCGGCGCGGTCGACAGCCTCTGGGTGTGCGCCGCGCTGTCGGACGCCGACCGCAAGGCCGCGGCCGCCGCCCCCGACGGCCGCCTCGACCAGGCCGGGTACGGGCTCGACGGCTCCGGCGTCCGGATGCTCGACATCCCCGCCGCGACCTTCGACAACGCCTACACGCGGGTCGCCAACTCCACGCTGTGGTTCGTCCACCACATGCTCTACGACACACCCAACAAGCCCGTGTTCGACGCCGACTTCCGCGCGCAGTGGGCCGACTACCGCGCCTACAACGCCGCGTTCACCGAGGCGCTCATGACCGGCGCGGCGCAGAGCGCGCGGGTC
Source organism: Murinocardiopsis flavida (assembly GCF_003014485.1). GTDB lineage: Bacteria > Actinomycetota > Actinomycetes > Streptosporangiales > Streptosporangiaceae > Murinocardiopsis > Murinocardiopsis flavida. The sequence continues at coordinate 372,416 of NZ_PYGA01000003.1, read as the reverse complement.
GCCGTGCAGGACTACCACCTCGCGCTGGTGCCCCGGATGATCCGCGGCCGCCGCCCCGATCTGCGCATCGCCCACTTCTCGCACACGCCGTGGGCGCCGCCCGAGTACTTCCGGATGCTGCCGTCCGACATCGGCAGGGAACTCCTCGAAGGCATGCTCGGCGCCGACCACCTGGGCTTCCTCAGCCGCCGCTGGGCCGACGCGTTCCTGCGCTGCTGCGAGGCGTTCCTGCACAACGAGGTGAACTGGGACAGCCGCACCGTGGAGTTCGGCGGCCGGATCATCCGGGTCGGCGTCCACGGGCTCGGCGCCGACGCCGAGGGGCTGCGCGAACGCGCGGCAGCGGACGACGTCGCCGAGCGCCGCGAGAGCCTGCGCGCCTCGGTGGGCGACCGCCGCCTCATCGTCCGGGTCGACCGCACCGAGCTGTCCAAGAACATCGTGCGCGGCCTGGCCGCGTACCGGGAACTGCTCACGACCCGCCCCGAATGGCGCGGCAACGTCACCCACCTCGCGTTCGCCTACCCCAGCAGGGGCGACGTCCCCGAGTACCGCGCCTACACCGAGTCCGTGCGCACGCTCGCCGAGGAGATCAACCGGGAGTTCGGCACCGCCGACTGGACGCCGCTGATCCTCGCCGTGAACGACGACTACCCCCGCTCGCTCGCCGCCTACCAGCTCGCCGACGTGCTGCTGGTCAACCCCATCCGCGACGGCATGAACCTGGTCGCCAAGGAGGGCCCGGTGCTCTCGGCCGAGGGCTGCGCCCTGGTCCTGTCGACCGAGGCCGGGGCGGCCGACGACCTGGGGCGCGACGCGATCCTGATCAACCCCTTCGACGTCTCCGAGACCGCCGAGGCCCTGCACCGGGCGCTGTCGATGGACCCGGCCGAGCGCGCCGCCCGCTGCGGCCGCATGGCCGAGGCCGCCGCCTCACTCCCGCCGGAGCTGTGGTTCACCGACCAGCTCCGCTCGCTGGGCTGACGCGCCCCTACCCGGGACGGGCGGCCTACCCGGGGCGCCCGCCGTCGAGTGCGGCGGCGAGCTCCGCCAGCAGCTCCACCACGCCGTCGGGGCCGTCGACCACCAGGTCGGCGCGCTCGGCCAGGCCCCGCACCTCGGCCGACCCGCTGCACACCGTGATCCCGGCGACCGTGCCGAGGCGCAGCCGCTCGACGGCGTCGAACGCCGCGACGTCGCCGAGGTCGTCGCCGGTGTACAGGACGGACTCGGCCCCCTGCTCGGCCACGAACCCCGCGAGGGCGACGCCCTTGTCGGCCCCGCCGGGACGCAGCTCGATGACCAGCCGCCCGGGCTCGACCAGCAGCCCGGTCTCGCTGGCGAGCTCGGCGAGCGGGGTGCCGACCAGGTCGAGTGCCGCCTCGGGGTCGGCGGTGCGCCGGGTGTGCACCGCGAGCGCCTGGCCCTTGTCCTCGACCCAGATGCCCTCGGGCGCCTCCAGGTCCTTCAGCAGCTCCGGGAGCGCGTCGCGGGCCTGCTGGACGCCGGGGGACGGGTCGGGTGCGGACAGGACCCCGCCCTCCCACCGCTCCCTGCCGTACTGGCCGAGGACGACGATGCCCGGCACGGAGTCGAGGCCGCCGTACTCGACCGCCCGCTCTGCGGGGCGGCCGGTCACCACCGCGATCGACCGCACCAGCGGGGACAGGGCGCGCAGCAGGGGCGCGGCGCGGGGGTGCGCGCGGGCGTCGCGCGGATCGGGCACGACCGGCGCGAGCGTGCCGTCGAAGTCGAAGGCCAGGACTGCGGACGAGGGGGCGGCGACGATCCGTGCGAGTGCGGCGGCGCCGGCCGTGGTCCGAGGGGAAGGCAAGGTCATGCGTGCATTGTCGCGTAGCGGCCGCTCGTGGGGTACTCGCGGCCCGCCGGACGGGGCCGGGGAGCGGACCCGGACCGCGGGGCTAGAGCTGGATGCCGAGGGACCGCGCGGTGCGCTGGCGGCGGCGGTCGGCGCGCACCCGGCGCAGGCGCTTGACGGTCAGGGGGTCGAACGCCAGGGCGTCGGGGCGTTCGACCAGCCCGTTGAGGAGCTGGTAGTAGCGGGTGGCGGAGAAGCCGAACTCGTCGCGGATGGCCTGCTCCTTCGAGCCTTCGAGCTTCCACCACTGGCGTTCGAAGATGAGGATGCGGCGGTCGCGTTCGCCCAGGTCGGAGTCTTCCGCCGGACTCGCATCGGATGGTGGTGATTCGGATATTTCTTGATCAAATGGGCCGACATTCGGCATCGTGCGCCTCCTCGTCCGGATTGGCGCGACTTATGCTAGCGACTCATCGGGCGTGCGGAAGAGTAGATACCCTATGTCTGACCTTGCGGGTTACAGTTACCTGTCCTTTCTCACCGACTATGGTCGCGCCGACGGCTTCGTCGCGGTGTGCCATGGGCAGATGCTCCTCCACGCCCCCCGTGCGCGCGTCATCGACATCACCCACGACGTCCCGCCCGGCGACATCCGGCGCGGAGCGGCGGTCCTCGCCGAGGCGGTCGCCGACCTGCCCCCCGGTGTGCACGTCGCGGTGGTCGACCCCGGTGTGGGGACCGAGCGGCGCAGCGTCGCCGTGGCGGCGGGCGGGCACGTGCTCGTCGGCCCCGACAACGGCCTGCTGGCGTGGGCGGCCGACACGCTCGGCGGGGGCGACGCCGCCGTCGAACTCACCGAGCCGGCCCTGTGGCGGCACCCGGTGTCGGCGACCTTCCACGGCCGCGACGTCTACGCCCCGGTCGGCGCCCGCATCGCCGCCGGGCTGCCGGTCGCCGCCGCCGGGCGGCCCCTGCCGGCGGCGGACCTGCGGCGGCTGCCCGATCCGGTGCGCACCACCGGCCGCGGCACGGCCGAGGGCGAGGTCCACACCATCGACCGCTTCGGCAACTGCCAGTTGAGCCTGCGCGGCACCGACATCGCCGCGATGTGCGCCACAGGCGCAGCGGCGCTCGCCCTGCACGCGCACGGCACCGTGCGGGTCCTCCCCCTGGCGCGCACGTTCGGCGACGCCGGACCGGGCGAACTGCTGCTACTCACCGACTCCGCCGGGCGGCTCGCCGTCGCCGAGAACGGCGGCAGCGCGGCGTGCACGCTGGGCCTCGCCGTCGCCGACCGGGTGGGCCTCACCCTGGCCCCGGACCGGTGATGCGGGACCCGGCGCCGCACCCTGATGGCACAATGGCCAGCGCCGCGGCGCGACGGGCGCCGGCACACCGGTGGGAACGCGGACGGGAAGGGGCCGGCACCATGCGGGCGAGGAGGGCCGCGATCGCTGCGGCGACGGCCGTGCTGCTGAGCGCGCATCCCGCGGCGGCCGACACCGGCGGCGGCCTGCGCATGGACCAATGGGGCCTCGACACGGTCGGCGCCGCCGAGGCGTGGCGGCAGAGCGAGGGCTCCGGCGTCACCGTCGCCGTGCTCGACACCGGTGTGCGCGACGACCACCCCGACCTCACCGACGCCGTCACCCACGGCGACGACACCACCGGCCAGGACCGCGATCCCGGCGACCCGGAGTACGGCGACCGCGGCACCCGCACCGCCGGGCTGGTGGCGGCGCGCGGGCACGGCCGCGAGCACACCGGCGGCGTCATGGGCGTCGCGCCCGACGCGCGGATCCTGTCGGTCCGGGTCGCCGCCGACGCGGACGACCCGAAGGCGGGCGGCGTCGCGGAGGACGCGCAGGCGCGCGGTGTCCGCTCCGCCGTGGCCGACGGCGCCCAGGTCATCGCGCTGACCGCGGGGCCGGTCCCGAAGGGTGCCCGCGCCGGGCTGAGCGAGGCCGTCGGCTACGCCCGCCGCAACGGCGTCGTCGTCGTGCAGGCCGCCGGGCCGGGCGCGCCGAAGGGCGCGCTGAGCGTGCGCTCCGCGGCGCAGGGGGCGGCCGCCGGGGGCGGCGGCCTGTCCGCGCCCGGCGAGCAGGTCGAGACCACCAAGGCCGGGGGCGGCTACGGCACGGCGTCCGGCAACGGTGCGGCCGCCGCGTTCGCCGCGGGCACCGCGGCGCTGATCCGCTCCGCGCACCCGCAACTGCGCCCCTCCCAGGTGGCCGAGGCCATCACCAAGGGCGCCGACAACGGCATGCTCAGCGCGCCGGGTGCGCTCGACGCCGCCGGCGCGACCGCGAAGGACGTCCCGGCGTTCGATCCCGACCTCGCCGATGAGACCGAGGACAGCGCCATCCTGCCCGCGTGGGCGTTCTGGCTGGCGGGCGGGGTGCTCGCCGTGATCCTCGCCACCGTCGGCGTGTTCCTGCTCCGCAGGACCACCAGCAACCCCTACGACCTGCCGCCGCGCGCCGACGGGTCCGACGGGCCCGAGCAGCGCGACCCCCCGCGCAGGCGCGGGCGCGGCCGCCGCCGCGCAGCGTCGCGGCGCTGACCGGGGCCCGCGCCCCCTGGGGCGGCGCGTCAGTTCGCGAACGCCGCCCGGGCCGCCGCCCGCAGGTCGGCGAGGCCGGGGCGGCGGCGGCCGAAATGCACCGCGTTGGTCAAGAGGCCCACGTATCGGCCCGCATCGGGTTGCATAAAGAGACTCGTCCCGGTGTACCCGTGGTGGTAGACCACGCCACTGCCCGTGACCAGCCACGCGAGCCCGCGCGAACGGCGTTCGTCGACGACCACCTGCGGGCGCCAGCTCTGCCGCAGGAACCGCGCGAACGTGCTCGGCCCGCCCTCGCCGCCGTGCGCGCGCAGCAGGTCGCGGGCGAACGCGCCGAGGTCCGTCGCCGTGCTGAAGACCCCGCAGTGCCCGGCGACGCCGCCCATCAGCGCCGCTGCCTCGTCGTGCACGACGCCCCAGGTGGGCGCCGCGCCGACGATGCGGCGCCCCGTCGGCGCCACCGACGCCGAGCGCGGCAGCGGGCCGTAGGACGTCGCGGCCATGCCGGCGGCCCGCCACGTCTCCTCGGCGAGCCGGTCCAGCCGGCCGTCGAGCAGCCGCTCCAGCAGCATCCCGAGCAGGATGAACCCGCGGTCGATGGGGCGGTACCCCGGTTCGTCCAGCGGTTCGGAGAGGATCGACTCCAGCAGGTCCCTGTCGGTACCGACGTAGGGGTCGAGCCAGGCCACCGGATTCAGCCGCGAGGTGTGAGTGAGGATCGCGCGCACCGTCACCTCCCCTGCGGGAAACGGCCCGCCGGCCACGTACTCCGACAGCGGCGTGTCGAGGTCGAGCACGTCGTCGGCAAGTGCGCGCCCCACGAGCGGCCACGTGGCCATGACCTTGGTCAGGCTCGCGACGTCGTAGCGGACGTCCGGCGCGGTCTGCGCCGGGCCGGACCCCGGCCCGGGCTCCGGGCCCACCTCCCCGACGGTCACGAACTCCCACATGTTCCCGGTACCGACGACCGCGGCCCCGCCCGGCAGCCACTCGGCGTCCACCATGACCTTCAGCACGCCGCGGATCTCCGCGGCCGTGTCGGCAATCCAATCACCGTCCCGCACGTCGCCCCTCCTCGCAGGTCTCCCCCCGGCAACCCCGCTGAAAGGCGGATACCCGCCGCGGCGCGGGACTCACCAGAACGGTCCGCGCACATGCCCGATATCCGGTCAAGAACGAGGGCCGAAACAAAAACCCCCTCTCACCGGGCGCAACACGGCGTACGCCGGCCCGGGGTAGGCTCCGCACGGCCGCGAGATGTGCGACAGAGGGGTGACCATGCGAACCGAAGGATTCACCCTGCACGTCCCGGATCGGACGGACCTCGCCGACGTGCTCGCACTCCACGCCGAACACGATCCGGGGACCCCGGTGGTCGCCCGGATGCGGCCCGGCAACCGCGCCTCGCTCTCGACCGCCGCCGCTGCGGGCCTGCGACACATCGGAGACGACTCGGACGGCAGCCCAGTGCTCGCCGACAGGGATGTGGCGCCCGCAGTCCTTGCCGCGCTCCCAAGAACTCCTCGGCCAGGGTCGTGCACACCTGATGCAACCCATGGCGGACGGATCGGCGCGGACAGCCGGGACTGACCGTGCACAAGCGATTGGTGTAGCCCGATCGAATGTGCAATGAATGTGCAACGGCCGCCCGCTGAGTCGCGGGCGGCCGTTGGTTGTCTATGCTCTGACCTGCGGTGATACAGGTTCTTGGAGCCGGTGAGGGGATTTGAACCCCTAACCTATCGCTTACAAGGCGATTGCTCTGCCTGTTGAGCTACACCGGCCGGGCGCAGTGCACCACGTCGAAATGCTACCGGTTCGCGATCAGTGCCGGGACGACCTCCGGCGGGCCACCTCGTAGAGCGCGACGCCCGCGGCGACCGACGCGTTCAGCGACTCCGCCCCGGTGATCGGGATGCTCGCCACGGCGTCGCAGGTCTCCCTGACCAGCCGCGACAGGCCCTTGCCCTCGGAGCCGACCACGAGGACCAGCGGGCCGGTGGCGAGGTCGAGCCGGTCGAGGGGGGTGTCGCCCTCGCCGCCCAGCCCGACGACGAACAGGCCGGCCTTCTTGTACGCCTCCAGCGTGCGGGTGAGGTTGGTGGCCTGGGCGATCGGCAGCCGCGCGAGGGTGCCGGCCGAGGTCTTCCACGCGGCGGTGGTGACCCCCGCGGCGCGGCGCTCCGGGATGAGCAGGCCGTGGGAGCCGAACGCTGCGGCCGACCGGGCGACGGCCCCGAGGTTGTGCGGGTCGGTGACCCCGTCGAGGGCGATGATCAGCGCCGGGGCCTCGGCGGAGCGGGCGGCGTCGAGCAGGTCGCCGTCGGCCCAGTAGCGGTACGGCCGCACCTGGAGGGCGATGCCCTGGTGCACGGCGCCGGGGTGGCCGTTGCTCTCGCTTCGGCGGTCGAGTTCGGCCCGGTTGACCTCCAGGATCTCGACGCCCGCCGCACCGGCCAGCTTGGCGGCCTCGTTCACCCGGTCGTCGTTCTCCATGCTGTTGGCGAGGAACAGCCTGGTCGCGGGCATCCCGGCCCGCAGCGCCTCCACGACGGGGTTGCGGCCGATGAGCAGTTCGGACTTCGCTCCGCCGCCCCGGGAGCCGCCGGAGCGCGGCGCGCCGGGGCCGGACCTGTCCCCGGCGTCCGTGCCCTGCGCCGCGCGGCGCTGCTTCTGGCCGTGCCAGTGGCGCTCCTCGGCGGGCAGGGTGGTCTTCTTGCCTTCGAGCGAGCGCCGGCCCTTGCCCCCGCTGCCCTTGGTCGGGCCCTTCTTGCTCTTCTTCGCCGGCATCGCTGCCCGTCCTTCCGTGGAAACGCTCGCCCCGCGCGGACACGCGGGGCCCTCCCGCGCCGCGGCGCGGGAGGTTGGGCCGCATTCGGGCCCGTGCTGGCACGGGCGCAGATCGGCGTCGGTGGCCGGCACCGGGCGCGGGACGGCGCCCAGAGGCGCGGACGGTGCGCGGGCCGCCGCTTCAATGCCACCGCTTCAATGATGGCCGCGCGCGGGTTGTGGTTCAGCCGTGTTTGAGTTCCCAACGGGGACCGTTGGGGGTGTCTTCGACCACGATGCCCGCCTCGGCGAGCCGGTCGCGGATGGTGTCGGCGGTGGCGTAGTCCTTGCGGGCGCGGGCCGCCTGGCGCTGCTCGACGGCGACGGACACGAGGGCGTCGACGACGCCGCGCAGCCCGGAGTCGCCGGCGCCGGACCACTGCTCGGACAGCGGGTCGACCCCGAGGACGCCGAGCATGGCGCGCAGCTCGGCCGCGAGACCGGCGGCCCGCTCCTTCGCCCCTTCGGCGAGGGCGGAGTTGCCGTCGCGCACGTGGCCGTGCACCACCGCGAGAGCCTGGGAGACGCCGAGGTCGTCGTCGAGGGCCGCCGCGAAGCCGGCGGGGACGTCGGCGGTGCCCACCGGGCCCGTGATCTCGCCGGCCCGGGTGAGGAAGCCCTCGATGCGCTGGTACGCGGCCGCGGCCTCGTGCAGCGCCTCCTCGGAGTAGTCTTGGCTGGAGCGGTACTGCACCTGGCCGAGGTAGTAGCGCAGCTCGACGGGGCGCACCCGCTGGACGACGTCGGGGATGAGCAGCGAGTTGCCGAGGGACTTGCCCATCTTCTCGCCGCCCATGGTGAGCATGCCGTTGTGCAGCCAGTAGCGGGCGAACCCGTCGCCGGCGGCGCGCGACTGCGCCTCTTCGTTCTCGTGGTGCGGGAACACCAGGTCGAGGCCGCCGCCGTGGATGTCGAAGGTGCCGCCGAGGTACTTGGTGGCCATGGCGGAGCACTCCAGGTGCCACCCCGGGCGGCCGCGACCCCAGGGGGTGGCCCAGTCGGGCTCGCCGGGGCGGGCGCCCTTCCACAGCGCGAAGTCGCGGGAGTCGCGCTTGGCGCGGCCCCCGCCGTCGTCGGCGTCGCGCATTTCGTCCGGGCGCTGGCCGGAGAGCTCGCCGTAGGCGGGGTAGGAGTCGACCTTGAAGTAGACGTCGCCGGAGCCGTCGTCGGCGGCGTAGGCGTGCCCGCGGTCGATGAGCCGCCGCATGAGCTCGATCATCTCCGGGATGTGCCCGGTGGCGCGCGGCTCGACGGTAGGCGGCAGGCAGCCCAGGATCTCGTAGGCGCGGGTGAAGGCGCGCTGGTTGCGCTCGCTGACGCGCCACCACTCGACGGCCTCGGCCTTCGCGAGGTTGATGATCTTGTCGTCGATGTCGGTGACATTGCGGCAGAACGTGACGTCGTAGCCCTTGTGGAGGAGCCACCGCCGCAGGATGTCGAATGTCACACCGGAGCGGATGTGCCCGATGTGCGGCGGCGCCTGCACCGTGGCGCCGCACAGGTACAGCGAGACGCACCCCTCGCGCAGGGGGGTGAAATCGCGGACCTCGCGGGCTCGGGTGTCGTAGAAGCGCAGACTCACGCGTCCCAGCCTAGCCGCACCGCGGCCTATCACGCGGCCACATGGGACGGTACGGCGGCCCGCCCCGACCCGGCCCGCCGCCGTGCCGCCGCGGCCGCGCGGACCGCTGTCCTGCGCAGTTCCGCCGACGGCGGCCGCAGCCGGGTGCGCACGTCCCGCCGGTATCCCGCCGTTTTCGTGCGTGACCTCGAATTACCGGCGCAAACCGGGGTACCCTGCTGCCCACGATGGCCGAAAAAACCTCCCAGCCGACCGCCGGCCCCTCCGCCGACCGGAGGCCCGCTCCGGGTTCACCGATCTCCGTCATCATTCTGGGCGGCGTCGGTGTCACCGTTATCGCGGCGCTCGCCGTCTTCGTCTCCTACAACGGCATGTACCAGGTCGCCCGGCAGGGCAACATCTCCGCGGAAATGGCGCATCTTTATCCGGCCATTTTCACGCTGCTCCTGGTCATGGCGTTCTGGACGACCTATCTGCTCCGCGCGGCGCCGCCGTCGCAGCGGGTCTGGGTCGACATCCTGGTCCTCGCCCTCATCGGCATCGCCGCGACGACGACGGCCCTGCACCTGCTCAACCGGGAGTTGTACGCGGACTTCGCCCCGGTGCTCGCCGCCGTCGCCCCCTGGGCGGCCCTGCTCATGGCGTTCCGGCTCTGGCTGTGGGTCATCGTGCACCTGCGCGACGGCCGCGCACGGCCCCGTGCGGCGGTGCGGGCGCCCCGGCGGGCGCGGCGCACCGCCGAACTCCCCCCCGACGACGACACCGTGGCGGACGAGCCCGTGGAGCAGCCGCGCCACGCCCGCGGCGCCCCCGATACCGTCCCGCTCCGCTCCTCGGCCGTCGTCCCTGGGTTCGACGCTCCGGGACCGGTCGCGGCCGACACCCCGCTCTCAGCCGAGGTCCCGCGCACCGAGGTGGCCGGCGACGCGTGGTTCCGCAGCGACGGCCCCGAGGACTCCGACGACGCGACCGTGCGGGTGCTCGACCGCGACGAGGTCGCCGACCTTGCCGAGGCCGAGGCCGGGCCGCCACGGTCCGATGACGGCGACGCACCGGCGCCCGAAGCCGCGGCGCTTGACGCTGAGCCGGCCGGATCCGGACCCGCCGAACCGCTCCGGGCGTCCGAGGAACCCTTCGTGCCCGCCGCCCGCACCGACGACGACCTCGACGGGGCCGACACCGCCGCCCCCGTCGAGGCGGCCGAAGAGCACGACGGGGAGCGGGACGAGGAGCGGGACGAGGAGCGGCACGGAGATCGGGGCGAGCCGGCCGACACCGCCGCCCCGGCCGCCGAGCCGACCGACGAAGCGCCGGCACCCGCCGCGGTGAACAGCGCGACGCACGACGACGCTGCAGCCCTCGCCGCGGCCTCCGATGTCCCGGTGCTGCCCAAGCGCACCCCCACCGGCAACCCCATCAAGCACGCGTCCACGAACGCCGCGGCGCCCGACTCCGCCGACACCGAGGACGACGGTTTCGCCGGGGACCTCCTCGCCGACGACCCCACCAGCGACGAAGCGCACCCGCTGATCGCGGCGCCCACCGGTCCGGCGTTCGACGGCGCGGCGCCCGAGGCCGCTGACGAGCCCACGACCGCACCCACCCCGCGGTTGCACAAGCACCCGATGGTGCTCAAACCGCGCCGCGGAACCGCGCCGAGCGTGCCGCCGGGCCCGCCGTCGCTGCGGGTGCGCAGCGGCCCGATCCCGCCCGAGGGCTGAGCGCCCGGCACGGCCCACAGCAACGGAAACGGAAACGGAAACGGCACCCGGCGGGCTAGTCGGCGGGGTCGCGCGCCACGCACAGGGCCGTGGCGATGGCGGCGATCCCCTCGCCCCTGCCGGTGAGGCCGAGGCCGTCGGTCGTGGTGGCCGAGAGCGACACAGGGGCCCCCACGGCGTCGGAGAGCACCTTCTCGGCCTCGCCGCGGCGCGGGGCGAACGCGGGGCGGTTGCCGATGATCTGCACGGCGACGTTGCCGATGGCGAAGCCGGCCGCGCGGACCCGCGCGGCCGCCTCGGCGAGCAGCGCGACACCGGAGGCGCCCTTCCAGGCGGGGTCGGCCGTGCCGAACTGGGCGCCGAGGTCGCCCAGCCCGCAGGCGGAGAAGAGGGCGTCGCACGCGGCGTGCGCGGCGACGTCGCCGTCGGAGTGGCCGCTGACCCCGTCCTCGCCCGGCCATTGCAGCCCGGCGAGGAAAAGGGGGCGGCCGGACATGAACGGGTGGACGTCGCTACCGACGCCCACCCGGGGCATATTCACCATGAATATGATGTTCTCAGTGTTCTTCAGTTGGTGAGGACTTCGTCGAGAAGTGCTTCGGCCTTGTCCTCATTGGTCTTTTCGGCGAGGGCGAGTTCACTCACCAGAATCTGGCGGGCCTTTGCCAGCATTCGCTTTTCGCCGGCGGAGAGACCGCGTTCCTTGTCGCGCCGCCATAGGTCGCGCACGACCTCGGCGACCTTGTTGACGTCGCCCGAGGCGAGCTTCTCCAGGTTCGCCTTGTAGCGCCGCGACCAGTTCGTGGGCTCCTCGGTGTGCGGAGCGCGCAACACCTCGAACACCCGGTCCAAGCCTTCTTGTCCCACCACGTCCCGGACGCCGACGTCCTGGGCGTTCTCGGCGGGCACGCGCACCGTGAGGTCGCCCTTGTCGACCTTCAGTACGAGATAAGACCGATCCACACCTTTGATGGCGCGGGTCTCGATCGCTTCAATACGAGCAGCCCCATGATGGGGGTAGACAACGGTGTCGCCGACCTTGAAAGTCATGTGACAAGTACCCCTTCCGCTATACCCAGGGTACCACGAATCTGTGACTTACCGTACCTGCCAGATTTACGAACGCGCAGGTCAGCCCCGCATTTTGGGCCTTGACAAAGCCAGGGACCGGTGCATGCGCCAGCCGGCGGGGGCGGCCCGGAACCCGCTCCGGAGGGCCGCCGCCCCCGCCCTGGACCCGCTGTTCCGCGGGCCTCGCGGGGTCACGCCTCGGGCTCGTAGTCCTTCGGCTTCTCGCCCGTGACCATGTACACCAGGTTGTCGGCGACGTGCACCGCGTGGTCGCCGAACCGCTCGTAGAACCGGCCGACGAGGGTGACGTCCATGGTCGCCTCCACGCCGTGCGACCAGCTCGGGTCGAGGATCCGCTTGAGGAGCTTGCGGCGGAGCTTGTCCATGCGGTCGTCGTCGGAGTCGAGCTCCAGCGCGGTGTCGGCGTCGCGGTTGGAGATGACCTCGCCGGCCTTGATGACCAGCAGTTCGGCCTGGTGGCCCATCTCCAGGACGGTGGAGCGCAGCTCCGGCGGGATCGCGGAATCGGGGTGCCGGCGCCGGGCGACCTTCGCGAGGTGGACGGCGTGGTCGCCCATGCGCTCCAGGTCGCCGCCCATGTGCAGGGCCGTGATGATGACGCGGAGGTCCTGCGCCACCGGCTGCTGGCGCGCCATCAGGTCGAACGCGCTGCGCTCGATCTCGTCGTCGAGCAGGTTGATCGCTTCGTCCCCCGAGATGACCTCCTGTGCGGCGGAGAGGTCGGCGTCGAGCAGAGCGGTGGTGGCCCTCGCGATGGCGTGCCGGGCGAGCCGGGTCATTTCGACAAGGCGGCCGCCCAGGGCGTCGAGGTCCTCGTGGTAAGTGTCGCGCATGGTCAAATCGTCCCAGGTGCTAGCTGAATCATTTCGTACTCAACGGTGAACTCTCGGGGAACCTCGGTTGTAACACGTGGTCATGCGGGTAAAGCCGCGGGCCGGACGCTTACGATCGAGATGTGCAAGCCGAGCTTCTAGCCGCGATCGCCGGCCTCGTCGGACTCGCTACTGGAGTCGCGGCCGGTCTGGCGTTCCGTATCAGTGAGGCGAGACCGGGCTACAAAGGCGTCCCCGATCCGGTCCAGCAGTCAGAACTCCCATCGGGGATCGCCGAGGTCCTGTCGGCCCTGCCGTCGTCGGCGGTGGTGCTCGACTCCGCCGACCGGGTGCTGCGCGCGAGCTCGGCCGCCCGCGCGTTCGGGATCGTGCGCGGCGAGGAGCTGGTCATCCCGGAACTCCTCGCGCTGGCCCGCCATGTGCGGCGCGACGGGGTGATCCGCGAGACCGAGATCGAGGTCGCCGTCCGCAAGTTCGGACCCGACGTCACCTCCTTCGCTGTCAGGGTCGCCCCGCTGGGCGGCACCGGGCTGGTGCTGGTCCTCGCCGAGGACCAGACCGAGCGGCGCAGGGTCGAGGCGGTGCGCCGCGACTTCGTCGCCAACGTCAGCCACGAGCTGAAGACCCCCGTGGGCGCGCTCTCGCTGCTCGCCGAGACCATCGCCGATGCCAGCGACGACCCTGAGGCGGTGCGGCGGTTCACCGGCCGCATGCAGAAGGAGGCCGCGCGGTTGACCAGTGTCATCCAGGACCTCATCACATTGTCGCGGATCCAGGGCGCCGAGCCCATGGCCGAACCCGCCGACGTGGACCTCGCCCACGTCGTCGAGGAGGCGCTGGAGTCGGTGCGCATGGCGGCCGACGCCAAGGAGATCCAGCTCGTCGCGAGCGGAACGGCCGGCGTGACCGTCCTCGGCGACGAGGGCCTGCTCGTGACCGCCATGCGCAACCTGGTCGCCAACGCCGTCGCCTACAGTCCGGAGCGTACCCGCGTCTCGGTGACTGCGGCGGTGACCGAGACCACCGCCGAGGTGAGCGTCGCCGACCAGGGCATCGGCATCCCGCCGCAGGACCTCGAACGGATCTTCGAGCGGTTCTACCGGGTGGACGCCGCTCGGAGCCGGGCCACCGGAGGTACCGGACTCGGCCTGGCCATTGTGAAGCACATCTCGACACACCACCGTGGAGACGTGACCGTGTGGAGCAAGGAAGGGTCGGGGTCGACGTTCACACTGCGGCTGCCCCGCCCGCAGCCCCGGGTTCGCCAGAGCCCAGGGCAGGACAACTACCGGGAGGCACCACAGTGACGCGTGTACTCGTCGTTGAGGACGAGGAATCCTACAGCGATGCCCTTTCGTACATGCTGCGCAAGGAGGGCTTCGAGGTGGCCGTGGCACCGACCGGCGACCAGGCGCTCGACACCTTCGACCGCACAGGCGCCGACCTGGTGCTCCTCGACCTGATGCTGCCCGGCCTGCCGGGAACCGAGGTCTGCCGCACCCTGCGGCAGAAGTCCAACGTCCCCGTCATCATGCTGACGGCGAAGGACAGCGAGATCGACAAGGTCGTCGGCCTGGAGCTGGGCGCCGACGACTACGTCACCAAGCCGTTCTCCTCGCGGGAGCTCGTGGCGCGCATCCGCGCGGTGCTGCGCCGCCGCGGTGAGGACGACGCCATGGTGCCGGCCACCCTTGAGGCGGGGCCGGTGCGCATGGACGTCGAGCGGCACGTGGTGACCGTGCGCGGCGAGGGCGTCCAGCTTCCGCTGAAGGAGTTCGAGCTGCTGGAGGTGCTGCTGCGCAACGCGGGGCGGGTCCTCACCCGCATGCAGCTCATCGACAGGGTGTGGGGCGCCGACTACGTGGGCGACACCAAGACCCTCGACGTCCACGTGAAGCGCCTGCGCGCGAAGATCGAGTCGGACCCCGGCAACCCCGCGTTCATCGTCACGGTGCGCGGCCTCGGCTACAAGTTCGAGCTGACGGCGGTCTGACCCGCGGGGCCGCCGCCCCCCTCCGGAGCGCCGCGCCGCGGTGCCGCCGCGGGCGGGTCGGCGGGCTCCAGGTCCGCCGCTGCCATGGGCGGCCCGGGGAGCGGTTCCGCCGCCGGGGCGCGGAGCCCGGCGATGAGCAGTTCGACCAGCCTGCGGGGCGCCGCGCGGGCGGCCTCGGCGCCGGTACCGGCGGGCAGGTGCAGGTGCAGGGCGAAGACCGAGCTGATGTCGCCCAGGCCGACGTCGCGGCGCAGCGCGCCTTCGGCGTGCGCGCGTTCGATGATGCCGGTCAGCACGGCGAGCAGCGCGCGCCGGTCGCGGGTCACGTCGGGCCCCCGCCGGATGCGGTCGTGCATTTCGGGGTCGACCGACGCGTGCAGTGCGCCGTTGTGCAGCTCGCCGTAGGCGCGCAGGTAGCGCACGAGGGCGTGCCAGCCGTCAGGTTCCTCTTCCGCCGCCGCGCGCGCCGTGGCGAGCATCCGCCGCATTGCATCGGCCGACACCGCGTGCAGCAGGCTCTCCCGATCGGGGAAGCGGCGGTACAGGGTGCCCACGCCGACCCCGGCGCAGCGGGCGATCTCCTCCATGGGGACCTTCGCGCCGTGCTCGGCGAAGAGTGCGCGCGCCGAGGCGACGATGCGGTCGCGGTTGCGCCGGGCGTCGGCACGCAGCCCGCCCCGGGTGTCCTCCGCCATCGGCAGGCACCGCCTCTCTGC
The DNA here is from genome assembly GCF_003014485.1 of Murinocardiopsis flavida. GTDB lineage: Bacteria > Actinomycetota > Actinomycetes > Streptosporangiales > Streptosporangiaceae > Murinocardiopsis > Murinocardiopsis flavida. Next base: position 357,268 of record NZ_PYGA01000003.1, on the reverse strand, counting down.
GCGCCGCGGTTCCCGAGCGACCGCGGCACCACGATAGTGCGGGGCCGACCCGGCCGAGTGGACGTCCGCCGTCCGCTCGCATAGCTTTCGGATTCAAGCGGACGAAATTCTTCCGCTTGGATCCGAGGAGGACACATGCGCATCGGGCTGCTGCTGGACGAGCGGGGCATGGCGTTCGCCGACCTCGCCGGCGCGGTACGGGACGCCGCGGAGGGCGGACTCTCCGCCGTCTGGGCCGGCCACCACTACTCCTGGGACCCGCTGACCTCCCTGGCCGTCGCCGGGCGCGAGGCACCGGGGATCGCCGTCGGCACCGCGATCGTGCCGAGCTTCCCCGTGCATCCCCGCGCGCTGGCGAGCCAGGCGCTGACCGCCGCCGCGGCACTGGGGCCGGGACGCCTGACCCTCGGCGTCGGAGTGAGCCATCAGCCGATCATCGAAGGGCAGTTCGGGATCTCCTTCGACCGGCCGGCCCGGCACCTGCGCGAGTACCTCTCGGTCCTCGGCCCGCTGCTGCGCGGCGCGGACGCCGAATACGCGGGCGAGACCCTCGCGAGCGCCGGACCCGTCCCGGCCCCGGGCGCAGAGGCGCCCTCGCTGCTCGTCGCGGCGCTCGGACCGGTGATGCTGCGGATCGCCGGTGAGCTCGCCGACGGGACGGTCACGACGTGGACGGGACCGGTCGGCCTCGACGCGCACATCGTTCCGGTGCTGAGCGCGGCCGCCCATGCGGCCGGACGCCCTGGACCCCGTGTCGTCGCCGGGGTGTTCGCCGCGGTCACGGGCGACCCCGACGGGGTCAGGGACCGGTTCGGCGACGCGTTCGCCATCGCCGGGGAGCTGGCGAGCTACCGCGCGGTCCTGCGGCGCGAAGGCGCCTCGGCACCCGGCGACCTGCTCGTCGCGGGCGACGAGGCCGCTGTCGAGCGCGCGCTCCGCCGCCATCTGGAGGCGGGGGCGACCGAACTCGCCGTCAGCGTGTTCGGCACACCGGAGGAGCAGCGGCGGACCATGGCCCTGCTGCGCGCCCTGAGCGCCTGACCAGGGGACGTCGATCGTGCTTCACGTCCAGGGCACCCTGCGCACACCTTCGGGCCGGACGGTCCGCGCATAATCCTCGTGCACCGTCCCCCGATCCTGGAGAGCGCATGCGCCCCTTCGTCCACCGGACCCTTTCCGTCGCCGCTGCGGCCGTCCTCGCCGCCGCACTGCTGCCGGGTGCGCCCGCGGCGGCCGACTCCGACGGCGGCCCCGTCATCGGCCCGCCGCGCGGCGACCAGATGCACGTCATGTCGTACAACATCCGCTACGACAACCCCGACGACGCCAACACCTGGACGGAGCGCCGCCCCGCCCTGAAGCGGCTGCTCGCCGAGGAGCGGCCGACCGTCCTCGGCATCCAGGAGGGCCTGTACAACCAGGTCCGCGACATCGAGGCCGACCTGCCCGACCGCTACGACTGGATCGGCCTCGGCCGCCAGGGCGGCAGCAAGGACGAGTTCGCCGCGATCTACTACGACACCGGCCGGGTGGCGCCGGTCGCCTACGACCACTTCTGGCTGTCCGACACCCCCGATGTCATCGGCTCCACGAGCTGGGGCAACGAGATCACCCGGATGGTGACCTGGGTGCGGTTCGAGGACCGCCGCACCGGCGCGGAGTTCGTGCACGTCAACACGCACTTCGACCACCAGTCGGAGAACTCCCGGCGCAAGAGCGCCGAGCTGGTGCGCGAGCGCATCGGCGCCATGGGCGAGGACGTGCCCGTCGTGCTGACCGGCGACTTCAACGCCCCGGCCGGGGACTCCGCGCCCTTCGACATCCTCACCGGCGACGGCGCGCTCTCCGACACCTGGGACACCGCAGCGGAGCGGGCGACCCCCGCCTACGGCACCTTCAACAACTACGAGGAGCCGGTCGAGGGCGGCGAGCGGATCGACTGGCTGCTCGCCAACAGCGGGGTCGAGGTGCGGCAGGCCGCGATCAACCCGTTCACCCACGGCGGCCTGCACCCGTCCGACCACCTGCCGGTCCACGCACTGGTCGAGCTGGAATAACTCCGCTGCCGCCGACCTGAAAAAGAGGAGCGGTACGCCCCACGCCCACCCTTCGGCTCCGCGCGGGGGTGCCGCGGGGAAGACGAGCGGCGCCCCCCGCCACCGGCGGGGGGCGCCGCTGACGGCGGGGCCGTTACTTCTTGCCCTGGTTCTTCACGGCCTCGATGGCGTCCTTCGCCGCCTCGGGGTCGAGGTACTCGCCGCCCTTCTTGCGCGGCGTGAAGTCGTCGTTCAGCTCGTACCGGAGCGGGATGCCCGTGGGGATGTTGAGCCCGGAGATGGTGGCGTCGTCGATGCCGTCGAGGTGCTTGACCAGGGCGCGCAGCGAGTTGCCGTGCGCGGCGAGCAGCACGGTGCGGCCGGCGGCGAGGTCGGGCACGACGGAGTCGTACCAGTACGGCAGCATCCGGTCTACGACATCGGCGAGGCACTCGGTGCGCGGCATCAGCTCGGGCGGCAGCTCGGCGTAGCGGCGCTCGCCGGCCTGCGACCACTGGTCGTCGTCGGCGATGGGCGGCGGCGGGGTGTCGAAGGAGCGGCGCCAGGTCATGAACTGCTCTTCGCCGTACTCTTCGCGGGTCTGCGCCTTGTTCTTGCCCTGGAGCGCACCGTAGTGCCGCTCGTTCAGCCGCCAGGAGCGCTTGACCGGCAGCCAGTGCAGGTCGGCGGCGTTGAGCGCGATCTCGGCCGTGCGGATCGCGCGGCGCAGCACCGAGGTGTGCACGATGTCGGGCCGCAGGTCGGCGCCGACCAGGAGTTCGCCGCCGCGGCGGGCCTCCTCCTCGCCCTTCGCGGAGAGGTCGACGTCCACCCAGCCGGTGAACAGCCCTTCGGCGTTCCACACGCTTTCGCCATGGCGAAGCAGCACAAGAGTTCCCATGCGCCCCAGCCTAGCGGGGCGCCCGCGAGCGCCCCTCGCGCGGCGGAGCCCTGCCCGCGCGGGGCCGCGGCGGGCGGGCGCCGCCCGGGCCGGTGGCGCCGCGGCCACCCTCGGGCGGCGTCCCAGTCCGGGCGGTCCGGGCAGTCAGGTCAGTCCGGCCCGGCCGCCTCCGCACCCTCCACGAGGGACCGGAACGCCTCCAGATTGCGGGGCTGCTGGCCGTTGCGGACCCGCCACGCCCACTCCTTGCGGATGGCGCTCGCGAAGCCCCGTTCCAGTGCGGCGTTGAAGTTGTCGTCGGAGTAGCTGAGCGCGCAGCCGAGCAGCCGGTCGACCTCCGCCGGGACGATGCCCGACAGCGGGAGGCGGCCGGTGATGTAGACGTCCCCGACGTCGTCGGCGGTGAACGCCATGCCGAACATGTCCTCGTTGCGGCGCATCAGCCACCGGTAGAAGTCGGCGTGGTTCTCGTCGGGGCGGCGGCAGAAGAACGTCTTCACGAGCAGGCTGTGGTCGCCGACCCGCAACCACACCAGCGTCTTCAGCTTGCGGCGGCCCGGCAGGGCCACGACGAACGACCCGCGGTCGGGGCGCTCGGCGTCGAGCCCTGCGTCGGCGAGCGCGGCCTCGACGGCCGCGACCGCCTGTTCCTGCGGTGTCATGCTGTGGACGCTCCCGGTTCGGGTGACTGCTACTGGTCCGCCTATTGGTTCGCCGCGACCGGCAGCGCGCGGCGGCCGGCCAGGGTCCCACGGTAGACGCCGATCAGGCCGTCGACCGTCGCCTCCCAGCTCAGTCCGGCGGCGTGGGCGACCCCCGCCGCGCCCATGCGCGCGCCGAGCCGGGGTTCGGCGAGGATCCGGTGCAGCGCGCGGGCGTAGTCGGCGGGGTCGTGTCCGGCCACGAGGATCCCGGAGACGCCGTCGCGCACCGCGGTGGGCAGCCCGCCGACCCGAGCGGCGACCACCGGTGTCGCGCACGCCTGCGACTCCACGGCTACCAGGCCGAACGACTCCGAGTGCGACGGCACCACGGTCGCGGCCGCCGCGCGGTAGTAGTGGGCGAGTTCGGCGCGCGAGCGGGGCGGCTCCATGCGCACGTTGTCCTCGATGCCGAGGCTGCGCGCCAGGTCGGCGAGGCGGCGCGGTTCGCCGGTGCCGCCGCCGGAGAGGCCGCCGACGACGGCGACCACCAGCCGGTCGCGCAGGCCGGGGTCGCGCTCCAGCAGCGCCGCTGCGGCGCGCAACAGCACGTCGGGGGCCTTCAGCCGCTGCACCCTGCCGACGAAGAGCAGCAGGACGGCGTCGGGGGGCAGGCCCACCCGCCGCAGCGCGTCGGCGCGCGGGCCGGGCCGGAACACGTCGAGGTCGACGCCGGGCGGGACCGTGCTGACCCGCGACGGGTCGGCGCCGTAATGGCTGCCGAGCTGGCGCGCCTCGTCGGCGGTGTTGGCGACGAGGTGGTCGGCGCGGCGCACCAGGCCGTCCTCGCCGCGCAGGCGGACGTCGGGCTCGCGGGTGTCGCCCGCCGCCAGCGCCGCGTTCTTCACCCGCGCGAGGGTGTGCATCGACTGGACCATGGGCACCCCCCAGCGCTGGGCCGCGACCAGGCCCGCCCGACCGGACAGCCAGTAGTGGCCGTGGACGAGGTCGTAGTGGCCGGGGTCGGCGCCGGCCTCGGTGCGCAGCACACCGAAGGTGAAGGGGCACAGGTGCCGGGTCAGGGTGTGCTTGTCGAGGGTCCCGAACGGCCCGGCGGCGATGTTGTGGACGGTGAAACCGGGGGCGGGCCGCACCTCCGCAGGCTGGGCCGGGCCGGTGGCGCGGGTGAACACGTCCACGGCGACCCCGCGCTCCGCCAGCCGGCGGGCCGTCTCGACGACGTACACGTTCATGCCGCCGGCGTCGCCGCTGCCGGGCTGCTCCAGTGGGGACGTGTGCAGGCTGATCATCGCGATCCTGCGCGGTCCTCCTGCTGTCTCCGGTCCCTCATCGCGCGCGACAGACGTCTCCGGCACCGGCTGCTCCCTGTTCCTGTCGGCCCTGCCGGAATCGACCCGGCCCCGCCTCATTGCTCAACAGCGGTGGACCGGTCGCGTGTTCCCCAACGGGGCTGCTGTGCGCAGGGAGGCGGTGCGGGGCTGCCGGGAGCGCCCGGCAGCCACCGCGCCCGCCGCGCCGGGCGCGCCGGGCGCGGTGGCGGGAACCCCGGCGCGGCGGGGATTCCGGGGCGGGGCGCGGCCTTTTCGGGGGGCGCGACGTGCGGTAGTACTACCAGAAGTAGACTTCCCAACATGAATCGGCTCGGCGACCTTGAACGCGCGGTAATGGATGTACTGTGGGAGCGAAACGAGCCGTTGACGGTCCGCGAGGTGGGGCGCGCCCTCTCTGATCGCGATCTCGCCCACACGACCGTGATGACCGTGCTCGATCGACTCGCCAAGAAGGGTGTCGTCGACCGGACCCGCGAGGGCCGCGCTTGGCGCTACCGTCCGGCAGCCAGCCGGGAGGGTTACGTATCAGAACTGATGTTCGACGCGCTGGGCCAGACCGGCGATCGCGACGCCGCACTCGCGGCGTTCGTCCGTTCGATGAGCGGGCCCGAAGCCGAGGCGCTTCGCCGCGCCCTCGCTGAGGACGACGACCAGCCAAGGACGTAGCCGTATGGTCAGTGCCGCACTGCTCGCCACAATCGCTTCCGGTTGTCTTATCGCGGCAGCGCGGCTGAGGCGTGCCGAATGGCCCCTGCGCGGCCCCTACGTCGCCGTCGTCGCCTGGCAGGCGCTCGGACTCGCCTGGGGCGTCTCCACCATCGGCGCGCTGCTGGCGTTCGGCCTCGCCCCCTATGGCCGCGGCGTGTTCGGCGGGCTCGTCGCCCTGGTCACCGACGCCGCGACCCACAACCTCGTCCTCTCCGAACTCGCCGGCACTCCTTTCGGCGCCACCCAGGTCGCCGCGGTCTTCGCCGCCTTGGCGCTCACCCTGGTGCTGTTCTGGGGCCTGGTGGTGTCGTTCGTGCAGGTGCTGCGCACCCGCAGGCGGCACCGCGAACTGCTCGCCCTGGTCGCCCGCGACGACCCCGAGGTGCCCGGCGCGCGGGTCCTCGACCACCCCGCCGCCGCGGCGTACTGCCTGCCGGGCGTGCTCCGCTCGCAGGTGGTCATCAGCGCGGGCGCGCTCGCCGTGCTCGACCGCCACGAGCTCGCCGCGGTCCTCGCCCACGAGCACGCGCACCTGCGCCAGCGCCACGACCTCGTCCTGCTGCCGTTCTCCTCGCTGAAACGGGCGTTCCCGAACGTCGGTGTCGTGGCGACCTCCTACAAGGCGGTCGCCCTGCTCATCGAGATGTGCGCCGACGACCAGGCGCGGCGCGTGCGCTCGGCGAAGGAGCTGGCCATGGCGCTGATGCGGTTCGGCTCGGCGGGGTCGGCGCAGGTCCCCGCCGGCGCGCTCGCCGTCAAGGGCGACGACCAGCCCGAGGTCGTGGCCCGGGTCTCGCGGCTGCTCAACCCCTCCGCGGAGCTGTCGTGGGCCGCGACCGCCGCCGTGCTCTCCTCCGCGGCCGTGCTCATGTGCACCACGCTGTGGCTGTGGCACCTCCCCATGTGAGGGTCCGCCGCGCCGCCCGCAGGTAGGGGGCGCGGGTCCGCCCCGTAGGCAGGGACGGGGGCGCCGCGTACCGGTCCGCTCCGCGCCCGGGCACGATTTCGCCGATCCGGGCGTTTATGGTGGGTGACGGGGCGAATGCGTCCCGCCGCCGGCGCCGCACGAGAGGGCAGGGTACGTGTCATGGAGGCATTGATGTTCTTCGACCTGCTCTGGAAGGGCATCTACCTGGTCATCTTCGTGGTGAACCTGTATGCCCTGGTCGAGGCGGTCCGCACGCCGTCGCAGGCGTTCCCCCTCATGGACAAGCAGACCAAGGGCCTCTGGGTGGGCCTGCTGGGTGTGGGGACCGTCCTGGCGCTGAGCGCCGTCATGGGCTCCTTCGCGCTCCTCGTCCTGCTGTCGCTCGCGGCGTCGCTGATCTTCATGCTCGACGTCCGCCCCGCTGTGCGCGGTGTCAGCGGCAACCGCAACGAAGGCCCCTACGGCCCCTGGTAGCCCGCGCTACTGCACGAGGTCGTCCGCCGCGCTCCAGGTGTTGCACACCCCCGGGTCCTGCTTCGCGATCCCGTGGTCCATCCACCGCACGCTGTTGTCGGCCGAGCCGTGGGTGCGCTCGTCGTCGGAGCTGCCCTCGCGGTCGGCCGTCGCCGCCGCGTCGTCGAGGACGTTCGCCCGCTCGGCGTCGCCGAGCGGGAAGCTGACCCGGACCGCTCCGAGGAACGCCCCCGCCATGCAGTTGGCCTGGAGCTCGCTCTTGCGGGTCCAGGAGTTCTGCACGCTGCGGTCGGCCTCGTTGCGCCGCTGCTCGTGGTAGTAGTCGAGCAGCCCCGATTCGCCCTGCACGTGGTGGGAGTACTCGTGCGCGAGCAGCGACGCGTACACGGCGGGGTCCTCGACCCCGTTCCACTTGCGCACGACGTCGCTGGTGCCGATGTAGATGCTCTTGCTGGCACGGCAGTAGAACGCTCCCGCGCTCGACGGGTAGTCGCGGCACGGGCTCGTCCCCGGCACCTCCCAGAACACCCGCTGCGGCGGGTCGTAGGGGATCCCGGCCCGCGCGAACTGGGTCGCCCAGGTGTGGTCCAGGCAGTCGGCGACGGTGTCGAGCAGCGCCTTCATCGACGCGGACTCCGTGACGTCGAGGTCGGGCGCCGGGCACGGGAGCGGGGCGAGCCGCCCGGTGGCGTAGAGCGGGTTGTCGACGAGGGCGTCCTCCCCGGTTGGCCTGCCGGTTCCCCCGCCCGACGGCGCGCCGCCGCCGGGCAGGCCCCGGTGCCCGTCCTCGGCGAAGGACCCCGGCGAGGCGGTCCCGCCCGTCGCCTTCGCCGAGGACGGGCCGCCGCCCCACTGCACGAGCGCGGCGCCCGGGCCGCTCACCGACCACACGAGGACCGCCAGCGACACGGCGAGGACCACGAGCGAGGTGAGGAGGGCGGCGCGTCCGGACCGCAGGGACGCGTCGCGGCGGGCGGCGCGCTCGCGCCGCCCGCCGTCGCCACCGTGTCCTGCCGCCACCGGCGCCCCCTGCCGCCCTCAGCCGGCCCGGACGCCGGGCGCCGCACGGCCGACCGGGGACATGCGGCCGTGGCGCGGGATCGACATCACTCGACCAGTTCCTCCCCTGCCTGCCAGGTGTTGCACGCCGCGGGGTCGCGGCGGTCCATTCCGTGCTTCGTCCACAGTTCGGCGTTGCCGGGTGTGCCGTGCTCGCGGCCCGTGGTGTCGCGGTCGCTGCGGCGCCCGGCGTCTTCGAGGATATTCGCCCGCTCGCGGCCGCCGATGGGGAAGCTCTTGCGCGCGGCCCCGAGGAACGCCCCGCTCAGGCAGTTCGCCTGGAGTTCACTGCGGCGGGTCAGGTTGTCGCGCCCTTCGCCGTCGGCCGCGTCGCCGCGGGCCTTGCGGAAGCCGTCGAGGATGCCCGCCTCGGACTGCACGTGGTGGCCGTACTCGTGGCCGAGGAGGAAGGTGTACGCCTCGGGGTGCTCCACACCGTCGCTCGACGCGACGATGTCCTCGACGCCGAGGTAGAGGCCCTTGTTCGACGGGCAGTAGAACGCGGCCGAGCCGTTGGCGGGGTACTCGCCGCACGGGCTGTTGCCGGACCTGGTCCAGTAGACGCGGGTGGGCGCGCTGTAGGCGAGGTCGCGCTGCTCGAACTCGGTCTGCCACGCGGTGTCGAGGCAGTCGGTCATGCGGTGCAGGTAGCGCTCCATCGACGCGGAGTCCTCGGCGTCGAGCTTCGGGGCGGGGCACTCGGCTTCGGCGAGCTCTCCGGCGGAGTACAGCGGGCTCTGGCCGAGCGCGTCGGGGCCGCCTTCGCCGGTGCCTTCGTCGGGGGTGCCGGCGGCCTGCGGCGGGCGGAGGGTCAGCGGGTCGGCGCCCGACGCGTGCGCCCTGTCGCCGTCGAAAAGGGCCGCGACACCGAGGAACGCCGCGAATCCCAGCGCGCCGAGGCCGACGACGAGCACGCTCATGACGCCGAGGCCGAGCCGCTGCCGGGGCTTCTGCGCGTACGGCGGGAGCCGGCGGCCGCCGCGCCGCCCGTACGTGCGCACCGCACCGTGTCCCCGCTCCGGCATACCCGCCTGCCACCCCGCTTCCCGATGCCCGATATTCGGCCCAACCTCTCGATTATGGCGGTTGCCGGCGCGCGGCGCTCCTCCCCGCCGCCGATCCGTGATCAGGACGTACTCGGCGCGCAGTGAACAGATAGGCTCATTCGCCATGTGGACGGTTCGATCGGCGCGCCGTGCCGCCGGCGCGGTCATCGCCGCCGCGGCGCTCGTGGCAGGCCCCGCCGCCCTCGCGGCGGCCCAGGACGGCCCTTCGGGGGCCGGCTCGGGCGGCTCCGGCGGGGCCGTCACCAACGACGTCACCCTCGACCTCGACCGCGGCGGCGTCATGAGCGCCGAGGAGTCGCTCTTCTTCGGCGGGGAGCCGCCCGAGGAGTTCACCCGCACCTTCGTCGTGCGCACGGCCTACGACTCCGACCACGAGCGCCGCTACGCGGTGTCCGGTGTCAGCGCCGAGGACGGCGACGGCAAGCCCGTCGAAGTCGACGTCGACACCACCGGGAACACCCTGACCATGCGGTTCGCCCCTGCCGAACAGGTCACGCTGCGCTATGACGTGCGCGGCGGGGTCGACCGCGTCGGCCAGCGGCAGGAACTGGAGTGGGCGGCGGTGGGCGGGTACAGCGCCCCCGTCGAGACGACCACCGTGCAGGTCGACGCCGGCGCCCCACCGGTGGCACTGGCGTGCGCCGCCGGCGACCCCCGCAGCTCCATCTACTGCACGTCCTCGGACATGGGCGGGCACGAGGCGGTGGTGGCGCGGTTCACCCAGGCGCGGCTGGAACCGGGGCAGCAGCTGAGCATCGTGGTCGGCTACCCGGCCGGCACGATGAACAGCGAGGCGATCCTCGACCGGGTGTGGTCGGTGAACTCGGCGTTCGCCATCACCCCTGCGACGACGACCGTGTTCGGGCTGGTGCTGGTCGTCCTGGTCGGCGGGCTCGTCGCGCTGATCCGAGTGCGCAGCCGCGACGAGCGCGCGCTGCGCGCCGAGGCCGCCAACGGCGAGGCCCCGCCCCTCCGGCGGGCGGGCCGCGGCCGTATGCGCTTCCACCCGCCCGACAACGTCCACCCCGGCCAGATCGGCACGCTCATCGACGAGCAGGCCGACGTCGTCGACATCACCGCGACGGTGGTCGACCTCGCCGTGCGCGGCCACCTGGAGATCCGGGAGCTGTCCCACCGCCAGTTCAGCGCCGTCGACTGGGAGCTGACCGCCACGGGCGGGCCCGCGGGAGCCGAGGGCGGCGGGGGCGGCGGGGACACCGAGGGTCCCGAGGGCGCAGAGCACACCGGAGGCGTCGAGGACACGGGCACCGGGGACGCCGACGACCCCGACGATCCCGAAGGCGGCAGGGACGACGGGGACACCGAGGAGCCGCCCGACGAGCTGCTGGAGTACGAGCGGCTGCTGCTCACCGCGCTGTTCCGCGACGGCGGCTCCGTGCGCGTCTCGCAGCTCAACGGCGCCGGCGACACCGAGGGCAGCGAGCGGGCGCAGCGGTTCACCGAGGAGCTCGCCGCCGTCCGCGACGAGATGTACCGCGACATGGTCCGCCTCAAGTGGTTCGCGCGCAGCCCCAACCTCGAACGCAACCGGTGGACCGGGACGGGCATCACCATCACGCTCGCCGGGGTGGCGCTCACGGCGCTGCTCGCGGTGTTCACACACGCGGCGTTCACCGGCCTCGCGGTGATCATCGCGGGGGCGGCGGTGACGGTCGGCGCGCAGTACATGCCGGCGAAGACGAAGCTGGGCAGCGCCGTGTACGCGCACACCCTGGGCTTCAGCCGGTTCCTGCACAGCGCCGCGGCAGAGGACATCCCCGTGGACGAGGGCCGGCGAGTCGAGCTGTTCTCGCGGTACCTGCCCTACGCGATCATCTTCGACAACGTCGACCACTGGGCGCGTGCGCTGGCCCGGGCCGGCGCCGAGGAGCTCGACCGCGACGACCTTCCCTGGTACCACGGCCCCGAGGAGTGGCGGATCAGCGACTTCGCCGATTCGATCACGATGTTCAGCCTCACCCTGTCCGGCATCATCTCCAACAGCCGCCAGTTCAAGACCCTCAAGTAGCGGGGCCCGCGGCACACGGGAAAGGAGGCCCCTGCCGATGCGTTCGGTCGTGCAGCGGGTGGCGCGCGCCTCGGTGACGGTGGCCGGCGAGGTCACCGGCGCCATCGAGGGGCCGGGGCTGCTCGCCCTGGTCGGGGTCACCCACACCGACACCGCCGCCGAGGCTGCGGCCATGGCGCGCAAGCTGTGGACGCTGCGCCTGCTGCCCGGCGAGCTGTCGTGCTCCGACATCGGCGCGCCGCTGCTCGTCGTGAGCCAGTTCACCCTCTACGGCGACGCGCGCAAAGGGCGCCGTCCCACGTGGCAGGCTGCCGCCCCGGGTCCGGTCGCAGAGCCGCTGGTGGACGCCGTTGTGGCGGAGCTGCGCGCGCTCGGCGCGACGGTCGGCACCGGTGTGTTCGGCGCCGAGATGGCGGTCGAGCTGACCAACGAGGGTCCGTTCACCGTCATCGTGGAGGTCGACAACCGCGCCGCGGCGGCGGCTCAGTAGACGAGCGCCTGCACTCCGGGCTGGGTGACCTCCTCGACGAACGACGGCGCGCCCGCGATGCGGACGCCGTCGACCAGGGCGTCCTCGGTGAGGTCGCGCCGGGCCGCGCACTGGGTGCACACGGTGACCGTGCCGCCGGCGAGGACCCCGGCGAGGAGGTCGTCGAGCGGGGCCGCGTGCGGCAGCGTGAACGCCGCCGCGCGGCCGGGGACGGCGAGCCATGAGGCCTCGCCGGTCAGCCACAGTGAGACGCGCACCCCGCTGGCGACCGCGGTCGCGGCGACCGTGAACGCCTGGTTGCACCGTTCAGGGGAGTCCTCGCCCGCTGTGGCCTTGATCACCAGTACCCGATCCATGCGGGTCAGCGTAGCGGCTGCGCGGGATCGGAGCCGCACGGGACCAGAGAGCAGGGAGCAGGGGGCAGCGGCGCAGGGGTCAGAGGAGCAGCAGTGTGGCGCCGGAGCCGGCGGACGCGATGGCGGCGGCGCCGAGCATCAGCGCGGTGGCGGGTGTCGGGCGCTCGCCGGTCTCGGCGGCCCCGCCCACCTCGATGCGCAGCCGGGCGTCGGGCGGCGCGACGAGGACGGGCCGCCCCTCGCGCATCGCGACCTGGCCGTGGACGACGACCCGCTCGCCGGAGCGGATGATCCACTCGCGGTACTCGAACTCGATGGTCTCGCCGCGGAAGACACCCGAGATGCGGCCCTTGACCCGCGCCAGCAGGTCGTCGGCCTGCGCCGCGACGCCGCGCTGCGGGCGCCCCACGATCCGTTGCAGGCACATGTCGACCTTGACGAACTCGGCGTCCTCGGGGTCGACCAGGAGGAGCCGGGCGGGGTCGCGCTCGGCTCGTCCGGGGCCCGCCAGGGCGAACAGGTCGGTGGAGCCGTAGTCGGCGATGGAGTCGCAGCCCCGTTCACCGTCGCCGCCGCGTCCGGGCGCCACCTGCCGGAAGTGCCGGAGGACCTCGTGCGCGTGCCACACGCAGGGGGCGCCGGCCAGCCGCGACTCGATGGCGCCGCCGGGTCCCGGCAGCACCTCGCCGTACAGGCTGACCTGCCGGCCGGCCCGGGTGGCGATCGCCTTCGGCCGGAGTTCGGCGAGGTGGCTGCGGAGCGTCCATCGGCGCCCCGCGACCAGTGCGGCCGCGAGCAGGAGCGCCGCGCCGAGTAGGAGGGCCGTCCCGATTGCCAGCATCGCAGGCCGCCTCTTTTCCGTCCGTACCCTGCCGCCGGATCGGACCGCGGGTGTGTCGGTGTTCTCCCCCGGGCGGCGGCGTTCGTCGTCCTCTCTACCAGGTTCGCAGGACACCGGGTGCCGTCGAGTACGGAAGAGGGGCGCGGGACGCGGTGATCCGCCGCACTTCCGGCCGTGTCCCGGCGGGTCCGCTGCCCTGGCTCCAGTCGTACCGGGCGCGGACGTCCGCCCCGTGAATCACGGATGGATAACGCCGGATGCCCGGCGGGCGCTCTGGTGCCGTGCGGCGCCCGGCGGTGCGGGCGCGGTGGTCGGCGCACCGCCCGCCCGCGGCTAGTCTCGATGACTATGCAGCCTGAGCTTCATCCTGATCTGGAGAAACTGTCGTTCCTGATCGGCCGCTGGGAAGGGGTCGGCGTCGCCGGGTATCCGGAGGTGCCGGAGTTCCAGTTCGGCCAGGAGGTCGAGTTCACGCCCGATGTCGGGCCCTGCCTGAGCTACCGCAGCAGGGTCTGGCGCCTCACCGAGGACGGCGCGCTGGGCGAGTACGTCGCCTCGGAGTCCGGGTACTGGCGCATGCGCCCCGAGGGCGGCGCCGACAGCGGGTCGCCCGAGGTCCCCGCCGTGCACATCGAAGCGCTGTTCGTGCACCCCGAGGGCTACAACGAGGTGTACCTGGGGAACGTGTTCGCGAACCGGGTGGAGCTGACCACCGACGCCGTGCTGCACACGGAGACCGGGTTGGAGGCCACCGCGGGGCACCGGCTCTACGGGCTGTTCGGCGACAACCGCGAGACCCTGGGCTACGCGTGGGACCTCGCCGCGAACGGCCACAAGCTCCAGTCGTTCATGTCGGCCCAGTTGAAGCGGGTGGAGAAGCGGGTGGAGAACGCGGAGTAGCCGCGGGCATGGGCAGACCCCCGGGCGTGCTCTCCGCCGGGTGGCGGAGGACCGGCGGACAAGTCCGGTCGCCCGAGGGCCTGGGTGTCCAGATGTGGATTCGCCAGAGCGACTCCGCAATCAGCATCGCGCCCTAGCGGACGGACACCTCGCAAGTCCGATGAGAAATCACTGTTCGGACCACCTCCTTTCCTGCTGTCTGCGACGCTACGCGCTGTGCGACGGCAGGGGCAAATGTTTTTCCGCCGCCCTTTTCCCGCCCCCCGCCGGACCCCCCGGGCGGCCGCGGCGCGGGCGGGCGCGCCGCATAGGCTCAGGGGTATGAACTCTCCGCTGCTGACCCTGTCCGGCGCGGTCGCCGCTGAGGAGCCCGACTCCGATGTCGCCGCGCACTACGGCGCGCCCGCCCAGGAGGGGCGCGCCATGGAGCGCGGCGCCGCCTGGACCGACCGGAGCAACCGCGGCGTCGTCCGGGTCACCGGCCCCGACCGGTTGAGCTGGCTGCACAGCATGACCAGCCAGCACCTGACCGGGCTGAGCCCGGCCGAGGGCGTGACCGAGTCGCTGGTCATGGACGCCAACGGGCGTGTCCAGCACCACATGTCGATCGTCGACGACGGCGCCGCGCTGTGGGCGCACACCGAGCCGGGCACGGGCGCCGAGCTCGCGCGGTTCCTCGACTCCATGCGGTTCATGATGCGCGTCGAGGTCGACGACCTGAGCGGGCGCTACGCGGTGCTCACCCTCAGCGGCCCCGACCGCGGGAGCGGCACAGCGGCGCTGCGCGCGGCCGGCCTCCTCGGCGACGCACCCGTCCGCGACGACGCCGCCAACGCCGAGACCGACCTGCTGCTGCCGGCCGACTCCCTCGGCGCCGCGGCCGACACCCTCACCGGCGCCGGTGTGGTCCCGGCGGGGCTGTGGGCCTACGAGGCGGCCCGCATCGCCGCGCACCGCCCCCGCCTGGGCCTCGACACCGACCCCCGCGCCATCCCGCACGAGATGGGCTGGGTGGGGCCCGCGGTGCACCTCGACAAGGGCTGCTACCCCGGCCAGGAGGTCGTCGCGCGGATCCACAACGTGGGCCGCCCGCCGCGCCGCCTGGTCATGCTGCACCTCGACGGCACGGCCGAGCGGCTGCCCGCGCGCGGGGCCGCGCTGGAGTCCGGGGGCCGCACGGTGGGCTTCGCCGGCTCCTCCGCCCGGCACCACGAACTCGGCCCCATCGGGCTCGGCCTGGTCAAGCGGAACACCCCGGTCGACGCGGAGTTCACGGTCAACGGGATCGCCGCCGCGCAGGAGGTCGTCGTCAGCCCCGACACCGGCGCCAACGCGCAGATCGACATGCGGCGGCGGCCGCGCTGACCCGCACCGCGGCGGTCACTGCTCGCCCGGCAGCCGCGCCTGCGCCAGCCGCGTGCCGGGGCGCCGCCCGGGCGTGAACCGGGTGGGCCGGAAGTCGGCGAGGAGTCCGGCGGGGCTGCCGCCGAGCACCTCGGCCGCGACCATCGGCGCGAGCGCCGGGGCGAGTGTGATCCCGCTGTGCGTGGCGACCGTGTAGAGGGTGCGCCGGTCGTCGGTGAACCCGCACACGGTGAGGCCGTCCGCGGGCAGCGCCCGCTGTCCCACGCGCACCTGCTCGATCTCGGCGTACTCGCCGCCCACGACGGTCTCGGCGAGGCGGTCGCGCAGTGTCCGCGCGACCGGTGAACCGGGTCCGGGCTGCTGGGCCGCGCCGGGGTCGGCCGCGGGGTCGAGGTCCAGCCCTTGGAGTACCAGCCGCCCGTTGCCGTCGGGGCGGACGTTCAGCGTCGACGTGGTGAGGACGCGGTTCAGCCGCACGGGCGCCGGGGCGGTGTAGGCGAGGTAGCCCACTGTCGCGCCGCCCGCGGCGTCGGGGTCGGCCATGGGCACGTGCACGCCGGCGTCCGCGAGCAGCGGCTCGGTCCAGCGGCCGACCGCGGTGACGACCGCGTCGGCGGCCAACTCCGTGCCGTCGGCGAGGGTGATCCGGGCCCCGTCGGCGCCGGCGTCGATGGCGCGCACCTCGGCGGGTGCGCGCAGCTCCGCGCCGCCGGCGATCGCGTCGGTGAGGAGGCGGCCGAGGAACTCCCCCGGCAGCACGTAGCCCTCGTCGGCGAACAGCACTGCGGACTCCACCCCCGCGGGGATCCGCACGCCCGGTTCGAGCGCGCGGGCCTGGTCGGCGGTCAGCCGCTCGACGGTGCCGCCCTGCTCCTCGACCGCCGCCGCCGCTGCGGTGAGCGCCGTGGCGTGGGCGGGGTCTGCGGCCCATTCGAGGTTGCCGGTGGGCACGAACCAGCGCGGCCCCTCCGTCAGGTCGTTGTGCAGCGCGTGGTGGGCAAGGAGCCCGGCCCGGTTCAGCGCCTGGTAGGACGCCGGGCGCTTGAGGTGGGCGTTGATCCACGCGAACGAGGTCGCGCTGGTCCCCGCCCCGGGGTGCCGCCGTTCGAGGACGGTGACCCGGGCGCCCTCCCGCACCAGTTCGCGTGCGATCGCGAGGCCCACGGCCCCTGCTCCGATGACGGCGATGTGCACGGTCGTTCCCTTTCGCTCGGTTGCGGTTGCGGGTGTGCGGTCAGGCGGACGGGACCGGGGCGCCGCCCCGCCCGGACATCCTGCCGATGGCGATGGCGGCGAGCATGCACCCCAGGGAGGCGGCGATGCCGTACACCGCGTAGGGCACGGTCGTCCCGGCGATCTGGGCCACCGCGCTCCCGATGACGCCGCCGCCCATCGCGGCGAGCGCGATCAACGGTGTCAGGCGGACCCGGGAGCGCAGGGCGAACCCGACGAAGAGGGGCACCGCCAGGGACGCCGCGGAGTAGGCGTAGGTCGCCACGAGCCAGTCGAGCGCGGTGGGGAAGGTGATGGCGAGGACCGCCGCCGCTGCGGTGACCGCCACGGTGAGGAGCTTGGACATCCGCACCAGTTCCCGCTCCGGCCGCACCCCGCCGCGGACCTGCTGGTAGAGGTCGCGCACCAGGTTGGTGACCACCGAGTGCAGCGCGCTGGAGGTCGTGGAGACGATGGTCGCCACGAGGAACGCGGCGAACACCGCCGCGACCCACACCGGGAGCTGGGTGATGTACCAGCCGGCGGCCTGCTCGCGCTCCGCAACGGAGAAGTCGGCGCCCATCGCGCGGATGACCAGTCCGAGGACGCCGGCGTACACCCCGGCGATGAGGGTCATGAACGCGCTGATGACGAGGCTCTTGCGGACCATGGCGACGTTCTTCGTCGCGAACACGCGCTGGTAGTACAGCTGGTTGGTGAGGGTGCCAGGGATGATCGCAAAGGCCCACAGGACCATCGTCTCCCACCCCACGAGCGTGACCGAGCCGGGCGACCACAGCCGTTCGGGGACCGAGGCGGTGATCCCGCCCCACCCGCCGACCATGTACAGCGCGTAGCCGACGATGAAGAGGGTGATGATCAGCATGAAGACGCCGAAGATGTAGTCCGACCAGGCGACGGAGAGCAGGCCGCCGGGCAGGACGAACAGCAGCGAGGCGACCGCCATCACCGCGATGAGCACCGGTATCGAGATGCCGGTGATCTGCGCGAAGAGCTGCGCGAACGCGACGAACTGGGTCGCCAGCCAGCCGAACGGCACCACGATGGAGCACAGGGCCGCGATGACGACGACCCGCTTGTCCAGGCCGAAGAGCCGGCTGATGACCTGCGGCACCGTGTCGAACTTCTGCTCGCGCAGCCAGTTGGCGAGCACGACGAGCAGCAGCAGGCCCACCATGCAGGCGACCTCGTACGCCATGACGGACCAGCCCCACGCGTAGCCGATGCCGACGTGGGCGACCAGCACGCCGCCGCCGGAGGCGGTGGCGAACTGGCTGAAGACGACGACACGGAGCGGCAGGCTGCGGCCGCCGACGATCCAGTCGTCGGAGGTCTTGGCGCGGCGGCCCACGTAGAAGGCGATGGCGGCGCCGGCCGCCAGCACGACCAGCGCGGAGCCGATGATCATTGTGAGCGTTAAGGGGTTGTCAGTCATGTTCTGGTCCCGGTTTTCGGGCATGCCGGGGGCGCGGCATGGCGGGCGGGTGCGCGAGCGGGGAGGGGGCGGGGCAGGGTCCGGCCCCCGCGCGCCTTGAGCGGGGTGGCGCGGCCGCCGGTCAGAGCCTGCGCGCGGGGTCGAGCCGGGAGATGTCGTGCCGGGTGGCGCCGTCGACGACCAGGTCGGCGAGCGCGTCGCCGAACAGCGGCGAGAGTTTGAAGCCGTGCCCGGAGAACCCCGCAGCGGCATAGAGGCCGGGCGACCCCGGCAGCGCGCCGAGCACCGCGTGGCCGTCGGGGGTGAAGGCGTCGGCGTAGGCGGCGATGCGGACGGGGTCGGGGTGCAGCGCGGGCAGGTGGTCCCGGACGATGGCGCGGGTGGCGGCGAGGAGCTCGGGTGTCGAGCTGCGCGCGAGGCCGTCGGGCGAGCCGACGTCCGGCCGGGGCGCGCTGTGCGTGCTGACCTTGACCGAGACCCCGTCCATGACGGGGAAGCACGAGTACGCGGGGTCGCCCACGCGGATCACGACGGGATTGTGCTCGGGGGTGAGCGCGCCGGGGTCGCGAGCGGGGAACCAGTGCAGCGTGATCTGGCGCGCCACCAGCCCGAACCCGGCCAGCATCGCGTGGGCCGGGCCCTCGGCCGCGCCCCACGCGCCGGGGGCGAGCACCACGGCGTCGACGTCGTGGGCCGTGTCGCCGGTGCTGACCATCCAGCCGCCGCCGCGGGGCTCGATGCGGGTGACGGGCGTGTACCCGGCGATGGCGGCGCCCAGTTCGGCGGCGCGGCGGGCGGCGGCGATCAGTGCGAGGTCGGGGCGGATCACCCCGGCCGCCGGGTCGAGGAAGGCGGTCTCGCCGGTGCGCAGCGGGTGCTGCGGATACCGGTCGGCCGCTGCGACGGGCCCGAGGACCTCGTGGTCGAGGCCGTGCTCCTCGGCCCCCGCGCGGAGCTCGCGCATGGCGGGGTCGTCGGGGGCGCCGATGGTCATCGCGCCGCACATCCGCAGCAGCGAGGTGCCGGTCTCCTGTTCGAGCCGGCGCCACAGCCCGGCCGCGCTGCGCAGCGCGGGGATGTAGCCGCGTCCCTCCATGTAGGCGGTGCGGAAGATGCGGGACTCGCCGCCCGCCGCGCCGCGGTCGTGTCCCGGCGCGAAGTGGTCGAAGGCGAGGACCTGCGCACCGCGTGCGGCCAGCCGCCAGGCCGCCATCGTGCCGATGGTGCCGGCGCCGACGATCGCCACGCGGGGCGGGTGTTGGGTGGGCAAGGGCCGATCTCCTCGCTGCTAGTCCGAGGGGTGTGCGCCCTCGGAGAGTGACTGCTCGATGTAGAACGGGCTGGCGCCGGGCAGCAGCAGGGATTCGAAGGTCTCCGCCGCGCGCCCGTCGGTCAGCCAGAGGTGCCTCCTGAGGTGGAACACCGGCGTACCGGGCGGTTTCCGCAGGGCATCGGCTTCCTCGCCGGTGAGCACGCGGGGTTCGACGTACATGCGGGACCGGTGGACGGGCACGCCGGTCCGCCGGAGGTAGGCGATCGTCGTGAGGTCCTCCAGCGGCTCGTCCAGCAGGCGCGGGGCGAGCGCGAAGGGGATCACGGCGAGTTCGGTGGCGATGGGGTGTTCGGCGGTGTCGAGCTTGGTGCGCCGCAGCTGCACCACGGGGGCGTCGTCGTCGACGCCGGGGGCCGCCAGGCGGGCGGCCGCGTCGCGCGCGGGGATCACCCGCGCGTCGGACACGATGTGCCGTCCCTCGATCTCGGGGCCCGCGTTCAGCGGGTTGGCGAGACCGAGCAGGTTGCGTTCCGGGACCGCCTGCGCGACGAAGGAGCCTTTGCGCCGGTAGCGGACCACGAGTCCCTGCTGGACGAGTTGCTGCACCGCCCTCTGCACGGTCACGCGGCTCACACCGTAGCTGCGGCCCAGTTCCGCCTCTGTGGGGACCCGGGTGCCGGGGGGCCATTCCCCCGAGGAGATCTTCGCCTCCAGATCGCTCCGGATGCGGTCGTAGAGTGCGAGCTCCATATTTGAGTTAACCAATCTAGTATTTGATAAGTCAATAGTGTGCGCCGATGAACACGGTTGGTCGCCTGAACAAAATTTCAACCAATTATTGTGCGGCCGGTCCTATGCCGGGCCGATCCGGCGCACCTACGGTCCCCGTAACGCCCTGACATGCGGTGGCGGCGCCTCCTCGGCGCCACCCGCCCCCTGGACCGCGCCCGGGGAGGCGCCACCACCGCGGGACCGCCCCCTCGCGGCACGCCCCGCGGACCCCCGCCGCCCCGCCCCCACTCCCTCCCCCGCGAACAGGAGGCCCGCATGAGTGCGGCCGCACCGACCTCTCGCCGCCCCCAGGCGCGCGTCATCACGGCAAGTGTCACCGGCAGCGCCATCGAGTGGTTCGACTTCTTCCTCTACGGCACCGCCGCGGGGCTCGTCTTCGACACCCTGTTCTTCCCCGCCAGCGACCCCGTCGTGTCGCTGATGCTGTCCTACCTGTCGTTCTCCCTGACCTTCTTCGTGCGCCCGTTCGGCGGGCTGATCTTCTCCCACATCGGCGACCGCATCGGGCGCAAGCGGACGCTCGTCATCACCCTGTCGCTGATGGGCGGCGCGACGGTGCTGATCGGGCTGCTGCCCACCTACGCCCAGATCGGCGTCTGGGCGCCCATCCTGCTGATCCTCATGCGGCTGATCCAGGGCCTGGGCATCGGCGGCGAATGGGGCGGGGCGCTGCTGCTCGCCTACGAGTACGCGCCGCGCGAACGCCGCGGCCTGTTCGGCAGCGTGCCGCAGATGGGCGTCACCATCGGCATGCTCCTGGCGAGCCTCTCGCTGACCGTCATGGGGCTGCTCTCCGCCGACCAGTTCACGACCTGGGGCTGGCGGGTGCCGTTCATCGCCAGCATCGTCCTGGTCCTCGTGGGCCTGTGGATCCGGTCGGGCATCGACGAGACCCCGGCGTTCCGCGCGGCGCAGGAGTCCGGCACCGTCTCGAAGCTGCCGATCATCGACACCTTCCGGCTGCACTGGCGCTCCGTGCTCGTCGCGATCGGCGCCAAGGTCGTCGAGACCGCGCCGTTCTACATCTTCGGGACGTTCGTCGTCAGCTACGCGACGGGCACCCTCGACTTCTCCGACACCACGGTGCTCAACGCCGTCACGGTCGGCGCGGTCGCCGCGACGGCCATGATCCCGCTCATGGGCCTGCTCTCCGACCGCTTCGGCCGGGTGCCGGTCTACCAGACGGGCGCCGTCCTGATCGGCCTGTTCGCCGTGCCGTACTTCGTGCTGCTGAACCTGGGCACCACCTGGGCGCTGTTCGGCGCGACGGTCATCGCGCTGGGCGTCTGCTGGCCACCGGTGACCGCCACGCTCGGCACGCTGAGCTCGGAGATCTTCACCACCAAGGTGCGCTACACCGGCGTGACCCTCGGGTACCAGGTGGGCGCGGCGCTGGCCGGCGGCACGGCGCCGCTCATCGGCACCTGGCTGATGGGCGCGTTCCACGACTCGTGGCTGCCGCTCGCGGTCTACCTCATGGGCACCGCCGCGGTCTCCATCACCGCCGTGGCGCTGTCGCGCCGGCTGCACGTCGCCGACTGACAACGGCCGGGGCCGGTGCGCGCCGCAGTGGCGCGCACCGGCCCCGGCCGTGATGCGGGTGCCTACAGGGCCGCCGCCAGGCGCTCCTCGTGCAGGGTCTCGCCCCAGGACGGCGGCAGCGGCGGGATCTCGCCGACCCGCCAGCGCAGCAGCAGGTCGGCGAGTGCCGGGTTGCGCGGCAGCGCCGGGCCGTGCAGGTAGGTGCCGAGGACCTGCCCCTGGTAGGCGCCCTCGGTGTGGTCGTCGTTGCCGATGCCCTTGACGGTGGTCGACAGCGGCGTGGCCTGCGCGCCGATGGCGGTGCGGCCCTGGTGGTTCTCGAAGCCGGTGATGCGGCCGACACCGAGGGACGGGTCGACGTCGGCGACGATCTCGCCGACCGCGCGGGTCGCGCCGCGCCCGCTGCGGATGTCGATGATGCCGACGCCCGGCAGCGGCTTGTCGTCGTCGTCGCCGTAGGTCTCGCCGATGATCTGGTACCCGGCGCACACCGAGAAGACGCACGCGCCCCGCGCGGCCGCGCGCTTCAGGCCGCCGTCGGCGATGAGGCGCTCGGCCGCGAGGATCTGTGGGCGGTCCTCGCCGCCGCCGAGCAGGTAGATGTCGCCCTCGACGGGGACGGAGTCGCTGGAGTGGACGTGCACGATCTCGGTCGGGATGCCCCGCTGCTCGGCGCGGCGCCGCAGGATCAGGACGTTGCCCTGGTCGCCATAGGTGCTGAGCAGGTCGGGGTAGATCCAGACGATGCGCAGCCTGCTGCTGGTGTCGCTCATGACGGTGGCTCCTACTGCACGCGGCCGTAGGCCGTGCGGATCTGCTGGAAGGCGGTGTAGTTGGCGATGACGTCGACCTTGGCGGCGTCGGGGCGCTCGGACTTCAGCTTGGCGACCACGGCGTCGACCCGGTCGGCGGTCTCGAAGGCGACGTCGTCGGTCTCCAGCCGCAGCGCGAGGTCGGTGCGGCGCTCGCCCATGACGAACACCCTGCGGCCGCGCAGCACGGTGTAGTCGACGTCCCACAGCCAGGAGGTGTCCTTGCCGTCGGGGATCTGGGCGTTCACGGACAGGATCACCGGCACCGGGGCGGGGTCGAGGACGGCGAAGGACTCCAGCCAGCCGGCCGGGTTCTTCGACAGCAGCAGCCGCACCTCGACGCCCTGCGTGTGGACCGAGGTGTAGCGGCCGGCGACGGAGGTGATCTCGCGCAGCCGCGGCAGCGCGACCTCGGGGGTGATGCCGTACGCCGCGGCGGTGGCCAGGGCGATGGCGGCGTTGGCGCGGTTGGCGTCGCCGGGGAGGTTCAGCGCCAGGGTCATGGCCGCGCCGCCGGGGCCGGTGACGGTGTCGCGGGCGTTGTCGACCGCCCAGACGGTCTCGGGGCGGCGGAGCCCGCACTCGGGGCACTCCCAGTACGGGTCGGGCTCGCGCTTGAGGTGCCCGCCGCACTCGGGGCAGCACCAGGAGTCCTCCTTCCAGCGCTGCCCGGCCGACACCCAGGTGGCGTTGCGGGCGCCCAGGCCCGCCCACGCGACCAGCGGGTCGTCGGCGTTGGCGATGACGTGGGTCTCGCTCAACTGGAGCGCTTCGCGCCACTTCTTCGCGAGCAGGTTGATCTCGGAGGCGCGGTCCATCTGGTCGCGGCTGAGGTTCATCAGCACCACGACGGCGGGCCGGGTGTCGCGCAGGACGCCCGGCAGGTACTTCTCGTCGACCTCCAGCACGCCCACGGTCGCCTCGGGGTTGGCGCCGAGCGCCGTGATGTGCCCGGTGGGCATGTTCGCGCCGTGCTCGTTGGTCGCGATGTCGCCGAACTCGCGCAGCGCCGAGGCGATGAGGCGGGTGGTGGTGGTCTTGCCGTTGGTGGCGCTCACCAGCGCGAGACGCTTGCCGCGCGCCAGCTTGGTGAGCAGCTCGGGCTCGACCTTGAGCGCGATCTTGCCGCCGATGACCGACCCGTCGCCGCGCCCGGTGGCGCGTGACAGCGACGCCGCACCCTTGCCGAGGGCCGCGGCGAACTGGGCACGCAGAGGAAGTTCGCTCATGATCTCTCCACACGCAATCCGCTGGGACAGTGCTGCCAGAAAAAACAGTGCTGCCGGAAAAGAAGTGCCGCCAGACTCGCACCCGGAAGCCGCGGCAGGGGGCCGCGGGCCGCTCGGATGGTCGTGGCCCAGCCTATTGCCCTTGTGCCGGTATCGGTACACCGCACGCCGTCACGCGCTGCTGCGCCGCCAGTCGAGCCGCTCCGGCGGCGGCCCGATGTTCGCGGGCGCGCCGTCGTCGGGGCCGGGCCCCGGCGGCGCGGCCGGCGCCTCCTCGCGCTTCTCGGCGACGGTCGCCAGGGTCGCCGTCGGGAGGGTGAGGATGCCGGGGTTGGCGTCGGCGACCACGGCGGTGCCGCCGTCGAGGACGACCATGGCGGTCGGCGGGAGGGAGCGGAGCCCGAGCGCGTCGAGGCGGAGCCCGCGGACCCGGCCGGCGGCGCCGGAGTCGGCGGCGTCGTCGATCTCGGCCGCCTGCGCCGTGGCGCGCCCCCACGTGGAGACCGCGCGCAGGTTGCGGGCGAGGTCGAGCGGGGCCACCGACCGGGCGACGTAGCGGGTGGGGATGGGCATGGTGATGCTGGACGCGGGGTCGCCGACGTAGCTGTCGGCGATGGCGTCGCTGAGCGCCTCGCCGATGACCTCGGTCAGGCGGTGCACCGGCGGCGCGTGCTCCCCGCCGAGCTGGGCCGCCGCACGCTCCGCCGACTCGGTGTCGGGCTGGCGCATCAGCACGGGCATGCGCTCGGCCGAACCCGGCCAGACGGTGCGGTCGTCCGGTATCCGGCGGTACATCAGCACCACGCCGAACCCGGCCCTGCGCGCCGCGCCCTCCAGGAGTTCGAGGTGCCAGTGGGGCAGGGTGTCGGCGCCGCAGATGACGATGGTGTGCCCCCACGACAGGGGCTGGTCGCCGCGCCGCGCGCGCAGCTCCAGCAGCTCGCTGAGCGCGGCCACGGTGTAGGTGCCGTAGGCGCGCCCGGCGACGTCGCCAGCGCTGCGGTCGGTGGCGATCACCTTGACCTGCGCGTACGGCTCGTCCTCTGCGCGGCTGCCGAGGCCCTCGAACGGGGTGAGCCGCTGCTCCAGCCGCCAGGCGCGCTCCAGTACGGCGCGGTCGTCCCCGCACTCGGCCTGCACCCGCGCCCGCTGGTCGGCGCTGAGGAGCAGCAGCGACGGGTCGTCCTGCTCCGCCGCGCCCTCGCCGGACGCCGAGACGAGGGCCCGCAGGGCCCCGATGATCTCGGCGACCCCCGCCTTGGGGCCGAGGATCCGCAGCAGCCGGTCGAACAGCTCGTTGTCGTCGGCAAGGTCGGACTTGGGGTCGAGCGCGGAGATGACCTGCGCGAGGATCGCGGCCCGCTGCCGGGTGTCGAGGTTGAGGCCGAGGTTCATCCGCGGCAGGTCCACGGGCAGCACCCAGATGCGCGGCATGACGCCGCTCTTCTGGGTGAGGGCGACGAGGTCGGCCGCCACCGCGCGGCCGGAGAGGTCGACCACGGTGAGGTCGCCGCCGGAGCGCAGCAGCGAGCCGCCGATCGAGGTGACGGCGGCCGACCAGCCGGCGTCGCTGCCGCCGAACACGTCGACCTGCCCGGTGCCCTTGGGGACGCCCAGGCCGAACCACCGGGGCTGCGCCTCAAAGGTGCGCTTGCGGGTCTGCCACTCGTTGTGCCGCCTGGCGTGCTCCTCCTGGAGCTCGCGCAGCTCGCGGTCCTTCTCGGCGCGCGCGTCGGTGAGCCGGCGCTCCTCGGCCGTGAGCCGTTCGCGGACGACGTGGCGGCCCTGCGACAGCGCGACCAGCACCGGGATGGCGACCAGCAGGCACGCCAGGCTGCCCAGCACAGCGAGGATGCCCGGCAGGATCCGCAGCGGCCACAGCAGCAGGAAGACGGCGGCCAGGACGCCCAGCGCGCCCAGCAGGATGGTCAGCGGGCGGTTGGTGTCGGCCTCGGTGCGACGCTGGGTCTCGATCCACTCGCTGCTGACGCCTTCGCGCTCGGCCGGTGCGGGGCGCCGCGGCGGCGGCCCGGGCTCGGGCACCAGCACCTCGTGCCGCCAGCCGATGAGAGTCGACTCGGAGCGCTTCGGTCCCTGCGACCGCGCGTCGGCCACGACATCTCCTCCTGTCACCCCCGCGCGCCTCGGCGGGGCGGCGCCGCGGGCACCGCCCTCACGTGCGTCATCCGGTACCTGGGCATGTTGTCAGGCGGTAGGCGAGTTGTCACGACTTTGCGGTATTTCCCCAGGTGGCGACGGCCGCCGACGGCGCCCGACTCACAGGCTCAGCAGCACGATCCCCACCGTCACCACGACAGCGGAGACCGCCCTGATCCGGCCGAACCGCTCGTTCAGGAACAGCCAGCCGATCACCGCCCCGAACACGACGCTGGTCTCGCGCAGCGCCGCGATCCCGGCGAGCGCGCCCTGGGTCTGCGCCCACAGCACGAGCCCGTACGCGAGCGTCGACAGCACCCCGCCGGTGACCCCCACCGCGAGCACCGGGCGGACCTGGGACCACAGCGCGCGCCGCCGCACGGCGGCCGCGGCGAGGAGGAAGAACGGGCCTTCCAGCAGCATCAGCCAGGCCGTGTACGCGATCGGGTCATGGGATGACCGCACCCCGAAACCGTCGACCACGGTGTACGTCGCGATGATCAGGCCGGTGGTGACGGCGGCGGCCAGCGCCGGCAGCTGCGCGCGCCCGGGCCGCCCCCCGGCGAAGACCAGCGCGGTCAGCCCGGCGCAGACCACCAGGACCCCGCTGAGCTGCATGGGCGACAGCGACTCGCCGAGGAAGGCCGCCGCCCCCAGCGCCACGGCCCACGGGGCGATGCCGCGCGCCAGCGGATAGACCTGCCCGAAGTCGCCGAGGCGGAAGGACAGCATCAAAAAGCCCTGGTAGAGGATGTGCAGCAGCCCCGACACCAGCAGGTAGGGCCAGGCCGCCGCCGCGGGCAGGCCCGCGAACACGGCGAGCACCGCGCCGCACACCGCCTGCGCCGCACCGATCAGCGCGAACCCCACGAGGCGGTCGGTGATGGCGTGCGCGATGGCGTTCCACACCGCGTGCAGCAGCGCGGCGGTCAGCACCGCACCGAAGATCAGAGTCGTCATTGGGGGCGTTCATGGATCCGGGCGTCCCCGGACGGGCCGGGGCGAACCCGTTCACCCTACGCCGCGCCGAAAAGGGAGTTTCGGGCCGCCCGCCGTACGGCGCGCACGGCGCGCACGGCGCGGCGCCGGTACCGGACCCCCTCCCGGTACCGGCGCCGCATCCCGGCGTCCGGGGTCAGGCCAGCACGGCCAGCTCGGCGATCGCGCCGGTCTGCGCCCGCACCGCGTACTCGCCGGTGAAGCCCTTGGACGCGAGGACCCGCACGGTCCAGTCGCCGTCGGCGGCGAAGAAGCGGAACGTGCCCTCCGCGCCGGTGGCGACCTCGCCGACGAAGTCGCCGGAGTCGTTCAGCAGTCGGGCGTAGGCTCCGCTCAGCGGCTCGCCGTCGCGGGTGACCACGCCCTGGATGACCGCCTGGTCGCCGTCGGCGTCGGCGAGGGCGACCCCGCCGACCGGCGCTCCGCAGCCCGCTCCCGTGCTCATGCGCCCTCCCCGAGCTCCACCGGGACGCCGATGAGCGAGCCGTACTCGGTCCACGAGCCGTCGTAGTTCTTCACGTTCGGGACGCCGATCAGCTCGCGCAGCGCGAACCAGGAGTGCGAGGAGCGCTCGCCGATGCGGCAGTAGGCGATGATGTCCTTGTCGAGGTCGACGCCTGCCTCGCTGTAGAGTCCGCGCAGCTCCTCGTCGGACTTGAACGTGCCGTCCTCGTTGGCGGTCTTGGACCACGGGATGTTGCGCGCGGTCGGGATGTGCCCGGGGCGCTGCGAGGTCTCCTGCGGCAGGTGCGCCGGCGCGAGGAGCTTGCCGGTGAACTCGTCGGGCGAGCGGACGTCGACCAGGTCCTTGGTGCCGATGGCGGCCACCACCTCGTCGCGGAACGCCCGGATCGAGGTGTCCTGCTCCTTGGCGGTGTACTGGGTCGCCGGGCGCTGCGGGACCTCCTCGACCAGCGCGCGGGAGTCGAGTTCCCACTTCTTCCTGCCGCCGTCGAGGAGCTTGACGCTCTCGTGCCCGTACAGCTTGAAGTACCAGTAGGCGTAGGCGGCGAACCAGTTGTTGTTGCCGCCGTAGAGGACGACGGTGTCGCCGTTGGCGATGCCGCGCTCGGAGAGCAGCGCCTCGAATCCGGTCCGGTCGATGAAGTCGCGGCGGACGGGGTCCTGGAGGTCCTTCTTCCAGTCGATCTTGACGGCGTTGCGGATGTGGCCCTTGTCGTATGCCGAGGTGTCCTCGTCGACCTCGACGAGAACCACATTCGCATCGTCCAGGTGAGCCTCCACCCAGTCGGCGTCCACGAGGACGTCGGAGCGGCTCATGGGGAACCTCCTTGATTCGTTCTGCTTCGCAGGGGTTGTTCGATGGACGGGTATGGGGGGCCGGTTCAGGCGGCCGCGGCGCGGTCGCCCGGGAGCGCGCGCCGGAGGAGCAGGTACACCTCGCAGCCCAGGCACAGCCCGAACGCGGCGTTCAGGAAGGCGGCGAAGAGCGCGGCGGCGACCGCTGCGGGGCCCAGCACCGGGACGCCCGCGAGGAGGCCGACGAGGCCCGCGACGCTGAACGCCGCGCCGACCGCCTGCGCGAACCGCGGCGGCCCCGGCGCCTCGGACTCCGGCGGCGGCCCCAGGCGGGGGCGCAGCAGCCGGGCGTACAGGAGGCCGTAGGGCGAGTAGCGGACACCGGCCACCGCCCCGACGAGGAACACCGCGGCCTGCGCGGCGAGCAGCCATGCGCTACCCGTGATCAGTACGGCGGCGAGTACGGCGGAGGTGAGGGCTGCGGCGAAGCGCTGCCCGCGGGGATCGACCTGCATGTGGGTTTCCCAGCGACGAGTCCGTTGTGCGGAATCGGGGACGGCCGCGCGCGTGCGGCGGAAAGGCGTCCGGCGGGGGTCGACGGCGACCCGGCGGTCTGGCCTATCGGGAAACGTGACAGATGGCGCTGGCGACGCGGAGCAGATCGACCGCGCGTCGCTTCGTCAGCAGCTCTTCTGTCGGGTGGGTCACGTGTCCGATGGTACGAGGTCGGCGACCGGATGTCACGGGTGTGCAGACTCACATTCGCCCGGGCCCGCGGCCTGCGGGCCGAGCGGATCAGTCGACGGCGGCGCCGATCGCCGCGATCACGTCGGCCCTGCGGGGTTGGCCCGACGCACGGGTGCGGATGCGGCCGGCGGAGTCGAGGACGAGGACGGTGGGCGTGCGCATGATGTCGAGGGCGCGGACGAGGTCGAGCCGCGCCTCGGCGTCGACCTCGATGTGGGCGACCCCGTCGACCATCGCCGCGACCTCGGCGAGGACCCGCCGGGTCGCGCGGCACGGCTGGCAGAACGCCGAGGAGAACTGCACCAGGGTGGCCCGTTCGCCCAGCGGGGCGCCGAGATCGGTACCGGTCGGCATCGCCGCCTCCTCCCCTTCGTCGGCGGCGCTCCCCGCGGCCCGCCGGAACCGGCCGTTCGCCCGCCGCCACAGCAGACCGGCGGCCGTCGCGGCGACCAGGGTCGCCGCGAGGACGGCCGCCCCCGCGCCCCCGCTGATCGCAGCGCCGTCGAGCACGGTCGGCTACCCCTGCGGTCCGGCCCCGATGAGCGGGACGTCCTTGGCGGTGCCGGAGAGCTGGACGCCGTTGGGCAGCGCCTCGATGTCCTTGACCTGCAAGTCGAAGGGCAGCTCGCCGAGCGGGAACGAGAACTTGAGGCGCTCCTGGGCCTGCTCCGCGCCGATCTGCCCGCCGTCGACCTTGAGCTTGCCCGGTGTGACCGTGACGGTGTCGCCGTCGACCGAGACCTTGAGCTCGCCCTCGATGGGGACGCTGTACCCCAGCACCGCGAGGTCGCCGGAGATGCGCGGGGTGCCGTTCTCCGTCTCGATGACGATGCCCTCGGGCATGCGCTTCTGCAATTCGCTGTAGGGCAGCATGACCTTGGCGTCGAGGGTGCTCGCGGTGGCCTTGGGCTCGGTGAGCAGGTCGCCGAGTGGCGCCTTGACGCCGCGCGCCGTGGCGTCGATGCGCTCCAACTGGATGTCCTGGACGGTGAGGGCGCCCGTGACGACCTGGATCTCGGAGTACTCGCCCGAGAACGCCTGGGTCAGGAACGGGAAGCCGCCGATGACGACCTCGGGCTCGGACGCGGTCTGGTACTGCGCGTCGACCTGCTTCGCGACCTCGCTCTGGGCCGCGTAGAGCAGGAGCCGGTCGGCGGCCACGACGACCAGCAGCAGCAGGATCAGGAAGACGATGAACTTACGCATCGGGCTTGCAGCACACTCCTGTTGGGCACCACTGAGGACTCCGAGCGGTGGTCAGAGCCGTGAGTTGGGTGGCTTCGGCCGCGGTGCGAACCTCCGAGCCGGGCGAACAACTAGGAAGCGTACTGGAAAGTTCCACTTCCGCCGTTTTTCCGCCGACTCTTCCCAGCCAACTTTGAGGAAACGTCCGCACAGCGCGGCAGGACCCGCCGGGTCGTCGGTCAGCGCGGCAGCAGCATGCCGGCCAGCGTCTCGGTCGCCGCGGCGCCCGACACCGCCAGCTCGATCACGTTCGTCGCCGCGACGGCGGGCGCGCTCCTGCGGCCGAACTCCAGCACGTGCGGCTGCTGCTGGTGCTCGTTGTAGGCGAGTTCGTCGCGGTAGATGGCGTAGACGATGCGCTGCGAGGGCGCGCTGGGCACCGTGTGGCAGGCGAAGAGCAGGGTGTCGGGCTCGTAGCGCCCGACCTCGCGCACGATGTCGTCGGCGCACTCGTCGAACAGGTCGGCGCGGCCCTCGGAGAGCGTGTAGATGGTGATGACGCTGCTCATCCGGGCGGCGCCGCCACCGGGCGCGGGCGCTTCGTCGTAGGCGTCGTAGTCGTCGTACTCGGCGGCCCTGCGGCGCTTGCGTCGCACGTCGTCCTCCTCGTCGTCCGGTTCGTCGAAGTCGGTCTCGGGGTCGGCGCCGTGGCCGCCGCGTGCGCGGCGCCCGCCGGACCGGCGGGACCGGCGCTCCTGCGGCGGGTTCGTCGCCTGCATGAACGCGGCCCACATGCAGCCGAGCGCCCCGACGACGGCGATCTGGCCGAGGACGCCCATGCCGAAGCGGGCGACCAGGATCTCCAGCAGCGCCGCAGCGGCGACCAGGCCGAGGACCATGAGCTCGTGCCGCGACGTGCGCGGGGCGTCGCGCATGCGCCGGGCCACCACGATGGCACACGCGGCGAGCGCGATGGCGACGAAGGCGTGCACGAGCCCGGCGCCGAACCGGGGCAGGATGTCGTAGTGGTCGCCGAACGCCGGGTAGCCGCTCGTGAAGCTGCCGCGGAGCCGGTCGAGGGAGAACACCACCAGCGGCACGATCGTCAGCGTGGTGACGACCAGGCGGGTGCCGAACCGGGCGCGCGCGGAGCGGACCGCGTACTCCACCGCGCCCCACGCGATCAGCACCGGGCCGAGCAGCGCCACCCCGATCTGGAAGATGCGGAAGGTCGCGGCGGAGAAGCCGAGGAGCGCACCGGGGAACGCCGCGCTCAGCGCGACGGTGACGCCCACCACCGATGCCACCCAGGCCCACATGGACAGCTGCGGGCTCCGGTAGCAGCGTGCAGTAAGCGCCGCGGTGGCGCTCCAGGCCACCAACGCGCAGACGAATGCCAGTCCTACCTCGACCATCCCGCTAATGATGCTGCACTCCGCACCCCCGCCGTGCACACTCCCCCCATTAGGGGCGCGAATCCGGGCCGGCGGAGGACGCCGCGCGGCACCCTTCACCCTGTCGTAAGCGCGTGATATCGCTGCGTTCGGCCGTTGCGCACCTGCGGCGTGTGAGTTACCTCACGAGCGCCGCGGTACTCACACGACGCGCTCGGCGCGGGGCCGCTGGGCCTTAGGCTCATGGTCATGTGGGGTCATCTCCGTCGTCGCGACCACGGCCGCGCGGTCCTCGCCGGAGAGGCCTCCGCCGCGGTCGCCGAAGCCGCGCTCGCGCCGCTGGAGCGCGGAGCGGGGGCGGGCGCCGCGGCGTTCTTCGACGTCGACAACACGCTGATGCGCGGCGCGTCCATCTACCACTTCGCGCGCGGCCTGGCCTCCCGCGACCTGTTCACCACCCGCGACCTCGCGCGGTTCGCCTGGGGGCAGACCGTCTTCCGCGTCACGGGCAGCGAGCAGGCCGGCCACATCAACGCCGCCCGCGAGGCCGCGCTGGCGTTCGTCGCCGGGCACAAGGTCGCCGACCTGGTGGAACTCTGCGAGGAGATCTACGACGACACGATGGCCGACCGCATCTGGGAGGGCGCCCGCGTCCTCGTCCAGCGCCACCTCGACGCCGGGCAGCGGGTGTGGCTGGTGACCGCCACACCGGTGGAGCTCGCCGACATCATCAAGCGGCGGCTCGGGCTCAGCGGGGCCCTCGGCACGGTGGCCGAGTCCGTCGACGGGGTCTACACCGGCCGCCTCGTGGGCGACCTGCTGCACGGCCCCGCGAAGGCCGAGGCGGTCCGCGCGCTCGCCGCGCACGAGAAGCTCGACCTGGACGCCTGCACGGCCTACAGCGACTCCCACAACGACCTGCCGCTGCTGTCGGCCGTGGGCCACCCCAACGTGGTCAACCCCGACGACCTGCTGCGCGCGCACGCCGTGGCGCGCCGGTGGCCGGTCCACGAGTTCCGCAGGCACCGCAGGGCGCTGCGCGTGGGGGTGCCTGCGGCGGTCGCCGGTGCGCTGGTCGGCGGGGTCGCCGTGGGGATCGCGCGGCGGCGGCGCGGCGGCTGAGGCGCGGGGCGCCCCGGGTCAGCGGCTCGCCGCGGCGCGGAACCGGTGCGTGACCCGGCCCACCATCCGGGCGGGGGCCTTGGCCGGGAACCCGCGTTCGGCGACGAAGGAGTCGAACGCCTCCTCCGAGCTGTGGCGGGGCCGCCACCCCAGCGCGTCCTGCAACTTGGCGGAGTCGAGGACCCGGCCGTAGCACAGCAGCCGGAGCTGCTCCGGCGAGTAGTCGAGCACGGCCCTGCGCGCCAGCCCGCCGAGCATGCGCAGCCCGCGCGCCGGAACGGGCATCTCGGGGCGCCCGGCGCGCCGCAGGCACTGCGACAGCGGCATGGCACCCGGCGCGGCGACGTTGAACACGCCCTCGGCGTCGCCGAGCGCCATGCGGCGGATGACCTCGACGCCGTCGTCCTCGTGGATGAACTGCATCCTGGGGTCGTAGCCGAGGACGGTCGGCACGATCTTCAAGCCGAAGTACCTGGTCAGCGGGGTGTCCACAACGGGGCCCATGAAGCTGGCGAAGCGCAGCACCGCGACCGACAGGTCGGGGCGCCGCCGCGCCAGGCCGCTGGTGTGGCGCTCGACCTCGACGGCGTCCTTGGCGTACCCGGACCTCGGCGCCTCGCGCGCCTCGGACTCCTCGGTGTGGAGGGCGGGGTCGCGCGACGACGAGCCGTACACCGCCGCCGTGGAGCGCACGACGAGCCGCCGCACCGTGGCCGAGCGCTGGCAGGCGGCGAGGAGCTGCATCGTCCCGAGGACGTTGTTCTCCTTCATCGCGGCCCGGCCGCCCGCGCCCGCCGGCGACGCGGCGAGGCTCAGGTGCAGAACGGTGTCGGCACCGGAGTCGCGCACGACGGCGTCGAGGCTGCTGTCGTGCAGCTCCGCGCGGACGAACTCCAGCCGCCCCAGCGGGCGCCGGGGCGGGGCGGAGTCGACGCCGATCACACGATCGACGCCGGGATCCGCGTGGAGAGCGGTCGCGACCCGGGCTCCCAGATAGCGGGAGACACCGGTCACCAGCACGACGCGGCCCATACCGACACGCCTCCTTAGGCGGGTTCGCACGACATAGGGGGTGTGGCTACGCGTCGCGTGGGTCGGCGGCTCCGCGCAGCGGCGGGCCTACTTCTTGTTGCGGCGCGCGATACGGGTCTTCTTGAGCAGCTTGCGGTGCTTCTTCTTGGCCATGCGCTTGCGCCGCTTCTTGATGACAGAACCCACAGGATCACCTTCTCGCACGTACAAAAGAGACACGACGGCCACGCGCCTGGGGTGAAAGCCCGGACCGACCGCCAAAGAGCGGGGCGGCGCCGATGCCGGCGGTAGCCGACGGCACCGTGCGCGCACAGCGCGCCACAAGGGACGCCGCACCCAGAGATCCAGCCTACCGTTACTCGCCTGCCCGGCTGGACGCCCGCGACCCCCGGGCGCCCCCGGCGGTCACCGGTGGGGGCGCCGGTGCGGGTAGAGGCCCCTGGCGGGCTCGCTGTAGCCGACGCTGACGATCTTCTCGTCGGCGAAGGTCAGCGTGGTGACGCTCGCGAGGTTGCACTGGCGGCGGTCGGGCCGGTGCCACAGCCGCTTGCCCTCGGCGGCCCGGCGCGACATCCAGATGGGGAGCTGGTGGCTGACGCACACCGCCTCGCGCCCCCATGCCTGCTTGCGGACCTCCTTGATGACGGCCACCATCCGCCGGACGATGGCGCCGTAGGGTTCGCCCCAGGACGGCGTGAACGGGTCGTAGAGCCGCCCCCAGTAGCGGGGGTCGGCCACCGAATGCGTCCGGAACGCCTTGCCCTGGAACCGGTTGCCCGCCTCGATCAGCCGGTCGTCGAGGCTGACGGACAGCCCGAACCCCGCCGACACCGGCTCGGCGGTCTCGCGGGCCCGCTCCAATGGCGAGGAGTACAGGTGGGCGATGTCGCGCCCGGCGAACCACTTGGCGGACATCTCCGCCATGTTGTGGCCGCGCTCGCTGAGGTGGTATTCGGGGAGCCGCCCGTAGAGGATCCCCGCGGGGTTGTGCACTTCGCCGTGTCTCAGCAAGTGGACGACAGTGGTCGTGGGCATCGTGCGGGTCCGCTTCCCTTCCGATCTCCGCACCGGACGCGCCGCGGGCCCTGCCGTACAGGGCCCCGGCGCACCGGGCCGGTCAACTCACGGCGCCGCTGTGGCCTGCGGGCGCCCCCATTACGGTATCGACTCCCCCGCGCAGTGCCGCGACCATGGCCTGGACGGCGGGCCGGCGCGCCGACTCGCCGCGCCACACCGCGTAGATGTGCCGGACCAGGGCGGGCCGCACCGGGACCGCCACCACACCGGGCGGCAGCGGCCCGCGTCCCAGCCGCGGCAGCACCGCGGCGCCCAGCCCGGCGGCGACGAGGGCGAGCTGGGTGGGGTACTCGCTCGCATAGTGCGCGACCTTCGGCTCGATGCCGGCCCGGCGCAGGGTGTCGGCGAGCCAGGCGTGGCAGATGTCGCCGGGCGGCGCGCCGATCCAGTGGGCGGCGGCGAGCTCGCGCAGCGCCAGCGCGGCGCGGCCCGCCATGGGGTGGCCGGCGGGCAGCGCGATCTCGGCGGCGTCGTCGGCCAGGTGCTGCCGCTGCACACCCTCGGGGAGCGGCAGCGGGGAGTTCGCCCAGTCCTGCACCACGGCGAGGTCGAAGTCGCCGCGCTGCACAAGGGGGACCGCCACCTTGGGGTCGCACTCGTGCAACTGGACCGTGAGCTGGGGGTGCTGGGCGGCGACCGTGCGCAGCACCGAGGGCATGAGCCCGCGCGCGACCGTGGCGAACGCGCCGATGCTCAGCCCGCCGACGACGCAGCCGCGCTGCGCCTCCAGGTCGGCCTCCGCCTCGGTGACCAGGGCGAGGATCTGTTCGGCGTGCCGGACCAGCAGGTGGGCGGCGTCGGTGAGCCGGACGCCGCGCCCGGCGCGTTCGAGCAGCCGGGAACGGGTCTCGCGCTCCAGCTTGGCGATCTGCTGGGAGACGGCCGAGGTGGTGATGCCGAGGGTCTCGGCGGCGGCGCTCACCGAGCCGTGCTCGGAGACGGCGTTGAGCGCGCGCAGCCGATCCAGATCCAGCATGCACCGATCCTAAAGCGTCCGTTAACGGTCCGCCATAGGACCGCGTAGCAGCACTCAGCCGACCTCGGCCGCCGCCCGCGCGGCCTTCGGCAGCGCCGCGACCACGCGGTCGAGCGCCGCGTCGTCGTGCGCGGCGGAGAGGAACCACGCCTCGAACGCCGCGGGCGGCAGGTAGACGCCCTGGTCGAGCATCGTGTGGAAGAAGGCGGTGAACCGGCCGAGGTGCTGGTCGCGGGCGCCGTCGAAGTCGGTGACCGCGGCGTCGGTGAAGAACACCGTGAACAGGCTGCCGCCCTTCTGGATCCGGTGGGCGACCCCCTCCTTCGCCAGCGCGTCGCCGACGGCGGCCGAGACGCGCTCGGCCGCGGCGTCGATGTGCGCGTAGACCTCCGCCGTCGCGTTGCGCAGCGTCGCCAGGCCGGCGGCGGTCGCCAACGGGTTACCGGACAGGGTCCCCGCCTGGTAGACGGGGCCGAGCGGGGCGAGCCGGTCCATCAGGTCGGCCCGGCCGCCGAACGCCGCGGCGGGCAGGCCGCCGCCCATGACCTTGCCGAACGTGACGAGGTCCGCCGCGACGCCGTCGAGCCCGAACCAGCCGGACCCGCTCACCCGGAACCCGGTGAGCACCTCGTCCAGGATCAGCAGCGCCCCGTGCCGCGCCGTGATCTCCTTCAGCCGCGCGTTGAACCCGTCGCGGGGCGGCACGACGCCCATGTTCGCCGGGCACGCCTCGGCGATGACGCAGGCGATCTCGTCGCCGGACGCGGCGAACGCGGCCTCGACCGCCTCGATGTCGTTGTAGGGCAGCACGATCGTGTCGGCCGCGCTCGCGCCGGTGACACCGGGCGAGTCGGGCAGCGCCAGCGTCGCCACCCCCGAACCGGCCGCGGCGAGCAGCGCGTCGACGTGCCCGTGGTAGTTGCCGGCGAACTTCACGACCTTGGCGCGCCCGGTGGCGCCCCGCGCCAGCCGCACGGCGGACATGGTGGCCTCGGTGCCGGAGTTGACCAGCCGCACCTTCTCCGCCGCGGTCCGCGCCACCAGCTCCTCGGCCAGCTCCACCTCGCCGGGGGTGGGCGCGCCGAAGGAGGTGCCGTCGGCAGCGGCGGTGTGCAGCGCGTCGACGACGGCGGGGTGCGCGTGGCCCAGGATCAGCGGCCCCCACGAGCAGACGAGGTCGACGTACTCGCGGCCGTCGGCGTCGGTGAGGTAGGGCCCGCGGCCCTTCGTCATGAACGGCGGTGTGCCGCCGACGGACCCGAACGCCCGCACGGGCGAGTTGACGCCGCCCGGGATCGCGGCGGAGGCGCGCTGGAAGAGTTCGGCGGAGATCTGATGAGTACCCACGGGCCCCAGTGTCGCAGCAGTCCCGGGCCCCCGTCCGCCGCCCCGCGCCGGACCGGACTACCGTTGCGGGTCCGCGCCCAGCACCCGACCGAGGAGCAGCCCGTGCCGGAGTTCGCAACAGCCGACCTGATCGACGACCACGGCGACGCCCTGGTGAGCTGCGAGGTCCAGTTCCGCGACCTCGGCGCGCGCGCCGCGTTCCACGGTCCGGTGCGCACCGTGGCCTGCCGCGAGGACAACGGCCTGGTGAAGGAGCTGCTGAACGGCCCGGGCGGCGGCGCCGTCCTGGTGGTCGACGGCGGCGGTTCGCTGCGCACGGCGCTGATGGGCGACCGGATCGCCGAGGCCGCTGTCGCCAACGGGTGGGCCGGGGTGGTCGTCAACGGCGCGGTCCGCGACACCCGCGCGCTGGCGACGCTCGACCTCGGGATCCGGGCACTCGGCAGCAACCCGCGGAAGTCGGCGAAGGCGGGCGCGGGGTCCGTGGACACCCCGGTGGTCATCGGCGGGGCGCGGTTCGTCCCCGGCCACTGGCTCTACGCCGACCCCGACGGCATCGTCCTCAGCGAAACCGCCCTCTGACCGTCGGAGGGAGGCGGCAGCCGGGCCGGGACATCACCAGGCGTCCGGCTCGTCGGAAAGGTCCTCGTCGCGGAGCCGCACGGAATCGGCGCGGGCCTGTTCGAGCCACGCCTCGCGCTCCAGCAGGCGCAGGGCGCGGCGGATGACGTCGCCGGGACGTTCGCCCGCACGCGTCGCAGCGTTGATGAGCCGCCGGTCCTCCGCCGTAGGGCGGAAGCGGATCGTTGTCGTCACCATTCGACGCTACCGAGGCGGTGGACCCGCTGTCGATGAACCGCCGCACGGGCCGGGGCTTCGGGCGGGTCAGCGGCCGAATTCTTCGCAGGCGTCGGCGAGGATGTCGAGGGCGACGATGGGGTCGGGCAGCTCGACCGGTGCGGATCCGTTGCGGGGCGGGCGGATCCAGGTGGCGGTGGCGCCCGAGGGGAGTCGGGAGGGCGGGGCGAGGACGTAGCTGTTGCGGCAGTGCCAGCGCAGGCCGGGGGTCTCGATGCTGGTCTCGGGGACGCAGTCGAGGTGGCAGGACCACCACTCGTCCTCGTCGGCGGGGGCGCCCCTGGTGGCGACGTAGAACAGGTAGCGGCCGCCCACCGCCGACACCGGCCCGGCGGCGACCCGGGAGCGGCCCATGCGGGCCAGCGCCATGACACCGGCGCCGGCCGGCACGTCGAAGACGTCGAACACCCGGCCGGTGGGCAGGATGATCCCCGCGCCGGGGGTCGCGGCCCACCACAGGGCGATCTTCTCGTGGTCGGTGGTCGCCTCCAGGCCCCATACCGCCGACTGCGGGTGCGCGGCGGGATCGGGACAGCCCATGCGGTCGCACGCGCACGCGCGCTCGCCCTCGCCGCCCGGTTCGACGCCCCGGCACACCGGCCAGCCCAGCGCCGCGTAGTCGAGGGCGGCGTCGAGCATGCCCGTGGCGGAATGGCGGCGGCGTTTGCGCCGGCTGAGTACGTCGGCCATTGGTACCCCCTTGTCGTTCCCGTCCCGCGGATCTGTGTCGGCTTCTCCCCGATCCGCGGTCCAGGCCCGGGGAGGCATTCCCCGTCAGCGCAGCATTCGCGCGGCCTCACACGCCCAGTAGGTGAGGATCTGGCGCGCGCCCGCTCTCCGGTAGGAGGTGAGCGTCTCGATGATGACCCGTTCGCGGTCGAGCCACCCGTTCTGCGCCGCCGCCTCGACCATGGCGTACTCGCCGCTGACCTGGTAGGCCGATACGGGTACCCGGACAGAGTCGGCGACCTTGGCGACGATGTCGAGGTAGGCGAGCCCCGGTTTGACCATGACCATGTCGGCGCCTTCGGCGAGGTCCAGTTCGACCTCGCGCAGCGCCTCCATGGCGTTGGCGGGGTCCTGCTGGTAGCTCGACCGGTCGCCGAACTGCGGCGCGCACTCGGCCGCGTCGCGGAACGGCCCGTAGAACGCCGAGGAGTACTTCGCGGCGTAGGCCAGGATCGCGACGTCGGTGTACCCGGCTTCGTCGAGCGCGGTGCGGATGGCGCCGACCTGGCCGTCCATCATCCCGCTGGGCGCCACGACCTGCACGCCCGCCGCCGCCTGGGCGACGGCGATGGAGGCGTAGCGCGCGAGGGTGGCGTCGTTGTCGACGGCGCCGGTGGGGGTCAGCAGGCCGCAGTGCCCATGCGAGGTGTACTCGTCGAGGCAGAGGTCCGCCATGATCACGATGTCGTCGCCGAACTCGCCGCTGAGATCGCGCAGCGCCTTCTGCACGATGCCCGCGGGGTCGTCGGCGGCGGACCCGGCGGCGTCCTTCGTTTCGGGGATGCCGAACAGGATCAGCCCGCCGACGCCCGCCTCGACCGCCTCGTGGGCCGCCTTGCGGAGGCTCTCCCTGGTGTGCTGGAACACCCCGGGCATGGACGCCACCGGGACCGGTGCGTCGATGCCCTCCTTGACGAACAGCGGCAGGACGAGATCCGCCGGGCGCACGCGCGTCTCGGCGACCAGCCGGCGCATCGCGGCCGTGCCGCGCAGCCTGCGCGGCCGTGCCGCGGGGAAACGGGCGGTCATGGTGGATCACTCCTTGTCGTGGATCCTCGCCGGGTACAGCGGTGCCGCCGCCCTGTGCGCCCGCCCTCCGAAGGGGACGGATCGGACCAATGCGCCAAGTGGTATTCGGACCAGCCTAGACAGGGCATCGGCGGCGTACTGCGGCGGGTGCGGTTCAGACGGTCTTGCGGCGGCGTCCGCGCCGCTTCTGGCTCGGCCGCAGGACCGGTTTGCCCTCGGCGAGGGCGTCGGCCCGTTGGACAGAACCGTACTCGGAAAGCGCGGCCGCCAGGGCCGAAACCGAGGTCTTCGGCGCGACGACGTCGACGCGGAGGCCGAACTCCTCGGCGGTCTTGGCGGTCTCGGGCCCGATGACGGCGATGACGGTCGTCTTGTGCGGTTTGCCCGCGATACCCACCAGGTTACGCACCGTCGAGGACGACGTGAACAGGACGGCGTCGAACCCGCCGCCCTTGATGGCCTCGCGGACGGGCTCGGGCGGCGGCGCGGCGCGCACCGTCCGGTAGGCGGTGACGTCGTCGACCTCCCAGCCCAGGGCGCTGACACCCTCGGAGAGGGTCTCGGTGGCGATGTCGGCGCGCGGCAGCAGGACCCGCTCGATCGGGTCGAGTTCGGCGTCGTAGGGCGGCCAGACCGCCACCAGCCCGGCGCCGGACTGGTCGTCCGCCGCGGGCAGCAGGTCGGGCTGGATGCCGAACGCGCGCAGCGACGCGGCGGTCTGCTCGCCCACGGCCGCGACCTTCACCCCGGCGAACGCACGGGCGTCGAGCCCGTACTCCTCGAACCGCTCGCGGATGGCCTTGACCGCGTTGACGGAGGTGAACGCCACCCACTGGTAGCGGCCGGTGACCAGGCCGCGCACCGCCCGCTCCATCTGCTGCGGTGTCCGCGGCGGCTCGACCGAGATGGTGGGCACCTCCTCGGGCACCGCGCCGTAGCCGCGCAGCTGCTCGGACAGGCTCGCCGCCTGCTCCTTGGTCCGCGGGACGAGCACCCGCCAGCCGAAAAGGGGGCGCGACTCGTACCAGGAGAGCTTCCGCTGCTCGGCGACCCCCGGCCCGACGACCAGCAGCGCGGGGGTGGTCACGTTGTGGCCCTTGGCGTCGGCCGACTTCAGGTCGGCGACGAGGCGCTGGAGGGTGGACACGACGGTGGTCTGCTCGGTGGTGGCACCCATGCGGGTCACCGCGACCGGGGTTGACTGCGGGCGGCCGGCGGCGACGAGGGCCTTGCACACCTGGTCGAACCCCGGCCCGCCGTGCCCGCGGTCGGCGTCGTCGGCGTCGGGGAACAGGACGACCAGTGTGGTGTCGGTGTCGCCGTGGACGCTCCAGTCGACGTCGCGGCCCTTGGCGTCGAGCACGCGGACCTCGGAGACACCCTCGGGCATCAGCGGGATCCCGGCGTACGCGGGCACTGCGGACACCGCCGACAGGCCCGGGACGACCTCGTACTCGACCCCGGCGTCGCGGCAGGCGGCCGCGAGGAGCGCACCGCGGCAGCCGAACATCGGGTCGCCGCTGTACAGGCGGACCACCCGCAGGCCGTCGCGTGCGTGGCCCACGACGACCGCGTCGATCTCGCCGCCGCACTCCGCCGGCTCGATGACCGTGACGTCGGGCCGGCAGTGCGCGAGCAGCGCGGTCCGGTGCTTGGCGAGTTCGGGGCCCGGCTCGCGGATGGTGAGCACGACGTCGGCACGCGCCAGCAGTGCGGCGCCCCGCAGCGTCAGCAGCTCCGCGTCGCCGGGGCCCGCGCCGACCAGCGCCACGTGCCCGTCGGTGCCCGGCCGCGACTCGCGATTCTCACTCTGCGGGTTCAAGATGCCTCGTTTCTTCCTCGGGTTCCGGTCGGCGGCCGGCCCGCCGGTCCGGCGGGCCGCGATGCCTCGTGCGGTCCCTCTCTTCTCCCGGGTCAGCGCTCCTGAGCGCGCGGACCGGCTACTTCTGCGCCGCGGCGTCGGCCACGATCCGGTCGGCGCCCTCGGCGATCATCTCGCGGGCCAGCTCCCGCCCGAGGTCGGCCGCCATCAGCCGCGACTCGTCGGCGCCGGTGGGCCGCTCGGTCTCCAGGCGCACGCTGCGCTCGCGGCGCACGGACTCGGAGCCGTCGACGGCGACGACCGCGGCGCGCAGCCGCAGCAG
The DNA here is from genome assembly GCF_003014485.1 of Murinocardiopsis flavida. Classification (GTDB taxonomy): domain Bacteria; phylum Actinomycetota; class Actinomycetes; order Streptosporangiales; family Streptosporangiaceae; genus Murinocardiopsis; species Murinocardiopsis flavida. Next base: position 315,749 of record NZ_PYGA01000003.1, on the reverse strand, counting down.
GTCGTCCTCGATCTCGGCGAGCGCCCCCACGGGGGCGGCGCAGCCCGCTTCGAGCTCCGCGAGCACCGTGCGCTCGGCCGTGACCGCCGCCCGCGTGGCGGCGTGGTCGACGGTGCCGAGGTAGCCCAGGCGGTCGGCGGCGTCCTCGGCGGCGCACTCCACGGCGAGCGCGCCCTGGCCGGGCGCCGGCAGCATCCGGTCGGGGCCGAACACGTCGGTGACGTCGGCGGACCTGCCCACCCGCGCCAGGCCGGCGTAGGCGAGCACGACGGCGTCGAGCTCGCCGCCCGCGACCTTGCCGAGGCGGGTCTCCGCGTTGCCGCGAATGGGGACGTAGACGAGATCGGGGCGCAGCGCCGCGAGCTGGGCGACCCGGCGCGGGGAACCCGTGCCGACGGTCGCGCCCTCGGGCAGGTCGGCGAATGCCAGGCCGTCGCGGGCGCACAGCGCGTCGCGGGGGTCGTCGCGCGCCGGGACGGCGGCGAGGGCCAGCCCTTCGGCCGCCGCAGTGGGCAGGTCCTTGAGGGAGTGCACCGCGAAGTCGATGCTCCCGGCGTGCAGCTCGTCGCGCAGCGCGTTGACGAACACCCCGGTGCCGCCGAGCTGGGTCAGGTGCGCCTTGGTGACGTCGCCGAAGCTGGTGATGAGCACGAGTTCGACGGGCACCCCGGTGCGTTCGGTGACCAGGTCGGCGACCACCTGCGACTGGGTGGTCGCCATGGTGCTCCGGCGGGTGCCGAGCCGTGCTGCCGTTGTTGCAGAGGTCAATTCCGCTCCTTCGCGGCCTCGGGGGGCACCACATCGGCGGTGTGCGGGTCGAGGTCGAACAGTTCGCGCAGGGCTGCCTCGTAGGAGCCGCCGTCGGGGCCCGCCGCGAGCTCCTTCACGCGGACGGTGGGCTGGTGCAGCAGCTTGTCCACGACCCTGCGGATCGTCCGGCCGACCTCGTCCCTGGAGCGGTCGTCGAGTTCGGGCAGCCGCCCGTGCAAGCGGGTCAGCTCGGTGTCGACCACCCGCTGCGCCTTGCTGCGCAGCGCGACGACGGTCGGCGCCACCTGCTCGACGCGGCGCACGGTCCGGTACTCGCCGACCTCCTCCTCGACGATGTCGCGCACGACCGACAGCGCGCCGATGCGCCCGGATGTGTCGTCGGCGCCTTCGGCCGCCGCGCGCCGCAGGTCCTCGATGTCGACCAGGTGCACGCCGGGGACGGCGCGCACGGCCTCGTCGACGTCGCGGGGCAGCGCGAGGTCGAGCAGGACCAGGGGGCGGCCGCCGCGGCGCGCCGCGGCGGCCGCGACGTCCTCGGCGCCGAGCACCAGGTCCTGGGCGCCGGTGCAGGAGATGACCAGGTCGGTCTCTGCGAGCACGTCGGCCGCCTGCTCGATGGGGATCGCGCGGCTGCTGATGGGTTCGTACGCCTCGGTCAGGCACTCGGCGAGCCGCGCGGCGCGCTCGAAGGTCCGGTTGGCGACGACCACGGTGCCCGCCCCCTGCCGGGCCACGGTGTTGGCCGACAGCGCGCTCATCGACCCGGCGCCCAGCACCAGGACGCGCATGCCGGTGAGCGCACGCGGTTCGGGCAGCGCGGCCGCGATGTCCTCGGTCGCCATGGGCGCCGCCATCGCACCGGCGGGGCAGCCTGCGGCGGCGACGACCGCGCCCGCGGCCCCGGCGGGGCGTGCGGCGAGGTGGCGCTCCGCGACGGCGAGGCCGAGGCCCACCATGTCGGCGCCGGCCTGGTCGAGGTGGGTCTCGGTGTGCGCGCGCTTGCCGACGCGCAGGGCGCGCTGCCCGAGGTCGTTCAGCACCCGCCCGATGGACCCGGCGTGCTGGGCGTCCTTCATGGAGTTGCGCACCTGGCCGAGGATCTGCCCCTCGCCGACGACCATCGAGTCGAGCCCGCAGGCGACGGAGAACAGGTGCTGCACGGCGCGCTCGTCGTAGTGGACGTAGAGGTGGCCGGTCAGCTCGGCGAGGGAGACGCCGGTGTTCCACGCCAGGATCTCGGTGATGGCGGCGAGGCCGGGGTGGAACGAGGAGACCTCGGCGTAGACCTCCACCCTGTTGCAGGTGGAGACGATCAGCGCCTCGTTGACCGAAGGCGCGCCGGCCATGTCGGACATGGCTTTGAGCCGGGTCTCACCACTCATCGCGACGCGCTCCAGCAGCGCCACGGGTGAGCTCCGATGGCTCAGTCCAACGGCGAGGACACTCATCTGCACTCCCAAGCAGGAAACACCGCGGCGCGGCGGCCCGCGATGCGCGTTCGGGCCCCGCGCGCACCTGGTCTACGCACGTTCGCGCGGCCAGGGGCCGCGCTCCTCATTCTCGACTCTCTCGACCACCGTCGGGCGGGCCGCTCGCCCGCCGACTGCTTCTACTGTCCCCCGGCCGGACCGGGCGGCGCGTCCAGGGTCCCGATCCGCTCGGGGCCCTCCCGCCCGTCGGCCTTGCGCTGCTCGTGGAAGGCCAGGATCTGCAACTCGATGGACAAATCGACCTTACGCACATCGACCTCCGGAGGCACATTGAGCACCACCGGGGCGAAGTTCAACACACTGGTCACGCCGGCCCCCACGAACCGGTCGCACACCGCCTGCGCCGCCTGCGCCGGGGTCGCGATGACCCCGATGGAGACGTTCTCAGCCTCCACAACACCTTCGAGTGTGTCGATATGCCCCACCGAGAGGCCCGCGACCCGGTCGCCGACCAGCGCCGGCTCGGCGTCGAGCAGGGCGGCGATGCGGAAGCCGCGGGTGCCGAAACCCCCGTAGTTCGCGAGGGCGCGGCCCAGGTTGCCGGCCCCGACGATCGCCACCGACCAGTCCTGGGTGAGACCAAGCTCACGGGAGATCTGGTAGACGAGGTATCCGACGTCGTAGCCGACGCCCCGGGTCCCGTACGACCCCAGGTGCGACAGGTCCTTGCGGAGTTTCGCCGAGTTCACCCCCGCGCGCGAGGCCAGCTCCTCCGACGACACGGTGGGCGTCCCGCTCTCGCTGAGCGCTTGGAGGGCCCGCAGGTAGACCGGGAGCCTCGCGACGGTCGCCTCCGGGATCCCCCTCTCGCGAGGGCGGGGTTCACGACGGGTCACGTGTGCTGGCTCCTGGACCTGGGGGTGTCGGCGGGGGCCGGTCACCCCGAACGCCGCCCCGATCGGTGATCGGTTCGGCGCCGGCCCTGCGCCCGCGCAAAGGAGGGCCCACGGGCCCGCGTTGGGCTTCCCGGAACGAATTCCTCCTCAGGCTACGCCCTTGTGAACACGCGCACAAAGTGGGGCCATGGCAGGCCGGGCGCACACCGTTTCACATGCGGACACACCAGGACCCCGGGACCAGGCGGCAGGCCGGGCCCGCACCGCTTCACACGCCGGCACACCAGGACCCCGGGACCAGGCGGCAGGCCGGGCCCGCCGTTCCACACGCGGGCACGTCGGGACCCCCGGATGCCTACGGCAGCCGGCCGCCGCGGGGCATCACCGCGAGGCGTCCAGGGCGGCCCGGAGCCGCGGCTCGCTGACGCGCCAGTGCGCGTGCTCCTCACCGTCGACGAAGACGACCGGGATCTTCTCCCAGTACTCCAGCTTCTCCTCGTCGTCCGCCATGGTGAGGTCGCGCACCGTGTACTCGGCGCCGTACTCCGCCGCGACCCGCGCGATGACCTGGAGGGCTTCGTCACACAGGTGGCAGCCCGGCTTGCCGAGCATCGTGATCCGGGGCCCGTCGGCAGCGGAGCCCTGCTCCCGCCCCGCGTCCTCGCCGCGCTTCCGCACCGCGCCTTCGCCGTACTGCTGCCCCGCGTCCTCGCCGCGCTGCCCATCGCGTCCGCCGCGCCGCAGCCACATGGTCGTCATCCCCCCGCGAATGGCGGCAGCACCTCGACGCTGCTGCCGTCGGCCAGCATGATCTCCCCGTGGGGTCGGCGCCCCGCCGGGACCTCGTCGACGAGGAACGACGACCGCCGCAGCACGTCGAGGAGGCGCCCGTTGGCGCCGTGCCGGGAGCGGACGGCGTCGAGCGCCTCGGCGAGCGTGGCGCCGTCAACGGTCTCCTCGGCGGTTCCCGCGGCCTCTTTCGCCGCGGCCCAGTACCGGATGGTGGCACTCGCCATCGCACGGCCGCCCTTCGATCGGCGCGGGCCGCCGTCGGCCCGCCAACGCCACGCTAACCCCAGGCCCGCCCGCACCGCGCGCGAGGCCGTACCCAAGCCCCTGATGACCTGAATGCCGGGCTGCCACGTCCCGGCGTCCAGGCGATCGCGGACAGGGGGTGGGCTGCCGCGGCGCGGCACTTTGCGGAGCGGGCGCAGACATCCGGGGGCGAGAGCATCCTTGCCCAGGTCCGCTGTAGGCACGGACGCTCTCGGCATCCGCCCCCGGCATGCAACCGAGGCCACAACCCACACCAAGGCCGAATCCCGCCCCCGAAGTCAACGGCATTGCGCGCCGCTCGCGCTCCGCGCGGAGCGGCAGCCTTCCACGTCGCGCCGGGCTGAGGGGGGTGTTGAATCGCGCCGCCCCGTTGGATCGACGGGGACAGGTGGTGCGGCGCGCCGACCATGCCTCGTATCTACGGCCCTGACCAGCGTGAACGGCATCAATTACCGAGGGTGGCCGGTGAGGGGGCGGCGGCGGTCGATATCCTGGGGTCACTCGGAGGCGATTTCGCAAGATCATTCTTCGCCGGGGGCAAAGGCGCCTTCGACCAGCCGCGTCACGCGGGCGATGGGAAGAGACCCATGAGCCATTTGCTGTTACTCACCAACTCGACCGAGCCGTCCGACCACGTCCTGCCGGCGCTCGGGCTGCTGCTCCACTCGGTGCGGGTCGCACCCGCCGAGGTGGGGGCCCTCCTCGCACCAGGCGGTGAGCGCCCGGCCGCGGCCCCCGTCGACGCCGTCCTGGTCGACGCCCGATCCGACCTCGCCGCGGCCCGCAACTTCTGCCGGCTGCTCAGCACGACGGGATTGGACTGCCCGCTCATCCCCGTCCTCACCGAGGGCGGCGTCGCCGCGCTCACCGGCGACTGGCAGGTCGACGACTTCCTGCTGGCGACGGCCGGGCCCGCCGAGGTCGAGGCCCGCCTGCGGCTGGCCGTCGGGCAGGCCGACACCGGCACCGACGACCCCGACGAGATCCGGCGCGGCGACCTCGTCATCGACGAGGCCACCTACATCGCCCGGCTGCGCAGCCGCATCCTCGACCTCACGTTCAAGGAGTTCGAACTGCTGAAGTTCCTCGCGCAGCACCCCGGCCGGGTCTTCACCCGCGCCCAACTGCTCCAGGAGGTCTGGGGCTACGACTACTTCGGCGGCACGCGCACGATCGACGTCCACGTGCGGCGGCTGCGCGCCAAGCTCGGCAGCGAGCACGAGTCGCTCATCGGGACCGTGCGCAACGTCGGGTACCGCTTCGTCGCCGACACCTCCGGCAAGGGCGCCGCCGCACCGGAGCCCGGCGCCGGGCAGGTGCCCGCAGAGGGGCACGCCCCGAACGCGGCGCTGCGCGCCTGACCCGCGGAGTCGACGGCGGCGCGGCCGACCGGTCGCCCCGCTGACGCGGGGAGTGTTCCGGACGGGCGTTCGGGCGCCCCCTACTGCGCCGCTGCCCGATGGCCGCGCAGTGGGGCCCCGAGCCCGAAACGGCTATGGCACCACGACCCAGCCGCATCCGGTCGGCCGCGCCGCCGAACGCGGGTTTGCCGCGCCGAACCGCCGGTGGGCCGCGTTGCCGCGCGGTGAACGGCGCCGGTCCGCGCCGCGAAAGGGCGGGAATCGCCGCCGCCCGGGGGTCGTGCGATCGCAGCGGAGCGCCTAGGATTTCGAGGGACTTGGTACGGTGCGGACACTGTCCGTTGTGGGCGGGCCCGCGCGAACCGCGGTGGCCGACCGCGAACGACAACGGGGAAGGGTCGGGTCAGAAATGTCGAGCGGCGAGTCCATCTCCCGGCGGGCGCCCCTGAACACCTTCGTCGGATTCGTCGGACTCCCGCTGGGCGCCGCGCTCGGCATCACCCTTGCGGGCACCGTCCTGACCGCCCCCGCCGCCGCCGACACCACGACGTCCGAGCCGCCCACACCGCCGACCGCCGTCATCACCCCCGACGAGGCGTCGGTCGAGAAGGGCGCCACGGCAGGCGCCGAACTCCGTGTCACCAACCCCAACGCCGCCGAGCTCTGCGTGCGCGGCGACCTCTCCGCCTCGCAGGGGATCGAGGGGGCCGCCTTCCCCGCAGGCCAGCGCGTCCCGGTCGGCAAGGCCGTGGAGATCGAGGTCTCCGGCCCCGCCGCGAAGGCGGGCAGCATCGAGTTCACGGCCGCGGTCGAGTACGCCCCGTTCGCCGACGACAAGTGCGGCGACTTCCAGCAGCTGACCGTCGAGCCCGTAGCGACCAAGGTCACCGAGCCCGAGCCCACGGACCCGCCGTCGTCGAAGCCGCCGCCCTCCTCGAAGCCCCCGCCGTCGTCCAAGCCGCCGCCGTCGTCGAAACCGCCCTCCTCGAAGCCCCCGCCGTCGTCGAAGCCGCCGTCCTCCTCGTCGCCCGGCAAGGGCGACAAGGACGAGAAGAAGGGCGGCGACAAGGGCTCCGCCGACCGCGGCGACCGCAGCGACCGCTCCACCGGCGGCCCGTCGCGCGACCGGTTCACGCCGCCGGGCGACACCTCGCTGCGCGACTCCGAGGCCGACCGTCCCAGCCTCCCCGACGACCTCGCCGACCTGCCCGGCGTCGACCCCACCTCGGAGGACGACCTCGCCGCGCTGCCGTCGGTGACCCCCGGCGACGGCGGCGACGACAAGGAGACCGCCACCAACGTGTCCGACGACGCGGCGGCCCCCGCCGTCTCGCCGAGTGTGCTGCTGCTCTTCCTGCTGCTGCTCGCGCTGTTCTCCGCGCCCTTGGCGCCCATGCGCCGCGTCCGCACCGGCGGGCTCTACAAGGGCCGCCGCCGCAGGGCGTGGTGGCGCAGCGGCCCGGCGGAGTGACCGGTCCCGGCGGCCCCGCGCCCGGCGCGGGGGTCCGCACCGCGCTCCGGCGAGGTGCCGCCCGTAGGCTCGAATCCATGAGCCATGTGCAGATCACCGAGTCGCTGTCCCCGCAGCAGGCCGAGGACGTCGCGGCCCTCGCCGAGGAGGCGCGCGGCAGCGACGGCACCGCCCCGATCTCCGAGCAGGGCCTCCTCCGGGTGCGGTACGGCGCCGATCCGGGAGCGGTCCGGTTCCACCTGCTGTACGAGGAGGCGGGCGACGGCCCCGACGTCCTCCGCGGTTTCGGCGGCATCGAGCGCTCCCCGGGCGAGCCCGACTCCGCGGAGCTGGTCGTCGCGCCGGAGCACCGCCGCCGCGGGCTCGGCGGCTGGCTGCTGCGCTCCCTTGTCGAGGACGCCGCCCCTGAGGGCATGCGGGTGTGGGCGCACGGCGACCTGCCGGGCGCCAAGGCGCTGGCGGCCGCAGCGGGCCTGGGCCGGGCGCGCAGCCTGTGGCGGATGGTGCTGCCGCTGCGCCCGTCCGCACCCGTCGCGGAGCCGCCCGTCAGCCCCGAACTGGACCGCCGGGTCGAGATCCGCCCGTTCCGGGTCGGCGCCGACGACCAGGCGTGGCTGACCGTCAACGCGCGCGCGTTCGCCGATCACCCCGAGCAGGGCGGCATCACCCTCGCCGACCTGCGCCAGCGCCAGGCCGAACCGTGGTTCGACCCCGAGGGCTTCTTCGTCGCCGAGGACGTCGAGAGCGGTGCGCTGGCCGGCTACCACTGGACCAAGACGCACGCCGACGGCGCCGGCCTCACCGACGGCGCGCCGGCGGGGGAGGTCTACGCCGTGGGCGTCGACCCCGACTGGCACGGCATGGGGCTCGGCCGGACACTCACCGCGACCGGGCTGCGCCACCTGGAGCGGCAGGGGCTCACCCTCGTCCTGCTGTACGTCGACGAGGACAACCGGGCCGCGGTGCGGCTGTACGAGTCGCTGGGGTTCACCCTCGCCGACGCCGACGTGATGTACCGGACCCCCGGCACTCCGTAGGGCGTGGACTTTCGGCGTTGCGGGCCGGGGTCCGGCGGTCGAGTGGCGGGATGTGCTTCGGCCGTCGCTGCTGCGCAGCAGCGACGGCCGAAGCACACCGGCTCGATGACAGCACGGCCCGACCCGCCACATCGACCACGGACCAACCGAAACTCCACCAGCGCCCCCACCTGCCGATCCGTTCGGATTCGGAGCGTGTTCGGCCGCGATCCGCGGGTGATCCGCGCAGCTCAAGACCGAACATTGCACGCATATCCGACATCGTTCACCGCACCGTCACCAATGGGTCCGATGGTCTTCCGCGAACCACGGTCCGCCGTTCACCACGCGTTCACCCTCACTGGGATGGCTGGACACCTCGCTTCCCTACCGTCGATATCGGCGGGTCCAGCACGGATCCGCCCAAACGTGTCGAAGTCAGAGGAAGGTCCTGGGCTGTGAAGCTCTCAAGGTTCAGCACTTTCGCGGGGGTTGCTCTCGCCGGTGCTCTCGCGCTCTCCGCCTGTGGCAGCGACCAGGCCGTCGACCCTGAGGGCGGCGGCGCCGCGGCGAAGGGCGCGGACTGCGTCGACGGCGGCGGCACGCTCAGCGGAGCGGGCGCCAGCTCGCAGGAGAACGGCATGGCCGCCTGGGTCGCCGCGTACACCGGCGCCTGCGAGGGCACCACGGTCAACTACGACGCCGTGGGTTCCGGCGCGGGCCGCTCGCAGTTCACCGACGGCTCCGTGGCGTTCGCCGGGTCCGACTCCTCGCTCGACGAGGACGAGACCAAGGCGGCGACCGAGCGCTGCGGCTCGGAGGTCGTGAACCTCCCCGCCTACATCAGCCCGATCGCCGTGGCCTTCAACCTCGACGGCGTCGACAAGCTGAATCTCAAGCCCGACGTCATCGCGCAGATCTTCGACCAGAAGATCACCAAGTGGAACGACGAGAAGATCGCGGCGGACAACCCCGACGCCGACCTTCCCGACACCGAGATCGTCCCGGTCAACCGGTCCGACGAGTCCGGCACCACCGAGAACTTCGTCTCCTACCTCTCCGAGGCGGCGGGCGACTCCTGGAAGCACGAGGTCAGCGGCGACTGGCCGGTCAAGGGCGGCGAGGCCGCCCAGGGCTCCAGCGGCGTGGTCTCCGCCATCGAGGGCGGCACCGGCACCATCGGCTACGTCGACGCCTCGCACGCCAAGGACCTGGGCACCGTCGCCGTCGGCGCGGGCGAGGAGTTCGTGGAGTACAGCCCCGAGGCCGCCGCGAAGATCGTGGACGCCTCGCCGGCCCGTGAGGCGAACACCGAGAACGACCACGCGATCGAGCTCGACTACAAGACGGACGAGGCGGGCGCCTACCCGATCGTCCTGGTCAGCTACGAGGTGGCGTGCATGGAGTACGAGGAGCAGAGCGACGCCGACCTGGTGAAGAGCTTCCTCGGCTACGTGATCAGCGAGGAGGGGCAGAAGGTCAGCGCCGACGAGGCGGGCTCGGCCCCGATCTCCGACGCCCTGCGCGAGAAGATCCAGGGGTCGCTCGACAAGATCAAGGCCGGCGCCTGATCGGCACCGCGCCGAAGTCGGCAGGGGTAGGGCCCACACCAGGTGTGGGGGCCCTGCCCCTACCGCCGTTTGCGCACCCGGTGCCCTGGACGGCTGCGAGCCGGGTACTGAGCGCATGCGGACAAGCTTCACAATGTAACCGGCGCCGCCTGCCGGCGGACCCGCGCGAATCGTCGCGCCCTTCACCAGGGCGAAACGTGAATATTCTTGACCGGAGTCTCACATGACCACCACGGACCCGTCTACGACGGCCCGCGAACCACAGGGGAAGCGCCGCCTCGGCGACCTCCTCTTCGCAGGTTCCGCCAAGGGCTCGGGGATCCTGATCCTGCTGATCCTCGCCGGCGTGGCGGCCTTCCTCATCGGGCAGTCCTTCGACTCGCTCAGCGCCAATACCGCGAACTTCTTCACGACGAAGGAGTGGGACGCGAACACCCGCGACGCCCCCGCGTTCGGTGTCGCGGCGCTGGCGTTCGGCACCGTGCTCGCCGCCGCGACAGCGCTGGTCATCGCGACCCCGATCGCCGTGGGGATCGCACTGTTCATCGTCTACTACGCGCCGCGCCGGCTCGCGTCGATCCTCGGCTACGTCGTGGACCTCCTCGCCGCGATCCCCAGCGTGGTCTACGGACTCTGGGGTATCGGCTGGCTGGTCAAACAGCTCGGGCCGTTCTACACGTCCCTTGAGCAGTACCTCGGCTGGATCCCGATGTTCGCCGGCCCGGTCTCGACCACCGGCCGCACCATGCTGAGCGCGAGCATCGTCCTCGCCGTGATGATCCTGCCGATCATCACCGCGATGTCGCGCGACGTCTTCCAGCAGGTCCCCCAGGCGCACCGCGAGGCGTCGCTCGCGCTCGGCGCGACCCGGTGGGAGATGATCCGCATGGCCGTCATCCCCTTCGGCCGCCCCGGCATCATCGGCGGGGCCATGCTCGGCCTGGGCCGCGCGCTCGGCGAGACCATGGCCGTCGCCATGATCCTGTCACCGCAGCTCGTCATCTCCTGGATGGTGCTGCAAAGCGGCAACCAGACCATCGCCGCGCACATCGCGCTCCAGTACCCCGAGGCCACCGGATACGGGGTGTCGGCGCTGATCTCGGCCGGGCTGGTGCTGTTCGCGATCACGCTGGTCGTCAACATGGGCGCCCGGTTCATCGTCGCGCGTCGCAAGGAGTTCGCGTAAATGACCACCACGACTAAGGGATCCGCGACCGAAATGCCCGGCGACGGCCCGCCTCCCTCGCAGAAGTCGCTGCTCACCGGCTCGCTGCCGCGCTACGCGGCCCCCGCGCTGCTCGCGGCGACCGCGGCCCTCGCAGCGGGGGTCCTGCTCGCGTTCGGCGCGCTGGGCATCGCCCAGTTCGCGGTGTTCACCGTGATCGCCTACGCCGTGGTGATCTCCATCGCCTCCCGCGTGGTGGAGAACCGGCGCCAGGCCACCGACCGGCTGGTCACGACCATCGTCTACGCCTGCTTCGGGCTGGCGATGGTGCCGCTGGTCTCACTGCTGTGGACGGTGCTGTCGGAGGGCCTCGCGCGGCTCGACCTGTACTTCCTGACCGTCTCCATGAACGGCGTCACCCCCAGCATGGACGCCGGCGGCGTGTACCACGCCATCGTCGGGACCATCGCCATCACCGGCCTGGCCGCGGTCATCTCGATCCCGATCGGGCTGCTCACCTCCATCTACCTCGTGGAGTACGGGCAGGGGCGCCTCAAGCAGGCGATCACGTTCTTCGTCGACGTCATGACGGGAATCCCCTCGATCGTCGCCGGGTTGTTCGTGGTGGCGCTGTGGATGATGATCTTCGGCCCCGGCAAGACCAACGGCGCCGCCGGTGCCATCGCCCTCTCCGTGCTCATGATCCCGGTCGTGGTGCGCTCCTGCGAGGAGATGCTGCGGCTGGTGCCCAACGAGCTCCGCGAGGCGTCCTACGCTCTGGGGGTGCCCAAGTGGCTGACCGTCGTCAAGGTGGTGCTGCCGACCGCGATCGCGGGCATCACCACGGGCGTCATGCTGGCGCTCGCCCGGGTCATCGGGGAGACCGCCCCGCTGATCCTGACCGCGGGCTCCTCCGCCGTGGCGATCAACTGGAACCTGTTCAACGGGCAGATGATGAGCCTGCCGGTGTTCATCTACTCGCAGGTCCGCATGGGCGGCGCCATCAACTACGAGCGGGCCTGGGCGGCGGCACTCGCACTGATCGTGGTCGTCATGCTGCTGTTCTTCCTCGCCCGGCTCGTGTCCCGGTTCTTCGCACCGAACCTCAGCCGATGACCGCCCGGCCCACCAGAGAACCAGTCAGCGATTCACCAGAGGATGTAAGCCCAGTGGCCAAACGCATTGACGTCTCCGGACTGCACGTCTTCTACGGCGACTTCAAGGCCGTCGAGGACGTGTCGATGACCATCGAGCCCCGGTCGGTGACCGCGTTCATCGGCTCCTCCGGGTGCGGCAAGTCCACCTTCCTGCGCACGCTCAACCGCATGCACGAGGTGACCCCGGGCGCCCGCGTCCAGGGCAAGGTCATGCTGGACGACCAGGACGTCTACGGTCCCGACGTCGACCCGGTCGCGGTGCGCCGCGAGATCGGCATGGTCTTCCAGCGGCCCAACCCGTTCCCGACGATGTCCATCTACGACAACGTGATCGCCGGCGCGAAGCTGAACAACCAGCGCATGCCGAAGGCGAAGGCCGACGACCTCGTCGAGCGGTCCCTGCGCGGGGCGAACCTGTGGGAGGAGGTCAAGGACCGGCTCACCAGGCCGGGAGCGGGCCTCTCAGGCGGCCAGCAGCAGCGGCTGTGCATCGCCCGCGCCATCGCCGTCGAGCCGGCCGTGCTGCTCATGGACGAGCCGTGCTCGGCGCTCGACCCCATCTCCACGCTGGCGATCGAGGACCTGATCGCCAAGCTCAAGGAGAACTACACCATCGTCATCGTCACCCACAACATGCAGCAGGCCGCCCGGGTGAGCGACGTCACGGCGTTCTTCAACCTGGCGGGCACCGGCAAGCCGGGCCGGCTGATCGAGATGGGCGAGACCAACAAGATCTTCACCAAGCCGGAGAAGAAGGAGACGGAGAACTACATCACCGGCCGGTTCGGCTGACCGCCGCGCGGCCCGGCGCCGCGTGGCTCAGCCCACCAGCATGCGCACCAGGCCGTAGGCGATCCCGGCCAGGACCCCCGACGCGGGGATGGTGAGCAGCCACACCAGCACGATGTCGCCCGCGACGCCCCATCGCACGGCCGAGAGGCGGCGGGTGGCGCCCACGCCCACGATCGCCGAGGTGATCGTGTGCGTGCTGGAGATCGGCACGTGCCAGATGAACGACGTCGCCGCCGAGATCACCGCGACGGTGCTCTCGGCGGCGAAGCCCTTGGGGGCGTCCAGCTGGATCACCCGCCGGCCCAGCGTCCGCATGATGCGCCAGCCGCCCGCCGCCGTGCCGAGCGACATCGCCAGCGCCGCCGCGACGACCACCCAGAACGGGACGTCGTAGTCCTGCTGGTAGCCGGTCGTCACCAGGGCCAGGACGACCACGCCCATGGTCTTCTGGGCGTCCTGGAGGCCGTTGCCGAGTGCCATGGCGGCGGCCGAGACGCTCTGCGCCAGCTTGAACCTGCGGTTCACCTGCGCGGGCCGCGCATTGCGGAACAGCCACAGGATGCCCAGCATCACCAGGAAGCCGAGTGCGCCGCCGATCAGCGGCGACAGCAGCATCGGCAGCCCGAAACTCCAGCCGACGCCGGCCCAGTCGACCGTGCTCGCCGACGCGACGGCGGCGCCCACCAGGCCGCCCACGAGCGCGTGGGACGCCGATGAGGGCATGCCCTTGTACCAGGTGACCACATTCCATGCGACGGCCCCCACCAGCGCGGAGAAGAGCACGTAGAGGCCCTCGACGCCCATGGGCGGCACGATGATCTGCTGCCCGATGGTGCGCGCCACGCCCTCGCCGAGGAACGCGCCGACCATGTTCATGAAGGCCGCCATGACCACGGCGGCGCGCGGGGTGAGCGCACGCGTGGTGATGGAGGTGGCGACGGAGTTGGCGGCGTCGTGGAAGCCGTTGGTGTAGGCGAACAGCAGCGCGGCGGCGACGACGGCGATGAGCGCGGGCGTGTCAGGCACGGGAGGTGCGGTCCGGATCGTGAGAAGGGCTGTGGCGGCCCCCGGCCGACCGGGGCCGCTCCGGGAGCACTGCTGCTGTCAGGACTCTTTCACGGCGATGCTCTCGACCGTGTTGGCGACGTGTTCGAACGCGTCGGCCGCGGTCTCCAGCTCCTCGATGACGTCCTTGAGCTTGAGGACGGTCAGCGCGTCGTACTCGCCGCTGAACAGGTGGGCCAGCAGCCGCCGGTAGATCTGGTCGGCCTGGTTCTCCAACTGGTTGATCTCGATCCAGTAGCTGGTGAGATCCTTCATCGAACGCAGGCGCGGCATCGCCTCGGCGGTCAGCTCGGCGGCGCGTTCGAGCACCTCCACCTGGTCGATGATGCCTTTGGGGAGGCGGTCGAGCCGGTAGAGCCCGATGAGGTCGACGGCGGCCTCCATGGAGTCCATCACGTCGTCGAGGCAGGACGCCAGCCGGTAGATGTCCTCCCGGTCGAACGGGGTGACGAAGCTCTCGTTGAGCCGCCGCATGATGGCGTGCGTCCGCTCGTCGCCCGCGTGCTCGCAGGCGTGCATCTTCTCGGTGATGGCCTCCCGGTCGGCGTCCTCACTGATGAGTTCCACCAGCAGACGCGCTGCGATCACGAGATTGTTCGCGGAGTCGGCGAACATCTCGTAGTAGCTGTCATCGCGCGGAGTCAGGCGCAGACGCACATCTCTCTCCCGAAGTGCGGTGATCGTCCGTGAGGATGCTAGTAGCACCATTCGGGCAAACGGGTCGCAGGTCGGCCCGAGGACATCGGACCGCGGCCATGGGGCGAGCAGCGCTGATCGCCGGGACATTTCACTGATTGTTCACCTCTCCACCGGGCCGACTTAAGCCGACATGGCGGTGCATTCATCCTAACCGCCACCCCCGGCGCGGCACATGCCTCCTTCGTCACCTGCGGCGACGGAGGAGTCCCCGCCGCATGCTCCGATCACCCGGCCCCAAGGGTGCCCCACTAGCCTTGCCGTGTGCCGCCCAAACCCTCAGCAGCCCAGCGGCGGCGCGCCGCGCTGCGCGCCGCACTCGACGCCCAGCGCGGTGCGCTCGGCGAGCCGCCCTACGCCGGGCCCGAGCAGGCCGAGCTGACCGGCTGCGCCGAGGCGGTGCTGCGCGCGGCCGAGGCCGGGCTGACCCCGCTGCGGCCCGCCGTCCAGGCCGCCGTCCGCGGGACCCTCGCCGAGCTCGCCCAGAGGGCGCCCGGCCACGCATTGGAGGTCCGCGTGCCGCCCTTCGGCGCCGTGCAGATCCTCGCCGGGCCCCAGCACACGCGCGGCACGCCGCCGGGCGTCGTCGAGACCGCCCCGCTGGTCTGGCTCGCCCTCGCGCTGGGGCACCGGACCTGGGCGGCGGCCCTCGCCGCGCACGAGGTGACCGCCAGCGGGGTCCGGGCCGACCTCGCGCCCCTGCTCCCCCTCTGGCAGCCCCGCTCCGCACGCCCCTGAACTGGCCGCCGGCTGCCGCGCACGGCCGGGACCTGGGGCGCGGTGACCCGACCCCTGCCGCCACCCAGTAGGCTGGCAGGCGTGTCGCAACCCGACGGCCGGCTCAGCATGGACACCGATCCCCACGAGCGCAGTCCGCAGGACGCGTGCGGGGTGTTCGGGGTCTGGGCTCCCGGCGAAGAAGTCAGCAAGCTCTCCTACTTCGGCCTGTACGCACTACAGCACCGCGGGCAGGAGTCCGCGGGCATCGCCCTGAGCGACGGCGAGCGCATCGTCGTCTACAAGGACATGGGACTCGTCTCCCAGGTGTTCAACGAGGCCACCCTCGACTCCCTGCGCGGCTACCTCGCCATCGGGCACTGCCGCTACTCCACCACCGGCGCGCCGGTGTGGGAGAACGCACAGCCCACGTTCTACACGGCACGTGAGGGCGGGCTCGCCCTCGGCCACAACGGCAACCTCATCAACACCCCCGAGCTCGCCGCGATGCTGCCGGACCACCGTTCGGCCGCGACCACCGACACCGAGGTCCTGACCAGCCTCCTCGCGGTCCACCCGGACCAGACCACCGAGGAAGCGGCCATGGCGCTGCTGCCGAAGGTCAAGGGCGCGTTCTCGCTGGTGTTCATGGACGAGACCACCCTGTACGCCGCGCGCGACCCGCAGGGCATCCGCCCGCTCGTGCTGGGCCGGCTGCGCAGCGGCTGGGTGGTCGCCAGCGAGACCGCCGCGCTCGACATCGTCGGCGCCACCGTTGTCCGCGAGATCGAGCCGGGCGAGCTGCTCACCATCGACGAGCGCGGCGTCGCCTCTCACCGCTTCGCCCCGGCCGCGCCCAAGGGCTGCCTGTTCGAGTACGTCTACCTCGCCCGCCCCGACACCTCGATCGCCGGGCGCAACGTCAACAGCACCCGGGTCGAGGTCGGCCGCAGGCTCGCCAAGGAGCACCCCGCCGACGCCGACATCGTCATCCCGGTGCCGGAGTCCGGCACCCCCGCGGCCGTCGGCTACGCCGAGGCCAGCGGCATCCCGTTCGCCCAGGGCCTGGTGAAGAACTCCTACGTCGGGCGCACCTTCATCCAGCCCAGCCAGACTCTGCGCGAACTGGGCATCCGGCTCAAGCTCAACCCGCTGCGCGACGTCATCGAGGGCAAGCGGCTGGTCGTGGTCGACGACACCATCGTGCGCGGCACCACCCAGCGGGCACTGGTGCGGATGCTGCGCGACGCCGGCGCGGCAGAGGTGCACGTGCGCATCTCCAGCCCGCCCGTCCTGTGGCCCTGCTACTACGGGATCGACTTCGCCACCAAGGCCGAGCTCATCGCGGGCAACATGACCGAGGAGCAGGTCCGCGCCTCGATCAACGCCGACTCCCTGGCCTACATCGACCTCGATCAGCTCGTGTCGGCCACCGAGGTCCCCAAGAGCCGGCTGTGCCGGGCCTGCTTCGACGGCGTGTACCCCATCGAGGTCGATGAGGACTCCCGCGGCAAGGACCTGCTGGAGAAGTCCTGCGGGACCCCCCGCGAAAGGCCGCTGTCGGCCGTCCCGCGGTAGCGGCGGCCGCACCCCGGGGCCGCCGTGCCCCGGTCCAGCAACGGGCCCGCCGCGCGCGCGGGCCGAGTCAGCCCACCAGACCCGAGGATCCGCAGCCGTGCCAGAGAACACCGAGACCGATTCGCGCCCCGCGGACGACGCCTACGCCGCCGCGGGGGTCGACATCGGTGCGGGCGAGCGCGCCGTCGACCTGATGAAGAGCCACGTGGCGCGCACCCGCCGCCCGGAGCAGATCCCCGACGCCAGCGGGTTCGCCGGCCTGTTCCAGCTCGACCTCGCCGCGTACCGGGCGCCGGTCCTGGCGACCTCCACCGACGGGGTCGGCACCAAGATCATGCTGGCGCAGGCCCTCGACCGGCACGACACCATCGGCATCGACCTGGTCGGCATGGTCGTGGACGACCTCGTCGTCAGCGGCGCCGAACCGCTGTTCATGACCGACTACATCGCGTGCGGGGCCGTGGTCCCCGAACGCATCGCCGCCATCGTCGGCGGCATCGCCGAAGGCTGCCACCAGGCCGGGTGCGCGCTCATCGGCGGCGAGACCGCCGAGCACCCCGGCGCAATGCGGCCGCACGAGTACGACCTCGCCGGTGCCGGAACCGGCGTCGTCGAGGCCGATTCCGTCCTCGGCCCGCAGCGCGTGCGCGAGGGCGACGCCGTGGTCGCGATCGCGTCGTCCGGGTTGCACTCCAACGGCTTCTCCCTGGTCCGGCGGATCATCGACCGGGCGGGGACCCCGCTCACCTCGCACGTCCCCGAACTGGGCGTGGAGCTCGGCGCCGAACTGCTCACCCCCACGCGGGTCTACGCCAAGGACTGCCTCGCGCTCACCGCGGCGGTCGAGGTGCACGCCTATGCGCACATCACGGGCGGCGGGTTCGCCGCCAACCTGGCCCGCTCGCTGCCGGACCACCTCGACGCCGTACTCGACCGCGGGACGTGGCGTCCGCAGCCGGTGTTCGGCTACCTCGCCGAGCAGGGCGGCATCGGGCGGTCCGACATGGAGGCGACCTTCAACATGGGCGTCGGCATGGCGGCGGTGGTCGCCGGCGGCGACGCCGACCGCGCGGTCGGTTTCCTCGCCGAACGCGGTCTCACCGCCTGGGTCGCCGGCGCGGTCACTCCGGGCTCGGGGCGCGCCGTGCTCAGCGGGGCGCACGCGTGAGAACGCCCGCTGGGGTCCCGCGCGCCGGGGCCGCCCGCGCGGCCCGCGTTCGGCTGCGGGCGCCGGCGCACGTGAAACGGCCGGTGGGGTCCGTGGACCGCACCGGCCGTTGCCGCCTGCTGCTCGCCGACCCGGCTCAGCGGGCCGCGCGAATCACCCTTGGCAGGGTGGGGGAGACTGCGGAGTGTCCCGTGGGCGCCGACCGGCGCCCGCCGCGCACCGCCATGGTGCACGTCGGCCCGGAACGGCCCACAGGATCACGACCTACCGCTACCGACCGTCGCGATCGGCGCGGTCCCCCGGCTCGTCGCCGCCCGCGTACTCGTCCGCGTAGTCCGAGTATCGGTCGACCAGGGTGTCGTAAGGGTCTTCAAAGCCGTCATCAGTGGGCCCAGACGGCTCCGACGACTGCTTCTCCTCAGCGACACCCAGCTCCGACCGCAGCGAATCAAGATCGGTACCACCGGCGTTGTACTTCAACCGCCGGGCGACCTTCTGCTGCTTGGCCTTGGCTCGGCCGCGCCCCATTGGCTCGACCCCCTCAACGATTGGGTTTTGAAAACCCCAGATCACTAGCAAAAACCGCAATGCCGGGCTGACGGCCGCCACCGCACTGACGACAGGCGCCAGCTTACGTACGGATACAACCGTACCTGGTTTGGAACCGACCTGCCTACGCCGCCCGGCGCGGCGGACGGCGCCTGATCGGCCCGGCCCCGCCGGCGGCCGGTTCCGCTCACCCGATCGGCTCCCGTGTGCACGCCGCGTGTGGAACGATTTCCGGGTGCTGCCCTACACCGCCTACCTCCGCGTGTACCTTCCCCTCGACGCCTTCTCCAGCACCGACCGCGCCTACTGGGCGCACTACGCCGACTCCCCGCACCGCCCCAGACGCGTCCACACGATGGCGGCCGAGCACGCCGAGAGCCTGCGGCGGCTGGTCGCCACCCCGCCCGTCGCGGCGCCCCACGAGGAGAGCCGGCACGCCTACGTCCGCCGATCAGGGTCGGAGCTCTTCATCTGCCCGTGGCAGACCCGGCTCCGCTCGTGGCTGGCGTTCCGCGACTTCCACCGGGCGACCTCCGCGCGGCTGCGGTCCGCGTACCTGCCCGACCATGTCGCGGCGTCGGTCGACGCCGACTTCCGGGGGTGGTGCGAGCAGGGCGGCAGCCCGCATCCGCAGACGCTGAGCAGCAACTGGCGCATCCCGCTCGCCTGGTTCGCGCCGTTCGCCGAGCGGGAGCGCTGCCTGGTCCTGCGCTCCGGGCGGCCGCACCGGCCCGGGTCGCCGCCCGCTTCGGCCGGTGACCCGGACCGGGTGCCCGACGACGTGCGGACCGCGCGGCCCCCCGGCGGGGTCCACTACGAGCTCGACGAGCCGAGCCCGGCGGCGACCCGCGTACTGCTCTACGTCACCGACGCGGCGGGTGCCCGCCGCCGGCTGGAGCACGCGGCGGCGGCGATGCGGCGGGGCACCGACGAGGTCTCGCTGCTGCCCGGCCTCACCCGGCTGGAGGACTGGCTGGCGACGGTGGCGCACCCGCGCGCCCTGCTGGAGCTCGACTACGGCGGCCTGGTGCGGCTGTTCGGCGACGACGAGCTCGGCACCGACCATTCCGCGGCGGAGCTCGCGGCCGCCATCCGCGCTGTGGAGAGCGGGCAGGACGAGGTCGTGCTGGCGATGCTCCGGCGGCTGCGGCACCGGTGGAGGTCGGCTCAGGCCCTCGAACGCGCCAACTGACGGTCAAGGTCGGGCCAAGGCGACTCGTCCCGGTTCGGCGCGTTCCGCCCGACCCTCGACGTGAGAGTGTCACATATCACATTCCGACCGAGAGTACTTGGGCGTTCGCTGTGCGTACCTGCGACGGGACGGCCGATGGGCGTCCCGACTGACATCAACTTTACCGAAATTGGGCATAACAGCTGATAGATACCGACATAGACTGTATTCGTCCGGCCACGCAGCGCACGCTGTGTAACCGGAAACCCGCGCCGCGCCGGGGGTGTGCGTGTCGCGCAAGAAAAGACGGCCGATCCGGCGGGTGACATCGGGGTCACCGCACGGAGCCGCGAACGCGCTGGTCGACGCCGTACCAGCCGGGGGAGCGAATCGGGCGAACGCCATTTTCAGGCGCACCCCTCATAGCACTTTCGGTTCGCCGGATCGAGAAAAACAGGGCCGGAGGACGAAGTTTTGACCGAATACGCCACATGCCACTAAACGTGTCGCTAGAATCACTCAGCGTGACGCACTGCATGAGCGACTTTGGGACCTCCTACGCAACAAAGTGGCTTTGAGTGGTCGCACAATCACCTCGGGTGATGCCAATATAGACCTACGAGGGCAATATTGGACATCCGGGAGAAGTCCCAGGATAAGGCTTACGGATCGGCACACAGATCCAGGAGGAGAGGCCGTACACATGTCAACTCGCACGCCCGAGGCGGAGCCACTGTTGACCCCTGCCGAGGTTGCCACCATGTTCCGCGTGGACCCCAAGACCGTCACTCGCTGGGCGAAAGCGGGCAAACTGACCTCGATCCGGACTCTCGGCGGCCACCGCCGCTACCGCGAGACGGAAGTCCGCGCGCTACTGGCAGGGATCCCCGCCCAGCGTTCGGAGTAGCCTCCCCGGCCGGTGCTTTTCTCCGGGGGGATCGAGCGGGGCGACCCGCCGTCAAATAGCACGAGGGCGGGTCGACGGCGACCCGCCCTCGGGGCGTTCACGGCCCGGTGCGGTGCCCTCACCCCTCCGCCGGCGCGATCTCGAGCGTCGCGCCGTGCTGCACGGCGCGGAGCGTGCACAGGAATCCGGGCCCCGGCGTCCGGAAGCGAGGCCGCCCGGGGGCAAGAGCGCCCCACGTAGAGGCCGCCCGGAGGCAAGAGCACCCTTGACCCGAGGGAACGGTGCCTAGGCTGCCGGTTAGCCTTGCCCAGGTCCGCTGGGAAAAGGACGCTCTCGCCCGTCACCTCCGGCATGACGTCAGGGCCACGACCCTCCCCTCTCTGCATCTCTGCACCAGGCCAAGGCCGCGCGGCGGGGGCACCTCCTCCGACGCGGCGGCGGGGCCGCCGGTTGCCGGAGCGGGGTTCAGGGTGTGGCCCGCCGCAGCCGGTCGAGGTGCGGGCCCACGGCCCCCGCGGTGTCGGCGGCGACGTCCTCCACAATGCGCCCCTCGTCCATGACCACGATCCGGCGGGCGAGGCGGTGGGCGACCCGGAGGTCGTGGGTCACCACGACAAGGGCGCGGCCCTCCCCCGTCGCCGCCTCCAGGGCGTCCAGGACCCGCCGCGCGGCGAGGGTGTCCAAGCCGCTGGTGGCCTCGTCGGCGAGCAGCACCGCCGGGCGCACCGCCAGCGCCCTGGCGATCGCGACCCGCTGGCGCTCCCCGCCGGAGAGGGTCACCGGCCGCCGCGGCGCCAGCCCCGGGTCCAGGCCGACGCGCTCGAACAGCTCGGCCACCGCCGCGGCGACGGCGGCCCCGCCGCTCCGGGCGCCGCGGAACCCGCGCGGGGCCCCGGGGAGCGCCTCGGCGACCACCTCGCCGGCGGTGAAGCGCGGATCGAACGAGCTGAGGGCGTCCTGCGGGACCCACCCCACACGGCGCCGCAGCTCCCGGCGCCGCCGTTCGGGTGCCGCCCACACGTCGGTGCCGTCGAGCAGGACGGTCCCCCGGTCCGGGCGGTCGAGCGCGGCGAGCACGCCGACGAGGGTCGACTTGCCCGCGCCGCTGCGCCCCACGACGGCGACGGCCTCCCCCGCGCCGATGGCGAGGCCGACCCCTCGCAGCGCCGCTGTGCGCCGCCGCCCGGCGCCCAGGGTGCGTTCCACCCCGCTGCACGACAGCAGCGGCGCGCCGTTCCGCGTGCGGCCCGCGCTCATGCCCCGGCCCCCTCGTCGCCGCCGACCAGGGCGCGGGTGAACGGGTGGGCCGGCGCGGCGAGCAGCGCGGCGGCGCGGCCGTGCTCGACGATCCGGCCGCCGTCGAGCACGGCGATGCGGTCGGCCCAGCGTCCCGCCACGTCCAGGTCGTGGGTGACGAGCAGCAGCGCGCACCCGGCGGCGACCGTTTGCCCGCGCAGCAGGTCGAGGACCTCGGCGCGGGTCACCGCGTCGAGCGCCGAGGTGATCTCGTCGGCGATCAGCAGGCGCGGCGCGAGCACCGTCGCCAGCGCGATGGCGACGCGCTGCGCCTGCCCGCCCGACAGTTCGAACGGGTAGGCCGTCCACAGCCCTGTGGACGGAACCAGGCCGACACGGGCCAGCGCCGCGGCACCGGCGGCCCTGCGCTCGGACCGCGGCACACCGTGCGCCGCCAAGGTCTCGGTGAAGTGGCCGCCGACCCGCACCGTCGGGTTCAGCCCGGCCTGCGCCTCCTGGAAGACGGCGCCGACACGGGCGCCCCGCACCGCGCGCAGCCGCCGCCGCGAGAGCGCCAGCAGGTCCACCGGGGCGCCGTCGCCGGTGTCGAGGAGGGCGCTGCCGCGCGCCAGCACCCCGCGCGGCGCCAAGCCGATCAGGCTGCGCGCGGTCAGGGTCTTGCCGCTGCCGCTGCGCCCGACCAGGGCCGTGACCTCGCCAGGGTGGAGGTCGAGGTCGAGTCCGTCGACGATACGCCGGACGGCTCCGCCGCCCGTGGCGGCCTCGACCACCAGGCCGCCGACCCGCAGCAGTGGCGCCCCCGGCGCCGCGCGGCGGCTCACCACGTCCGGCCGGCCGCGGCCGCGTGCCGGTCGAACGCGGTGGCGAGCACGTTGACGGCGATGATGGCCGCGACGATCGCCGCGGCGGGGACCGCGACGGCGTACCACTGCCCGCTCAGCATCTGCGAGCGGGCGTCGGCGAGCAGCCCGCCCCAACTCGGCCGGTTCGCCGGGACCCCGATGCCGAGGAAGCTCAGCGTCGACTCGGTGAGGACCGCGTGGCCGACCTCGAACGCCGCGATCGCGGCGATGGGCGGCAGCGCGCCCGGCAAGAGGTGCCGGGTGAGGACCCGGGTACGGGAGAGCCCCAGTCCGCGGGCCGCGCGCACGAACGGGCGCTCGCGCAGCGCCCCGACCTCCGCCCTGGCGATGAGGGCGACGGGCATCCACGCCGTTGCGGCGATCGCGGCGACCACCGTGCCGAAGGACGACCCCGCCACGGCGGCGATCGCCATGGCGACCAGCACGAGCGGGAGGGCGAGGAGGGCGTCGGCCGTGCGGGTGATGAGGGCGTCGACGGGACGCGGCGCGACGGCGGCCAGCCCGCCGAGGAGGGTCCCCAGCACGACCGTCGCCGCGCCCGCGACGACCCCGACCAGCAGCGAGGACCGCGCACCGAAGAGCATCCGCGCCGCGAGGTCGCGGCCCAGCGCGTCGGTGCCGAGCGGGTGCCCCGGCGTCCCCGGCGGCAGGGACACCGCACTGGTGTCGGTCGCAACGGGGTCGTGCGCCGTGAGCCACGGCGCGAGCAGCGCGGCCGCCGCCATGAGCGCGAGCGCCGCGCATGCCGCCGCGATGGCGGCACCGCCCGCGCGCCCTGCCGCGGGCAGGCGCACCGCGAGCAGCCCGCGGGGGCCGCCGCGCACCGTTGCGGCGGCGGTGCCCCGTTGGCGCGGCGGTTCGCGTCCGACCATCGGCGCCGGCGACCTCCTCTGTTCGGCACACCGGCCCGCGGCCACCGGTACGGCGAGCGCCACTCTACGCGTGGGCCGGGCGCCGCCTCGTGCACGGGACCGCGCCGCGCTACCAGTGCGCGGGGCGGGCGAGCGCGGGCGGCAGCCGCGTCGCGGCGTCGCCCTTCGCGGCGTTGACCTGGGACTGGGTGAGGAACATGCTCGCGGTGAGGTCGGCGCCGCTCAGATCGGCGTCGCGGAGGTCGGCACCGATCAGGTCGGCCGACCTGAGGTCGGCACCCGTCAGGTCGGCGGCGATGAGCAGCGCGCCGCGCAGGTTCGCGCCGCGCAGATCGGCCCTGCGCAGGCGGGCGCCGAGCAGGTCGGCGCCCCGGTGGTCGCGTTTGCGGCCCGGCACCCCGGCGCGGGCGAGTTCGCTGCTGCGCAGCAGCAGGACGTTGACGTCCGCCCGCTCCGCGGCGACGGCCGCATCGGCGACGTCGTCGGCGCTCCCCCTGGCGATGCCGTCGATGCGGGCGAAGGCGCTGCGGAGCTCCCCGTGGACAGGGCGCGCCTGCGGCAGCTCCAGCGCCTCGGCGAGGTAGTAGAGGAGCTCGTGGAGCTGCCGCATGAGCGGGAACACCGCGAACATCCGCCCTGCGGTGCCGGGGGCGCCGCGCCAGTCCGTCCCGTGGAAGGTGACCTGCGAGACGCGCTGCCCGGCGCCGAAGCAGTCGAACACCGCGCAGCCGCGGAACCCCTCCTCGCGCAGCCGCGCGTGGATGCCGCAGCCGAAGCCGTCGGTGAGGTTCCCGCACGGCCGCCCGGTGTCCTTGTCGACGGCGAAGTCCGCCGAGGCGGCGAAGGGCAGCGCGACGCAGCACAGCCCGAAGCAGCTGCCGCAGTCGGCCCGCAGCTCGGGGGCTCCGGGGGCGGGAACAGGGTGGTCGTGGGACAACGTCGGTGCTCTCCTGCTTTCCACTGGACCGGTGGACCACCCCATTCTCCTCACGGCCGCACCCGCCGGGACCGGCACCCCGGCGCGGGCGCGCACGCTCCCGGCCCTCGGGACCCGAAGCCGCCCTGCTAGCCCTTGCCGCCGAGGTGGATGCGGGGGTCGAGGCGGGCGGTGGCGACCTCTCCCGCGAACGTCGCCAGCACGATGAGGCCCCCGGTGACCATCACCACCGCGACCAGGACCGGCAGGTCGTGCCCGCGTGCGGCGTCGAGCGCGAGCCGGCCCATCCCCGGCCAGGCGAACACCAGCTCCACCGTGTAGGCCCCGGCGATGAGGTGCGCCGCTCCGGCCCCGAAGCGGGCGGCGAACGGCACGAGGCCGGGGCGCAGGATGTGCCGGGTCCGCACCCGCCACGCGGGGAGCCCGCGCGCCTCGGCCGCCGCGACGTGCACCGAGTCGCGCACCCGCGCGACCCCGGTCTGCACGAGGCGCACGTACACGCCGAAGTGGTGGCCGAACGCGAGGGCCGCCGCCGGGAGGACGAGGGCGCGCAGGACGTCCCCCGGCGCGGGGTCCGCGCCCGGCCGGCCGAGCCCGCCGGAGGGCAGCCAGCCGAGCCAGACGGAGAACACGAAGAGCAGCGCCAGCGCCCCGACGAACCCGGGGAGCCCGCCGAGGGCGAACATCGCGAGCTCGATGCAGCGGCGCAGCGCGGTACTGCGGGTGAGCCCTGCGGTCAGCCCCAAGGCGATGGCGCCGCCGCAGGCCAGGACCAGTGCGGCGCCGGTCAGCAGCAGGGTCCACGGCAGGGCCGCGGCGATCTCATCGGCGACGGGGCGCCCGCTCGCGTACGACAGGCCGAGGTCGCCCCGCACCAGCCCGCCGACCCAGGACGCGTAGCGGGCGGGCAGCGGCGCGTCGACGCCCATCGCCGCCCGCTGTTCGCGCACCGCGGCCTCCGGCACCGGCCGCCCGCCGGAGCGGGCCTCCAGCACCGCTCTGGCCGGGTCGCCCGGCGCGAGTTCGAGCAGCACGAAGCTGCCGACGGACAGGGCCGCGACGACGAGCAGCGCCGCACCGGCGCGGCGCAGGGCGAAGATCGCCACGTCGAACTCCTCACCTGCGGCCGGTCAGTCGGCGCGGGTCCAGTCGTGGACGTTCCAGAAGAAGCCGTAGCCGTGGTGCGCGAGTGTGCGTTCGCGCGGCCCTTCGAGGTCGGCCGGGACCGCGTTGACCGCGTCGAGGTAGGACACCCAGACGTAGGGCGGGTCGTCCACCAGCTCCCGCTGGAGGTCGGCGTAGGCGTCCCGCCGCTCCTCGGTGCCGCCGGTGCGGCGGCCGCGGTCGAGGGCGCCGTCGACCTTCTTGTTCGCGTAGCTCCCGTAGTTCGACCCGCCCTTGCCGAGCGCCTCGGTGGAGTGGAACGGCCCGTACAGGGAGCCATCGGGGTCGTAGGGGGTCCCCCATCCGATGAGGAACGCCTGGACCTCCGCCCAGTCGACGGAGTCGCGCGGGGTGGGCTCCGCCGTCACGTCGAAGCCCTGCTCGCGGAGCTGGGTGGCGAGCACCTCGATCATCGCCGCCCGCAGGCCGTCCTCGGCGAAGGTGGTGAGCTCGAACTCGACGGGGCCGTCGTCGCCCGTCCAGATCCCGTCGCCGTTCCGCCGGTACCCCGCGTCCGCCATGATCGACTCGACCCGGTCGGGGTCGAAGCCGTACCCGTCGCCGCCGGTGTGGAAGGCGCTGCGGTCGAGCGGCCCGGACGCGGGCGCGCCGTAGCCGTGCAGCACCGTCGTGACGACGGCCTCGCGGTCGACGGCGTGGTTCATGGCCCGGCGCGGCGCCGGGTCGTCGAACATCCCGTCGGCCATGTTGAACAGGATGCCGCGGTAGTCGGCGGTCGGGTAGACCGCCAGCCGGGTGCCGTCGTCCCCGGCGGCCTGGGCGGCCTGGGCGGCCTGGCGGGGTTCGAGGGAGGCGGCGTCGACCTCGCCGTTGCGCAGCCGGATGAGGCGGGTCGCGGCGTCGGGGACGTAGGCGACGACCACCTCGTCGAGACCGGGCGGGCCCTCGTGGTAGTCGGCGAAGGCGCGGAGCTCGGCGTACTCCCGGTGCTCCCAGCGCTCCAGACGGAACGGCCCGGTGCCCACGGGGGCGCGGCCGAACTCCGGGTCGTCGATCCCCTTGTCCGCCAGCAGGTGCTCGGGGAGGATCCCGTTGGACAGGCTGTCGAGCAGTGCGGGAGCGGGTTCGGCGAGCTCGATCACCACGGTGCGGTCGTCGGGCGCCGTGACCTTCTCGACGCCGGCGAACTTGTGGCTGGTGGGCAGTCCGCCGTCGCGGACCTCCCGCACGGTGAACACGACGTCGTCGGCGCCGAACTCCGCCCCGTCGTGCCAGGTGACGTCGTCGCGCAGGGTGAAGTTGTAGGTCCGGCCGCCGTCGCCGACGTCCCAGCTCTCGGCGAGCGACGGCACGATCCTGTTGTCGGCGTCGTGCGCGGTCAGGCCGCGGAACACCATTTCGGTCACGGGGTCGAGGTGCTCGTCGACGAGCACGGGGTTGAGCTGCTCGGGTTCGTCGCCGAGCGCGTAGGTGAGCGAGGCGCCGGCCCCGTCGTCCGATGCGCCGCCGGTGCAGCCGGCCGCGGCGGCGAGCACGGCGGCACCGGCGGCAGCGGCGGCCCATGGGCGGATCCGGCTGCTGCGGCGTTGTTCGCTCAACGGGTCTCCCGGGGGTCGGAGGGCGGCGCCGCCCGCCGTCCGACCTTACGCACCGGACCCGGGGGAGTGCCTCCCCCGGGTCCGGTGTGCGGCGCTCAGCCGACCACGTTGCCCTTGACGTATTGGGGGCCGTGCTGCTCCCAGGCGAGGAAGCGCTCGGTCTCGCCCATGAGCCCCCCGGCCAGCCACACGGCGACCACGATGTCGTCGCCGAACCCGAGGAACGGAACGAACAGCTCCGGTACGAGGTCGATGGGCGACGCGATGTAGAGGACAGCGACCAGGTACATCAGCAGCCGCGACGTGGTCAGTTCCGGGTAGTGCCCCCGGAACCGCGAACCCAGCATCCGCGGGAGGGCCCCGGCGCGCGCCGCGAGCGAGGGGCGCCCGGGCTTGGTGCTGTCGTGCACGACGTTCCAGGCAGCGGCGCCGGCCGCGGCGCGGTTGGTCTTGCGCATGGTCTCACCTCGAAAGGAGTTCTCGTGGAACGGCGGCCGGTCCCGCCGTCTTGAGATATGACGCGTTTCCTGCCTGATTCGTTCCCCGGATCCGCCGCCGCACACCGCGACCCGTTCCGGGCGAGGCAACGGGGACCGCCGCACTGCGGTGCCGCGCCGCCCCGTGGCGTAGGTTGTGGTGACCCCGCCCCCGACGAGCCGAGGACGTCGACCCGCCCATGTTCTTTGGCAGTGCAGGCGAAGGCAGTGCAGGCACAGACGCACGCGGTCCGGTGCCGCGCACGGCGGCGGTCCTCGCGGCGGCGGCGGCCCTCGCCCTGTGCGCGGCCTGCGCCGGCGCCGGCGCCGAGGGCGGCCCCGCGCCGCCGTCGCCCGCACCGGGCGCCGACCCCGACGACAACCGGGGCGCCTCCCGGCCCGGCCCCAGCCCGCAGGGCGGCGGCGCGCCCGGCAGCGGCGGCACGAAGAGCGAGGGCCCCCTCGCGGGGACGACCGTCGCCATCGACCCGGGCCACAACGGCGGCAACGCCGACGCCGCCGAGGAGATCGCCGAGCCCGTTCCCGCCGGACCCGCCGAGAAGGAGTGCGACACGGTCGGCGCGAGCACCAATGACGGATACCCGGAACACCGCTTCACCTGGGACTTCGCAAAGAAGCTCGGAAAGCGGCTGGAAGCCGAGGGGGTGAAGGTCGTCTACACCCGCACGGACGACAAGGGCGTCGGCCCGTGCATCGACGAACGGGCCGAGATCGGCAACCGCGCCGAGGCCGACGCCGCCATCTCCATCCACGCCGACGGCTCATCCGCCGACGGCAGCGGCTTCCACGTCATCGCCCCGGGCCGCATCGACGGCCACACCGAGGACATCGTGAAGCCGTCGCGGACCCTCGCCGAGGACGTCCGCGACCAGTTCCACGAGCTGTCCGGCCAGCCCTACTCCGACTACCTCGGCGAGGACGGCATCGACGTCCGCACCGACCTCGGCGGGCTCAACCTGTCGACCGTCCCCAAGGTGTTCCTCGAAGTCGGCAACATGCGCAACGCCGAGGACGCCGCGAAACTCACCGACCCCGAGTGGCGCGTCCGCGCCGCCGACGCCACCGCGGCCGGCGTCATCCGCTACCTCGTAGGCGACTGATCCGACCGCTTCGGGCCCCATATGGGCCCCCGCGGTCCTTTCGCACGGTATGCGCCCAGTGCCAGACTCCCGCCTATGGCACCTCCCCTGAACGACTTCTTCCCCGAGGAGAACGCCCCGGCGGCCTTCGACGTCGTCCTGCGCGGCTACGACCGCGAACAGGTCGACATCCTGATGGCGGACATCCAGGCCGCGCGCGACCCCGCGCCGGACGAGGCCCCCGCCGCGCCCGCCGTCACCGCCGAGGAGGCCCTCCGGCGGCTGGCGGCGCTCGACGTCGTCATGCGCGGCTACGACCGGCGCCAGGTGGCGCAGCTCGTCGAGCGGTTCGCCGCCGGGCGCCCGCACTGAAGGTCCCCCAACGGCGCGTGGAGTGCGGCGTTCGGTCCCGTTCCAGGCACAATGGGCACATGCCACTGACGCCCGAGGACATCCGCGCCACGCGGTTCCGCTCGGCCCGCATGCGCCGCGGCTACAACCAGGAGGACGTCGACCTCCTCCTCGAACGCGTCGAGGCGACCCTGCGCGCCCTCGACCGCGGAGAGGACCCGGGTCGGCGGGGCGTCACCGCCGCCGCCATCGAGAGCTCCTCGTTCCGGTCGACGTTCATGACGACGGGCTACGACGAAGGCCAGGTGGACGACCTCCTCGACGAGATCGCCGCCGAGCTGCGCGCCCGCGAGTCCGGTGAGCGGGGCGCAGCCGATCCCGCGCACGGCGACGGCCCGGACCCGGCGCGCGGCGACCGGCCCCGCACCGCGACCACCACCAGCGGCGCCGACGAGGCCCGGCCGACCGGTATGACACCCGCCGACGTGCGCAACAGGTACTTCGACACGACACGGATGCACACCGGGTACGACGAGGAGGAGGTCGACTCCTTCCTCGACCACGTCGAGGCCACCCTGGTGACGCTGCGGGACGGCAAGGACGCGCCCGGCGCGACCGAAAGCGGCATGCTGACGGCGGCGCGGGTCCGCGCCGAGCGGTTCACCACGACCCGGCTGCGCCCCGGCTACGCGCCCGACCAGGTCGACGCGTTCCTCGACGAGGTCGCGGCGGAACTGGAGCGGCACGGGCTGAACTGAACGCGCGGCGCGCTCACCCGCGCTCCGGCGGGGTACCCCACCAGGTGACCCTGCGCAGGACCCATTCCAGCGGCCCGTAGCGGTTGGACCCCAGCCACCAGGCGCTGTACAGCGCCTGCACCGCGAGGATCCCGGCGCAGAGCAGCGCCATGAGCAGGTAGTCGTGCGAACCGGCCAGCCCGACCAGTGGGACGGCGACCAGCAGCAGCAGGGTCGCCGCGATGTAGTTGGTGAGGGCCATGCGGCCCAAGGGCTCCAGGACCGCCGAGAGCGCACCGCCGAGCACCGGCACCTTCAGCAGCAGGATCAGCAGCCCGCTCAGCGCGATCGCCAGGAGCAGGCCCGCTGCCGGCTGGATGTCGTAGAACACGGGGGCCATCGGATCGCGGCCGTAGCGGGCCAGCAGCACGGCCGCCCCCGCGCCGCCCGCGACCAGCCCGACCCACGCCGGCCACGCCTTTTCGGCCAGTTCGCGCACGACGCCGTAGCGGACCACCGCCATGCCGAGCAGGAACAGGCCGGGGATCAGCCCGACCCCGCCGTGGACGGCCGTCACCCCCAGCACGGTCCCGACGACGCCGGCCCCCAGGACCAGCCATCGGGGGATGAACGACGCGGGGAGGAGGACGACGATGCCGACGATCGCGTACGGCAGCAGCGCCTCGCCCGGCTGGAGCAGCTGGTGCGCCGCGCCGAGGAGGCCCAGGGCGACCAGCCTGCGCAGCAGCACCAGGCGGGGGCGCGCGGAGCGCCCCTCGGCGTTCGCCAGGATGACGGCGAACCCGATTCCGAACAGGAAGCTGAAGATCGGAAAGAAGCGGCCCTGGACGGCGAGGTCGACGACGGTCCGCCCGATCGCGCGCTGCCCGGCGTCGTCCCGGTACGCCATGGCCGCCATCGCCGGGGCGTTGGCGAAGATGATCCCGCACAGGGCGAACCCGCGCAGCGCGTCGAGGGCGCGCACCCGGCCGGTGCCCGCGCGCTCCCCGCCGGACCCGTCCGGCTCAGCAGCGCCGCCCGCGTCCTCCGTATGCGCTCGCACACCGCCCTGACCTGCCACGTCTCCCCCGATCCCCGGATCCCCCATCAATCGACCATAACGGGACCGGGGGCCGTGCTCCGCGACGGCGCGGCGTCCGCGGGAATGTTCTGCACGTGCGTCGGGGACCGCGGGAATGTTCTGCACGTGCGTCGGGGACCGCGCACGCGGATCTACCGCCCGGCGTCCGGAACCGCGCCGCCCCCGCCGGGCTGCTGCGGGCGCAGCGCGGCGAGCAGCAGGTCGGCGTAGTAGCGGCCGACGTCGTCCCCGCTCAGCTCGCCGTCGGCGCGGAACCACATGCCGAGGTGGTGGACCGCGCCGAAGAACTGGTTCACGACGATGTCGGCGGGGATGTCGGAGCGCAGGCGCCCGCTGCTCCGGCCCTCCTCGACCATGGCGCGGAACCGCTCGTGGTAGGCGCGCCGCTCCTTCCGGACCATGGCCTGCCGGTCGGCGGAGAGCATGTGCAGGGAGCGGAAGAAGATCAGGGCGTCGTCGAGGTGCTCGACGGTGGTGCGGACGACGTCGGCCGCCGCGCCGTGCAGCCGCTCCTCCAGCGGGGCGCCGGAGTCGGCGTAGGCGGCGAGCCGGTCCATCTGCTTGGCGAGGACTCGCTGGTAGATCGCGAACAGCAGGTCGTCCTTCGAGCTGAAGTAGTGGTACATCGCACCCTTGGTGACGCCGGCGGCGCCGACCAGGTCCTGGACCGATGTGCGCTCGAAGCCCCGCTCGGCGAAGAGCCGGGTGGCAGCGGCGAGCAGGCGCTCGGGCACGGGGGCCGAGAGCACGGGGGCGCCCGGGACGTGCTCGCCCCGATCCGGTTCGGCCATGGCCCGCGCTCCTCACCTGCGATGCGGCGGGTCCTCTCCCGTGGACCGGCCGTCCCGCGCAGGATAGTGCACCCGTCGCGGCCGGCCCGTCGGCTCCGGCGCGCCGCGCGCGCCCGCCGGCGCCGGGACCCTAGGGTGGTGCCGCGTTCCGGCGGGGACGAGGGGCGCATCCGCATCGGAGCGCACGGTCGGCGCGGTCGCTGGATAATCGAACACGAGTTCGATTACACTGTTCGTGTGAGCCTCTTCAACGAACGGATCGACGTCCGATCGACCACCGGCGGGCACCCCGCACTCTTCGCCTGGCGCGGGCACATGTACCGGGTCCGCCGGGTCATCGGCACCTGGCACGACCCCGGCGCCCGCACCGCACGCGACACCCCTGTCACCCTCGTCCGGGTGGCCGCGGAGTCCGACCACGGCGAGAGCAACATCGCCGACATCACGCTCGACTCCGCCACCGAGAAGTGGACCCTGCGCCGCGTGTGGACCTGACCCCCGTCCCGTGATCCGCGGCCCGCCGCAGCGCACCGCGGTATCACGGGACGGTCACCATTTGGCCGATTCCCGCCCACAAGCCGCGCCGGGCCCCCTGTCCGACCCGTCCGGGCATGTCATGCTGACGCGCATGGAACCGTGCACAGCGCGTCCGGACCCCGCAGGCCCCGCCGCACCCCGTGGCGGCGCCGCGCACCGCGCGCCGCACGGCAGGCGCCCCGCCGCGCTGCCCGCCCTTGCCGTGGGGGCCCTCCGGTGAACTTCTTCGGCTACCTGGCGGGCAACTACACCGAGGTGCTGGGCCTCACCGGGCAGCACGTGCTCCTCGTCCTCACGGGCCTGGCCCTGGCGACCCTCATCGGCGTCCCCCTGGCGGTCCTCACCTACCGCACGGCGGCACCGCGCACCGCGGTCGTCGCTGCGGCGGGAATCCTGCTGACCATCCCGTCCTACGCCCTGTTCGGCCTGCTCATCACGCCGCTGGGATTGGGCACCGCGC
Source organism: Murinocardiopsis flavida (assembly GCF_003014485.1). Taxonomy (GTDB): domain Bacteria; phylum Actinomycetota; class Actinomycetes; order Streptosporangiales; family Streptosporangiaceae; genus Murinocardiopsis; species Murinocardiopsis flavida. The sequence goes on along the minus strand of NZ_PYGA01000003.1, from coordinate 283,006 downwards.
CTTCGGTCACGGCGCTCACCATGTACGCCCTGCTGCCCGTCATCCGCAACACCATCGTGGGGCTGCGCGAGGTCGACCCCGCCGTGGTCGAGTCGGCGCGGGGCATGGGGATGAGCCGCCGGCAGGTCATGCGCGAGATCGAGCTGCCAATCGCCTGGCCGGTGATCATCACCGGGCTGCGGGTCGCCACCCAGCTCCTGCTCGGCATCGCCGCCATCGCGGCCGCGGTCAACGGCCCGGGGCTGGGCCGCCTCATCCTCCAGGGGCTCGACAGCGCCGGCACCCCGTTCGCCGTCTACCTCGCACTCGAAGGCATCCTCGGCATCGTCGTCCTCGCGATCGCCCTCGACCTGTGCTTCGCTGCGCTCAACCGCTTCACCACCTCCAGGGGGATCCGTGCCTAGTGCAGCAGCAGCCGACCACCCGATGATCCGCCTGGAGCGGCTGACCAAGCGCTACCCCGGCCAGGACGCCGCCGCCGTCGACGAGCTCACCCTCGACGTCCCCCGCGGCGAGATCGTCTGCCTGGTCGGCCCGTCCGGCTGCGGCAAGACCACCACGATGAAGCTGATCAACCGCCTCATCGAACCCACCTCCGGGCGCATCTACCTCGACGGCGAGGACGTCACCGAGGCAGACCCCGACCAGTTGCGCCGCACCATCGGCTACGCCATCCAGCAGACCGGCCTGTTCCCGCACCGCACCGTCGCCGAGAACATCGCCACCGTCCCCCGCCTGCTCGGCTGGGACAAGGCGCGCACCACGGCACGGGTCGAGGAGCTCCTCGACCTCGTCGGGCTCGACCCCGACACCTACCGCGGCCGCTACCCCAAGCAGCTCTCCGGCGGCCAGCAGCAGCGGATCGGGGTGGCGCGCGCCCTCGCGGGCGACCCCGCGGTGATGCTCATGGACGAACCGTTCGGCGCCATCGACCCGCTCACCCGCGAGGCGTTGCAGAACGAGTTCCTGCGGATCCAGTCCGAGATCAAGAAGACCATCGTCTTCGTCACCCACGACATCGACGAAGCCGTGAAGATGGGCGACCGCATCGCGATCTTCGCGGGCGACGGCCGGGTGGTGCAGTACGACACCCCCGAGAAGGTCCTCAGCGAACCCGTCGACGACTTCGTCGCCGACTTCATCGGCTCCGGCGCCTTCGTCAAGCGCCTCACCCTGACCCGGATCGGCGACATCGACCCGGCGGCCGACTGGCCGGTCGTCACCGCCTCCGACGACGCCGAGGCCCGCCTCTCCGTCCTGGCGGCGGCCGAGTCCGGCTTCGCCGTGGTGCTCGACGCCGAGCGGCGCCCCACCGGGTGGCTGGCCGCCTCACTGAACCGCGGTGACGACCGCCTCCTCGGCACCGGCCTGCCCCTGCTGGGCCCCGCGGGGCCGGACCACACCCTCTTCGACGCACTGAACGGCATGCTCGCCAACAGCACCGACGTCGCCGTTGTCGTCGACGACGACGGGCGCTACCGCGGCACCCTCACCCTGGCCGCCATCCAGACCCTGATCCACGCCGCGCCCGCGCGCACCGGCGCCGCCGGGCCGGGCGGCGGCACGGCCGGGCGCACCCCGTCCGAGCGGGAGGTGCGCTGAGCGATGGCACTCGTCGCGCCCCTGCCCGAGACCGCCCCGAGCGCCGCCGACACCACGGCGGCGTCCCGCGCGGGGCGGTGGCTGCGCTACGCGGGCACACCCGCCGCGCTGCTGCTGGTCCTCGGCGCGCTCGCCCTCTACGTCGGCGGCCAGGACCTCGACCGCATCGAGGAGCGCAGCCTCAACGCCGAGTACCTGCTCAGCCGCTTCACCCAGCACCTCGCCCTGACCGCCGTCGTGGTGGTGCTGATCCTCGCCGTCGCCATCCCGCTGGGGGTGCTGCTCACCCGCCCGGGCGCGCGGCGCTACGCCGGAGGGGTCCTCGCCGTCGCCAACGTCGGGCAGGCCACCCCCACCCTCGGGCTCATCGTGCTGTTCGCCGTGGCGTTCGTGAGCTGGGGCGTCCACACCATCGCCGTCGTCGCCATCCTCGTCTACGGCATCCTGCCGGTGCTGCGCAACACCATGGTCGGCCTGGACCAGGTCGACCGCGCCGTCATCGAGTCGGCCCGGGGCATGGGGCTCACCCGGCGCCAGGTGCTCTGGGCGGTCGAACTGCCCCTGGCGGTGCCGGTGATGCTGGCCGGCATCCGCACCGCCCTGGTGATCACCGTCGGCACCGTCGCCCTCGCGACCTTCATCGGCGCGGGCGGGCTCGGCGACGTCATCTCCAACGGCATCGCCTCCTACCGCGACCTCGTGCTGCTCTCCGGCAGCGTGCTCGTCGCGGTGCTGGCCCTTGCCGTCGACTGGGTGGCCGGCATCGTCGAGGACGTCCTGCGCCCGCGGGGCGTGTGACATCCGACCGGACCGAAAAGGAACCGCGATGACCGTCCTGCCCCTCGCTCCGCGCCACCGCGCCGCAGCAGCGGCGGGCGCAACGGTGCTGGCCCTGGCCCTGCTCGCGGGCTGCGGCGCCGACCCCGCCGAGCGCCTGCCCGACGCCGCGGACGTCGACCTTGAGGGCGGTTCGATCGCCGCGGACGTCGACCTGTCGGGCGCCTCGCTGACCGTGTCGTCCAAGGAGTTCACCGAGAACGTCATCCTCGGCAAGATCACCCTGTACGCGCTGCGGGCCGCCGGCGCCGAAGCCGAGGACAAGACCGGCCTCATGGGCTCGACCATCGTCCGAAAGGCGCAGCTCGACGGGGAGATCGACCTCTACTGGGACTACGCCGGCACCGGGTGGACCCAGTACCTGAAGGAGGACGAGGTCATCACCGACGGCACGGAGCAGTTCGAGCTCACAGCGAAGCGCGACCTCGCCGAGAACAGCGTCGAATGGCTCGGCCCGGCGAGGTTCGGCAACCAGTACGCCATCGCCCGCGCCTCCGACGCCCCCGGCCCCGTGGGCGAGGTCGACGACCTCGCCCGGCTCGGCCGGCTCGCCAGGGAGCAGCCCGACCACGCGACCTTCTGCGGCGCGGCCGAGTTCATGGACCGCGAATGGGAGAGGTTCCAGGCGTCCTACGACGCGCCGTTCGACGTCGCGAACGTCTACCAGATGAGCCTGTCGCTGAACTACGTCAACGTCGCCAAGGGCAGCCCGTGCACCTTCGCCGAGGTGACCACCACAGACGCCCGGCTGGAGTCGCTCGACCTGAAGGTGCTCGACGACCCCGAGGGGTACTTCACCACCCAGCTCGCCGCCATGACCGCGCGCGGCGAGACCGTCGAGGAGCACCCCGAGCTGCGCACGCTCGCCAAGGACCTCGGCGACGCGCTCACCGAGGACGCCATCATCGAGCTCAACGGGATGGTCGACCTCGACGGCGCGACCCACGACCAGGCGGCGCTGTACTTCCTGGCGGAGAACGGCTTCATCGGCTGAGCGGCGCCGCCGGGACCGGGGCGGCGCCGCGGGCCACGGTGCGCAGGCTGCGGTGCGCGGTTCGCAGGTCGCGGGCCGCAGACCGCGATCCGTCAGGGCGGTTCGGGGCTCCGTCAGGACGGTTCGGGCTCCGGGCTCCCCGACCCGCCGCCCTCGCCCATGCAGCCGGCCGCGGTGTCCCCTTCCTCCTGCGGGTCGATGGAGAACGAACCGCTGGTCCACGTGCCGTCGTCGCCCTTCTCGAAGATGCCGCTCGCGGCGACGATCCCGGGCTTCAGCATGTCGGGCTCCCAGTCGGTCGGCCCGCCGACCTCGACCTCCTTGCCCGTCTCGGCGTCCTGGACCTTGAACATCCGCTGGTCCACGCAGAAATCGACCTGCACGGTGTCCTGGGTGTAGGCGCCCACCAGGCCGTTGTAGAAGCGCACCTCGCCCTTCGGCACCGCCCCGGCCTCGACGAACGTCTGCACGGACGCGCCCAGCGTCTCGGGCGAGGGCGCGTCGTTGCTGAACCGCTCCTTGAGGAACGCCGGGTCGGCGTCCTTCTCGTAGACGGCGGTGAACAGGTCGCCGTAGAGGGCGAAGAACTCGCCGAGCGCCTCCTCCTGGGTCTTCCCCCCGGGCTTGTCGATCTCGATGATGGGGGTCACCCCCTTGGGGAACTCCTTCTCCCACCCCGCTCCGGCGCCGCCCTGCGCGCCTGCCCCGGCCTCCTTCTGCCCGCCGGAATCGCCCCCGCCGCCGCCCGGCAGCGCCCCGCACGCCGCCAGCACCGCACTCGAACCCACCGCTGCCGCCGCCAGCGCCAGCCCCCGCTTGCTCATATCCTTTTCCAGTCTTCCCGTCGTGGACGGCATGCGCCGCTGCTGTTCCGGACCGCGATGGCATGCATCCCGTACGTCATCGCCGCCCGCAGATCCTGTGACTCGTGGGGCCCATGTACGGTTCCGCACGGCGCCCAAATCGCGCGGGGCGCGGAAAGGACGCAGGTCAGCCGCCGGACCCGCCGGGGCGCGCAACGGGCGGGGCGGGAGCGGGAGCGGCCTCAGGGACGGCCCTTGGGGCGGGATCGGCGTCGGGGGCGGCGAACCAGGCCGCGCCCTCGGCGAAGGCGCACCGGATCCGGCGCAGGACCGTGCCGCTCAACGGGGGCAGGCCGTCGAGCGGGAACCAGCCGACGTCGAGGCTCTCGTCGCCGTCCACCCTGGCCTCCCCGCCGACTGGGCGGCAGCGGAACGCGATGTCCATGAACTGCACCCGGTCGCCGTTGGCATAGGTGAACGGCTCCTCGCTGGAGACGCCGCCGATCCGCTCGCACACCACCAGCACACCGGTCTCCTCCTCGACCTCGCGGACCAGCGCCGCGGCGGGCTGCTCGCCGGGTTCCACGATGCCGCCGGGGGTCGACCATGCGCCGTCGTCGGCGCGCCGGTGCAGCAGCACGCGCCGCTCCGCGTCGACGACGACCGCAGTCACGCCGATAAGCCAGAGGAGGTCCTGCCCGATGTGCGCGCGGAGGCGGCGGATGAAGTCCGGGGTCGGCATGGTCCCGACGCTACCGAGGCCGGCGGGTCACCTGCGCCGCGAACCGAACAGCATCCGGATGGTGGCGCCCGCGACGAGCAGGCCGAAGGCGAGCGCGACCAGTCCGAGGAGGGTCCCACCGGTCAGCGGCAGGGTACGGGTGCCGTCCGGAGCCGTGTGCCCCGCGGCGCCGGGGAACACCGCCGGGGCGGGGGACGAGTGGGACGCCGCGGGCGGGGCGGGCACGGCGGCCGCGCCGTGCGGGGCCGCCGTGCCCGACACGGCCGGGCTCGGCGACGCGACGGGCAGCGACGCGTCCACGATGGTGGCGACCTCCGCGGTGCCGCGCGCGGTACCGCGCCCCTGCTCCCCCGTGTGCGGGTCGTCCTTGGACGCGGCCGTGAACTGGGCGAAGGCGGCACGCACGCTGCCGGACGCCGCGTGGTCGATGTCGCCGTAGACGGTCCAGGACGCGGTGGCCCCGGGGTTCAGCTCCGACCGCGTGCACACGTACCCGCCGCGCTGCACCGTGCAGGCGGGGTCGGATTCGGCGGCGGCGATGGACAGGCCGGGCGAAACGTCCTCCAGGCGGACGGCGGCGTCGACCGCCCGGCGGCCGGTGTTGTGCGCCTGGACGGTGTAGCCGACGCGCGCACCGCGCGCCGCGTGCACGGGGGTTCCGGTCGCCTCGATGCGCAACGCCGAAGTGGTGGCCTCCGCGGAGGCAGGAGACCCGGCCGCCGCGACCGAGAAGCGCGCGGCACCCGCCGTCGACGCGGCTGAGGAGGTCACGGCGCTCGCCGCCGACGCGTTGCAGTAGACGAGCAGCGCGGGCCCGACCAGCAGGACCGCCCAGTTGCGCGCGCGTATGCCCACAGCTCCCGAACCTCCGCGGCGGCACCGGTTGCAGTGGTGTGCGGCACGGGACCGGTGGATTTTCGGTCGACCCACCGCCAGGTTTTCCCCGTCTCCGCTTCCGGGCGCCCGATGTGAATGTAAAGCCGCCTCCGTGTCCGGTTCATGAATTGACGCGCAGAGGGCGCCAGATTTTACGCACCCTTGGGGCTCCGGCTGCTCGTGCAGCCGGAAGGGCTCGACGCGGCGTGACCGGTGGACCGGACCGAGACGGGACCGGGGTCGACGAAATGGGGTGGAACTGAGTCGGTAGGCCGGGGTGAGACCGGGGTCGGTGGGTCAGGGTGGGACCGGGGACCGGGGGCCGGGTGAGGCGGACCAGGGAGAGCGGGGCGGACCGGTACCGGCGGGGCGGCATACGATCGGTGGCGGTTATGAGGACGATCAGCCGCGACGGCGAACACGAGACCGAGATCCGCAAGTCGCGCTTCCTGTGCGCCGTGGCACGCGTGGACAGCGAAGCGGCCGCCCGCGCCTTCATCGCCGAGCGGCGGCGGCTGCACTGGGACGCCAACCACAACTGCACGGCCTACGTCCTCGGCGACAACGGCGACGTCCAGCGGTCCAGCGATGACGGCGAGCCGGGCGGCACGGCCGGGGTCCCGATGCTGGAGGTGCTGCGGCACCGCGGGATCACCAACACCGCCGCCGTCGTCACCCGCTACTTCGGCGGGGTGAAGCTGGGAGCGGGCGGCCTGATCCGCGCGTACGGCGGAGCGGTCGCCGCCGCGATCGACGCGGTCGGCGTGCTGGAGCGGCGCACCATGCTGCTCGTCACCGTCCACGCCGGTCACGAGCAGGCAGGCAGGATCGAGAACGCGCTGCGGGGGTCGCGGTTCGCCGTCCGCTCGGTCACCTACGGCGACCGGGTCCACATCGAGGTCGGGGTCGCGGAACCCGACCTCGCCGACCTGACCCGCTCGATCGCGGAACTCAGCGGCGGCGAGGCCGACCACGAGGTGACCGGCACCATGATCACCGAAGTTCGCTGAACTTGAGGATCGGAATCGGTCTACCGCAGGTGGAGTCCTGGTTTTTCAAGGGGCGGCCCCTCCGCGGTGCGGCCTTGTCACCGAGCCGCGTTCCGGTGACCTGGGGAAAGTAGCACCAACGGCGGGCGGAGGGCCCGCCCCCACCTGCCGTTGGTACTGGCCCTACCCGAGGCTGGAACACTGGACGTGCTGCACACGCTCAGGAGGGAATCCAATGGAACTTGACTGGCACAAGTCGAGCCATAGCGGTGCCAACGGCGGTGACTGCGTCGAGATCGCCGAGACTCCGGACATCGTCCACATGCGTGACACGCGGCACCGCGAACTCGGTCACCTGGCGTTCCACACCGATGCGTTCACCGCATTCATCGCGGACGTACGGGCCGAGCACCGGTAGTGCGCCTCTCCCAGGCCACCGGCGCCCTCCGGTCGCGTTGCGAAATCGGACCGCGCCGGTGACCTCTGCCGACACTCGGGACCGTGCGCTGGGCGCCCTCTACGGGCTCGCTGTCGGCGACGCCCTCGGCATGCCCACCCAGTCCTTCGGCCGCGCCGACATCGCGCGCCGCTTCGGCCCCATCGAGGGCTTCGAGGACGGCCCCGCCGACCAGCCCATCGCCCCAGGGCTCCCGGCCGGCACGATCACCGACGACACCGAGCAGGCCGTGCTCGTCGCCGAACTGCTCATCGAAGGGTGCGGCCGGATCGACGCGCACCGGTTCGCCGAACGGCTGACCGCGTGGGAGCGGGGCATGGCCGCCAAGGGCTCGGCCGACCTCCTCGGCCCTTCCACCAAGCGCGCCATCGACGCCATCGCGGCGGGCACGCCGCCGGAGGAGGCCGGCCGCTCCGGCACCACCAACGGCGCGGCCATGCGCGTCGCCCCCGTCGGGGTCGCCACACCGTGCGAACCGATCGACGGCCTCATCGCACGCGTCCGCGACGCCGGGCTCGTCACCCACAACACGACGCTGGGCACCGCGTCGGCCGCCGCTGTCGCCGCGGCCGTGAGCACCGGTGTCGCGGGCGGCGGGCCCGCCGCGGCGCTTGACGCGGCCGAACGCGCCGCAGAGGCGGGTGCCCGTTACGGGCACCCGGTCGCCGACGACGACATCGCCGCCCGGATCCGCCACGCGCGCGCGGACGTCGCAGGCCGCAGCGAGGCCGACGCGCTGGACCACGTCCATGCCGCCATCGGCACCGGAGTCGCCTCCCAGGAATCCGTGGTCGCCGCCTTCGCCCTTGCCGAACTCCGCGCCGACGACCCGTGGGCCGCCGTCCGGCTCGCCGCGGGAATCGGCGGCGACACCGACACCATCGCCGCCATCGTCGGCGCCGTCCTCGGCGCCTGCCACGGCACCGCCGCGTTCCCCGCCGACGCCGTCGCCACGGTCCGCCGCGTCAACGACCTCGACCTCCGGCCGCTCGCCGACGCCCTGCTCGCCCTCCGCGACGCCCTACCGGACGCAGGAGGCGCACCGTGAGCCGCCTGGTGCACTGCGGTGCGGTCATCACCGACCTCGTCATGACCGTCGACGCCGTGCCTCCCGTCGGCGGCGACGTGTTCGCCCGCTCGGCGACGGCGACACCGGGCGCCGGGTTCAACGTCATGGCGGCCGCCGCCCGCAGCGGCATGCGGGTCCTCTACGCCGGAGCCCACGGCACGGGCCGCAACGGGGACATGGCCCGCGCCGCGATGGCGGCCGAGGGGATCGGTGTGGCACACCCCCGGCGCACCGACATGGACACCGGGTTCTGCGTGGCGCTGGTCGACGCCGACGCCGAGCGGACCTTCGTCACCAGCCTCGGCGCGGAGGGGCACCTGGCGGCCGGCGACCTCGCGCGGGTCGCGACCGCGCCCGGCGACTTCGTCTACCTGGTCGGTTACTCCCTGGTGGCCGGCCCGTACCGCACCGACCTCGTCGAATGGGCCGAGGCGCTGCCCGAAGGCGTCCGGCTGGTGTTCGATCCGGCCCCGGTCGTGGCGGACATCCCGGCCGACCTGTGGGGGCGGGTGCTCGGCCGGGTGGACCTCCTCACCCTGAACGCGCGCGAGGCCCGCCTCATCACGGGGCTCGCCGACACCGGCGACGCCCTCGCCGCCCTGGTCGGCGACGCGCCGCGCGGCGCCATCGTGGTGCTGCGCGACGCCGCGGCGGGCTGCCTTGTCGCCGCACCGGGGCGGGAGCCGGTCCGCGTGCCGGGCCGCGCCGTCGCACCGGTGGACACCAACGGGGCCGGCGACGCCCACGTAGGCGCGTTCCTCGCGGCCCTCGCCCGCGGCGCCGACCCGGTGGCGGCGGCGCGGCGCGCGAACGCCGCGGCGGCGATCTCCGTCACCCGCACCGGCCCGGCGACGGCGCCGGACACGGGCGAGATCGACCGGTTCCTCACCGAGCGCGCCGGTCCCGTGCCGTTCTAAACCCGACTGCTCTGAAGTGCGTATCCAGGTACCTGCCGTGCGTTCTAGGATGCGCGTACACATAGTCGGCTGAGGGAGAGACGGGCCATGCGCACCTGGCGTCGGGCCCCACTGGTGCTCGCCAGCGCGCTCGCGCTGCTGCTCGGCGCCGCGGCGTGCACCGGCGACCCCGCCCCCGACCCGCCCGACGAGTCCCCGCGCCCGCTGCCGACCCGGTACGAGGGCACCGCACCCCCCGGCATCGGCCCCCGCCCCGTGCGCTTCCTGCACGGCCCGGGCGGTGAGGGGCCCGACCTGCTCGACGACCCCATGGGCGTGCGCGTGCAGTCGGTGGGCGACGCCTTCCTGATCAGCTCCAACAGCGAGGACCGGCACGTACTCCAGCGCGCGGCCGACGGCGGCACGCTGTGGGAGGGCGACCGGCAGGTCGAGCGGTTCAGCACCGCTCCCGACGGCGGCGACGCCCTGGTCCTCAGCGAGCACACCGCGAAGAAGGACGCCGAGAAGCAGCGCACCACCACGACCGTCATCGACACCGGCGGCGAGACCGTGTGGCGCGGTTCCGACCCCCGCGACACCTACCTCGACGGCGTCGTCGTCCGCCGGCCTAAGGGATGGAGCGCCGAAAAGCCCTACGGGGCGTTCACGGTGTCCGCGGCCGACGGCGCGGAACTGGCGGACTTCGAGTTCACCGAGCCGCCCGACGAGGAGGCCGAGGAGGGCGCCGAGGAGGAGCCCCCCGGCGACGTGCCTGCGGAGGACCGGTTCGGCGTGCCGGTCGGCGCGCACGGCGACGTGCTGTTCCTCGCCGATGGCGCGGGCCGCCTCCAGGCCAGGGACCTCGCCGACGACGGCGCACTGCTCTGGGAGGGTTCCGCCGCCGATCCCGACATCGCCGCGGCCCCGCAGGCCGCACCGAGACTCGTCGGCTTCTACGACCTTCCCGGCGACGGCCCGGGCACCGGCACCCCGTCGGCGTCCGGCACCCCCGCCGAGGACGGCGGCGGCGACCCCGCCGCACGGGCCGTGCTGGTCCGCTGGGCCGGGGCCGAGGACCCGTCCGTGCTGTCACTGCACGACCTGCGCAGCGGCGACCTCCTCTGGTCGCTCGCGGAACCCGGCGCCAACCCCTCGGGCGCGGAGATCTCCCCCGGGCCGGTGCCCGGCACCATCGAGGACCCCGCTACCGGCACCGTGCTGCTGCCGCAGGGCAGCGGCGAGACCCCGATGATCGCGCTCGACGTCGCGGCGGGCGAGATCCGCTGGCAGTTCGACGACGACGCCGAACGCGCCCTCTCCCCGGCGTTCTCCCTCGACGGCAATCTGTACGGCGACACCCGCGGCGCAGAGGACGGCGACTCCCAGACGGTCCTCGACACGGTCACCAAGGACGTCGTGTCCGACGACCTCCCCGGCTACGTCGAGGCCGCCACCGACGACGGCTACGCGCTCGTCATCCAGGACCGGCAGCGCTTCGTGTTCCCGCCGCCCGGCGCCCCCGGCGAAACCCCCGCCACGCCCGGCGGAACCCCCGGCGGCACGCCCGGCACGACGACGGGCCGGTAGCCGCGGCGTCCGCTGCGCGGCGGCAGGACCCGGCCTGCTTCTCCGCACCCTGGTGTCGACGGAACCGAACGCCGTTCTCTACGATCGCGGTTATGAGGCTGCCGGAGGACGACGAGGCCACTGCGGGCGACGTGCCGGACCTCGGATCGGGGTTCGCCGGTGCCGACATCGGCGCGTGGCGCGCGCTGGTCGCCGGCGTGCTGCGCAAGAGCGGCGTCGACCCCGACGCGGCGGAGCACCCGGAGGAGCTGCTCGCGCACACCACCTACGACGGCATTCGCATCGACCCGCTCTACACCCGCGACAGCGAGGCGGGCGAGTCGGGGATGCCGGGGCTGAGTCCGTTCACCAGGGGCGGCCGCGCGCAGGGCGCCGGGCCCTACGGCTGGGACGTCCGGGCCGAGCACCGCGACCCCGATCCCGCCGCGACCCGCACCGCGGTCCTCGCCGACCTGGAGAACGGCGCCACGTCGCTGTGGCTGCACGCCGGGGCGGCGGGCCTGCCGGAGTCCGCCCTCGCCGCGGCGCTGACGGACGTCCACCTCGGGCTGGCGCCGGTCGTGCTCGACGCCGGGGCCGACTACGCCGGCGCCGCCGGCGCACTGCTCACCGCGCATGACGACGCCGGTGTGCCGCCCGGCGAGGTCCGCGCCCACCTCGGGATCGACCCTCTCTCCGCGGCGCTGCGCACGGGGGACGCCCCCGACGTCGCCCTCGCGGCGCGCGTCGCAGCGGGCCACGCCGACCGCTACCCGAACGCCACGCTGATGACCGCGGACGCCACCCCCGTCCACGACGCCGGCGGGTCGGAGGCGCAGGAGCTGGGCGCGTCGATGGCGGCCGGTGTCTGCTACCTGCGCGCGCTGACAGCGGCCGGGCTGGGCCTCGGCGACGCGGCGGCCCGCGTGGAGTTCCGCTACGCGGCGAGCGCCGACCAGTTCCTCACGATCGCCAAGCTGCGGGCGGCCCGCGCCATGTGGGCGCGGGTCGCGTCGGCGTGCGGCCTGACCGGGTCGGCGGCCGCCATGCGGCAGCACGCCGTGACCTCGGCGGCGATGATGAGCCGCCGCTCGCCCTACGTCAACATGCTGCGCACGACGCTCGCGTGCTTCGGCGCGGGGGTCGGCGGCGCCGACGCGGTGACCGTGCGGCCCTTCGACCACGCGCTCGGCCTGCCCGACGCGTTCTCCCGGCGCATCGCGCGCAACACCCAGTCGCTGCTGGTGGAGGAGGCGCACCTGGCGCGCGTCATCGACCCGGTGGGCGGGTCGTTCTACGGCGAACGCCTGACCGCCGACCTGTACGCGCAGGGCTGGGCGTTCTTCCAGGCGCTGGAGGCCGCCGGCGGGCTCGCGGCCGCCGAGGGCCGGGCGCTGCTCGGCGCCCGCGTCGAGGACGTGTGGCGGGACCGCCGCGCCCGCCTCGCCGACCGCACCGACCCGCTGACGGGTGTCAGCGAGTTCCCCGACGCCGCCGAGGCGCCGCTGCGGCGCCGCCCGGCGCCGAAGCCGCCCGAGGGGCCCGGCGGGCTGCCGCGCCGCCGCTACGCCGAGGAGTTCGAGGCGCTGCGCGACCGCTGCGACGCCCACGGCGCGTCGACCGGGGCACGGCCCCGCGTCTTCCTGGCGACGCTCGGCCCGGTCGCGGCGCACAACGCGCGCGCGATGTTCACGGCGAACCTGCTCCAGTCCGGCGGGATCGAGCCCGTTCCCGCGGGGGCGACCGAGGACGCCGGCCAGGTGGCCGCGGCGTTCGCCGAGAGCGGCACCGGCGTCGCCGTCCTCTGCGGCAGCGACCGGCTGTACACCGAACGCGCCGCCGAGACGGTCGCGGCGCTGCGGGCGGCGGGCGCGCGGCGGGTCCTGCTCGCGGGCGACCCGGATACCGTGCCCGATGCGGGGAACGACCGTCCACAGGCTGTGGACGGCGCCGTCGCCGCCGGCGGCGACGCGATCGGCCTGCTGACGGAACTCTGCGACTCCCTGGGGGTGGCCACGTGACCGCCGAGACCACCGGGTCCGCGCGCGCGCCGCGCACCGCCGACCCCGCCATTCCCGACTTCGCCGGTGTCGCGCCCGGATCGCCGTTCGCGGCGGCCGACCGCGCCGCGTGGCACGCCGCCGTCGAGGACGCCACCGGCAAGGGGCCCGACGCCCGCGGCTGGGAGACCCCCGAGGGCATCGAGGTCGCCCCGCTGTACACCGCCGCCGACCGCGCGGGCCTCGGCTTCGTCGACGGCTACCCCGGCCTCGCGCCCTACCTGCGCGGCCCGTACCCCACCATGTACGTCAACCAGCCGTGGACCATCCGCCAGTACGCCGGGTTCTCCACGGCCGCCGACTCCAACGCGTTCTACCGCCGCAACCTCGCCGCCGGGCAGAAGGGCCTGTCGGTGGCGTTCGACCTCGCCACCCACCGCGGCTACGACTCCGACCACCCCCGCGTGGCCGGCGACGTCGGCATGGCGGGGGTCGCCATCGACTCCATCTACGACATGCGCCAGCTCTTCGACGGCATCCCGCTCGACCGCATGAGCGTGTCGATGACCATGAACGGCGCGGTGCTGCCCGTCCTCGCGCTGTACATCGTGGCAGCGGAGGAGCAGGGGGTGCCGCCGGAGAAGCTCGCGGGGACCATCCAGAACGACATCCTCAAGGAGTTCATGGTCCGCAACACCTACATCTACCCGCCGCGGCCCTCGATGCGGATCATCTCCGACATCTTCGCCTACACCTCCCAGCGCATGCCGCGGTTCAACTCCATCTCCATCTCCGGCTACCACATGCAGGAGGCCGGGGCGACGGCCGACCTCGAACTCGCCTACACCCTCGCCGATGGCGTCGAGTACATCCGCGCGGGGCGCGGGGCGGGCCTCGATGTCGACACGTTCGCGCCGCGCCTGTCGTTCTTCTGGGCGATCGGGATGAACTTCTTCATGGAGGTCGCCAAGCTGCGCGCCGCCCGGCTGCTGTGGGCCCGGCTCGTCAAGGAGTTCGCGCCTGCCAATGCCAAGTCGCTGAGCCTGCGCACCCACAGCCAGACGTCCGGCTGGTCGCTCACCGCCCAGGACGTCTACAACAACGTCGTGCGCACCTGCGTCGAGGCCATGGCCGCCACCCAGGGGCACACCCAGTCGCTGCACACCAACGCCCTGGACGAGGCGCTCGCGCTGCCCACCGACTTCTCCGCGCGCATCGCCCGCGACACCCAACTCGTGCTGCAACAGGAGTCCGGCACCACCCGCGTCATCGACCCGTGGGGCGGCAGCCACTTCGTCGAACGCCTCACCCAGCAGCTCGCCGGGCGCGCGTGGGCGCACATCCGCGAGGTCGAGGACGCCGGCGGCATGGCCCGCGCCATCGAGGCCGGCATCCCCAAGATGCGCATCGAGGAGGCGGCGGCACGCACCCAGGCCCGCATCGACTCCGGCCGCCAGCCGGTCATCGGCGTCAACAAGTACCGCCCCGACGCCGCCGACGACATCGACGTCCTCAAGGTCGACAACACCCGGGTGCGCACCGAGCAGCTCGACAAGCTGCGGCGGCTGCGCGAAGAGCGCGACGACACCGCCGTGCGGGACGCGCTCGACCGGCTCGGCGCCGCCGCCGCGGCCGAGTCCGACGGCGCGACACTGGAGCACAACCTGCTCGCAGCGGCGGTCGACGCCGCACGCGCCAAGGCCACCGTCGGCGAGATCTCCGACGCCATGGAGCGGGTGTTCGGGCGCCACTCCGGGCAGATCCGTACCATCCAAGGCGTGTACCGCGACGAAGCAGGGGCCTCCGCCGACACCGCCGCGGCCCTGACCGGCATCGCCGAGCGGGTCGACCGGTTCGAGGACGACGAGGGCCGCCGCCCCCGGATCCTCATCGCCAAGATGGGCCAGGACGGCCACGACCGCGGGCAGAAGGTCATCGCCACCGCGTTCGCCGACCTCGGCTTCGACGTCGACGTCGGCCCGCTGTTCCAGACCCCCGAGGAGGTCGCGGCGCAGGCTGCGGAGTCCGATGTGCACATCGTGGGTGTGTCGTCGCTGGCCGCGGGGCACCTCACCCTCGTGCCCGCGCTGCGCGACGCCCTCGCCGAGCTCGGCCGCCCCGACATCATGGTGGTGGTGGGCGGGGTCATCCCGCCGGGCGACTTCGCGGCGCTGCGCGAGGCCGGCGCGGCCGCCATCTTCCCGCCGGGCACCGTCATCGCCGAGGCGGCGGTCGGCCTGCTCGACACCCTCGCCGAACGGCTCGCGCACTGAGGTGACCGGCGGGCGCCCGCTGAGCGGCGCCGATCCCCGCCCGGCGGGCCGCGGCCGGGCGCCCGGTGCGTCCCGTGCTCTCCGGGCGCCCGGTGCGCCCCGGCGGCGGTCCGTCCCTTCGGCGCGCGGAGCCTTTACCTGCCGCTGCCGTTTCCATACCCGGCGCCGACGACATCCGCCCGGCAGCAGGGTAGGCCACCGCGCAGGTTCCTATTCCGAAGCCGAAGGTGGCCCTATGCTCGCCGTCCTCGCCCGCCACTGGTGGGCGCTCGTCATCAGGGGCGCCGCCGCCGTACTGTTCGGCGTGCTCGCCCTGGTCTGGCCGGACCTGACCCTCATCGCCCTGGTCATCCTCGTGGGCGCGTTCGCCCTGGTCGACGGGGTGTTCCTGCTGGTGCACACGTTCAGCGGCGAACGGTCCGGGTCGCGGTGGCTGCCCGCCGTGCAGGCCGTCGTCAGCATCGTCTTCGGCCTGCTCGTGCTGTTCTGGCCGGAGCTGTCGGCGCTCACCCTCGCGCTGCTCATCGGCGCGTGGGCGCTGGTCGGCGGCGTCGTCCAGATCGCGTCCGGCATCCGGCTGCGCAAGGAGATCACCAACGAGTGGCTGCTCGTCCTCAGCGGCGCGCTGTCGGTCCTGTTCGGCCTGGTGATGCTCGTCGCGCCGGGCGCGGGGGCGCTCGCGCTGGTCTGGGTCATCGGCATCTACGCGATCATCCTCGGCATCGCACTGATCATCCTGGGTGTGCGCCTGCGCGGCCGGGTCGGCACACAGGACGCCGCGGCCACCACGGACACCACGCCCGTCTGAGCCCGCGTCCCGCTCATGGGAGCCGGAGGGCCGCGCACCGATCGGTGCGCGGCCCTCCGGCGTTCCGCGTGCGCCCGGTCGGCGGCCCGGTCGGGCGATGCGGTCGGCGACCCGGTCGGGCGATGCGGTCGGCGACCCGGTCGGACGGTGCGGTCGGGCGGTGCGGATGGTGCCGCGCGGACGATCGGGTTGGATGATGGGGGCGGACGGGGAGACGCCGCCTCCGCAGCCGCACCGACCGGAAAGCAGCGATGACACGCAGCATCGACATCGACGCCTACGCCGAAGGGGTCCTCGCCGGCCACCGGCCGACGTTGGCGCGCGCGATCACCCTGGTGGAGTCGCGCCGACCGGACCACGCCGAACTCGCCCAGCGGCTGCTCGTCGCACTGCTCCCGCACAGCGGCACGGCGCACCGGGTCGGCATCACGGGCGTGCCCGGTGTGGGCAAGTCCACGTTCATCGACGCCCTCGGCGGCCGGCTGACCGCGGCGGGGCACCGGGTGGCCGTCCTCGCGGTCGACCCGTCGTCGACCCGCACGGGGGGCAGCATCCTCGGCGACAAGACCCGCATGGCGCACCTGGCGGTCGACCCGAACGCGTTCATCCGCCCCTCGCCGACCGCCGGCACCCTGGGCGGGGTCGCCCGCGCCACCAGGGAGACCATCATCCTGATGGAGGCGGCGGGGTTCGACGTCGTGCTCGTGGAGACCGTGGGGGTGGGGCAGTCCGAGGTCGCCGTCGCCAACATGGTCGACTGCTTCTGCTTCCTGACCCTGGCCCGCACGGGCGACCAACTCCAGGGGATCAAGAAGGGCGTGCTCGAACTCGTGGACGTGGTGGCGGTCAACAAGTCCGACGGCCCCCACGAGGCCGACGCCCGAGGCGCGGCCCGCGAGCTGTCCCGCGCGCTCCGCCTCCTGCAACCCCTCAGCCCGTCGTGGACGCCCCCGGTGCTCACGTGCAGCGGCCTGACCGGCAGCGGGCTGGACGACGTGTGGGCGGCGGTCCTCGACCACCGCGCCGCCCTGTCGGCCGACGGCGAGCTCGCCGAGAAGCGCAGCGGCCAGCAGGTCGACTGGATGTGGGCCCGCGTCCGCGACACCCTCATGGCGCGCCTCACCGCCCACCCCGGGGTCCGGGCGGGCACCGCTGCGGTCGAGGAGGCGGTGCGCTCCGGCGAACTCACGGCTACCCTGGGCGCCGAACGACTGCTCGCCGAATTCTCCGCCGCCGATGGCGATCGGCCGCCGCGGAGCCGACCCGACCGCGCACCCTAGGAGGGTGTGCAGCAGACCACACGCCCAAGTCGGCCTGAAATGACCGGCACGGGAGAAAATAACTGGCGCATTGGCATTCCCGTGCGTCTGATCGGCTAATACCGTGTGTGTTCAGAGCCTTACGGGACACAGCAGCAACCGCCGCAGGGCGCCCGGCACAGGGCGCTCAGGCCCGTCCCAGCTTGTGCTGGCACAGTACTGGTGGCTGCCGCGCGGCACGCCGGAGGCGGCCGGGCACCCGAGCCGGGTGTGCCGACGGTTCGGGCTGATAGAAGGGGACCCCTCAACATCCAGGTGGGGCTGGGAGGAGTTAACGTGCACAGGCTTGGGCTGAACACCCGGGTCGAGAACCACAGCGTGATCGTGCAGGTCGAGGGCGAACTCGACATCGCGACCGCTGAGGACCTCCAGATCAATGTCCAGGACGCGGTCGAGAAGCACGGGCCGTGGCTGATCCTCGACCTGTCGGGGCTGGCCTTCATGGACTCCAGCGGATTGAACGCCATCATCACCGCCTATCGGGACGTGACCGAGCGCGGCGGCAGCCTTTCGCTGGCCGCGCCGAACGAGCGCGTCACGAAGGTCGTCCGGCTCGTCGGGCTGCACCGCCAGGTCCCCGTGCACGGCACGGTGGCCGCCGCGGTGATCGCCATGGAGGCGCTGGAGGCGAAGAAAGAGGCGGGCTGACCCCCCGCGGGACCGACCGAATCGACACCGGGATGGCAGTGCGCCGCACATCTGGCGCACTGCCATCCCGGTGTCGCATCCGCCCCCACCCGTCCGGCCCCCTGACGAGAGAGCCGCCCATGCCCCTCGACCTGTCCTGGAACCACAACACGCACTACCACCCCTGGCTGCTGCGGCAGGTGCCCGCCGGCGCCGAGCGCGCACTGGACGTCGGCTGCGGTTCGGGGCGGTTCGCGCGTGTCCTCGCCGGGCAGGTGGCCCAGGTCGACGCGTTCGACCCAGCCCCGGCGATGATCGAGGACGCCACCGAGCGGACCCCCACCCGACTGGGGATCGACTACACCGTCGCGCGGCTGGCGGAGATGGACCTCGAACCGGGGCGCTACCACTTCATCTCGGCGGTCTCCAGCCTGCACCACATGCCCTGCACGGAGTCCCTCGACGCCCTCGTCAAGGCGCTCGCCCCGGGCGGCGTCCTCGCCGTCGTCGGGCTCTACCGCCCCGAGGGCCCGGTCGACGCCGCGACCACCGCAGCGGCCCTCCTCCCGCAGTGGACGATCGGCGCGGGGCTGGCCGCGGCGCGGGCGGTCACGGGGGTGCGCGACCCGTCGCACGCGACGAAGTCGGGCATGCCCGTGCGCGACCCCGACATGAGCCTGCGCGAGATCGGCGTGGCCGCCGCACTGGCCCTCCCCGGCGCCGTACTGCGCCGCCGCCTCTTCTGGCGCTACACGCTGTCCTGGCGCTCTCCGGGCGGCACCGATGCCTGACCGCCGCACCCCGTGGCACCCGCCGCAGGCGGTCCCCCGCGTCGGACACCGCACATGCGACCACGACCCCGATCCGTCCTGGTCCGACTGCGCCGTCCTCGACGGCCCGCCGGAGCGCTGGTGCCCCAAGGACGCCGACGATCGGGCCGACGACGGCTCGTGCGCGCGCGAGGAGGCCCGCTACCTGGAGTACAGCGAGTCGGGCTGGTCGATGATGATCCTCTGGGCCGCCGGCACCGAGCACATCGTCCGCTGCCTGGAGACCCGGCCGCCCCCGCCCGTTCGCGTCACCCACGTGCGCGAGGACGGCACGGAGCAGCGCTGGGAACTGGAGCGGACCCGGCACGACCAGGCCGACATCGACCTCTTCGTCGACACCGTCCTCGGCGAGGCCGGCGTCCCCGCGCAGCCGAGCGGGTACCGCTGGTTCCTGCGCCTGCCCGACTCCTGCCGGGGAGCGGACGACTTCGCCGCGCGCCTGCGCGCGGCGCTCGGGCCCGGCAGGCTCCAGACGGGCCCGCCGAGCGAGGACCTCGCCGCGTTCCGCCGGGCGTTCGCCGTCCTCTACGGCGGCGCGCCGCCGGATCCGGGCGGCGCGGGCTGAACGGCAGCGGCCCCGGTGCCGGAGGGGGTCCCTCCGGCACCGGGGCCGCGGCGCTCGAACCGATCGGGGCGCGATACGGCGGCCGGTTCAGGGTTCGATCGTGACCTTGATGGCGCTGCCCGCGATGACCGTGTCGATCGCCGTCAGGACCTCGTCCAGCGGCAGCCGCTCGGTGATCAGGTCGGTCACCGGCACCTCGCCCGAGGCGATGAGGTCGAGCGCGCGCCGGTTGTGCGCGGGGCTCGACCCGTTCGCGCCCACGATGGTCAGCTCCCGGTAGTGCACCAGGTTGGAGTCGCAGGCGATGACGGGGTTGTCCTTGGGCAGCCCGCCGAAGAAGCTGATGCGGCCGCGGCGCGCCGCCATTTGCAGCGCCTGCTCCTGCGCCGCACCTGCCGCGGCGGCGGTGATGACGACATCGGCGCCGCGCCCCTCGGTGAGCTTCTCGATCTCCGCCACCGGGTCGGTCTCCGCCGCGCACACAGCGGCGTCGGGACGGACGCGGTCGGCCGCCATGTCGAGCCGGCCCCGGTTCAGCTCCACCAGGAACACCCGCGCGGCCCCCTTGGCGCGGGCCATGCGGACGTGCAGGCAGCCGATCGGACCGGCGCCGACCACGACCACGTCGTCGCCCGGCCCGACCCCCGCCAGCTCCTGCCCGTTCAGGACGCAGGCCAGCGGTTCGGCCACCGACGCCTCGGCGTGGCCGACCCCCGCGGGGATCCGGTTCACGCCGTCGACGGCCAGCACCTTGGCCGGCACGATCATGTACTCGGCGAAGCCGCCGTCGTAGTGGTAGCCCATCGACTCCTGGTTCGGGCAAATGGTCTGCCACCCGCGCACGCAGTCCGGGCAGGTCCCGCACGGGATCGCGGCGATCACCTGCGCGCCGTCGCCCGCGGCCCAGCCCTCGACGCCGTCGCCGACACCCACGACCTCGCCCGCGATCTCGTGGCCGATGACACGGGGCGGCGCGATGTGGTGGTGCCCGAACCTGCTGATCTTGGCGTCGGTGCCGCACGTGGAGCAGGCGCGCACCCGCAGCTTCAGCTCGCCGGGGCCCGCTTCGGGCTCGGGAGCGTCCTCGATACGGATGTCGCCGGGTGCGTAGAACCGCGCGACCTTCATCGGCTTGCCTCATTCCTGGGTTCCGCCGGATCGTTCTCCGGCGCTGGCGTGAGCAGTTGGATCACGGCGTCGACGCTGGTCGTCGTGCGCAGCAGGGCTGCCTGCTCCGGGACGGAGAGCGTCGTGGCGAGCGCCGACAGGACACCGATGTGCTCCTCGCCGCTCGCGGCGATGCCGATGGCGACCCGCACGTCGGAGCCGTCCCAGTCGACCCCGTCGGGGAACTGGACGACGGCGAGCGCGGTGCGCCGGACCAGCGACCGCGCCTCGTTCGTGCCGTGCGGGATGGCGACGCCTTCGCCGATGTAGGTGGCGATGGTGTGCTCACGCTCGTGCATGGCGGGGAGGTAGCCCTCCTCGACGGCGCCGAGCTCCAGCAGGAGCCGCCCGCACTGGTCGATGGCGTCGGCCTTGTCGGCCGCCGCGGCGCCGAGGCGGACGGCCTCGGCGCTCAGCCGCAGCCTCTCAGCCGTCAATGTCGGCACCGTCCCTGATCGCGGCTTCGAGCTTGGTGAACGCGGGGTCGCCGAGGAACATCTGGAAGGTCACGACGGGGGTGTCGGGCGCGCTCTTGCGCGCCCGCCCGGCGAGTCCGGCCTGGGTGACCACGACGTCGGCGTCAATGGGGATGGCGTTGACCGCCGTGTGCTCCACGGTGACCCCGTAGGGCTTGAGGGACTGCGCGAGCTGGGTCTTCAGCAGCGCGCTGCTGCCCATGCCCGCGTCGCAGGCGATGACGACCTTCCGCACGTCCGAACCGTTGATCGTGTTACTCATGGCTGGGCCTCCCGGAGTGGTGGGCCCCGCCCGGCGGTCGGGCGGAGCGTAGGTGGGTACGAGGGGTGGGATGGGATCGCGGCGGGTCCGGTTCGCCGCTGCGTCGGATCATGTCTCGGCGCTCTCCCGCTCCTTCGCCTGCTCCTCCTTGCGGGCCTGCCGGCCGAAGCCCAGCAGCAGCGACGCCACGAGGAAGGACACCGTGGCCGCGGCGATGACGCCCGCGACCACCGGGACGAACCCGCCCCTCGGCGTGACCGCCAGGACGGCGATGATGCTGCCCGGCGAGGCCGGTCCGACCAGGCCGGCGCCGGTGAGCATGAAGACGGTGACACCGGTCATCCCGCCGGCGATGGCGGCGAGGATCAGTTTCGGCTGCGCCAGGAGGTACGGGAAGTAGATCTCGTGGATGCCGCCGAAGAAGTGGATGATGATCGCGCCCGGTGCGGTGGCGCGGGAGATCTTCGGGCCGAAGAACCAGCAGGCGAGCAGGATCCCCAGGCCGGGGCCGGGGTTCGCCTCGAACAGGAACGTGATGGCCTTGCCGGTCTCCTCGGCGCTCTGCACGCCCAGCGGGCTGAGGACGCCGTGGTTGATGGCGTTGTTCAGGAACAGCACCTTGGCCGGTTCGATGATGAGCGACACGAGCGGGATGAGCCGCATGTCGACCAGCCAGGCGACGCCGGTGCCCAGTCCGCCGGTGATCGCGGCGACGACCGGGCCGACGACCTTCAGGCCGAACAGCGCCATGATCCCGCCGAGGATCCCGGCGCTGAAGTTGTTGACCAGCATCTCGAAGCCGGCCCGGATCTTCGGCTGCACGGCCGCGTCGAAGAGCTTCATCAGCAGCGCGGACAGCGGGCCGATGACCATCGCGCCGAGGAACATCGGGCTGTCCGAGGCGACGATGACGCCCATGGTGGCGATCGAGCCGACCACGCCGCCCCGCTGGCCGTGGACCAGGGTGCCGCCGGTGTAGCCGATCAGCAGCGGCAGCAGGAACCGGATCAGCGGGTCGACCAGCTCGGCCATGGACTCGTTCGGCAGCCAGCCGGTCGGGATGAACAGCGCTGTGATCAGACCGAACGCGAGGAACGCCCCGATGTTGGGCATCACCATGGCGGCGAGGTACCCGCCGAACCGCTGGATCGAGGCGCGGGCCCGTTCCTTGAAGGCCGGGCGCGGCTCGTCGGTGGTGGTCATGTGCTCTCTCCTCAGGGGAGGTCCGCGGTGCCCGGCCGGGGAGCCGGGGTACCGCGAAGGGGGTGGTGGCCGTGCCCTGGGGTCGTTGCCGCGGGGCCGGGCGGGAGGGAAGGGGAGAGGACGGCGACGCTGCGAAGCCGGGGGCCGACCGTCCGATCAGACGGTGACCACCCGGGGTCCTCGCGCTCGGAGGTCCTCCGCGAGCTCGGGGGCGAGCCCGTTGTCGGTGATCAGGCAGTCGACGTCCTCGACCGAGGCGAAGCGGGTGAAATGGTCGTTGCCGACCTTGGTGTGGTCGGCGAGCAGCACCGCACGGCGCGAGGACCGCATCATGGCGCGCTTGACCATCGCCTCGGCGCTGTCCGGGGTGGTCAGCCCCCGTTCGGCCGAGACGCCGTTGGTGGCCATGAAGGCGACGTCGATGTAGGTCTCCTCCAGCGCCTGGAGCGCCCACGCGTCGACGGTGGCCTGGGTGCGGGCCCGGAGTCGACCGCCGAGCAGCATCAGGTTGATGTTGGTGCGCGGGGTGAGCGTGAAGGCGATGGAGAGGGAGTTGGTGACCACGGTGAGGTCGCGGTCGGTCGGCAGGCGTTCGGCGAGCCGGCCGGTCGTCGACCCGGCGTCGAGCAGCACCGAGCCGTCCTCGGGCAGTTCGAGCAGCGCGGCCTTCGCGATGCGCTCCTTCTCCGCTGTCATCACGGAGTCGCGAACGGTCAGGGTCGGTTCGAAGCCGAGCCGTTCGACGGTGATCGCCCCGCCGTGGACGCGGCGCAGGACGCCGTGCCGTTCGAGGGTGGTCAGGTCGCGGCGGACGGTCTCGTAGGTGACCTCGAACTCGGCTGCCAGCGCCGCGACGTCGACACGGCCCTCGGCACGGGCGCGTTCGAGGATGGACCTCTGGCGCTCCTCCGCGTACATGTTGCATCACCTGTGTTTCACGTGGTTTTGGTTGATATTAAGAGAGTGATCCAGTCCACACAAGACCTTTGACCACATTTCTCTTTGTTTTGATTGGCTTCTGTTGGTAAGTGAGTCGGACCTGGGGTTTTCCGGCGCTCCAGAGACGCGTGGGGAGCCGCCGCACGACGCGCCGACACGGCACGTCGGCACAATAGGCCCATGACCGAATCCGGGATCAGTGCGGTGGGCGCACTGGCCGACCCGCTGCGCCGGGCCCTGTACGAGCACATCGCCTCCCAGGGCAGCGAGGTGAGCCGCGCCGAGGCGGCCCGCGCCACGGGCGCCGCGCGCAACCTCGTCGGCTTCCACCTGGACAAGCTGGTCGAAGCGGGCCTGCTCGACGTGGCGCTGCGCAAGGTCTCGGGACGGGACGGGCCGGGCTCCGGCCGCCCCGCGAAGCTGTATCGGCGTGCGGACCGCCAGCTCAGCGTGCACCTGCCGCCGCGCGACTACGAGACGGCCGCGCATCTGATGGCGGCGGCGGTCGAGCGGCACGGCGCCGATACCGCCCTGTACGCGAGCGCCCGCGAGGAGGGCGTGCGACGCGGCCGCGCCCTCCCCGCCGAAAGCGGTCGGGCGGCCGTCGCCGACGCGGCGGCGTATCTGGCGGCACACGGCTACGAACCCGCCGCCGATCCGGCCGAGGACCCGGCCGGCAACCGGGCCGGCGACACGCCAGGCGACCCCGTCCCGCCCGCCGAGATCCGATTGCGCAACTGCCCCTTCCACACCCTTGCCACGGCGTTCCCGCCGCTTGCGTGCGGGATGAACCTGGAGCTGATCCGGGGCCTTTTCGAAGGAGCGGGGATCACCGACGCGACCGCGCGCATGGACGCGGCACCGGGCCGGTGCTGCGTCCTGGTCTCACCTACCGGCGGGCCTTCCAAAACAAAAAATATTGACATGGAATGACCGCCATGATGAGCTGCCGTCCATGACAGGACACCACCTCGCCCAGATCAACATCGGACGGTTGATCGGACCCCTCGACGACCCCCGCCTCGCCGGGTTCGTCGCCCTGCTGGAACCCGTCAACGCCCTCGCCGACTCCAGCGACGGGTTCGTCTGGCGCTACCGGAGCGAAGGGCTGCCCGACGCCACGACCGAGCGCCCTTTCGGCCCCGACCTGCTGCTCAACTTCTCGGTCTGGGAGTCGCCGGATGCCCTCTGGGAGTTCACCTACCGCAGCGGCCACCTCGACGTCCTGCGCAGGCGGCGCGACTGGTTCGCGAACCTGACCGAGGCCTACGCGGCACTGTGGTGGATCCCGGCCGGGCACATCCCGACCGTCGCCGAGGCCGGCGAGCGGCTGCGCCTGCTGCGCGAGAACGGTCCGACCCCGGCGGCGTTCACGTTCCGGGACCGGTTCCCCGCGCCGGGCCCGACCGAGGCGACGCTCTCGTCCTGACACGGATTCCGCCCGGCTGCCCGTCCGCAGGCGATTGGTGACGTAGAGTCATGGTTCGATGACGTGAGGTACCCGAGCTACGCCATGAGGACGCCTGTGTCGAACCGAGCCCTGCCCCGCCTTCTGCTGATCCTGCTGGCCGCGGCACCGCTGCTGCTCGGCGGCACCGCCTCCGCCGCGGTGGGGCCGGCCCCCGCTGCGCCGCCGAACCCCGTCCTGGTCGCGGGGACCTTCACGGCCTACTCCGCCGGCGCCACCGCGGTCACCTACGACAAGGCGGTCCCCGAAGGCGCGCGGGCCTCGGTCCTCGTCGCCACCGACCTGCCGCAGTGGGCGGAGCGCGAGTCCGGGCGCCCGGGCGCCGAGGGCGCAGAGGAGCACGAGGCGATGCGCGAACTCGCCCGGCACAAGGGCAGCGGCACCGGCTTCGTGCTGCACGTCGGCGGGCTCGAACCCGACCGCGACTACGGCGCGCACCTGCACACGAAGCCGTGCGGTCCCACCGGCGACGACGCCGGGCCGCACTACCAGCACGAGGTCGATCCCGTTCAGCCCTCGACCGACCCCGAGTACGCCAACGCCGAGAACGAGGCGTGGCTCGACTTCCACACCAGCCCGTTCGGCGACGCCATCACGGGCACCGCCGTCGAGTGGACGCCGCGCCCCGGCCAGGCCGGCTCCGTCGTGATCCACGAGGAGCACACGCACACCCAGCCCGGCCACGCCGGCATGGCGGGCGCCCGGCTGGCCTGCATCAACGTGCCGCTCTGAGCGGCCGGGCCGGCCGCGCGGCCGGCCCGGAACGGCGTCACCCGGGAACGAGGCTCCGCAGCGCCGTGTTCTCGGCGAGCGTCCAGGCCGTCGACGCCGCCAGGTACAGCCCGGCCGCCAGCGGGACGAACGCGGCGACCGCCACGGTCAGGAACGGCAGGTAGCCGATCACCCGGGAACCGGGCACCTCGGGGCCGCCGGCCGCGCGCGCCCGCGCCATGGCCGGGAGGGTCAGCACCCGCCGCGACAGCGCCGCCACCCCCGCGAGCACCGCCATGAGCAGCACGAACACCAGGGCCTCCGGCCCGGCGCCCGCGCCGAGGACGTCCCCGAGCGACGACCCGAGCGGGACCCCGGCGAGCGTGTGGGCGAGCAGCGTGTTCGGTTCGCCCGCGACGGTGGTGCTGATGAAGACCCCGTAGACCGCCACGAACACCGGCGTCTGGGCGAGCATCGGCAGGCAGCCGGCGAGCGGCGAGGTGCCCTCGCTCAGGTAGAGCTTCTGCTGCTCGGCGGCGAGCCGCTGCGGGTCGGCGCCGTGCTCGCGCCGCAGCGCGTCGAGCCGCGGCGCCAGCCGTGCGCGCGCCTTCTCCCCTTTGACCCGCGCCCAGCTCAGTGGGAGCAGGACCAGGCGCACGGCGACGGTCAGGCCCACAACGGCCAGCGCGGCCGCCGCCGGCCCGGCCGCCGGGGTGAGGAGGGCGGTGATCGAGGTGACGACGGCATAGGCGAGCGCGACCGCCGCGGCGATCGGTCCGAATGTGTACATGGCAGGACCCCTGATCCGGTGGTGGACTGTCCGGTACCGGACGGCCCGGGTGAACCGTTGACACCGAAGAGGCGGCCGCGAGGCCTGGACTGCCGGGCACGGGCGTGCCGGTACCGCGCTGCGCGTGGGGGAACGCGCGAACCGCGGAATGGGGGTGCGGGGGGCGGCGCCCGTGCTACGCGGCCGCCGGGGCGGCACCGGGCGCTCGGGGCCGCGGACGGCCGGGGGCGCCGGGATCGCACAGCAGGACCGGCCCGGTGCGCTCGGAGCGGCGCAGCATGGCCAGACCGTTGCAGGGGACCGCACCGTCGGCCGGTGTCCGCGCCGCGCAGGCGCGCACCGCCAGCCGGCCGAGGACCGCGCCGATGGCGACCGCGGCGAGGAACGCGAACGCTCCGGGCGCGGGGGCCGACGCCAGGACCTCCGCGGCGTCGACGGCGGCGGAGAGCGCGTAGGCCATGCCGTAGCCGGCGATCACGGCGCCCTCCCTCCCGTCGCGGAACCCGCCTGGCCCCTACGGTACCCGGCGGCCCGGGCCGCCGCCCGGGCCCTCCACCCGCGGCCGTAGGCGGCGCCGCGGGAGTACGACCGCCGGTGTACGCCAAGTGCCATCCGCCGCCGGATTCGGGCCGCGGTACCCCGCCCCTAGCGTCGTGGCACGCGGGTCGGTCCCGCACTCACCGGAAAGGCAGGTCATGTCATGCGCACAGTGGGCATCGTCGCCGTCTCGGCCCTCATCGGCCTCGTCGTCGGCTTCCTCCTCGGCGAGGTGATCGCCATCGTCGCCTACCTCGGGTTCGGCGCCCGGCCGACGATGGTCCGGTTCCTCGCCCCCGCCATGGCGGTGCTCTTCGCGGTCGCCGTCCCTTTCGTCAGGAGCAGGACCAAGGACACGGACTGACTCCGGCCCCTGGGGCGGTCCCGGCGGTACCGCATCATGGGGGTACGGGGCGGCGGACGGACCGGCGGCCCCCGCGAGGAGGCCGGACGATGGCGCACAGCGCACTGCGGCTGCGCCCGGCGACCGCCGACCTCGTCCTCGCCGGCGCCGTCACGGCCGGCCTGGTGGCACTCGACCTGCTGTTCGCGACCCTGCGCACGGCCGGCTTCCACGGCGACGCCTTCGCCATGCTGGCCTTCGGCGGCCTGTCCCTCGCCGCGACCACGCGGATGCCGATGTTCACCGCCGTCATCGTCGGCGCCACCACGCCGCTCTACTACATGCTCGGCCCGGTCGACGGGGCGTGGGGCTGGCTGGCGTTCCTCGTCGGGATCTTCCGCCTCGCCGCAGCGGGGCAGCGGTTCGCGGCGGTCTCCGGAACCGCCGTGGCGCTGCTGCTCTTCACCGCGGGCGAGGTGTTCGGCCCGTTCAACCTCGGCCGCGCACTCAGCCTCATCGCCTGGATCCTCGTCGTGGTCTCCGCCGGGGAGATCACCCGCAACCGGCGCGCGTACCTGCGCGAGGTCGAGCACCGCGCCGCCGAAGCCGAGCGGACCCGCGAGGAGGAGGCCCGGCGCCGCGCCACCGAGGAGCGCCTGCGCATCGCCCGCGAACTGCACGACGTCCTCGCCCACCAGATCTCGCTGATCAACGTGCAGGCCGGGGCCGCGCTGCACCGCCGCGACCCGGAGCAGGCGTACGCGGCTCTGGACGCCATCAAGCACGCCAGCAAGGACACGCTGCGCGAGCTCCGCTCGACCCTCGGGGTGCTGCGGCAGGTCGACGCGGCCGACGAGGCCGCGCCCGTCGCCCCGGCCCCGTCGCTGGAGCGGATCGGGGAACTGGTGCGGCACACCGGGCAGGCGGGGCTCCCGGTCCGGTTGACCGTCGAGGGCGACCCCGTTCCGTTGCCCGCGAAGACCGACCTCGCCGGGTACCGCATCGTCCAGGAGGCGCTGACCAACACCCTGCGCCACGCCGCGGACGCGCAGGCGTCGGTGCTGGTCCGCTACGACCCCGACGGGGTTGCGGTGTGGATCGACGACAACGGTCCGGCCTCGCCGGACGCGCCCCCGGCCGACGGCAACGGCCTGCGCGGCATGCGCGAGCGCGCGGCGGCAGCGGGCGGCGAGCTGACCGCCGGGCCGCGGCCGGGCGGCGGGTTCGCGGTGCGCGCGCGGCTTCCGCTCGACGCCGGGCCCGCGCACGGCCCGGCCACCGGACCGCACCCGTGAGCCGCCGCACTGGACGGCGGCACCGGGCCCCACGACGAGGAGGACGATGATCCGGGTACTCCTGGCCGACGACCAGACCCTGGTCCGCGCCGGCTTCCGGTCGATGCTCGACGGCGAGGACGACATCGAGGTCGTGGCCGAGGCCGGCGACGGCGCGCAGGCCCTCGAGCTCGCCCGCGCCGAGCGCCCCGATGTGGTGCTGATGGACGTGCGGATGCCGGGCGTCGACGGGCTGGCCGCGACCCGGCACATCGCCGCCGACCCGCGGCTGTCCGACGTGCGCGTCGTCATCCTGACGACCTTCGACCTCGACGACTACGTCTACGGCGCGCTGCGCGCGGGCGCCAGCGGCTTCCTGGTGAAGGACACCGAACCGACCGAGCTGATCCACGGTGTGCGGGTGGTGGCGCGCGGCGACGCGCTCCTCGCGCCGTCGGTCACCCGCCGGCTGATCGGCGAGTTCGCGGCGCGCATCAGGGAGCCCGTCGCGGCGCCGGAGCTGAACGCCCTCACCGCACGGGAGCGCGAGGTCCTCGGCCTGGTCGCGGGCGGCCTGTCGAACGAGGAGATCGCCGACCGCCTGGTCCTCAGCCCGGCCACCGCGAAAACGCACGTCAGCCGGGTGCTGACCAAGCTCGGGGCGCGCGACCGCGCGCAGCTCGTCGTGCTCGCCTACGAGTCGGGCATGATCCGGCCGGGCTGGCTCGACTGAGGCGCCGCCGTGCAGCAGGGCCGCGGCGGGAGTGCCGAGCGGAACGGAACAACGACACACCGGCGTGGATTGCAGCCGAATCCGGCACGGCTGTAGCTAAATGGCTATAGCTGAATGACAGAGAGTGACCACTCCGCCGCGCTGCCAGAGGATGCCTGCCGTGCCGATCCGCCCTGCGAACCTCGCCACCATGTCCGCCACCATCGCCGCAGTCGTGCGTCCCGAGGCCGGGGCCGACGCCGTCGCGCCGACAGCCCTCGGCCCGGTGACCATCACCTACGAGTCGGGATACCGCCAGGTCGTCGAGGCGGCCGGCGCCACTGAGCTGGCCGACGGGCACGGCGGGATCGTCGAACTGGAGGCCGGTACACGCACGGGCTATGAGCTGTACGCCGACGCGGCGTGCAGCCGGGCGAAGCGGCTGCGCGCCGGCAACGGCCCGGCGCGCTTCCTCGCCCCGCTGCACGCCCACACCATCGTCCTGGGCGACTAGACCGCCATGGCCTGCTAGCGCTCGACCAGGCCCGCGAGCAGGTCGATCTGGGCGGGGTCCGCCAGCGCCGAACCGACGGCGGCGACCTTCGCGCCCGCGGCGAGGTAGTCGGGCGCGCTGTGCGCGTCGATCCCCCCGGTCGCGACCAGGTTGACCTGCGGGAACGGTCCGGCCATGCCCGCGAACCAGGCGGTGCCGAGCGAGGTGGCGGGGAACGCCTTCAGCCAGGTCAGGCCGTGCCGCAGGGCCTGCTGGACCTCACTGGCCGTCGCGACACCGGGCAGGTGCGGCATTCCCGCCGCGGCGGAGGCCGCGGCGACGGCCGGGTCGAAGCCCGGCGCGACGGTGAACGAGGCGCCCGCCTCGGCGACGGCCCGGACCTGCTCGACCGTGATGACGGTGCCCGCGCCGACGGTGCGGCCGCGCTCGGCGCCCGCGGCGATCGCGGCGCGCAGGGACGGCACGGCGTCGGGCGTCTGGACGGGCACCTCCACCAGCTCCATGCCCAGGTCCCAGGCGCGGGTGGCGAGCTCGACCGTCTCGCGTTCGGGCATCCCCCGCAGGATCGCCATGACCTGCTGCGTCCCGAAGATCTCGTCGAATCCCATGATCACGTCCTTAGAGTCTCAAAGCGGTCGGCGGCGCTTTCCGGCCGCCGTACCCGGCCGGTCAGGCCGCGGGGCCGGGCAGCGCGAGCCCCGGCCAGTCGGCGTCGGCGGCGGCGATCAGCCGCTCGCGTTCCGCCGACGGGGGCAGCACGGCGAGGTCGCTGACGCTTTGGAGCGTTGCGGCGGCCGCGATGTGCCCGAGGCGCAGCCGGTCGCGCGCCGGCCGGCCGTCGAGCAGGCCCGAGAGGAACCCCGCGGCGAAGGCGTCGCCCGCGCCGACCGGCTCGACGACGTCGACGGCCAGCGCGGGCACGAAGGTCCGCTGCTCGCCCTCGTAGCACGTGGCGCCGATATCGGCGTCCTTGACGACGAGGCAGCCGACGTCGGGCAGCAGCGCCCGGACGGCGTCGTCGGTCGCCGTGCCCCACAGCGCCTCGGCCTCGTCGCGGCCGATGAACACGATGTCGGCGGCGCGGGCGAGCGGCAGCAGCGCCGTCCCCGCCGGGCCGGCGGCCCAGAGCGCCGGCCGGTGGTTGACGTCGAAGCTGATCGGGCCGGCGTCCGGGGCGCGCTCGGTGAGCAGGGACTCGACCAGCGCGGCGCAGTCGGCGGAGAGGACCGGCGTGATTCCGGAGAGGTGGGTGATGCGCGCGCCCGCGGCCCGGATGCCGTGCGCCAGGTCCGGCGCCATCGCCGACGCCGCCGACCCCGCCCGGTAGTAGTGGACCCGGGTCCGTTCGCGGCCGGGGTCCTTGAGGTACAGGCCGGTCGGCCGGTCGGGGTCGACCGTGACCGCGCCGGTGTCGACGCCGCGCCGGGCGAGCTCCGCTGTGATGATGCGGCCGAACGGGTCGTCGCCGACGCGGCTCAGCCACGCGGCGCGGTGGCCGAGCTGGGCGACGCCGCAGGCCACATTGGATTCGGCGCCGCCGATCTCGATGTCGAGCGCGGGGCGGTCGACGAGCGGCGCTCCCGATGGGGGTGCGAGCAGCACCATGGTCTCGCCGACGCTGAGAACGTCGGGACGGGTCGCCGGGCCGCCGTGCCCGGGTCCACCGCTGCCCGCCATACCGCCTCCCGATCCTGTGCACATGTTGCAACGTAAGATGCAATTATTACACAGAAGGGGCGCCGCCTCCGAGGGGCCCTGACGTCCGCGGCAGCCGATGCCGCCGGGGAAAGCGGTCCGCACGACGGCGGTCCCGAGTATTTCATGCAATCAAAAATGCAGCATGTGCAACGATTGGGCGTGCGCGCGGCGGCCGCCGCGCACCCGGCCGCCGACCTTCTACTGGGGATGTCATGTCGCAGACCGTGCAGCGGGCGATCGTCATCATCGAAACGCTCGCCGAGGACCCACGCACCCTCTCCGAAATGGCCGACGTCCTCGGTGTGCACCGGTCGACGGCGCTGCGGCTGCTCCAGACCCTTGAGGGCAGCGGTTTCGCCCGGCGGCGCGGCGACGGTCGCTACACGGTGGGCACCCGGCTGATCTCCATCGCCCAGCAGACCCTGGAGGGGCTGGACCTGCGCGGGCTCGCGCACCCGCACCTGCGGCGGCTGAACTCCGCCTGCGGGCACACCGTCCACCTCGCGCAGCTCATCGGCGACGAGGTCATCTACGTCGACAAGATCGACGGGACGGAGGGGGTGCGCATGTACTCGCGGGTCGGCCGCCCCGCCTCCTTGCACGCCAGCGGGGTCGGCAAGTCGATCCTCGCGCAGCTGCCCCCCGAGCGCGCCGCCGGCCTGCTCGACGGCGCCGAGCTCACCGCCCACACCGAGTCCACGTTCACCGACCGCGCCGCGCTGGAGGCCGAGCTCGACGCGATCCGGCGCCGCGGGTGGGCGGTCGACGACGGGGAGTTCGAGGACTTCATGAACTGCGTGTCGGCCCCCATCGCCGACAGCACCGGGCAGGTCGTGGCGGCCCTGTCGATCACATCGCTGCGGGTCATCGCCCCGCTGGAGACGCTGCGCGCCCTGGTCCCCGACCTGCTGCACACGGCCGAGGCGATCTCGGCGGAGCTGGGGTGAGGTACGCGGCGGCACCGCGCCGGCACCACCGCGTACCCGAGCTGTCAGGTCAGTAGCGCTAGGCCACCCGGCGGGCGCCGACCATGCTGCCGTTGTAGTGCCCGGCCATCCGCTCGACCTTGATCCGCTTCCCCGAGCTCGGCGCGTGCACCATCTTGCCGCCGCCGACGTACATCCCGACGTGGCTCGGGCCGCGGTAGAAGAACACCAGGTCGCCGGGCCGCAGGTGCGACCGCGCCACGGAGCGGCCCTGGCGGTACTGCGCCTGCGTGGTCCGGGAGAGCGACACTCCCGCCGACCGGTACGACCGCTTGACCAGCCCGGAGCAGTCGTAGGACGACGGCCCGTTGCCGCCGTACCGGTAGGGCTTGCCCAACTGCGCCTTCGCGAAGTCGACGGCCTTCGTGGCCTTCGCCTGGGCGGCCGCCGCCGGTGCGGCGCCGCCCAGGCCCGCGACCGAAAGGGCCGCGCACATGGTTAAGGCGAGCGCCGCTCGGCGTATCCGCCAAAGTCTGTCCCCTACGCCGCCATTCGCGAATTCCGGCAATGTTCTCATGATCATTCCCCCGTTGATGTCAAATCCGGAGCCCAATAAATGGTCGGCTCGGATATTCCTGAACAGGGAAGCACAACTCCAGCCCGGAAAAGAAAAAAAACCGGGGAAGCGGCGTGTCGAGGGGAAAATAAAAGTCACGTAATGGAAATGTGCCCACCAACGGGGCGCACCGGGTCCGCCGCCCGGCCGCGGACGCTACCGGGCGGGCCCGCCCTCCAGGCAGGCGGCGATTACGGCGGTCAGGCGGTCCACGAGGTCCGCCGGGTCGTGGTCGAGCAGCGCGCCACCGCTCTCGACGCGCTTGAGCGTGCCGACACCGAGCAGCAGCGAGACCACCAGCGACGCCCGCGTCCCCGCGTCGGGGCCGCCGATGAAGGCGGCCAGCGGCTCCAATATCGCGCTCTTCACCCGCTCCTTGTGGACCTGCCGCAGGTCGGGGTCGCTCGCCGAGTGCTCCAGCGCGCGCTGCAACGGGGTCCCCTCGCCGAGCGAGCGGTACACCACGTGCTCCGCGAGGCGGCGCGGCAGCCCCGCGCGGTCGCCCTCGAAGATCTTGGGGAACACCGCCTCCTCGGCGATGACCTCGGCGAGGAGGCCGCGCTTCGCGCCGAAGTAGCGGTTGATGAGCGCGACGTTCACGCCGGCGGCGGCGGCGATCCGGCGGGACGACACCTGGGCGTACCCCTCGGCGGTGAAGAGTTCGCGGGCGCTGTCGAGGATGCGCTTCCTGGTGGCCTCCCGGTCGCGGCCCCGGGCGCGGTCGGGTCCCGGACCGGCGTCCACCTCGTTCGTCACTGCCGCCCCCTGGGTCGTGTCGTGTCGCCCTGCCGAATGCCGCCGCTCCCCGGCGCCTGCCGTCGGCGCCTCCCATGGTTCGCGGTCCCCGAACTATAGCCCCCCGATTTGACAAGTCAACACTGTTTACTTATACCGGTAGTAGTCCTGATTTCCCCACTCCGCACCAAATGTGCGGGGCGGTGTGTCCGGGTACGAGTGTTATGGGGGTTCAGTGACCGAGCCGGGGGAGCCGACAATGCGTCGAGAGGGCCGGACACCGCCGGAAGCAGAAAGCGCCGCCGACGGCGGCGCCGTCGCGGCCGTGCCGCAGCCGCCCGCAGAGCAGGCGGACGGGCATGCAAACGGGCGGACCGACGCGCAGGCCGACGCGCAGGCCGACGCGGCGGCGGACGCGGCGGCGGACGCGCCCGCCGAACGGCGGTACACGCACCGCCAGATCATCGAGATCCTCGTCGGCCTCATGCTGGCGATGCTCACGTCGATGCTCACGACGTCGATCGTCGGCACGGCGCTGCCGACGATCATCGGGGAGCTCGGCGGCCAGGACAAGCTCTCCTGGGTGGCGAGCGCCACCCTGCTCACCATGACCGCGTCCACCCCCCTGTGGGGCAAGCTCTCCGATATCTGGGGGCGCAAGCTGCTCTTCCAGATCGCGCTGGTCATCTTCATCACGTCGTCGGTCGCCGCCGGGTTCGCCACCGACATCTACTGGCTCATCGGCGCGCGGGCGATCCAGGGCATCGGCGCCGGCGGGCTCGCGGCGCTGCCGCAGATCATCCTCGGCGACGTGGTGGAGCCCAGGGAGCGCGGGCGCTACTCCGGCTTCCTCGGCGCGGTCTTCGGCGTGTCGACGGTCGCGGGCCCGCTGCTCGGCGGCTTCCTGGTCGACAGCCCGCTCGGCTGGCGCTGGTGCTTCTTCATCACCGTGCCGCTCGCCGTGGTGGCCTTCATCGTGATCCAGCGGATGCTGAAGCTGCCGCAGCGCCCGCGCGGCGACGCCCGCCTCGACTGGTGGGGCGCCACCTGCATCGTCGGCGCGGCGAGCGCGCTCATGCTGGTCCTCAGCCTCGGCGGCAAGGAGTTCGCCTGGAACTCGGTGCCGACCTACCTGTTCTTCGCCGCGGCCGCCGTCCTCGCCGCACTCGCCGTCGCCGCCGAGATCCGCGCGCACGACCCGATCCTGCCGCCCCGGCTGTTCCGCAACCGGACCTTCATCTTCGCGTCGCTGACGTCGATGGCGATCGGCATGTCGATGTTCGGCGTGATGATCTACTTCCCGCAGTACCTCCAGATCGTGCGCGGGATGAGCCCCACCGCGTCGGGCCTGATGACACTGCCGATGGTGCTCGGCCTGCTCGCGGCGTCGATCTCGTCGGGGTTCCTGGTGAGCCGCACCGGGCACTGGAAGGTGTTCCCCGTCGTCGGGACGCTGCTGGTCGCCGCCGGCTACCTCACCCTCACCCGGGTCGAGGAGGACTCCGGCCTGGCGCTGGTCGGCGCCGGGGTGTGCGTCATCGGGCTGGGGCTGGGCCTGTCGATGCAGATCCTCATCCTCGCCACGCAGAACGCACTGGAGCGGGCCGACATGGCCGCGGCGACGTCAGCGGTGTCGTTCTTCCGCAACCTGGGCGGCGCGGTGGGGGTCGCGGCGTTCGGCGCGATCATGACCCACGAGCTGCGCACCGGGCTGGCGCCGCTGATGGCGAAGGCCGGCCCCGGTGCGGCGGACGCCGCCGCGGGGTCGCCCGAGGCGATCCAGGCGCTCCCCCCGCAGACGCAGCAGCTGATCGTCGGGGTCTACGGCGACGCGATGCACGCCGTGTTCATCGCGGGCATCCCGATCGCGCTGGTGGGGTTCGTCATGGTGCTGTTCCTCAAGCAGGTCCCGCTGCGCTCCGGCCGGGACTGAGGGCCGGGGCGGCCGGGACTGAGGGCCGGGGCGGCCGGGACTGAGGGCCGGGGCGGCCGGGCGCGCGGCCTCGTGCGGCGTGTCCGGCCGGTTCACAGGTGCCTGCGGAACCCCTCGGCGGTGTTGTCGAAGCCCAGCGCGCGGTAGAACGCGTGGGCGGCGTGCCGTCCGTCGTGGGAGATGAGCTCCACCCGGTAGCAGCCGGCCTGCGCCGCGCGGTCGACGGCCTCGTCCATCAGCGCGCGGCCCACGCCGGCCCGGCGGCAGGCTGCGTCGACCACCACGTTGTCGATGACCGCCCAGGGCTGGGCGTCGTGGGTGAGGTTCGCGAGCACGATCAGGTCGAGCGTGCCGATGATCTGGCCGCGGCGCTCGGCCACCAGGACGGAGCGGTCGGGATCGGTCTCGATCCGGGTCCAGGCGCGGACCGCCGCGGAGGACATGCGGACCGTGCCACTCTGCGCGGGGGTGGTATCGCCCAGATCGCGCAGGAGTCGCAGGATCGCACCGAGGTCAGACCGTATGGCCGAGCGGATAATCATGGCTTTCGGCATCGTAGCCGACCGGGTCGGGCGGCGGCCGACAAGGGCGCCATGACTGGTCAGGACGCCACAAAACACCGGCATGGCCGACGCGCGGCCGGGGGCCGGACACGGGGTCCGGCCCCCGGCGCACCGAACAGGCAGCACCCGGGAGTGGCGCGGATCAGGGTTTGATGATGCGCACGCCTTCCTTCTCCTTGTCGGCCGCGTCGGCGGCGGCGTTCGGCCCTTCGGATTCCGGCCGCTGGTACATGCCGGTGATCCCGGGGTCGTTCGCGATGGTCGGGTCCTCATCGGCGGCCGGGCCGTTGTAGTGGAATCCCTGCGGCCGGTTCGGCGCCGGACGGCCCTGCTGCTGCGGGGTGTCGGACGCCCGTGCCTGCTCGGCGGTGATCTGGCCGGGTTCGAGGTTGACGGTGGTGTCGTCGACCTCGGGCGCGGCACCCTTGGCCGGGGCCGGCTTCGCGGGCCCCTGCTTCGGCTGCTCCGGCTTTGCCGCGGCCGGCTTGGGCTGCTGCTCCGGCTTCGCGGCGGCGGGCTTGGGCTGCGGGCCCTTGGCGGGGCCCGCTGCGTTGCCGCCCCGTGCGGGAGCCTGCGCACCCTGCTGCGGCCCGCCGCCGGTCTGCGCCGCGTGCGGCCCGGTACCGGCGTGCTGCGGCGCCTGCGGACCCGTGCCGTTCTGCGGCGGCTGCGGCGGCTGCGGGCCGGTGCCCGCGGGTGCCTGCTGGGCCGGCCGTGCCTGCCGCCCGGCCGACGGTGCCGACGCGGCCGGCTTGGCCGGGGTCCCCGGCTGCGCCGGTGCGGCGTTGTCCTCCGGGATCGGTGCCGGGCCGGGGTCGAGCGGACCGGAGTTGGTCTCGGCCTCCAGCAGCTCGGCGAGCGTCACGCGCATGTCGGTGAGCCGGCGGACCGCTTCGTTGTGGGTCGCGGTCAGCGTTGCGAGCCGGCGGTCGGCCGTGGTGTTGATCTTCTTGGCCCGGGCGTCGGCGTCGGCAACGCGGCGCTCCGACTCCTCCTTGGCCTGGTTGCGCACCTGGTCGGACTCTGTCTTGGAGGTGCTGAGCATCTCCTGGGCCTCGTTGCGCGCACTCTTGATGACGCGCTCGGCGTGCTCCTCGGCGTCCTTCATCCGCTTCTGGGCGTCGCCTTGGGCCTTGTTGCGGATCTCCTCGGCCTCGCGGCCGACCTTGGAGCGCTTGTCCTTGGCCTCTTCCTCCGCGATGCGCAGGATCTCGGCCATCCGCTCACTGATCTGCTCGTGCTCGGGCTTGACCGCGGCCTGCTCCTTGGCGTTGGCGAGGTCGCGGCGCAGCTGCTCCAGCTCGTCGTGCGCGCGCGCCAGCCTCTCCTGGAGGTCGCGGATCTGGTTGTGGTTGCGGACGACGTACTCGTCCACCTGGTCCTTGTCGTAACCACCCTTGCGCACGGTCGTGAAGGCGTCGCGGCGCAGGAGGTTCGGCAGTATCTCTGGGCTGTGCTCGTTCATATCCTAATCAACCAGGTCGGCTGCTGTTCGGACGGGTGCCTCGATCCCCTGCCTATCATTCCAATAACGCCCCGAAAACACATGTGTGACATGCATTTCGACTGAAGTCACCGTGTGAGCGGCAACATCCGGTTCCGTCCGGCAGGTTTGCGAGTTCGCGTGCGAAGTGTGACGCACTGACTACGTTGTGCTGAATAACGCTAGTACTCCCCCGCTCGCGCCTCAATAGTCCTCGTCGCAGCGGGGAGCGCACCGGTCCCTCGACGGTCGCACGACACGCCTCTACTAAGGTATGCGCGTCATCGCACAGGTGTGGGCGGTATAGGCCATTCGATGGTTCGGACACGGGGCCGTCCGGCGTCCGCCGCCGGCACCGCCCCGAGGGGAAGGACGGCCATGGACGGCCCTTACATCGGCGACGCGCCGTTCGGCACCCCCGACATCAGCGCCGATGCGTGGATCGCGCCGGGCGCCGTCGTGGTGGGGCGGGTGCGCATCGGGGCCGGGAGCAGCGTCTGGTACGGCGCCGTGCTGCGCGCCGACACCGAGGAGATCGTCGTCGGCGAGCACTGCAACATCCAGGACCAGTGCGGCCTGCACTGCGACCCCGGTGTCCCCACCGTACTCGGCGACCGGGTGAGTCTCGGCCACAAGGCCATGGTGCACGGCGCGGTGGTGGAGGACGGCGCGCTCATCGGCATCGGCGCGGTGGTCCTCAATGGGGCGCGGGTCGAGAAGGGCGCGCTGGTCGCCGCGGGGGCGCTGGTCCCGCCCGGCAAGACCGTCCCGGCGGGCACCATGTGGGCGGGGATCCCCGGCGCGGTGGTGCGCGAACTCACCGACCGCGACCGCGCGTCCTTCGCCGACACCCCGGAGAAGTACGCCGGTTTCGCGCGGCTGCACCGGGACGTCCGGCCGCGCGCGGCGGGCCCGGGCGAATCCGAGAACGGCAAATAACCATTCATGGCCCGGCAATGGCGGGGCCATGGCCTATTCGCCCGAGCTGACCAGTCATGCTTCCGTAATGTCATGAATGGGACCGACCGCAGAACTAGAACGTCGGATGGCTCCAGAATGGTCCCTATGGGTCATGCGCTTTCCGTGTCCCGCCCGTAGCCTGATATTCGGACGGTCCGTCGACCATTGCCGCCCCTCAGGTCGGCACCGCCCTCGTTTCCCATGACCAGGTTCCGCGACGCCGTCCCACCGGCTCCGCGCGCAATTCGCGAAGGGGGTGTGCCACCTGGAGACCTACGCCGGCGCATTCCAGCACGACCACGTCGCCCTCGCAGAGATCGAGCTGTACGTCGAGGTCCTCACCGCCGTCGCGACCGCCGATGAGCGCCTGAGCGCCGAGGAGCTCGACCGCGTCCTGGGGGTGCCGCCCCGCCCGCCGCTGCGCGAGACGCACACCCCGAGCGGCCGCGTCATCCGCCGCCGCCGCGCACTCCAGCAGCTCTGACGGCCGACACGCGGCAGGGGGGCGCCCGCCGTGCACGGCGGGCGCCCCCCTGCCGTCGTCCGGCGGCTACTCCTCGGCAGCGGGGGCGGCGGGGGCGGCAGGCGTCTTCATCGAGCGGAGCAGCAGCTGGGAGACGTCGACCACCTCCAGCGACTCCTTCGCGAGCCCCTGGGACTTCTTCTCGTTGATGGCGTCGCCCAGCATCACCTGGCAGAACGGGCACGCGGTCGACACGGTGTCGGGGTCGGTCCCCAGCGCCTCGTCCACCCGCTCGGTGTTGATGCGCTTGCCCAGCCGCTCCTCCATCCACATCCGGGCGCCGCCGGCACCGCAGCAGAACCCGCGCTCCTTGTGGCGGTGCATCTCCTTCGTGGTCACGCCGGGCACCTGCGCCATGATCTCGCGCGGCGGCGTGTAGACCTTGTTGTGCCGGCCGAGGAAGCACGGGTCGTGGTAGGTGATGTTCTCCTCGATGCGCTGCACCGGGGTGAGCCGGCCCTCGTCGACCAGCCGGGCCAGCAGCTGGCTGTGGTGGACCACCTCGTACTCGCCGCCCAGTTGCGGGTACTCCTTGCCGAGCGTGTTGAAGCAGTGCGGGCACGAGGCGACGATCTTGGTGACGCCCGCGTCGTTCAGCGTCTCGACGTTCTGCTGGGCGAGCATCTGGAAGACGTACTCCATGCCCAGGCGGCGGGCCGGGTCGCCGGTGCACGCCTCCATGCCGCCCAGGACCGCGAACCGGACCCCCGCCATGTCGAGGAGCTCGGCGATGGCCTTCGTGGTCTTCTTCGCGCGGTCCTCCAGCGCACCGGCGCAGCCGACCCAGAAGAGGTACTCGGTGCCTTCGGGGAGGGTGTCCTCGACCACGGTGACCTCGACCGGGTCGTCCTGCGCGGCGAGCTCGGCCACCCAGTCCAGCCGCCGCTCCTCGGCCATGCCCCAGGGGTTGCCCTTGTTCTCCAGGTTCTTCAGCAGCGTCCCGGCCTCGGACGGGAAGCTCGACTCGATCATCACCTGGTAGCGGCGCATGTCGGTGATGTGGTCGATGTGCTCGATGTCCACCGGGCACTGCTCGACGCACGCGCCGCAGTTGGTGCAGGACCAGAGGACGTCGGGGTGGATGACGCCGTTCTCCTCCTCCGTGCCGACCAGCGGGCGGCTCAGCAGGGCGAGGACGTCGTCGTGGATGCCGGGGGTCTCGGCCGTGGTGCCGGCCATGGCGTAGGGCGCGGTGGCGTAGGCGTGGTCGCGCAGGTCCATGACGAGCTTCTTGGGCGACAGCGGCTTGCCGGTGTTCCACGCGGGGCACTGGGACTGGCAGCGTCCGCACTCGGTGCAGGTGCTGAAGTCGAGCAGGCCCTTCCAGGTGAAGTCCTGGACCTTGCCCGCGCCGAAGGGGTCCTCGTCGGGGTCGGCCTCTTCGAAGTCGAGCGGTTCGCGGCCGGTCTTGTCCATCATCGGCTTGAGCGGCCCCAGCGCGGGGCCGCCGGCGGGGTCGCGCTTGAAGTAGATGTTGAAGAACGCCGCGAACCGGTGCCAGGCCACGCCCATGGTGAGGTTGCGGGCCAGCACGATCATCCACACCATCGAGATGATGATCTTCAGTGCCGCGGCGACGAGGATCCCGGTCGCGAGCGCGGCGGCCCCCATGCCGGAGAACGCGAGCACCAGCGGGTAGGTCAGCAGGTAGTGGGCATTGTAGGAGTCGATCCCCTGGAGCACGCCCTCCATGCCGCGCAGGCACAGCACCAGCACGGGGATCGCCACGATGACGGCCTCGACGAAGTAGGCGCGGGGCATGTTCGACCCCTCGAAGCGCGAGGCGCGGCCGAGGCGCCGCGGGTGCGCCAGCTGCCGGATGGCGACCAGGACGGCGATGCCGATCAGGGTCGCGATGGAGAACAGGTCGATCACGAACTCGAACGGCGCGAAGTGCCCGATGAGGGGCAGCACGAACGCCGGATCGAACAACTGGCCGTATGCCTGGGCCAGCGTCGGGATCAGCAGCAGGAAGCCGAAGGCCACCCACCAGTGCGCCGCGCCGACGATGCCCCATTTCAGCATCCGGGTGTGCCCGACGGCCTCGACGACCGTGGTCCGCAGCCGCGGCCAGAACGGCCCGAACCGCTCGGGTGCCGGGCGGCCGGTCCGGATGCGGCGGACGATGCCCGCCACCGCGTGGACGAACATGCCCCACCCGGCCACGGACACGGCCAGGGTGATGATCACCAGGCCCCATTTCACAGCATCCACGAGCCGCGGCCTCCCTGTTTCGATCTCGACGTCGGCCGTCCGGTGCGCCGCACCGGCGTGACTCGACATGTTACTAGTGGGTAATCACGCCGCGGAAACCGCCTCGGCCGGGGAGCGGCACCCCGGGCCGCTCGCCGCCCCGGTCCGCACACCGGCCGGTGAGGGCGCCGGCCCCGCCCCGCCATCATGCAGCCCCGCCACCGCGCCCGCGACCTCCCACC
The DNA here is from genome assembly GCF_003014485.1 of Murinocardiopsis flavida. Taxonomy (GTDB): domain Bacteria; phylum Actinomycetota; class Actinomycetes; order Streptosporangiales; family Streptosporangiaceae; genus Murinocardiopsis; species Murinocardiopsis flavida. The sequence goes on along the minus strand of NZ_PYGA01000003.1, from coordinate 241,485 downwards.
CCGGCGCCGCGATCCCCGCCCCTAAGGGACGGGTCAATGCTTCCCCCGAGATCACCCCCGATTCGCGGAAATCCGGGCAACGCCCCTCGCCCACCGGGAACAACGCCTGCGATCCTTTCGTTATCGGAGAGTGTCAGCAGCATTGAGTCGGGTCGACTCAAGTGATTTGACAGAACAGCGGACCCGAAGCAATATTGCGCGTGAACGACTCAACCTTGACGGAGGACTAACTCATGGCACGTGCGGTCGGTATCGACCTGGGGACCACCAACTCGGTCGTCACGGTCCTGGAGGGCGGCGAGCCCGCGGTCATCGCCAACGCCGAGGGCGCGCGGACCACCCCGTCCGTCGTCGCCTTCGCCAAGAACGGCGAGGTGCTCGTCGGCGAGGTCGCCAAGCGCCAGGCCGTCACCAACGTCGACCGGACCATCCGGTCGGTCAAGCGTCACATCGGTCTCGACTGGAAGACCGAGATCGACGGCAAGACCTTCAACCCGCAGCAGATCAGCGCCTTCGTGCTCCAGAAGCTCAAGCGCGACGCAGAGGCCTACCTCGGCGAAGAGGTCACCGACGCCGTCATCACGGTGCCGGCCTACTTCAGCGACGCCCAGCGCCAGGCCACCAAGGAGGCCGGGACGATCGCCGGGATGAACGTCCTGCGCATCATCAACGAGCCCACCTCCGCCGCGCTCGCCTACCACCTGGAGAAAGAGGGCGAGGCGACCATCCTCGTCTACGACCTCGGTGGCGGCACCTTCGACGTCTCCCTGCTCGAAGTCGGCGACGGCGTGGTCGAGGTCAAGGCCACCAACGGCGACAACCACCTCGGCGGCGACGACTGGGACCAGGCCGTCGTCGACTGGCTGGTGGAGCGCTTCAAGAACAGCAACGGCGTCGACCTCGCCAAGGACAAGATGGCGCTCCAGCGCCTGCGCGAGGCCGCCGAGAAGGCCAAGATCGAGCTGTCGAGCTCCAGCGAGTCGGCCATCAACCTGCCCTACATCACGGCATCGGCCGAGGGCCCGCTGCACCTCGACGAGAAGCTCAGCCGCGCCGAGTTCCAGCGCCTGACCTCCTCGCTGCTGGAGCGCACCAAGGCGCCGTTCCAGCAGGTCATCAAGGACGCCAGCATCGGCGTCGACAAGATCGACCACGTCGTCATGGTGGGCGGCTCGACCCGCATGCCCGCGGTGGTCGACCTGGTCAAGGAGCTCACCGGCGGCAAGGAGCCCAACAAGGGCGTCAACCCCGACGAGGTCGTTGCCATCGGCGCCGCGCTCCAGGCCGGCGTGCTCAAGGGCGAGGTCAAGGACGTCCTGCTGCTCGACGTCACCCCGCTGTCGCTGGGCATCGAGACCAAGGGCGGCGTGTTCACCAAGCTCATCGACAAGAACACGACCATCCCGACCAAGCGGTCCGAGACCTTCACCACGGCCGACGACAACCAGCCGTCCGTGCAGATCCAGGTCTACCAGGGCGAGCGCGAGATCGCGCAGTACAACAAGAAACTCGGCGTCTTCGACCTCACCGGTCTGCCGCCGTCGCCGCGCGGGGTCCCGCAGATCGAGGTCACCTTCGACATCGACGCCAACGGCATCGTGAACGTCACGGCCAAGGACCTCGGCACCGGCAAGGAGCAGTCGGTGACCATCTCCGGCGGCTCGGCCATGAGCAAGGACGACATCGACAAGATGGTCCGCGACGCCGAGCAGTACGCCGAGGAGGACCGCAAGCGCCGCGAAGAGGCCGAGGTCCGCAACAACGCCGAGTCCCTCGTCTACCAGACCGAGAAGGTCATCCAGGACAACGACGAAAAGATCCCGGCCGACGTCAAGACCGAGACCCAGGACGCCGTCGGCGAGCTCAAGGCCGCCCTTGAGGGCACCGACATCGAGGCCATCCGCTCGGCGAGCGAGAAGGTCGCGCTGGCGAGCCAGAAGATCGGCTCCGCCATCTACGGCCAGGCCGGCGACGCCGCGGGCGGCGCGGGTGCCCAGCCCGGACCCGACGACACCGCCGGTGCGCAGGCCGACGACGACGTGGTCGACGCCGAGATCGTCGACGACGAGAACGGCAAGCGCGACGGCCAGTCCTGAGCCGGTTGACTGAGGCGAGGAGGCAGAGCGCATGCCGGAGAACGAGAACGGCGAGTCGAAGGAGGGGCCGGTGATCCGCGACAAGCGGCGGGTCGACCCCGAGACCGGCGAGCTGCGCCAGGACGCCCAAGCGGCGCCCGAGGCGGCGGCCGAGGACGCCGGCGGTCCCGGCGCGGCCGCCGACCCCGACACCGGGGAGCTCGCCGAGGCGCTGACCCAGCTCAACGAGCGGACCAGCGACCTCAAGCGGCTCCAGGCCGAGTACGCCAACTACCGCAAGCGGGTCGACCGCGACCGGGTGGCTGTACGCGAGCAGGCGGTCGGGCAGGTCCTCAGCGAGCTGCTCCCCGTGCTCGACGACATCGGCCGGGCGCGGGAGCACGGCGAGCTCAACGGCGGGTTCAAGTCCGTCGGCGAGTCGCTGGAGGCCGTCGTCACGAAGCTGGGGCTGAAGCGGTACGCCGACAAGGGCGACCTCTTCGACCCCAACGTGCACGAGGCCCTCACGATGATGCCCACTCCCGGAGTGGAGGCGTCGACCGTCATCGAGGTCTTCCAGCCGGGCTACCAGATCGGCGAGCGGGTGATCCGCCCGGCCCGCGTGGTCGTCAGCGCACCGGCCGACGACGACCCCGCCGAGGACGTCGCCGCCGGCGCCGAGGACGTCGCGGACGCACCGGCCGGCGAGCCGGGTCCCGCCGAAGGCGCGGCCGACACCGCGCCCCCGGCGTCCGAGGCCGCCGAGCCCCGGGCGGCCGAGCCGCCCGGCCCGGCGGAGCAGGACAGGTAGCGGCAGTCCGGGCCCCGGGCGCGCCCATACCGCGCCCGGGGCCCTCCACAGGTACGCGGGACACCTGGCGGGGTAACCCGTATGCACGACCCGCTGACGAGACCGAGCGCGAACCGGGAGAAGGCATCCGTCGATGAGCACCAAGGACTACCTGGAGAAGGACTACTACAAGGTCCTCGGAGTCTCGAAGACGGCCGCCCAGGACGAGATCAAGTCGTCCTACCGCAAACTCGCGCGCAAGTACCACCCCGACGCCAACACCTCCGACCCCGGCGCCGAGGACCGCTTCAAGGAGATCTCCGAGGCGTACAACGTCCTCTCCGACGAGAAGCGGCGCAAGGAGTACGACGACGCCCGTTCGCTGTTCGGCGGGTCCTACCGGCCCGGCGGCGGCACCGGCGCGGGCGGCTTCGACCTCGGCGACCTGTTCGGGCACAGTGGCGGGCAGACCGGCACCGCCGGGGGCGGCGAGCGGCTCAGCGACCTGTTCGGGGGGCTGTTCGGCAGCCGCGGCGGGCGCGGCACCACCACCGCGCGGCGCGGCGCCGACGTCGAGACCGAGACCACCCTGAACTTCACCCAGGCGGCGAACGGCGTCACCCAGTCGTTCCACCTCACCAGCGACGCCGCCTGCCCCACGTGCCGCGGCACCGGGGCCAAGGCCGGCAGCACCCCGCGCGTCTGCCCCAAGTGCTCCGGCACCGGGCACGAGAACAAGAACCTCGGCGGCTTCTCACTGTCGGAGCCGTGCACCGAGTGCAAGGGGCGCGGGCTCGTCGTCGACGACCCCTGCGCCACCTGCCAGGGCAGTGGGCGCGGCAAGAGCACGCGCACGATCCAGGCGCGGATCCCGGCCGGCGTCAGCGACGGCCAGCGGATCCGGCTGAAGGGCAAGGGGGCACCCGGCGAACGGGGCGGCCCCGCCGGCGACCTCTTTGTGGTGGTACATGTGCAGCCGCACCCCCTGTTCGGCAAGTCGGGCGACAACCTCACCATCACCGTCCCGGTGACCTTCCCCGAGGCGACGCTGGGCGCCGACGTCCGCGTCCCGACCCTGAACGGGACGCCGATCACCGTGAAGATCCCGCCGGGCACCCCCAACGGGCGCACGCTGCGGGTCCGCGGCAAGGGGTCGCAGCGCCGCGACGGGACGCTCGGCGACCTGCTGGTCACCGTCGAGGTCGACGTCCCGCGGAACCTGAGCGGCGAGGCGCGCGAGGCGCTGGAGAAGTTCCGCGCGGCGACCTCCGACCACGACCCGCGCAGCGACCTGAATGCACGGGCGAAGGGAATGTGAGGATCCGATGACCACCCCGGCCTTCGGCGAGGACACCCCGGTCTACGTCATCTCCGTTGCGGCCGAACTGTCCGGGCTGCACCCGCAGACCCTGCGCCAGTACGACCGGCTCGGGCTGGTCTCGCCGGGGCGTGCGACCGGGCGCGGCCGGCGCTACTCGCTGCGCGACATCCACATGTTGCGCGAGGTCCAGCGCCTCTCCCAGGAGGAGGGCATCAACCTCGCCGGCATCAAGCGCATCCTCGAACTCCAGCGCGAGGTCCACGACCTGCGCGACCAGGTCTTCCACCTGCACAACGAACTTTCGGCCGCGCGCAGCGCGGTCAGCCGCCGCATGTCGGGGACGTCCCACGGCGGTGAGCTGCTGCCGGTCCGCAGCACCCGGGTCACGATCTTCCGCAGTACCAACCCTCCCGAGCAGTAGACCGGTGGCGGCACGGCCACCACGATGAACCGAGCCTGAGGGGGGCACATGGACTACAAGTTCACCCGCAAGAGCCAGGAGGCGCTCACCGCCGCGATGCGCCGCGCCACCAGCGGCGGCAGCCCGCAGGTCGAGCCCGTGCACCTGCTCGCCGCGCTGCTCGCGCAGAGCGAGGGCATCATCCGCCCCCTGCTCAAGGAGGTGGGGGTCGCCCCGGAGGCCGTCGACCGGGCGGTCGAGGAGGCGCTCGCCGCGCTGCCCAAGGTGTCGGGGACGGCCGCAGCCGCCCCGTCGAGCGCGCGCCAGCTCGTCATGTCGCTGAACACCGCGGCGCAGCGCGCCAAGCAGATGGAGGACGAGTACGTCTCGACCGAGCACCTGCTGGTGGGCCTGGCCGCCGACGGCGGCGCGGCCGCCACGATCCTGAACGAGGCCGGCGCCACCCCCAAGGCGCTGCTCGACGCGTTCGAGCGGGTGCGCGGGCACGGCAAGGTCACCTCGGAGAACCCCGAGGAGACCTACCAGTCGCTGGAGAAGTACGGCGTCGACCTCACCGACGCCGCGCGCGACGGCCGCCTCGACCCGGTGATCGGCCGCGACTCCGAGATCCGCCGCGTCATCCAGGTCCTGTCGCGGCGCACCAAGAACAACCCCGTCCTCATCGGCGAGCCCGGCGTGGGCAAGACCGCCGTCGTCGAGGGCCTGGCCCAGCGGATCGTTGCGGGCGACGTGCCCGAGTCGCTGCGCGGCAAGCGGCTGATCGCGCTCGACCTGTCGGCGATGGTCGCCGGCGCCAAGTACCGGGGCGAGTTCGAGGAGCGCCTCAAGGCGGTGCTCACCGAGATCAAGGAGAGTGACGGCCAGGTCGTCACCTTCATCGACGAGCTGCACACCATGGTCGGCGCCGGCGCCGCCGAGGGCGCCATGGACGCCGGCAACATGCTCAAGCCCATGCTGGCGCGCGGCGAGCTGCGCATGGTGGGCGCCACGACCCTCGACGAGTACCGCGAGCGCATCGAGAAGGACTCCGCTCTGGAGCGGCGCTTCCAGCAGGTCCTCGTCGGCGAGCCGTCCGCGGCCGACACCATCGCGATCCTGCGCGGCCTCAAGGGGCGCTACGAGGCGCACCACAAGGTGCAGATCGCCGACGCCGCGCTGGTCGCCGCCGCCACGCTGTCCGACCGCTACATCACCGCGCGGTTCCTGCCCGACAAGGCCATCGACCTCATCGACGAGGCGGCGTCGCGGCTCCGCATGGAGATCGACTCCCGCCCGGTGCAGATCGACGAGCTCCAGCGCGCCGTCGACCGGCTGAAGATGGAGGAGATGGCGCTCTCCAAGGAGTCCGACCCCGCCAGCGTGCAGCGCCTGGAGCGGCTGCGCGCCGACCTCGCCGACAAGCAGGAGCAGCTCACCGGCCTGGTCGCGCGCTGGGAACAGGAGAAGGCCGGGCTGAACCGGGTCGGCGAGCTCAAGGAGCGCCTGGACGAGCTGCGCACCACCGCCGAGCGCGCGCAGCGCGACGGCGACTTCGCGGCGGCGTCCCGGCTGATGTACGGCGAGATCCCGCAGCTGGAGATCCAGCTGGAGGAGGCGTCCTCCGCCGAGGAGGCCGCCGACGCCCCCGAGCCCACCATGGTCAAGGAGGAGGTGGGCGCCGACGACGTCGCCGATGTCGTGTCGTCGTGGACCGGCATCCCCGTCGGCCGCCTGATGGAGGGCGAGACCGCCAAGCTGCTGCGCATGGAGGACGAGCTCGGCCGCAGGCTCATCGGGCAGGGCCGCGCCGTCACCGCGGTGTCCGACGCCGTGCGGCGCGCCCGCGCCGGGATCTCCGATCCCGACCGCCCCACCGGTTCGTTCCTGTTCCTCGGGCCCACCGGTGTCGGCAAGACCGAGCTCGCCAAGGCCCTCGCCGAGTTCCTGTTCGACGACGAGCGCGCGATCGTGCGCATCGACATGAGCGAGTACTCGGAGAAGCACACGGTCTCGCGGCTGGTCGGCGCGCCGCCCGGGTACGTGGGCTACGAGGAGGGCGGCCAGCTCACCGAGGCGGTCCGCCGCCGGCCCTACACCGTGGTGCTGCTGGACGAGGTGGAGAAGGCGCACATCGAGGTCTTCGACACGCTGCTCCAGGTGCTCGACGACGGCCGGCTCACCGACGGCCAGGGCCGGATCGTCGACTTCCGCAACACGCTGCTGATCCTCACGTCGAACCTCGGTTCGCAGTTCCTGGTCGACTCGTCGCTGGAGAACGCCGACCGGCACGCCCGGGTCATGCAGGTGGTGCGCAACACCTTCAAGCCGGAGTTCCTGAACCGCCTGGACGACGTCATCATGTTCGACGCGCTGTCCACCGAGGAGCTCACCCGCATCGTCGACCTCCAGGTCGACAAGTTGGCCGAGCGGCTGGCCGACCGCAGGCTGCACCTGGAGGTCACCCCCGCGGCGCGGGAGTGGCTGGCGCTCACGGGCTTCGACCCGGTCTACGGCGCGCGCCCGCTGCGGCGGCTGGTGCAGGCCGCCATCGGCGACCCGCTCGCCAAGGCGCTGCTGTCGGGCGAGTTCACCGAGGGCAGCGCGGTAGTGGTCGACCTGGACGAGAGCGCCGACGCTCTCAGCGTCCGGCCGCGCGCCCCGGAGCCGTCGGCGCTCACCGCCTGACCGGCCCCGCGGCACGCGGCGGGCGCGGACCCCGGGGTCCGCGCCCGCCGCGCCGCGTGCCTGCTTTCGGCGCTACTTCTTGGTGAACGCCTCGTACTCCTTGATGACGTCGTCGGTGGGGCCGTCCATGCGCAGCTCGCCGCTCTCCAGCCACAGCACCCGGTCGCAGGTGTCCCTGATGGACTTGTTGTTGTGGCTGACCAGGAACACCGTGCCGGCGTCCTTGCGGAGTTCGCGGATGCGCTCCTCGGAGCGCTTCTGGAAGCGGCGGTCGCCGGTCGCGAGCGCCTCGTCGATCATCATCACGTCGTGCTTCTTCGCCGCGGCGATGGAGAAGCGCAGCCGGGCCGCCATACCGGAGGAGTAGGTGCGCATCGGCAGCGAGATGAAGTCGCCCTTGTCGTTGATGCCGGAGAACTCGACGATCCCGTCGTAGCGCTCCCGGATCTCCTCGGGGGTCATGCCCATGGCGAGCCCGCCGAGGACGACGTTGCGCTCGCCGGTGAGGTCGTTCATGAGGGCGGCGTTGACGCCCAGCAGCGACGGCTGGCCGTCGCTGTAGACCTTGCCGCGCTCGGGCGGGATGAGGCCGGCGATGGTGCGCAGCATGGTCGATTTGCCGGAGCCGTTGGAGCCGATCAGCCCGATGGCCTCGCCGCGGTAGGCGGTGAAGCTGACGCCCTTGATGGCGTGCACCGTGCGGACGTTCGGCGACGGCTTGCGGGAGATGATCCGGCGCAGCGCCGCCGGTGCGCCGCCCTTGCCGCTGCCGGCGGTGTGCACCCGGTAGACGATGTGGACGTCGTCGGCGATGACCGTGGGCCTGGTGTCGCCGCGCACCGTGTCGGCGCCGGTGCTCCGCTGGATCTCGGTCTCGGTCTCAGTCACGGCCGTACTGCTCCTCAGCCTTCCAGAAGTACAGGAATCCGCCGATGCCGGCGACGAGCGCCCACCCCAGTGCGAGGGCCCACACGTGCGGGGGCAGCTGCGCGGAGGTGAAGCTGTCGATGAGCGCGAAGCGCATCAGGTCGATGTAGATGGCGGCCGGGTTGAGGTCGAGCAGCAGCTTGATGGCGAACGGGGCGTCCTGGGCCATGATGGCGATGCTGTACATCACCCCCGACGCGTACATCCACGTGCGCAGCACGAACGGCAGGAGCTGTGCGAGGTCGGTGACCTTGCTGCCGAGCCGGGCCACGATCAGCGCGAGTCCGGCGTTGAAGACCGCCTGGAGGAACAGCGCGGGGATCGCGAGCAGCCACGACCACGACGGCACCTGCCCCATGATCATCACGATGGCCAGCAGCACGCCCATCGACATGAGCAGCTGGCGCACCTGCACCAGGGTGAACGCCAGCGGCAGCGCGGCCCGCGGGAAGTGCAGTGCGCGGATGAGGCCGCGGTTGCCGGCGATCGCCTTCACCCCGGCGAGCACGGAGGTCTGGGTGAACGTGAAGATGAACACCCCGGTGACGAGGAACGGGATGTAGTCGGGCACACCGCGGCTGGTCCCGAGGAGCAGCCCGAAGATCAGGTAGTACACCAGCGCGTTCAGCAGTGGTGTGGCGACCTGCCAGAGCTGGCCCAGGCGGGCCTGGGTGTAGCGCGACTGGCTCTTGGCGCGTGCGAACTCGTTGATGAAGAACCGGTGCCGCCACAATTGGCGGATGTACTGGACCAGGGTGGGGCGCGCGCCGCTCACCTTCAGTCCGTACCGTGCCGCGATCTCCGCCGCGCTGGGCTGCGAGTCCGGTGCGGGGGCCGGTGCGCCGTCCACGACTTGTCTGCTCACTTCAGAGGCTCTCTGCCGGAAAAGGAGAATGGGGGAGGAACCGGGGCGGTCTGACCGCAACCGTTCGGGCCCTGCGGCCGACTACGGGCGGGTCGCCGGTACGCGGCCCGCAGTGTCGTGTCGCCGTGTGCCAAAGTAGGCCACCTAACGTCAGAACGCAACCGTTTCGTCGTCACGGTACTATGCTCGCATGGCACCCTCCGAAAAGTCGGCCGAACCGCGGCGGCAGGCACGTCGCCGCGCTCCGGCCGGTGCGGCCCTCCAGCGGGAGGACGTCACCGAGGCCATCCGCGCCGCGGTGTTCACCGAGCTCGCCAGGGTGGGCTACGGCCGCATGTCCATCGAGGCGGTCGCCCGCCGCGCCGGGGTCGGCAAGACGGCGGTGTACCGGCGCTGGCGCTCCAAACTGCACATGGTCATCGACCTGGTCTCGGCCATCGCGACCAACGTCACACTGGCCCCCGACACCGGCAGCCTGCGCGGCGACGTCCGCGACGTGCTCGACGCGGCGGCCCAGGCGCTGCGCCACCCGCTGGCCTCGCAGATCGTTCCCGACCTGCTCGCCGAGGCGGCCCGCAATCCCGAGATCGCCGTGACCTTGGAGTCGGCGCTGCGGCACGCCCAGCAGAGCACGAGCACCGCCATGATCGGCAACGCTATCGCGCGCGGCGAACTTCCCGGCGACACGGACGCGGATCTCGCCTTCGACATGGTCATCGGCCCGCTCTACTGGCGCATGGCCGTCACCCGCGCCGCACTGCCGCCGGGCCATCTCGACCGGCTCACCGACGCCGTGGTCCGCGGCCTGACCTCGGCCCGCGCCGCCGACACCGGCACCGCCCTGTAGTCCCAGCGGCCCCGACTCTGGCGAAACTACCGTACTGAGTAGTAACATAAACTTGTTACCAGTCGGTATCACTGCCCTGCCAACAGATCGCGTGTGCACACACCGCGGCGAGGACTACAGCGGAGCGCGCCATGACGCACTACAAGAGCAACCTCCGTGACCTCGAATTCAACCTCTTCGAGGTCTTCAGGCGCCAGGACGTGCTGGGGACCGGGCCATTCGAGGAGCTGGACGAGGACACGGCTCGCACCATTCTCACCGAGGTCGACCGCCTCGCCTCCGGGGTCGTCGCGGAGTCGTTCGCCGAGGCCGACCGCAACCCGCCGGTGTTCGACGCGAAGACGCACAGCGTGGCCATGCCCGAGGGCTTCAAGCGCTCCTACCACGCGTACATGGACGCCGGCTGGTACAACCTCGACCTGCCCACCCACCTGGGCGGCATCGGCGCCCCCCGGTCCCTCGTCTGGGCGGCCTCCGAGATGGTCCTCGGCGCCAACCCGGCCCTGCACATGTACTCCGGCGGCCCCGGGTTCGCCAGCATCCTGTGGCACGAGGGCAACGACGCGCAGAAGCACTTCGCCGAGCTCGCCATCGAGCGCGGCTGGGGCGCCACCATGGTCCTCACCGAGCCCGACGCCGGCTCCGATGTCGGCGCCGGCCGCACCAAGGCCGTCCGGCAGGACGACGGCACCTGGCACATCGAGGGCGTGAAGCGGTTCATCACCTCAGCCGAGCACGACATGGCCGAGAACATCTTCCACCTCGTGCTCGCCCGCCCCGAGGGCGCCAAGTCGGGCACCAAGGGCCTCTCGCTGTTCCTCGTGCCGAAGTTCCTGGTGAACGAGGACGACTCCCTCGGTGAGCGCAACGGCGCCCACGTCACCAACGTCGAGCACAAGATGGGCCTCAAGGCGTCCACCACCTGCGAACTCACCTTCGGCGCCGACCACCCGGCCATCGGCTACCTGGTGGGCGACCGGCACGACGGCATCCGGCAGATGTTCCTCGTCATCGAGTACGCCCGGATGATGGTCGGCACCAAGGCCATCGCCACGCTGTCGACCGGCTACCTCAACGCGCTGGCCTACGCCAAGGAGCGGGTGCAGGGCGCCGACCTCACCCAGATGACCGACAAGTCCGCGCCCCGGGTCACCATCACCCACCACCCCGACGTGCGGCGCAGCCTCATGACCCAGAAGGCGTACGCCGAGGGCCTGCGCGCGCTGGTCGTCTACACGGCCAGCCAGCAGGACGCGGTGCAGATCGCCGAGCACGAGGGCGCCGACCACAGCGATGTCGAGGCGCTCAACGACCTCCTGCTCCCGCTGGTCAAGGGTGTGGGCTCCGAGCGCTCCTACGCGCTGCTCGCGGAGTCGCTGCAAACCCTGGGCGGCTCCGGGTACCTCCAGGACTACCCGATCGAGCAGTACATCCGCGACGCCAAGATCGACACCCTCTACGAGGGGACCACCGCGATCCAGGCGCAGGACCTGTTCTTCCGCAAGATCGTGCGCAACAACGGCCAGGCGTTCGGCGCGCTCATGGGCGAGATCAAGGAGTTCGCCGGGAGCGAGGCCGGCAACGGCCGGCTGAAGGAGGAGCGCGCCGCCCTCACCGACGCCGTCGCCGACGTGGAGCGGATCGTCGAGGTCATGGTCGGCCACGCCATGGCGTCCGCCGAGGACCCCCAGTCGCTGTACAAGGTCGGGCTGAACAGCACGCGGCTGCTGCTGGGCCTCGGCGACGTGGTGCTCGGCTGGCTGCTGCTGCGCCAGGCCGAGGTCGCGCTGGCGCGGGTCGACGGCGCGGGCGCCGCCGACACCGACTTCTACACCGGCAAGATCGCCGCCGCGCGGTTCTTCGCCGACCAGGTGCTGCCGAAACTGGCGGCCGAGCGGCGCATCGCCGAGCGGGTCACCCTGGACATCATGGAGCTGCCCGAGTCGGCCTTCTGACGCCCCTGCGCCCCGTTCGGCGGGCGGGACCCCCGTTTCGGCGGTCCCGCCCGCCGTCGTGGTCATACCGCCGCCAAGACACCCCCGTTTTTCGGTAATGTGCCCCGAACGAGCGGGTAAGAGCAGCGAGTAAGAGCGAAGAAGTGTCCGATTGATTTCCGTCCGGCTGAAGTGATCGCGGAGGTAGGCACATGGGCATCGGGCTCGGGATTTTTCTGGTGGTCATCGGGGCCGTGCTCAGGTTCGGCATCACCGCCGACATCCAGGGCATCGACCTCGCCGCCATCGGCATGATCCTGATGGCGGCCGGCGCCGCGGTCGTGGTACTGACGCTGCTCCTCATGGTGCTGCGCAGCAACAAGGAGAACGAGGAGCGGCTCCCCGGAGGCAACGACCACCGGCTCTGATCCCCGGCGCCCCGCCGCGGCCGCGCGCCGTGCGGCCGGGTGCGTTCCGGCCGCCCCCAAATGACCCGCCGCGCCCCCTGCCGTACGGCAGGGGGCGCTCACGCGGCGCCCGGGGCGGTCAGCGGGGCACGGCTCAGCGGGGCCGTCGCAGCACCAGGACGAGCAGGGCGCACGTCGCCGCGAGCATCATCGCGGTCATCGGCAGGAAGGCGAGCTGGAAGTCGGTCATCCCGCGCGGCTCCGGAGCGGTCTCCAGGATCGCCCCTGCGAGCACGGTGCCGATCAGGGTCACGCTGAATCCCGACATGTTCACCAGGCCCGACGCCACCCCGGTGCGATGCGCCGGCATGCCGTCGCGCGCGAAGTCGAAGGACAGCGCCGGCGCGACCACCGCACCCGTGGCGCTCACCGCGAGCACGGCCACCACCACTCCCGCGGGGGCGCCGCCCGGCCACAGCGTGAGCAGCAGCCAGCCCAGGGTGAGCACCGGCGCGAACACCGCGGCGAACGGGAAGCGGATGCCCGGCCACCGGCCGGCGAGGGCGCCCAGCAGCGGCGACATCCACAACGTGCCGGCGCCGAGGACGGTCAGCAGCAGCGCCGCCGTGCCGGGGCCCAGCCCCATGCCCTCGACGAGGAACGGGTAGCCCCACAGCAGCGCGAGCATCGTGTAGGGCGACATCGCGACGGCGTGGTAGGCCATGCCGACCCGCGGCCCGCGCGTGCGCAGCGCCTCCATGATGCTCGCCGCCACCGAGATCCGCGGGTGGCCGGTCGCAGCGGGCGTCCCCGCGGGCCGGTCGCGGACGACCAGCACGACCAGCAGGGTCATGAGCACCGTGAGCGCGCCCGCGCCGAGGAACGCCGGGGTCCAGCCCACGCGCTCCAGCGCGGCCGACAGCGGCGCGACGCTGGCGATCTGCCCGAGCCCGCCGGTGACGCCCGTGAGGGCGCTCACGAGCGCGTAGCGGGAGCGGGGGAACCACAGTGCGGCGAGGCGGATGACGTTCAGGAAGGTGAGCGCGTCGCCGAGCCCGATGAACAGCCGCCCCGCGATCGCGACCGGCGCGTTGGGGGCGACGGCGAACAGCACCACGCCGAACGCCATGGCGGCCATGCCCATGAGCAGTGAGCGCCGCGGGCCGATCCGGTCGGCCAACAGTCCCGCGGGGACCTGGAGGGCCACGTAGACCACGAGCTGGAGCATGGGCAGGACGGCGAGCAGCGCCGGGCCGACGCCGAACCGCTCCTGGGCCTCCAGCGCGGCGACGCCGAGCCCGTTGCGGTGGAACATGGCGAGGAAGTAGACGGCGACGCCGACTCCCCACACCAGCCAGGCCCGGCCGCCGCCCGCGGGCCCGGCGGGGTGGGTGGGACGAGGGGACGTCCTATCAGCGGAGGACTCGGGGCGTGCGGGCGCGCCGTTGGCGCGCTCGCCGTCTGCGCGCAGGCTCACGGGCGGCCGCCGATGGACGCCGCCGCGTGGTCGAGGTGGGTCCGCACCGCTGCGGCGGCGTCCTCGGCGACGCCGCGCCGGACGGCGTCGAGGATCGCCGCGTGCTCGGCGATGTTGCGCCGCATCAGGTCGGCGTCGCGGGACCCGGCCCGCATCATGCGGTACTGGCGGTCGCGCAGCGATTCGTAGAGGGCGTTGAGGATGTCGTTGCCCGCCGCGGCGACGATCGTCCGGTGGAACTCCCTGTCGGCGTGGACGAAGGCGGTGGTGTCGCCGGCCGCCAGACCGTCCTCCATGGCCTCCAGGAGGCCCGTGAGGCGCCCGGCGAGGGCCGCGCGCCCGGCGAGGTCCCCCGCCGCCGCGCGCTCGACCGTGTAGCCCTCGACGAGCCGGCGGGTCTCGATGACGTCGTCGACCTCCTGCCGGGACACGGGGACGATGAGCGCGCCGCGCTTCGGGTAGAGCCGCACGAGGCCCTCGGCCTGCAAGCGGAGGAGGGCCTCGCGCACAGGGGTGCGCGACACCCCTACGTCGGCGGCGATGTCGCCCTCGCTGACGATGGCGCCGCCTTCGTAGCGGCGGCCGAGGATGGCGTCCTTGGTGTGCGTGTAGGCCCGGTCGGTCGCTGAGGCCTTAGGGGCGGCACTGGGGGCACTTAAATTCATGTTGTATCTATGCTAGATCCCCGCAGGTGGACCACTGCATGGCAAACCGCCCGATTCATGTGTGATGACCGACATCAAACTGACTCGCCCCTTAGGGGGAAAATCCTGCTAGCATCCGGACTCGTAAACATAACCGCGAGGTAACGCCCCACGCCCCACCTCGTTGCCTCAACGTTCCTCGTGCAGGAACCGCAGGTCGCAGCCCTCACCGGCTGCGGTGCCCCACGATGGAGATGTTCTTGAGTCATCCTCGCCTGAACAACCCCCGTGCCTCGCGCGTCAAATCGGCCGAGGCGGCACGCGTCAAGCGACCGCCGCGTCACGCCTTCAACGCCGAACGCGCCATCGAGGCCCTTTGGGAGAAGCTGACCCACCCGGCGGCGGCCCCCATCCACCGGGGCGGCTGCTCGGCCGTTGCCATGATGTCGGTGCGCCACGGCATCAACATCTGGTGCCGGAACAACCAGTTCATCTGGAACGACATCTTCGGCAGCACCTTCACGCACCCCGCGGCCGACCCCGAGGGCGCAGCGGCCGAGATCATGCGGCCCTTCACCCCGGCGCCCCCCGCGCCGGCCGCGACCCAGGCGAGCTGCTGCGACCTGCTCATGTCGCCGCCCGAGGGAGTCGCCTCGCTGCCCGCGCGGGCCCCCGCCGCGCCCGGTGTCCTCAGCCTCAGTTTCGCCTGAGCCCTCCCCCACCGCGCGCCCCGGCGGGGCGGCCCCTCCCGGGCCGCCCCGCCGCCGCTTTCCTCCGCCGCCCCGCGGGTCATGACACGGGGACGTCCTCGATCTCGCCGAACGGCCCCGCGTGCAGGCTCAGCTCCGTGACCTTCGACGCCGGCGCGGGGAACACCGCGATCGCCCGGTACGCCTCGCCCGGCTGGAGCGCCTGCAACTCCTCGGCGAGCCCCGCGTACTCGTCCTCGCCGACCCGCATCTGCGCCACATAGCGCACCAGGTCGGTCTCGGGCTCGATGAGCTGGAACCCGCCCAGCGTGCCCTTGCCGAACTTGGTCGGCCCGCCCTTGCGCCGGCCCTCGCCGCCGCTGAGGTCGAGCTCCACCGGGTCCTCGCCGGTGTTGGTGAGCGAGACGGTGCCGATCAGGTACGCGCCGTCGCGCACCAGGGGGTGCACGTCGAGGCGGACGTCGCCCTCTGTCGCCGTGCCCGCGACGTCGCCGTCCTCGGCCTCGAACGGCGCCGGACTGCCGACGTTGCGCGCCGCCGAACCGAGGGCGCCCTCGGCCTCGCTGCGGCCGTCGCGCGCGCCGCCCTTGGCGGAGTCGCGGGAGACCTTGTAGGAGAACTCCACCCGGCGGTTGCGGGCGCGCGCCTCCTCGTCGTCGGCGCCGCCCTCCTCCGCGACGGGGTCGGTGGCGCCGCGGCCCTCGGTGCTGAACCGGTAGTCGCCGCCGAGCTCCTTCTTCAGGATCCTGCTGACGGTGTCGGCCCGCTGCTCCGACAGCTTGGCGTTGTAGCCGTCGCCGCCCTTGCCGTCGCTGTGGCCGATGACGGTGATCCGCGACTCCTCGGGGTCGACGTTCGCCTTCAGCGACTCGGCCGCCTTCCGCACGATCTCGGTCGCCTCGCCGGTGAGCTCCGACTTGTCGAACTCGAACATGACGTCGGAGTGCAGCGCGATGGTCTCGGTGTCGCCCTCGCGGGTGGTGGACGCCTCCTTGGAGTCGACGAAGCTCTCCAGGTCGGTGACCCCGCTCTTGGCGTCCTCTGCGGGGCGCTCGACGGGGAAGGTGATCGACGTGCCCTCGGGGGGTTCGGTGTTCTCGTACTCGTCGACGTTGGGCGATGCGGGCGCCGGCTGCTCCTTCTCGACGTCCTGGACCGGGATGCCGGTCATCGCGCCCATTCCGGACCCGACGAAGGTCAGCTGCCGGACGTCGGCGGGCACCCGCGGGAAGTAGTAGCGGAACTCCCGGGGGACGCCCTCGTAGATGGGGAACTTCCCGCTGTCGGTGTAGGAGCCGTAGGTGTCCTCGCCGTCGGGTGTCCGCAGCATCGGGTAGACCCGCCCGCTGACGGGGTCGATCAGGGTCGGCGGCGTCGACATGCGCTGGACCGAGCCGCTCACGTCGTCGAGGTAGGTGTGGTCGACGTAGAGGACGGTGTGGTCGTCGGTGCGTTCGAGCGCGGTGATCGACATCTCGGTCTGGGTGTCGTCGCCGGTGTCGAGGAAGAGCCGGCCCTGCTTGGTGTAGGGGAAGTCCTCTTCGACGGTCGGCATGGCCGACGGTTCGGTGGGGCGGCCCGTGGGGTCGGTCCGCGTGCCGTCGAGGATCCGGTCGCGGAGCTCGCCGACCGCGCCGCACCCGGAGAGCACGAGGGCTCCGGCGGTGAGCAGGCCGATCGATGCCAGGGTGGTGCGCTTGTGATGGGTCATCGTGGGGGATCT
This sequence comes from Murinocardiopsis flavida, assembly GCF_003014485.1. Taxonomy (GTDB): domain Bacteria; phylum Actinomycetota; class Actinomycetes; order Streptosporangiales; family Streptosporangiaceae; genus Murinocardiopsis; species Murinocardiopsis flavida. The sequence continues at coordinate 224,680 of NZ_PYGA01000003.1, read as the reverse complement.
CCGATGTGCGGCGGCGCCGCTGGGGGATTGTTCACGGATATCGACGCACTCCGGCCCGCATGTGTTTCGCACGTGCGCCGATTGGCCGGATGCGGACAGCCGGGAACCGATGCCGGGTCCGCCGCGGGCGGGGCGGCACCCCCTGCCGCTGCGGCGGACCCGGCCGGCGCTCAGGTGTTCTTGGGGAACCCCAGGTCGACCCCTGCGTCCTCGGGGTCGGGCCAACGGGTGGTGATGACCTTGCCGCGCGTGTAGAAGCGGATCCCGTCGGCGCCGTAGACGTGGTGCTCGCCGAACAGCGAGTCCTTCCAGCCGCCGAAGGAGTGGTAGCCCACCGGGACGGGCACGGGGACGTTCACGCCCACCATCCCGGCCTGCACCTCCAACTGGAAGCGCCGCGCCGCCCCGCCGTCGCGGGTGAACACCGCGGTGCCGTTGCCCCAGCGCGAGGCGTTGACCAGCGCGATGGCGTCCTCGTAGGTCGCGGCGCGCACCACGGCGAGCACCGGCCCGAAGATCTCGTCGCGGTAGGCGTCCATGTCCGTGGTGACGTGGTCGAGGAGGCTGACCCCCGTGAAGAAGCCGTTCTCGTGCCCGGCGACCTTCAGCCCGGTGCCGTCCACGACGACGGTGGCGCCCTGCTCGCGCGCCCGCGGGACGTAGGACGCGACCCGGTCGCGGTGCTCGCGGGTGATGAGCGGGCCCATCTCCGAGGCGGGGTCGCCGCCGGGGCCGATGGTGAGGGCGCGCGCCCGGTCGGCGATCCGCTCGACCAGGGCGTCGGCGACGTCGCCGACGGCGACCACGACGGAGACCGCCATGCACCGCTCCCCCGCCGAGCCGTAGGCCGCGGAGACGGCGGCGTCGGCGGCGAGGTCGAGGTCGGCGTCCGGCAGCACCATCATGTGGTTCTTCGCTCCGCCGAGCGCCTGGACGCGCTTGCCGGCCGCCGAGGCCGCCGCGTGGACGTGCCGCGCGACGGGGGTCGAGCCGACGAAGCTGACCGCGTCGACACCGGGGTGCTCCAGCAGCCGGTCGACCGCCTCCTTGTCGCCGTTGACGAGGTTCAGCACGCCGTCGGGCAGGCCGGCCTCCGTCGCCAGGCGCACCAGCAGCCCGGTCGCCGAGGGGTCCTTCTCGCTGGGCTTGACCACCACCGTGTTGCCGCAGGCGATCGCCAGGGGGATCATCCAGAGCGGCACCATCGCGGGGAAGTTGAACGGGGTGATCGCGGCGACGACGCCCACCGGCTGGCGGATGGACTCGACGTCCACCCCTTTCGAGACCCCGGTGGAGCTCTCGCCCTTCAGCAGGTGCGCGATCCCGCACGCCAGCTCCACGATCTCCATGCCGCGGGCGACCTCGCCGAGCGCGTCGGAGTGGACCTTGCCGTGCTCGGCGGTGATCAGGGCCGCGATCTCCGCGCGGTTGGCGTTGAGGACCTCGCGGTAGGCGAAGAGGATCCGGGTCCGCTGCGCCAGGGACGTCGCGGCCCAGGCGGGGGCGGCTCCGGCCGCCGCTGCGACGGCGGCGTCGACGTCGGCGGCGCCCGCGAGGGCGACCCGCGCGGTGACCTCGCCGGTGGCGGGGTCGGTGACGTCGGCGAAGCGGCCGGAGCCGCCCGGTTCGGCGCGGCCGCCGATCCAGTGCTGGATGGTGGTCATCGTGCTGTCCTGCCTTTCTCGGGGCGTGCCGGCGGCGGCGCGGCCGGGGCCGCGCCGCTCACCGTGCGCCGGGGGCGCGGGGTGTCGCCGCCGTGCGCTGCCGCATGCGGCGCCGTCACAGGTAGTGCCGGCGCGCACCCGCCTGATTCTCGTAGGCGTCGCGGTCGCGGACGGCCTGCGGCCGGGTGGCGACCTCGGCGACGGGGACGTCCCACCACGCCTCGTCGCCGAGGCCGGCGGCATCGGGGTCGGTCTCCACGTAGACGGCCGCCGGGCGGTCGGCGGAGCGGGCGCTGCGCAGCGCGGTCCGCAGCTCCTCGACCGTGTCGGCGCGGTAGACGTCGAGGCCGAGGCTCGCGGCGTTCGCCGCGAGGTCCAGCGGCAGCGGGTCGCCGGTGAAGGTGCCGTCGGGCGCGCGGAACCGGTAGGCGGTGCCGAAGCGCTCCCCGCCGCTGCGCGCGGAGAGCCCGCCGATGGACGCGTACCCGTGGTTCTGCACGATCACCACCGTGATCTTGACGCCCTCCTGCACCGCCGTGACCGCCTCGGTCGGCATCATCAGGTAGGTGCCGTCGCCCACCAGGGCGAACACCTCGCGGTCGGGGGCGGCGAGCCGCACCCCGATCGCCGCGGGGATCTCATAGCCCATGCAGGAGTAGCCGTACTCGACGTGGTACTGGCGGACGTCGCGGGCGCGCCACAGCTTGTTCAGGTCGCCCGGCAGCGATCCGGCCGCGTTGATGACGACGTCGGTGTCCTCGGCGACCTCCTCCAGCACCCCCACCACCTGTGCCTGGCCCGGCCGGGCGGCGGGGTCGGGCGCCGCGGTCGCCGCGGCGGCGACGGCGGCCCACCCGCGTGCGGCGTCGGTGTAGGACGCGCGGTAGGCGTCGGCCACCCGGTAGGACGCGAGTGCGCCGGTGAGGGCGGTCAGCGCGGCGCGGGCGTCGGCCACCACCGGGTCGGCCGCCAGCTTCGCGGCGTCGGACCCGGTGATGTTGACGTTCAGGAACCGCACGCCGGGGTCGGCGAACAGGGTGTTGGACGCGGTGCTGAAGTCGGTGTAGCGGGTGCCCACCCCGATCACCAGGTCGGCGTCGCGCGCTGCGGCGTTGGCGGCCGCGTTGCCCTGGTGGCCGACCGCGCCGAGCGCCTGCGGGTGGTCGTGGCGCAGCGAGCCGCGGCCCGCCTGGGTCTCGGTGACGGGGACGCCGGTCGCCGCGGCGAAGTCCGCCAGCGCCTCCTCGGCGCCGCTGTGGTGCACGCCGCCGCCGGCGATCACAACGGGGCGGCGGGCGGCGCGGACGGCGGCAGCGGCGCGATCGACGGCGCGCGGGTCGGGCGCCGGCCGGTCGATGGCCCAGACCCGCTCGGCGAAGAACTCCTCGGGCCAGTCGTGGGCCTCGGTCTGCACGTCCTGCGGCAGCGCGAGGGTGACCGCGCCGGTCTGCGCGGGGTCGGCGAGCACGCGCATGGCCCGCAGCGCCGACGGGATCAGCGCTTCGGGGCGCCAGATCCGGTCGAAGTAGCGCGACACCGGGCGCAGGCAGTCGTTGACGCTGATGTCGGCGGCGTGCGGCAGTTCGAGTTGCTGGAGGACCGGCTCCGCCGGCCGGGTGGCGAAGACGTCGCCGGGGAGCAGCAGCACCGGGAGGTGGTTGATCGTCGCCAGCGCGGCACCGGTGACGAGGTTGGTGGCCCCGGGGCCGATGGACGTGGTGACGGCCTGCGTGCCGCGCCTGTTGCGCTGGCGGGCGTAGCCCACGGCGGCGTGCACCATGGACTGCTCGTTGCGCCCCTGGAGGTAGGGCATCTCCGCACCGGACTCCAGCAGCGCCTGGCCGACCCCCGCGACGTTGCCGTGGCCGAAGATCCCCCAGCAGCCGCCGATCAGCCGCTCGCGTTCGCCGTCGCGCTCGGTGTACTGGTGCGCGAGGAAGCGCAGCAGCGCCTGGGCAACGGTCAGCCGCACGGTCTCACCGCTCATCGGTGTCCTCCAGGTCCCCGGCCCGCGGGGCGGGCGCCGTGTACAGGGGCAGCCGGGGGTCGACCGGCTGCCCGTCCCAGGTGCCGCGCACCCAGGCGTGCGCCGGGTCGTCGCAGATGAGCCAGGCCCGTTCCGGCGAGGGCCCGGCCATGACGTTGAGGTAGTACATGTCGTAGCCGGGGACCGCCATCGACGGCCCGTGCCACCCGTCGGGGATCAGCACCATGTCGCCGGTGCGCACCTCGGCGAGGACGTCGCTGCCGCCCGCTGCGGCCGAGGGGTAGACCCGCTGGTAGCCCATTCCGGCGCCGGCCGGCCCGGCGCCGATCTCGAAGTAGTAGATCTCCTCCAGCGCGCTCTCGCCGGGCCGCTCGGTGTCGTGCTTGTGCGGCGGGAAGGAGGACCAGTTGCCCGCGGGGGTGACCACCTCGACGGCGATCAGCTTGTCCGCCTCGAACACCCCGGCCGCGCAGAAGTTGTTGACCTGCCGGCTCGCCTGCCCTGCGCCGCGCAGCTCCACGGGGACCCCTGACGCGGGGCCGTAGCGGAACGGCAGCCGGGCGGTGCAGCGGGCGCCGGTGAGCGCGAACCGGCCGCCCCGCTCCGAGGCGATCTCGGCGGCGGCGTCGCGCGGGACGTAGGCGAAGTCGGTGACGCCGGCGAAGACGCCGTCGCGCCCGTCCAGGGCGAAGGCGGTGCCGTCGCAGGCCACCGTGCAGGACCCGGTGAGTGGGAGCACGACCCACTCGCTGTCGCCGCTGTCGAACGCGTGCCGTTCGCCGGGCGCGAGTTCCAGCACGCGCAGCGAGGAGTACCCCCAGCCGGCGTCTTCGGGGTCGACGGCGGCCGTGTAGGCCCCGGACGCGGTGGAGCCCGCCGGGCGGTGCAGTGCCGGACTCGCTGGACTCATGGGGTCGCCCTTTCCGTTGAGCGGTGCGGGCCCGGGGCACCGGGCGCGCGGGGGACGGGGCCGGTACGGCGCGGGGCGCCGCCGGTCACAGCAGCCCCACCGCGGTGTCGACGGCGCCGGCCACGTCGCCGTCGCGCGGGTAGAGCAGGGACCTCCCGACGACCAGGCCGTACACCGACGGCAGCGCGAGCGCCTTGCGCCAGCGCGCGTAGGCGGCGTCGGGGTCGTCGCTGACCTCGCCGCCCAGCAGCACCAGGGGCAGGGTGGTCGCCTCGGCGACGCGCGCCATGTCGTCCACGTCGTCGGTGATCGGCACCTTCAGCCAGGTGTAGGCGGAGGTCGGACCGAGTGCGGACGCCATGGCGATCGACCGGATCACCGCGTCGCCGGAGAGGTCGTTGACGACCCTGCCGCCCGCGCGGCGCGAGATGAACGGTTCGACGATCGCGGTGAGGCGGTGCTCGGCGAGCTCGGCGACGGCCTGCGCCGCGCCGGCCATGGTGTCGAGGGTGCCGGGGTCCTCGGTGTCGAAGCGCATCAGCAGCTTGCCCGCGTCGAACCGGGCCTTCGCGATGTCGGCGGCCCGGTAGGCGGTGAAGCGGTCGTCGATCTCGAACGAGGCCCCGGCGAGGCCGCCGCGGTTCATCGAGCCCACGACGATCTTGTGCTCCAGCGCCCCGAGCAGCAGCAGGTCCTCGGCGATGTCGGGGGTCGCGAGGACGCCGTCGACGCCGGGCCGGGCCAGCGCGGTGCACAGCCGCTCCAGCAGGTCCAGCCGGTTCGCCATGGCGTCGGGGCGGCCGCCGACGCCGAGCGCGCCGCGCGCCGGATGGTCGGCGGCGATGACCATCATCCGGCCGGTGCCGCCCAGCAGCGGCCGCCGGGCGCGGCGCCGGGCCGCCTCGGCGACGGCCTCGGGGCGGGTGGCGCGCAGCCGGGTCAGGTCGCTCACGGCGATCGGCGGCATGAGATCACCCTTCCAGGTCAAGCGGAGGCGTTGGCGCCGCCGCGGGCGGCGGCCACCGCGGAGTCGATCTCCGCCGTGGTCGGCATGGCCGAGGAGCAGGCGAGCCGCCCCGCGACGATGGCGCCGGCGGCGTTGGCGTAGTGCATCGTCGCCGCGAGGTCCCACCCGGCGAGCAGCCCGTGGCAGAGCGCGCCGCCGAACGCGTCGCCGGCGCCGAGCCCGTTGACGACGTCGACGGGGACCGGCGGCGAGACGACGCTCTCGGCCGCGGTCGCCGCGAGCACGCCCTCGGGGCCCTGCTTGACGATGGCGAGCTCCACTCCGGCGGCGAGCAGCCGGCGCGCCGCCTCGCCGGGGTCGCGGGTGCCGACGGCCCGCTCGCATTCGTCGATGTTGCCGACCGCGACGGTCGCGTGCCGCAGGGCCCGGCGGTACTGCTCGGTGGCGTCGGCCGTGTCGTCCCAGAACATGGGCCGCCAGTCCATGTCGAAGACGGTGTGGCCGCGCTTGGCCCGGTGCTCCAGCGCGGCGAGGGTCGCGGTGCGGCTCGGCTCCTGGCACAGCCCGGTGCCGGTGATCCAGAAGACCTTCGCGGCGGCGATCGCGCCGAGGTCCAGCTCGTGGGGGTGGATCTCCAGGTCGGGGGCCTTGGGCCGCCGGTAGAAGTACAGCGGGAAGTCGTCGGGCGGGAACAGCTCGCAGAAGGTGACGGGGGTGGGGTACTGCGGCACGGGGGTCACCCACCGGTCGTCGACCCCGAATCCGGCCAGCGCCTCGTGCAGGTAGTCGCCGAAGGGGTCGGCCCCGGTGCGGGTGACGACGGCGGCCGCGCGGCCGAGCCGCGAGGCGGCGACCGCGACATTCGCGGCGGATCCGCCGAGGTACTTGCCGAACGTCTCGACCTTCGCCAGGGAGACGCCGGTTTGCAGCGGGTAGATGTCCACCCCGATGCGGCCCATGGTGATGACGTCGAATGGGGTCGTCATGTCGCGCCCTCCGCCGATGCGAACTGCCGCACCCATCTCTACTATCCCGCCGAACGCCTGTCAATAGTTTGTCTTGACATACTGACTTCACGACTTCCTGAGTAATTGGTATGGTACGTACGTGACGACACCGCAGAGTTCCGCGTCCGGCGAGCCCGCGACCTGGGACCCCGGCTCCGAGATCGTGGTCGACCACGCCAGCCCGATGCCGCTGTACTTCCAGATCGCCACCCAGCTGGAGGCCGCCATCGACTCCGGTGCGCTGCCCCCCGGCACCCGGCTCGACAACGAGGTGCAGCTCGCCGGGCGCATCGGGCTGTCGCGGCCCACCGTACGCCAGGCCATCCAGACCCTCGTCGACAAGGGTCTCGTCGTGCGCAAGCGCGGCGTGGGCAGCCAGGTCGTGCACAACAAGGTGAAGCGGTCGCTGGAGCTGACCAGCCTGTTCGAGGACCTCGCTGCCATCGACCAGCACCCGACGACCCGGGTCCTCGGCAACACCGTCGAACCGGCGAGCGCCGCGGTGGCCCGCGCGCTCGACGTCCCCGAGAAGACCGAGGTGTGGCACCTCGAACGGGTGCGGTTCGCCCGCGGCGAGCCCATCGCGCGCATGCGCAACTACCTGCCCGCCGACCTCATCGCGCCCCCCGGCGACGACCAGCTCGCCGCGAAGGGCCTCTACCAGCTCCTGCGCGCAGCGGGGGTGCGGCTGCACGCGGCCAACCAGACCATCGGCGCCCGCGCGGCCACCCGCACCGAGGCCGAGCTCCTGGGCGAGCCCGAAGGCGCCCCGGTGCTGACCATGGAGCGCACGGCGTTCGACACCGGCGGCAGGGTCCTGGAGCACGGGTCGCACCTGTACCGCGCCTCGCGCTACTCCTTCGACCTCTCCCTCCGCGGCCCGGCCTGACCCCGCTGCGGCCGGGGCGCCGCCCCGGCCGCAGCACGGACTAGCCCCAGGCCAGGGCGGTGATCTCCGGTTCGGTGAGCATCGCCCCGATGTCGCGGAGCACCATGGAGCCCAGCTCCCCGTCGACCACCCGGTGGTCGAACGAGAGCGACAGCGTGGTGACCTTGCGGACGGCCAGCTGCCCCTCGTGGACCCACGGCAGGTCGCGGATCTGGCCGAACGCCAGGATCGCCGACTCGCCGGGGTTGAGGATGGGGGTCCCGGCGTCCACACCGAACACGCCGACGTTGGTGATGGTGATGGTGCCGCCGCTCATGTCGGCCGGCGTGGTGCGCCCGGCGCGGGCGGTGTCGGTGAGCGCCTGGAGCGAGCCCGCCAGCTCCGGCAGCGCCTGGCGGTCGGCGTCCTTGATGTTGGGCACCACGAGCCCCCGCTCGGTGGCTGCGGCGATGCCGAGGTTCACGTAGTGCTTGACCACGATCTCCTGTGCGGCGTCGTCCCACGAGGCGTTGACACCGGGATGGCGGCGCACCGCTGTGAGCAGCGCCCGCGCGACCAGCAGCAGCGGCGACACCTTCACCTCGGCGAACTCCGCGCGCTCCCGCAGCCGGCGGATGGCCGCCATGGTCTCGGTGACGTCGACCTGGAGGAACTCGGTGACGTGCGGGGCGGTGAACGCGCTCGACACCATGGCGGCGGCCGTGTGCTTGCGCACCCCCTTCACCGGGATGCGCTCCTCGCGCCCGGACCGGTCGGCCGCCGGCGCCGCGACCGGCGCCGCGGGCCCTGCGGCGGGCACCGCCGCCCGGCCGTTGCGCGCGTGGCCGTGGACGTCGTCGCGGGTCACCACGCCGCCGGGCCCGCTGGGGGCGACCTCGCCGAGGTCGACACCGAGGTCCTTGGCGAGCTTGCGCACCGGCGGCTTCGCCAGCGCCCTCGGCCGGCCCGGCGGCGCGGGCGCCGCCTCGGGAGGCGCGGCGGCGGCCGGGGCGGGCCCCGTGTCGGCCGGCCCGGCGCCGGGCCGGCGGCGGGGCCGGCGCCGCGTGGCCCCGGCCTTCTCGCCGTACCCCACCAGCGGCTTCTCCCGCGCCTCCTGCTCCGGTTCGGGTTCGGGCTCGGTGGCGTCCTGCGGGCCCCCGAGCGCCTGCTGCGGCGCCGGAGCGGCCGCGCCGCCGGTGTCGAGCGCGATGATCGGCGTGCCGACGTCGACGGTCGCACCGGCCTCGACCAGGAGTTCGCTGACCACCCCGGCGTAGGGGCTCGGCAGCTCGACGGCGGCCTTCGCGGTCTCGATCTCGCAGATGATCTGGTTGACCTTCACCTCGTCGCCCGGCTGGACGGTCCATTGCAGGATCTCGGCCTCGACCAGGCCCTCGCCCACGTCGGGGAGGCGGAACTGCTGTACACCTTGCTGGGTCATGTGCGGCGCACCCGGCCCTTCTCGGTCGTGTTTCTAGGATCATTCCGGGCTCGCGACCACCAGGACGATGCTCGCGGCGCCGATCAGCTCGAACAGCCAACCAGGATGAACTTCGCGGATCGTCTTGCGAGCCCCGCCCTGGAGGCCGCTCGCTGATCCGGAAGCATCCGAGAAACACTCCCTAGTACGCGAAGGCGCGGTCGACACCGTCGAGCACCCGGTCGAGGTCGGGAAGGTAGTGCTCCTCCAGACGGGACGGCGGGTAGGGGGTGTCGAACCCGCCGACCCGGATGACCGGGGCCTCCAGGGCGTAGAAGCAGTCCTCGGTGACGCGCGCGGCGATCTCGGCGCCGAGGCCGCTGCTCAACGGCGCCTCGTGCGCGACGACCAGGCGTCCGGTGCGGCGCACCGAGGCGCACACCGTCGCGAAGTCGACCGGCGAGATCGAGCGGAGGTCGACGACCTCGATGGAGTGGTCGGTGTCGGCCTCGGCCGCCTGGAGCGCGGTCTTCACCATCGGGCCGTAGGCGAGCAGGGTGAGGTCGGTCCCCGCGCGCGCCACGCGGGCGGCGCCCATGGGGGTCGCGGCCTCCAAGGGAGCCGAGGTGTCGACCTCGGCCTTCTCGTAGTAGCGCCGCTTCGGCTCGAAGAACACGACCGGGTCGTCGGAGGCGATGGCCTGCTGGATCATCCAGTAGGAGTCGACGGGGTTGGCGACCGTGACGACCCGCAGCCCCGGCGTGTGCGCGAAGTACGCCTCGGGCGACTCGCTGTGGTGCTCGACGGCGCCGATGCCGCCGCCGTAGGGGATGCGCAGCACCACCGGCAGCCGCAGCCGGCCGCCCGACCGCGCCCGCATCTTGGCGAGCTGGGTGAACGTCTGGTTCGCGGCGGGGAAGAAGAACCCGTCGAACTGGATCTCGCACACGGGCCGGTAGCCGCGCATCGCCAGGCCGATCGCCGTGCCGACGATGCCCGACTCCGCGAGCGGGGTGTCGATGACCCGGTCGGCCCCGAAGTCCTTGTAGAGGCCGTCGGTGACCCGGAACACGCCGCCCAGCCGGCCGACGTCCTCGCCCATGATGATGACCTTGGGATCGGCCTCCATGGCCCGGCGCAGGCCGGCGTTGACGGCCTTGCCGATGGTGAGTTTCGCTGCGTTCGCGCTGGTCGTTCCGCTCATGGTCAGCGCCCCCCTTCGGCGCCGACACCGTCGAACGACGCCAGGTAGTCGGCGTACCCGGCCCGCTGCTCTTCAAGGCGGACGTGGGGATCGGCGTAGACGTTGTCGAACAGGTCCAGCGGCTCGGGGTCGGGCAGCGCGCGGCAGTCGGCGCGGACGCGCTCGCCGAGCTCCTCGGCCTCGGCCTCCACCGCCGCGAAGAACGCGTCGTCGGCGCGGCCGGTGCGGCTGAGGTGGCTGTGCAGCCGGGCGATGGGGTCCTTGCGCCGCCACTCCTCCAGTTCGGCCGACACCCGGTACCGGGTGGGGTCGTCGTTGGTGGTGTGCGCGCCCATGCGGTAGGTGAACGCCTCGATGAGGGTCGGCCCCTGGCCTTCGCGCGCGTTCTGGAGGGCCGCGCGGGTGACCGCCAGGCACGCGAGGACGTCGTTGCCGTCGACCCGGATGCCGGGGAAGCCGAACCCGGCCGCCCGCTGGTAGATGGGCACCCGGGACTGGCGCTCCATCGGCTCCGAGATGGCCCACTGGTTGTTCTGGCAGAAGAACACCACGGGGGCGTTGTTGACCGCCGCGAAGTTGAACGCCTCGTTGGTGTCGCCCTGGCTGGTGGCGCCGTCGCCGAAGTAGGTGATGACGGCGGTGCCGTCGTCGCCGAGGGCGCCATCGCGCTGGACGCCCATGGCGTACCCGGCGGCGTGCAGCGCCTGGCTGCCGATGACGATGGTGTACAGGTGGAAGCCGTGATCGGCGGGGTCCCAGCCGCCGTTGGTGACCCCCCGGTACAGGCCCAGCAGCGCCTTGTGGTCGACCCCCCGGCACCACGCGACGCCGTGGTCGCGGTAGGAGGGGAACGCCATGTCCTGGGGGCGCAGCGCCCGGCCGGAGCCGATCTGGGCGGCCTCCTGCCCCAGCAGCGAGGCCCACAACCCGAGCTCGCCGACCCTTTGCAGGGCGACCGCCTCGGTGTCGATCCGCCGGACCAGGACGAGGTCGCGGTACATGCCGCGCAGTTCTTCGGCGCTGAGGTCCAGCGGGTAGTCGGGGTGCTCGACGAGCTCCCCTTCAGGTGTCAGGAGCTGGATGAGTTCCGGCTCCTCGTGCGTGACCGACACAGTCGTCGCTCCTCGGGTTCTCGGGGCCGGTGCCGCGGGGTACCGCAGGATCGGCCGTCACTTCCGCCCGCTTACCCGGGGTAACGGGTCTGTACGGGCGTCCCTACCGCCATCGTGACAGACCTCACCACGGGCGGCGCAAGTCCCCTACGCCACCTTTTAGCCAAACGAGTTCATGATGTCCGAGAACTGAAAAAGCGCAACTACCAGGGCTTCCAAGTAAGTGCAATGGGATCCGAGGAAATAATCGGATGTCCTCGCAACCGCATGCGGGCGCGCCGAAAAACGCGTCGGAAACCGGCGAAATCGGCGCGGAATCACCGGATCAGCAGAGAAACACTACAGAGGGTCACGATACCGGGGGTCGGGGGGAGCGGTCCCCGCGCCGGGTCCCGCCGGTCAGGCCGCGGTCTGGAGCCCGCGGTCCCTGGCGTAGTCGGCGAGCATGGCGCGGAGCTGGCGGCGGGCCCGGTGCAGCCGCGACATGACGGTGCCGAGCGGGGTGCCCATGCGCGCGGCGACCTCCTTGTAGGAGAAGCCTTCGATGTCGATCAAGTACACGACCAGGCGGAACTCCTCGGGCAGCCGGGCGAGCGCCTGCCGGATGGCGGAGTCGGGCAGGTGGTCGAGGACCTCGGCCTCGGCCGACCGCGAGCCCGTGGACGCGTGCGCGTCGGCCGCGGCGAGCTGCCAGTCCTTGATCTCGTCGGTGGAGTCCTGGCGCGGCTCCCGCTGCTTCTTGCGGTAGCCGTTGATGAACGTGTTGGTCAGAATGCGGTACAGCCAGGCGCGCAGATTGGTGCCGGCCCGGAACTGGTGGAAGTTCGCGAACGCCTTGGTGAACGTCTCCTGGACGAGGTCCTCGGCGTCGGCGGAATTGCGGGTCATGCGCAGCGCCGCCGGATAGAGCTGGTCGGCGAACGGCGTGACCGCCGTCGCGAAGTCGAGGCCCTCCGGAGCGGCCGCTGCGGCCTCCCCTGTGCTCTCCGCGCTCACATCGGCGCGCTGGAGTTCGATGGTCGCCAAATCTCCCCCTCGGTAGACGACCTTGATCCCTTGATCCCTACACCCCTTAGACGCGTGGAACGGTCCTCCATGATGACAGGGACCCCGGTGATACGTGTCACGAACCGGCCGGATCGGTCCGCGACGCCGCCCCCGTACGGTAATGCACACCCGTCGGCGGCCCTTCGGGTACCCCGCGGCGTCCGAGGGGCGCGCCCCGCCGCGACGGCACGGGAGCGGCGCCGACCGCCCGATGCCGTACGCTGCGGGGCGGGGATCACCTGCGCAGCCGTTCAGCGCCGACCGGTGCCGTGGGGTACCGGCCACCGCCCCCGGCGCGCGCCGGATCCGGCCGTCCCCGCCCCCTGCCAGCAAACCGCGCGGCCCGGCGCCGGGCCGCGGTACACCGTGTGGAGGACCCTTTGGCACGCGTCGTCGTTGACGTCATGCTCAAGCCGGAGATCCTGGACCCCCAGGGCCAGGCCATCGTGGGCGCGTGCGGCCGCCTCGGCTTCGACGGGGTGACCCAGGTCCGCCAGGGCAAGCGCTTCGAGGTCGAGATCGACGGCGAGGCCGACGACGCCGGCCTGGCCGCCGTCCGGCGCCTCGCCGAGACCCTGCTCGCGAACCCGGTCATCGAGGACTTCGAACTGCGCGTCGAATAGGCACGCGGGCGGCCGCGCCCGTTTCACCGCCGCCCGCACGGGAAGTTGCCTTAGTAGGAGCGAAAGGGCCGTCGAGCGGGGATGTGGGGGAGCACAGCCCATGGACGTCAGATTCTCGATCGCACTGCCGCGCGAGGCCTACACGGTCGCCGTGGTCCGCGTTTCACTGGGTCAGGCGCTGCGCGCCGGCGGCATCTGCGCCGACTGCCGGTCCGACATCCTCACGGCCGCGTCCGAGGCGTGCGCCAACGTCATCGACCACGGCCACCCCGCCACCTCCTACGAGGTCGCGGCATGGCTGCGCGGCGACACCTGCGTGCTGGAGGTCGGCAGCATGGGCCCCGCGTTCGATCCCGGGTCGGTGCGGCCGCCCGGCCCCGACGCCGAGTCGGGTCGCGGCCTGCTGCTCATGCACACGCTCGTCGACACGGTCGAGTTCGGCCGCTCGCCCTCGGGCCTGGCGGTGGTCCGGATGCGCCGCCGGTTCGACCCCGCCTGCCGGTGCGGCGCCCGCGCGCCGCGGCCGCGGTCCGCCAAGGTGTGAGCGCCCGCACCGGGCCCCGATCCCGCCGCTGCGCGGGCCCGCACGTGAGCCGCACGCCGCACCAGCGGGTACGCTCGTGACCGGCCGATCCGTTCGCCGATCCCCGCGTCTCACGACCGCCGACCCATACGCCATCGGAGTGTGCCCATGACAGCCCGTGTGGGCGTCGTCACCTTCCCCGGTTCCCTGGACGACAGGGACGCCGCCCGCGCGCTGCGCATCGCCGGCGCCGAGCCCGTCGCCCTGTGGCACGCCGATCCCGACCTCAAGGGCGTCGACGCGGTCGTGCTGCCCGGCGGCTTCTCCTACGGCGACTACCTCCGCTGCGGTGCCATCGCCCGGTTCGCGCCGATCATGTCGGAGCTCGTCCCGGCGGCGCGGTCGGGGCGGCTGCCGGTCCTCGGCATCTGCAACGGCTTCCAGATCCTGTGCGAGAGCCACCTGCTGCCCGGCGCGCTGACCCGCAACGCCTCCCGGCACTTCCTCAACCGCGACCAGCGGCTGCGGATCGAGTCGACCGCGACCGCGTGGACCGGCGCCTACACGCCGGGCGAGGAGGTCCTGGTCGTGCTGAAGAGCGGCGAGGGCAACTACGTCGCCGACCCCGCGACCCTCGACGACCTCGAACGCGGCGGCCGGGTCGTGGCGCGCTACGCCGGCGGGGCGCCCAACGGCTCACAGCGCGACATCGCCGGCATCGCCAACGAGCACGGCAACGTCGTCGGCCTCATGCCGCACCCCGAACACGCGGTGGAGGCGCTCACCGGGCCGTCGGTCGACGGCCTGGGCTTCTTCACCTCGATCCTGGCACCCCTCGCGCACTCGACCTGAAGGAGGCGCCGGCCGATGATGGCGCTGCTGCGTTCCCGCACGGCGATGTACGTGCTGGTCGGCCTGACCGTCCTCGGTCTGGTCGCCACCGGCGCCGTCGGACTGTTCAACGCCCTGAGCGCGCCGGCCCCCGCCGAGGGCCCGGGCGCCGGGCAGGGCGCGGCGACGCCCGACGTCCCCGCCCTCGACACCCTCGGATCGGCGCCCGACGGCTTCGTCTACAGCGACCTCGGCCCCCAGTGCGACCCCGGCACCGGCGAGTGCTTCCGCGCGGTCGGCGTCACCGCCGCCGACGACGCCGACGGCGCGGCGACCGTCGAGGCCGTCTACGGCCACCTGATCGACCGCGGCTGGGGCCGGATGCTGCCCAAGGGCGCGAAGGACCCCGACGACGTCCCGCTGGAGGACACCGTTCTGACAAAGGACGACCTCGTCGTCAAGGGCAGCGTCGAGCCCTACGACAAGGAGACCACCGCCGGCCTGATCATCGCCGACGCCAAGGGGGCCGGCCAGTGAGCCCGCCGGCCGGCCCGACCGCAGGAAGCGCCGCGCGCCGCCCCGGCCCAGCACCCGTCCCGACCCCGGAGAAGCAGACCAGCATGCCCGACGCACCCCGTCCCGACACCGTCGCCACGGCCCTGGCGGCCCCCGAGACCGCGCAGCCCTACGCCGAACTGGGCATGCGGGACGACGAGTACGCGCGCGTGCGCGAGATCCTCGGCCGCCGCCCCACGGCGGCCGAGCTCGCCATCTACTCGGTCATGTGGAGCGAGCACTGCTCCTACAAGAGCTCCAAGGTGCACCTGCGGCAGTTCGGCGAGAAGGCGCCCGAGAGCGACGCCCTGCTGGTGGGCATGGGCGAGAACGCCGGCGTCGTCGACGTCGGCGACGGCATGGCCGTCACCTTCAAGATCGAGTCGCACAACCACCCGTCCTACGTCGAACCGCACCAGGGCGCGGCGACCGGTGTCGGCGGGATCGTCCGCGACATCCTCACGATGGGCGCCCGCCCGGTGGCGGTCATGGACGCGCTGCGCTTCGGCCCGGCCGACGCCGCCGACACCGCGCGGGTGCTGCCCGGCGTGGTGTCGGGCATCTCCTTCTACGGCAACTGCCTCGGCCTGCCCAACATCGGGGGCGAACTCGGCTTCGGCGCGGGCTACGCCGGGAACCCCCTGGTGAACGCGCTGTGCGTGGGCGTGCTCAAGCACGAGGACATCAAGCTGGCGCAGGCGCCAGGGCCCGGCAACCACGTCGTGCTCTTCGGCGCCACCACCGGCCCCGACGGCATCGGCGGGGCGTCGGTGCTCGCGAGCGCCACCTTCGACGACGAGAGCCACGCCAAGCGGCCGAGCGTCCAGGTCGGCGACCCGTTCATGGAGAAGCTGCTGATCGAGTGCAGCCTGGAGCTGTTCCGCGAGGACCTCGTGGTCGGCATCCAGGACCTCGGCGCCGCGGGGGTGTCCTGCGCGACGACCGAGCTCGCGGCGGGCGGCACCGGCGGCATGCGCATCCGGCTCGACCAGGTCCCGCTGCGCGACTCCCGGCTCACGCCCGAGGAGATCCTCATGAGCGAGTCGCAGGAGCGCATGATGGCGATCGTCGCGCCCGAGCGCCTCGACGCGTTCCTCGCGGTGTGCGCCAAGTGGGACATCCTGGCCTCGGTCATCGGCGAGGTCACCGACGTCACACCCGAGGAGCGCGACCGCGGCGGCCGGCTGGTCATGACCTGGCACGGCGAGACCATCGTCGACATGCCGCCGCGCACCGCGTCCGACGAAGGCCCCGTCTACCAGCGGCCGATCGCCCGCCCGGCCGACCAGGACGCGCTGATCGGCGACGACCCCGCCCGCCTCGAACGCCCCAAGTCCGACGACGCGCTGCGCTCCCAGGTCCTCCAGGTGCTGGGCGCCCCCGGCATCGCCGACCCCGAGTGGGTCACCCAGCAGTACGACCGCTACGTCATGGGCAACACCGTGCTGGCCGTCCCGCACGACAGCGGCATGGTGCGCATCAGCGACGGCGGCGACCGCGGGGTGGCGCTCTCCACAGACGGCAACGGCCGCTACACCCGGCTCGACCCCTACACCGGCACGCAACTCGGCTACGCCGAGGCGTACCGCAACGTCGCCGCCACCGGCGCGCGCCCGCTCGCCGTGACCAACTGCCTGAACTTCGGTTCGCCCGAGGACCCCGCCGTCATGTGGCAGTTCGCCGAGTCGACCCGCGGCCTCGCCGACGCCTGCCAGTCGCTGGGCACGCCGGTGACCGGCGGCAACGTCAGCTTCTACAACCAGACCGGCACGACCGCCATCAATCCGACACCGGTCGTCGGCGTGCTCGGCGTGATCGACGACGTCCATGACCGCCTCACCAGCGGTTTCAGCGCCGCCGACGACGGAGCGAAGGTCTTCCTGCTGGGCGCCACCGCCGACGAACTCGGCGGTTCGGCGTGGGCCGAGGTCGTCCACGGGCACCTGGGCGGCCTGCCGCCGCGGGTCGACCTGCCCGCCGAGGCGGCGCTCGCCGAGGTGCTGATCGACGCGGCCGGCTACGGCACCGCCGCGGCGGCGCACGACCTCTCCGACGGCGGGCTGGCCGTGGCGCTGGCGGAGTCCTGCGTGCGGGGCGGCACCGGCTGCCAGATCGAGCTGTCCGACGGCCCGCTCGACCCGTTCACGGCCCTGTTCAGCGAGTCGTCCGCGCGCGCCGTCGCCGCGGTGCGGCACGGCGACGAAGCGGCGTTCGTCGAGCTGTGCCGGCGCCATGGCGTCCCCGCGAAGGGCATCGGGACGCTCGGCGGCGACTCCCTGTCGGTGCGCTACCCCGGGGGCGGCTTCGACATCCCGATCGCCGAACTCCGCACGGCCCACGGCCGGGCGCTGCCGGAGATCTTCGGGCACGACGGCGCGGCGTAGCCCGGCCCTCCTGAGGGGGACGTGCGGCGCGCGCAGCGGCCTACCCGGCGGGGGCGGCGCCGAAACGCGGTCCACGGCCGGGGCGTACGTGATCCAGCCGACCGGCGCGGCATGTATGAGCTGGGCGTTCCCGGGCAGCGGCGGGAGGCACGACACGGTCTCCTAGTCATCGGGGAGGTGACGCGGCCGCGCCTTGACGAGGCGGCCCGATCAGCATGGACCTAGGATTTCTCGACCCGTTGTACCGCCGCGGCGGTCCCGTCGCCTCGGCCTACCTCGACACCACCCTGGCGGTGGAGGACGCGGCGAAGCAGATCGAACTCCGGTGGCGGGACCTGCGCGCGGGCCTCGCCGAGGAGGGCGCCGACGAACCGACCCTGAAGGCGATGGACGACGCCGCCGGCGGGGTGGCGGGGATCCCGGGGCCGCAGGGCGAGGCGCTGTTCGCCGCCGGCGGCGAACTCCTCGGCGCCTACAGCCTGTCGCGCCCGCCCGTGCGCGACCGCGCGACGTTCTCGGCGCTGCCCGACGTCCGGGAGCTGGCGGCGGACCGCGAGAACGGGATGCCGTACGTGGTGGTGGCGACCGACCGGGTCGGGGCCGACGTGTACGCCTACGCAGCCAACGGCGGGGAGCCCACGGAGCGCTCCTTCAACGGGGCGACGCTGCACATCCAGAAGGTGCGCGGCGGCGGCTACGCCCACAAGCACTACCAGCGCACGTCGGAGGAGCTGTGGTCGGCGAACGCCGCGGCGGTCGCCGAGGACGTGACGGCGGCGATCGAGGACGTCGGCGCCGCAGCGGTGTTCGTCGGCGGGGACGAGCGCGCCATCGGCAAGCTCCGCGAGCATCTCGGCAAGCACGCGAACGGCCTGCTCGTCGAGGTGGCGGGCGGCGGCCGGGCCGACGAGTCCGCGCTGGCGTCCCTGCGCGACTCCGTCGACTCCGCGCTGCGCCAGGTGGCCGAGGCCCGGCACGAGGAAGTGATCAGCCAGTTCGACGCGGAGGTGCAGCGGCAGGGGCGGGCGGTCGAGGGGGCCGGCCGCACGGTCGAGGCGCTGCGGTCCGGCCAGGTCGGCACGCTGCTGCTCGCGGACCCGGGCGGGCAGCGGTCGGTCCTGTGGACGGCGCCGGGGGACCCCGTCGACTCGGCGACCGACCGCGGTCGGCTGGCAGACCCCGAGCAGGCGGTCACGGCGCCGGTCGACGCGGTCCTGCTGCGCGCGGCGCACGCCACCGACGCGGCCTTCGCGACGCTCAGCGAGGGCGACATCGCCCGCATCGCGACGGCCCCGAGCGTGGGCGCGATCCTGAGGTTCACCATGGAGCTGTGAACCCCGGCACAGACGGCGACGCCCGTTCAGCCGCGGCGGTCCTGCACCGACCCCCGCGGGGGCCCGGTGGGCGCGGGCACCGGGCGGGCGGCGCCGCCCGCCCGGCGTCCGGTCGCGCTACTTCGCGGCGTCCTCGGGGATCCAGGGCCGCCACACGTCCTTGTTGTCGGCGGCCCACTTCGCCGCGGCGTCCTCGCGTTCGAGGCCGTCGCGCGCGATGAGGCCGGCGACGACGTTCTGATCGGTGTTGCGCCACTTCCAGGCGTCGATGAGCCGGAAGGCCGCGCTGTCCTCCGTTGCGAAGCCCTTGCGGTAGATCTTGTTCAGGTCGTACTTCGGGTAGTCGCAGGAGACGTCGGCCGGGTCGGCGTCGCAGCCCTCGGTCCACTCGGGGAACTTCACCCGCACCAGGTCGAGGTCCTCCATGATCCAGCTCGGCTCCTGGGAGTAGAACAGGATCGGCTGCTCGTCCTCGTAGGCGTCGCGCACGGCGGTGAGCTGCGCCGCCTCGGATCCGGCGTAGACGATCGAGAGCGGCAGGCCGTAATGGTCGATCATCCCCTGGTCGCTGGTGACGAAGCCGGGGGCGCCCGCAAGGAACTGGCCCTTGTCGCCGCTCTCGTCGGTGCGGAAGACGTCGGCGTGCTCCTTGAGGCCCTCCGGCGTGTCGATGCCGGGGTACTCCTCGGTGAGGTAGCGCGGCATGTACCAGCCGATGTGCCCGATGTTGCCGTTGGGGCCGCCGTCGACAACGGTGTCGTTGCCGTTGGGGCCGTAGGTCTCCATCAGGTCCTCGTGGCCCCAGTTCTCCAGGATCACGTCGACGGCGCCCTGGTCGAGGGCCTGCCAGGCCGGCTGCTCGTCGATCTGCATGATCTGCACCTGGTAGTCCAGCTCGTGTTCCAACAGGTGCTCGATGACTGCGGCGTCGGCCTCGTAGCCGACCCAGCCGTTCAGCGCGATGCGCACCGTGTCGGGGTCGCGCAGCATGGACGTCGTGCGCACCGCGCACGACGCGGTCATGAGCACCGCGAGGACCACGACAGCGGCTTTGGCCGGCAACGAGCGTGTCAGTGTGCTCCGGTCACGCATGTGCTGTCCTCTCCTGTCTGGCGGCGCCCTGGGTGACCCGGTCGAGGAACAGGCCCAGGCCGACGATTGCGAGCCCGGAGGTCAGGCCCAGCCCGAGCAGGTTCTGCGCCATGCCGAACACGACGCCGTAGCCGAGTGCGCCCGCGCCGACCAGCGCGCCGATGACGACCATGGCGAGGACCATCATGATCCCCTGGTTCACGGCGAGCAGCAGCGACGATCGGGCCAGCGGGAGCTGCACCTTGGTCAGCAGCTGCCACCGGCTGGACCCCTGGGCGACCGCGGCCTCGACCGCGCTCGGCGAGCAGCCGCGGATGCCGTCGTCGACCAGCCGGATCACGGGCGGGAGCGCGTAGATGACGGCGGCGGCGAGCGCGGGGATGCGGCCGACGCCGAACAGTGCGACCGCGGGGATCAGGTAGACGAACGGGGGGAGGGTCTGCATGGCGTCCAGGAGCGGCCGCAGCAGCGCGGCGAAGGTGTCGCTGCGTGAGGCGAGGATCCCCACGGCGAACCCGATGACCACGGTCGCCAGCGCCGCCACCAGCACCTGCGACAAGGTGTCCATGCTGAACTCCCACGCGCCGAGCAGCCCGCAGGCCAGGATGGCGAACCCGCCGGTGAGCGCGGTCCCCCAACTGCCGAAGAGGCGGCCGAGGACGAACGCGGCGATGACGACCAGCCACCACGGCGAGTCGGTGAGCACGGCGCGGAGGGGGTCGAGCACCCAGTTCAGGGTGGCCCCCGCCAGCGCCTTGGTGGCGTCGCCGACCAGGTCTTGCAGTGCCTCGTTCAGCCAGTTCACCCCGCCGGCGATGGAGAGCTCCCAGCCGGCCGGCCAGGCGGTGGCACCGGCGAGCCGCGCGGCGAGCGCCGCGACCGCTGCGGCGAGCACCCCGGCGCCCAGCACCGGCAGGCGCAGCCGCTCGGGGATGGCGGGCGTGCGCGTGCCGTCGCCCGCGGCGGCCGTCACCCGGTCGAGCGCGATCGCCATCAGCACGATGGCGAGGCCCGCCTCCATGGCCTGGCCGACGTTCGCCTTGCTGAGGGCCTGGTAGATGGCGTCGCCGAGGCCGCCGGCGCCGATGACGGAGGCGATGACGACCATCGACATCGCGAGCATGATCGTCTGGTTGACGCCGAGCAGGATGGTGCGCTTGGCGAGCGGCAGCTGCACCTTCGTGAGCAGCTGCCACGGTGTCGAGCCGAGCGAGGTCGTGGCCTCGACCGCGCCGGGGTCGACGTTGCGGATCGCCATGGCGGTGATCCGCACCGCGGGCGGGATGGCGTACACCGTGGTCACCACGGCCGCCGACGGGTTGCCGATGCCGAAGAGCAGCAGCGCGGGCATCAGGTAGGCGAACGCCGGCATGATCTGCATGAAGTCCAGTACCGGCCGGATCAGCCGGTAGAACCGTTGGCTGCGCCCCGCCGCGATGCCCAGCGGGATCCCGGCGAGCAGCGCCAGCAGCACCGAGGTGGTGATCAGCGCCAGCGTGGTCATCGCCTGCTCCCACAGGCCGAGCACGCCGAAGACCGCGAAGGTCACCGCGACGTAGGCGGCGACCCGCCACCCCGCGACCCGCCATGCGGTGAACACGCCGAGGACCACCACACCGGGCCAGGTGAGCAGGGTGAGCCCCTGGTCGATGAGGATGACGGCGGAGCCCAGCCCCACGGAGAGGTAGTTGAAGCCGTACAGGAACAGCGGGCTGGCGTTGCGGTTCGCGACGACCCAGGCGTAGAGCCGGTCGAGCTGCGCGCCGAGGCCGAGGTCCAGCCCGGTGCGCGTCGGGAGCGAGCCGAAGGCCGCGTAGGCCCCGAAGACCACGGCGAACAGCAGGACCGTGAGGAGGGCCGCCTGGACGGGGCGGGCGCGCAGCAGCGCGGTGGCCGGCCCCGCCGGCGGCGGCGCGGGGGCGGCGGGCGTCGCCCGCTGCGGGGTGCCGGTGTCGGTCGCCATGGTCAGGACCTGCCGTCGCCGGTGGGGCCGCCGGCCGCTGCGGCGGAGTCGGCCGCCGCCTTGGTGGCGTCCTCGGTCTGGTCCTCGGCGATGGCGCGCAGGGCGTCGGCCCGCCCGACGACGCCGAGCAGCGTGTCGCCGTCGACGACCCGGACGGGGGCGCTGCCCGCCGCCAGGAGCGGCACGACGTCGCGGACGACGGTGCGCGGCGCGGCGACGGGGCCGTCGAGCGGTTCGCCGTCGCGCGGGGGCCGCATGAGCCAGCGCACGGTCAGCACATCGGTGCGGTTGACGTCCTCGACGAAGTCGCGCACGTAGTCGTCCGCCGGGCGGCCGACGAGCTCCTCGGCCGTGCCGACCTGCACGAGTTCGCCGTCGCGCATGATGGCGATCCGGTCGCCGAGCTTCAGCGCCTCCGACAGGTCGTGCGTGATGAACACGGCGGTCTTGCGCAGCTCCTGTTGCAGCCGCAGCACCTCTTGCTGCATGTCGCGGCGGATGAGGGGGTCGAGCGCGCTGAACGGTTCGTCGAACAGCAGGACCTCGGGGTCGACGGCGAGCGCGCGGGCGAGTCCGACCCGCTGCTGCATGCCGCCGGAGAGCTGGTCCGGGCGCGCGTTCTCGTTGCCGGACAGGCCGACCATGTCGATCATCTCGCGGGCCCGCGCGTAGCGCTCGGTCCGCCCCATGCCGCGGACCTCCAGCCCGTAGGCGACGTTGTCGATGGCCTTGCGGTGCGCGAGCAGGCCGAAGTGCTGGAAGACCATGGCGACCTGGTGCCTGCGGAGTTCGCGCAGGCGCTGCGGCCCGTAGCCGCCGATGTCCGCGCCGTCGAGCAGCACCTCGCCGCCGGAGGGCTCGATGAGCCGGGTGAGGCAGCGGATCAGGGTGGACTTCCCCGACCCGGACAGGCCCATGACCACGAAGATCTCGCCGGGGAGCACGTCGAAGGAGACGTCGCGGACGGCGACGGTGCACCCGGTCCGCTCGCGGATGGCGTCGCGGTCGAGGTCCTGGAGCTCGGTGCCGAGCACGGAGGAGGCGTTCCTGCCGAAGATCTTCCACAGCTTGTGGACGGCGATCTTCGGGTCGCCGTCGGAGCGGTCGCTCGGCGGATGTTCTGTTGTCGGGGAGTTCATACTGACGGGTTCTCCTCTCGCTCCGCTGCCGGCCGGCAGCGGAGCGCGGTTTCAGCGCTGGTCGGCGCGGATGAGGTCGGCGGCGCGTTCACCGACCGCCAAGACGGTGACCATCGGGTTCGGCGACGGCATGGTCGGGAAGACCGACGCGTCGGCGATGCGCAGGCCGGTGCGGCCGCGGACCCGCAGGCGGGGGTCGACGACGGCCATGGGGTCGTCGGCGGCACCCATCTTGCAGGTGCCCGCGGGGTGGTAGACGGTGCAGGCGGCGCGGCGGCCGTACTCCGACAGCGCCTCGTCGGTGGTGATGTCGGGGCCCGGTGCGACCTCGCGCTTCAGCCAGGACGCGAACGGCTCAGTTGCCGCGATCCGGCGGGCGATCTTCAGTCCGTCCACGATCGTCCGGGCGTCGTAGTCGTCGGGGTCGGTGAAGTAGCGGAAGTCCAGCGCGGGCTTGACCGACGGGTCGGCACTGGTCAGCCAGAGCTTGCCGCGCGAGCGCGACCGCGGGATGTTCGGCGTCATGCAGATCGCGTGCTCGGGCACGTCGTAGCCGAGCCGGGCCGTGTGGTCGGCGAACGGGATCTGGTACACGTGGAACATCAGGTCGGGGCGCGGGTCGCCGGTGTCGCGCCGGATGAACAGGCCGCCGTCGGAGTCCATCACGGTGTTCTCCGGCACCGGGCCGTTGGTCTCCCACATGATGATCGACTCCGGGTGGTCGAGCAGGTGCTCGCCGACCCCCGGCAGGTCGTGGCGCACGTCGATCCCCACCGCCGCCAGGTCGGCGGCGGGACCCACCCCGGAGTGCAGCAGCAGCCGCGGGGTGTCGATCGCCCCCGCGCACAGGATGACCTCGCGGGCGGCGCGCACCGTCAGCCGCTCCCCTGACACCGGGGTCGCCTCGACGCCGGTGGCGCGGTCGCCGTCGAAGAGCACCCGGTCGGCCCGGGTCTCCAGCATCAGGGTGAGGTTCGTCCGCTCGTCCATGACGGGGTGCAGGTAGGCGACCGACGCCGAGGAACGGCGTCCCGTGTGGGGGTCGTAGGCGATGGACAGGAAGCCCACCCCGTCGTGGAACCCCCCGCCGTGCGAGGTGAGCGCGTTGAAGTCGGACACGACGGGCACGCCGGTCGCCTTCGCCGAAGCGGTCACCCAATCCTTGACCAGGGCGTTGCGGTCCTTCTCCGCGACGGGGACGATGTTGCACTTGATCCGGTCGGCGTAGGACTGGACGGTGGCGTTGTCCCAGCCGGCCGCGCCCGCCGCCACCCAGTCGTCCATGTCGCGGGCGAACGGGCGGAAGCTGATCAGGGTGTTGTGCGACGAGCAGCCGCCGAGGACCCGGGCGCGCGAGTGGCGGATGTGGGAGTTGCCGCGCGGCTGCTCGACGGTGGGGTAGTCGTAGTCGAGGTCGCCGCCGAGCAGCCCGAGCCATTCGCGGAGGTTCAGCACCCGGTCGAGCCCGACGTCGGAGGGGCCGCCCTCGATGACGCAGACCGTGGTGGCCGGGTCCTCCGACAGCCGGTTGGCGAGGACCGATCCGGCGGTGCCGCCGCCGACGATCACATAGTCGAACTCCGCTGGACGCACGGAGCGCTCCCTTCTCGGACGGGGCGGGGCGCCCCGGGGGCGCGCCCGCGACACGGAAACGGGGGGTGAGCGGCTGTCAGCCGAACCAGCGCTGCGGCTCGGGGGCGAGGTTGCGGTAGACGTGCTTCGCCTCGCGGTACTCCGCGAGGCCGTCCTGGCCGAGTTCGCGCCCGACCCCGGACCGCTTGAAACCGCCCCACTCGGCCGCGGGGATGTAGGGCCCATAGTCGTTGATCCACACGGTGCCGTGCCGCAGCGCCGCGGCGACCCGCTCACCGCGCCCGGTGTCGCCGGTCCACACGCCGCCCGACAGGCCGTAGTCGGTGTCGTTGCCGAGTTCGACGGCCTCGGCCTCGGTGCGGAAGGTCTCCACGGTGACGACGGGGCCGAACACCTCGGTCTGCACGATGTCCATGCCCCGCTCGCAGCCGACGAACACGGTCGGCCGGTAGAAGAAGCCGTCGGCGAGTTCGGGGTCGGCGGGGCGGGCGCCGCCCGCGATGATGCGGGCGCCCTCCTCGACGCCGCGCGCCACGGCGGCCTCGACCTTGGCGCGGTGCTCGGCGGACACCAGCGGCCCGCAGCGGACACCGTCGGCCTGGCCGCGGCCGATGGCGATCGCGTCGGCGCGGCGGGCGAGTTCGGCGGTGAAGGCGTCGTGGACGTCCTCGTGCACGATGAGCCGCGCGCCGGCGGAGCACACCTGGCCGGAGTGGAAGAACGCGGCGCTCAGCGCGTAGTCGACGGCGGTGTCGAGGTCGACGTCGGGGAAGATGATGTTGGGGTTCTTCCCGCCGAGTTCCAGCGCGACCTTCTTCACGGTCGCCGCGGCGCTCGCCATGATGCGCCGGCCCGTGGCGAGCCCGCCGGTGAAGGACACCAGGTCGACATCGGGGCTCTCGACCAGGGCCGCGCCGACCTCGCCGCCGGTGCCGAGGACCAGGTTCACCACGCCGCCGGGGACCCCGGCCTCGACGGCGAGTTCCACCAGTTTGCAGGTCGTGACGGGGGTGATCTCGCTGGGCTTGATGACCATGGTGGCGCCGGCCGCGATGGCGGGGGCCATCTTCCAGGACAGCTGCAACAGCGGGTAGTTCCAGGGGGTGATCATCGCGCAGACGCCGACTGGCTCGTAGACGACCTTGCTGGAGACCCCCTCGGGCGCGGCGACGACGCGCCCGGCGTCCTTGTCGGCCGCGCCGGCGTAGTGCAGGAAGACGGCGGTGACGTCGTCGACGTCGATGCGGCCCTCTTCGAGGGTCTTGCCGGTGTCGAGCGACTCCATGACCGCGATCTCCTCGCGGTCGCGGCGCAGCAGTTCGGCGATGCGGTACAGCACGGCCCCGCGGTCGGCGGCGGGGCCGCGGCTCCACGCGCCGGCGTCGAACGCCGCGCGGGCCGCCGCGACGGCCGCCGCGGCGTCGGCCGCGCCGCCCTCGCTGACGACGGTCAGCACGGAGGCGTCGGCGGGGTCGATGACCTCCCGGACGGCGCGGTCGGCGGAGGGACGCCATTCGCCCGCGACGAAGTGGCTGGCGGCTTCGGCCGAACCCGGCCGGGACAGATAGGACTTCTCGGGGAGTGTCACGTAGGGTCGCATCACTGCACCTCTGTTCCCGCGAAGATTCGTGCACAAACGGACAATCAACGTTCTTTACCCTACTGATACCGCCCGACGTGAACCCTCCCCACCTGGGCCGATACTCGCACGATCGGGCCGTGCGACCCCGCATCTTGCGGCCGCGACCGGCAACGGAGTGTGATTACACACTGTGACTTGTCGCACATGGGTGGACGTATCCCTTTACCGTGCGGTTATCGTGGCTTAGGTGTGCCTTACCGAATCCGCGCGCGAAAGCGCCGCCGGCAGGCGCCACCGGACCACAGCGGCCTCCCCCCGGCCGCCCGCGAACACCCACGTTGAGGAACCATGCTGCTGGAGCAGGAACGCAGGGACATCTGCCTGACCGCGCGGCGACTCGTCGAGCGGGGCCTCGCCGTCGGCGAGGCCGGCACGGTCAGCGCACGCTCGGGCGACCTCGTCGCCGTCACCCCCGCCGGTGTCGCGCTCGACCGCATCGAGCCGGCCGACTGCCCCGTCCTCTCGGTCGACGGCGGCGCGCTGGAGGGCCGCCGCCCGCCGGCCGCCGAGACCACCCTGCACATCGGGGTGTACCGCACCACGGGCGCCGCCGCCGTGGTGCACACCCAGTCCGAGAACGCCGCCGCGGTGTCGGCCGTCCTCGCCGAGCTGCCGCCCATCCACCACGCCGCGGCGCGCCTGGGCGGCGCCGTGCCGGTCGCCGACTACGCCACCTACGGCACCGGCGAGCTGTCCGACCACGCGGCGAAGGCCCTCAAGGGCAAGCGCGCGGCCCTGCTCGCCAACCACGGCGCGGTCGCCTACGGCGACGACCTCGCCCAGGCGTTCGAGCGCGTCCGGCTGCTGGAGTGGCTGAGCGGCATCTACCTCCGCAGCGCCACCATCGGCGGCCCGCGCGTGCTGTCGGAGGACGAGCTCGCCGAGGTCCGCCACCGCGACACCTACGGCTGGGCCGGCCCCGACCCGCTGTGACCGCTACCGGTCGGCCGCTGCCCCGTCGTCCTCGTCGTCCTCGGTGACCTCATCGGGCTGGGTCCAGGCGAGGACCACCCCTGGCAGCGACACATGCAGCATCAGCAGCGCCCACGCGCAGGCCGCGGCCACCGTCGACGGCACCGGGGTGCCGCTGCCGTAGAGCACCAGCGCGGCGAGGAGCACGGCGGCGAGCAGCCAGGTGGTCGCCTGGTGCCCGGTGCGGGCGGCCGCCTCCTGCTCGGCGCGCTGCCGCTCGTCCAGGGAGCCGCTGATCGCCGGCACACTGCGCGTCGCGGCGTTGAGCTGGGTCGAGAGCACCAGGCCCAGCGCCATGAGCGCCAGGAACAGGATCAGCCCCACCAGGCCGGCGCCGCGCCCGGCGCCGAGCAGCACGAGCCCGGCCGAACCGGCCGGCACGGTCGCCAGGAACGCCACGGCCAGCCCCCTGCGCCGCGCCCGCGACGCCCAGCGCCGCCGGATCCGCCGCCCCTCCACGTAGGCGCGCAGCTGCTCCTGCGAGCGCGCCCGGCGCTCGGCGTGCGCCGCCGCTTTGGCGGCCCGCCGGTCGACCCGCTCTCCGGCCCGCCGCTCTCGAGCGCCGTCCTTCCCGTCCGTCACCATGCTCACTCCCCGCTCCCGATCCGGGGGAACGGGGCGGTCGCGAACACGACCTCCACCGGCACCTCGAAGTACTGCGCGATCCGCAGCGCGAGATACAGGCTGGGGCTGTACTCGCCCCGCTCCAGATAACCGACCGTCTGATAATGGACTCCGAGGGCCTCGGCGAGCTGGCGGCGGGAGATGCCCCGCTCGGCGCGCAGCATCGCGATCCGGTTGTAGATGCTCTCGCACGCCGGGCTCCCCGTCCGCGCCGCGTCATTGGCGCGCTGCGATCCTGCCAACGGTGCTCCGTCCTCGATCCTGCGATGCGGCCGGGTGTCAGTTCACCCGCTGCATCGCCTTCAGCTTGCGGGCCTGCACCGACGACCCCGACTCGCGGCGCGCCATGCGGCGCAGCACCATCGGCGCGACGATCACCCCGACGACGGCCCAGACGCCGAGGACGCCGAGGGTCTCCAGGTGCCGCCACGACGCGCCGATCTCGACCGCGGCCAGGGCCTCGGGCAGCATCGCCGAGCGCATGCCGAGCCCGAGCCAGTACATGGGGAACACCTGGGCGATCCACTGCAACCAGTCGGGCATATCGCCGATCGGGTAGAAGATGCCGGAGATGCCGATGAGCCCCATCATCGGGAACATGACCAGCCCGATCTGGCGCGGGCTGGAGAACAGCGAACCGATGATCGCGCCGAGCGGCATGGTCGCGGCGAGGCCGACGACCATGACCCACGCCAGGGTGGCCCACGCGCCCACCGAGCCGAGCGCCAACCCGTCGAACATGAACAGGCCGGGGACCAGGATGATCAGCATGCTGACGACCGTCATGCCCGACACGGTGACGATCTTGCCCACCAAATAGCCCTGCATCCCGTTGGGGACGGCCTTGGCGCGCAGCAGCGTGCCGTCCTCGCGCTCCACGATGAGGAGCTGGGCCACCGTCATCAGCCCGGCGAACATCACGGTCATGCCGAGGACGCTGGGCAGCACCATGGCGCCCATCGAGAAATCGGTGCCCTCGACGGTCCGGTCGCGCATGAGGTACATGACGACGAGGAACACCAGCGACGGGAAGACGTAGCCCATCAGGTCCTGGGAGTTGGTGAGGGTCTGGCGGCACTCGATGGCGCCGCGCGCGAGGCCCGCGCGCAGCCCGGCGGAAAGGGGGGTCACTGCGCCGCCTCCTCGAACTCGCGCACGGCGGCCTCGCGCTGCCCGGTCTCGAACTGCTGCACCATGGTCATATAGGTCTCCTCCAGGGTGGCCCGGCGGACCTCCAGGTCGCCGACCGCCTCGCCGTGCTCCTCGAACAGCCTGCGGACGAATGCGGTCGCGTCGAGGGTGGCGTGGACGTGGCGCTCGCTGCCGAGGGTCCACTTGACCTCCGACTCGGTCGACACCTGGCGCGACAGCTCGTCGGCCGAACCGTCGGCGACGATGCGGCCGCCCGCGAGGATCAGGATCCGGTCGGCCAGCTTCTCGGCCTCGGCGAGGTCGTGGGTGGTCAGCAGGATGGTGGTGTCCTCGTCGTCGGCGAGCCGGTGCACCAGGTCGTGGAAGTCGCGCCGCGCCTCGGGGTCGAACCCGACCGTCGGCTCGTCGAGGAACAGCACCTCGGGGCGGCCGACGATGCCGATGGCGACGTCCAACCGCCGCCGCTGGCCGCCGGAGAGTTGGCCGATCTTCTTCCCGGCGTGCGCGGTGAGGCCGACGGTCTCCATGAGCTCGCCGACATCGCGCGGCCGGGCGATGCTCCGAGTGGAGTACCCCTTGTAGTAGACCGCCAGGTGGGACAGGAGTTCGCTGACCCGCCACTTGGCGTGGTCGCGCCATGACTGGAGCACCACCCCGAGGCCCGCGCGCCAGCGTTCGTCGCCGTGCGCGGGATCGGTGCCCAGCACCGCCACCTCGCCGGCCGAGCGCATGCGGAAGCCTTCGAGGATCTCGATCGTCGTGGTCTTCCCCGCACCGTTGGGGCCGAGCAGGCCCAGCACCTCGCCGCGCCGCACCGTGAAGTCGACTCCGTTGAGGACGTCGACACTGCCGTAGCGCATGCGCAGGCCGCTGACGCTGATGACGGCGTCACCACCGGCGCCGGGGTCGGCCCCCGGCTTCCCTTCCACCTCACCCAGCACCGTCATACCTCTCCAACCGTTGATAATCCTATTGCGGTAGAAGATAGCACATGTACTACATCCTGTTCATCGGTCGGCGGCGCAGACCGGCCAGAATCCCGGTGGCGGCTGGGGATCCCCCGGCGGCACCGGCACTATGGACGTACGAGGACCGTCCGCGCTCTCAAGGGGGATCGATGCGTTGCAGTTACATCCGGCTCCTGGTCGACGACTACGAAGCCTGCTTCCGCTTCTACCGCGACGTACTCAAGCTCCCGGTGCTGTGGGGCGGAGAGGACACCCGCTACGCCGAGTTCGACGTCGGCACGGCGACCCGGCTGGCGCTGAACCAGCGCGAGGTCATCGCCGAGGCCCTCGGGACCGACATCGTCGAGGCCGACACCACACTGCCGGAGCAGGACCGGTTCTCGGTGATCTTCGAGGTCGAGGACGTCGACGCCGCGGCGGCCGGCCTCGTGGCGTCGGGCGCCCGCCAGGTCTCCGCGCCCAAGGACTGGACCGCGTGGGGCATCCGCGCGGCGCACTTCCGCGACCCCGACGGCTACCTCATCGAGATCAACCGCCCGATCATCCCCGAAGACCACGCGGCCGACCGGTCCCAGCGCACGTAGCAGCGGCCGGGCGGACCGACATCCCGCCCACCGGCAGGCACCGGGGCACCGGGAGGATGGGCGCCCGTCACACCGGCAGGTACCGGGACACCGGGCGGACCGGCGTCCGTCACACCGGCAGGTACCGGACCAGCAGGTCGTTCACGCGCGCAGCGCGCTCGACGGTGAGCAGGTGCGCGGCCCCCGCGACCACCTCGAACCGCGCGCGCGGCAGGGCCGCAGCGAGCCGCCTGCCGTGGCCGGGCGGCAGGAA
The DNA here is from genome assembly GCF_003014485.1 of Murinocardiopsis flavida. Lineage (GTDB taxonomy): Bacteria > Actinomycetota > Actinomycetes > Streptosporangiales > Streptosporangiaceae > Murinocardiopsis > Murinocardiopsis flavida. The sequence continues at coordinate 194,262 of NZ_PYGA01000003.1, read as the reverse complement.
CGGATCGTGGGCCGCCGAGACGACCAGGACCGGGCCCGGCACGCGGGCCAGCAGCCGGCGCTGGTCGAGCCCCGCGGCGGTCTCGCACAGCGCGGCGAACCCGCCCGGGTCGGTCTCGCCGAACTCCCGCACGAACCGCGCGACCACGTCAGGGCGGCGGTCCCGGAAGTCCGGTGTGAACCACGGGAGGGTGGCCTCCGGTGCCACCGCGGCCGTACCCTCGGCCCGCGCCGCGGCCGCGATCCGGCGCACCCGCCGCACTTGCGACACCCGCGCCGTTCCGGCGAGCAGCGCCACACGGCGCACCCTGCGTGGTTCCATCGCGGCGACACGCGACGCGAGCATCGCGCCGAACCCGAGCCCGACCAGCGAATACCGGTCGACACCGGCGCGGTCGAAGAGGGCGAACAGGTCGGCGGCGAGGTCGTCGGCCGCGTAGCGCCCGGCCGGGGCGGGGCTCTTGCCGTGACCGCGCAGATCGACGCGGAGGACACGGGCGCCGCGGGTGAGCTCCGGCATCTGCGGCTCCCACACCGACCACCGGGTGCCGATGGTCGGCAGCAGCACCGCCACCGGCGCGTGCCGAGGGCCGTCGAACCGGTACTGAAGGGGAACGACGGTCATGCACGACCTCCTGGGACACCCCCGCAGAGTACCCGCCCCAGCCCTCGCGCCCCGGTGCGGCCCGAAACAGGGACCACATGGGCACTGCGGACAGCCCTCAGGCGCCCCCGAGCCGCCGACCGGCCACCTCCCGGAGCACCGATCGCCCTCCCCTCGGCCACGGAACAACCCCGGCCCGGCGTGCTGGGACGCCGGTCGGCTTAAAATCTATATAGATTCCTATACATTTAAACCATGGCCGTATTGAACGACAGCAACGACGTCTCCGTCACCGAAGCGTCCAGGTTGGGGGTCGCCCGTCTGGTCGCCGACGCGGAGCAGGGAACGGACCAGATCGTCACACGGCGCAATCAGCCCGTTGCCGCCGTGGTCGGCATCCGCAGGCTCGGCGAACTGGAGGAGGCCACTGCCGACCTCCGGGACCTCGCCCTGGTACTCGCGCGTTCCGTGTCCGACAGCGGCCGTCGCGCCTCCCTCGACGATGTGATCGCGGAGTTCGGGCACACGCGCGAGTCCCTGGCCGCACTGCCCGAAGACGAATGATGCCGGAACCCCGGATCACCTTCACCGACGCCGCCATCGACGATCTCCGCAGGCTCGGTCCCGACGCGGTTCCCAAGGTCCTGAAGAAGACACTCCTGCTCCTGGACAACGTCGAGGCGGGCTATCCGCTGGGCGGCGACCGCACCGGTTTCCGGAAACTGGTCGTCGGCCGGAACACTTGGCGGATCGTCTACCGGGTCACCGACGACAAGACCGTGGAGATCTGTGAGGTGTGGGCCGTCGGCGAGCGCGCCGACTCGGAGATCTACGCGGAGGCCAGTGCCCGTGTCAAGGCCACTGGAGCGAGCAGCCCGGACCTCGTCCGGCTGGTGACTGTGATCGAACGCCTGGGCGGCCTCGCCGGTGGCGTCGAACCCCCCGCCGAAGAGGTCCGCGAACCGGTCCCCCAGTGGCTGGCGGATCGGCTGGTGTACACGGTGGGGATGCGCCCGGAAGCCGTCGCCGCGCTCGACCTCCGACAGGCAGTGGACGTCTGGACCGAGCACACGGCAAGACCGCACTGAGCTCGTCGGCTCGGCCACAAGAACGCGAGGACCGCCACCGTGTCCCCCCTCGAAATCACGGTGGCGGCCCTCGCTTGGGAACGGTCGCCGACTCCTCCCCCCTGGAGTCGCGACCTGGAAAAGCTCGCGCCGCGCGGTAGAGGGTGATTCTCCCTCTCGCGCTGATCTACACATTACCCGCGGCGACGTGCCTTAACAACCCTCTGTCACGACTATTAACGTAAAGTAGTTGTCAGTCGCGGTTCTCCTCCTTGCCAAGTCCCGCGTTCCGGCGCACACCGGCGGGCGGGCGGGGGCGGGAGGGGGTCCCGCCGGGGCGGACATAGCCTGGGGGAGTGCGATCTCCGCTTCTCGCGCCGCGCTGGCTCGGCGTCCACCTCCTCGCCGTACTGGTCGTCTGCGCATGCACCGGCCTCGGGTACTGGCAGTACCTCCGCGCGCAGGAACCCGCCCGCGAGGTGGTCACCAACCCCGTCGAGGACCTCGACCGCGCGGGCGACATCGGCGCGCTGCTCGAACCCGGCGAGTACCTGCGCCAGGACCTCGCCAACGAGGCGGTCACCGCGACCGGCACCTTCGACCCCGACGCCCAGCTGCTGGCACCGGCGCTCTCGCCAGAGGGCGACGAGGGCTACTACGTCATCGCCCCCCTGGTCACCTCCGACGGCGCGGCCGTCACGGTGAGCCGGGGATGGCTGCCCCGCTCCGAGGCGGAGGCCGCCGACACACTGCCGGAGCCCCCCAAGGGCGAGGTGACGGTCGCGGGCTGGCTGGCGATGCCGCAGAAGGAGAACAGCAAGGGCTACTCGGCGGTGTCGATGCCCTCAGGGCAGGTCGAGCGGATCGCGTCGGCGCTGCTCGTCAACGAATGGCCCTACCCGCTGTACGAGGGGTACGTCGTCCAGGGACGCGAGCCCGCGGGGGCCGCCGGCGACTCCCCCGCTGCGGGTGGCGCGCCCGTGCTCCGCGAGATCCCGCCGCCCGATCCGCCCACCGGGGTCACCTGGGACCTCAAGAACCTCAGCTACGCCGCCCAGTGGTGGGTGTTCGGCGTCGCGGCCGGGGTGTTCTGGATCTCACTGGTGCGCCGCGAAGCGGCCGAGCAGCGCGACGGCGGCGATGCCGGGTCCGGGACCGGGAACGGCGGCGGTACCCCCGGGGCCGGTGGCGGTTCCGGTGACGGCGCCCCCGAGGGGGACGACGGTGCCGGATCCGGGGACCGGGCGGACGGAGCCGCCCCCGGAGTCGGGGACGGCGGCGGCGCCCATGGGGACGGCGCTACCCCTGAGGACGACGGCGCCACCCCCGAGGACGGCGCCGGTGCCCTCGATAGCGGCGGGGGTCAGCCGGCCGTGCGCGCGGGGGCCGACTGAGCGTCGGCCGCGTCCATCGCGTCCTGCTCGCGCCGCGCCACCTTGCGCTCGACGAAGAACCCGAGCAGCGGGATGGTGCCGGCCAGCGCCACGCCGACCGTGCGGCCGGCGCTCCACCGGCGGCCGATCGCCAGCCACAGCACGACCAGCACGTAGGCCATGTAGATGTAGCCGTGCGGGACGGCGATGTACAACATCAGCGGGCTCTCGGGGCCGAACCAGTGCTCGGCCCCCGCCGGCGCCGCCACGACGGAGAACATGGCGTCGTCCCCGACGAGGTACTTCGCCGGCATCGCGACGAACATCAGGAGCAGCAGCCAGACGCCCGTCACGTAGGCGAGTACGCGGTACAGCGAGAGCGGCAGACGCTTGTTTTGCACGAGAACCCCGAGGTGAGACGTTGGACCGCGGGCCATGGTCGGCGGCCCGCGTCTCCTCCGAGCCTAAGCGCCCCGCCCGGCCGTGCTCACCGGGGTCGCACCGGCGGCCCCGGTGCTGCTCACAGCGACTTGGTCGCGCGGTCGGGGCTCTGCCAGCGGCCGTCGGACCGCGCGGTCCACGCCTGGGGGATGGTCCGCAGGGTCAGGTAGGAGTCGACGATCCGCATCGGCAGGAAGAACAGGCCGTACACCAGGTAGCTGGGCCGGCGCCGGATCATCGCCATGATGCAGGTCAGCATGTAGTCGGGCACGAACAGGCCGACGGCGACGACCGTGAGCGGCAGCACGGCCGAGACCGCGTCGTAGCCCGTGGCGTACCAGCCGAATTCGAGGACGGCACCGCTGGTGACGACGGGCAGCAGGGTGAAGACCCCGAGCGCTGCGGTCACGAGCAGCAGCACCGCGACCAGCAGGACCTCCATGATGTAGCCGAACAGCACGAACCAGAACAGGCTGGGCCACACGCCGTGGCGGCGGACGGTCTGCCAGAACCCGAGGGTCCAGCGGCGCACCTGGCTGACGTAGTCGGCCAGCGTGAAGGGGTCCTGGCAGTACGCCTTCGTGCCGGGCCGCATCGAGATGCGGCCGAGCTTGCGGTGGTGGACCTCGAAGGTCATGTTGAAGTCCTCGATCACCAGCCCCTTGGGGTTGATGTCGATGTCCTTCAGCACGCTCGTGCGGTAGGTGCTGGCGAAGCCGGGGACGATGAAGGTCACGCTGGTGTGCCGCCAGGTCTGGCCGAAGCGGATGAGGTACTGGAGCATCCAGTACAGGCGGTCGCGGTAGGCGGAGATGAGCCGGCCGACGAGCGTGCGCTCCTCGGGCTTCCACTCGGCCACGACGAAGCCGGCGACCGCTGCGACGCCCGGTTCGGCGAGCTGGCGGCGGGCCCCCTCGACGTAGCCTTCGTCGAGTTCGGTGTCGGCGTCGAGAATGACGACGCCGTCGTAGTTCTCGGTGAGGTCGAACTCCTGGATGACGGCTTCGAGCGCGCCGGCCTTGCCGCGGTTGGCGAGCAGTTCCAGCACGTTGACGCCGGTCTCGGCCGCGATGTCGGCGGTGGCGTCGTGCGAGCTGTCCGACACCACGTAGATGTCCCATCGGTTGAACAGCCGCAGCGCCGAGGCGATCGCGCCGTCGATGACGGGCGCTTCGTTGTGCGCGGGGATGATGACGGCGAGCGACAGCGCCTGGGGGCCGGCGGATCCCGGCGCGGCGCCGCCCTCGCGGCCCGAGGAGCCGGACGAGACGGTGAGCCGCCGCAGCGGGATGGTCGCCGTGGTGGCGGCCCCGCCGGTGTCGTCGTCGGCCCCGATTCCGTCGACCCCGCCGCCGGATGGGCCGGTGCCGCCGGAGGCCCCACCGCCGGTACCGCCGGAGCCGCCCACCGGGGCCGCGGCGTGCTTGGCCCGGACCAGGACGCGGTCGGCGTCGGCGGCGGCCGCCGCCGGGTCGGTGCGGCCGCTGCCGCGCCCCGCGAGCGCCCTGATGGAGTCGTCGCCCAGGCGGACCAGCCCGACCAGCGACCAGACCAGCAGGTTGACCCCGAAGGCCATCCACAGGAACAGGGCGGGCGGCGCGCCGGACGAGCCGCCGGCGCCGAGGGCGAACCCGATCCACTGCACGAACAGGGTGACGGCGAGCGCCAGCGCGATCAGGCCCGCGACCCAACTTCCGATGAAACGTGCTGTGCGCACTTGGCGGCCTCCGGGGGGTGGCGGGATGCGAGCAGGGTGTGACCACTAGGTCAGGCACTAAAGGGGACGTCTTGCCGATGTCGGAAGTTCACCGGGCTTCGCGACCTAAGTAGGCCAGCGGAATCTTATGCGCGGACTTGCCACCCGAAGGCACCATTGGTGCAATACGGAAGAGGGAAGCCGCCCGCCGGTACGGTTGCGAATAGTGTTCGCAATGGGGATCGGATCGCGACAAACGCAATATTGATCAAGAAAAAGCGGTCGGATCACGGGCAGCCGGAGCGCAACGGCGCCGAAAGCCCACTGCGCGATTGAACGCGGAGCGTGACTCACACACTCCGGAGAGGATCGGACAACGTGCGTGTAGCCATGCACCAGCCGCACTACCTGCCCTGGTTGGGTCTTATCGACAAGATCGACCGGAGCGACCTGTTCGTGGTTCTCGATCATGTCCAGTTCGAGCGCAAAGGATGGCAGAACCGGAATTACGTGGCATCCAAGAACGGCCCGGTACTGCTCACCGTGCCCGTCGTACAGCGGAGCCATCGCGAGCGGATCTGCGACAAGCAGATCGACAACTCCCAGACGTGGCGGGAGAAACACCGCCGCAGCATCACCGAGCACTGCTATCGCGGCGCCCCTTATTTCGCGGATTTCGGACCCGAAATACTCGGGATTTACGATTCCGAATGGCCGAACCTGGCCGAGCTGTCGCTCGCGACCACCCATTCGATCCTGCGCTGCTTCGGGATCACGACCCCCGTCGTCCGCGCCAGTGAACTCGGCGAGTTCCCCGCTCAGAAGAGCGAGCTGCTCGCCCAGATCGCCGCCAAGGCGGGTGCCACCGTGATGCTCTCCGGCGACGGCGCGCGCGGCTACGTCGACAAGGGGGTGTTCGACCGCTACGGCATCGAGGTCGAGTGGCAGGACTTCCGGCACCCCGAGTACCCGCAGCACTCGCGCGCGAACCGGGAGTTCCTGCCGCGCATGGCGGCACTGGACCTCCTCCTCAACCTCGGCCCCGAATCCATGCCGGCCCTCCGCAGCGCCCGCACCGCCGAATCCGGAGGCTGATCCCCGCACACGACAACCGCTTCACCCCCGCAGGCGTCTGCCGAGCACACGTCGATCTCCTGCCTCGCACACAGGAGCCGCGACGCCCGACCGTGCCCGGCGCGTCGGCAATCCCCTGAGTGCCCACTGCGTTAGGACAGCCAATGACGATCGACTGGTCGCGCGAGCGCATCCTCATCTTCGCCCCGCACCCCGACGACGAGACCTTGGGCTGCGGCGGTCTCATGAGCAAGGCGAAAGAGGCCGGAGCACAGGTCTACATCCAGTTCCTGACGGTGGGCGACACGAAGGACCACTCCCCGAAGGGGGTCTCGACCGCAACGGAGCGCTTCGGCGAGATCAAGGAGGTCGCCGACTTCTACCGGTGGGACGACTGGCACATCGCCTTCCCCGGCGACGAGTACCACCTCAGGCTCGACGCCGTCCCCCGGTTCGACCTCGCGAACGCCATCGAGAACGACAGCCCGCTCTCCATCGCCGAGATCGCGCCGACCGTCGTCGTCGCGCCGCACCGCAGCAGCTACAACCAGGACCACCAGGTGACCGCCGAGGCCGTGCACACCGCGCTGCGGCCGTCCAACGCCCGGCTGCGCCACCACCCCCGCATCGTCCTCGCCTACGAGGAGGCCGCCGACCAGTGGCGGTACGGCGAGGCGGCCTCGCCCGACCTCCTCGTCGAACTGGACGACCGCCACATCGACGCCAAGATCGCCGCCATGCGGCTGTACGGCACCCAGGTACACGACCACCCCCACACGCGCTCCGAGCAGACCCTGCGGAGCCTCGCGACCCTGCGCGGGATGCAGGCGGGCGTGGTCGCGGCCGAGGGCTTCCACGCGATGCGCATCGTCGCTTGACCTGCTACCGGCCGAAGGCCGCCGACTGCCGAATGAGGGCAGCGTTCATGAGAACCCATGGAGGGGATCCAAGTTGAAAGCTGTGGTGACCGGCGGCGCCGGTTTCATTGGCTCACACCTGTGCGACTACCTGATCGCCCACGGGCACCAGGTCGTCGTCCTCGACGACCTGTCCACCGGATCGGAGTCCAACCTCGAACAGCTCCGCGGGAACCCCGCATTCGAGCTGGTCAAGGGCACGATTCTGGACAAGCGGCTGGTGAGCGACCTCATCGGCGAAAGCGACACCGTGTTCCACCTGGCAGCGGCGGTCGGTGTGCACAACATCGTCGACAAACCGCTGGAGTCGCTGCGGACCAACCTGCACGGCACGGAGAACGTCGTGGAGGCCGCGGCGGCGCACGGCGCGCGGTTCGCCGTCGCCTCGACCAGTGAGGTCTACGGCAAGAACGACTCCGACGGCCTCACCGAGGACGCCGACCGCATTCTGGGTTCTCCGCTGAAGAGCCGCTGGTCCTACGCCGCGGCCAAGGGCCTCGACGAACTGGTGGCCTACGTCTACGGCACCGAGACCGGGCTCCCCTGCGTCATCACCCGGTTCTTCAACATCGTGGGGCCGCGCCAGACCGGGCGCTACGGCATGGTGGTGCCCCGCTTCGTGAGCCAGGCCCTCGCCGGGGAGCCCATCACCGTCTACGGCACCGGCGACCAGCGCCGCTGCTTCGGTTCGGTGTTCGACGTCATCCCCGCCCTGGTGCGGCTGCTCGACACCCCCGAGGCCTACAACACCGCCGTCAACCTCGGCGGGAAGGAGGAGATCTCCATCAGGGGTCTCGCCGACCGGGTGATCGAGCTGACCGGGTCGAGCAGCGAGGTCCGGTTCGTCTCCTACTCCGACGCCTACGGCGCCGGCTACGAGGACATGCAGCGCCGGATGCCCGACACCGGCCTGGCGCGCGAGCTGATCGGCTACGAGCCCACGCGCACCCTCGACGACATCATCACCTCGCTGGTCGAGCACCGGCGCGTCGGCGCGCCGCACCCGCGGGTCGCCGTGGGCTGACCGGGCGGCCGGTGCCCTGGCGTGGAGGGATGTCAGGGCACCGGCTCCAGCAGCGCGGTCGCCCCCGCGGCGACCGCGAGGACCAGCACCGCCGCCGAGAGCAGCACCAGCGCCCACGGCCGGGCCAGCGGTGCCGGCGGGGCGCCGCTGCCAGGATCGCGGTACCCGTTGCCGGAGCGCCGCCAGCGGCGCCGCAGGTGTGCCATCAGCGCACCGGCGAGCCCGGCCACGGCGAGTGCGGGCAGCAGCCGCAGCAGCACGGCGCCGTCGGAACCGGGCGGCCCGCCGGGGAACGGCCCCCGCATGAACAGCAGGGTGACCGCGATCAGCACGATGAGCGTGCGCTGCCACGAGAGCAGGGTCCGTTCGGGCTGCAACCCGGGGTCGCGGGTCGGGCGGCTCACGTCCAGAAGTTCCCTGCGAGCACCGCGATGCAGACGAGCGCCACCCCGACCGTGGTGACCAGCGGCAGCGCGCTCGTGGTCAGCGGGCGGTCGCGCCGCATCGCGTGCTGCACGCGCAGCCAGCGCACCGGCGCGTACACGGTGATGACCATCGCGAGGGCCGTCAGCGCCAGGCCCACGGTCAACCGGGGGCCGGTGCTCCATTGCAGCGGGACGAGGTGCAGGACGGCCACCGCGCCGGCGATCAGCGCGAGGGCCGTGCGGATCCAGGCGAGGAAGGTCCGCTCGTTGGCGAGGGTGAACCGGTAGTCGGGTTCGGTTCCGGGCCGGCCGCTCCGCGGCTCCGCGGAGTCCGGTTCCTCGTCGCCGGCGCCGGGCCCCTGCTCCGATGGCATGATCGTGCTCATCGTCCACTTCCCCCCGGCCTGCTTCGACAGCGTTCGCACTTGACCCTAGTGACCAGCGTGTTTTCCGCCCAAACAGGTATTCACCAGGTGTTTTGTCGAGAACCCTGCTCTGGGCCGTTCGCGGGGTGCGGCGTGTGACCGAGGTCTCCCCGAGGGCGTACCGGCGCTTGTGGAACAAACGAGCGGGCAGTACCGCTCTACGGGTGGACGAGAAGACGAATCCGGAGGGAGCCTCGTGGCGACCATCGAACTGACCAAGGACAACTTCAACGAGACCGTGACTGAGAACGATCTCGTTCTGATCGACTTCTGGGCGTCCTGGTGCGGTCCGTGCCGGATGTTCGGGCCGGTCTATGAGAAGGCGGCGGAGAAGAACCCGGACCTCGTGTTCGGCAAGGTCGACACCGAGGCCCAGCAGGAGCTGGCCGCCGGGTTCGACATCCAGTCGATCCCGACCCTCATGGTGGTCCGCGAGAAGACCGTCATCTTCTCCCAGCCCGGCGCACTGCCCGAGGAGAGCCTGAACGACCTGATCAAGCAGGCGCGCGAGCTCGACATGGAGGCCGTGCGCGCGGAGATCGAGAAGCAGCAGGCCGACGGCGCCGCCAAGGACGGCGAATCGGCCGACGCCTGATCCGGCGGCGCGGGACGGTGCCGCGGCACCGTCCCGCGGCCGGTCAGTGCCGCCCGGTCCCGGGCGGCCGCACCAGGTAGACGAGGTCGGGCCCGCCCCGTTCGGCGGGCACCTCGACCGTGTCGACCCGCCCGTAGCGCTCGCCCAGCAGTCCGGCGAACGCGGGGGCCGGCATGGCGCTCCAGAACGCCAGCACCCCGCCGGGTCGCACGCGCCGGTCCAACCGCGCCAGTCCCGCGGGTCCGTACAGCGCGCCGTTGCCGTCGACCACGGTCCATTCGGGGCCGTTGTCGATGTCGAGGCAGACCGCGTCGAAGACATGCTCCGTCGCGCCGATCCACCGGACCAGGTCGGCGCGGACCACCGTGCAGCGCGGGTCGCCCACGACCCGCCCGGCGGCCGCGCCGAGTGGGCCGGAGTGCCACTCCACGATCAGCGGCTCCAACTCGACCACGCACACCTCGGCGACGGCGGGGTGGTCGAGCGCCTCGCGCGCGGAGAACCCCGCGCCCAGCCCCCCGATGAGCACGCTGACACCGTCGGCCGCGGTCAGGGCGTCGAGGGACGCCCGGACCATGGCGCGCTCCGAACGCCCGGAACGGGTGTCCATCAGGAACACGCCGTTGCTGATGATCTCGAAGTGCGCGCCGACCCGCCGCAGCACCAGTTCGCCGCCCGTCGCCCCGATGGTGCGCGACAGCACGACGGGATCGCCTTCCGGGGGCTCGCCGTCGGGGGAGGCGCCGCCGATGGACGCGGTGTTCGTCATTGCGACCTTGGCCCGATTGCGTATCGTTTCGTAGCGTTGTCCGGTTTCGTCACAATCGGCAGGCGTAGATGTCGGTGACGAGGATGGCCCGCGCCCCGATGGCCCACAGGTCGTCCATGATCCGCTGCGCCGCTGAGCGCGGCACCATGGCGCGGACGGCGACCCAGCCCTCCCGATGCAGCGGCGACACCGTGGGCCCCTCCATGCCGGGGGTCAGCGCGACCGCGTCGTCCAGGCGCTCGGCCCGCATGTCGTAGTCCATCATCACGTAGTCGCGCGCCACCAGCACGCCGCGCAGCCTGCGCAGCAGCGGTTCGAGTTCGGCGGTCTCGGCGGTGTCGCGCTGCCGGATGACGACGGCCTCGGACTCCAGGATGGGCTCGCCGAAGGTCTCCAGCCCGGCCTGGCGCAGCGTGGTCCCGGTGGACACCACGTCGGCCACGGCGTCGGCGACGCCGAGTTGCACGGAGCTTTCGACGGCGCCGTCGAGCTGCATGACCCGCGCGTCGACGCCGTGCTCGGCCAGGTAGCCGCGGAGCAGCCCGGCGAGCGAGGTGGCGACGCGCTTGCCGTCGAGGTCGGCGAGGGTCATGGCGCCCCCGCCCGGCGCCGCGAAGCGGAACGTCGACCCGCCGAACCCCAGCGGCAGGACCTCCTCGACGGGCGCACCGGAGTCGAGCAGCATGTCGCGGCCGGTGATACCGGCCTGGAGGATGCCCTCGCCGACGTACACGGCGATGTCGCGGGGGCGGAGGAAGAAGAACTCCGTCCCGTTCTCGGGGTCGATCAGGACGAGGTCGCGGGAGTCCTTGCGCTGGCGGTACCCGGCCTCGCGGAGCATGGCGCTGGCGGGTTCGGCGAGCTGGCCCTTGTTGGGCACGGCGATACGGAGCTGGTCGGGCATCGGGTGTCATCCCCTGTCGGGTGGATCGGCTGGAACGGGCGTCGGACAGGCATCCGGGCAGGCGGGATCGCGGCCGGGTCTCGGCGGTCGGCGGGCGGCTCCGAGACCGGCCTACAGATGCTTGTAGACGTCCTCCAGCCGCAGGCCGCGCGCCAGCATCAGCACCTGGAGGTGGTAGAGGAGCTGCGAGATCTCTTCGGCGGTCTCGGCGTCCGACTGGTACTCGGCCGCCATCCACACCTCTGCGGCCTCCTCGACGACCTTCTTGCCGATGGAATGCACCCCGGCGTCGAGGGCCGCGACGGTGCCCGACCCCTCGGGGCGGGCGTCCGCCTTCGCGGACAGCTCGGCGAACAGTTCGTCGAAGGTCTTCATGATCACTTTCCTAGAGGGCGTGCCCCTCCAGGGTAGGCGCTCGACCACGGCCGACGCGCCCAGGTGCGCGAACCCGCCCGCCGCGCGGCCGCCCCGGCGCGGCGGCCGGCCGGCTGCCCGGCGGCGCTCACCGCCCCATGACCCTGCGGTACACCCCGCGCGGCAGCACCTTCAGCAGCCCGCCGGCCACCTTGTACTGGGCGCCGGGGGTGACCAGCACCCTGCCGCCCGCCCAGGCCCGCAGCGAATCCCTGACGACGCGCTCCTTGGGCACGAACGCGATGTCGGGCGCGCCGCGCTCCTGGAGCCCCGCTGTCATGTCGGTGCGCACGAAGCCGGAGACCACCGCCGAGACGTGCACCCCGTGCTTGCGGACCTCCATCGCGGTGCTCTCGGTGAACGACAGCACGAACGCCTTGCTCGCGGCGTAGGCGGCGCTGGACGCGTAGCCCGGCAGCAGCCCGGCGACCGAGGCGACGTTGACGACCCCGAGCGGGCCCGCTGCGCCCGCCTCCGCGCGCGCGATCTGCACCGGCAGGACAGTGCGGGTGAGGCGCATCAGGACGCGCACGTTCAGCTCCACCACGGCGTCGAGCTCTTCGATGGCCTGCCGGCTGAACCGGCCGCCGTCGCCCCGGCCCGCGTTGTTGACGAGCAGGTCGACCGGTGCCTCGGCGCCGCCGTCCCCGGCCTCGAGCCGCTCCTCGACCGCCGCGAGCCCTTCGGGGGCGGCGAGGTCGGCGGGCAGCGGGGTGACGCCGACGCCGTAGCGGGCGCTGAGCCCGGCGGCGGACTCCGCGAGCAGGTCGGCCCGGCGGGCGACCAGGACCAGGGAGAAGCCGCGTTCGGCGAGCTGGCGGGCGTACTCGGCGCCGATACCGCCGGACGCGCCGGTGATCAGTGCGGTACGGGCCGGGGTCCTCTGCGCGCTCATAGCGGTGCATGTTACCCGCCGGTCGCCCGCGAGGGGCGAACCGGCGCGGCCGCGCGGCGCCGCGGGTCGCGTGCGCCGGAGGGCGGTCGGCGGGCGGCCCTGTTGACGCGGGTCCGACAGCGGACGCAGTACCGTGCTTGCCATGGCAGCCACACCCAATCACGCCGACTCCGCCGACCTCGCCAAGCCGCTGCGCTACGCCGGGTTCTTCGTCACCGAGGCCGTCCGGACGTTCCGGGCCACGGGATCCGTCATCCCGAGCAGCCCCGCGCTCGCCGAGCGGCTGACCCGCTACATCGACCAGCGCGACGACCCGTCCGCGCCCATCAGCATCCTCGAAGCGGGCTCCGGCACCGGTCCCGTCTCCCGCGCCATCGCGGCGCACATGCACGACGGCGACACGCTCGACATGGTCGAACCCCACGGCCCGTTCGTCGAGTACGCCCGCGGTCTCATGCAGACGGACCCCGACCTGGCGCGGGTCGCCGACCGGGCGACCCTGCACCAGGCCCTCGTGACCGACCTCGGCACCGACCGCAGGTTCGACGTCATCGTCTCCGGCCTGCCCTTCGCCAACTTCACGGCGGAGGAGGTGCGGGAGATCATGGAGTACTACTTCACGGTCCTGCGCCCGGGCGGCCGCCTGTCGTTCTTCGGCTACCTCTACACGAAGCAGGTGAAGTCGGTCATCGCCCGGCGCGAGGACTACCTGCGCCAGGCGCGGTCGAGCTGGGTCGTCGACGAGTACGTGCACCGTTTCGGCGTCGACACCGAGCGCGTCCTCGCCAACTTCCCGCCGGCCTGGGTGCACCACCTCCGCAAGCCCGCCGACTAGCCGCCCTCGGCGGCCTCGGCCGGGCGGGATTGCCGCCGGGCGCGCTCCCCGCGCCGACTGTGCGGGAACGGGGCCCATCCCGATCGGGAGACCCGTTTCCGCGCGGTCGCCGCGGGGAGCGCGCCCGGGTCCCCCGGTCCCCGCTCACGCCTCCAGGCGCGTCCGCGCCGCGGCCTCGGCGGCGCGCGGCGCCTCCTCGACCCGCAGGACCCCGTTGCCGAGCCGCCACACCACGTCCGCCGCTGCGAGCCGCTCCGGCCGGTGCGTCACCACGACAACGGTCCCGTCGAACCCCGCGATGACCCGGTCCACGACCGCCGCCGCTGCGGGGTCGAGATGGGCGTCGGCCTCGTCGAGCAGCAGCAGCCGGGGGCGGGTCAGCAGCGCCCGCGCGAGCGCGATCCGCTGCTGCTGGCCTGCGGAGAGCCCCGCCCCGTTCTCGCGCACGGGGGTGCGCAGCCCCAGCGGCAGCTCCGCGATCAGCTCCGCCAGCCCACTGGCGTGGACGGCCTCGTTCAACCGCATCCCGTCGGCCTTGGGGTCGGCGTACCGGACGTTCTCCCCGATCGTCCCGCGCAGCAGCGGCAGGTGCGGGCCGACCGAACCGATCGCCGCGCGCACCGACGCCGGGCGCGCCCGCGCGATGTCGGCGCCGTCGAGCAGCACCTCCCCCTCGTCCGGGCCGACCAGCCCGGAGACCGCCGCGAGCAGCGTGGACTTCCCGCTGCCGTTCGGCCCCACCACCGCCACCACAGCACCGGCGGGGACGCCGACCGTGGTGGGCGTGAGGAGCCCGGTGAACGCCACCCCCCGCAGTTCGAGCGCGCCCCCTCCGTCGGGCAGCGCCGGCGCCCCCGAGGCGGCGCCGTTGCGGCCCGGCCGCGCCAGTTCGGCGCGGATCTGCTCCAGCGACACCGAGCACGCCGACCGGTACTCCGCCACCCGGGCGAGTTCGCGCACCGGGGTCGCCATGATCCCGACCACCGCGATCGCGGCGGCGGCCTGCGCCGGCCCCGCACCGCTCGCCGCCGTCGCGATGAGCACCGCCGCCGTGGTCAGCAGCGCCGTCGACTCGGCGATGGCGCGCACGGTGCCGACAGCGCGCGCACGGCGCACCGACGCCTCGGCGAGGCGGCGGCCCCTCCGCGCGAGCACGCGCCGCTCGCCCCGCTCACGGCCGAACGCCTGGACGACCTGGGTGTTGCCGACCCGCTCGACCACGTGGGACGCGACCCTGGCCTGGCGGCGGCGGGCGGCCCGGTTCGCCGAACGCAGCCACGGCGACAGCGCTGCCGCGGTCGCCAGCCCGGCGCCCATGACCGCTGCCGCGGCGAGCGCCAGCACCGGGGCGATCACCGCGAACGCGACCAGGCAGCCGACCAGCAGTGGCACCGCCACGGCGAGTTTCGCCAGGCCCAGGCTGGCCCACCGCCGCAGCGCGCTGAGGTCGCCCATCATCCGCAACGAGGTGCCGCCCGTCGACCTGCCCCTGCCGGTACCGCGCGACGGCGCGTCGGTCACCCGCCGGAAGAGGACCGTGCGGACCTCCGACACCCACGCCTGCCCGAGCCGCTCGGCGAGGACCTTCTCCGTGTAGAGCAGCACACCGCTGACCACCGCCAACGCCACCAGCCACTGGACGCCGCCCAGCGGGCCGCCCGCGCCGGGCACCGCACCCGCCGGTGCGCTCAGCGCCGTGATGACCCTGGCGACGAGGACCGACCACAGGACGGCCGCGACAGCGAGGCCGAGCCCGACCGCGACCAGCGCGGCGAAGATCCACCGGCGCCGACCGGTGAGCAGTCCCGGCACCTGCGGCACGCCGCGGCCCGGGTCGGCGGCGCTCATGCCGAACGTTCCGAGGCGCCCTGCGCGGCGGCGACGGGCTCCCCAGCCAGCCGCAGCGCGTCGCCCGCGTCGTGGAAGTAGCCGGCCGGCTCGACCGCCGGGCGCAGCAGCCGCACCGCGACCTCGGGGTCGGCCAGGCCGGTGAGCCCGTGGACGCCGACGTCGAGGACCCCGGCCACCTCCCGGATCGCGAGCGGGGACGCGGTGAGGCGGCCGCTGACGGCGACGACGGGAAGCCCGATCGCGCGCAGCCGGTCGACGCCGTAGAGCGCCCCGGGCGCGTCGCCCGCGGCGAACACGCAGCTCCCGACCATGGCCTGGAAGTCGTCGCGCGCCAGGAGCCGCGCCGTCTCCGGCTGCATCACGCCGTCGGCGATCTCCAGCACAACGGCGTCGGCGCCGTCGAGGACGAGCCGGTCGCGGAGGTCGCGGGCCCCTTCCATGATGCGGTCGAGCGGCATGCGGTAAGTGGTGGCCATACCGGCGTCGGTGAAGTCGAGGACCCCGGCCGCACCGGAGTCGGCGAACAGCCAGCGGTCGCCGCCGGCCCCCGTCCCGGTGATCTTGGCCGCGCCCACGCGGTAGCCGGCCGCGGTCAGGCCGCGCACCAGGGCGGCGCCGGTGCTGGTCTTCCCCGCGTTCATGGCGGTCCCCACGACCGCGATGGTCGGGACGCCGCGCATGGGCCGGGCCGGGGTGGGCGCCGCCAGGCCCTCCATAGTCACCCGGGTCCCCGCCGCCGTGGCGGCGATCCCGATCGGGGTGATGCGGGTGGGCGCCGCCATGGCGTCGTGCGCGGTGCGGACCTCCGCCGCGATGCCGCCGGCCGCGACCAGGTGGCACGGCCCGAGGTCGAGCGGCAGCTCGGCCTCGAACTGGTCGGGGGCGTAGCGCGCGGCGTAGGCGAGCAGCAGCACGTCGCCGGGGAACAGGTGGGCGCGCCGCCCGTTCGCGAGCTCCACTCTGGTGTGGCGCCCGACCTCGGTCACCTCGGCGGCCACCACGTCACCCGGGTTCGGCCGGATGTCGGGGCCCGACAGGAGGTGGGTAGGGCGGTCGACGTCGAGTGCGCGCACCGTGTAGGAGACCTTCAGCGCGGCACGCTGGAATTCGGTCAGCGCGGTCGGCTGGCACACAGTGGGGGCGGTCATTCAGGCTCCTCAGCTCAGTGGGCGGGCGGGCCAGTGCCCGCCACGAACACGACAAGCATCGACACCCCGCATGAGGCACCCCTGAGCGGAAGATGAGAAGGCCTTCATGGTCGCCGCGGCCGTACGGCGCCACCGACGGCCGTCCGGTGTTGTTCGCCCACCTCACGGCCGTGAACGGCCGCCACCACCGGCCGAGGTCGGACACCGCTGGCCGCCGCACACGTGACCAGGCATGCGGCGGCCCCGGATACGGGCGGCGGCCCGATCCCGCAGGTGACGGCCGTACGCTCCGGCCGTATGCCCCAGCCCTACGCCGCTTTGCTCGGGCTCAGGCGGTAGCCCATTCCGCGGACTGTTTCGATGTGCTGGTCACCGATCTTCTTGCGCAGTGCGCGGATGTAGACGTCGACCACGTTGGACCCGGGGTCGTAGCCGTAGCCCCACACGTGCGACAGGATCTGCTCCCGCGAGAGCACCTGGTCGGGGTGGCGCAGGAGCAGCTCCAGCAGCGCGAACTCGCGCGCCGTGAGATCGATGGTGGCCGTGCCGGTGTCGGCGCGGCGCGTGCGCAGGTCCAGGGCGAGCCCACCGGCGCGCAGCACGGTGAGGTCGCCGCCGCGGTCGGCGCGCATGCGCAGCCGGACCCGCGCCAGCAGCTCCTCGAAGCGGAACGGCTTGGTCATGTAGTCGTCGGCGCCGATCTCCAGACCGGTGACGGTGTCGCGGACGCCGTCGCGCGCGGTGAGGATGATGACGGGCAGCACCGCGCCCATCTGGCGCATGCGGCGCAGCACGGCGAACCCGTCCTCGTCGGGCAGGCCGAGGTCGAGCAGCAGCAGGTCGAAGTCGCCGGTCAGCGCGCAGTCGACCGCGTCGCGCCCGGAGTCGACCACCGTAACGGCGAACCCGTTGGACGACAGCCCCTTGCGGACGAACGACGCTATGCGCTCCTCGTCCTCCACCACCAGGATCCTGCTCATCAGCGCACACCCCCCTGCCCCAGCGGGAACCGCAGGGTGAACGCCGCGCCGCGGCCCGGAGCGGAGTCGATGTCGACCCGCCCGCGGTGCGCCTCGACGATCGCCCGGACGATGGCCAGCCCCAGCCCCGCGCCGCTGCGGTCACGGGAGGATCCGGTGCCGCGGGAGAAGCGGTCGAAGATCCGCTCTTGGTCCGCTGAGGAGATCCCCGGGCCGGAGTCGCATACCCAGAAGTCCACCGTTGTGCCGTCCTCCGATAACGCCGAGCCGACCCGGATGAGGTCGCCCGGCTCCGTGTGCCGTACCGCGTTGTGCGCCAATTGCACCATGGCCTGCGTGACCCGCTGCGGATCGAGCCGGGCGGTTCCCTCACCGATGGACTCCAGCCGCCAGTCGCGCTCGCCCAGCGCGCGCACCTTCGCGTCGATGTCGCTGGTCAACTCCGCGATGGAGGTCTTGGACCAGTGGAGGAAGTCGGGCCGCTGCGCCTTGGCGAGCAGCAGCAGGTCCTCGACGATGCGGGTCATGCGGTCCAGCTCGTCGGTGACCAGGCGGACGACCTCGCGCCGCTCCTCCGGCGAGTCGCCCATCACCTCCAGGTGGCCGCGCACGATGGTGATGGGCGTCCGCAGCTCGTGGCTCGCGTCGTCGACGAAGCGCCGCTGCCCGGAGAACGCCTCCTCCAGCCGGTCGAGCATCGCGTTGAACTGCTCGGCGAGGGCGGCGACGTCGTCGTTGCCCGGCACGTCGATGCGCTGGGTCAGGTCCTCCTCGGTGATGTGCGCCGCCGTCTGGCGGACCAGGCGGATGGGCGCGAGGATGCGGCCGGCCACCCACCACGCCGAGGCGCCGGTGAGCACGAGACCGATCAGACTGACCAGGAGCAGGGTCCGCACCGTCTGGTCGACGCCCTCGCGGTCGACGTCGGCGAAGAACCCGATGATGAACCAGCCGCCGGGGTTGTCGGAGCCCCGGGGCGGCTCGACCCGGACCTTCTCCCAGCGCAGCTCCCCTTCGGGGGTCTCGGCGGAACCGCGGCTGTGCGTGGAGTCGAGGATGGTCGTACGCACCGCCGAGTCGGTGGACACGTCGACCAGCGGCTCCTGGCCCTGGCGGATGCGGCCGGTGGGCACCTGCGCGCCGGGGACGTCGTCGACGTGGGCGAAGATGATCTCGTGGCGGTCGGGGTGCTGGCGCACCAGGTAGGTCTCCAGCAGGCTGGAGACGTCGGTGAAGCCGCTGCCGGTCTCGGGGTTGACGCCTACGGCGGCGAACTCCTGGAACTCGTCGATCTCCTGGGTGAGAGCCCGGTCGATCCGGCCGTCGACCTCGCTGCCGAGCGCCTGCCAGGTGACCACGTTGACCAGCACGAGCAGGGCCGTCATGAGCAGCACGACCCACGCCATGATCCGGACCCGCGCGGGCATGCGGCGCGGCCCGGTGTGCGCGGAGTCGCGGGGGCCGCCTGTGGTGTCTTCCAATTGCAGATCGGGGATCGTGTCGTCATCGGGGCGGTCGCTGCCGCGCTCAGTCATCATCGCCATCATCATCGCCGCCGTCGTCGTCATCGTCATCATCGTCCCCGGTCACGGCCGGTGGAGGGTCGACGACACCGTCATCGGGCGAACCTGATGTGGGGGACGGGTCAGGGGACGGGCTCGGGGAGGGGGAGGCGGGGCCCTGCGGCTTCGGGCGCTTCTCGGGGTTGGACTCGCCCACGACCACCTCTTCGGGTGGTTTCGACGGGGTCGTGTCGCGGTTCAGCGCCCACACCGCGGAGACCCCGCCCACGACGATTGCCGCAACCGCTATGAGCAGCGCGAAACGGTGCATTGGTCTCATGGGCGCCCAGTGTGCCCGGTCCGCCCGCATTCGCCCATGAAACGAAAGTGAGGAACTTTTCATCTTCAGCCGAGCACACCGGCAGGAGCGGACGTCCGGCCGCCGGGACGGCGGGGGGTGACGTCGGGACGCCCGACTGACGGCGCAGCGCAGCGGCGGGCAGTGCACGGCGGGGAACGCAACGGCTCCGCTGAACCACCCCCAAACCACCCTCGGACGCCGGGCCGCCCTGGGCTCAGCGGGGGCTGCGGCAGGCGAAGATCGCGGTCCCCGGCAGCAGCCGGCCCCTCAGCGGGCTCCAGCCGCCCCACACCTGGGAGTTGCGCTCGGGCCACTCCGGTTCGACCAGGTCGCGCAGCTCCAATCCGGCGGCGGCGATGGCGCGCACCCAGTCGCCGACCGTGCGGTGGTGCTCGACGTACACCGCGCGGCCCCGGGCGTCCTCCTCGACGTAGGGCCTGCGGTCGAAGTAGGACTCGCGCGCGGTCAGCCCGTTCTTGCCGGGGTCGTCGGGGAAGCCCCAGCGGACGGGGTGCGACACCGAGAACACCAGCCGCCCGCCTGGGCGCATGACCCGCGCCGCCTCGCGCAGCGCCGCAGGGGCGTCGGGAACGAACGGGTAGCCGCCGTAGGACGAGAACACGACGTCGAAGGAGGAGTCGGCGAACGGCAGCCGCTGCGCGTCGCCCTGCACGGTGTCCAGCGCGTGGCCGGTCGCCGCGTCGATCCGCGCGGCGTGCTGCAACTGGCGGTGCGACACGTCGCACCCGACGACCGCGCGCACCCCTTGGTCGCGCAGCCACCGGCCGCACTGCCCGGCGCCGCAGCCGACCTCCAGGATCCGCGCGCCCCGCAGATCGGCGGGGTCGCCGAGCAGCCGTGCCGCCGACTCGGTGAGCCCTTCGGGACCCCAGACGAACCCGGCGTCGCCCAGGAACTCGCCGTGTTCGGCCTGGTAGTCGTCTGCCTCGCGCTCCCACCACAGGCGGCTGGCGCGGGCGCTCTCCTCGGGCCCCGAGGGGCGGCGTGCGATCCGTGCGACGCGGCCGGGATCCGCCGGGCCGGTCACCGACCGCCGCCGTCGGACCCGTGCGCTGCGCCGACGGGCGAGGCAGAGACCGGCGCGCCGCCCGACGGATCGCCGTCCGGCCCGTCGTCCGATCCGCCGTCCGGCCCGCTGTCGGAACCGCCGGCGGCGTCCTGGATCTCGCGGCGCACCAGGAACACCCAGCCGACGACGGCGACCACCGTGAAGACCCACCATTGAACGGCGTACGACAGGTGCATCCCGGTGTCGACCTCGGGAACGGGCACCATCTCCGGTGCGGGGTCGGACTCCGGATCCTGCCCCGTGAGCTCGACGAAACCGCCGTACACGGGGTAGTCCAGCGCCCCGGCGATCCTGCCGACGTCGATGACCATGATCTGGGACTCGGGCAGGCCCCCGCGCTCGCGGATGCCGGTGTTCGCCTCGGACTCGCTGAACTGGGCCCGGCCGGTGACCGTGACCTCGCCCGTGGGGGCAGGGGGGACGTCGGGCCTGCTGGTGGCGGTCGGCGGCTGCGGCACCCAGCCGCGGTTCACCAGCAGACCGGTGCCGTCGGCGGTGACGAGCGGGGTCAGCACGTAGAGCCCGACGCCGTTCTCGCCGTCGCGATTGCGGACCAGCAGCTCATGGTCGGTGTCGTAGCGTCCGGTCGCGGTGACCTGCTTCCAGCGGTCGGCGCGCGCGACGTCGTCCCCTGGCGCCATGAGCTCGGCGACGGGCACCGGGGCGGAGTCGAGGTTCGCCTCCGCCAGATCGGCGGCCGCGGCCTTGCCCTCCCAGCGGTGGAACTGCCACTGCCCGAGCATGATGAAGGAGGGCACCACGAGCAGCACCAGCGCGTGGAACGCCAGCATGCGCGGCGACAGCAATACCCTCAGCACGCCTCCGAGGCTATGAGACCCCACCACCACCCGCACACGGCCCCACCCAATCCCACCCACCCGACGCCCCAACCCGTGTCCGAAAACGGTCAGCAGTGGAACCGTCTGCCACCGTGCGCTGGACCTGGGGATACGCCACCGCTCCCGACCGAACCGCGCAGCGGAGCCGCCCTGGCCGCACACGCCGCACGCTAACCCGGTGACACTCCGGCGACACCGGGTTAGCGTGAGGCGCATACATCCCCCTATATCGCGCGGAGGCACCCCCATGCCACGCAACAACACCGGGATCGCGCAGGTCCCGCCCCGCCTTGAGCAGACCACATGTGCCGGCGACACATTCAGCTCGGCGGGTGAATGACATGACCGCGACCCGCGTTCCATTCCGCCACCTGCACCGCGACGTCCGGGTGCTGAGCATCGTCCTGTACGTCTTCGCGGCGATGTCCCTCCTCGGGACCGCCGGGACGCTGGTGCTGTACGCCACCAACGTGCTGGCGTTCCTCTTCATCATCGGATTCGTGTTCGTACCGGGCGCGGTGGCGTTCCTGCTCGCGATGCTGCTGCCACAAGGCGGGGTCGCCCTGTTCAGCATCATCGTCCTCTACGGCATCGGCGGCGCGCTCACAGCGCTGGTCTCCATCGCCGCCGGGGTCGACTCCGGGATCCTGCCGATGACCTTCCCCGTACTGATCCTGATCTTCGCCCTCAAGAAGGGGACCCGCGCACACCTCCTCGGCGCGTAGCACCGCCCCTTTTCCTCCCGCGACCGAGCGGAACCCAGGAGAGCGCGCGCCCTGCCCCCGCCTGACCTTTCCTCATCGCTTGTAGCTACCCCCGACTACGAAGCGGTTCATTCATGCTGCGCAGAATCCACGACCCCGAACGCGGCGCGAGCCTGATCGAATACGCGGCCACCATCGTCCTGGCCGCCGCGATCCTGGCCGGCCTCATCAACTCCGGCATCACCACGTCCATTACCGGCGGCGTCACCGGCGCCCTGGAGAAACTGACCGTGCCGGACGAAGGCGACCCGGTCGGCCAGCAGCCCGGCGCGACCCGCGACGATCCGGGACTCGGCCCACAGCCTCCCGGCACGGGAGCCGACCCGCAGCCCCAAGGCGGAAAACCATCCAAGGGCGATCCGCAGCCCGGCGGCGCAGCCGCGTCCAAAGACGCGGGGAAGGGCGGCGGCGGAAGCGGCGGCGCCCTCCGCGGTCTCAACATGACCTCCATAGGCGTCGGAGGCCCTTTCAACCCGGGCGTCAACATCTTGGAGGGACTCGGCGGCAAGAACTGGTTCGACGACCTGTCGAACCACGACGTCTGGCTCGACCCGGACAAGCACCTTCCCGAGGTCTACGGCACCGATATGTTTCCGGGCAACCTCGCGCTCCGGCTGGGATTGCAGCAGGCCGGGCTGAGTGGTGACGACTTCGGCTGGTTCGGAGAGCAGTATACGCAGAGCAACAAAATGCTCGGCGATCTGTGGAAGGACATGCTCGCCGGCAGCGTGAACACGGCGCTGCACCCACAGCAGATGGCCCAGGCGGCGTGGGACTCGTCAAAGAAGGCCGTTCGCGCACACGCCGACGGACTGACAGAGATCGTTGCCAAGAACCTCAAGGAAAGCAACGGAAGCCTCTTCAAGGCGGGCCTGGGAACGATAAACGACTCCATATCCTACAGCGTGTGGGATGGGCCACTGAGCCCCAGCCGATTACTCGTCAACCAGGCCGCACGCAACGATTGCGCCAAGGGCGATTACGGAAAGTGCATATCCAGAGTCGGAATGTCGGTCCTGGAAATGATGCCGATCGCCAAGGGCCCAAGCATCGCAGGAAAACTCAGCAAGGGACTGTCGAAGCCAGAACCCCCCAAACCCAGCACCCTTGCTTCAAAGAATATTCCGGGTCGTGTAGATTCCAATGGAACTCGTAGATTCACTTCGAATCCTGATGGGGAGGAATACGGTGAAAATGTACTAGGCCATCAGTACAAAGACCTTGATCCAGATCTCAAAAATGCCGTAAAGAGCTACACTCATAGGTCATGGCCTTATCAGCGAATTCTCCGATCCCCAAACAGAAAGGAACGAATTGAAGAAATAAAAAGATTGATAAATACGAGCGGGGGTGAATTTGAAGCTTGGCACCAACGATGGATAAAGGGCCCGAAACCGACGGCCAGCAATGCACCCGAAACCCTCGATAGTATCGAGGACCAGATTTCGAAGATCGATAACGGACTGAAGAACCCCCTTCCGGAGGGCGTTGATTTAAAGCGAGGGGTATCCGAGCTGGATTTCTTCTCCGGATACAATGGGGATCCCACAAGCCTCAAGGGAAAAACCCATCAGGAAGCAGGGTACACATCTGGATCACTAGGATCCGAGCCAGCCTTCAAACATCACCCATACCATATCGAAATAAACGTCCCCAAGGGAAGTCATGGGACATGGATTGGAAAAAATAGCGAATACGATGACCAGCGAGAAATGATTCTTCCGAGAAACACAAAATACAGGTTCACTGACGTATACCAGGATCCCAGTACAGGAATATGGATCCTCAAAGCGGAGGTAATTCCATAGCAATAAATTAATTCATGGATTCCAAAAGAACAAGTCCTAATCATGAACACGAACAGAGGTCAATTCGTTGAATCGAGAATCCGAATTTCCGTGGGATCGCGCAATAGAATGGGATCCCCCCAAATGGGATCTAGTCCAATCGGATCCCAGATACGCTTACACCACCACAACCGCCGTGCGATACCTTCCCGTTCTCTTGCGCGGCGTCCTAATCGGCTATCTCTGGGCATCGACGAGCGAGGATGCCGCGAGATTCCTACACCGTGCCGATTCCGGATTCGACGGAGTCAATGCCAGGTCTCCGTGGGTCGACCGCGAGCTTGAGGCGAAGGCGGATGGGCTGCCTCCAGTTGAGTTTCTCCGGCGGTGGATCGGTCAGGCCGAGCACCCGCGTGCCGGTGCGATCCCTGCTGGTTCCGCAGAGAAGGAGGCAGCCTCACTTCACGATCTCAAAGTGGTCGCTGGCTGGCCCGATGGACAGGTCATCCTCCAAGGAATCGGTCCGATCGACTGAACAGCGCGGCCCCGGTCCCATGGGACCGGGGCCGCGCTGTTTCGTGGGGACCGCCTATTACTCCTCGGTGGCGCGCGACTTGCGCTTGCGGGCGAAGTACATCGCTGCTGCGCCGCCGCCGACCGCTGCGATGGCGGCGGTCACGAGGCCGCCGAGGGCCGCGCCGGTGACGGGGAGGCCGCCCGCGGGCTTCTTGGCGTCGGCTTCGGGGGCCGCGCTCGGGTCGGGGCTCGCGGTGCGCTCATCCTGCGACGGGCTCGCGCTGGGCTTGGCGGTGGCGTCCGGCTTCCGCTCGTCCTGCGGCCCCTTGCCGCCGGGGTCGGTGGTGGGCTTCGGGTGGGGCTTCTCGCCGGAGCTGATCTTCTTCATGCACTGGGCGTTGGAGAGGCCGAGGACCGCGACGGAGTTGCCGCAGATGTCGGCCGCGGCGTCGGCCGGGACGTTCACCTGGTTGCCGCCCCCGACGCTGCCGGACCCGCTGGTGTCCTGCCCGCCGCCCTTGTTCCCGGCGTCGGACTCGTTGGACTCCCTGCCGCGCTCGGACTGCTTGTTCTCCGGCGCCTTCTCGATGACCTTGATCACCTTCGTGCACTGGGCGTTGGAGACGCCGAGCACCGCGATGGAGTTGCCGCAGGCGTCGACGGCAGCGTCGATGGGGACGTTGATCTGGTTGCCGCCCGCGACGCTGCCCGAGCCGTCGGTCTCCTGCCCGCCGCCCTTGTTCTTCTCGGACCGCGCGATCTTCTTGACGATCTTGGTGCACTGGGCGTTGGAGACCCCGGCGACCGCGACGGAGTTGCCGCAGAGGTCGACGGCGGCGTCCACCGGAATGTTGATCTGGTTGCCGCCCGCGACGCTGCCCGAGCCGTCGGTCTCCTGCCCGCCGTCCTCCTTCTCGGCGTCCTGCTGTGCCTGCTTGCCCTTGTCGCTGGACGCCCACAGCACCTCGGCGACCTTCGTGCACTGGGCGTTGGAGATGCCGAGCACGGCGATGGAGTTGCCGCACAGGTCGGCCTTGACATCGACGGGGACGTTGACCTGGTTCCCGCTCGCCACGCCGCCGGAGCCGTCGGTCGTCTGGTCTGCGTGGGCCGCCGGCCCGCCGAGCAGCCCTGCCGCGAGCAGGATGGCGGATGCGGACGTATATAGCGTCTTGCGCATGATTAGGGGAGGACCTTTCGCTGACTGCGTTACCAGATGTGGCCACGTGCGGGCGCAGTGTCACGTTCGGTGGGATCAGTGACGCTCCGGTCCCATCGGGATCGCGGGAATTGGAGTACTGAGCGCGTGACGATCGCGGCCGGGGCCTGGGTCGTTTTGTGCGGTTCATTCCGGCTCGCGGCCCAGCCGATAAGGCAGTGAGCGCCCGCGAGTTCAACGGTCGGACACGCATCGCCGTGCCGACGGATCGACACGCTACCAGCAAGCCGCAGACACGGGGGGCGCTTTGCAGCGAATTACCGAATTCGATCGAATACCAGTCGTGAAATGCCCGACTTTGCGTCGTATGGCCAGCTCAGGGCGGCACCAAAGCGACACGCGGAACACCGATCCCGCTCACTCCCCTGCGCGCGCACGTGCCGGGAGTACCGCGAAAACGGGCCCGCGGCAACCGAATGTCAATTACTACTAATTTACTAAGTTGTTCCGTTACGACGCCGATATCCGGGGCGCGGCCGGACAAAAAGCGATGGCCCCGGCGGGGAGCATTGCTCCCCGCCGGGGCCATCGGCGAACGGGTCCTACGGGGTCCGCCCCGGGCGGGTCGTCGTCAGCCCTGGACGCCCAGGCCCTTGGCGACACCGGCGCCGAGGTCGGGGTGGATGTTGGTCCAGTACTCGACGACGCGCTTCTTCATGTCGCCGGTGACCTCGGGGGCCGAGGCGTGGCCGACGATGTTGCCGACCATGGCGGTGCGCTCGTCCTCGGTCAGGACCTTCTCCCAGAGGGCGCGCGGCTGGCTGAAGTCGTCGTCCTCCTTGTGCAGCGCGTAGTCGGAGCGCACGATGTCGCCCGAGACGTGGTAGCCGGCACCGTCGTAGCGCTCCGGCTGGGCCACCGGCCCGCCGGCGGTGTTGGGCGCGTACACCGGGTCGGACTTCGCCTCGAAGTTCATCGGGCCGTCGAAGTTGTAGCTGTTGACCGGCGCCTTCGGCTGGTTCACCGGGAGCTGGAGGTAGTTCGGCCCGATGCGGTAGCGGTGGGCGTCGGGGTAGGAGAACAGCCGCCCCTGGAGCATCTTGTCCGGGCTCATGGCGATGCCGGGCACCAGGTTCGAGGGCTCGAACCCGGCCTGCTCGATCTCGGAGAAGTAGTTGCGGGGGTTCCGGTTCAGGGTGAACTTCCCGATGGTGATCTCGGGGTAGTCCTCGTGCGGCCACACCTTGGTGAGGTCGAACGGGTTGACCCGGTACTCCGCGGCGTCCTCGAACGGCATGATCTGCACGTTGACGGTCCAGGACGGGAAGTCGCCGTTCTCGATGGCGGTCCACAGGTCGCGGCGGTGGGCGTCGGGGTCGGCGGCCTCGATGCCCTTGGCCTCGTCGGCGGAGAGGTTCTGCACGCCCTGGTCGGTCTTGAAGTGGTACTTCACCCAGAACTTGGCGCCGTCGGCGTTGTACCACATGAAGGTGTGGCTGCCGAAGCCGTGCATGTGCCGCCACGACTTGGGGGTGCCGCGGTCGGTCATCAGGAACGAGACCTGGTGCGACGAGGCGGGGGTCTGGGTCCAGAAGTCCCACTGCATGTTGTGGTCGCGCAGCTGGTTGTCGGCGCGGCGCTTCTGCGAGTGGATGAAGTCGGAGAACTGGGAGGGGTCGCGGATGAAGAAGATCGGCGTGTTGTTGCCGACGATGTCGTAGTTGCCCTCGTCGGTGTAGAACTTCAGCGCGAAGCCGCGCGGGTCGCGCGCGGTGTCGGCGCTGCCCAGCTCGCCCGCGACCGTGGAGAAGCGGATCAGCAGCGGGGTCTTCGCGCCCTTCTGGAACAGCGACGCCTTGGTGTAGGCGCTGACGTCCTCGGTGATCTCCAGTTCGCCGAAGGCGCCGCCGCCCTTGGCGTGCACCACGCGCTCGGGCACCCGTTCGCGGTTGAAGTGCGCCATCTTCTGGATCACGTAGTGGTCCTGCATCAGCAGGGGGCCGTTGGCGCCGACCGACTCGGAGAACCGGTCACTCGGCGCAGGGAGGCCGGCATCGTCCGTGGTGTAGGGAACCCGTTCGCTCAACTGCTCGCACCTTTCGAATTTCGGGATGGGGCGCACCCGGACACTCGTGCGGAATCCGGGCCGATGGCCGTCGCGCACAGCGGAGACTGTCTGGATCACGGCGCGCGCTTGGCGGCGCCGTCCCCCCGCGGATCTCCGCTCCCCACCTGGCATTGCGGACAGACGCCCCAGAAGACCACTTCCGCCTCGTCGACGGTGAAGCCGTGCGTATCGGACGGGACCAGGCACGGGGCCAGGCCCACAACGCAGTCGGTGTCGGCGACCGCGCCGCATCGGCGGCAGACGAGGTGGTGGTGGTTGTCGCCGACCCGGGCCTCGTAGCGCGCCGCCGAACCGGCCGGCTCGATACGCCGCAGCAGGCGGGCTCCCGTCAGCGCGTGCAGCGCGTCGTAGACCGCCTGGGTCGACACGTGCCCGACCTTGGCCCGCACATCGCGCGCGATGTGCTCGGCGTCGGAGTGGTCGCCGGCGCGCACGGCTTCGAGGATCGCGAGCCGCGCCGCGGTGACCCGCAGCCCGGCTTCGCGAAGGTCAGTGGCGTCGTCCATGTGATCGCAGTTTAGTACACAAACTGGAGTGACTCAAGAAAAGGAGTCATTCCAGTCTTGCCGGGGGGCGGCGGAGGCCGCGGCTCCCGGACCGGAGTCCGCGCCTCCCGCAGGGGAGCGGCGCACACCGCCGCCTCCTCAGGTGGTGTGCGCGGCGAGCACGGCGTCGATCTCGGCGGTGATCTCCCGCTTGCCCCGCGCGTCCAGGAACGACGCCGCGACCCCGTTGCGCGCCAGCTGCGCCAGCGCGCCGAGGTCCAGTCCCAGCCGGTGCGCCGTGCGGTACTCGTTCGTCAGGTCGGTGCCGAACATGGGCGGGTCGTCGGTGTTGAGGGTCACCAGCAGCCCGGCGGCCAGCATGTGCGGCAGCGGGTGCTCGGCCGCCCGCGCCACCGAGCGTGTGCGCAGGTTGGACGTGATGGAGACGTCCACCGGCAGCTGCGTCTCGCGCAGATGCGCCATGAGCCGCGGGTCGGCGACGCTCCTGATGCCGTGCCCGATGCGCTCGGCGCGCAGCGCCCGGACCGCCGACCAGACCTGGTCGGCGGTCGTGCTCTCGCCCGCGTGGGGCAGGCTGTGCAGGCCGTCGGCGACCGCCCGGCCGAACACCCCGGCGAACGGGGTGAGGTCGACCTCCATCCCGCCCACGCCGAAGCCCAGCACGCTGTCCGGCCGCGCCGCCAGCACGGAGTCGAGGGTGCTCTCGGCGGCGTCGAGCCCGTAGTCGCCGGGGAAGTCGGGGATCCAGCGCAGCCGGATCCCGTGGTCGCGCTCCGCCGCGCGGCGGCCGTGTTCGAGCCCGGCCCACACCACGTGCGCGGGGATGCCGCGCATCAGGTGGCCGTACAGGCTGACGTGCACCTCGGCGTAGCGGACGCGCTGCGCCGCGAGGCGCTCGGCGACGTCGGCGGTCAGCAGGGCGAAGTCGGACTCCTCCCGCAGCACCTGGACCGAGGCGAGGTACACCTCGACGAAGTGCGGGAAGTCGCGGAACGTGTACCACGACCGGAGGTCGGCGAGCGTCGCGGGGATCCCGTCGACCCGGTGCTTGCGGGCCAGCGCGAACAGTGTCTCGGGCTGCATCGACCCTTCCAGGTGGACGTGCAGCTCGACCTTTGGGAGGGCGCGGATGAAGGCGTCGGCCCCGGGGGCCGCGCCGGGATCGGGGGCTGGATCGGGGGCGGGTGTGTCGCTGTCCATACACCGAACGCTATGGGTGGCGCCCGCCCCGCGGAAGGCGCGCACCGCGAACCTGACGGCCGATTGTCCGATCGGCCGCCAGGCCCGCTGCGGCCGCTACTCCGGCCGGCCGTTCCTGCGCCGCGGCAGGTCCAGCGGGTTGGCGTCGCGCAGCGCCTCGGGCAGCAGCGCCTGCGGCACCGACTGGTAGGACACCGGGCGCAGGAAGCGCCCGATCGCCGTGCTGCCCACCGAGGTGGACGCCGACGTGCTCGCCGGGTACGGCCCGCCGTGCGTCATGGCGTGCGTGACGGACACCCCGGTGGGCCAGCCGTTCCACA
The DNA here is from genome assembly GCF_003014485.1 of Murinocardiopsis flavida. Classification (GTDB taxonomy): domain Bacteria; phylum Actinomycetota; class Actinomycetes; order Streptosporangiales; family Streptosporangiaceae; genus Murinocardiopsis; species Murinocardiopsis flavida. Next base: position 164,654 of record NZ_PYGA01000003.1, on the reverse strand, counting down.
GCAGGCGCCCCGCCTTCTGGGCGAGGATCGCCAGCAGCGCCGGCACCACGGTGTCGTCCTCCCGCCCGTGGACGGTCGCGGTGAGCTGGCCGTGCAGCGACGCGGCGATGTCGAGGAGCTGCTGCTCGTCGGTGTAGTCCACGACGATCGAGGTCGGGCCGAAGCACTCGGCGAGCAGCGTGTCGCCGTGGTCGAGCAGCGCGGCGGCGTCGGTGCGGAGCAGGGTGGGGGTCCACTCGCCGGCCGTGGCCCGGCCGTGCACGAGCACCTCGACGGAGGGGTGCTCGACCAGCGACGCCAGCCCCGACTCGAAGCCGCTCTGCACGCGCTCGTTCAGCAGCGCCGCGGGGCCCCGCCCGGCGATGGTGTCGACCAGCGCGTCGAGCTTGGTCCCCTCAGGGACGAGCAGTACGCCGGGCTTGGTGCAGAACTGCCCCGAACCCAGCGTGAAGGAGTCGGCGTAGCCGGCCAGGATCTCGTCGCCGCGCTCGGCGACGGCGGCGCTGGTGGCGAACACCGGGTTCAGGCTGCCGAGCTCGCCGAAGAACGGGATCGGGTCGGGCCGCGACGCGGCGAGGTCGAACAGGGCGCGGCCGCCGGGGATGGAGCCGGTGAACCCCACCGCCTTGGTGTGCGGGTGGCGCACGGCCCGCGCACCGGTCTCGACGCCGTACACGACGGCGAAGGTCCCCGCCGGCGCGCCGGCCTCCGCGAGCGCCGCGGTCAGGACCTCGGCGGTGCGCCGGGTGAGCCGGGGGTGGCCGGGGTGGCCCTTGACGACCACGGGGCACCCCGCCGCGAGCGCCGACGCGGTGTCGCCGCCCGCGGTGCTGAACGCGAACGGGAAGTTGCTCGCCCCGAACACCACAACGGGCCCGAGCGGGACGAGGACGCGGCGCAGGTCGGGGCGCGGGCCCATGCCCCAATCGGGGTCGGCGGTGTCGATGGCGGCTTCGAGGTAGGCGCCCTCGTCGAGGACGTCGGCGAACAGCCGGAGCTGGAACGTCGTCCGGGCGAGTTCGCCGCGGCACCGCGCCTCGGGCAGGTGGCTCTCGGCCTGCGCCAGCGGCACCAGGTCCTCGGCGGCGGCGTCGAGCGCGCCGGCCGCCCGGCGCAGCAGCACCGCCCGCTCGCCGGGGCGCATCGCGGCCAGGTGGGGGGCCGCGAGGGCGGCCCGCTGCATCACCTCGTCGAGCTCCGCCTCGGTGGTATCGGTGATCGGACTCTCGGCCATGCCGTCTTCCTCCCGGGTCGCGTCGGTACGGTCCCAGCCAACCGGACGGGCATCGCGGACGCCACCCCGGCCCCCTTGAACTGCGCGGGCCGGTGCTCAGCGTGCGGCGGCCCGGATCCAGTCGCGGTACCAGTGGAAGGACGCGCGGGGTGTGCGCCGCTGGGTGGCGAAGTCGACGTGGACCAGGCCGAAGCGCTGGGTGTAGCCCTCGGCCCACTCGAAGTTGTCGATGAGCGACCACGTGTAGTAGCCGCGCACGTCGGCGCCGTCGGCGATGGCCGCGGCGAGGGCGCGGAGGTGGCCGTCGAGGTAGGCGATGCGCTCCCGGTCGGTGAACGCGCCGCCCGCATCAGGGCGGTCGGGGTAGGAGCAGCCGTTCTCGGTGATGCGGAGTGGCGGCAGCGCGGCGCCGTACCGGTCGCGCAGCCGCGCCAGCAGGTCGGGCAGGCCGTCGGGGACCACCGGCCAGCCGAACCCGGTGACCGGGGTGCCCTCGACGTGCGCGGCGTAGTCGGGCAGCGCGAAGGGCAGGCCGTCGCCGGGGCCGGGCGCAGCGACGAGGGTGGGGTTGTAGTAGTTGACGCCGAGCCCGTCGGCCGACCCCTCGATGGCGGCGAGGTCCTCGCCCGGGAACTCCGGGACGGACGCCCCGTAGGCGCTCAGGTCGGGCGGCCGCCCCAGCAGGACGGGGTCGAGGAACAGCCGGTTGTGCAGGTTGTCGTATGCCGCGGCGGCGGCGACGTCGTCGGGGGAGTCGCTCGCCGGGACGACGGGCGTGCAGTTGTTGGCGAGCAGCGCCTCGGCGCCGCCGGCGCGCAGCACCGCCGCTGCGCGCGCGTGGGCGAGGAGCTGGTGGTGCGCCGCCGGCAGCGCGTCCAGGAGCAGGGCCCGGCCCGGGGCGTGCACCCCGAACGCGTACCCGTACGCCATGTGCACGAACGGCTCGTTGAGGGTGATCCAGCGCGGTACCCGGTCGCCCAGCCGGTCCAGGGCGATGCGGGTGTAGTCGGCGAACCGCTCGGCGGTGTCGCGCTCCAGCCAGCCCCCGGCGTCCTCCAACTCCTGCGGGAGGTCGAAGTGGTAGAGGGTCGGCAGCGGCGCGATTCCGGCGCCCAGCAGCGAATCGACCAGCCGGTCGTAGAAATCGAGTCCGGCGGGGTCGGGCGCGCCGGTGCCGCCCGGTTGAATTCGCGGCCAGGACAGGGAGAACCGGAACCCGGAAAGCCCGAGGCGCGCCATGAGCCCGACGTCCTCGGGGTAGCGGTGGTAGAAGTCGCACGCGACCTCTCCGGAACCGCCGTCCTTTACCCGCCCGGGCTGCGCGCAGAAACCATCCCATATCGACCGCCCCCGCGCCGCGGAGGCGCCCTCGACCTGGTACGCGGCGGTCGCCGCGCCCCATTCGAAACCGTGCGGGAATTCCGGGACATCGCGGGTCGCCTGCACAGGGGTGGTCACCGGGCATTCTCCTCAGCGGGGCGGCGGGAGTGCGGGGCACGGACGCGGCTCTTCGGGCCGGAAGTGGCCAAAACCGCTGCTTTCGGCCGACCTGGAGCACGAAATCGGAATTTTACGGGAACCCCGCGAATCGGAAAAGGCATCATAGAGGCGTGACCACTACCTCTCGAAACACCGCGTCATCCGCGCCCCCGCAGCGAGCCGGTGGCACCGGCGCGCAGCGGGGTTCCGGTAGCGGCGAGGGCCCTCTCCCCGCTGAGGATCGGTGCGCACAGGCCCCGCCGCCGCACGCACCGCTGCGCCGGCTCCCGGCCCAGCAGCGCTCCATCGCACGGGTCCAGCGGATGCTCGACGCCTGCGCCGAACTGCTCGACGAGAACGGCTACGCCGAGCTCACCACCACCCGCATCGCCGAACGCGCCAGCGTCGCCATCGGGTCGGTCTACCAGTTCTTCCCCGACAAGAGGGCCGTCACCCAGGCGCTCGGGCTCCGCTACCTGGAGATGTTCAGCGCCAGGGTGAGCGCCCGGCTGGCGCAGGAGTCCTTCGGCCACTGGCCCGACGCCGTCGACGCGATCATCGACGAGTACATCGTCATGCACCGCACCGTGCCGGGGTTCCGCAGCCTGCACTTCGGCGACGTCGTCGACGTCAACCTGCTCGACGCCGGTGTCGACAACAACACCGTCATCGCCGACCGGCTGCGCGAACTCGTCGTCAACGGCGCCGGTGCCCGCCGCGGCGAGCGGCTCGACCGCACCGTGACCGTGGCGGTCGAGGCCGCCGACTCCGTGCTCAAACTGGCGTTCCGCGACGACCCCGACGGCGACCGGCTGTTCATCGAAGAGGCCAAGGTCCTGGTGCGCAGCTACCTCAGCCGCCATTTCGGCGCACGCTGAGCCCTGACCGGAACCGGCACGGCCCTCGATCGGCACCCCGCATGGGGGATAGGGTGACTTCCGCCCGGGGGGCCGAACCCGACGCCATCGATGGCAGGATGGCACCCTGGGCGCAGCGCCGGTCCGGTACGCGCCACCGAGACCACCCCGGCACCTGCCCCACCGCCGGGCCGCTGCGGCGGGGACCACAGATGTCAGCTGCCACCTCGACCGTGCACCCCATGGGGAGGCGATGAGATGGGTCCGCTCCAGACTTCGCACAACGCCCCGCCGGACGCCGAGCAGGCGCCACCGGCACAAGAGAGGCAGCGCCCGGTGCCCACCGACGCCGCACCCGCACAACCCCTCACCGGCGTCGCCGCCGATGTGCCGTTCCTCGCGATTCCGCCGGCCATCGGCACCGACACCGCGGCGCCGCTGGTGATCTGCCTGCACGCCTTCGAGCCGCCGCGCAGCGAGGCCGCCCTCGCCGGCACGCTCCCGCTGGCCGCGCTGCCGGCCTGGCGGTGCTACCTCGGCCTGCCCATGTTCGGCGAGCGGCTCCCCGAGGGCGGCGTCGCCGAGATCAACCGGCTCGGCCAGGCCGACTACCTGCTGCGGCTGTTCGGGCCCGTCGTCGACCGCGCGGCGGCCGAGCTGCCGGCCGCGATCGCCGAGCTGCGCCGCCGCCTTCCCGTCGCCGACGGCCCCGTCGGCATCATGGGCGTCGGCGCCGGGGGCGCAGCGGCCCTCCTGGCGCTGCTGGAGACCGACCTCGACATCGGCGCCATGGGCGTCGTCAACGCCATCGTCTCGCCCACCCCGGTCATCGAGGCCCGCGACCGGCGGCTCGGCACCGGCTACGCGTGGACCGACGACGCCCGCAAGGCCGTCGCCTGGCTCGACCTCACCGCCCGGGCCGGCGAGCTCGCCGCGCGCGCCCAGCCGCCGCTGCTGATCGCCACCGGCGAGCACGACGACGTCATCGCCCCCGACCTCGGCGCCGACCTGTACGCGGCGCTCGAACCCCACTACCGGCCCGGCGCCCTGCGGCACCTGGTGGTCCCCGACCTCGGCCACGCCATGGGCCCCGAGCCCGGCCTGGCGCCGGGCCCGCCCGCGCCCGGCAACGTCCTCGCCGACCGCGCGCTGACCGAGTGGTTCCACCTGCACCTGACCTCCGCCACCGAGGACACCATGAAGTTCTCCCGGTAGCCGGTCGCCTCAGCGCACCTTGTCGGCGAGCTTGCGCGCGGTGATCAGCACGGGGTCCCACACCGGCGCGAACGGCGGCGCGTAGCTGAGGTCCATCGAGGCGATCTCCCCCACCGGCATCGCGTTCCACAGCGCCGTCGCGATCACGTCGATCCGCTTGCCTGCGTTCTCCGCGCCGACGATCTGGCCGCCCAGCAGCCGCCCGGTGCCCAGCTCGGCGATCATCTTGGTCGCCATCGTCTTCGCGCCGGGGTAGTACCCGGCCCGGGTGCTCGACTCCACGGTGACCGTCTCGAACGCGAACCCCGCCTGCTCGGCCTCGCGCTCGTTCAGCCCGGTGCGCGCCACCTCCAGGCCGCAGATCTTGGTGATGGCGGTGCCCAGCACCCCGGCGAAGCGCGCGTAGCCGCCGCCGATGTCGGTGCCTGCCACCCTCCCCTGCTTGTTGGCGTGCGTGCCCAGGGCGATCGACACCGGGGCGCGCGAGACCCGGTGGAAGGACTCCACGCAGTCGCCGGCCGCCCAGACCCCCTCGGCGGAGGTGCGCATCCTGGCGTCGGTGGCGATCCCGCCCGACGGCCCGATGTCCAGGCCGGCACCGCGCGCGAGGTCGACATTGGGCCGCACCCCCAGGCCGAGCACGACGACGTCGGCCTCGTGGCGGGCGTTCTCGGTCAGGACCGCGCGCACCCTGCCGTCGTCGCCGGTCTCGAAGCCGGTCACGGGCGCGTTGGGGAAGAACTCCGCGCCCATGCCGCACACCGCCTCGCGGACCCGCCGCCCCATGTCGGGGTCGAGCGTGCCCATGGGTTCGGCCGCCGCCTCGACCAGCGCGACCTCCGCCCCGCGGCGCAGGAGTGCCTCGGCCATCTCCAGGCCGATGTAGCCGCCGCCCACCACGACCGCGCGCCGCGGCGGGTGATCGGCCAGGTAGCGGCGCAGGGCGACTCCGTCGGGCAGGGTCTGGATCCCGAAGACCCCCTCGGCGTCCGAACCGGGCAGGTCGGGCCGGATCGGGACCGCGCCGGTGCCGATCACCAGGCGGTCGAACCGCTCCTCACCCTGGCGCCCGTCGGCGCCGACGGTGGCGACGGCCCCGCGCTTCAGGTCGATCCCGACCGCCTCGGTCCCCATGCGGAGCTCGATGTCCCGCTCCGCGAACTCCTCCGGTGTGCGCGCCACCAGGTCGTCGGCGTGGGCGACCTCGCCACTGACGTAGTACGGCAGCCCGCACGCCGAGTACGACGCGTACTCGCCCCGTTCGAGCGCGACGATCTCCAGGTCGTCGGCGCCGCGGAGGCGCCGCGCCTGCGACGCCGCGGACATGCCCGCGGCGTCACCGCCGATGATCAGCAGGCGTGTCCGGTCGTTCATGCGGTGCTCCTCGTCTACTTCCCCGATGGACCGCCCGGTGTCGGGCCGCCCTGCTTCGATGGGATCATCCCCCGTGCGGGCCGGGCATCCCGCATCGCGGTTCGTTAACGTGGAGACCGATCACGCTTCCGCTGCCGCGCCGCGCACCGCCCGCCCAGAGCGGCGTCCTTACCCGGCGGCCGGCGGACCCGCGTGCGACGAGTATTCCTAGGAGGGCACGTACGTGACGCAGCCGGCACCGGTCCACGCCAGCGGGGTCGACAACGACCGCTTGTCCGCTCAGCTCCGGTTCGTCCTGGAGACCGACAAGCTGAAGCGGATCCTGCGCCGCAATCTGCTGGTCGACGGGTCGCGCCGGGAGAACGACGCCGAGCACTCCTGGCACCTGGCGCTGACGGCGCGGGTCTTCGCCGAGTACGCCCCCGAGGGCACCGACATCGACCGGGTGACGGAGCTGCTGCTGGTCCACGACATCGTGGAGATCGACGCCGGCGACACCTTCATCTACGACAGTGCCGCCGTCCAGGACCAGGTCGAGCGCGAGCGCCTCGCTGCCGACCGCATCTTCGCGCTGCTCCCCGCCGACCAGGCCGAGCGTGTGCGCACCCTGTGGGACGAGTTCGAGGCCAGGGAGACCCCTGAGGCGCGGTTCGCCAAGGCCGTCGACCGCCTCGCCCCGATGCTCGCCAACTGGCACACCGACGGCGGCACCTGGGTGCAGCTCGGGGTGTCGAAGGGTCAGGTGCTGGAGAAGGTGAAGATCATCGCCGAGGGGTCCCAGGCGCTGGGCGCCTACGCGGCATCGCTCATCGAGGACTCCGAGCGCCGCGGCTACTTCGCCGGCTGACGCCCGGGCCCGCGGCGCGGTCAGCCGCCGAACGTCGACCAGAGGATCTGCACGGCCGCGCTCAGGCCGATGAGGACGACCAGCAGGCGCAGTGCCCGCGGGCTTAGCCTGCGGCCGTACAGGGAGCCCAGGTAGCCGCCGACCACCGCGCCCGCTGCGACCAGCGCCACCACCGTCCACTGCGGCGACGCGAAGGCGATGTAGAACACGGCGGCGGTGGAGTTCACGATGAACGTCAGCGCGTTCTTCAGCGCGTTGATCCGCTGCAACTCGTCGTCCAGCGAGCTGCCCATCAGGCCGATGAGGACCACGCCCTGGGCCGCGGCGAAGTACCCGCCGTAGACGCCGGCGCCGTAGATCCCCAGCGGCAGCAGCGGGCCCCCGTCGGGCCGCCCGGCGCGGCGGCGGCGCAGCCGGGCGTTGATCCGGGGTTGCAGCAGCACCAGCACGCACGCGCCCGCGATGAGCACGGGGACGACGAGGGTGAACACGTCCTCGGGCAGCCGCAGCAGCGCCACGGCGCCGGTGAGCGCGCCGAGGAAGGACATCACTCCGAACCGGATCACCCGCCGCCGCTGCCCTCGGAGCTCCCGCCGGTAGCCGATGGCGCTCGTGAGGGAGCCGGGCGCGAGCCCGATGCTGTTGGACACGGTGGCGACGACCGGCGGGTAGCCCAGGGCGATCAGCACCGGGAAGGTGAACAGGGTGCCCGACCCGACGACAGCGTTGATCCCGCCCGCGCCGATACCCGCCACCAGGATGGCGAGCGCCTCCCACAGACCCATCCGCGAAAACCCCGAAACTCACAGCGTGCCCGCCGCCTCCCGCGCCGCGGGCGCTCCACGCCCGCGGCGGCGGCAATGACACTAAGACCCCCGCAAGACTACGGACGAGAGCCAGGTCACAGCCCTACCAGGGGTCCGGTTGCCGGAGCGGCGCCGCTACTCCTCGTCGCGGTACAGGGGGCGCTCGCCCTCTTCGCGCGGCGGGGCGACCGGCGTGCGTCCCTGGGACTGCCCCGCGCCAGAGCCGCGCACGGACTCGGCGATGTCGGCCAGGTTCTCCATGCCCTCTTGCATCGTGGGCCACCACGGGGCATTGCTGCCCATGTCCGAGGGGACGATCCACAGCTTGTTGGCGTCGCCCTGGGCGATCTGCGGCAGCTTCTGCAAGTACTGGTAGGCCAGCAGCTCCTTGCTGAGCTGGCCGGAGTGCAGCGCCTTGAACACCATGGCGATGGCGTCGGCCTCGCCGCGGGCGCGCAGGGTCATGGCCTCGGATTCGGCCTTGGCCTGCACGGTCTCGGCCTCGGCCGCACCCTTGGCGCGCAGCACAGCCGCCGACTGCTCACCTTCGGCGCGCAGAATGGCCGACGCCTTCTCACCCTCGGCCCGCAGGATCTCCGCGCGCTTGTCGCGGTTGGCCCGCATCTGCTTCTCCATGGCCTCCTGGATGGACTCCGAGGGGTCGATGGCCTTCAGCTCGACGCGGCTGACCTTGATTCCCCACTCGGCGGTGGCCTCGTCGAGGACCGACCGCAGCTCGCGGTTGATCTGGTCGCGGGAGGTGAGGGTGTCCTCGAGGTCCATGCCGCCGATGACGTTGCGCAGCGTTGCGGAGGCGAGCTGCTCGACGGCGGTGATGAAGTTGGCGACCTTGTAGGTGGCGTCGTAGACGTTGGTCACCCGGTAGTAGACGACGGTCTCGACGTTGACCGCCAGGTTGTCCTGCGTGATGGCGGACTGCGGCGGGAAGCTGACCACCTGGTCGCGCATGTCGATGCGCTCGCGGATGGCGTCGACGAACGGGACGACGATGTTGAACCCGGACTTCAGGGTGCGGTGGTAGCGCCCGAAGCGCTCCACGACGTCCTGCTCGGCCTGCGGCACGATGCGGATGCTGCGGAACGCTATGGCGAGCAGGATCGCCACGAATACGAGGACTATGACGACGGCGGTGAGCATCGGGGCGGCTCCGGCTCCTACGAATTCGGGGGCGGGAGGTGGGGGTCCGTCCCCACCGGGGCGTCGCGAGAGGCCGTGGGCCGCTGCGCGGCGGGGTACCGCACGGCCCACGCCGCGATCATAGATCCCTTCACACGGTGACGTTCCACTGTTTACCCATGTGCTTGCCGCGGAATCGCATATTTCGCCCGGCCTGCGCCGTGCGCCCCGGTCTCCGATGCGGCGAAGTACACCCGATCGTTGCCCGGACCCGCGCGGCGATTCCGGTTATGGACGACCGAATGGATCGATCAAACCGGTCCGTGACCGGCGGATCGGCGATCCGGCGCGCCCTCACACGGCCCGCGCGCTCCAGCGCTCGCCGTCGTACTCGACCTTCAGGTTCAGCCCGAACGCCGCGCTGAGGTTCGCGGGGGTCATGACGTCCTCCAGCGGCCCGGCGTCGACCACGGCGCCCGCGCGCATCAGCATGGCGTGCGTGAAGCCCGGGGGAATCTCCTCCACGTGGTGGGTGACCACCACCAGTGCGGGGGCGTCGATGTCGTTCGCCAGCCGGCGCAGCCGGTTCAGCAGGTCCTCGCGGCCCGCCAGGTCGAGCCCTGCCGCCGGCTCGTCCAGGAGGAGCAGCTCCGGGTCGGACATGAGCGACCGGGCGATCAGCACCCGCTTGCGCTCCCCCTCCGACAGCGTGCCGAACGCCCGCTCCGCCAGGTGCGCGACCCCCCACCGGCTCAGCAGCGCGCGGGCCCTGCTGTGGTCGGGGACCCCGTACTCCTCGCCCCAGCGCCCCAGCAGCCCGTAGGCCGCGCTGATCACGAGGTCCAGCACGAGCTGCCGGTCGGGGACCTGCGCGGCGACCGACGACCCCGCGAACCCGATCAGCGGGCGCAGCTCGAAGACGTCGCCCTCGCCCTCCGGCTCGCCGAGCAGCTCCACGGTCCCCTCGGACGGGCCGAGCTGGGTCCCCGCGACGCGCAGCAGCGTCGTCTTGCCCGCGCCGTTGGGGCCGATCACCACCCAGCGGTCGTCCTCCTCGACCACCCAGTCGATGCCGTGCAGCAGCCGTGAATCGCCGCGCCGCACACCAACGCCGCTCATGCGCAGCACATGCCCGTTCATCGCTCTCCTCGTCGCCCGACAACGGACCCAGTGGGCCCGTGTCCGTCTCACACGTATCGGCCAATGCTTGCAGAACCGGCTTGGACCCGTCCCCACCCGGCCCGGATCCGGCCCACCGGACGCCCCGCGGACGGCGGGGTGCGCCCGCCCTGCCGCAGCCGCCGCCGGAACCGGCGCCGTGCGCCCCGTGCCATGCCCGGCGACGCGGGATCGGGCTGTGACCGGGGGTTTTCGACCCTGATCGCAAGGCATTGCCGCTGTGGTGGGCCGGTGCGGATACTGCGTGCTTCGGGCACCCAACGGGGGTGCCCGGGACGGGGAGGAACGTATGAGGGCCATCAAGCGGGCCATCGTGGTGGCCGCGATCGCCGCGGCCGGAATCGCCGCCGCGGCGGGGTCGGCGTCGGCGGCTGACTGGGCCGGCGGCGCGGCCGCCGCGGAGTCGGCGGCGGGAACCTCCGGCAACATCGAGGCCACCAGCAACATCGAAGCCACCTAGGTCGCGTTCCGGGCCGACGCCCGGCAACAACGGGTACCGCGCCCCGCCGCCTCTTCCGAAGAGGCGGCGGGGCGCGTCCGTTGTGCGCGGGCGCCGCTGTTCGGGCCGCCTGCTCGTGAGGCCGTGCGGGGGCGGTCGGCATAGGCTCGGAGGGCGGGTCCCGCCCGTCCTCGGGGCGGGGTCACGGCCCCTGCCGGTGGTCGCCCGCCGGCCGGGACCATACGCCGGTCCGCGCCGGGTGCACATCCGGTGCGCTCGCGGGTACGTTCCGGCGTACCGCGATGAACAGCGTCAAGCCGGTGTTCGAGCAGGCCGAAGAACCCGCGAGGGCACCGGCGCCGGTAGGGGGATCACGCGTGCCAGATCTTGCAGAACTGTCGTCAGCACCGCTCGTCGCCTGGGGGAGCGCCTGGCTGGCCGGGCTGGCCGGGCTCGACGACGCCGTCGACGCCGTCGAACGGCGCACGGGTCCGCACGTCATCGCGGGCGACTGCGACGCACCGCTGTTCGAGGCGGGCGCCCCGCTGCGCACCACGCTGGCCCGGCTGCGCACCAGCGGGCTGCGCGCCATGCACCTGTCCCTGCCCGTGCCCGGCGACCCGCTGGGGCTCATCGGCAGCGCCGAACTCAACTCCGCCGCCATCGAGGCGCGCGAGGCGGTGCTGCTGACCCTCGCCGACCACCAGATCGGCCTGGTCCCCTCCGAGGACCGCCGCGGCTCCTCCTACGTCGGCGTGGCCTGGACCCCCTACCCCGCCGCCGACACCGCACCGCAGCCGGTGCGGCTCGCGGAGGCCGAGCACCGCCTGAACCGCGCCATCACCGAGTCCACCGCGGTGTTCGGCCGGGTCGACGACGTCGCCGCGTGGGGGCCCGAGGTCGGCCGGGCACTGGCCGACCTGCGCGACCCCGGGTCGGCGCCCACTGACGGCCTGGCGCCGGGCTACCCGCAGCGGGCCCACCGGCTCGCCGCGCTCGCCGACCGCCTCGCGGTGGTGGTCCGCCTGGCGGGCCGCGACGACGGGCGCGGCCTGAGCGCCACCCAGATGGCGGCGCGCGGCGAGGCCCTCCGCAGCCTCGACGCCGCGGTGCGGCGGGCCCGCGTGGCCGCCTACAACGCCGTGCACGCCTGAGAACCCCGAGCCGCGCCCCGGCGGAGTCAGGGTCGCCCAGGGCGGCGGCTCCGGGACACATCAGGGTCGCCGCCTGATCCCGCGCGGCCCCCACCGGCGGATACTCGAAAGCATGACGAACACCATGGACCAGCGCTCCGTCCCGCCCACTGCCGGCCTCCGCGCCTCCGACGCCGACCGCGACCGGACGGCGGCGCTCCTCACCGACGCACTCGCCGAAGGCCGGATCACCCAGGACGAGCACAGCGAACGGCTCGAATCGGCCTACGGCGCCAAGACGCGCGGCGAACTCGCCGCCCTCACGGACGACCTGCCCGGCAACGCGCCCGCGCCCGCCTACGGCGACGGTCCCGAGGCCGTCGCCGCGCCGGGCGGGTCGGCGGCCTCCGACGCCGACCGCGCGCTCATCGCCACCGGCATCGGCTACGAGAACATCACCGCCGTCTTCGGCGCCGCCGAGCGCAAGGGCCGCTGGCTGGTCGAGCCGCGCACCAACGTCTCGTCGATGTTCGGCGGCATCGAGCTGGACCTGCGCGACGCCGTGTTCTCCCAGGTCGAAGTGACCGTGCAGTGCGCGATCGTCTTCGGCAGCCTGGAGGTCGTGGTCCCGCCGGGTGTGCGGGTCGTCAACGAGACCTCCACCGTCATGGGCGGGGTCGACGTCGAGGGGACCGCCCCCGGCGGGCACGGCGGTCCGACCGTGCGCCTCACCGGGCTGTGCCTGCTCGGCGGCATCACCGTGAAGACCCGCCTGCCCGGTGCCGCGAAGTAGGCTCGGCAGCGCACCGAGACCCGCACTACCGATCCCCCACCAGGCACAGCCGACAGGAGGCCACGGTGTCCACGGAGCCCGAGCACATGCGCGCGTCGGACGCCGATCGCGACCGCGTCACGGAGCGGCTCCGCGAAGCGCTCGCCGAAGGGCGCCTCTCTCCCGACGAGTACGCCGAGCGCATCGACTCCGTGCTCCGCGCCAAGACCATCGGCGAACTCGCCCCCATCACGCACGACCTGCCGCTGAACGCCCCCGGCCGCCACAACGACGAATCCGTCGGCCTCACCGTCTCCACCGAGGAGGCGCGCAGGCTCGCGTCGGAGAGCCAGGGGCGCGAGAACATCGTCGCGATCTTCGGCGGCGCCGAGCGGGGCGGGCGCTGGCTCGTGGAGCCCCGCACCAACGCCTCGGTCCTGTTCGGCAGTATCAGCCTCGACTTCCGCGAGGCGGTCCTGACCCAGCGCGAGGTGATCCTCCAGTGCGCGGTGATCTTCGGCGGCCTCGACATCGTCGTCCCGCACGGGGTGCGCGTCATCAACGACACCACCGGGATCCTCGGCGGTACCAACCTCAGCGGCACCGACTCCAACGTCGACCCCAACGCCCCCACGATCCGCCTGTCGGGCACGGTGCTGTTCGGCGGGATCGACGCGAAGGCGCGGCCGCCCAAGAAGAAGCGCAAGTGGCACCGGTGAGGCACCGGGCGGCCCTGTGGTTTTCGGCACTGTGCGGCCCTGCGCGCGCCGCGGCGCACCGGGCCGAGTACCTTGGTGCACGTCATGGCAACGGACTCCACACTCCTGGTCACGATCACCGGGCGCGACCGGCCCGGCGTTAGCGCCAGGCTCCTCAGCACCCTGTCGGTCTTCCCCATCACACTCACCGATCTCGAACAGGTCGTCATCGGCGGGCGCCTGGTCCTCGGCGCGCTCCTCGCCGTCGACGACCGCGTGGCACCCGGCGTACGGCACCGCCAGGTCTTCGAGGAGGTGCGCGCGGCACTCGACAAGACGGCCGTCGACCTCGGCATGCACGTCGATTTCGGCGACAGCGGCGACAACGGCCGGGTGGGCGCCTCCTCGACCGAGCGGCTGCACGTGACCGTCCTGGCGCACCCGCTGCGCCCCGGGGCGCTCGGCGCCGTCGCATCGTGCGTCGCGCGGGCCGGCGCGAACATCGACCGCATCGAACGGCTCGCGAGCTACCCGGTGACCTCCATCGAACTGGAGGTGTCCGGCGCCGACCCCGCCACGCTGCGCGCCGGCCTGGCCATGGAGGCCGCCACCCAGTCCATCGACATCGCCGTGCAGCCCAGCGGGCTGCACCGCCGGGGCAAGCACCTGGTCGTCATGGACGTCGACTCCACGCTCATCCAGGGCGAGGTGATCGAGCACCTCGCCGAGCACGCCGGCTGCGCCGAGGAGGTCGGCCGCGTCACCGAGGCCGCCATGCGCGGCGAACTCGACTTCGAGGAGTCGCTGCGCCGCCGGGTGGGCCTGCTCAAGGGGCTCGACGCGAGCGCGCTCGACGCCGTCCGCGACAGGATCGAGCTGACCCCGGGAGCGCGCACCCTGGTGCGCACCCTGAAGCGGCTCGGCTACGCGTGCGCCATCGTCAGCGGCGGCTTCACCCAGGTCACCGATGCGCTGGTCGAGCGGCTCGGCATCGACTACTCGGCGGCGAACACCCTTGAGGTGGTCGACGGCGTGCTCACCGGCCGCCTGGTCGGCCCGGTGATCGACCGCCCCGAGAAGGCGGCCGTGCTGCGGCGCTTCGCCGCCGAGGCCGGGGTGCCACTGAACCAGACCGTGGCGATCGGCGACGGCGCCAACGACCTCGACATGCTCCAGGCGGCCGGGCTGGGTGTGGCGTTCAACGCCAAACCGGTGGTCCGCGAGCAGGCCGACACCTCGGTGAACTTCCCCTACCTCGACGCCATCGTGTTCCTCCTCGGGATCTCCCGCGAGGAGGTCGACGCCGCCGACCTCGACGCCGCCGACTGATCGACGGCCGTGCGGCCGGTTGTCAGCCGAGCAGCCGGCCGGTGCCGGTGCCCGGGGCGGCGTACAGCCATTCGACGTCGAGCTCGGCCACCGCCGCCGCGGCGGGCGGGAACGCCAGGAGCGTGCCGTCGCCGGTGAACGCCGCGGCGAGTTGCGCGACCGTGGGATTGTGGCCCACGACGAGCAGGGTCGACACGTCGGGGTCGACCGCCGAGACGAGCGCGAAGATGTCGTCGACACCGGCGGAGTACGCGGCGTCGGAGTAGTCGACCGAGGGGGTCGCGGGCAGTTCGCCGAGCGCGAGGTCGAGGGTCTGGCGGGTGCGCCGCGCGCTGGAGCAGATGACGTGGTCGGGGACGAGCCCGGCGCGCGCCAGCGAGGCGCCGGCCTCCGCCGCCTGCGACCGGCCGGTGCCGGTCAGCGCGCGCTCGTGGTCGGGGCGGCCGACGCCGAGCTCCGCCTGCGCGTGCCGCAGCACGACCAGCCGGCGCGTCATGGCGACAGCACCGTGGCGACCACTGCGATTACCGCCATGAACGCGACCATCACCCCGAGGATGACGGCGAGCCCTTTCAACCCCGACATCTGGCCCCCTCGACCACGGTTGGCACCGACGCGACCAGCCTAGGGCCATCAACGCAGCGGCGGCGCCCGGGCCGGTAGCCCGAGCGCCGCCGTCCAGGGGGAGGGTCAGTCGGCCGAGCTGCGCTCGCCCAGGCCCGCCTCCTCCTTCTTCTTCGCACCGTTGGACGCCGGGTCGACGGGGTCGGCGTCCTCGGCCGGCTCCACCGCCTCGGGGGACTCGGCGGGGTCGGCGCCGGCCGGGGCGGAATCGCCGGCGGTGTCGACCGGGCCGCCGCCGGCGGCGGCCGGAACGCCCCGTGCGGGGGTCTCGCTGCCCTGGCGCTTGGACCAGATCACGGCACCGACGATCAGCCCGGCCGCGACGACGGTGACCACTGTCCGCAGTACGTAGTTGTCGACGTACAGGACGACGCTGGGCGCGATGATGAGCGCGACCAGGTTCATCACCTTGAGCAGCGGGTTGATGGCCGGGCCGGCGGTGTCCTTGAACGGGTCGCCGACGGTGTCGCCGATGATCGTGGCCTCGTGGGCGTCGGAGCCCTTGCCGCCGTGGTGGCCGTCCTCGACCAGCTTCTTGGCGTTGTCCCAGGCGCCGCCGCTGTTGGCGAGGAAGACCGCCATGAGCGTGCCCGCGGCGATGGCGCCGCCGAGGAACGCGCCGAGCGGCGCGTAGCCCAGCGCGAAGCCGACCAGGATGGGCGTGAGCACGGCGAGCATGCCCGGGGTGATGAGCTCGCGCAGGGAGTCGCGGGTGCAGATGTCGACGACCCTGCCGTACTCGGGCTTCTCGGTGTAGTTCATGATGCCGGGCCGGGTGCGGAACTGCTCGCGCACTTCCAGCACGACCCGCCCGGCGGCGCGGCCGACGGCCATGATCGCCAGGCCGGAGAACATGAACACGACCGCGGCGCCGATGATGACGCCGACCAGGACGTTCGGCTGGTCGATGGAGAGGCTGAACGTATCTGCCCGGTCGCCGAGCGCCCCCTCGACCGAGGTGCGGAACGCGCCGAACAGCGCGGTCGCCGCGAGCACCGCTGTGGCGATGGCGATGCCCTTGGTGATGGCCTTGGTGGTGTTGCCGACCGCGTCGAGGCTGGTGAGGACGTCGGCGCCCTTGCCTTCGACGTCGCCGGACATCTCGGCGATGCCCTGGGCGTTGTCGGCGACCGGCCCGAAGGTGTCCATGGCGACGATGACGCCGACCGTGGTGAGCAGGCCGGTGCCCGCCAGCGCCACCGCGAACAGGCTCATGGTGATGTTGCCGGCGCCGAGCAGGAACGCGCCGTAGACCGCGCCCGCGATGAGCAGCGCGGAGTACACCGCCGACTCCAGGCCGACCGAGATGCCGGACAGGATGACGGTCGCGGCGCCGGTCTCGGAGCTCTCGCCGATGTCCTTGACCGGGCGCCGGTTGGTCTCGGTGAAGTAGCCGGTGAGGAGTTGGATGGCGGCCGCGAGGACCAGGCCGATGAGCACCGCGCCGATGGCGAGGTAGCGGGGGTTCCCGTCGAGTGCCTGGATGGCCTGGTCGGCGGTGTCGAGGCCGGCGAAGGTCGGCGGCAGGTACGCGAACGACACGATGACGACGAGGATCGCGGAGAACACCGCGGAGATGAAGAAGCCGCGGTTGATGGCCGCCATGGCGTTCTTGTCCTTGGCGCGGGGCGCCACGACGAAGATGCCGATGATGGCGGTCAGGACGCCGAGCATCGGGACGAGCAGCGGGAAGACCAGCCCCTCGACGCCGAAGGCGACCCGGCCGAGGATCAGCGAGGCGACGAGGACCACCGCGTAGGACTCGAACAGGTCGGCCGCCATGCCGGCGCAGTCGCCGACGTTGTCGCCCACGTTGTCGGCGATGGTGGCGGCGTTGCGGGGGTCGTCCTCGGGGATGCCCTGCTCGACCTTGCCCACGAGGTCGGCGCCGACGTCGGCGGCCTTGGTGAAGATGCCGCCGCCGACGCGCATGAACATGGCGAGCAGCGCCGCGCCGAAGCCGAAGCCTTCGAGGACGGTCGGGGCGTCGCCGCGGTAGAGCAGCACGACGATGGCGGCCCCGAGCAGGCCGAGGCCCACGGTGAACATCCCGGCCACGCCGCCGGTGCGGAACGCGATGCGCATCGCGGCATGCTCGCCGGATTCGCTCGCGGCGGCGGCGACGCGGACGTTGCCGCGCACGGCCAACCACATCCCGATGAACCCGGTGAGTGCGGAGAACACCGCGCCGAGCGCGAAGAACACCGACCGGCCGGCCTGGACCCACAGCGATTCCGCGGGGAGGAACCAGAGCAGCACTGGAATCAGGACGACGAAGACGATGAGCGTGCGGAACTGGCGTTTGAGATACGCCCCCGCACCTTCTTGGACCGCGAGAGCGATCTCCTGCATCCGCTCGGTCCCCTGGCCCGCCGCCAGAACTTCCCTGACCAGCCATCCCGCAACGGCGAGCGCGAGAAGCGCCACCGCCACGACAACGACCACCAGTGTGAAGTTCACGCCGTCCAGGGCCAGAGCCGGGCCGCTCTCAGCGGCCAGGTCAAACCCAGACAATCCGTCCTCCTTGAGAAGGCACGTCCGGCCCCGCATGCCGACACGCCCCCGTGAGGATCGCCCGTTAGGGGTGTCCCGAGGGCGCGTGAAGCAGGGTCATTGGGGGTGCCACCACTGACCTGTTCGATGTACCAGGGCCGAAATGTGAGCGGTTCCCGAATGTGGGGAACCCGACACACCTCAGTCCAGGCGTGCCGGGGATTCTACGCAGGACGGGAAGCGAACGTGAGAGCGGATCACAGTTTTCCCCAGGCGCACGCCGATATGTGACCGCATGGTGATCTAAAAAAGGCGACAGAAAACAACAAAAGCCGCAATTCACCCAGAAAATGGTGGACGATGGCAAACCGTACGCGCGCCTACCATAGGGACGCGGCTGAACGGGACCGATCCGCGGCACAGGAATTCACACCGCCGCCCGGTGTCGCCGCAGGCCGGAGCCTGTCAGCCGGCGCGGCGCAGCCGGATCCGCGCCGGGTCGACGGCCGCGCCCGGTGCGCCCTCGACCGCAGCGGCGGCCTCCCGGCCGGCAGCGGCGACCCCGAGCACGTCCACCCCGTGGGGGGCGCCCGCACCGTAGTCGGAGATCCGGTCGGCCCCGCGGCGCAGCAGCCGGGCGGCGCCCTCGGCGTTGCCGCGCTGGGCGTGGGTGAGGCCCACGGCGACCTGGGCGAGCCCGCGCCACATCTCCCGCTCCGACTCCGGCGCCGCCTTCCACACCGCCTCCAGGACCTCGTGGGCGTGGAAGGCGTAGCCGTCGTCCAGCAGCTCCTGCGCCCTGGCGAGCCCCTCCTGCGGCGTGAACACGGCGTCGTCGGGGATGCGCGGCACACCCTCCGCGCCGTGCGGCAGCGGGCGGCCGAGGCGGTCGCGCGGCCGCTGGTTCTGCGCTCGACCACTCGGGTCGCGGTCCCTTGCGGCGCTGCCCGCCGCACCCTCAGCGTCCACGGTGCCCCACTCTCACGTCGTCCGGTCGGCTCTCATGACCCATCCTCGTGCAACCAGTCCAGCAGCAGCGCGGCCACCCTCTCCGGCCGCTCCTCGTGCGGGAAGTGCCCGGCGCCCTCGACCGGCTCCCAGCGGTACGGGCCCCGCGCGTAGCGGCCCGACCCGCGCGCCGCTGCGGGCGGCAGCAGCGGGTCGAGCCCGCCGTGCAGGTGCAGCACCGGCTGGGTGAGCGCGCCGCTCATCCGCAGCATGTAGCGGTGCCCGTCGGGGCGCGCCTGGGAGCGCACCAGCCAGCGGAGGTACTCCAGGGAGCAGTGGGCGGTCCCGGGGACGCTGAAGGCGTCGCGGAAGGTCTGTTCCGTCTCGGGGTCGGGCCACCCCGGCGCCGACCACGCCCGCAGCAGCCCGCCGACGCGCGCCGCGCCGTCGGCCAGCAGCCGGCGCTCCGGCAGTACCGGCACCTGCGCCCCCGCCAGGTGCGCGAGAGCGGTGCCCCTGCCGAGCACCGCCGAGCGCAACCGCAGCGGATGCGGCATCGAGAGCACCGCCAGGCGCCGCACCGCGCCGGGGAAGTACCGGGCCGCCGTCCAGCCGACCAGGCCGCCGACCCCGTGCCCCACGATGGTCGCGCGGGCCTCGCCCAGCGCCCGGATCAGGCCCGCGGTGTCGCCGGCGAGCGTGATGAGGTCGTACCCGCGCGGGGGCTTGTCGCTCGCGCCGTAGCCGCGCAGGTCGACGGCCACCGCGCGGTACCCGGCGCGCGCCAGCACGGGCAGCTGGTGCCGCCACGCCCACCAGAACTGCGGGAACCCGTGCAGCAGGAGGACCAGCGGGCCCTCACCGGCCTCGGCGACGTGGAACCGGGTGCCCGCCGCGCTCACCGAGCGGTGCGCCCACGGGCCGGGGATCAGCGCCTCGCGGTCCTCCGGCATCGCCGCCCCGTTCGGGCCGCCGCCCCCGAGGAGCACCTCGGGGACCGCGGGGGTCACCCGAGCCGCCACCTAAGGCGTGGTGTCGACCGCGGATCCCGGCTCGTCGCGGCGCAGTACGGCGAGGGACGAGGAGACGGTCTGGTTGGTGCGCGGCAGGCCCTGCAACTTCCGGAACTGGCGGCGGCCGAGCAGCGCCAGGACGAGCGCGATGAGCAGGTAGAAGACCGTGACGATCAGGAAGGAGAGCCAATGCGACAGGCCGAGGGCGACCAGGCCGAACCCGATGGTGACCGAGGCGAGGATCAGCACCAGGTGCCCGACGACAGCGGCGCCCACGAGCATCCCCGAGCCCTTGGCGACCTGCTTCGCATCGTGCGCGAGCTCCAGCTTGGCGAGCTCCAGCTCCAAGCGGACCAGGCGCGACATATCGCCGGTGGCTTCGGCGACGAGTTGGCCGAGTGAGTGCTCGACGTCCTCGAACCGCCGGCCACCCGATTCCGTCTCAGGCATCGAGGTGGCTCCCTTCAATTCGGGCAGTGGTTTCCGCAGTCTGACGCATCCTTCCACATTCACCCCGGAAGGGGCCGCCGACCCGGCGGGGCGCACAGCGGCGCGGCGGCGGCGGAGCGGGCCGCGAACCGGACCGGCCCCGTGTGGCAGGCCGGCCGCCCGGGTGCTTGACTGCGCGCATGACGCCTCCCGACGCCTTCCGCGACCAGCCCGAACTGCACGGGACCGCGATCCGCCTCGAACCCATGGCGGAGCGCCACTTCGCGGGCCTCTGGCCGCTGTTCGCCGACGAGGACGTCCGCCGGCTGACGGGGACGCACCAGCGGTTCACAGAGGACGAGGTGCGGCGCTTCACGGCCACCCGGCGGGACCTGCACGACCGCGCCGACTGGACGGTCGTCCGCGCCGCCGACGGCGCGGTGCTCGGCGACGCCGCCGTCAACGACTTCGACCACCACAACGCCTCGGCGGGCTTCCGGATCGCGCTCGCGGGGCCCGCGCTCGGGCGCGGCCACGGCACCGAGGCCTTGCGGCTCGTGGTCGACCACGTCTTCGACACGGTCGGGCTGCACCGGCTGGAACTGGAGGTGTACGCGTTCAACCCGCGCGCCCGGCGCTGCTACGAGAAGGCCGGGTTCACGGCCGAGGGGGTGCGGCGCGACGCTCTGTACTGGGACGGCGCCTGGCACGACGCGGTCACCATGGCCGTCCTCGCGGGCGACCCGCGCCCCTGGCGCGAACACCAGTGAACGCGGTGGGGCGGGTGCCGGCTCCGGCACCCGCCCCACCGCGGGGTCCGCTACTCGTCGCCCTTGGCGTCGGGCAGCTTCGCCGAGATGACGTCCATGACCGAGGAGTCGGTCAGGGTGGAGACGTCGCCGAGGGCGCGGTGCTCGGCGACGTCGCGCAGCAGGCGGCGCATGATCTTGCCGGACCGGGTCTTCGGCAGTTCCGGGACGACCATGATCTGGCGCGGCTTGGCGATGGCGCCGAGCGAGCCGGCGACGTGGTCGCGCAGCTCCTTGACGAGATCAGCGCCGCCGTCGCCCGCTGATCCGCGCAGGATCACGAAGGCGACGATGGCCTGGCCGGTGACCGGGTCGGTGGCGCCCACGACCGCCGACTCGGCGATCTTGGGGTGCGACACCAGGGCGGACTCCACCTCGGTGGTGGAGATGTTGTGCCCCGACACCAGCATCACGTCGTCGACCCGGCCGAGCAGCCAGAGGTCGCCGTCCTGGTCGCGCTTTGCGCCGTCGCCGGCGAAGTACAGGTCGGCAAAGCGCGACCAGTAGGTGTCCTTGTAGCGCTGGGGGTCGCCCCAGATGCCGCGCAGCATCGACGGCCACGGCTCGCGGACGACCATGAACCCGCCCCCGCCGTCGGGCACGGACACGCCTTCGTCGTCGACGACGTCGGCGCCGATGCCGGGGAGGGGCCGCATGGCCGCCCCGGGCTTGCCCGCGGTGACGCCCGGCAGCGGCGAGACCATGATGGCGCCGGTCTCCGTCTGCCACCAGGTGTCGACCACCGCGGCCCGGTCGCCGCCGATGTGCTTGCGGTACCACATGTACGCCTCGGGGTTGATCGGCTCACCGACCGATCCGAGGATCCGCAGGGTCGACATGTCGTACTGGGCGGGGATGTCGTCGCCCCACTTCATGAAGGTGCGGATGGCGGTGGGCGCCATGTAGGCGATGGTCACCCCGTACTTCTGCACGACCTCCCAGAACCGCCCCTTGTGCGGGGTGTCGGGGGTGCCCTCGTACATGACGGAGGTGGCGCCGTTGGAGAGCGGCCCGTACACGATGTAGGAGTGCCCGGTGACCCAGCCGATGTCGGCCGCCGTCCAGAACACGTCGGTCTCGGCCTTGAGGTCGAACACCGCCCAGTGCGTGTAGGAGACCTGGGTGAGGTAGCCGCCGGTGGTGTGCAGGATGCCCTTGGGCTTGGCCGTGGTGCCGCTGGTGTACATGATGTACAGCGGGTGCTCGGCGTCGTGCGGCTCGGCCTCGTGCTCGGGGCTCTGGGCGTCGACGGCCTCGTGCCACCACACGTCGCGGCCCTCGGTCCACTCGACCTCCTGGCCGGTGCGCCGGACCACCAGGACGTGCTCGACCGCGGGGCGGTCGCGCACGGCTTCGTCCACAGCGGACTTCAGCCCGCTGGCCTTGCCTCGGCGGTACCCGCCGTCGGCCGTGACGACCACCTTCGCCGCGCTGTCGTCGAGCCGGCTGCCCAGCGCGTCGACGGAGAACCCGCCGAACACCACCATGTGCGGCGCGCCGATGCGGGCGCACGCGAGCATGGCGATGACCGTCTCGGGGATCATCGGCATGTAGATGGCGACGCGGTCGCCCTTGGTGACACCGAGTTGCAGGAGGGCGTTCGCCGTCTTGCAGACCTCGTCCTTGAGCTGGGCGTAGGTGATGGTCCGGGTGTCGCCCGGCTCGCCCTCCCAGTAGTAGGCCACCTTGTCGCCGCGGCCGGCGGCGACGTGCCGGTCGACGCAGTTGACCGACGCGTTCAGGGTGCCGCCGTCGAACCACTTGGCGAACGGGGGCTTCCATTCGAGGACGCTGTCCCACTGGCGGGACCAGTCGAGCCGGTGCGCCTGCTTCTCCCAGAACGCCTGCGGGTCGGCCGCCGCCTCGTCGTACGCATCGGCCGTGACGTTGGCGTTGGCGGCCAGATCAGCAGGAGGGGGGAAACTACGCGACTCCTGAAGAAGGTTGGACAATGCCTCGTGTCCCGGCTCCTGGGGAGTCTCAGCCACTGTGTGCTCCTTAACTCGATCTGCTCCGCGACGTGGTCCGCGCCCTGGGGGCGGGTCGCGTGCATCGCCACCGGATCGTTCCTGTGCTCGGAAACACTCCATCAGGCGGATGGCACTGGTCACAAGTGGGGGTTGCGCTCCGCACGGTGTTACCCGCGCGTAGTGTCGGGGGGTGTGAACGCCGTGACCTCTGATCCGCTGCGCCGGATCGCCGAACTCCCCGGTGTCGGCGACGCCGTCGAGGAGACGCGCACCATCGTCGACCGCCTGCTCGGGCACCGCGTCCTGCGGCGGCGCAGCTCCGACGTCTCGATGGAGTCGGCGCTGCGCGGGGCGAGCGCCTCGGCCGTCCTGGAAGGCGCCGACGCCTCCCTTGAGCAGGTCCGCTCCGCGCACTCCGACGACCCCCGCATCTCGGGCGCGCTGCGCGTCTCCGGTGAGATCGGGACCCTGGTGCCCATCTGGGCGTCGGCGCCCCGCCAGGTGCTCGCGCGGCTGCACGCGCTGGCGGCCGCCGACGCAGTGCCGGCGGAGTCCCTCGGACGGCCGCGCTCCGACGGCGAACCGGCGGCGGACCCGCTCAATATCGGGGCGCCGCCGGAGCCCGGGGTGGTCGCGGCGCGGCTCGGGGCGCTCGACACCCTGCTCGGCGCCGAGGGGACCGTGCCGGCGCTGGTCGTGAGCGCCATCGTGCACGGTGAACTGCTCGCCCTGCGTCCGTTCGGATGGGGCGACGGCCTCATCGCGCGTGCCGCGGCGCGGCTGACCCTCGTCGACCGCGGGCTCGACCCCAAGGGCCTGGTGCCCGTCGAGCTCGGGCACGAGGCCGCGCGCGACGAGTACGGACGCGCGCTGCGCGGCTACCTCAGCGGCACTCCTGAGGGAGTGGCCCACTGGGTGCTGCACTGCTGCCGCGCGGTGACGGCGGGCGCCCGCGACTCGCTCGCGACCTGCGAGGCGCTGAAGCGCGGGTGAACTCCGCCATTCCGGAGAATGGCCGCGGCAGCGGGAGAGCGCGCGGGCGCCGCCGCCCGCCATTGGGGCCCGCCACATCCGGACGAACGTTTCATTTCAGATAATTTTCGGACATCCGAATGCCGACGCCATGCGAATGGAGTGATTGGCGCGGCAAAGAGAACAGCGCCCCGGCACGGCCCTCAAGGGGTCGTGCCGGGGCGCCGCCGCGGACACGTCGCACCGGGCTATCATGCGTGCAATTCGTATGTCCGACCAGGGGATACCTGGCCTGGACGGGCCTCCCGAGGCTCACTGCCGCGTGGGTACCCGATTGCCGTGTCCAGTGGGCTCACCCACTTACTTCTTCTTTTGTACGCCTGATCGGTGGACTTGAAAAGGGGGGCCGAGGCCACCAATTTCGACTTGACCCGCAAATCACCATGGTAACGTTGCGTATTAGCCGAGTTACCTCGACCCGGCGCGCCTTGGGCTCAGGCCGAGCTCCTCCCCCGGAGCTGCACAGGCGGGCGCGATCCCCGTAGTGTTCCCCTGGTACTCCGTCGAACGCCGCCCCCGAGACTCGCAGGTGCGCCTACTCAGAACCCCTAATGGAAAACGAGCCGGCTCTACCCCCCCGGAGCCGGAACGTAAGACGGCCCCCGCCATCCCCCCGGCGGGGGCCGTCGTTCCTTTCCCGCCCTCTCGGCGCCGCGTCCGCCTGCGGCGACCGGCGCCGAGAGGCCCGGCGGGCCCGGCCCGCCCACGCGCCGCGGCGCCCGCTCCGGCGGCGCCGTTCACCCCCGGAGCACCAGAACCGCGATGTAGGCGCCCCCGTCGTGCTCGACGTGACCCACCCGCCACGCGGTGCCGTCGGTGATCGCCGCGAGATCGGCCGATGACGCCATCAGGTAGTCGAACCAGGGCGAGGCCAGCGCGCGGTCGCGCACCCGCAAGCGCAGCTGGCCCGGCATCCGCCCCCGTTGCCGGTTCCACTCGTGGTAGGTGCGGTGGAGGCCGTCTTCACCCTCGGGGTCGGCCGAGGCCGCGATGATCCGCGCCCCGGGGCGCGCGAACGGGCGCAGGCCGTCGAGCAGGCCGGGCGCGGCGTCGGCGTTCCGGAGCAGGCCGAGGTTGTTGCCGAGCAGCAGGAAGGTGTCGAACCCGCCCAGGTCGCCGGGCGGCTCCTCCAGTGTTCCCGGCACGGCGTCGACACCGCGCTCGCGGGCGACCCGCACCGCGCCGGGCGAGGGGTCGAGCCCCACGACCTCGCAGCCGCGGACGCGCACGGCGACCGCGTGGCGGCCCGCGCCGCACCCGATGTCCAGCACCCGGCCGTGCGCCCGCGCGCACGCCCAGCGCTCCAGTGGCGCCATCTCCTGCTCGGTGTGGAAGTAGCGGACCGCGTCGCCCGCCGCCATCATCCCGTCGTCGCGCTCGATGATCTCGAAGGACGCGCCGGGCCGCAGCCCGCTGTCCCAGCAGCGGGCCGGCATCTCACCGAAGGCGTCGCCGACACGCGGCTCGCGGATGTCTTCTGCCATACGTCGAAGCTCGCACAGGACTGGCGGCCGCGCACCGGGATTCTCCGCCGCCAGGCCCATTTCCGCGGCGCCGGAACCGGTTGTCCACAGGCCGGCGGATCGCGCTTTCGCCGGGGCTCCCGGCCGGGCGACCGTGGACGCACGACCCCGGTTCCGGAAGGCGAGCCCATGGCAAGCACCGCCCGTCCCCTCATCGTCACCGACGACCCCGACCTGCTCGACGACCTCCTCCGCCTCGCCGCCGCCGCCGACGTCGAGGTCACCGTCGCGGGCACCGCCGCGCAGGCCGGGCGCGAGTGGCCGCGCGCACCCCTCGCCGTCGTCGGCGCCGACCTCCTGGCCCGGCTGGCAGCCCTCGAACCCGACCGCCATCCGAACGCCGTCGTCATCGGTGGCGGCGCCGACGCCGAGCCGGCCGACGGGCGGGGCGGCATCTGGGACGCCGCCCTGCGCATCGGGGCGCGCGAGGTCCTCGCCCTGCCCGAGTCCGAGGCCCACCTCGCCGAACTGTTCGCCGAGGCCACCGAGGAACGCCGAGCGCGGGCCGCCGTCATCTCGGTCGTCGGCGGCAAAGGCGGCGCGGGGGCCAGCCTGTTCGCCGTCGCCTTCGCCCTCGCCGGCGAGCGCTCCGGCAGGCGCACCGCGCTGGTCGACATCGATCCCCTCGGCGGCGGCCTCGACCTCCTCATCGGCGGCGACCACATCGGCGGCGCGCGCTGGGGCGATTTCGCCGGGCGCGCGGGCCGCATGCACTGGCCCGCGCTGCGCCGGGCGTTCCCGCGCGTCAACGACCTCACCGTGGTCACATGGGCGCGCGAGGCCGCCGCGCCGCTGCCCGCCCCCGCCGTACGCGCCGTGCTGGCCTCCGCCGCCCGCGGGACCGACCTCGTCGTCTGCGACCTCCCGCGCACACTCGACCCATGCGCGGAGGAGGCGCTGCTCCGCAGCACCCGCACGCTGCTGGTCGTCCCGGCCGACGTGCACGCGGTCATGGCCGCGCGCAGGATCACGCCCGGCCTGCGCCGCCGCGTCGCCGACCTCCGTGTGGCGGTCCGCGCCCCGCACGAGGAGCTCCCCGCCGAGACCGTCGCGACGGCGCTCGACCTCCCGCTCGCGGGCAGCTTCGCCGCCGAACCGCGGCTCGCCGCCTGCCTCGACCGCGGCCGCACCCCCGCCACCGACCCCGAATCCCCACTCGCGTCGTTCTGCACCGCCCTACTGACCACCCTCGACGCACCGCCCGTACGAGACGACCAGCAGCCATGAACCCCGGCCCCGAACCCCCGGCCCTCGCGCCCGACCCCGCGCTCCTCGACGCCGTGCGCGCCCGCCTCGCGCGCGACTCCGCTGCGCCCACCCCCGCCAAGGTCGCCGCCGCGCTGCGGGCCGAGCGCGGCGTCATGGGCGACGCCGAGGTGCTGTCGATCGTCCGGTTGCTCCGCGCCGACCTCGCGGGCGCCGGTCCGCTCGACCCGCTTCTCGCCGACCCCCTCATCACCGACATCCTCGTCAACGCGCCGGACCAGGTGTGGATCGAGGACGGCGCGGGCCTGCGCAGGCTCCCCGAGATCCGGTTCCCCGACACCGAATCGGTCGTCCGCCTCGCTCAGCGCCTCGCCGCCCAGGCCGGACGGCGGTTGGACGCCGCCGCGCCCTGGGTCGACGCCCGGCTGCCGTCGGGCGCGCGCCTGCACGCCGTGCTGCCGCCCATCGCCCCCGAAGGCGCCTGCCTCTCCCTGCGGCTCACCCGGCGCCGGGTGTTCACACTGGCCGAACTGGTCGAATGCGGCGGTGTCGTCCCCATCGGCGCCCGGCTGCTGCGCTCCCTCATCGCCTCACGCGCCGCCTTCCTCATCTGCGGCGGAACCGGCACCGGCAAGACCACCCTGCTCTCCGCGCTGCTCTCGTTGTGCGCTCACGACGAACGTCTGCTGCTCGTCGAGGACTCCGCTGAGCTGCGACCGGAGCACCCCCACGTCGTCCGGTTGCAGACCCGGCCGCCCAACATCGAGGGCAGCGGCGGCGTCGACCTGCACCACCTCGTCCGGCAGGCCCTGCGCATGCGCCCCGACCGGCTCGTCGTCGGAGAGGTCCGGGGCAAAGAGGTCGCCACCATGCTCGCCGCCTTCAACACCGGCCACGAAGGAGGCACCGGCACTCTGCACGCCAACGCCGCGACCGACGTCCCGGCGCGGATCGAGGCGCTGGGCTGCGCCGCGGGGCTGAGCCGCGACGCCGTCCACAGCCAGTTGGCCGCCACTCGCGCGCTGGTCGTCCATGTCGTCCGCGAGCCTGGCGGTGTGCGCCGCGTCGCCGAGGTGTGCGTGCTGCGCCGGTCCGGTTCAGGGCTTGTCGAGGCCGTCCCCGCGGTCGAGTTCCGGCCGAACGGCGAGACCGTCCGGCACGCGGGCGCCGCCGACCTCACCGCCCGGATCGGCGTCGCCTGGCTCGGCCGCGAACCCCCACCCGCCGGTTGACCTCTGCCGATGCCCCGCGCCGCGGCCCCGAGCCGACCCCCAGGCCGCACCGGCGCGGCTCCCACGGCCCGGCACGGCGCGCACCCGCACCGACCGGTCGGCCCGCCCACGAACCGCCCGCGAACCCCCGGGCGCCGCGGCGCCCGTCCCCGCGAATGGAGCGGCGATGATCCCCGCAATCCTGCTCATCACCGGCCTGGTCGGCACCGTCGTCCTCCAGTCGCTGCCCTCCGCTGCGCAGATCCGCATCCGCCTGCTGTGCGCGCCCCCCGCGGATCCTGCCGGAACCGCCGTCCACCGCCTGTGGACGGCCGTCCGGCGCCGGGCCGCCGCACTCCGCCGCCGCGAACCCCACCTCTGGCGCGAATCGACCATCGAGCTCTGCCGGGTCCTGGCCGCCGAACTGCGTGCCGGACGCCCACCGCCCGAAGCACTCGGCGCGGCCGCCCGTGAACTCCCCCCGGCACTCGCACCGGCGTTCACCCCGGTCCTCGCCGCAGCACGCGGCGGCGACCCCGTCGCCGCCATGCGCGCTCTCGCCGACCGCCCCGGATGCGCCGGGATCGGCTACCTCTCCGGCTGCTGGCGGGTCGCCTCGCAGACCGGCGGCAGCCTCGCCGAGGTGGTCGACCGGTTGGCGCACGGGCTCGCCGAGGAGCAGTCGCGCCGCAGCGAACTCTCCGCGCAGCTCGCCGGGCCCCGTGCCACCGCCGCCCTGCTCAGCGCGCTGCCCGTCGCCGGGCTCGCCATGTCATCGGGCATGGGCGGACGGCCCCTGCTCTTCCTGTGCACCACCCCCGTCGGATTGGGCTGCCTCGTCGGCGGGGTGGCGCTCGACCTCCTCGGCCTCTGGTGGACGCACCGCATGACCCGCCGCGCCCTGGACGCCGGAGAGCCGCGGTGATCATCCTCGGCGCCGCCGTCGCGGTCCTCGCCACCGCCGCGGCCTGGCTGCTCACAGCGCCCCGGCCCACACCGGCCGACCGGCTGGCGGCCCTATGCGCCCCGCCCCGGCCGCCGGTACCGGCGGCGCGCGCCCCGCGCCAGGCGGGCACCCCGTTGCGCGTCCTCGCCGCCTGCGCTCCGGCCTGCACCCTGGCGTTCACGCTCGGAGTACCGGCGGCGGTCCTGATCGGACTGCCCGCCGGCGGCGCACTGTGGTGGCGGCTCGGCCGCACCGACATCGGCGGCGCCCGGCAGCGCGCCGCGGGCATCGTCGCCGCCCTGCCCCTGACCGTCGAACTCCTGGCGGCGGCGCTGCGCGCGGGCAGCACGATGCCCGCGGCGCTCGACGCCGTGACCGGCGCCGTGCGGGGCCCGCTCGGTGCCGAACTCGTCGCCGTCGCCGAACGCCTCCGGCTGGGCGCCGACCCCGCTGCGGCGTGGCGGTCCCTCGACCACCCCGAGGAGCTCGCCGCACTGGGCAGGGCATTGGCCAGGGCGTCCACCACCGGGGCGCCGGTCGCCGACGTCCTTCAGCGCCACGCCGACGACCTCCGCTCCCAGGCCCGGTCCCGGACCGTCGCCACCGCGCAGCGCACGGGGGGCCTCGCGGTGCTGCCGCTCGGCTTGTGCTTCCTCCCCGCCTTCGTGCTCATCGGCGTCGTCCCCATGGCGGCCGAACTCCTCACCGGCGCCTCGCCGTAGCCGGTCCCGCGTCGACGGTCGTTGAGTGCCCGGCCGCTCCGCGACCTGGGGCTTCTCGGCTCGACGGCGGTGCACAGCGCCCCATCGCCGATACGCCCCGCCGGGCGCTGCGGGGTACGGGGCGGTCGGTGCGGTCGGGGGCTCCTTTCCTGGCGGGGGCGGACTTGTCCACAGGGTCGGAATCCGGCTTTCCCCGTCGATCCGCGGCGGGGATTCTGGAGTCAGGCCGCATCGATGGACTCCGCCTCCGGCCCCACGCATCCGCCCCTTTCGCAGGAGGCCGTCATGCCGTCCCTGTCGTCCGCGCCCACCGCCGTGCTGCGAGCCGCCGCCAGGCGGGCCGCGGCACCCACCCGCACTGATTACGCCATGTCAACAGCTGAGTACGCTTTGGGAACAGTAGCCGCCTGTGCTTTCGCGGCGGTGTTGTACGCGATTCTGACCAGTGGGGCGGTACGCAGCGCCCTCACCAGTATGGTCACCGATGCGCTCTCGGTCGGCGGCTGAGATGTCCTCCGCCGCCGATCATGGCACCGTCACCGCCGAGACCGCTGTGGCGCTGCCCAGCCTCATGCTGCTGCTCGGTATCGCGCTCGCCGCCATCCACGCCGCCACCACGCACCTGTCCTGTGTCGACGCCGCCCGTGTCGGCGCCAGGGCGCTCGCGCGCGGCGAGGAGCCCGACGCCGTCCACACGCTCATCGACCAGGTCGCGCCGCCACAGGCCCGCGCGCGGATCAGCACCGATTCCCGGTTCGCCAGGGTCCGGCTGAGCGCGCCCGTGCCGATCGCACCCGGGCTCCCCGGCCCGTTCGAGGTCCATGCCGAGGCGGCCACTCCGGTGGAGGAGTCGCCATGAGCCCGCCCGCCCCTGCCCTGGCCCGCCGCAGCCGCACACCGCTCCGGTTCCGCGGCGACACCGGGTCGGGCACCGTCTGGGTGCTCTCCGTCTGCGCGATCGTCTGGTTCACGGCGACGGCCATGGTGCTGGTCGCGAGCGTCCGCGCCGATCGCCAGCGCGCCTCCTCTGCGGCCGACCTCGCCGCGCTCGCCGGCGCACGCGACGCCGCGCAGGGCGCCGCCCCGGCCTGTGCGAGCGCCCGCGCCACCGCCTCGGCCAACGGCGCGCGGCTCACCGCGTGCCGCCTGAACGGGACGGTCATCGACACCACGGTCGAACTCCCGGCGCGGCTCGGCGCCGGCTCATTGTCGGCCGCCGCCCGCGCGGGCCCCGCCGATCACCCGCCCGCCCCCTGATCCCGCCGCGCCCCCGGAGCCGTCCATGGTCCCGCCGCACCTGCCCGCCGCCCGCTCGCTGCGCCTGCTCCTCGCTGTGGGCACCGCACTGCTGTGCTGCGCCGCCGCCGACACCACCGGCGGCGAGCCGCGGCTCCGTGCGCGCCACGACAACGCAACCGCTGCGTCGCCCGGGGGACCGGCCGCGATCCCCGACACCGCTCCGCCGCCCGGTACCGGTGCGACCGCGCCGTCGCCGCTGATCTCGCCCGACCCCTCCGTCCCGGCGCCGCCGCAGCCCTCGGTCGAACCGCCGCCACAGGTCCCCGAACCCCCCGTCACCACCCCGGCCCCGGCGCCCCCGACTCCCCCGCCGCGACGGCCGGAATCGGCGGCCACGACCACCTCCCGAGGTGACGGTGTGGGCGTCCGACACCCCGCGCCCACACCGTCACCGCCCTCTGAGCCCTCCCCAGGGGCCTCGCCGTCGCCGCCACCGCCGCCGTCCCGCGACTCCCCCCGCGCCAAGTCCGCCCGCCTGGCACCGTCCACACCCGAGCCGTCGGGCACTCCCACCGCACCGGCCGACCTCTCCGTCCGGTACGGCCACGACCCGGTGGCCCCCGCACGATCGCCGGGCCTGCTGCGCTACGCGCCGTCCTGCGCGCTCGGACTGCTGGCGGCAGTGGTCCTCGTCCTGCGGCTCAGCGTGGGCTGGCCGCGCTTCCCACCCCGCTACCGCGGCCGCCGCCGGACCACCGGGCCGGACTAGCACCCACTCAGGAAAGGACACCCCCATGAGTCCGAGCGACGGCGGCACCCGGCCCCGCTGTCCACTGCACGCGGCGCGGCACCGGCCGCAGCGCCCCCGCCCCGTCCACTCGTGCGCGGTGCGGCCCCAGGCCCGGTGCCCCGGCCGCGGCCCGGCCCCCGATCCGCACCGCCCGCCGCCGTCCGCACCCACCGACCCGCCCGACCCGCCAGAGCAGCCGCCCGGCGGCCCGACCGCTCAGTGACCCCCGCCCGAGCCCACCGGAAAGGCACGGAACCCATGAGCCCATTGCGCGAACTGCTCGCCGCCGCCCCGAAACCGCGCACCACCCCAATACGGCCCGCCCGCCGACACGTCGTCCGGCTCCGCCGCGGCGCGCCGCGCCGCGCCGCCGACCCCTTCGTGGGTCACCGTGTCCCCCGGGGTCTTCCGGCCCGCGGTGCCCGGTGAGCGGCACCGCCCCGGGCGGCCTCCGCACCGGCGACCCTCCCCCGGCGGTTCCGCGCTCAGCCGCTCAGGACCTCCCCGAGCAGCCGCAGCGCCCCGTCCTTGTCCAACGGGTCGTTGCCGCTGCCGCACTTGGGCGACTGGATGCACGACGGGCACCCGTCCCGGCACTCGCAGTTGGCGATCGCCTCGCGGGTCGCCGCGAGCCACTCCCGCGCCGCCGCGAAGCCGCGCTCCGCGAACCCCGCCCCGCCCTCGTGGCCGTCGTAGACGAACACGGTCAGCCGCCCGGTGTCCGCGTGCAGCGCGGTCGACACCCCGCCGATGTCCCAGCGGTCGCAGGTCGCGAACAGCGGCAGCAGGCCGATCGCCGCATGTTCGGCGGCGTGCGCCGCACCGCGCAGTTCCACCGCGTCGGCGAGCAGGCGCTTCTCCGCGTCGGGCGAGAGCGTCCACCACACGGCGCGCGTGTGCAGCGTGCGCTCTGGCAGGTCGAGCGGCTGCTCGCCCAGCACCGCGCCCGTGCGCACATCCCGTTTGAGGTAGCCCACGACCTGCCGGGTCACCCGCACCTCACCGAAGTGGACGGTCGCCGCCGCGCCCCACTCCTCCTCGCGCAGCGCCGACCGCACCTCGATCTCGGTCACCTCGCGCGACCACGTGCTGTACGGGGGGTCCTCCGCGTGCACCAGGGCCACTTCGTCGTCCAGGTCCAGCCGGTCCACGACGTAGGTCTGGCCCTGGTGCAGGTACACCGCCCCTTCGTGGACCGCTCCGTGCGCCGCCGCGTCGTCGATGGTGCCGAGGAGCTGCCCGCTTCCGGCGTCGACGATCTGCACCGGCGCGCCGCCCGCACCGCGGATGTCGGCGAGGTCGGCGGCCGGCTCCTTGTGCGCCCAGAACCAGCCGCGGGGCCGGCGGCGCAGCAGGCCGCGGCGCACCAGGTCGGCGAGCACGCCTTCGGCCGCCGGTCCGAACACCGGGAGGTCGTCCTCAGTCAGGGCGATCTCCTCGGCGGCCGCGCACAGGTGCGGCCCGAGGACGTACGGGTTGTCGGGGTCGAGGACCACCGCCTCCATCGGCCGCCCGAAGATCGCGTCGGGGTGATGCGCCAAGTAGGTGTCGAGCGGGTCGTCGCGCGCGATGAACACCGCCAGGGCGTGGTCGCCCCTGCGCCCGGCCCGCCCCGCCTGCTGCCACAGCGACGCCAGCGTCCCCGGCCAGCCGGTGATCAGCACCGCGTCGAGCCCGGTGATGTCGACCCCGAGCTCCAGCGCGTTGGTCGCGGCGAGGGCCCGCAGCTCGCCCGTTCGCAGCGCCTCCTCCAGTTCGCGCCGCTCGCCCGCCAGGTACCCGCCGCGGTACGCCGCCACCCTGCGCGCCAAGTCGTGCGACCTCGTGTCGGCGAGGATCCGCTGCGCCGACATCGCGATGACCTCGGCACCCTGGCGCGAGCGCGCGAACGCCAGCGTCCGCACCCCGTCGGCGGCGAGGGCGGCGAGCAGGTCGGCCGCCTCGGCGGTGGCGGTCCTGCGCACCGGGGCGCCGCGCTCTCCGCGCGCCTCCGTCAGGTCCGGCTCGACCAGGGCGAAGCTGAGCGCGGGGCGGGGCGACCGGTCGACCGAGACCGCCCGCACCGGCAGCCCGGTGAGCCGCTCGGCGCTCTCCTCCGGTGTGCCGGTCGTGGCCGAGGCCAGGATGAACACCGGTTCGCCGCGGTGCCGCGCGCACACCCGCCGGAGCCGCCGCACGATCTGCGCCACGTGCGAGCCGAACACCCCCCGGTAGCGGTGCGCCTCGTCGATGACCACGTAGCGGAGCCGCCGCAGGAACCCCGCCCAGGCCGCGTGCCTGCGCAGGATGCCGCGATGCAGCATGTCGGGGTTGGTGAGCACGTAGTTGGCGTGCGAGCGGATCCAGGTGCGCTCGTCGCGCGGGGTGTCGCCGTCGTAGGTGGCGGCGCGCAGCCCGGGCAGGGCGAGTTCCCGCACGCTCCGCAGCTGATCGGCGGCGAGCGCCTTGGTGGGGGAGAGGTAGAGGACCGTTCCGCCGTCCTCGACGGCCTCGGCGCACGGCAGCAGGAAGGCGAGCGACTTCCCGGAGGCCGTGCCAGTCGATATGATCACGTTGCCGCCGGCACGCGCGAGGTCGGCGGCGGCGACCTGGTGCGACCACGGAGCGGAGATCCCGGCTGCGGCCAAGCTCTCCACCAGTGCGGACGGCGTCCAATCCGGCCACTCTTCACTTACCCCGTCGCTAGGAGCCACGCGCTCCACATGGGTGACAGTCGAGGTCCGGGTATTCTCACGCCACAGCCGTTGGAGGGTCGACTCCCATTCGTGCACCCCTACTGTCCTCCCGGCCTCGCACGGCATTGATCACAAGGAACGACTGATGACTAGCGGTTTCAGTGTGTCACCAGTGGGAAGAGACGCGCGTTGTCGGGGTTTTTCTCGCTCGTTGCGAGCAGATACGGCGGCCAGGCGTGGTTGAATGCCGCCCTGTGGGGATAACGCAGGGCACAGATCACTCGCGGAAACATCGCAGTTCGGCGCTGGAGGACTTGTGGATTTGAAGCTTGACCACCACACCCAAGACGACACCGAGATCGTCATCGTCGAGGGTGAGATCGACGTCTACACGGCGCCCCGCCTGCGTGAGCTCCTCATCGACCTCGTCAACAAGGGCAACTTCCATCTCGTGGTGAACATGGAGAAGGTGGAGTTCCTCGACTCGACGGGGCTCGGCGTGCTCGTAGGCGGCCTGAAGCGCGTGCGCGCCCACGACGGCACCCTCGACCTGGTGTGCACCCAGGAGCGGATCCTGAAAATCTTCCGCATCACGGGTCTCACCAAGGTCTTCGGGATTTACGAGTCGGTGCAGGAAGCCATCGACAAGCGTAAGTCGAAGTAGTTACGTAACGAGCGAGCGATGGCAATTGTCCAGCTCACGATAAGTGCGCTGCCTGCCCATGTGCGAACCGCGCGGCTCATGGCCACTGCCGTGGCCCGCCGGGCGGGCATCGCCGAATCCGCCCTCGACGAGGTCAGGTTGGCGGTCGGTGAGGCGTGTTCCCGCGCGGTCGAGGCACACCGCGTCTACTGCCCTGAGCAGCCGATCCAGCTCAAGCTGATCGACAGCGCGGGGCCGCCGGGCGCCTCGTCGGCGCGGGGGCGGACGGTCCCGTCCCGTGTCAACGGCGGCGACCCCGGACGCTTCCAGGTCGTCATCTCCGACCGGGCCCCGGCGAAGGAGCCCTCGGACGGCGCGCCGTTCGAGCCCTTCCCCGTCGATCCCGACCTCGCCCATCTGGAGATGGGCAGCATCACCCCTCCTGGCGGCGTCTCGGGCATGTCGCCCGACGTCGGGCTCGCCGTCATCGTCGGCCTCGCCGACGAGGTGAACATCGAGCCGAAGACCGACGGCACCGTGGTCACCATGAGCTGGCCGCTGAACCGCGGCGGTTCCGATGACGAGGCGGCCGCGGCCGGCTGACCGGGGATCCGCGTACGAACCGGGCGCCGCCCCACTCATCGGGGACGGCGCCCGCCCTGTTCCACCACCCCCTGCCGGGGTTCGTGCGCTCTATCGATTGAACAAAATGTTCAACCAACAATGTTGACGCATGGGTGCTTCAATATTATATTGAATGCATGACCGATGACCCCTTCACCCGACCCGACCCCGACGCCGAGCGCCAGAAGCGCGTCTACACCGCCCTGTTCCGCATCACCGAGCGCCACGCGTCCGGCGAGGCCAAGGCGCGCTGGGACGAGCGGCACATGCCCATGGAGCCGCTCGACGCCATCCGGCGCGTCGCGAACCTCGCGGGCGGCAGCGGCGACCCGGAGCCCGGCGCGCCGCCGGTCGACACCGCCGACCTCACCGCGGCACTCAGCCTCGCCCCGCGCGCCCGCGCCGAAGTCGAGGCGTTGGAGGCCGGCCTCATCGACACCGCCCGCGGCCGCGGCATGACCTGGCAGGAGATCGCGTTCGGCCTGGGCCTGAACTCCGCGCAGGCCGCCCGCCAGCGCTACGAGCGGCTGACCGAGCGCACCGCGGGCGAGATCGTGTCCTGACAGCCGTTCCGGCCCCGAAAGCCGTTCCCGAACACGTCCCGAATCACCGCCGCCCGGCCCGATCATCGAGGACGTTTTCTGACCTACATCGTTCCTACCGTGGTCGTATCAGGGCGCGCAGAGCACCCTCGGACCGAAGGGTCGGACATGCAGACGGTTCCCACCGGATACCACACCGTGACCCCGTGGATGATCTCGCCGAACGGCACGGCCGCGCTGATCGAGTTCGTCGTCGGCGTCTTCGACGCCGAAGAGCTGGGCCGGGTCGAGGCCGAGGGGGTCATCGGCCACGCGGAGGTCCGCATCGGCGACTCCGTGGTGATGATGTTCGACAATCCCCACTGGCCGCGGACACCCGCGTTCCTGCGCCTCTACGTCGCCGACGACGCCGAGGTGCTGCGCCGGGCGGTGGCGCGCGGGGCCGCGATCGTCACCGAGCCCACCGAGCTCTTCTGGGGCGACCGCGTCAGCCGTTTCCGCGACCCGTTCGGCAACCTGTGGTGGATCCACACGCGCGTGGCCGAGCCCACCGAGGAGGAGATGGGCCGCCGCATGAACGAACCGGAGTTCGTCCGCGCAATGGCGTACGTCCAGAGCGCCGAATTCCTCCCGCAGTGAGGGTGCGCCGGGCCCGCCCGGCCGGCCCGCGCCGCGGCGGGTACCCGCCGCGGCGCGGGCCGGCTCAGTCGCACTGCATGGTGTCGACGGGGGCCGAGGACGACCGCCCGGTCGCCGCGTTCTCGGCCACCTCGTCGGCGGTCAGCACGTACCCGGTGTCGTCGTCGTTGGTGGCCGCGGCGAAGACCACCCCGTACACCTCGCCCCTGGGCGACAGCAGCGGCCCGCCGGAGTTGCCCGGCAGGACCTTGGCGCGCACCTGGTAGATGTCGCGGCTGACCTGCTGCGAGTGGTAGAAGTCGGGGCCCTGCGCGGTCTGCTGCGCGCGGATCCGCGCCGGGACCACGGTGAAGCCCTGGTTGCGGGGGAACCCGGCGACGACGGCGTTGCCGCCCTTCTCCGCGTCCTGCTGGAACCGCAGCGGTTCGAGGTCCAGGCCGGGCACGTCGAGCACCGCGATGTCCTGCTGGGGGTCGTAGAGGACGACGGTGGCGGTGAGCTGCTGCCCCGAGCGGGTGACCACCCGCAGCTCCTCGGTGACGCCCGCGACGACGTGCGCATTGGTCATGATCCGGTCGGGCCCGTAGGCGAACCCGGTCCCCTCGACCCTGCGCTGGCACGACGGGGCGGTGCCGAGCACCTTGACGATGCTCTTGCTGGCCTCGCGGAGCTTCGGCGTGGAGAGGACGTCGGGGTCGGGCGCGTCGACCTCGGCCGGCTGGCCGGACCCCAGGCCGCTGAACACCTGCGGGAACGCGCTCTGGTCGACGATGCGGCGGAACGTGGAGAACCAGGTGTGGGCCACGTCGGGCACGGCGCGGTCGACGGCCTGGAGCACCCGGGAGTCCTGCACCTGGCCGGTCACGATCGGGATGGCGGAGTTCGCGACCGCGCTGCCGATGAGCCAGGTCACCAGCAGCACCGACAGGCCGCTGACGAGCGCGCCGCCCAGAGCGTCGAGCACCCGGGCGGAGTCCCATGTGACCTTGTTGCGCACGAGCGCGCCGACGTAGGAGGCGGCGAACTGGCCCATGGCGGCGCACAGGAAGACCACCGCGATGGCGAGCAGCGCCTGCCGCCCGGGGTCGTCGATGAGCCGCTGGATGAGGGACGGCGCGCCCAGTGCCGCGACCACCCCGCCGCCGATGAACCCGCCGAAGCTCATCACGCCCACGATGAAGCCCTGCCGGTACCCCGATGCCGCGAAGACCAGCACCAGCACAATGAGGATCACGTCCAGCACTGCGTCCCCCTTCGCCTCACGGTGTGCCGTCGTGGTCGCCGCTCGCGCGCAGCACGCCGAGGACGTCGATGGTCTCGGCGGCCGGCCCGAGCCAGGGCCGCTCCCACCGGCCCAGGACCAGGAGCTGGTTCAGTATCGCCGCCGTGAACCCCCACACCAGCATGCCGCGTACCCGGAACGCCGGACCGGTGGACCCGTCCGGGTGCCGTGTCCGGACCCGGTTCGCGGGGTCGGCCAGCTCGGCGACCGGCACCCGCGCCACCGAGGCCACCTCGGCGGGGTCGGCCGGGCCGACCTCCGAGGGGGTGTGCCACCACGCGAGGACGGGGGTGACCCGGAAGTCGGTGCGGGAGATGTAGAGCTCCGGCAGGGCGCACAGCACCTCGACGCCCGCGGGCAGCAGCCCGGTCTCCTCGCCGGCCTCGCGCAGGGCGCAGCCGATCGCGCCGGCGTCGCCGGGTTCGATGGAGCCGCCGGGGAACGCCGGCTGGCCGGAGTGACGCCGCAGCCCGTTGTTGCGCTGGATCAGCAGGACGTCGGGTCCGCCCTCGGGCGACTCGCCGAACAGCACCAGCACGGCGGAGTGCCGCCCGCCGTCGGACGGCGGCCGCAGGACGCGCGGCACGGGCGCGCGCGCCGCGGCCTCGGCGAGCGCGCCGAGCCACTCGGGGACGGGGACGGGCCGGTGGTCGCCGTTCACCGGCGGCCGCCGGGCGTACCGGTCATGAGAACGGCCCCGCGCGCAGCAGCTTGCGCGCAGTGTCGGGGTCGGTCGGCCCCTCGCCGAAGGAGGGGCAGTCGTGCGCCAGCGTGCACGCCCCGCACGCGGGGCGCCGGGAGTGGCAGACCCTGCGGCCGTGCCAGATGATGCGGTGCGACAGCAGGGTCCACTCCTTGGGCGGGAACAGCGCGCCGATGTCGTGCTCGGCCTTCACGGGGTCGGTGGCGCCGGTCCAGCGCAGGCGCCGCGCCAGCCGCCCGAAGTGGGTGTCGACGGTGATACCGGGCACCCCGAACGCGTTGCCGAGGACGACGTTGGCGGTCTTGCGCCCCACACCGGACAGCTTCACGAGCCGGTCGAGCCGGTCGGGCACCTCGCCGCCGTGCCGCTCGCACAGCTCCT
The DNA here is from genome assembly GCF_003014485.1 of Murinocardiopsis flavida. GTDB lineage: Bacteria > Actinomycetota > Actinomycetes > Streptosporangiales > Streptosporangiaceae > Murinocardiopsis > Murinocardiopsis flavida. The sequence continues at coordinate 125,711 of NZ_PYGA01000003.1, read as the reverse complement.
GGCCGAGCTTGATGATGTTGTTCGCCTTCGAGCGGAAGAAGCCGGTCGACCGGATCAGGGTTTCGAGCTCGCCGCGATCGGCGGCCGCGTAGTCGGCTGCGGTGCGGTAGCGCGCGAACAGCGAGGGGGTCACCGCGTTGACGCGCTTGTCGGTGCACTGGGCCGAGAGGATCGTGGCGACGGTCAGTTCGAGCGGCGTGGTGAAATCAAGCTCACAGTGGGCATCGGGGTAGAGCCGGACCAGCTCCCGGTTGATCCGCCGGGCCCGGCGCACCAGGGCGAGGCGCGACTCACCCGAGGGTGTGTCGGAACCGGCCGCTGTGCTGGGTTTCGCGGCGGCCGGGGCGGTGGCGGCAGTATGGCGGGGCACGCCCAAAGCCTACGGACCGCGGGCGGTGCGCGCTGCATCACGGTGGGCGCCGTCCGGCGGCCCCCGGGCGGGCCGCGGCACGAATTCCGGTCGGCATCGAGGTGAATGGGGCGGGGCACGCCCGCCTCCGGGCGTTCGTGCCTCTAAGATCATTGATGTCCGTGTCGGCTGTGACGGGCTGGTCCGAACCATCGCGACAAGCCGAGATAACGACCTGGTTTCACACCCGGGTGCGATATGCGTCACACTGGTGGCGGTCAGGTTTCAAGGAGGAAGCGGTGGACGAGACCAACGAGGTGCTGCGCAAGGCCCCTCTGTTCGAAGCGCTGGACGACGATGCTGCCGCGGCGCTGCGCGCTTCGGTGAGCGAGGTCCGGCTCGGCCGGGGGCAGACGCTGTTCTCGGAGGGCGACGAAGGAGACCGCCTTTACGTCATCCTCAGCGGCAAGGTCAAGCTGACCCGCACCGCTGTGGACGGCCGCGAGAACCTCCTGGGCGTGCTCGGCCCCAGCGAGATGTTCGGTGAGCTGTCCCTGTTCGACCCCCGCCCGCGCACGGCAAGCGCCATCGCGGTCACCGACGCCGTCCTGGCGGGCCTGGGCCACGACGACCTCCGCCCGTTCATCGGCAGCCAGCCCCAGGTGGGCCTGCAACTGCTCAAGGCGCTGGCGGCAAGGCTGCGGCGCACCAACGACACCATGGCCGACCTCGTCTTCACCGACGTCCCCGGCCGGGTCGCCAAGCAGCTCCTCGACCTCGCCGAGCGGTTCGGCAAGGAGGGCGAGGACGGCCTGCACGTCCACCACGACCTCACGCAGGAGGAACTCGCCCAGCTCGTGGGCGCTTCCCGCGAGACCGTCAACAAGGCGCTGGCGGAGTTCGCGCTGCGCGGCTGGTTGCGCATCGAGGCCAAGGCGGTCGTGCTGCTCGACATCGAGCGCATGCGCCGCCGCGCGCGCTAGGCGTAGGGCACCGCGCCGGGGCCGCGCCGCCGGGGGACTCCCTGGCGGCGCGGCCCCGGCCGTTCAGCGCACGTGGTCGAGCGCGTCGAGCCGGACGATGGTGTCGCCCAGGACGTGCACCCCCGTTGCGATCTGCGCGGGGTCGGTCCACTCCTCGGGGCAGTGGCTGCGGCCGCCGCGCGAGGGGATGAAGACCATCCCCATGGGCCCGAGCCGGGCCAGGTGCGCCGCGTCGTGCCCCGCCCCGCTGGGCACCGGCGCCCATGATGCGCCCAGGCCGTCGGCAGCCCCGCCGATGACGTCCTGGACCGCCCGGTCCGCCGGCACGGGCGGCTGGTCGTTCAGCCACTCGATGCCGGTCTCGACGCCGCGCCGGGCCGCGTCGGCGGCGATGCGCTCGGCCACCCGCCGCCGCACGCCGCCCAGCCACCCCGGGTCGACGCTGCGCAACTCCGCCCAGATGCGGGCGCGGTCGGGGACGATGTTGAACGCGCCCGTGGCCCCCTCGATGCGGCCGGTGGTCGCGACCCCGTGGACGGGGGCGCCGCAGCCTTCCCGTTCCACGGTGAGGACCGCCTCGGCCGCCGCTGTCAGCGCGTCGGCGCGCTCGCCCATGGGGGTGGTCCCGGCGTGGTCGGACCGCCCCGCGAAGGTCGCGAGCAGCCGCTCGATCCCCGCGATGGCGGTCACCACGCCCACCTCGGCACCCTCGCGCTCCAGCAGCGGCCCCTGCTCCACGTGCAGCTCCACGAAGGCGTGGACGCCGCCCCGCCACGCGATGCCGAGGGACGCGGCGGGGTCGGCGCCGAAGCGCGCCATGGCGTCGCCCAGGCGGTCCCCTGCCGCGTCGCGCCGGTCGAGGTGGGCGGCGGTGAGGGTGCCGGCGAGCGCGCGGCTGCCCATGCAGCTGATCCCGTACCCGTTCGCCTCCTCGCCGAGGAAGTCGACGACGACGAGGTCGCGGCGCAGGCGGGTGCCCGTCTCGCGCAGCCGCCGCGCCACCTCGATGCCGCCGAGGACGCCGACGATGCCGTCGAACCGGCCGCCGCCGCGCACGGTGTCGGTGTGCGAACCGGTGACGATCGGCGGTCCCCCGCCGTGGGTGCCGGGCAGCCGGCCGGTGATGTTGCCGACCGCGTCGACCGAGGTCGCCAGGCCGGCGTCCGCCATCAGCGCGCGCACCCACGCCCGCGCGGCACGGTAGGGGTCGGTGAAGACCTCGCGGCTCCACCCCGCGAGATCCGGGTCGGCGTACGCCGCCAGCGCGGTGAGGTCGGCCCAGAGGCGGTCGGCGTCGGGCGCCGGCCCCGCCCTGGCGTCAGCGCGCACCGCCGCCTCCCGCGGGGGCGTGCAGCCCGTCGGGCAGGTACGCCACGAGGTCGATCCCCATGATCTCCTCGACCTCCCGCAGCGCGCCGACGTCGCAGGCGCTGGCGGACGTCGGCAGCGCGGCCGCCGGCGCGGCGACCACCGCCACCTCCATGCCCTCGACCGCGTCCTTGACCGCCAGCGGCAGCCCGGTGTCGACGGCGAGCAGCGCGATCATGTCCGGGTAGCTCGCCAGCCGCGCGCCCCCGGCGTCGACGGCCATGAACTCGTTGAGGTAGGGCACGGTGTGGTCGGCGACCCGGAACACGCCGTGGTCCCAGCCGCCCTTGGTGATCGTCGGGGCCGCGTGCGCGAGCGGGCCGCGGGCCAGCTCGGCGCCGCCGATGGCGGCGGTCACCGCCTCGATGACGGCCGCGCCGCCGCCGGGCGCGGCGTCGGCCATGGTGCGGCCGAGGTCGATCGCCGCGGTGATCGCGCCGAGCGCGGCGTTGCGGCGGACCCAGTCGAGCTCCACCGGATTGCGCGCCGACGCGATGAAGCCCCCGGTGCGCACCGAGATGTCGCGGAGCACGTCGTCGCAGGTCACCGAGGAGCCGCGGGTGACGGCCTGGAAGTGGCCGTGCAGTGCGCGGTTGCCGCCGGAGACCGACTGGACCGACATGTAGCCGGGCCGGGTGGTGAGGCCGAGCGCGCCGAGCTTGCCGGTCGGGTGCGCCCGGATATCGCCCGCTGCGTCCAGGACCTTGACCCCGAGCACAGCGGACTGGATCCAGCCGTTCAGCGTCGTCGAGTAGCCGTTCTGCGCGGTCATCACCGCCGCGATGGGGTGGTCGGCCGCCGCCATGAGGGCCTTGAGCGCGTCGACGTAGTCGACCGGCCGGATCTCCCAGTCCTTGGCCGCGGGCGCCCCGATGGCGGTGACGGTCGCCACCCAGCTGTCGGCGGGGAGCTCGGCGACGGACGCCAGCACGGGGCGGCCCATCGTCGTCGCCGCGCCGCCCATCAGCTCGCCGTGGTGCAGCCAGCCGCCGCCTCCCGCGGCGAACACACCACCGCCGAGCACGGCGTATCGGGCGTCGTCGGCGGTCAGTTCACGCATCGTCAGCGCTCCTCGTAGCGGGGTCGTTGGTCCAGGTCACATCGGCGGCGCCGCGAACGGCGGCCGCGGCGTCGCCGTAGCCGGCCTCGGCGTAGCGGAGGATCCCGAGCCCGGTGTCGGCGTCCAGGGCCCGCCGCAGCCGTTCGGCGCACTCGGCGCCGCCGTCGGCGACGATGGAGACGCCGGCCGACTGCATGAAGCCGGAGTAGCCGCCGCCTCCGGCGTGCACCGCGACCAGGTCGGCGCCGGTGGCCGACATCAGCATCGCGTCCAGGAGCGGCCAGTCGCTGACCCCGTCGGAGCCGTCGGGCATGCCCTCGGTGCCGATCAGCGGGTGCGTCATCGCGGCGGCGTCCAGGTGGTCGCGGGTGAACAGGACGGGTGCGCTCAGGCGGCCGTCGCGCACCGCGTCGTTCGCCGCGACCGCCATGCGGGAGCGCTCGTTGTGGCCGAGCCAGCAGCTGCGCGCCGGGAGCCCTTGGACGGGGACGTTGGCGCGGGCGAGCGCGATCCAGGCCGCCACCTCGGGGCGTTCGGGGAACAGCGACGCGGCGAGGTTGTCGAGGACGGCGAGGTCGGCGGGGTCGCCGCTCACCGCCACCCAGCGGAACGGGCCGATCCCCCGGCAGAACAGCGGGCGCAGGTAGCGCTCCATGAACCCGGGGATGTCGAACGCGTCGGCGGCGCCCGCCCGCTCCGCCTGCACCCGCAGGTTGTTGCCGTTCTCGAACACCACGGCACCGGACCCCGCCAGCGCGAGCATCGCCCCGACCTGCGCCGCCATGCCCGCGCGGGCGGCGCGCTCGACCTCCTCCGGCGCGGTCTCGCGCAGCAGCGCCCACTGGTCGAGGCCCATGCCGGGCGGCAGGTAGCCGTAGCGGGCGTCGTGCGCGGCCGTCTGGTCGGTGACGATGTCCGGCCGCACCGCCTGGGCGGCGACCGCGGGGAACACCTCGGCGGCGTTGCCGCGCAGGCCCACCGCTGCGACCGCGCCGGAGCGGCGGGCCGCCTCGACGGCGGCCAGTGCGGCGCCGAGGTCCTCGACCACCAGGTCCAGCGCGCCCGCCGCACCGGCGGCGGCGAGCCGGGCGGGGTCGGCCTCGACGGTCACGCTCGACAGGCCCAGCATGGACGCCGCGAGGGGCTGCGCCGACCCCATGCCGCCGAGCCCCGCTGTGAGCAGCCAGCGGCCCGCCACAGCGCCGCCGAAGTGCCGCTCCGCCGCGGTGCGGAGCAGTTCGTAGGTGCCCTGGAGGACGCCCTGGCGCCCGATGTACTGCCACGCCGCGGCGGTGAGGCCGCCCCACATGGTCATGCCCTTGTCGGCCATCGCGTAGAAGCGCTCGGGGGTCTGCCAACTCCCGACCATGTTGTTCACCGCGCTGAGGACCCGCGGGGCGCCGGGGAAGGTGCGCACCACCCCCACGGGGCGCCCCGATTGCAGGATCAGGGTCTCGTCGCCGCGCAGCGTCCGCAGTGTTGCCGTGATGCGGTCGAACGACGGCCAGTCGCGCGCGGCCTTGCCCAGAGCGGCGTAGACCACCAGGTCCTCGGGCCGCTGGCCGACCTCGAGGACGTTCTCCAGCATGCGCAGCAGCGCCTCCTGCCGCCACTGCGCGCACCGCAGCACCGTGCCGCGCTGCGCCCGGACGCCGCGCATCCCGCTCCCCCTCACCATTCCTCGCCCGCCGTCCACGCGACCGCGCCGTCGGCGCTGTTCAGCCGCGCCCCCAGCGCGGCGCCCGCCTCGCGGGCGGCCCGCACGGCGTTCTCCAACCGGTCCTCCGCCATCGAGTGCTCCGAGCCGACGACGCTCACCGCGCAGATGCAGCCGCGCCCGCGGAACACCGGGACGCCCACCGCCACCATCCCCGGGTCGACCTCGCCGCGGCTCACCGCGAACCCGTGCTCGCGCACCTGCGCCACCTCGCGCTTGAGCGCCTCGCGGTCGGGGGTGCGCGCGGTGATGCGCCGCATGGGGCCTGCCAATACGTCGTCGACGACATCGGGCGTCGCGAACGCCAGCAGCGGCAGCACGCTCGCCCCGGCGTACAGCGGCCGGACGGTGCCGCGCTGGAACGACAGCAGGTAGCGGCGCTGCGGCATCAGCCGGTCGAGGCACAGCGCCGCCGTCCGCACCCGGACGGTGAGCACGACCGCTTCGCCGGTGGAGTCGCGCAGTCCGCGCAGGACCGGCTCTGCCAGCCGCACGAGGTGGCCGGTGTCGCGGCGCCGCTCGCTGAAGTCGACGCCCAGCGTGTAGTGGCCGTCGACCTCGTACAGGTAGCCCATGTCGCGCAGTTGGCGCACGTAGCGGTACACCGTGGACAGGGGGAGGTCGACGCGCGCGGCGAGATCGTCGACCCGCGCCCGGCCCAACTCCGCCACGCAGTCGAGGATGCGCAGGCCGCGCACCAGCGACGCGTTCGCCGGGGCGGCGCCGGGGCCCGGTCCGGCGGGCGGCGCCGGGCGCCGCTCATCCGGCGCGGCGTCCGGCGCCCTGCGGTTCGATGACATGTCCGTGCCCCCTCGCCCCGGCTAGCTTGTCGCCGTCCCATACGACCGCGCCGCGCGAGAGCGTGGCCGCCACCCGGCCGCGGACCCGCCGCCCCTCGTAGGGGGTCCACCCGGCGTTGGAGTGCATGGCCGCGGCGCGCAGGACGGTGTCGGCCGCGGGGTCGAACACGGCGATGTCGGCGTCGCGGCCGACCTCCAGCGCGCCTTTGCGGTGCGCCAGCCCGAAGCGGTGCGCCGGCGCCCGGGTCAGCGCGTCCACGGCCGCGTTCAGCGCGTCCGGGCCCCGCTCCAGCGCGCCCGAGAGGGCGATGGGCAGCAGGGTCTCCACCCCCGGCACCCCCGAATGGTTGGCGAAGACGTCCTCGTGGTCCTTGAAGCGGGCCGGCCAGGGCGCGTGGTCGGAGCCGATGATGTCGACCGCGCCGGCCTCCAGGCGCCGCCACAGCCCTTCGCGGGCCCGCTCGTCGCGCAGCGGCGGGTTGATCTTCAACCTGCCCCGCTGGGCGGCCATGTCGTCCTCGGTGCAGGCGAGGTAGTGCGGGCAGGTCTCCAGGGTGACGTCGAGCCCCTGCTCGGCGTAGTAGCGCACCAGGTCGACCGAGCGCGGCAGGCTCAGGTGGCACAGGTGCAGGGACGCGCCGCGGTCCAGGGCGCTCTCCAGGGCCGTCAGCACCCCGAGCGTCTCGCTGACCGGCGGCCTGCTGCGGCCGTGCGCGCGCGGGTCGTCCGGCGCCGCTGCGCGCTCGCGCCCGATCAGGGACTTCACGATCTCGTTGTTCTCGGCGTGGACGCACAGGACCCGGTCGGCCCCCGCGACCGCGGCGAGGACCTCCAGCAGTTCCGCGTCGTCGATGCGCGGGAACCGGACCGGGTCGGTGTCGAACAGCGACGCCTTGAAACCGCACGCCCCCAGGCCGGCCAGCTCCTCGGCGGCGCGCCACCCGCCGCCGGGCGCGAGCGTCGCGAGCAGGGCGACGTCGACGTGCGCCGCCTCCTCGGCGCGGTCGCGCTTGCGCCGGAGCCGGTCGGGGGTGTTGACGGGCCCGTCGGCGTCGAACGGCATCTCCACGATCGTGGTGACGCCGCCCGCTGCGGCCGCCGCCGTCGCCGCGGCGATGCCCTCGCCCGGGTGCGACAGCGAGTGGACGTGCGCGTCGACGAGCCCGGGAAGGACGAGCGCCGCGCCGAAGTCCATGCGGGCCGCAGCGGGCACCCGCCCGATGTCGGCGGAGCGGCCGGCGATTCGCCCGCCGCTGATGAGGAGTTCGCCCCTCTCGTAGGCGCCGGAGGCCGTACGCAGCCGGCCGGCGACAGCGAGGTCGGCGTGGTTCGCGTCCATGCGCCCATGGTGCCGACCGGCCCGGCACCGCGACAGGGTGTTCTCACCCCGCGGGAATACCGCCCCCGTGCTGCGGGATCCGGGCTCCCGCGGCGCGGTCAGCCGCCGTCGCCGAACTCCGACGGGACGTCGCCGCGCTTGGCGAGGTAGCGCAACTGCGCGCGGACCGACAGCTCGGCCGCGCCGCGCAGCACCGCATCGACGTCGGCGTACACCTGGTCGACGACGGCGCCCGGGGTCGCGGCGCCGCCGCGCACCGCGGCGGTGATCTGCGCGAGCCGCTCCTCGCGGTGCTCGATGTAGGAGTCGACCTTCGACAGCGGCTCGGTGCAGATGGGCCCGTGACCCGGCAGCAGGGCGCGGACGTCGCCGACGCCCACCAGGTCGCGCAGCCGGTTCAGGGTGTCGAGGTAGTCGGCGAGGTCGCCGTCCTCGGCGATGACGGCCGTGCCGCGGCCGAGCACGGTGTCGCCCGTGAGCACGATGTCGTCGGCCGGCAGGTGGAAGGCGACGGAGTCGGCGGTGTGCCCGGGCGCCGCGAGGACCCGGATCTCCAGGCCGTCGACGTCGATGACCTCGCCGTCGGTCAGGCCGTCGTCGCCGATCCGCACCTCGGCCTGCACGGCGCGCACCGGGGACCCGGTGAGTTCGGAGAAGTACCGCGCGCCTTCGGCGTGGTCGAAGTGGTGGTGGGTGAGCAGGGTGACCGCGACCTGGGCGCCCTGCTCCTGCACCGTGCGCGCCACCCGCTCCAGGTGGCGTTCGTCGTGCGGGCCGGGGTCGACGACGGCCACCCATCGGGCACCCGGCTCGCGGAGGATCCAGGTGTTGGTGCCGTCGAGCGTCATCGGGCCGGGGTTGGGGCACAGGATGCAGTTCGCGCGCAGTGTCCCGGAACCGTCGATCCTCATCGAACCTCGCTTAGCGATGTCGCGGCGGGAACCCGTCACCGGGCCCGTTACAAGGGATAGTCGATGCCGTCGGGGACCACCAGCCGGTAGCGCCCATTCTTGACGCGCAATTCGGGCTCAATGGGGATGATCTCACGCTCGGCCGCCATGACCCCCTCCAACGAGCCGCATGCGGCCAATTCCCGCAGGGTCGCCACCGTCGGCGGGAGCATGCGCAGCTCCGAACGGTCCCACCCCGCGACGGCGTCCTCGGGGCGCAGCCAGGCGACGCGGTCGGCCTCGCCGCCGACATCGCGGGTCTGCTGGCCCTCGGGGAGGGCCGCGGCGAAGAACCGGGTGTCGTACCGCCGCGGCTCGACCAGCGGGGTGATCCACTGCGACCACGGCCGCAGCAGGTCGGTCCGCAGCACCAGGCCGCGGCGGTCGAGGAACTCCGCGAAGGACAGCGAGCGGTCGATCAGGGCCGCGCGGTCGGCCTCCCAATCGGCGCCGCGGGTATCGGCCACCACCTCGTGCGCCGAGGGGCCCGCCAGCAGCACGCCCGACTCCTCGAAGGTCTCGCGCACCGCCGCGCACACCAGGGCGCGCGCCAGCGGCTCCGGCACGGCGAACCGGCGCGCCCAGTAGTCCGGGGCAGGGCCGGACCAGCGCACGGCGTGATCGGCGTCGCGGTCGTCGACCCGGCCGCCGGGGAACACGAACGCGCCGGGCGCGAACTCCATGGTCGGCACCCGGCGCAGGAGGTAGACCTGGACGCCGGGCCCGGCCGGCACCGCGGGGCGCACCAGCATGACCGTTGCGGCATGCCGCGGCACCGCGGGCTCGGCCCGGCCGTCGAGGACATCGCGGACCCATGAGGCGGTCGTCTCGGACATCGGAATGTTCGTTGCCACAGCCGTCCTCCTCCGGGCGCGCGGGACGCGGTCAGGCGAGTTCGACGATCATCTCGACCTCGACCGGCGCGTCCAGCGGCAGCACGGCCACGCCGACCGCGCTGCGGGCGTGCACGCCGGCGTCGCCGAACACGGCGCCGAGCAGCTCACTCGCGCCGTTGACCACCTGCGGCTGGCCGGTGAACGAGGGGTCGCTGGCGACGAACCCGAGCACCTTGACCACGCGGCGCACCCGCGACAGCTCGCCCACCTCGGCCTTGATCGCCGCGAGGGCGTTCAGCACGCAGATCGCGGCCTGCGCCTTCGCGGTGTCGAGGCTGACCTCGGCGCCGACCTTGCCGGTGTGCTCCAGCTTGCCGCCGACCAGCGGGACCTGGCCGGACGTGTACACGTAGGCGCCACTGGGGACCGCCGGAACGTAGGCGCCGGCCGGGGCCGCCACGGGGGGCAGCTCGTAGCCGAGTTCGGCGATGCGCTCCTCGGGCGTTGCCATTGCTACCTCTCCCGCTTCATGTAGGCGACGAGCTGCTGGTTGCGGGGGTCCCCGTCAACCGAGGGCCCGGGGATGACCGACACCAGCTCCCAGCCGTCCTGACCCCAATTGTCCAGAATCTGCTTCGTCGCGTGCGACAACAACGGCACGGTCGCGTACTCCCACTTCGTCATAGGCGCAACCTTACTCACCCGGCGCCGCGCGGTGTCGCCGTCGGGGCGGGTCCACCCGCGCCTGCGGGGCCGACCATAGAATTCCTCAGGTGAGCGCACGCGACAGCGATTGGGACGGCGTCCGCCTGCACGTCGTCACGGGCAAGGGGGGCACGGGCAAGACCACCCTGGCGGCGTCCCTGGCACTGGCACTGGCCGGGGGCGGCCGCACGGTCCTGCTGGTCGAGGTCGAAGGACGCCAGGGCATCGCCCAGCTGTTCGACTGCCCGCCGCTGCCCTACGAGGAGCGCCGGGTCGCCGGCGCGCCCGACGGCGGCGACGTCTACGCGCTGGCCGTCGACGCCGAAGCCGCGCTGATGGACTACCTGGAGCTGTTCTACGGCATGCGGCGCGCGGGGCAGGCGCTCACCCGGTTCGGCGTCGTGGACTTCGCCACCACCATCGCGCCGGGCGCCCGCGACGTCCTGCTCACCGGCAAGGCCACCGAGGCGGTCCGCCGCCGAGTGGGGCGCGAACGCAGGCGGGGCGCCCCGCGCGACCCGGCGGAGTCCGCACCGCACGTCTACGACGCCGTGGTGCTCGACGCCCCGCCCACCGGGCGCATCGCCCAGTTCCTCAACGTCAACGCCGAGGTCGCCGGGCTCGCCCGCGTCGGCCCGATCCGCAACCACGCCGACCGGGTCATGGAGGTGATCCGCTCGCCCGAGACCGCGGTGCACTTCGCGACGGTCCTGGAGGAGATGCCCGTCCAGGAGACCCTCGACGGCGTGGCCGAGATCGGCTCCGTTGGCCTCGGAGTCGGCGCGGTGCTGGTGAACATGGTGCGCCCCCCGGTCCTGTATGCCGAGGCGCTCTCGGCGGCCGCCGAGGGCGACGTCGACCTGGCGGCGATCGCCGGGGGGCTGAAGGCCGCCGGGTTCGAGGACGCGGAGGCGGCAGCCGCCGACCTGCGCGGCGAGGTCGTCGACCACGCGCGGCGGGTGCGGGTCGAGGCGGGCATGAGCGAGCGGCTCGCTGCCGCCGACCGGCCGACCTACCTGCTGCCCTTCATCGGCGAAGGCATCGACCTGGCGGCGCTGCACACACTGGCGGCCGCGCTGCGCGAACAAGGGGGCGCATGAGCACCGCACCCGGAACCGCCCGCCCCGGCGCGCCGCGGCTGCGCGTCGACGCGCTGCTCGACGACCGCGGCACCCGCATCATCGTGTGCTGCGGGTCGGGCGGGGTCGGCAAGACCACAACGGCCGCGGCGCTGGGACTGCGCGCGGCCGAGCGGGGCCGCGACGCCGTCGTCATCACGGTCGACCCGGCGCGGCGGCTCGCGCAGTCGATGGGCCTGACCGAGCTCGACAACACCCCGCGGCCGGTGCCGGTCGCGGACAACGGGTCCGGCGGCTCGCTGCACGCCATGATGCTCGACATGAAGCGCACCTTCGACGAGATCGTCGAGGCGCACGCCGACCCCGAACGGGCCCGGCAGATACTCGCCAACCCCTTCTACCAGACCCTGTCGTCCAGCTTCTCCGGCACGCAGGAGTACATGGCCATGGAGAAGCTCGGCCAGCTCCGGCGCTCCGGCGAGTGGGACCTCATCATCGTCGACACCCCGCCGAGCCGCTCCGCACTGGACTTCCTCGACGCGCCGAAACGCCTCGGCCGGTTCCTCGACGGCCGGCTCATCAAGATCCTCAGCGCACCCGCGAAGACCGGGGCGTTCCGCCTACTGGGCGCGGGATTCGGCATGGTCACCGGCGTGATCGCGAAGGTCGTCGGCGCCCAGCTGCTCACGGACGTGCAGACCTTCGTCACGGCGTTCGACGCGGTGTTCGGCGGCTTCCAGGAACGCGCCGAGCAGACCTACCGCCTGCTCCAGGCGCCGGGGACCGCCTTCCTGGTGATCGCGGCGCCCGAGTCCGACGCGCTGCGCGAGGCGTCGTACTTCGTCGAACGGCTCGACGCCGACCGGATGCCGGTCGCCGGGCTGGTGCTGAACCGCACCCACCGCAGTGAGGTGCCGCACCTCTCGGCGGCCCGCAGCACAGCGGCGGCGGAGTCGCTCGACGCGTCGGGCGACCATCCGCTCGCTGCCGCGGTCCTGCGTCTGCACGCCGAGCGCGTCCACCTCCAGGAACGCGAGCTGCGGCTGCGGGCGCACTTCTGCTCGGCGCATCCGGCGATCGCGCTCGCCGAGGTGCCGGCCCAGCCCGAGGACGTCCACGACCTCGACGGCCTGCGCCGGATCGGGCGCGCGCTCGCCGACCCGGAGCGGTCCGAACGGTGACGGCACCGCCGTCCGGTGCGGCGATGGGGGGCCGCACGCCGCGCGGGGGCGGCATGCGGCGATGGAATCGCGGCCTCAGCGGACCAGCAGCGGTGTACCGGTCTCGTCGATGAACTCGTCAGTGTCGGGGGCGCCGTCGTTGCAGCGTTCGTACTCGCGGCGTGCGGTGTCGAGCAGTTCGGCCCACGACCCGACATCGGGCCGGCGCCGCAGCAGGGCCCGCCGTTCGCGTTCGGTCATACCGCCCCAGACACCGAACTCGATCCGGTTGTCGAGTGCGTCGGCGAGGCATTCGGTGCGCACCGGGCAGCCCCGGCAGATCAGCTTGGCGCGGTTCTGCGCCGCTCCCTGGACGAACAGAGCGTCCGGATCGGTTTCCCTACAGACCGCCTTGACGGTCCAATCCTTGATCCACATGTGCCCACTCCCAAGATCATCATGTGTGGTTCCAACAGGAGCCGACGGGCGCGACGTCGGCTCGATGTGCACCGCGCGCACAGCACCGAAACAGGGTCCACAAGCCCGAAATGGGGATCCGGTCGTCATGGGGGTCGGCGGTTCGCGGTGCGCGGCTCTCCTCCCTGGCCGCTGCTGTTGAACCTACGGATCGGGGCTCGGGACCAACAGGCCCCATTAGGCCCATTTCTGATATAGCCCGGGTGGGCCATCTCCACGGAAAAAACTAGTCATGTTTCATACACGCAGAGTAACGAAGTGCTAGTGGGAGGTATGGCGGTGACCACGCGTTGGTCAAGAAACGACATGGGGTCGTCATCGCGTTAAGGTTGGGCCGAAACCCAGGGGGCGGAGCGCGGCGCTGAGCCGGGCGCTCCCCGAACATGGCCGATACCGGGCCCCGCCAAGGGTCGGATTGCCGCACTCGGCGACCCGGAGTCCGTTTTCCACACGTAGGCTGGTAGCCGTGGGCCAGGGGATAATGCTGCAACGAATCGGACGTCTCGTCGGCGTGAGCATGGTCGCGGGGATACTCGTGGCCGCGCTGACAGCGCCTTTCGTCATCGGGCTCGGGATCACCGCGCGCAACGGCGCCAACAGCTTCCTGAGCATGCCCAGCAACTTCGAGAACATCGCTCCACCGGAGCGATCGGTCATCCTCGACCGCGAAGGCGGCACGATCGCCGAGATCTACGACCGCAACCGCGAGCTCGTCGAACTCGACGACATGGCGCCGGTCATGCAGGACGCCATGATCGCCATCGAGGACAGCCGGTTCTACGAGCACGGCGGCCTCGACATCTCCGGCACGTTCCGGGCCGCGCTGCGCACCGCCAGCGGCAGCACCCAGGGCGGGTCCTCGCTGACCCAGCAATACGTGAAGAACTCCTTGATCGAGAGCGCCTCGTCAAAGGAGGAGCAGGAGGAGGCCCGCGAGACCACGCTGGCCCGCAAACTCCGCGAACTCCGCTACGCCATCACGCTCGAGCAGAAGCAGAGCAAGAAGGACATCCTCCAGGGCTACCTGAACATCGCCTACTTCGGCGACGGCGCCTACGGCGTCGAGTCCGCCGCCCAGCACTTCTACGGCGTCAAGGCCAAGGACCTGAACCTGTCGCAGGCCGCCACCCTCGCCGGCCAGGTCCGGTACCCGTACCTGTACAACCCGGTCCAGAACCCCGAGAAGGCGCAGAACCGGCGCGACGTCGTCCTCGACCGCATGGTGCAGAACAAGATGGTCACCAAGGGCGAAGCCGCGGAGGTCAAGAAGAAGGACCTCGACCTCGACGTCAAATCGCAGAGCAACGGCTGCGTGCCCAGCGACCAGCCCTTCTTCTGCGACTACGTCGTGCAGGAGATCGAGAAGGACAAGCGGTTCGGCGAGGACGCCACCAAGCGCGCCCGCTGGCTGCGGACCGCCGGGCTGCGCATCCACACCACACTCGACCCGACGGCGCAGAAGGCCGGCCAGAAGGCCGTCGACAAGTGGGTGCCGCGCAAGAACAAGTCCAAGAAGGTCGCGGCCGAGGTGCTCATCGAACCCGGCAGCGGCGAGATCCGCGGCATGGTGCAGAGCCGCAACTACGGGCCCGACGAAAGCAAGCTCGGCGAGACCTCCGTCAACTTCGCCACCGACTACAACCGCGGCGGCAGCACCGGCTTCCAGGCGGGCTCGACCTTCAAGGCGTTCACCCTCGCCACGGCGCTCGACCAGGGCAAGGGCTACGGCACCTCGTTCAGCTCCGGCAGCAGCACCACCGTCACCGGGCAGCGCAACTGCGAAGGCGGCACCCTCGCGCCCTGGCCGGTGAAGAACTCCTCCGAGTCCAAGGGCACCAGCTCCAACAGCATGGTCTCGGGCACCAAGGGGTCCGTGAACACCTATTTCGCGCAGTTGCAGAAGAGCGTCGGGCTGTGCAACGTCATCAAGATGTCCGAGAAGCTCGGCGTGCACCGGGCCGACGGCGAGAGCTTCGACAACAAGCGCACCCAAGGCAACAACTCCTTCACCCTCGGCAGTGAGGAGGTGTCGCCGATGACGGTCGCCAACGCCTACGCCACCTTCGCCGCGCGCGGCAAGTTCTGCGAGCCGCAGGCCATCACCAAGATCGAGGACCGCCAGGCCGGCAAGACCATCAAGATCGACAACAAGTGCGAGAAGGCCATCGACAAGGACGTCGCCGACGGCGTCAGCTACCTCCTCCAGCAGACCTTCAAGGGCGGCACGACGGCCGGCCTGGGCATCGGCCGCCCCGCCGCGGCGAAGACCGGCACCACCGACGGCTCGGCCAGCGCGTGGTTCGCCGGGTTCACCCCGAACCTCGCGGGGGCCGTGTTCGTCGGCGACCCGCGCGGCCCGCAGAACCACCCGCTGCGCGGCGTCAACATCGGCGGGCGGTACTACGGCCAGGTCTACGGCGCCGACATCCCCGGCCCCATCTGGAAAGAGACCATGCAGAAGGCGACGGAGAAGCTGCCGGCCAAGGGCTTCCCCTCATCGCCTGGCAAGTTCGGCGGTGGCGGCGGAGGCAGCCGCGACCGCGGGGCCGACCCCGCGAGCAACCCCGGCGGCGTGCCCGATGTGGTCGGCCTCTCGGAGGACTCCGCCGTCGGCCGCCTGGAGGACGCCGGGTACCGGGTGAACGTCTCCGGGCACAGCATCCGCTCCGGCGCCGAGAAGGGCAGCGTGGCGGCCGTCAACCCCGGCCCGGGCACCCAACTCCCCGAGGGCGCGGCGGTGAACGTCTTCCTCAGCAACGGCAAGGGGTCCGACGCCCCGGCGGGCCGCCCCGCAGGCGACCACTCCACCCCGGTCGACCCCCCCGCCCCGATGCCCGCCCTGCACCAACCGCGCAGAGACGACTGACGGCCGCCAGGCCCGCCTTCGGCGGGCCTGGCGTGACGCCCCGGGGCGTCACGAGACACCTCGGCGGGGCATCACAGCGGGGGGCATCGTGCGGACCGGAACAGCGGACCGGAACAACCGAGTCCCGATCGATCAGGTCGCCAACTGCCGCTTGACCTCGGCGGCCACCCTGCCGCCCTCCGCACGCCCGGCGACCCGCGGGTTGACGATCTTCATGACCGCACCCATGCCCTTGACGTCGGCCGCGCCGGACTCGTCGATCGCGGCGGCCACCAGCTCGGCGATCTCGGCGTCGGTGAGCTGCGCGGGAAGGTAGCCGGACAGGACCTCGCCCTCGGCGCGCTCCGCCGCGGCCTGCTCGGTGCGGCCGCCACCGTCGAACGCTTCGGCGGCCTCGCGGCGCTTCTTCGCCTCGCGGGTGATGACCTTGACGACCTCGTCGTCGCTCAGCTCACGCGACGCGGCCCCCGACACCTCCTCGTTGGAGACCGCGGTGAGCACCATGCGCAGGGTCCGGGTCCGCACGTCGTCGCGCGCCTTCATGGCAGCGGTCAGGTCGGACTGCAACTCGTTCTTCAACCCGGGCATGGGGCTCCTCGTCGGTGTCGTCGCGAATCGCCCCGGCCGCCACCGTGGACCGCCGGCTGCCGGGGCCAGGCATGCGATTGTCCCACCCGCCGCCGGCAGCGGCAGCGGATTTTCCCAGCGGACGGGCCGACGAGGGCGGCGGCGAGCCCACGGCGCAACAGCGAGGCCCTGAGGCGCCGGCCCAGCAGGGCAGGGCAGGGCCGAGCCGCAGCGGCTCTACGTCGGAGCCACAGAGGGCTCGGCCGCGCGCATTGGGCCATCGCTCCCGCGCACGTCTGGCACCATTGACACGCCTAACCCAGCGGTAGCAATCAGGAGGTCCCGATGTCGCCGAGCGCCGCCGCGAGGCGCGCACACCCCCTACTGCGCGCAGTAGGCCGGGCCGCCGCGGTCACCGCCGTGACCGGCGCCGCAGGCATCGGCTACGCCTCGGTGATCGAACGCAACTGGTTCCGCCTGCGGCACCACACGCTCCCGCTGCTGCCCCCGGGGAGCGCCCGGCTGCGCATCCTGCACCTCTCCGACGCCCACCTCACGCCGGGGCGGCGGATGCTGCTCGACTTCGTCCGCAGCCTCGACGCCACAAACCCCGACCTCGTCATCAACACCGGCGACTCCCTGGCGCACCCGGACGCGGTGGCGCCGTTCATCGACGCACTCGGCCCCCTGCTCGAACGGCCGGGCGGCTTCGTGTACGGCTCCAACGACATGTTCTCCCCGACGTTCAAGAACCCCGCGCGCTACCTGTGGCGGTCCAGCAAGAGCGACTACCGGCAGCGCCGCGACCCCGACCTGCCCTGGCAGGAGCTGGGCGACGCCATGTCGGCGTCCGGGTGGCTGGACCTGAACAACTTCAAGGGGCACCTCAAGACCGCTGGATCGACCGTCGCCGTCGCCGGCATCAACGACTCCCACATCGAACTCGACGACTACGACGCGGTCGCGGGGCCCGCCGACCGCGGCGCCGACCTCCGCCTCGGCGTCATGCACGCCCCTGAGCCCGCCAACCTCGACCGCTTCGCCGCCGACGGCTACCAACTGCTGCTCGCCGGGCACACCCACGGCGGACAGTTGTGCCTGCCGTTCTACGGCACCCTCGTCACCAACTGCGGCATCGACCGCCCCCGCGCCTGGGGCCTGAACCGCTACGGCCGGTCGTGGCTGCACGTCTCCGGCGGCCTCGGCACCTCGCCCTACGCCCCGGTCCGCTTCTGCTGCCGCCCCGAGGCGACCATCCTCGACCTCCACCCCGCCCCCGCCCCCTGACGGGCCCCACCCGGCCCCATAAGCGTGTGCACGCACTCCCACCGGTCCGCTAGACTGGGCGACGTTGCTTCGGGGTGTAGCGCAGCTTGGTAGCGCGCTTCGTTCGGGACGAAGAGGTCGTGGGTTCAAATCCCGCCACCCCGACCAGGCAGAGGCCCTTTCCTCCTCATCGGAGGGAAGGGTCTTCGTCGTTTTGGGAGAATTCTGGGAGATGATCTTGATCGTCTCACCTGGTCCAGGCCTGGGGGCCGCCCGTGCGTGCTCCGGGCCGGGCACGGCTAAGCTGGCCGCGTGCAGGACGTGCTGGCGGACTTGTTGGCCCAGGTGCGGGCCAGGGGTGCCGCCCTGACCCGGGACGCGTATGCGGAGCCGCGTGGGGTGCGGCAGGCCGCACCGGAGCCGCTGACCCTGATCGTGGCCGTGCGCGGTACCCACTGGATCACCGTGGACGCGCCGGACGCGGACGCCGGACCCCCGCTCGCTCTGCACCCCGGAGAGGCGGCCCTATTGCGCGGGCTCGGCCCCTACACCCGCACGCGCGCTCCCGGCGCTCCGCCCGACCTGGTCGTGCACGGACTCGATCACTACACCGACGCAGCCGGGCGGCCGGTCCCCGGGCCGGAGGTCACCGGTACGCGCACCTGCGGGCACCCGGAGCACCCGGAAACCGCCCTGGTGGTCACCGGCTCTTACTCCTGGACCGGCGATGCCGGCGAACGGCTTCTGGAAGGGCTGCCGCCCCTGACCCGAGTCGGCGCCGGGGAGCTTCCCGTTGCCCTGGTCGATCTGCTGGCCGAAGAGGTCGGGATCGATGCGCCGGGACAGGAGGCCGTCCTGGAGCGGCTGCTGGACCTGGCGCTCGTGAGGGTGCTGCGGGCCGTGTTCGGCCGCCCCGGGGCGGAGGCCCCGCGCTGGTGGGCGGCGCAGGCCGACCCGGTGGTCGGAAGGGCCCTGCGCGCCCTGCACCGGAGCCCGTCGGAGCCGTGGACGGTCTCCGGCCTGGCGGAGGCAGCGGGGGCGTCCCGGGCGACCCTGGCCCGCAGGTTCGCGGACCTGCTGGGTGAATCTCCCATGGCCTACCTGGCCGACCGGCGGATGAGTCTGGCGGCCGACCTGCTCGACGACCCGGAGGCCACCGTCGCATCGGTGGCGCGGTCGGTGGGCTACCGGGACGAGTTCGCGTTCTCGACCGCGTTCAAACGGCTCCGGGGACGCGCCCCGAGCGCGCACCGGGGACGGGCGGCGCCGGAGCGGCCTCAGCCCTCCGGCCAGGAATCGGCGCTCACCGAATCGGCCAGGTAGGCGTCGAAGCGCCGGGGGCGGCGTCCCAGGAGCCGCTCGACGTCGTCGCGGGTGTGCGCGTACTCGCCGCGCCGCTGCTGGGCGAAGAGGTCCAGCCGCCACCGGAGCCAGACCTCCTCGACCCCGGCCGCGCGGGCGCCCGCGGCCCACTCGTCGCGGGGCGCGTCCTCGTACCGGAGCTCGCGTCCGATGCGGGAGCCGATGGCGTCCAGCACCTGCTCGTAGCCAAGGGCCTCCGGGCCGTCGAGATAGTAGGTGCGCCCGGCGTGCGCCCGTACCTGGTCGGGTTCGGCGGAGGCGAGGATTTCCACTGCAACATCGGCGATGTCGCGCACGTCGATGTAGGCCACTGCTGCCCCCGGGGCGGGGCCCAGCGGTCTGCGGACGCCCCCGTCGGCGAGGAGCGTCCGCTCCATCGCGGGGAAGTTCTGGGCGAAGGCGGACGGCCGCAGGATCGTCCAGGAGAAGTCGTCCTGGTCGACGGCGCGAAGGGGCATCTCGCGGGAGAGGATCGGGACGTTTCCGAACTCGGCGCTCGCGCCGGACAGCAGGACCAATCGCCGTACTCCGGCCGCGCGGGCCCGGGCGGTGAAGTCGCCGACCAGGCCCGGGGCAAAGTCGGGGACGAGGGGGGTGACCAGGTACGCGGCGGTGGCCCCGTCCAGAACCGCGTCCCAGGTGGCGGGGTCGTCCCAGTCGAAGCGCGGATCGGTGCCCCGGGCGGCCTCACGGACCGGCACCCCGCGGGCCCGCAGGCCCTCGGCGACCAGGGCGCCGGTCTGCCCGGTCGCACCGGTCACCAGCACCAGTTCGGACGTCGTCTCTACTGAGGAATCGCTCATGTCGCCACTGTGGCCGGTCACCGCCCCGACCTGCCATGGGCGGGACGCGCACCGGCCTTTGCGGGGCTCTCGGCGCGGGAAGGGCCGCGCTCCGTCCAAGCGGTGCGGGACGAGCGCCGGGGCGAATGTCGGAACGCGGCATTCCCTTCCCCGCATGGTGCCTCCGAACCGCTGAGCGGCGAGCGCCCGCCCTCCAGTTTCATGGACCTCGCGGTGGTCGACGTCCCCGATCGCCCGCTGCTGGGGGCGCGCTGTTCCACCCACGCGCGCTGCACCTCGGAGGGGTCATCCGGGATCACGGTCGGCTCTTCTGCGAGGTGCCAGCCCTCTTCGGATGGGGACCGGCGGGTCGCGCGAGGGGCTGCGCCATACGCTCAGCGCGCGTGGGCCTACCGGGAGGAGTAGGCCTGATTGCGAGTCATCGCGGTCGGGCCCTTGGTTGTTGACCGGGGGTCCGGCACGGTCGGGGATTGTGGGGCGGAGGCGCAGCTCGGTGCGTGGCCTGGGCCTCCGCCAGGGGGAGGGCCTGATCGCCGAGGGACTGCGGGACGCGGGGGTCGCGCAGTCCCTCGGGCTGTCACATCAGGACCGAACTCGCCGGGCTTTCGCGCTGTTCGACATGCTTGGCCAGCTTGATCAGCAGCATTACCTCAGCCGCGAGGGTCAGCGCGCCGAGCAGGGCGCCGAGCACCGAACCGAGCATCATGAACGCGGTGTGCGACACGAGGATGCCGCCGATGAGCCGGATCCGGTGCTGATCGCTCCAGTTGGCGGCCGTGCGCCAGCGCAGCACCACCAGCCCGAATGGGACGGCGGTCATGGCCCCTATGACCAGCCGGAGAACCGGCGACATCATGTCGCCGAACAGCATCGTGGGCCCGAGGCCGAGCGGGAGCAGCGTCGTCAGGAACGCCATGGTCAGGTACATGGACACGAATCCGACCACCCCCGGGCGCGGCGCGCGCCGATCGGTCCGGCCGGGTTCCTCGCGGTGCGGGAGGGGGACGCCCGCCAGCGCGAGCAGGGCGAGCCCGATGATGAGCACGGTGAACACCGCCATCGCGCCCCACGGCATCTGGTATCCGGGGTCCTGGGTCGCCGACACGATGGTGCGCAGCCCGAGCACGCCCACGATCGCCAGTGCGCCGATAACGATGAACCCGCCCCGGCTCAGGTACGGCCGGTCCCGGCGATGCGGGAAGAGCAGGTCGACGAGGGCGACGGGGATCAGGACGCTGAGGACCACGTGCACCCCGATCTGGGACTCCCAGTAGCTCCAGTTCACGCCGAGGAAGCGCAGGCCCCAGTCGGCGGCACCGTACATCTGGGGGCTGGTCAGGGCCTGGAGGCCCAGCCCGTCCTCCGCGAGCTGGTAGGCGAGGCCCAGCAGGACGAGACTCGGCCAGCCGCCGCCGACCCGCACGACCGCCTCCCGGATGAGCAGGACCCCGGCCCCGTACATCACCAGCAGCAGCGGCAGGATCAGCCAGGTCGCCGGTACGGCGACCGCGGTGAAGGTCAGTTCCGCGCACGCCGTCGTCAGGAGGACGAGCGCCCACGGGGCGCTGATCCGCCGCCAGTTCCGCCGCCAGTCCCGCCACCGGTTCCGCCGCCGGTTCAGTCGTGCGGTCATCCGGCCTCGTCCCCCGTCCCGGTCCGGGCCGCGTGCGCGCGCAGCAGCTCGTCGAGCTTCGAGGTCTGTGCATCGGCCAGGTCCAGGGCCTGCTGCTCGTAGGCGGCCCGCTCCGCCGGGTCCGCCGGCATCGGCGGGGCCATGTTCGGCTGGAGCCGGGCCGTGTCCAGCCAGCGGCCGATGTCGGCGTTGCCCGCCCAGAGCGCCCCCTCCAGGTTTCCGGCGATGGCGAACCGGAGCCAGTCGGTGTCGGTGCGCGGATTCTGCGCGACCGGGCAGAGCGCGTTCTTCTCCGCGTCGTCGCCGTACGCCGCCTCCACGTGCGCGATGAGCGCGGCGCTGAACACCGGCTGGCAGACGCGCACCGACTGCGGGGTGATCAGCCCGTCCTGGAAGATCGGAACAGCGGGGCGCTGCTTGATGGCGTCGGCTGTGCAGTCCACGTGCAGCGCGCGGCGGCCGGTCGGGACGGCGCCACCGTCGAGTTCGATGTCGGTCTCGGTGATCCGCTTCACCCGGCCGAGGCGCACGACGTGCTCGATCCGGCGCAACTGTTCGAGTTCGGCCTTCGATACGGTCGCGCAGCGGAACGCCGTCGGCCGGTCGTCCGCGGAGATGCGCAGCACGATACCGGCGGCGTTGAGCCGTTCGAAGAGGTCGGGAACGGATTCGGCGCCCATGACGGCCTCATGCCGGGCCATGTGGCCGCTCACGATGTCCTCGGGCCGGCGGAGCGGCATCGGCTGCACGGTCTCCCGATCGATGAGCCACGGCGCGCGGGGCATGATCCAGGTCAGCCTCGCCGGATCGACCCCCTGCTCAAGGAGCCACAGGCAGGCGTCGATGCCGGTCTTGCCGGCGCCGACGACGACGTACCGGTCGTAGGCCGCGCGGATGGCGGGCAGGTCGTTGGGCGGCACCAGGGGGATGCCGTCGGCGACCGGGAACTCCGGCGGCCGCATGGCCGGGACGGTCACGCCCTGGTACGTGGTGTCCACGACCTTCCGGCGCACGGTCACCTCGTACTCCGCGCCGGAGGTCGTGAGGTGGAAGCGGCCTGCGCCGTCGTACTCGGCCATGGGGAAGTACGACACCCGGCCGGACGGCAGGAACGTCTGCCGCATGACCTGGTCGAAGTAGCTGAGGATCTCGCTCGCGCCGGCGAGCTCGTACAGCCCGGCGTTCCAGCCGGTCCCGTCGACCGTGTCGTTGCCGAGCGGACGCGAGTTCACGCCGTACATCGCCGAGGGCTGGTGCAGCCGCACGTACGGGTAGGCGACGGTCCAGTGCCCGCCGGGCCGGTGGTAGCGGTCCACCAGCACGACGGTCGCGTCCGATTCGGTGAGCAGCGTGTCCACGAACGCCATCGCCGTCGCGCCGGCACCGATCACGAGGTAGTCCGTGTCAATCCTTGTCACCATCGCGTGCTCCATCTCTGTTCGTCGGCCACTTCGGTGCCCACTGGTCTGTAGGGAGACAGCGGACGAAGCGCCGTCCCGGTCCGAACGCCGGGCCGCGCACCGCCGAATGCACCGCGGCCGCACCGACCACCGGGTCGACGTCGCCGAACCCGCCGGATCGGAGCCGGGCCCGACGCCACCGGCGTCCTGCTCGGCGCAGGCGGGTGTCCGTACGGTGCATCTCTCAATCGATACACCGTATATACACAGAACTCCCTGATCTACGCATCAGAAGGAGAAAGTGAACTAGGTCGGATGGAAAAGTCACCTAGTACGGTTGCACCGCGAATCGCGGTCGGGACAGAGTGATCGGCCGCCGGTCCTCCCGGCCGGCCAGGGCCGGAGAAGCGCACGCTCGTCCGTCCGCGGACGTCCGCGCTGGGCGGTGGTGCGCCGGGCGGCGGGACCGACCCACTGGGGCCGAGCGGGGGTTCTGAATCGGCCGACAGACAATGGAGATCGCCTCAACGGCCGCGGCGGTGCCGAACCGGGGCGGCAACCGGACCGACCGCCGGATCAACTGGAGGTGTGATGGCCGTCGTGGGTAGCGCGGCCGCGTTCGTCCTGCTGATGATCGGCGTGCTCCACGTGGTGTGGATGTTCTCGCCCTGGCCGTTCGCCACCCCCGCCGAGATGGCCAGGACGGTCGCCGGCGTCGAGACGGACGCGATGCCGACGCGCAAGGAGACGGGCACGGTCGCCGTCCTGATCCTGGTCGCCGCCTGCCTGGTGGGAACGCGGGCCGGGACTGCGGGAGCGGTCGACCCGTTCCGGCTCGTCTCGATCGGCACTTGGGGGGTCGCCGCAGTCCTGCTCGGGCGCGGGGCGATCGGCTTCGCGGTGTTCTCACCCCGGAAGGACGTCTTCGGCCGGATGGACCGATGGGTGTACTCACCGCTGTGTGTGGCCTTGGCAGGCGGCTGCGTCGCGGCCGCGTTCAGTTGACCTGACCTGACCTGCGCTGTGCCGTGTCCGCTGTACGCCGGTCCGCCGTCAGGGTTCGCCGAAGATCCGCCGGTAGGCGCCGGGCGTGGTGCCGAGATGGGTCTGGAAGCGGCGGCGCAGGTTGACCGCCGAGGCGAGTCCGACCCGGGTGGCGATGGCGTCGACCGGCAGGTCGGTCTGCTCCAGCAGGAGCCGTGCCGCGTCGATGCGCCGGCCGAGCAGCCACTGCCCCGGGCTGGTGCCGAGCTGTTCGGCGAACCGCCGGGCGAGGGTCCGGCTCGACAGCCCGGCGCGTTCGGCGAGGCGGTCGAGGGTCAGTCTGGTGTCGAGCCGGGCGGCGGCCCACTCCAGCAGCGGCGCCAGTGACTCGTCCGTCCCGGCCGGTGTCTGCTGTGCGGCGTACTGAAGCTGGCTGCCCTCCCGGTGCGGCGGCAGGACCATGGCGCGGGCGACCCGGGCGGCGTAGGCCGCGCCGTGATCGGAACGGACCAGGTGGAGGCAGAGGTCGATGCCCGCGCCGGTCCCGGCGCTGGTCGCAACGTCGCCGTGATCCACGAAGAGCACGTCGGCGTCGACCTGCACCGCGGGGAAGGCGGCGGCGAGTCGGGCGGTGCTGCGCCAGTGGGTGGTGGCGCGGCGGCCGTCGAGCAGCCCGGCCTGGGCGAGGACGAACGCGCCCGTGCAGATGGCGACGATCCTCGCCCCGCGCCGGTGGGCGGCCCGCAGCGCCTCGGAGACGGCCGGCGGTACCGGTGCGCCGAGCGGCTCCCAGCCGGGGACGACAACGGTGTCCGCCTCCTCGATGGCCGCCAACCCCGCGTCGACGAGCATCGGGAAGCCGGCCGTGGTCCGGAGGGGTCCGGGACGCTCGGCGCACACCCGGAACGCGTAGCGGACCGGCGCGTCGTCCGGGGCCGTGCCGAAGACCTCGGCGGCACAGGCGAGTTCGAAGGGCGACTGGGGCGGGGTGATCAGGGCCACGACCCGGTGCGGGCACATGGCCGGAATATACCCTTGGATGTCTTTTCGGACTCTCGGCCGGGAGCCCGGCCCCGGTCACAGTGGTCCCATGAGTCAAACCACAGAAGCGGGAATCGTACGGACCTCGGTCCGGGTCGACGGTGAATCGGCGAGCCACCTGACGGTGGAGCAGGACGGCCCGGCCGTACTGCTGCTGCACGGAACGTACTGGAGCCGCGTCTGGCTCCCGGTGCTGGGCCGCCTCGCCGAGGCGGGGCTGCGGCCCATCGCGGTCGACCTGCCCGGGCTGGGACGCTCGGGCGGCGAGCTCACCCCGGAGACGGCAACGGTCCCGGCCTTCGCGGACTGGGTGGAGCGGTTCGCGTCCGCGCTGGGACTCTCCGGGCCGATCGCGGTTGCAGGCCATGACATCGGCGGCGCCATCGCCCAGCATCTCCTCGTGCACGGTCGGCTGGAGGTGTCCCGGCTGGCCTTGGTCAACTCGGTCCTCTACGACTCCTGGCCGGCGCCTCATGTCGCCCGGTTCCGGGGATCGGGGACCGCCGCCGGGCCCACCGCCGACGACATCCTCCCCGCCCGCCGACTGGCGGTGACGAGGGTACTGGCCGGTGCCGCCACCGCACAGCGGATCGCGGACTACGTGGAGCCGTGGACCGATGCGCGGGTGCGCCGCTCCTGGCTGGCACTGGCGGGCGCCGCCGACAACCGCTACACCCGTGACCTCGTCCCCGCGCTGCAACGGTCCACCACGCCCAAGCTGCTGATCTGGGGCGAAGACGACCTGCACGAGAAGGTGGAGTACGCCGAGCGGTTCGCCGCCGAGATGCCGGAGACAACGCTCATACGCATCCCGGACGCGGACCACATCCCCACGGAGAACGCGCCCGGCCGGATCGCCCGTGCGCTCATCGACTTCTGCCAGCCGTGCAGGGGGACTTCCTTCGCGGCTGCCGATGCCGCGTTGCGGGGGCCGTAGCCGGCGGGGCCGACGAGGTCGAGGGCGTCGCCGTGCACCGCGCGGACCCCGGCGCGGGTCGCCTCCTCGTTGCCGGTGCCGAACAGCGCTTGGACGCCCACCCGCGGGCGTGCACGCTCGAACGCTCGGGTGCGGGTCCGGGGCCGGGCAGAATGGGGGGATGACCGGGGACTGGGCGCGCTACTGGCGGGCGGCCGATCGGCCGCTGGAAGCCATGCACGCCCACTTCGAGCGGCACGTCTACCACCGGCACAGCCACGACGCGTACTCGTTCGGAGTGACCGAGGACGGCGCGCAGACGTTCCGCTGCCGCGGCGCCGCGCACACCAGCGCGGCGGGCATGGTCATGGCGTTCAACCCGGACGACCCCCACGACGGGCGCGCGGTCGACGCGCTGGGGTTCACCTACCGGATCGTGCACATCGGGCCGGAGGTCGTCGCCGACGTGCTGGGCGACGGCGCCGCCGCAGGACTGCCGCTGTTCCCGCGCCCCGTTCTGCACTCCCGCGTCCTCGCGGGCGCGCTGCGCCGGCTCCACCGCGACCTCCTCGACAGGGCGAGCGCGCTGCGGCGCGACGAGTCGCTCGCGGACGCCGTCCTGGCGATGGGCGGGCTCGGCGCCGCCCGCCCGGTGCGCCCGCGCACCGCCCCGTCGCGCCGCGACTCGGCGCGCATCGTGGCGCGGGCCCGCGAGGTCCTGGATTCGACGCCGGAGGCGGACGCCGACCTCGGCACGCTCGCCGCTGCGGCAGGGCGCAGCCGGCACGCCGTGTACCGGGCGTTCCACCAGGTCTACGGCATCGCGCCGAGCGACTACCAGCGTGAGCGCCGGCTGCGCCGCGCGCGGCGGCTCATCGCCGAGGGCACCGCACCGGGGGACGCCGCCGCGGCGTCGGGTTTCGCCGACCAGAGCCACCTGAACCGCTGGTTCCGCCGCTACTACGGCATCACGCCCGGTGTGTACGCCCGGGGGACGTCGGACGCCGCCGGATCCCGGTAGTGGGGTCCGGTAGCAGGGTCCGGAAGCCGGACCCCGGTAGCCGGGTCCCGGCAGTCAGGACCAGCGGAACAGGCGTGCTGCTAGCGGGTAGAGGACCGCGATGTAGGCCGCCATCACGACCAGTTCCGCGGCGGGGAAACCGCCCTCGAACCAGGCGGCGTTCAGCGCCTGGCTCATCGCGCCCAAGGGGGTGAACCGCGCGATCGCGGCAACGGTGTCGGGCATCGTCGGCCCGGGTGTCCACATGCCCGCGAAGAACAGCATCGGGAAGTAGACGAGCATCCCGATGCCGTTGGCGGCGGAGGCCTTCGGGGCGAGGGCCGCGATAAGCAGTCCCACGCCCGCTGTCGCCGCCGCGCCCAGCACGAAGGCGAGGGCGGCGGCGACCGGCGCGACCGGCGCCGGTGTGCCGAAGACCAGCGCCCCTGCGGCGATCGCGAGCACGCACGCCGCCACGAGCGCGCAGAGGTTGACCAGCACCTGCGCGACGAGCACGCCCTGCGGCCGCATCGGGGTGGTGGCCATCCGCCGTAGCACGCCGAGTTCGCGTTCGGCGACGATCTGCGACGGCAGCGTACTCAGCGCGACGGTGGCCACGGCCAGGGCCAACGCGACCGGGGCGAACAGGTGGATCGCCGGCATGCCGGCCCACGGCTCGGGCAGGTCGGTGATCGGGGCGCGCATGCCGGGCAGCGCCAGGCCGATGCCGATCACGAGGAGCGGCGGGAAGGCGATCGCGAACACCACGCTGCCGGTGTCGCGCAGGAACAACCGCCCCTGGGTCGCTGTCAGCGTGCCGAAGCCGCGCAGCCGTGGGGACGCGGTCAGGGTCGTCATGCCGATACCTCCACTGGCTCGGGCGAGTGCCCGGTGACCTCGACGAACACGTCCTCAAGGCTGCGGCTCAGGGTGCGGATCCCGTCGGGGACGACGGCCGCCTCGGCGAGCGAGAGGACGACCGCGGGCAGCGCGTGCGCGCCGCCGCGGACCTCCACCTCGTCCGCCACGGTGGTGAGGGTGTCCACGTCGGCCAGGTCCTGGAGGCGGTCGCGTACCTGGTCGAACGGCACGGGCAGGCGCATCCGGAACACCCGCTCGCCCTCGGCGCCCCGGATCAGCTCCGCCGGTGCCCCTTCGGCGACGACCTTCCCCTTGTCGATGATGACGAGCCGGTCGCACAGGCGCTCGGCCTCGTCCATGAAGTGGGTGACCAGGATGATCGTCACGCCGCCGGCGCGGACGCGTTCGACCACGTCCCAGACCGCGCGGCGGGCCTGCGGGTCCAGGCCGGTGGTGAGTTCGTCGAGGATCGCCACCCGGGGGTTGCCGACCAGCGCCAATGCGATCGAGAGCCGCTGCCGG
The DNA here is from genome assembly GCF_003014485.1 of Murinocardiopsis flavida. GTDB lineage: Bacteria > Actinomycetota > Actinomycetes > Streptosporangiales > Streptosporangiaceae > Murinocardiopsis > Murinocardiopsis flavida. Next base: position 97,667 of record NZ_PYGA01000003.1, on the reverse strand, counting down.
AGGCCGCCCGAGAGCTTCGCGAACCGGGTGTCGCGGTGCTCGGCGAGACCGAGCCCCGTGATCAGTTCGTCGGTGTCCGCCGGCGCCGGGTAGAAGGAGGCGTACAGCCGCAGAGCCTCGGAGACGGTGATCCTGTCGGGCAGCCGGGCCTCTTGGAGTTGGACCCCGAGCACCTCCTTGATGGCCGCGGGGTCCCGTTGCGGGTCGATGCCGAGCACCGAGACGGTGCCGCCGTCCGCGTGCCGCAGACCGGCGAGGGCCTCCACCGTCGTGGTCTTGCCGGCGCCGTTCGGGCCGAGGATCCCGAAGATCTCGCCCTGCTCGACGGTGAAGCCGACGCCGCGCACGGCGTGCCTGCTGCCGTAGGACTTCCGCAGGGCGTCGACCCGCACAACGGTGGTCATGACGTCGCCAACCCCTTCGAGACCGGGGCGCTGCGCGCCAGGAGGTGGAAGGCCGTCGCCGCGGCCGCGATGAGCGCGAGGCAGAGGGCCGCCGTCAGCGGGACGGTGGACACGGTGGCCGGGAAGGTCCAGTCGCGGCCGGCCGCGACGTCGTCGGTGAGGAGCATCACGACCACGGCCGGGGACACGGTCAGCGGCAGCGCGAGGAAGCCCCGGAGGGCGCCGCCCCGGTAGAAGGCGATCCCCACCAGCAGGCCGCTGACGCCACCCGCGGTGAACGCGAGTGCGGTGGCCGCGAACAGGGACCCGGCCCCCGCGACCAGGGACGCGCTGTGGCCGCTGGTGTAGGGCGCCCAGCCGTTCGCCGTGTACACGGCCCGTTCGACGACCATCGCCGCCGTCATCAGCACGGCATAGGCCAGGCCGATGAGCAACGTGGTGACCAGGACCGCCCGGATGTAGGACCGGCGGGTCAGGCCGTTGGCGACGTGCACAGTGAACTGGATGCCCACGCCGATGAAGGAGAGGGCGAACGGGTACCAGATGCCGCCGTACCGGGCGAACTGCACCACGGACATGTCCAGGTCGCCGAAGCGGTCGAGCAGGACGATCGCCACGGCCGCCGGGACCAGGACCCAGACCCAGAACCACAGGCTCTGGACCAGCAGGGCGCGCAGCATCACGAGGAGGACGCGGACCCATTGCGGTCGGCGCAACGGTGCGGGCCCGGTCGGTGTCGTGGCCGTTGTTCCGGTGGTCATCTGCCCCCCAGTTGTCGACGGATCGGCGTGCGCCGGGCGGCCGGGCGGCCGGCCGCCGGTGGTGGAGTGCGGTCGGCCGTTCGCGCTGCGGACGGAGCCCTTGGTCATGACGGCTCCCTGTTGGTGAGGTGGACGAACAGGTCTTGGACCGGTACCGCGTCGATCTCCAGGTCGGCCGCCCTGGCGGCGGCGAGGGCGGCCTCGTCGAGGTCGCCGTAGACGGTGACCTGCTTGGTGCGGCCCAGTTCGCGGGTGCTGAGCACGGTGAGCCCGGCCGTCGCGGTGTCCACGGCCGCCGAAGGGCCGGTCACGGCGGTGCCGCGGGACCGCAGGGTGTCGGCGTCCTCGGCGAGGAGCACCCGCCCTTCTTCGAGGATGGCCACTCCGGCGAACAACCGCTCGACCTCACTGATCAGGTGGCTGGACAGGATGATCGTCCGCGGGTGCTCGACGTAGTCGGCCAGCAGCAGGTCGTAGAACCGGTACCGCGAGGGCGCGTCCATGCCGAGGTAGACCTCGTCGAAGACGGTCAACGGCGCACGGGAGGCGAGTCCCACCACGGCCCCGAACGCCGACTGCTGCCCGCGCGAGAGCCTGTTCACCGGTTTGCGCCGGTCGAGCTCGAAGGCGTCGACGAGCTCGTCCGCGAAGTCGGCGTCCCAGGTCGGCCGGGCGTTGGCGAAGTAGCGCAGGTTCTCGGGGATCTTCGCCAGCTCCAGCACGTCCCCGCTCTCGCGGATCAGGCAGACGCCCTCCATGACGCGTTCGTTCTCGAACGGGTCCTCGCCGTCCACCAGCACCCGCCCGGCGGCCGGCCGGCGCAGCGCGGCGAACGTGGACAGCAGGGTGGTCTTGCCCGAGCCGTTGCGCCCGAGCAGCCCGTGGATCTCGCCGGCCGCGAACTCCAGGCTCACCTCGTCCACCGCGCGGGTGTCACCGAAGCGCACGCTGACGTCGCGAGCGGACACGGCGTATCCGGTCATCGTTCTCCTCCGTTGTTCGCGGCGGGCGCGCCTGCGCTCGGGGCGCCGGCCTCGGCGCCCCGGCCGATCTGGTGGACGAGTTCCGCGGCCGTGATGCCGAGGACCTCCGCCTCGCGGAGCACGGGCAGCAGCCGCTCCGCGAAGAAGGACTCCCGGCGCAGCTCGCGCAGGCGGTCTTGGGCGCCTTCGGCGACGAACATGCCTACGCCCCGCTGCTTGTAGAGCACGCCTTCGTCGACCAGTCGGGCGAACGCCTTCGCCGCGGTCGCCGGGTTGATCCGGAAGGTCGTCGCGTACTGCGTGGTGGACATCACCTGTTCTCCTTCGGCGAGCCGACCGGCGAGGACGTCCCCGCGGATCTGATCGGCGATTTGCAGATAGATCGGGTCGCGACCGTCGAACATGCCACCCTCACTCCCCAGGTTCTTTACTTAAGTAATGAACCACAGGACCGAAGAAGCGTCAACCGGCGCCGCGTCCGCGAAGCGCGGCAGGACGGCGGCGCGGCGGCGGGGCTTCGGGTGCGCACTCCGGCGGATACCGTTGTCCCCCTCCGGCCAGGCGCGCGTGGCGCGTGCCGCAGCGAGGAGGAGCGCATGGCCACCGCACCGGGCGTCCGCCCGGCCGAACTGCCCCGGCCGTTCCCCGGCGTGCTGGTCGACCACTGCACCGGAGCCGACGGGAGCCGCGTCGTCCTGGAACTGGACTTCGTGCCGCTGCCGCCCGACGCAGGGAAGGGCTTCGAGTTCGCAGCGGACGGCCTCCGGGCGGCGCCGGACGCGCTGCCGCCCGACGCCGTCCGGCGTTTCGGCGGCTACCTCGGCTTCGCGTGGGAGAGCGAACGGCGCGGCGCGGCCGACGAAGGGCGCCCGGCCTACGGTGCGCGCGCCGTACTGCGCCGGGCGCAGCGGCACGGTGCGGGCGACGCCGGTTCGGTGGACCGCGTCCTCAACGCTGCGGCCGACCTCCTCGCCGACGAGGTGTGGGACGCGCTTGCGGCGGGGCGCATGCCCCGCCCGGTCGGCCGCGGGGCACTGGAACGGCCGCCCGCGCTGCCCCGGGCCCTGCCCGGCCTCTTCGTCGACCATGTGATGCAGACGTCCTGCTCCGGCCTGTTCTCCGTGGTGTGGGCCGATGCCGAGCCGCTGCCCGTTGACGCGGCAGAGGACTTCGACTTCGTCGCCGACCTGCCCGCGACGTGCCGGCAGCCGGGGACTCCGCTGCCGCGGGAGTTCGCCGCGGCGTTCGGAGCCGGTGTCCGGGCGATGTGGGAGCGCAGGGGGCGGGGACGGCCGCCGTTCGCCGCGCGGGTGGTCATGCGCGACGCCATCTGGAGCGAGGTCGACTCCAGTGAGCACGGCTTCCACGCGGCGGGCGTGATCGTCGCCATGGAGGTGCTGCGCTGTATCGCCGACGGCAGGGAGCCGCGCCCCGTGGGCCGCAGGTCCGGCAGGCACCGCGGCGCGGCGCCGCCGATGCCGCGGAACCGGCCGCCCGCCTGACCCTCGGCCCGGCCGGGTGGCCGGGGAGGCGGCGATCCGCGCTCGGCGGCGCGGAATGCGCGGACGCGGTGCGTGCGGTGCGCGGACGCGGTGCGTGCGGTGCGCGAATGCGCCGCTGCCGGCGGGTGCACCGTCGGCGCCGCCGATAATGGCGTTCCGCCACAGGCCGCGCGGCCGCCGAAAAACCGCGGGAGTTATTCGGAATCCGGTGTTACCGTCGTTATCGTGCCTCCCGGTGCGAAGGCGCCGGATACTTCCTTTCCAGAAAACAATCCGGCGCCGGATCCGATCTCGGGAGCACCTCAATTTCATACGCACCTCCCGGTGTGCAGACGGCGGTTCCTTCCTGGTATCCCATCGGTCGCAGGTTCGAGTCCTGCCGTGCGCTGCACTGCGCGCGTAGCTCAGTCGGCAGAGCAGTGGACGAATAGTCCGCCGTCACCTTTTGATCTCGGGAGGAGCACAATCACCGGTCGTGCCCGGTGCGCAGGCCGCGGTTACTTCGACTGTTAATCGAGTGGTTGCGGGTTCGAGTCCCGTCACCCCGGCGATCGGGGTGTAGCTCAATCGGAAGAGCGCTACGTCCGCCGCCGACTCTGTTCTCGGGCACACCCGGCGAGAAAAGGGCTCCTCTCCATTCCCGGAAAGGAGCCCTTTTCATGGCCAAGTTCAACCGCAGCGGTACCCGGCCCGCCGGCAGCGGACCCGTCACCTCGGAGCAGGCCCCCTCGGGCCGCACCCACGAGGGCGCGCCGGGCTTCGTCCGCGACACCAAGTCCGAGCTCTTTCTTCTGGCGGTGACGAACATGGTCGGCGAGCAGACGTTCTACGAGGCCGCCGACGAGCGCGACCAGCGCTTCCGGGGCCTGGTGCACGCGGTCGCCGTCGACGACCCCGCGTGGCTGCACGGCATGGTCCGCTGGCTGCGCACCGGGGCGAACATGCGATCGGCCGCCATCGTGGCCGCCCTCGAGGGCGCCAAGGCCCGGCTCGACGCGGGGGCGCACGGCCACTCGCGGCAGCTCGTCGACGCCGCGATGGCGCGCGCCGACGAGCCCGGCGAGGCGCTCGCGTACTGGACGTCGCGGTACGGCCGGGCGATCCCCAAGCCCGTCAAGCGGGGTGTCGCCGACGCGGCGGCCCGCCTCTACACCGAGCGGGCGCTGCTGAAGTACGACACCGACTCCAAGGGATTCCGGTTCGGGGACGTCCTCGACCTCGTCCACCCCGCGCCGACCGCGGCGTGGCAGGGTGCGCTGTTCGCCCACGCGCTGGACCGCCGGCACGGCCGCGGCACCGGGCCCGATCCCGCTGTGCTCGGCATGCTGGCGCGCAACGCCGAGTTCGGTGCGCGCTTCGCCGCCGACCCCGCGGTCGCGCTGGACGCCGACGAGCTGGCAGGCGCGGGCCTCACCTGGGAGAACGCGCTGTCGCTCGCGGGCTCGACCGTGGACAAGGCACAGCTGTGGGAGGCGCTGATCCCGTCGATGGGCTACATGGCGCTGCTGCGCAACCTGCGCAACTTCGACCAGGCCGGGGTCTCGGACGACGCCGCCGAGCGGGTCGCGGCGACCCTCGCCGACCCCGCCCACGTGGCGAAGTCGCGCCAGCTCCCCATGCGGTTCCTGGCGGCCTACCGGGCGGCGCCGTCGCTGCGGTGGGGCCACGCGCTGGAGAAGGCGCTGAAGGCGTCGCTCGCACACGTACCCGAGCTCGCGGGCCGCACGCTGGTGCTGGTGGACCGGTCGGGGTCGATGCAGGCGTCGCTGTCGGCGCGCTCCGACCTGAACCGGGCCGACGCCGCGGCGATCTTCGGCACGGCGCTGGCGATGCGCTGTGCAGCGGCCGACCTGGTGGAGTTCGGCACCGGCAGCCGGCCGGTGGCGTTCGCGCGGGGCGACTCGCTGCTGCGCGCGATCGAGCGGTACTCCTGGATGGGCGGCACCAACACCGCTGAGGCGGTGCGCTCGCACTACCGCGGCCACGACCGGGTCGTCATCGTCACCGACGAGCAGGCGTGGGCCGGGCGGCGCGGCGCGGAGCCCACGTCGAAGGTCCCCGCCGAGGTGCCGGTCTACACCTGGAACCTCGCCGGGTACCGGCACGGGCACGGGCCGTCCGGTACGGCGAACCGCCACACGTTCGGCGGACTGTCCGACACCGCGTTCCGGATGATCCCGCTGATCGAGCGGGGCCGGAACGCCGACTGGCCGTGGGCCGACGCCTGAGCCCGGCCGCCCGCACGGACCCGCGCGGTCCGTGCGGGCGGGCGCGGCCCGCTCACAGGTCGCGCACCTCGTGCGCCCACGCGGCGAGTCCCGCCGTGAACCCGGCGCGGTCGCGCGGCGACAGGCTCTCGATCACGCGCAGCAGGGGCGCCGCCCGCGTCTCGACGAACGCCTCGACGGTGGGCCGTTTGGCGACGGAGATCGCGACCAGGGTGCGCCGCCGGTTCTCGGGGTCGGGGCGGCGCTCGATCAGTCCGCTCCGGTCGAGGTCGCCGACCAGCTCGCTGGCTGTCGGCAGCGACACGCCCATGCGCCGCGCCAGTTCGGTGACGTTCAGGGACGTGACGGCGACGAGTTGGCTGATGACCGCGCCGTGGCGCGCGGTGAGCCGGTGACCGGCGAAGATCTCGCGGAGTTCGGGGGGCATCTCGACGGGCCCCTTGCGGAAGTACGCCTCGATCAGCGGCACGTAGCCGAGCGTCTCCTTGATCAGCTCCGGGTCCGGTATTCGGCGTTGTCCAGGGGGGTTCTCGTCGGTCACGCACCCGAGTGTATATTTTCGGTTATACAAAGTGTTCGGATATTCAAATCGTCACGCGCCGCGCGGCCGCCGCGAACAGCGGAGGAGCACGCCGCCGGCCCGCCCACCGATCCCCCCTGCCTCGCTCACCCCCGAAGGAGCGGAAATGACGGCTGTGACCCCCGACCCCGCCTACCCCGTGGCCTCGTTCGAAGCCCCCGCGCCCTACGGCTACATCTACGCCGGAAAATCGGTGTCCCCGCCCTCCGGGCCGCCCCTCGTGCGCCGGAGCGCCGAACGCGACGACGTCATCGAGGAGTGGCGCGCCATCGCCCGGACGCTCGCGGCGCGCCCCGACGTCGTCAAGGCGACCGTGTACCAGGCGGTGCTGATCCCGCCGATCAAGGGGACCCCCGCCTGGGACGTGCTCCTGCTCGTCCAGACCGCCTCGCCGGAGGCGGTCCCCGACGTCCGGTCCGCGCTGCCGGCCGACGAACTCGACGCCGACTCCGTCATGGCCATGCGCAACCCGAAGCGCATCGGCGAAACGGAGCGCACCATGGCCGGGACGTTCCTGTTCAACCACTTCACCGCGCCGAGCCCCGAACGGGGACTCGCGGTGTGGGAGACCCTCACCGGCTGGTACACCGTCAAGACCGGGATCGACAACTCCACGCCGCTCCAGCCGGTCGGCGACGGCCGGTTCGCCGTGGTGAACTACGTGCGGCTGCCGTGCGGACCCGTGCGGTTCCTGCTGCTGCGCCAGCTCGCGAGGCCGAGCTTCTGGCGGTTCGTGCGGGGCCGGCTGACCTCGCACGGCATGGTGTCGTACCCCATCCTCGCGAAGGTCGTCTGACACCCGTTCGCAGCGGGGCGGCCGCCGCCGGGCCGGGCCTGCGCCGCCGGGCCGGGGCGCCTCAGGAGGAGACGGTGCGGCGGTCCAGTTCCGCGCGGGCGCGGTCGGCCTCGGGGACGCCGAGCGCTGCGAAGGTCTCGGCCGCCCGGGTGAGCAGCGCCGCGGCGTCCGCCGCACCGGTGTCGGGCAGCAGCGCCAGCCCGAACCGCGCGGCGGCCTCGGCGTAGCGCTCCCCGCGCTCGTGCGCGAGCCGCAGCGCGTGCTCGTAGGACGAGCGGGCGTCCGACACGCGCCCGGCGCGCTCGTAGGTCGCGGCGAGCGCATTGCGGATCTGAGCGTCGGCGCTGTGCTGCGCGGTCTTCTCGCCGAGTTCGAGCGCGTAGCGGTGGGCCTCGATCGCGGCGTCGAGGTCGCCGGACTCCCGCAGGGTCACGGCGATGGAGTTGCGGGTGTAGATCTCCCCGGTCTGGTTGCCGAGCCGGTCGAAGAGGACCAGTGCGTATTCCAGGTGGCGGAGCGACTCGGCGGCCTCGCCCTGCGCACCCTTGATCTCGCCGAGCGTACGAGAGGCCAGCGCCCAGTGCTCCGCGTAGCGCTCGTCTCCGCCGGTGTCCAGCACGATCTCGCAGTTGGTGACGGTCTGGGCGGTGTCGCCCTGCACCTGGAACAGCATCGCCAGGTTCGCGCGGTGCTGCGTCTCGAGGAGGCGGTCGCCCGTCGCGACGCTGTGCTCGACGACCTCGCCGAGGACGTCCAGCGCGTCGCGGAACCGCCCCTCGCGCTCGTAGACCATGCCGAGGTTGGCGAGCACCCGGATCTCACCCTCGCGGTCGCCCACTCCCACGAACACGCGGCGGGCCTCCTGGAGGTTGCGCACGGCGAGCGCGAACCGGCCGCTCAGGCAGTTGGCGATGCCGAGCCCCACCAGGGTGACCGCCCGCCCGATGTCGTTGCTCTGCGCCCTGCTGGCGGCGAGCGCCTTCTCATGGGTGGCGTACCAGAGGTCGGTCTGACCGTTGAACGCGTAGTACCGCCATAAGGAGTCGGCCATCCGCCAGGCGCGCTCGCTGTCGTCGTGCTCGGCGAAGTGGTCCACGACCGAGGCGAGGTTCTGCTGGTGGGTGTCGAACCAGGAGATCGCGCGGTCCCGATTGGGCACGGGGTCGTCGTCGTACCGGGAATCCGGTGTGCGGTCGGCGGCGTCCTCGTGCCGGCGCCAGCCGAGCCAGTCGGAGGCGCGCTGGGCGGTGGCGAGGTAGTGACCGCTGAGACGGCGCCGAGCGTCCGCAACGGTGCCGGCGGGGAGTTCGGCGAGCGCGCGCTCGCGCGCGTAGACGCCGAGGAGGTCGTGGAAGCGGTAGAGGTCGACCCCCTTCTCCTCGATGAGGCAGACGCTCACGAGTTCCTGGACGGCGTCGTCGGCGTCGTCGGGCCGCATGTCCAGGAGCGCGGCGGCGCCGTACAGGTCGATGCTGCTCCCGATCATCATCCCGAGGGTCAGGAAGACCTCGCGCTGCGGCCCGGTGAGGGTCTGGAACGACAGCTCGAAGATCGCCCGCACGCTGCGGCCGTCGGCCTCCAGCTCGCGCATGCGGAGATGCTCCTCGGAGAGCCGTCGCGCCGCGTGCGCGAAGGTCCAGCGCGGGCGGGTGGCCATGCGCCCGGCGACGATGCGCAGCGCGAGCGGCAACCCGCCGCACAGCCGTGCCACGGCCAGCGCGGCGTCCTCCTCGCCCGCGACCCGGTCGGCACCGATGACGGCGGTGAACAGTGCGACGGCGGCGGACTCGTCGAGCATGCCCAGGCTCAGGTGGCCCACCCCGTTGAGGCCGGGCAGGTCGTGCCGGGTGGTGATCAGCGTCAGCGAGCCCGGTGTCGCGGCGAGGAGCGGGTCGACCTGGTTGAAGCCGACCGCGTTGTCGAGGACGATGAGGGTGCGCCGACCGGCGAGCAGCGCACGCCACAGGGCCGCGCGCTCGTCGGTGGAGTCGGGCACGGCGTCCGGTTCGACCCCGATCGCCCGCAGCAGCCGCCCCAGCGCGGCGGCCGCGGACAGCGGCTCGCGCTCGACCGCGAAACCGTACAGGTCGATGAACAGCACACCGTCGGGGTAGCGGGCGGCGAGCCGGTGCGCGGCGTGGACTGCGAGGGTGGTCTTCCCCGCGCCGCCGGGACCGGTGACGACGCGAACCACGGCCTGGTCGGAATCGTCGGCCGCGACGTCGAGCAGCCAGGCGAGGTCGGCCTCGCGCCCGGCGAAGTCGGGGATGTCGCGGGGCAGGTCGTTGCGGACCGGCTCGCCCGTGCCGAGGGCGGCCCGGGGCCGCTGCACCGGGGGCTGCGGCGCCTCCTGCCGGTCGGGCTCGCTCAGCATCTCCTGGTAGAGGGCCACGATCTCGGGGCCGGGGTCGACGCCCAACTCGTCGGCGAGGCGCTCGCGCAGCGAGTGGTAGGCGGACATCGCAGCGGCGCGGTCGCCGTTGCGGTAGAGGGCGGCGATGAGGAGGAAGCTGAGCCGCTCGCGCAGCGGCTCCTCGTACACGGTCGACGTGAGCCGCTCCGCGATCGTGCCGTAGCGGCCGAGCTCGAACGCCGACTCGGCCCAGCTGGTGAGCGCGTTCCAGTGCTCCTCGATCAGCGGCAGGCACAGTGCGTACCAGAGCCGGTCGGAGCCGATGCCGGAGAACGGCCGCCCCTCCCAGACGGACAGCGCCTCGTCCCAGAGCGAGTAGGCCGCGGCGAGGTCGGCGCTGGCGTGCGCGGCGCCGACGAGGCGGCGGAAGCGGTGCAGGTCGACGTCGTCGGGATCGGCGACCGCGACGTAACCGCCGGCACTGGTCTGGATCAGGCTGGGGAAGGCGCGCCGCAGGTGCGAGATCTGCACGTGGATGATCGACCGTGAAGTGCGCGGGGGGTCCTCGCCCCAGAGGAGTTCGGTCAACCGCTCGGCGGTGACCTCCTTGCCGAGTTCGACGAGTAGCGTGCCGAGGACGCACTGTTGCCGGGGACCGCCGACCGGGATGCGCCCCCCACTACCCCACGCCGAGACAGGCCCCAGGACGCGAAACTTCACAAGTCGGACTATAGCAAGGCCCCTGTGACACAAAGGAAGCGTTCGGAAACACACCGCACCCGCGCTCCCCTCCCAGTAAGCGCGGGTGCGGAGTGCCCGGGGCCCGCCGAGGCGGGCCCCGCCACCGCGGTTCAGTCGTCCTTTTCGGGCTTCTCCGCGGGGGCGTCGTCGGCACCGGAGTCGCCCTCGCCGTCTTCGGCGGGAGGCTCGCTGGTGGGGCTGAGGCGCGCCGTCGCGGGCGCGACCGTGTCGAGCGCGCGAACGCTCAGTTCCTCGACCAATGCCAGGAACTCGGCGTCGATCTCATGCTTCGCGGGGGCCATCAGCCGCATCGGTCACTCCTCGATGATCGTCACAGAACACTTCAAACGAACCTATATCAGCGCAAACCGCGGCTCTCGGCGCAATCTCCGCCAGACCGGCGCCCGCGGGCCGTCCTCCCGCGGGTGCCGATCTCGCAGAGTGTCCATGACTCTAGAGACACGCGCTTTCAGCACGCTTTCAGTGGCGACCGGGCCTCTCGCACAACCGGATGCGAAGGCCGCAACGCCTGCACCGGGCCCTTCTGACGGCACCGGCACCGGGCACCGGCCGCCCTGCGTGCTGACCGCTTTCGGACGCCAAAGAACGCATTACCGCACCGTGCCCCCTAAAATCCCCCTGTGGCACACCACGCAGCAGGTCAGGAAGCGACCGCCGGGGATTTCCTCCCCCGCGGCCCGCTCGCGCGCGCACTCCTCTTCGCCGTCTTGGCGATCGTCATCGGCTCGCTGGTCCTCGCCCTGTGGGCGACCGGCGGGCTGGCGAAGGCGCCCGACGCCCCGCCGTCCGCCCCCGGCCGGCCCATCAGCAATGAGCTCTTCACGGTCACCCCGCACTCGGCCACCGTCACGATCGACAAGGACAAGGGGCCCGAGCCGGTCCTGGAGATCCGCGCCGACCTGGTGACCAAGGTCAAGGAACCGGTGGAGTTCGGCGCGCTCAACGGCATCATCGCGCCGTCGATCCAGCCGGGCAAGGCCCGCGTCAAGAGCATCGACGTCCTATTCGAGCGCAATCCGGAGGGGCTCTACACCGAACTGCAACCGCAGGTCTCGGAGAAGGTCCTGCTGACCTGGCCGCTGCCGAAGAAGGTCGCCCCCGATTCCGTCGAGTCCGTCGCTCTCACCATCTGGGACGCCCAGAAGACCGGCGGCTTCTGGGACGAGCGCGAACGGTGGGGCGCCGGCGAGGAACGCGTCGGGACCGTCGAGATCCCCGTCGAGAGAGGGTGACCCGCATGGCACGGCGCTCCTTCCTCAGTACGGCCGGGACCGTGGCCATGAGCCTGGTCCTCGTCGCGCTGCTCATCACCGCGCACTCCTACTTCATCACCCCTGAGCAGGAGACCGCGCCCATCGCCCACACCGGGGCCCGCGGCGACGTTGTCGACGCCGGACGCTTCACCATGAAGGTCGGCAAGGTCCGGCTCGCGGAATCGGTGGCCGAGGAGTCCTTCGGCGGCCCCGAACTCCAGAAGGCCAAAGGCGTGTGGGTCGTCGTGGAGGCCGCGGTCGAGCCCACCCTGTCGCCCATGCAGGCCGGCACGCCGACCCTGACCAACGGCGACGACTTCGAGTTCCTCGCGGGCACCCAGCTCACGACGACCATCGACCAGAGCTCCGTACCGTTCGAGCCGGGCATCCCCCGCCGCGGCTTCCTGGTGTTCGAGATCCCGACGAAGCGGCTCACCCCGCCGCTCACGCTGCGGATGCACATGACCGACAACGGCCTCGACGACCGGCTCGCCGCCGAGGCACAGATCGACCTGGGGCTCGACGCCGGCGACATCGAGGCGCTGCGCGCGAAGGCCGCCCCGAAGGTCACCATCTCCGAGCCCGGGTACGCGTAGGAGCGGCAGAGTGCACAACCGACCCATCCCGCCGCGGCACTTCGAACGGCCCGTCGACCAGCGGCGGCCCGCCGCCGGACGGCCGCCCGCGGACGCCGGCCGCCCGTCCTTCGCCGCGCCCCCGCCCGGGCCCCCGGCGCAGCCTCCGCCGCCGCCCGCTCCCCCCGAGCCCCCGCCGCGCCGCCGTGCGTGGTGGCTGCGCGCCGGGCTGCACTACGTCCTCGCCCTGCTCATCCTGCTGCCGGCCGCCCTCGGCGTGCCATGGTGGCTGGAGCGCAAGAATGCGATGGAGAGCGGCCAGATCCCGCCGGAACCCACCGTCGTCACGAGCGGCGAAGGCGAGATCAACGGCATCACCTGGGAGTTCCGCGGCACCCTCGTCGGGGAGACCATGGGCGACACCTTCAGCGAGCTGCCCAAGAACGGCCAGCTCGTCGACGCCCTGTTCAAGGTGACGCCGAAGGACGCCAAGGCCGCCAAGCGGCTCCAGCGCTCGTGCGACGTCCGCGCCGTCGACCCCGGCGGGCGCTCGTGGAACCGCACCTCCGAGTTCGGCAGCCGCCAGCTCCCGCCCGAGGTCGCCGAGATCAAGTTCGGCTGCACCGACACCGAGGGCGAGCCGGTGAAGCCCGGCGCCACCCAGGCCTACATCGCGACGTTCATCGTGCCGAAGGACGCGGTGAAGTCGCTGCGGATCGAGGTGTCGGCGAGCACCACCAACGACCCCAACTCGCCCCGGCCCGCCATCCTCCAGTTCCCGCCGAAGGAGTAGGGCCGCCGGAAGGGCACGGGCGGCGCCCGGCCGGGCCGGCTCAGGCGGTGCGGCGCGCCCTGCGGCCGACGCTGCGCGTGCTGACCCGGCGCAGGGTGAGTTCGAACGTCGCGGCGAGCAGGCACACCCGCAGGACCTCGTGGACGGCGTCGACCGCGAACTCGATCGGGAACAGCCACGGCCACCACCAGCCGAGGAACTCGTCGGGCCCGACGAGCACGTAGACGCCGCGTTCGAGCCAGCCGAACCCGAGGTCGAGCAGCGTGTACAGCAGGCAGAAGGTCAGCACGAACACCGGGCTGACCCGCAGGACGAACCGCAGGGCGTTGAGGAACGGCACGTACTTCTCGCGGGCGTCGCGGCCGGCGAACTGGCCGATGCCCTTGACGACCTTCGGGGTCACGCTGCTGACCCGCTGGGCGTGCTCGTCGGCGCGGCTGCCCTTGCGGAACAGCGGCTCGGACTTGTCGACCTCGGCGCCGTACACAACCGACACGATGGTCAGCCACAGCAGCGGCCCGAGCAGCGCCTCCTTGAGGTGCTCCCAGCCTTGGGCGATGAGGACGAGCGCGGCGGCATAGGTCTCGGGGAACGGCAGCGACGACAGGTTCTCCAGCCACTGCATCGAGTCGGTGATGGCCTGCTGCACCTCGAACCACACGACGCGGGTCGCGACCCAGTCCTTGGCGTTGCCGGTGACCTCGCCGACCGAGAAGACCGCGAAGAACATCCAGGTGGCCTCGAACACCGCGGTGAGGATGCCGAGCCACTTGTTGTCGGTCCGGTCGTACACGCGCTCGCAGACGGCCCGCAGGCTCCACGCCCCGAACGCGATGGCGAGCGGCCACCCGAGTTCCTCGAACATGAACTTGTCGGCGCCGGTGAGGCCCTCGGAGTTGACCACCCCGAGGCTGAACTCGCGGAACTCCTCGGCGAACAGCCCCCACGCGCTGTAGAAGATGAGGAACGGCAGGATGGCCATCGCCACGGCGTCGACCACGCGGTGCTCGCGCTCGCCCAGTGTGGTGCGGGTGGTCTTGCTCCCTGGGTTGACCAGCTCGGAGTTGAGCGCGGGCATGCCGCTGGTCATCAGGTGGAACATGACGATGGTCGTGGTGAGTGTGACGAGGACCGCAATGCTGAGGCCGACGAGACCGGCCATAACGCTGTCCTCGGCGATGATCACCAGGCCGCGGACCATCATCGCGTGCAGGAAGGTGCCGGCCGCATACACGCATAGCAGCGGCGCCCAGTAGCGCCCCACCAACCGAAGGGTGAGGACCGGGAGCATTGCGGCAGAACTCGCCATGGTGGTCATCGCGGCAGAATCCTAGCGCCGCAGGACGGTGGAGGCGACGCGCGCCTTCCCTGCTCGCAGTGGGCATCGCCCGGTCAGGGCGGGTGGGTAGGGTGCCACAGGGCACATCAGACCAGGCGGCGCGGCCCGGCCGGCGGACGCCTCGGCATGGGGAGACCGGATGATCAGGGGCGACGGCGACGGCTGGGTCGAGCTTGCCGACGGCACCCGCCGGTGGGGGCTCTTCGGCGCGGCGGGCCTGCTGCTGCACGCCGCCGACGCGGCCGGAACCGGCCACGTCCTGCTCCAACACCGCGCCTTGTGGAGCCACATGGGCGGCACGTGGGGGGTGCCCGGCGGCGCCCGCGACAGCGGAGAGTCGTCCCTCCAGGCGGCGCTGCGCGAGTTCGGCGAGGAGGTCGCCGGTCCGCTCGACGGCGCCCTGCCCAGCGCCGTCCACCGCCAGGACCACACCGTGTGGACCTACGACACCGTGTTCGCGCAACTGCCCGAACTGCGCGCGTACTCCCGCGGCAACACCGAGAGCGCCGAGATCCGCTGGGTACCGGTCGAGAAGGTCCCATCGCTGAAGCTGCTCCCCGCGTTCGCCGCGACCTGGCCGCTGCTGCTGTCGGCGCTCGACCGGCGCCTCGTCCTCGTCGTCGACGCGCGCGGCACCACCCGCGATCCCGCGCCGCTGCGCGACGCGCTCGCGGAGGCGGCGCGCACCGGCATCGAGTCCGCCCTGCTGCCGCAGGTGCCGCGCCTCATGGCCCTGCACCGGTGGTTCCCCCGGGTCCGGCTGCTGGTCCCGCGCCCGGGCCTCGCCCCGGCCCCCGGTGTCGAGGTGGCGGCGGGCGACGCCGCGCCCGGGCCGCCCGCACCGGAGGGCACGGCCGAGCTGGTCCTGACGGACGACCCCGATCTGCGCGCCGCCCACACCGAGCGGGGCGCCGTCGGCGCCCCCTTGGGACTCCTCGACACGCTCATCGGCGCCCCTCGCCCATAGCGCGGAGCCGTTCGGGGGAACGGTTCGCCGCGGTTTCGCGTTGGTCGGTGTGAGGACGGCATAAGGGCGGCCGCCGAGCACCGGTCGCCGCACTCGCCGGTTCCGGACCGAGACCTGAGGGCTAGGGGACGCCTTCTCGGGGGAGAACAGGGGTTGGGCCCTGATGTGGCGCGAGCTGCGTCCGGGCATGCTGGAGGACGTAGAGAGGCAGTCGGCGGCCCGGGCCGGGGCGGCACGGCGCACGAGTTGAGGAGCTACGGACATGACGCTGGAGCGCGGCAACGCATTCACTCCCGTCGCCTCGGCGACGATGATCTGGCCTTGGGGCACCGCCCTGGTCGCGGGCGGGGTCACCGGCGCCGCCACCTTCCTGCTGAACCTGGCGTCGTTCGACGTCAGCGGTGCCCTGACCACGGGCATCTTCTTCTTCTCGCTGGTGGGCGGCGCGGTCGCGCTGCTCGGCAGCAAGGGCGACCGGCGCGCCCGCCGGTACGCGGGGCAGTACCCGTGGCGGTTCGCCACCGCTCCGGCGCTGTTCGGGGGCGCGGGTACCGCCGCTGTGACCCTCGTCGCCGTCATGCTGGGGGGCAGCTTCCTGGCGGCCCCGTTCGCCGCGATCGGTGCGGGCATCGGCACGGCCGCCGTACTCTGGGTGATCCTGGGAATCATCGGGATGGTCGCCGGCAACAAGTCGGCCTGATCACCCGGCCCGGCCGGGAGCGGCCGGGTTCACACACCACCTAAGGCTCTATGTCGACCGAGTCCGATCCCGCGCGTAAGAAGATGATCGAGCGTGTCCGAGGGCTCCTCCGCATGGCGGAGGACCCCTCGGTCACTGATGCCGAGAGCCAGGCGTTCACCGCCAAGGCCGCCGAGCTCATGACACGCCACGCCATCGCCGAGGCCGAGGCGCGCGCCCAGCGCGGCGAGGCGGCCGAGTCGGTGACCCGCCTGGACTTCCCGGTCTCGGGTGTCGGCGGGCACGGCAAGGCGCGGGTCAAGGCGCTGGCCGCCATCGCGGCGGCGTACGGCTGCCAGTCGGCGGTGCGCGGCAACACCGCCGCGAACACCGAGCGCACCCTCATCATCGTGGGCACCGCCACCTCGCTCGACGCGCTGCGGGTGCTGCTGCCGTCCATCACCATGCAGATGGAGGCGTCCGCCCGGTTCACCGCCCGCAACCACGTCGCCGACCTGCGCGAGCTGCGCAACTACGACCGCTCGACGCTGGCGACCGAGCGGAGCCGGTTCTACCGGTCGTTCGTGCGCGCCTACGGCTACGCCGTCGCCGAGCGCATCCGCGAGTTCCGCGCGCGGCTGCGCGAGGACCCGGAGGCCCGCGGCGGCGCAGCGGGCGCCGACTCCGGCGCCGGCGCCGATCCCGCCCATGGCGCCGAGATCGTGCTGCGCGAGGACATCGACCGGGTGCGCGAGGACTTCGAGGAGCGCTTCCCCAAGCTCCGCCCCACGCGCCCCGAACGCACCCACCACAAGGCCGGCTACCGCGCGGGCTACATTCGCGGCCGGCGCGCCCAGTTGGGCATGGAGACCGCGGTGAGCCGCACCGGGGGCTCCTCCCTCCCCGAGGGCGACCAGCACCCCTGAGGTGCGCCGAGCCGCGCCGAGCAGCCGCGCGGCCCCCGCCGCACCCCCGGACCGCCGCGGCGGGCGGTCACGCCTGCGTGCGCCGTGCGGGGCGGGTGCCCCGTGCCGACCGCAGGGCGAGCCGGGCGGCGTGCAGCGCGCTGTTCATCGCGATCTCTCCGCGCATCCCCGGGGCCGCCACCATGTCGCCCGCGAGGAACACGTCGCCGCCCCTGTCGATCGCGGGCCGGTCGCGCCAGGTGTGCCCGGGCAGGTCGAGCGCTCCCGTGCGGTCCTTCGCCCGCCCCTTCCGCTGCCACGTGACCCGTTCGCGCCAGCCGGGCAGCGCGACGTCGGCCAGGCCCTCCAGGCGCAGCCGCGCCTGGGCGGTGGTCTCGCCCGCGCGGACCGGCATGTCGAGCTGGAACAGCGCTTCGCCGCGCGGCGCGATCGTGGGGTCCTGCGCCGAGTAGCACTCGTGGAACCCGCCCTCGTCCAGGTCGAAGACGATGAACGCGTCGCGGCGGTGCTCGCGCACCGCGAGGTCGAGCAGCACGCAGTCGCCGCTCTCCCAGCGCAGTGTGTCGTCGCCGAGCAGGCGCCGCGCCGACGCCAGTTCGGTCGCCACGATGGTCGGCCGCCCGCCGACCTCCGCGACCCGCGACTCCAGCTCGATGCGGACCCCGAGTTCGCGGGCGCGGGCCGCCGTCCGATCGATCACCGCCTGCCAGCCGCCGATGGGCCAGCGCACCGCGGGCACGGCCGGGGCGAAGACCCGGTGCAGCAGCTCCCACACGAACGCCGCCGACAGGCGGCCGGTGTCCGCGTCGTAGGTCACCACGCTGATGGCGTTCGCCGCCGCGCGGGTGGCCCGTTCCCCGTAGCGCTCCGCGGCCCAGCCGAGGAAGTCGCGGTCGACGGGCGCCGGCCGGTTCCGGTGCGCGACCATGCGCAGGAATCCGGCTGGGACGCCGCGCCGGAACCCGCCGTCGGAGCGGAACCCGGCCCGCAGCGCCGCGCGCGCCGGCGGCCGGCCCAAGGGACCGGCGAGGCCCCGCTCGGCCAGCCAGCGCCAGTGCGGGCCGTCGGCGTAGAAGACGTGCGAGCCGTCATGGGCGACGTGGGGCGGCGCCGTGGCCCGGCCGCGCCCGCCCAGCGCCGAGTGCGCCTCGTGCAGGGTCACCGCGGCGCCCTCCTCCGCGCACGTGATCGCCGCCATCAGGCCCGCGATCCCGCCTCCCACCACCGTGATCTCCGTGCTTGCCGCCGTCACGCCGCACCCCGCTCCCGCTGCGTCCTTCGTCCCGTGTCCTTGCTATGGGTGGACGAGGCGGCGGGCCGGGTTGTGACATCCCGGTTCAGCGGATCCGGGCCAGCTTCTCCGGGTTCAGCACGGCGTCGATGCCGGTGATGCGGCCGTCGGCGACGCTGAAGCCGGTGACGCTGGTCAGGCCGCCGTCGCTGCCGTAGGTCAGCAGCCCCGGGCGCCCGTTCACCGTCCACGGGCTCAGGCGCGCCACCACGGCGGTGTCGCCGAGCACGCCGAAGATGAAGCGGATGGTCTTGGGCGCGCCGGTGATGGGCCGCAGCGCGGCCCTGGCG
The DNA here is from genome assembly GCF_003014485.1 of Murinocardiopsis flavida. Taxonomy (GTDB): domain Bacteria; phylum Actinomycetota; class Actinomycetes; order Streptosporangiales; family Streptosporangiaceae; genus Murinocardiopsis; species Murinocardiopsis flavida. The sequence continues at coordinate 79,185 of NZ_PYGA01000003.1, read as the reverse complement.
CGGCCGCCGCCGTCGGTGCGCAGGACCACCTCGGGGTCGAGCAGCTCCAGCAGTGCGGCGGTGTCCCCGCTGGTGGTGGCGGCGATGAACGCCTCGACGACCCTGCGGTGCCCGGCGGTGTCCACGTCGAACCGCGGCGCACCCTCTGCCGCGTGCCTGCGGGCGCGGGCGGCGAGCTGTCGGCACGCAGCCGGTGATCGCCCGACGACCCCGGCGACCTCGGTGAACGGCATGCCGAACACGTCGTGCAGGACGAAGACCGTGCGTTCGGCGGGGCTCAGCGTCTCCAGCACGATGAGCATGGCCATGCTCATCGACTCGTCGAGTGTCACCCGCTCCGCCGGGTCGGCGCCGGCGACCACGGGTTCGGGCAGCCATGGGCCGACATAGGTCTCGCGGCGCCGGCGCGCCGAACGGAGCGTGTCGAGGGCGATCCGCGAGACCGCGACCACGAGCCAGCCGGTGACGTCCTCGATCGCCGCCCAGTCGCTGCGCTGGAGCCGCAGCCAGGCGTCCTGCACGGCGTCCTCGGACTCGTGGACGCTGCCGAGGAGCGCGTAGGCCACGCCGACCAGGCGCGGCCGGATCGCGTGGAACTCCGCTGCGAGATCGTCGTCGGTGCGCATGCCCGGAGGACGGCGCGGCGGCGGATCGTGTGACATGGGCACCCGGCCAGCATCGTCGGCGGCGCGGCGCCCCGCAAGGCCGCCGGCCGGCGCCGCCGCCCCTGCGGCTCCATGGATTCGCAGGTCGCAGCGGTGCCATCCGTCGATCCGGTGAATGGCCGCAATTCCATCGGCCATTCAGGTAAACCGATAGCAGATGCCCCGCGTCCGCGCGTATTTCGCTCTCCTGGGAGCGAGAATTCCGAAAAATCATCCGTCAAAACAGCGAACCACCCGCCATTCGCATGCATCTCTACTCATTGTCGCGCCAATACGGCGAGAACCGAGAAACAGGGAGAGTCTGCATGTTCGCGAAGAGCCGCATCGCCATCGGTACCGCTATCGCCGGAGCGGCGCTCGCCATCGGCGGGTTCGCCGCACCGGCCGCCATGGCCGACGGCCCGGACACCCCCCAGAGCGTGAAGACCGCCATCCAGGAGCAGCAGTGGCTGGAGCTCAAGGAGGGCGACCTGGGCTACCGGGTCGAGGCGGTCGGCAACTTCCTCAAGGAGGACGGCTACCTCAAGGGCGAGCCGGAGGCGGACTTCACCGAAGAGCTGACCGGCGCGGTCAACGCCTACCAGGACGACAGGGCGATCCCCAACACGGGCACGGTCAACGACGACACGTGGGACCAGCTCTCCGCCGACATCGGCCTGGTGCAGAGCGGCGACGCCCGCTCGGACGTGGTCACCGGGCTCCAGGGCTCGCTCGACGACCTCGGCCACGAGGTCTCGGTCGACGGCCAGTACGGCCCCGGCACGGTCAAGGCCATCAAGGCGTTCCAGCAGGAGAAGGGCATCGACGTCGACGGGATCGTCGGCCCGCTCACCTTCCGCGCCATGTACGCCGAAGGCGCCGAGAGCTGACGCAGGGGCACGACGGGGGCGGGCGGGGGCCGGAGGGGATTTCCGGTCCCCGCTCTCTTGTGCCGCAGCCCTCGCCGCCGCGGGCCCGCCGCACGGACGCGCCGGCACCGCGGGGCGCGGGACGGATGGGCCGCCGCGCGGGGCCGACCCGGCTATTCGATGCCCGAACGGATGCGCCGATCCGCGCCGCTTGTCTCCTTGATGCGATTGTCCGGGTGCTTGTACACAGTTCGACAGCCCTGTGGAAAAGCCTGTGGATAAACAGCGAAAACGCGGTGGATTACCTCTGTGAGCCCATAACTGCCTGTGGATAAACTGGCTTCTCTGGCCGCATCCGGCCAGCCGTCGGCGCCCTGACCTCGCCCCCTGCGCCCTCCGCCGGCCACGCTCCGGAGCGGCGGAATTCCGGTGGCGTTCGGGTCGCGTTCGTCCAAGACCCCGCCGCCGCGCCGCGCCTAGGGTTCCCCTAGTGAATCAGGACCGCGTATGCGGCCCACGGCATAAGGAGTGGCGGAAATGGCGAATGGGACGCCGTACTTGACCGCGCATGGCGCCGCCGAAGCGCTGGAGTTCTACGTCTCGGCTTTCGGTGCGGCGGAGGATTCACGCTGGACCGGAAACGACGGCCGGATCGGGCACGCGCAATTCGGCATCGGCGGTGCCGTGTTCTACATCGCCGACGAACACCCCGAGGTGGGCGTGCTCGGCCCGAAGTCCCTCGGCGGGACCCCGGTCGCGCTAATGCTGGAGTTCGACGACCCCGACGCGGTGTTCGAGCGGGCCGTCGCCGCCGGGGCGACGGTCGACCGGCCGATGGCCGACCAGCCGTTCGGCGAGCGCAACGGCTGGCTCTTCGACCCGTTCGGACACCGGTGGGGGATCAGCTCGCGGCCCGCCGAGATACCGGTGGCGGAGCTCCGCGCGAAGGTCGGCGACGCCTACGAGATCACCTGACCCGGGGCCGCCCCGCGAGATCGGGCGGCCGAAGAGCGTGACGCGGCTCACTTTTCGGGGAAGGCTGGGCCATGACCCCTCGCCGCGCACCGGGAAGGACGACGAGGATGACACCGGCCACGCTCCTGAGAGTGTTCCACCAGCACAAGACCGCCCTGCTCACGACCTACCGGTCCGATGGGACCACCGCCGTGGACACCCCGGTGAGCATCGTCCTCGACGGCGACCGGGTGGTGTTCCGCACGTGGGAGGACTCCGGAAAGGCCAAGCGGCTGCGCTGCCACCCGCTCGCCGACCTGCGTCCGTGCACGTTCCGCGGCAGCCCGCTGGGCGACCCCGTGCGCGGTGAGGTGCGGCTCCTCGAAGGCGGCGACGCCCAGCGCGCCGCCAGGATGCTCACGCGGCACCACCCGATGCTCCAGGGGTGGGCGGTGCCGCTGAGCCACCGTGTGCTGCGCTACCGGACCCTGCACTTCGAGTTGCGCCCGGTCGACACGGAGCGGCACGCCGAGCGGGTCGAGAGCGCCGAGGGCTGGCCCGACTGAGCCGGCCGGATCAGGCCACGCGCAGCGGCATGACGAGGTAGCGGAAGGCGGGGGCCGCCCCCGCCTCGCCGGGGACGTCGGTGATGACCACGGGCTTGGTGGGTTGGGTGAAGTTGAGGTAGACGGACTCGCTCTCGATGCCGCCGAGGCCGTCGAGGAAGTACTGCGGGCCGAACGCCACCCGCATGGGTTCGCCTTCGTACTTGGCGTCCATGGCCTCGAGCGCCTGGGCGTCGTCGCCGGATCCGGCTTCGAGGACGACCTCGCCCCCGGTGAAGGACAGCCGCAGCGGAGTGTTGCGGTCGGCGACCAGGGCGACGCGCTTGACCGCCTCGGCGAGTGGGGCGGTCGGGATCTCGGCGCGCGCGGTGAACTGGGTGGGGAAGCGGTGCTCGTACTTGACGAACTCGCTGTCGATGAGCCGGGTGGTCAGGCGGCGGCCGTTGTGGTCGAACCCGATCATGCCCTCGCCCTGCGAGGTGGCGACGCCGCCGTCGGAGACGACGGTCGACAGGGCGATCTCGACGTTGCCGCCGGCGGTGAAGGAGCGCGCGGCGTCGGCGAGGGTCTTGGCGGGGACGAGGGCCGAGGTGGAGAGATCGGAATGCTCGGGGCGCCACCACAGCTCGCGCACTGCCACGCGGTAGCGGTCGGTGGCGGCGAGGGTGAGGGTGTCGCCGGAGAACCCCATGTGCATGCCGGTGAGCATGGGAAGGGTGTCGTCGCGGCTGGCGGCCGGCGCGACCTGGCGGACCGCTGCGGCCAGGGTGTCGGCGGGGAGGGAACCCGTGGCCTTCGGGATGGCGGGCAGGGTGGGGTAGTCCTCCAGTGGGAGGGTGAGCAGGGTGAACCGCGCGCTGCCGCAGGTGACGACGACTCGTGAGCCCTCGGCGGCGACCTCGACGGGATGCGGGGGGAGGTTGCGCGCGATCTCGGCCAGCAGCCGCCCGGAGACGAGGACCCCTCCGTGCTCCTGGGTGTCGACGTCGACCGCCGCACGCGCCGACACCTCGTAGTCGAAGCTCGACAGCCGCACCTGGGAGGTGGCGCCCGCGGGGATGTCGAGCCGCATGCCTGCGAGCACGGGGACCGCGGGCCGCGCGGGCAGTGCCCGCGCCGTCCATGCCACGGCCTCGGCGAACGCGTCGCGATCAACTCGGAACTTCACAGCATCCCTCCAGTCTCCGCATCCGGGTGGTCCGGGCAGATGCAGTAAAGGTACCGACAGAGAGGGACATTCAGAGGGCGCGGTCCACAGCCTGTGGAGAACGGTGCGCCGGACTCCGGCGCGGGTCGGTACGTCGCCGCAGGGCGCAACTCCGCTGCCGGACGGCCCCGGGCGAAAACCATTTTGCCCACCGCGTGCGTACACCGTACTCTAGCGGCGGCGGATCACGGCGACCGAACGAGAGGCGGCGAACACCATGAGCACGGCGACCCACGAGGTACGGCGCGACTCCGACGGCGAACTCGTCGGGTACCTGCGCGACACCGACGGCACGGGGCGCATGTGGCAGCCGCTCACCGTCTTCGACTACCCCCTCGGCGGCGCGGCCGAGTACGTCGAGGCCATGACCGCGGTCGAGGACGCCGGCCTCGACTACCTGCACGGCCCCTGGTGGTTCCGCGAGGACACCGGCGGGGCGTGGTACCGGTGCGCCATCGTCGAGGCGGCCCGGAGCAGGATCAAGGTCCAGGTCACCGACCCCGACTACCCCCACGACTCGCTGTACCGCACGCTCGACGCGCCGGACCCCGCTGTGCTGCGCAAGACCCCGCCCGAGGGCGCCGGTCCCGCCACGGGATGACCCGGGCCCGGCCGCCGTTGCCGGCGGCCGGGCCCGCGCTCACGGGCGGCCGCCGTCGCCGGTGCGGTCCGCCCAGCGCCGGGCCAGGGCCCGCGTACCGGCGTCGGTGAGGGAGCCGTGGACCCGCAGCCGCGCGATCCCGCCGTCGGGGAAGACGTCGACGCGCACGTGCGTCGCCGGCCCGGTCTTGTCGAGGAGGAACCGGTGCACCGTGTCGGGGCGCATGCGGGTGCGCCCGATGAGCGCGGACCACGACTCCGGCAGCGCCGGGTCGGCGACCGTGGCGTCGCACGCGTGCACCTCGATCCACCCCGCGGAGTTCCCCTTGAGGTAGGCGGTGTCGATCTCCACCGCGCGGATCTGCCCGTGCCCCGCCAGCCGCAGGAGCACCCAGTCGTGTCCGCGGTCGCGGCGCCGCCGGTTCTCCCAGCCGTCGTCCATCTTCGCCGAGGTGCCGGGCAGGATGATGTTCTCCGGCGCCGAGTAGAAGCGGTCGGAGGCGTCCTCGACCGCCCCGCCGTTGAGCAGCGCGGCGAGGTCGAAGGTGCCCAGCGCGCCGAGCCACGCGGGCGAGGGCAGCACCTCGCCGTGGACCCGCAGCCGGGCGATCCCGCCGTCCGGGAACTGGTTGAGGCGCAGGTGGGTGAACCGCCGCTCGGCGGTGACGGCGAAGCCGTTGGCCGCGTGCCCCAGCACCGGGCTCCGCGGCACGATCTCGGTCCACTCGACTCCGGGCGCGTGCAGCTCCTCGGGCGACGGCGCGCCCTCGACGTGCGCGCCCTCGACGCTGACCTGCTGCGGGTAGTTGCCGCGGAAGTGCGCCGTGTCGACCACGATCCCCTTGACGACACCGGGGGCGCCCAGCCGGATCAGCGCCCAGTCGTGGTCGCCCGCCGCGGGGCCGGGGTCGGCGCCGCCGGAACCGCGCCGGCGGCGGGTCTCCCAGCCGTCCATGATCTTGCCCTTGTGGCCGAACGCCTCGGGGTCGAAGCGCGCGGGGCCGGGGCGCAGCAGGTTCTCGCGCTCGGCGAAGAACTCGTCGTTGGCGGCGATCACCCCGGCGCCGAGGCGGCGGTCGGCCAGGTCGGCGAGCGCGGTGAAGGGGAACGCGCCGCCCCGGTAGTCGGCATAGGGGTCGCCGCCGCCGAAGGGTGCGGCGTCGTTGGCGTGCGGGTCGGTGGCTGACGGAACAGGGGCGGGGGAAACGGTCATGGGGGGCCTTCGCAGTCGGGTATGCGGCCGGATCACCGCACATCGACCTAAACACCCCATGACCTTCCAGGTCTAGCGAGAGTTTTCGATCAGACTGTTCAGTACTACTGAACGGATGGCGATTCGGCGGCTTCGCGGCGCAGCTCCGCCAGCAGCAGCGCCAGTGGGGGACGCTCCTCCGCGCCCGCGCGGACCGCCGCGACGACGTGCCGGCGGGGGGTCTCGGCGGCGAGGACCCGCACGGCCACCGCGGGGTCGTCCCGGCGCGCGGCCAGCCTCGGCACCAGCGCGATCCCCATCCCCGCGCCGACCAGGGCCAGTATCGCCGTCCAATCGGCGGCGACATGCACGTTCTCCGGGACGAACCCCGCCGACGCGCACACGGCGAGGGTGATGTCGCGCCACGGCCCGCCCGCGCCGAAGATCCACGGCTCGGCGGCGAGGTCGGCGAGCCGCGGCGGGGGCCCCTCGGCCCACCGGTGGGCCGCCGGCAGGGCGACGTCCAGCGGATCGGCCATCAGCGGGACATGGGCGAACTTGGCGTCGCGGGCAGCGGGCACCTCGGCCGCCAGCGACAGCGCGAGATCCACCTCGCCGAGCGCCAGCAGCTCGTACACCTCGGCGGCCTCCGCCTCGCGGACCCGCAGTTCCAGGTCGGGATGCGTGTGCCGCAACCGCGCCGACAGCGGCACCACCAGGCTCGGGATGGCCGTGGCGAACGCACCGACGCGCACCCGCCCGGCGACACCGCGGACATAGCCTTCGAGCTCCGCGCCCGCCCGCTCGACCTGCGCGAAGATCAGGTCGGCGTGCCGCAGGACGGCCTCGCCCGCGCTGGTGAGCCGGACCCGGCGGCCGTGCGCCTCGAGCATCGGGGTGCCCAGCTCCCTGGACAAGGTCGCGAGCTGCTGGGACACCGCCGACGGGGTCATCCGCAGCGCTTCGGCCGCCGCCCGCACGGTGCCCCGATCGGCGAGCGTGCGCAGCACGCGCAGCCGCCCGAGGTCCCAGTTGGTCATCTGGGCAATCTAGGCGAGCCGGGGCGCGCCATCCAGCAGGCGCCCCCAGGCCCGGCGGCGGCGCGGCGCCCGCTCAGTCGGGGCCGCCGGCCCACGCGACGTCGGCCGGCAACGGGTGCCCGGTCCCGGGCAGCGACTCCAGTAGGTCGAGGAAGCGCCGCGCCGCCGGGGCCGGACCGGCCCCCGCGGGCAGCACCACCCCGATCTCGCGTGCCGCCACCGGTCCGGTCAGCGGGCGGTGCGCGATATCGGCGAAGCTCATGAGCACGCGGACCAGCGCCGGCAGCGCCGAGACCCCGAGGCCCGCCGCGACCAGGCCGCCCACCGTGGAGACGTTGCCGACCTCGATCGTCCCGGCCGCCTGCACGCCCGCGCTCGCCATCGCGCGGTCGGTGAGCTTGCGGACACTGGAGTCGGCGCCGATCGCGATGAACGGTTCGCCGCCGAGATCGCGCCAGCGCAGCGAGGTGCGCTCCGCCAGCGGGTGGCCGCGCGGCAGCGCGGCGAAGAACGCGTCGCGGACCAGCGGCCGCCGGTACAGCCCAGCGGGCAGCCGGTCGGCGAGGGTGATCGCGAAGTCGGCCGTCCCTGCCGCGACCCGGTCGAGCGCGATGTCGGACATGCTGTCGAGCACCCGGACCCTGATGTCGGGCCGCCGCGCCCGGAACCCGGAGATGACCGGCGGCAGCAGCACGGCCGCAACGGAGGGCACCGTCGCGATCGTGACCGTCCCGGTCTCCCCTTCGAGGTAGCGCCCCAACCGGCCCATCTCGGCCCGGTGCACGCCGACCACCCGCTCGGCGACGGCCAGGAGCTCGTCGCCTTCGGGTGTACGCCGGACGGTGCGCGTCGTCCGCTCGAACAGCCGCACCCGCAGCGTCCGCTCCATCTCCTGCACCGTCCGGCTCAGCGCGGACTGGGAGATCCGCAGCTCCCTGGCGGCATCGGTGAAACTGCCCGCGCGGGCGACGGCCGCGAAGACCACCAGTTGGCGCACCGAAAGATCCATGACGTATGAGCATAGATCCTTGCGAATCCGATGTTGGACGTGCAACAGCGGCCTGCTGCACGATGGCAGGCACCGTGACCCCCGCCACAGACCCCCGTAACGCAGGACTCCATCAGGGAGCACCCGACCCATGCTGACCGTGCTGGGCTTCACCGCGATCGCCGTCCTCTTGGCCCTCCTCCTGTCGAACCGCGTGACCGCCGTCGTCCCGCTGATCGGTGTCCCGCTCGCCGCGGCCGCCGTCGCCGGGTTCTCCCCCGAGGAGACCACGGAGTTCGTGACGGCCGGCCTCAACGGGGTCGCGGGGACCGCCGCGATGTTCGTCTTCGCGATCCTGTACTTCGGCGTCATGCGCGACAGCGGCCTGTTCGACCCGATTGTGCGCCGGGTCCTGCGCTTCGCCGGCCGTGATCCCGTCACCATCACCGTCGCGACGCTCGTCCTCGCCCTCCTCATGCATCTCGACGGCGCGGGGGCGACGACGTTCCTCATCACGATCCCGGCGATGATCCCGCTCTACGACGCGCTGGGGATGCGCAGGCTGGTCCTCGCCGCAGTCACCGGCCTGGGGGCCGGCGTCATGAACGTCGTCCCGTGGGGCGGGCCGACCGCGCGCGCAGCGGCCACCATCAAGGTCGACGCGAACGAGATCTGGGTGCCGCTGATCCCCGCCCAGATCACCGGGATCATCGCCTGCTTCGCGATCGCCTATTGGCTGGGCCGCCGAGAGCAGCAGCGGCTGCGCACCGGTCCGGCGGAGGACCGGGACGCCCCGGAGTCCGCCGCCGGACCGGCTCAGCACGGCACCGACGCCGGCACCGCAGCGGAGCTCGCGCGCCCACGGCTGTTCTGGTTCAACGCCGTGCTGACGCTGGCGGTGGTGGGCGTCCTCGTCTCCGGGGTGCTCCCGCCCGAACTGGTGTTCATGATCGCCCTGGTCGTCGCCCTCATCGTCAACTACCCGGGGATGCGCGCCCAGACCGAGCGCATCAACGCCCACGCCCAAGGCGCGATGCTCATGGCGAGCACACTGCTCGCCGCCGGCGTCTTCCTCGGGGTCATGGAGGAGAGCGGCATGATCGACGGGATGGCCGGCGCCCTCACCGGCTCGGTCCCCGACGCGTTGGGCCCTGTGCTCCCGTTGCTCGTCGGCGTGCTCGGCGTCCCCATGAGCCTGCTGTTCGGACCCGACGCCTACTACTTCGCCGTGCTGCCGGTCATCAACGCGCTCGGAGCCGGGTTCGGTATCGATCCCCTGGTCCTCACGCAGGCGTCGGTGGTCGGCCAGGAGACGGTCGGCTTCCCCATCAGCCCGTTGACTGGGTCGTTCTTCCTGCTCACCGGCCTTTCCGGGGTACCGATCGGCGCGCACATCCGGTTCCTGCTGCCGTGGGCGTGGCTGGTCGGCCTGGTCATGCTCGCGACAGCGGTACTGACCGGTGTCATCCCACTCTGGGCCGGGTGACAGGCGCGGCGGACCGACAGGCCCCGCGGGACGACAGCAACGGAGAGGACCACCAATGACAGCCACCCGGTTCCGCATCGGCTGCGGGGCGGGTTTCGCCGCCGACCGCGTCCAGCCGGCCGCCGACCTGGTCGAGCGCGGCGGACTGGACGCGATCGCGCTGGAATGCCTCGGCGAGCGCACCGTTGCGCTGGCGCACCTGCGCCGGCTCCGCGACCCCGGGGCCGGGTTCGACCCGATGCTCGCCAAACGCCTCACGGCCCTCGTGGGCCCCATGAGCCGTACCGGCACCCGGCTCATCACCAACGCCGGCGCGGCCGACCCGATGGCGGCCGGCCGCATGGCGGCGGACATCGCGGCGGCGGCCGGCGCCCCGATGCGGGTCGCGGTCGTGCTGGGCGACGACGTGCTGGACCGCCTGGACCCCGACGCCGCGGCGTGGGAGGACGGCCGGCCCTTGGAGGCGCACGGCGAGCTGGTGTCGGCGAACGCCTACATAGGGGTCGACGCCCTCCTGCCCGCACTCGGTACGGGCGCCCAGATGGTGGTCACCGGGCGGCTCGCCGACCCGTCCCTGTTCCTCGGGCCGATGATGCACGCCTACGACTGGGATCCGGCGGACCTGGACCTCCTCGCCCGCGGCACGGTAGTCGGCCACCTGCTGGAATGCGCCGGGCAGGTGACCGGCGGCTACTTCGCCGACCCCGGCGTCAAACCGGTGCCCGGACTCGCCGACCTGGGTTACCCCATTGCGGAGGTGGCCCCCGACGGATCGGCCGTCATCACCAAGCTGCCCGGCACCGGCGGGCTGGTCGACCGGCGCACCGTTGTGGAGCAACTCACCTACGAGGTCATCGACCCCCGCGCCTACCTCACCCCCGATGTCAGCGCGGACATGACCGCGGTGCGGATCGCTGAGCTCGGCGCCGACCGGGTCGGCGTCTCGGGCGCCAAGGGAGCGGAGCGGCCCGCCGAGCTCAAGGTCAGCGTCGGCCACCGCGCCGGGTTCCGCGGCGAGGCGGAGCTCGGCTACGCGGGCCGAGGCGCCGCGGACCGGGCCCGGCTCGCCGCGGAGATCGTCGGCGCGCGGCTGGAGGGCGTCGTGCCCCGGCTGCGCATCGACGTCATCGGGGTGGACTCCCTGCACGGCGCGACGCTGTCGGAAGGGGTCGAACCCTACGAGTGCCGCCTGCGGGTCGCCGGGACCGCGCCGGACCGCGCCGCGGCCGAAGCGGTCGCGGAGGAGGTCAGCGCCCTCTACACCGCCGGCCCAGCGGGCGGCGGTGGGTTGCGGACCTCCGTCGGCGAGGTGATCGGCGTGCTGTCGGCGGGGATCCCGCGCGAGGCCGTCGAGACGCGGGTCGAGGTCGTCGGAGCGACAGGAGGAGCGCAGTGAAGGTCCGACTCCACGATGTGGCGCACTCGCGCGCCGGCGACAAGGGCAACCTCAACACGCTGTCCCTTATCCCCTACGACCCCGACTGGTACCTGGTGCTGTGCGCCCTGGCGACCGCCGAGGCCGTGGCGGCCCACCTGGCCGACCGGGTGGTCGGGCCGGTCGTGCGGCACCGGATGGACGGCGTGCACGCCCTCATCTTCGTCTGCCCCCGCGACGCCGACGACACGGTCACGTCCTCGCTGCACCTCGACACGCACGGGAAGTCGCTGAGCTCCGCACTGCTGCAAATGGAGATCGAGGTCGGCGACGGCCCCGGACCGGGCGCGGCGGCACCCGGCGGCGCCACCGGACCGCCCGCGTGATGCGCCCCGCACATGCGCCGGGCCCCGGATGGGGATCCGGGGCCCGGCACCGAAGCGGAGGGTGTGGGATTTGAACCCACGAGACCGGGGTCACCGGCCTTGCGCTTTTCAAGAGCGCCGCACTCGGCCGCTATGCGAACCCTCCTCGCGGGGGCACGCGCGGTGCCCCGCCGCCCGATCCTAACCCACCCGGCGCGGTCGGCGCCGAGCCGCACGGCTCCGCTCCGCCCGCGCCGGGCGCGGCCCCGCGGTCACCGCGGCCAGGCGAACGCCTCGCCGACGGTCGCCGCCAACTGCAAGTAGGCGTCGCGCGTGTTGGCGTGCAGGTTCTCCAGCGTGACCTCGGCACCCTCCTCCAGGTGGGTGTCCCAGGGGATGCGGACGACGGCCCGGCAGCGGCTGGCGAAGTGCTCCTCCAGGCGGCCGAGGTCGATGCTGGACTTGCCGTCGGCACGCACCATCGACAGCACCACGACGGCGCCGCGCACCAGGTAGCCGAACTCGTGCGCCTCCAACCAGTCGAGCGTGGCCGATGCGCTGCGCGCACCGTCGACCGACGCGGTCGACACCAGCACGGTCTGGTCGGCCAACCCCAGCACGCCGCGCATCGCCGAGTGCAGCAGCCCGGTGCCGCAGTCGGTGAGGCAGATGGAGTAGTAGTGCTCCAGCAGCCGCGACACCTCGCGGTAGTCGTCCTCGCTGAACGCCTCCGACACCGCGGGGTCGCGGTCGGACGCCAGGATCTCCAGCCGGCTGATGGCCTGGGAGGTGAACCCGCGGATGTCGGCGTAGCGCCGGATGGTGTCCTTCTCGTTGAGCAGGTCGCGGATCGTGGCGGCGGTCTCCAACCGCACCTTGTCCGAGAGCGTGCCGCGGTCGGGGTTGGCGTCGACGGCCAGTACGCGGTCGCCGCGCAGGGAGGACAGGGTCGACCCCAGCGCCACCGTCGTCGTGGTCTTGCCCACGCCGCCCTTCAGCGAGAGCACCGCCACCCGGTGGTGCCCGCCCGCCACATGGGTGCGGGCCCGCGACACCAGCTCGCGGCGGCGGAGCTCGGCCTGCGACTCGCCCGGGTGCACCACGCCGAAGGTCGCGGTGTGCACGACCTTGCGCCAGCCCTTGGACGGCGCCGGCTTGCGGGTGCGGACGAGGCTCTCGGGCTTCAGGGAGTCGACGTTCTCCGGCCAGTTGGGGCGCTGGGGGTCGGCGGGGTTGAACGGCGGCTGCGGGCCGCTCTGCGCGAACCCGGGCACGAGGGACTGCGGCGCCGCCCCCTGCTGGGGGTACTGGGAGTACGGCTGCTGCGGGCCGCTGAGCGGCTGCTGCGGGTACGGCTGCCGCGCTCCGGGGGGCGGACCGTGCTGCTGGTACCCCTGCGGTGCCTGGCCCTGCTGCGGCCCTCCCTGCCATTGGCCGCCCTGCGGGCCGGACTGCCCCTGGTGGTCGGGGCCCTGCTGCCCCGGCCCGTGCTGCCCCGGGTAGGGCTGCTGCGGGGCCTGCGGGCTCGGCGGCACGGAGTACGGGCCGATCTGCCGGCCCTGGTGGGGCGGCGGCGCGTACTCGGGGGCGGGGCCGTGGTCGGCGGGACCGGCCGCGGGCGGGCTGTCGGGCACAGGGGGTGCGGCGGGGCGCTCGGGCACGACGTACTCGGGCGGCGGCACGGCGGACTGCTGCTGGTGGCGGATGTCGGGCGGGGCGTCGCCGAACGCACCGGGACCGGGGTAGGGGTCGCGGTGCGCGGCCGGAGGAGCGTCGCCGCGCCAGGGGTCGTCGACCGTGTCGAGCGGCGGCAGGGGCTCGGGCTCGGGCGGTTCGTCGCCGCGGTCGACGGCGGGCGCCGCCGGCTCGACGGCCTCGTGCCACACCGGCCGCTCCGGCGCGGCGCCGTTCACCGGCTCGCCCCCGGACCAGGCCGGGGGACCGGGTGCGGCGGGGGGAGCGTCGGGGGGCGGGTTCAGCAGCGCGGTCGGCTCGATCTCGTCCTCGCCCTGCGCGTGCCACGCGGGATGCTCCGGCTGCGCCCACGGGCCATGCCCCGTGGGCGCGGACTCGGGCACGTCGCGGACATCGGGCTGACCCCACTGCTGCGCCGCGGGGGCGCCGTAGTGCTGCTCGGCGGGGGCGTACTGCTGCTCGTACTGCTGTTCCGCGGGAGCAGGCGCGTACTGCTCGTACTGGGGCTCAGCGGGAGCGGGCCCGTACTGCTGCTCGGCGGGAGCGGGGGCGTACTGCTGCTCGGCGGGAGCGGGGGCGTACTGCTGCTCGGCGGGAGCGGGGGCGTACTGCTGCTCGTACTGCTGTTCCGCAGGAGCAGGCGCGTACTGCTCGTACTGCGGCTCCGCGGGGGCGGGCCCGTACTGCGGCTCACCCGGCCCCGGCCCGTACTGCGGCTCGGCGGGACCGGGGGCGTACTGGGGTTCCGGCTGGCCCGGCGCGTACAGGTCGCCCGGCCCGTGCTGCTCGACCGGGTCGGGGGCCTGCTCGGGGGCGAGCCCCCTGCCTTCGCGCGGCGGTTCGTCGGCAGAACCGGGGTACGGCGGGGCGGCCGGATCGGGGTAGGCCCCGTACGGGGCCGGGGGCGGGTGGCCGCCCGGAGGGCCCGGCGCCTGGGGCCCCTCGCCCATCTGGGCATAGGGCGGCGGCGGCGGAACGAACGCGAATTCGTCGCCGAACCACTGGTCGGCGGGCGATGCGGCGTAACCGGCGCCGTCCGGGTATCCGTCGGCGCCGTTCGCGGAGGCATCGCGCTCGTCGTCCGAAGGCACGGCCCCCGGGTACTCCGAGCCGTCATGGTCTCTCTGTGCCACCGCGGTACTCCTCAACGCGCTGAAAAGGGGTCGGACCTGCGTCGCAAGGTGCTAACCAGGCTAGTGGGCGACCAAGCGCGCAGGGTGGCCGCCCTAGGCCGTGCCGGATGGCCGGATCCGGCGCCGCACGGGCGTACAACGCCCGCCGCTCCCCGAATACGCCCACTGGACAGGGCCCAGGCTCGCGAGTTATCTCACCTGAGTCAACCACGGCGAAACCACCACGGGGAATACGGACATAGCACATGGTTCGGCAACGTTCGGAACAGCGCTTACCGCCTCGCCGGATGCCTGCCCTCCCGGGCCCCGGGTGAGTACGGTCGGACCCATGCACGCGATCGTGATCAAAGAGCCCGGCGGCCCCGACGTCCTGTCCTGGGACCGCGTCCCCGACCCGCGCCCCGCACCCGGCGAAGTCCGCATCGACGTCGCGGCCTCGGCCGTGAACAGGGCCGATGTCAGCCAGCGCCAGGGGAACTACCCACCGCCCAAGGGCGCCTCGGAGTATCCCGGCCTGGAGTGCGCCGGGCGCATCGCCGAATTGGGGCCGGGAACCGAGGACTCCGGGTGGTCGGTGGGCGACGAGGTCTGCGCGCTGCTCACCGGCGGCGGGTACGCCGAGCAGGTCGCGGTCCCCGTAGGGCAGCTCCTCCCCGTGCCCGACGGCATGGCCATGGCCGACGCCGCGGCGCTGCCCGAGGTCGCCTGCACCGTGTGGTCCAACGTGTTCATGACGGCCGGCCTGCGCTCCGGCGAGACCCTGCTGGTGCACGGCGGCGGCAGCGGCATCGGCACCTTCGCGATCCAGCTCGCGCACGCGAACGGCGCCCGCGTGCTCACGACCGCGGGCGGCCCGGAGAAGCTGCGGCGCTGCGCCGAGCTCGGCGCCGACGCGGGCATCGACTACCGCACCGAGGACTTCGCCGCCCGCGCGAAGGAGCTCACCGGCGGCAAGGGGGTCGACGTCGTCCTCGACATCATGGGCGGCTCCTACCTGGAGGGCAACGTCCGCTCGCTGGCGACCGGCGGCCGGCTGGTGGTGATCGGGCTCATGGGCGGGCGCTCCGCAGCACTCGACCTCGGTCGGATGCTGGTCAAACGGCTGAGTGTGCACGCGACCACCCTCCGTTCGCGCCCCGTCGAGGAGAAGGCCGCGATCGTCGCCGGGGTCCGCGAACACGTTTGGCCGCTGATCGCGCGGGGGACGGTCCGGCCTATCGTGGACCGTACGGTGCCGCTCGCCGACGCGAGCGAGGCGCATCGCGTCATGGAATCGAGCGCGCACATCGGCAAGATCGTGCTGACCCGCTGAGCGCGCTCGTACGGCGTGCCGCCGGGCCCGCCGTTCAGCACATTATGTCCGCCTAGGTGAGAGAACCCATGAGCAACGGATTCAACGAAGACGAACAGCCGCAGCTCCTCATCGTCGGGCCGGGCTCGACCGGGCAGGCAGGCCAGGACGGCGACGGCGCCGACCAGGAGCCCGACGAGCGCCCCATCACCGACATGGTCGAGCACCCGGCGAAGGTCATGCGCATCGGCAGCATGATCCGCCAGCTGCTCGAAGAGGTGAAGGCCGCCCCGCTCGACGAGGCCAGCCGCGCCCGGCTCAAGGAGATCCACTCCAGCTCGGTGAAGGAGCTGGAGGACGGGCTCGCGCCGGAGCTGATCGCCGAGCTCGAACGGCTGTCGCTGCCGTTCGCCGAGGACGCCACCCCGAGCGAGTCGGAGCTGCGCATCGCCCAGGCCCAGTTGGTGGGCTGGCTCGAAGGGCTGTTCCACGGGATCCAGACCACCCTGTTCGCGCAGCAGATGGCGGCGCGGGCGCAGCTGGAGAACATGCGCAAGGCGCTGCCGTCGGGAGTGCCCGACATGCAGGGCGGCGAGCAGCCGCAGCGGCCCCGCCCGGGGTCGGGCCCCTACCTGTAGCGGCACGCGCGGCGCCCCGGCGGCCGACCTCCGCCGCCGGGGCGCCGCGCCGCCGTTCAGCCCTTCGCGCCGACCGGCTCCAGGACCTCGCGGCCGACGAAGGGCCGCAGCGCCTCGGGGAGCACCACGGAACCGTCGGCCTGCTGGTGGTTCTCCAGGATGGCGACGATCCACCGGGTGGTGGCGAGCGTGCCGTTCAGGGTGGTGGCGAACCGCGGTTTGCCCTCGGGGTCGCGGTAGCGGATGTTCAGCCGCCGCGCCTGGAAGTCGGTGCAGTTCGAGGTGGACGTCAGCTCGCGGTAGGCGCCCTGGGTGGGCACCCACGCCTCGCAGTCGTACTTGCGGGCCGCGCTCGTGCCGAGGTCGCCCGCCGCGGTGTCGATGACGCGGTAGGGCAGCTCCAGCAGGTCGAGCATCTCCCGCTGCCAGCCGAGCAGCCGCAGGTGCTCCTCGTGGGCCCGCTCCGCCGTGGTGTAGACGAACATCTCGGCCTTGTTGAACTGGTGGACCCGGATGATGCCGCGGGTGTCCTTGCCGTAGGACCCCGCTTCGCGGCGGAAGCACGGCGACCAGCCGATGTAGCGGTGCGGGAGCGCGTCGGCGGCCAGGATCTCGTTCGCGTGGTAGCCCGCGAGGGGCACCTCGGAGGTGCCCACCAGGTACAGGTCGTCGGCCGGCAGGTGGTAGACCTCCGGGGCGTGCTCGCCGAGGAAACCGGTACCGCCCATGGTCTCGGGTTTGACCAGAACGGGCGGGATCATCGGGGTGAAGCCGTTGGCCGCGGCCCGCTGCATGGCCATGTTCAGCAGGCCCAGTTCCAGCATCGCGCCCACGCCGGTGAGGAAGTAGAAGCGGGCACCGGAGACCTTGGCGCCGCGGTCCATGTCGATGGCGCCGAGCAGTTCGCCGAGTTCGAGGTGGTCGCGCGGGGTGAATCCGAGTTCGCGCGGCGCGCCGGCCTTGTCGAGGACGGTGAAGTCGTCGACGCCCCCTGCGGGTGCGCCCTCCTCGATGATGTTGGGCACCTCGGCGAGGACGCCGGAGAGGTCGGCGGCGAGCCGGTCGGCCTCGGCCTCGGCCTCCTTGACCTGGGACGACAGGGTCTTCGCCGCGGCGAGCAGGGGCTCGCGCTCCTCGGGGGACGCCGAGGAGACGGACCTGCCGGCGCTCTTCTGCTCGGCGCGCAGCGACTCGAACCGGGTCAGCGCGGAGCGGTGCCGGGAGTCGAGGTCGAGCAGGCGGTCGGCGACGGCGTCGTCCTCGCCGCGGGCCCGCTGCGAAGCGCGGAGTCGGTCAGGGTCGTCTCGGAGAGCACGCAGGTCGATCACGTTGTGCAGGGTACCGGGGAAGCCGTGCGGCGACATCCTCTTTGCCGGTTCACCGGCCCGGCACCGCCGGGCCGGGACGGCGTCCGGCGGTGCCTCCCGGCCTGCCCGGAGCGGTCGGGCGCCCCGGGGCGCGGCCGCCGCGTAATCCGCCCGAGTTTTTCCGCCGAGACCGCGTCATGGAACGGCGCCGCGCCCGTGTCCCAGGTGAGGCGGGGCCCGAGGAGGGGGCGGGCCCCGCCCACTCCGCGAAGTCGGGAGCCCCGGACGGGTCCCGCGCGTCGGAGCAGAGTGGGGGAATCACGCCGCGCCCGGCGCGGCACGGGAGGGGAGACCGGACATGACCCAGTGGTGGAGGTCGAAGCCGCTCGGCGCACTCACGGCGTCGGAGATCGTGGCCGTCCTGGAACGGCTCGCCCAGGACGCACCCGACGACGCCGCACTGGAGATGGCGCTGCGCCGCGAACTCACGCGCGCGGCCCATGAGGAATGGATGTTCGACGACGACTCCGGCGCCGGGACCGGCGGCACGGCGTCGCTCGTCGCCTAAGCGATCAGGGAGTGAGAGGGCCGCGCTTCGAGGGGGAGCGCGGCCCTCCGCGTGTCCGGGTGCCCCCGCTCACCCGCTGCCGCGGGTCCGGGCGCGGCCGACCGCGCCCGCGGGACGATCATTGGCCGCTTGCGGCCACCGCCCCCAACCGCCCCCGCCCCTAGGCGACGGGCAGCCGGGTGAGCACGGTGTCGGCCACTGCGGCGGCGAGGTCGCACGCGTCGGACCCGGACCCGGCGCCGACCCGCGCCTCGATCCGGAACGCCTGGGTGGGCGCCACGCCGACGTAGACCTCGCAGTCGAGGAAGGAGTCGCCCGTCGCGTTGAACACGGGGTGGCCCTTGCGCCAGGTGACCTCGGATTCGTCGGCGTTGTGCTGCATCAGCAGGGTGCGGAAGGTCAGCCTGCGGTGCACGCGCAGGGCGACGCGGCCGTTGTCGGCCGCCGACGCGGACCCCCACAGGCACTCGTTGGCGACGTCGGTGTCGCCGGCCTCGCTCTCGATCGGCGTGCCCTGGTCCGACAGGCCCAGGGCGCGCGCCTGGTCGGGGGCTATGAGGTCGCAGAGGTCGATCCCCTCGATGGTGCGGGGCGCGGCGGTGAACACGACCTCGGGGATGCGCATGCTCTTGGTGGAGGCGACGTGGGTGGGCTCGGCCGGGCCCGCCGTGCACCCGGCGAGCACCATGAGCGGAACCGCGCCCAGCGCGCATGATCGCGGACGACGCATGGGCAGCACCCTCCCCCGGGGTCCACGCGCAGCGGGGTGCATTCCTGGCGGACCGTGTGGTCTCCGAGGATACGTCGCGCGGCCCCGCCGGAACCAGGCCGGAACCGGGTCAGGCCACCTGCCCCGCGCGGATGTGCGCGAGCCACTGCTCGGCCTCGTGGAAGTCGGCGTTGCTGGTACCCCGGGCGGGCATGAACGGGGTCAGTTCGGTATCGGCGTCGGCGCGCGGATAGCTGCCGAGGAAGCGGATGTCCTTGCAGATGCGGCGCAGGCCCATGAGGGCCTCGCCGACCCTCGCCTCGGCGACGTGGCCGTCGGCGTCGAGGCAGAAGCAGTACCTGCCCAGGCCGTCGCCCGTGGGCCGCGACTCCAGCCGGGTCAGGTTCACCCCGCGGACCGCGAACTGGTCGAGCAGCTCGACCAGTGCGCCGGGGTGGTCGTCGGAGAGGAACGCGACCAGCGAGGTGCGGTCGGCGCCGGTCGGCGCGGGCAGCGGCCCCGGGCGCACCAGGTGCACGAACCGGGTGGCGGCGTCGGAGCGGTCGCCGACCCCCTCGGCGACGGCGGTCAGGTGGTAGCGCTCCCCTGCGACGCGCGCGGCGATGGCGGCGTCGTAGGGCGCGCCGGGTTCGGCGACCGCGCGGGCCGCCGCGGCGGTCGACGACACCGTGAACGTCTCGGCGTCGGGAAGGTGCTCGGCGAGCCAGCCCCGGCACTGGGCCAGGGCGTGCGCGTGCGTGGCGACCCGTTTGACGTCGGCGAGCCGCACACCCTCGCGCGCGAACAGGGTGAACTCCACGGGCACCGCGACCTCGGCCGCGATGAGCAGCGGCGCGCCGTTGATGAGCTCGGCGATGGTGGCCGTGACCCCGCCCTCGACGGAGTTCTCCAGCGGGGCGACACCGCTGTCGGCCGCGCCGCTGCGCACGGCGGCGAACACCGCGTCGACACCGGAGCAGGGGATGAACTCACCGGACTCGTCGGGCCGGAGTGCCCGCAGTGCGGCTTCGGTGAACGTTCCCTCGGGCCCGAGATAGGCGTAGCGGTTCGGCATATCTCGCAGGCTATACCCGTGGCCAGCACCGATGCCGATGAACTGGTACTGGGCCCCGCGGCGGCCGGGCTCCGCTATCCCTTCGCGGCCTTGGACGACGCGCGCCGCCGGCCCGCGCCGCGCCCCGCCTCGGCCGGGGCGCCGCCGTCCGCGTCCTCGGTGTCGGCAGCGGCCGGCTCGGACGGCTCGGCCCGTTCGGCCGGTTCGCCTTGGGCGGGGACCACGGACACCTGCCGGGCGGCCTCGTCGGGCGCCTCGGCCTCGGGATCGGCGGCCCGCACGGGCGGGACGAGCGGCCCGGCGGCGGACCGGCCCGGCCCGGACACCGGGGCACCGCTGGGGCCCTGGCCGAGCCGTGCGGCGCGGATTGCGCGGTACTCCTCGGGTGACAGCACCTCGGCGGACTCGCCGCCCGCGACGGACTTGGCGTAGGTGCGGGACTCGGTGCGGCCGTTGATGGAGGTGAGCACCACGCCGTCGCCCGCGGAGCTCAGCAGCGCCATCGAGAACGAGCGCGCGCCGCTCATCTCCTCCAGCGCGTCGTAGCGCACCACGGCGACGTCGCGGACGGCGCGGACGTCGATGCCGCCGGAATCGGGGACGAGCCGCTGGACCACGGCACGGCAGTCGTCAACGGCGGAACGGGACCTCTGGAAGGCGAAGCCGCTGAGGAGGAGTCCGGCGATACCGCACAGCGCCCCTGCGACGGCCATGATGGTTAAAGTCACACGGCGAGCGTAATGGTTACCGTCCGTCCATGTGCGGATACTTTTCGCGTACGGCGTGCCGAACCCGGGCGACCCCTCGCGAAACGGACGCGGCCGCGCTTCCCGCGGCCGTGCGTGCGCCGCTACGCACCGCCGGGACGACGGTCCGCACCGCGAGCGCCCGGCCGACATCGCGCAACTGGCGGGCGCGGTGCGCCTGCGCGGCGGGGCCGGTTCCGGTCGGACGGTGCTCCAGCGGCACCTCGACCTCCAGCACCTGGTGGCCGCGGCGCAGCAGGTCGATGGTGAGCGCGACCTCCACCCCGAACCCGGCCGCGAGCGGGCGCGCCGCCTCGAACGCCGCGCGGGTCATGCACCGCTGGCCGCTCAAGGGCTGCTCGGGCTCCCAGTCGGTGGCGCGCCTGACCCCGTCGCGGGCCAGCCGCAGGATGATCCCCTGCCCCGCCATGCGGCTGCGCGACGGTGGGAGCAGCGCGACGGTGACCGCCGCGGTGCCGGCGCGGACGGGGGCTATGAGAGGGGCCGCCAACGCGGCGCTCGCCCCGAGATCGGCGTCGAGGAACAGCAGGTGGCGGGGGAGCGCTGCGGTGCCGGCCGCCGCGGTGTGGGCCTCGATGAGCTGGACGCCCTCGGCCCCGCTCTCCATGGCCGCGCCCTTGCCGCGGGTGCGGCCGTGCCGCAGCACGCGGGCGCCGGCACCCGCTGCGGCGGCGACGGTGGAATCGGTGGAGCCGTCGTCGACGACCACGATGAGGTCGACGCCCGGCAGGGTGCGGGCGGCGCGCACCGTGGCCGCGACGCGGTCGGCCTCGTTCCGCGCGGCGATGACGGCGGCGATCGCCGCCCCAGGGCCGGCGGCCGGGGTCATTCGACCGCTGAGGTCCCTGCCGGCACCGGGATGGCGTCGGTGGAATCGAGGATCGTGAACACTCCGTCGAGCCCGGTGACCTGCAAGATCTTCATCACCGCCGGACGGGGTGCCGCGAGCTCGAACTCGCCGTCGCGTTCTCTGGCGCGCTTCATGGCGGACAACAGGACGTTCATGCCTGTGGAATCGCAGAAATCCACCCGCGACAGGTCCACCACCAGGCGGCGTGCTCCGTCGTCGAGCGAGTCGACGAGTCGGCTGTGCAGTTGCGGGGCCGTGTACAGGTCGATCTCACCGCGCACGGTTACCACCGCGCAACCATCGTGAGATCGACTCGATATCTTCAGTTCCACAGACGAGACTGTAGCGCTCCGCTTCAACACTAGCCACTTCGTCAACGGTGTTTCGGGACACGAGGTGATATCCGGCGATTAGCACCCTGGCCGCCGGGGAAGGGCGGAAAACCGGCCCCCGCGGAGCGGCCCCGGAGCCCGCTGCGCCACCGGCCCGCCGCCGGTCACAGGAAGGTCGGGACGTCCATCCTGCGGTCGGTGCCGGCACCGGCCCCGCGCGCGGGGTCGTCGGCCGCCGCCGGCTCCGACGACACCGATCCGCCCAGGTCGAGGTCCTCGACGGGGAGCTCCACCACCGCCCAGACGGTCGTGGTGTCGTCGTCGACCTCGGTACCCCACTTGGCCGCCAGGCACTGCACGATCCCCAACCCACGGCCGCCGAGGGCGGAGAGCGACGGGCGGGCGATCCGCGGCAGGGTCTCGGCCCCGCCGTCGCAGACCGAGATCTCGATCCAGCCGCCGGCGTCCGTCGCGCGCGGCTCGATCACGAGCCGCCACGAGATCTGCACCGACTC
This sequence comes from Murinocardiopsis flavida, assembly GCF_003014485.1. Lineage (GTDB taxonomy): Bacteria > Actinomycetota > Actinomycetes > Streptosporangiales > Streptosporangiaceae > Murinocardiopsis > Murinocardiopsis flavida. The sequence continues at coordinate 57,019 of NZ_PYGA01000003.1, read as the reverse complement.
GGCGGGGAAGGGCGGCGGCAGCGGCGCGGCGTGCCGCAGCGCGTTGCTCAGCAGTTCACTGACGATCAGCGCGGCGTCGTCCACCTTCGCGTCCAGCACCCCGGACGAGTGCAGGTCGGAGCTCAGGTGCTGGCGCGCTTCGGTGACACTCGACGGCGCATGTGGCAGCAGTACGGCCCTCGACACGTCCATCTCCTAACCCGGCTCCACCTGGTCCCACCAGGGCCGAAATGCCCCGTTCACGCCCGTTGGAAACCCGCGTCGGGCCGTGACATAACCCCTCATCGCGCCCCCGGCTCCGCGGCATCGCCCTCCGGGAGGCGCGGCAGGGTGAACCGCATCGCCGTCCCCTCCGGCTCCTTCGCACGCGCGGTGATATCGCCGTTCTGCGCCCGCGCGAGCCTGCGCACGATGAACAGCCCCAGCCCGAGGCCCCCGAACCGGCGCCGATCGCCGACCTCGCCCTGCACGAAGCGCTCGAAGACGCGCTCCTCCTCGCCGGGCCGGATCCCGACACCGTCGTCCTCGACCGTTACGGTCACCGTGGTCTCTCCCGTTTCGGCCCGGACCGCGATGCGCCCGCCGCCGGGCGAGTACTTGAGCGCGTTCTCCAGCAGCTGGCCCATGATGACGTCGACGCTCGGCGGGTCGCCGAGCGCGTACGGCAGCGGGTCGGGCAGGTCCAGCACCAGCTCGTGGTGGTCCGACAGCACCCCGAACGCGGTGACCGCGTCGTGCAGCCGCCGCCCGAGGTCGAACGGCACGGCGCTCAGGTCGAGGTCGTCCTCCCCCGCCCTCGACCCCACCAGCAGGCTCTCGACCAGGTGGCTGAGGCTCGTGGAGCGCTCCTCGATGATGGTGACGGCGTCGAGCCGCGCCTCCTCGCTGAGCCGGCCCCACTTCTGGGTCAGCGTGTTCGCGAAGCCCTTCACCACGGTGATGGGCGTGCGCAGCTCGTGGCTGGTCGTCGCGAGGAAGAGGTCCTTCTCCTCCTCCAGCGCCTTGGCCTGGGTGACGTCGCGGAAGTCCACCACGCTCTCGTCGGTGGCGGGGATGTCGGCCACCAGGATCTCCAGCCAGCGCCCGTTGGCGAGCCGGTGCGAAATGGGTTCGCGCGGCCCCTCGGGCAGCGGGAACGGGGGCGGCGCCCCGACGACCTCGGCGGTGTCGAGCCCGGTCAGCTCCGCGGCGGCGCGGTTCCACTTGCGGACGTTGCCCGCCCGGTCGAGGACCGCGATGCCGTCGGCGCTGGCCTCGACCACGGCGGTCTCGTGGGCGCGCTGCCGCACGATCTCCTGGTAGGCCATCGCGTTGCCCAGCGCGACGCCGGCGTGCGCCGCGAGCAGCTCCAGCAGCTCCAACTCCAGGTGCCCGACCTTGCGCTTGCTGTAGAGCGCGTACAGGGCGCCGTAGGGGCGGCCCTGCACGTTCGACACCCCCAGCGCGATGGTGTGCAGGCCGCGCAGGTCGGTCCAGATCAGGTCGTCGAGGCTCCGGGTGTCGCTGTTGGCGAGGAGGACGGTCTTGCCGCTGCGCAGCAACTCCCCGAACAGGCTCTCGTCGAGCTTGGACGAGAAGTCCAGCAGCCGCTCGGAGAGGCGGGTGATGCTGGCGAGCCGCAGCTTGTCGTCCTCGATGAGCACGAACCCGCCGGCGTCGGCGCCGGTCAGCTCGGTCAGGCTGTGGGTGATGCGGTTGAGCACGGTCGACAGGTCGAGATCGCCGTTGATGTCGGCGACCACATCGGTCAGCCGGCGGACCAGCCGCGCCCGTTCGGCGGACTGCACCTCGTCGGACTTGGAGTCGTAGCTGCGGAACGCGCACACCCAGCCGTGGACCCCGCCATCGGCGCCGGGGACGCTGCTGGCGTCGACCCGGACATCGAGGCGGCGGCCGTCGCGGTGCAGCCGCTTGGTGACGATCGACAGCGGCCCGCCTTCGCGCACCCGCTCCAGCACCGCGTGGTACTCCGCCATGAGCTCCTGCGGGACGATCGGCGGGTGGTCGGCGACGACGTCCTCGGCGCGCCAGCCGAACATCCGCTCCGCCGCCGGGTTCCACACCACCACCCGGAGGTCGCTGTCGACGGCGACGATCGCGTTGGCGGCGCTCGCCAGCACGGATTCGGCGGTGAGGGCCGAAGCGTTGTACGTCACGTGGTCATAGTGCCATCGCTGCCGCCGCATGAGGCAGTCGAATGCTCGGGTTGGATCCGTTCCGTGACCCGCTGCGCGCCGTACGCCGCTGACCAGGTAATCCATGGAATCCTCTGGTCACAGCGACGGCCGAGCGGGAGGAGGATGACGTGACGGTGAACCCGGTCCGGCGGCCCGCGGGCGCCGACATCGCGCGGGCGGCGGCGGAGACACCGGTGGGGCGGCTCTTCCTCGCCGCGACCGACCGCGGCCTCGCCGCGTGCACCTTCGAACCGGAGTCGGCCGTGATCCCGCGGCTGGACCGGGCCGGCTCCCCCGGCGGTCCGGCCGACATCGAGGCGCTGGACCTGGCGCGCCGCGAACTCGACGGGTACTTCGCCGGCCGCCTCACGGTTTTCACGGTCCCCTGCGACCTGCGCTCGGCGAGCGACTTCAGCCGCATGGCACTGGTGGAGCTGCGCCGGGTGCCGTTCGGTTCGACGCTGACCGCAGACGAACTCGCCCAGCGGATCGGCAGGGGCCGCGCGGTGCGGGCCATCGGCAACACCCTCGCGACGAACCCCCTGTGCGTGGTGCTGCCGTGCCACCGGGTGGTCCCCCGCGGCTACCCGGCCGAGGTGGGGACCCACCCGGGCGGCGCGGCGGTCAAGCGCCACCTGCTGGCGCTGGAGGGCGCGGCGGCATGACGCACGCGGGGGCCGGGGGTCAGACGACGGCGGGGTCGGCTCCGGTGTCACTGGTCATGTCGCGCCCCGCGAGCGCCCAGGCGCTCATGCCCCCGGCGACGTTCGCAGCGGTCCAGCCGGCGTCGTTGAGGGCCCGCACGGCCTGGGCCGAGCGGCCGCCGACCCGGCACACGACGTAGACCTGGCGGTCGCGCGGCACCTCGGCGGCACGCTGGGCGAGCTCGCCCAACGGGATGTGCACGGCGCTGGGCGCGTGCCCTGCCCGCCATTCGTCGGCCTCCCTGACATCGAGCAGGTAGCCGTCGGCCGGGACGGTGGAGACCTCCACCACCGGCACGCTCGATCCGAACACGCGGTGATCCTTCCGTCGCTGTGATGCGCGGCCGTGCGCCACGGCCCGCGGAGTGCCGGCGGGTGGAACCCCGGCCGCGCCCTCCGCGTCCAACAGGGTATGCGCACGTACAGCAGGACGACCGCGCTGGTCCCGGCCGCCGCGCTCGCCGCCCTCGGCTTCCTCGCCGGCGGCTGCGGCAACGGCGCCGGCGAGGTCGCCGACGCCCCCGGTCCCGCGGAGTCCGCCTCGGAGTCCCCTGGCTCCGCCGCCCCGTCCGAATCCCCGACCGAATCCGCGACGGACGCGCCCGGCAAGGGCGAGCCGTCCAAGAGCCCCGACGACGGCGGCTCCGCCGCCAAGACCGACCTGACCATCGACATCAAGGTCGACGACGCCGAGCAGGGAGCGGGGGCCGCCGTGAAGCCGGCCACCTGGACCCTCACGTGCTCGCCCGTCGGCGGCGACCACCCCGACCCCAAGGCCGCCTGCGCGAAGCTCGACAAGGTGGGCACCAAGGGGTTCGCCCCGGTCCCCGAGAACAAGCCCTGCACGCAGATCATGGGCGGCCCCGAGGTCGCGAAGGTCACAGGGCGCCTCGACGGCGACAAGATCGACACGGAGTTCACCAAGGCCGGCGGCTGCGAACTGAACCGCTACAAGGAAATGGGCTCGGTCCTGGCCCCCTAAGAGCCCGAGCGCACGGGTCCCGCCGCGCCCGCGAACCGGCGGGGACCGTGCGCCTGGCGGAAAAACGGCGAAGGCCCCGGTAACCTGGAACTGATCCAGGTCACCGGGGCCTTGCTCACCGGCCGAACCGACCGGCCCGACTCTGTGGGCGAGGAGGGATTTGAACCCTCACATCCGTTAGGACACACGGACCTGAACCGTGCGCGTCTACCGTTCCGCCACCCGCCCGATGACATATACCTGTGTTGTCCCTCCGGTAAGGTCCGGTTGTCCCGGTCCAACCTTTCGACAACGGGTACAAGATTAGCACGGTGATCACCGCGGTCGCGCATGGATTATCCGGACCAGGCGCGACCATGGATACGCGGGCACAGGTGAAGCGGAGGGCGGTATTGCACGGATACGATCGAGTCTCATCGGGATTGGAGTAAGGGAGGGACCTCGTGGGAGTGCTCCAACGCTTCGAGCGACGGCTCGAAGGCATGATCGAAGGCACCTTCGCGCGGGCTTTCAAATCGGAACTCCAGCCCGTCGAGGTGGCCAGCGCCGTGCAGCGGGAGATGGACGAACGCGCCGCGATCGTCGCCCAGGGCCGCACACTGGTGCCCAACGACTTCGTTGTCGAGCTTTCGAGCAGCGACAAGGAGCGGCTGGAGGTTCTGGGCGAAAGCCTTGGACAGGAACTGTCGAAGTTGGCGCGTGAATACGCCACCGAGCAGGGCTACTCGTTCGTGGGCCCGGTACGGGTCCGCTTCGACGCGTCCGACGACCTACAGACCGGGCGATTCCGCATCCGGTCCGGCGTCATCCGCGGGTCCACGGTCGAAAGCGGGGAGATTCGGCAGCCGGTCGTCGACCAGCACCGCGAAGCGCCGCCGGCCCAGGGCCACCCGCGGCTGCTGCTGTCACCGGGCAACGCCCGCGAAGGCGACCCCGCCTCACAGGGCATGCAGCAGTCGTACGAACTGAACGCGCAGGTGACGCTGCTGGGCCGGGGGACCGACTGCGACCTCCGGCTGGTGGACAACGGCGTCTCACGGCACCACGCCGAGATCCGGGTCGAGGACGTCGACGCCGTACTGGTCGACCTCGGCTCGACGAACGGCACGTTCGTCAACGGCCAGCAGGTCAAACGCGCGCGCCTGGTCGATGGGACCCGGATCAGCCTCGGGCGGACCATCATGACGTTCCGCAGGGACTGAGCGGGGCCCGCACCAACGGCCGATCGGAGATTCGAGGGAGCGGATGCACGGCTCTACGCGTCCAAGGAACGCGGCATCTCTCGAATCTCCGGGGTGTCATCCATGGAAGAACCCTCCACTTACGAAGACCTCCCCTCAGGTCTTGACGAGTCGGGCACAATAACCGGGTCCAGTGGGCCGATTCGGCTCTTCGACGCGGCCCGGGCATCGACCGATGCGTGGTAAAGCGGTGGCGGCGCCGATGACCGCTCACCCAGCCGGAGCACGACAGGGGCTGAAGAGCACTGCAATGTCCGATCTGACCCTCATGCTGATCAAGCTCGCGTTCCTCGCGGTGCTGTGGCTCTTCGTCATCATGGCGGTCGGTGTCATCCGCACCGACCTCTTCGGCCCCTCGGCGAAGAAGAAGTCGAAGAGATCCGCGAAGCAGGCGCGGCAGTCGCGCGACGACGCCCCCCGGCGCGCCAAGCCGGCGCCCACCCGTGCTCCCAAGGGCCGCCGCAACGAGCCGCAGTCCCTTGTCGTGACCAAGGGCCCGCTCGCCGGCACCACGCTGAGCCTCGGCTCGGCACCCATCCTCATCGGCCGCGCCAAGGACGCCACCCTCGTCATCAACGACGACTACGCCTCCGGACGGCACGCCCGCATCTACTCTTCCAACGACCAGTGGGTCGTCGAAGACCTCGGCTCGACGAACGGCACCTACCTCGGCCAGCAGCGGCTGGCCAAGGAGGACCCCCAACCGATCACCATCGGGCAGCCCATCCGCATTGGCAAGACCTTCCTGGAACTGCGCAAATGACAATCGCTCTCCGATACGCGGCGTACTCCGACGTGGGTTGCCTCAGAGAAGGCAACGAAGACTCCGCCTACGCCGGACCGAACCTCCTCGCGGTCGCCGACGGCATGGGCGGGCACGCCGGCGGCGAGATCGCCAGCGCCATCGCCATCTCCGCGCTCACGCCGCTCGACGACGACGGCCCCGGCAACGAGATGGTCGACGCACTGGAGCGAGCTGTCGAGCAGGCCAACACCCAGCTCTCCGAGCGCGTGGCCGAGGAGCCGCAACTGGAGAACATGGGCACCACGCTGACCGCCATGCTGTGGTCCGGCGCGCGGGTCGCCCTGCTGCACGTCGGGGACTCCCGGGCCTACCTCCTCCGCGACGACGAGTTCGGGCAGATCACCCACGACCACACCCTCGTCCAGACCCTCGTCGACGAAGGCAAGATCACCGAGGACGAGGTCGCCACCCACCCGCAGCGCTCGCTCCTGCTGCGCGCGCTCGACGGCCGCAGCCGGGTCGACCCCGACGTCTCGGTGCGCGAAGCGCGCGTGGGCGACCGCTACCTGCTCTGCTCCGACGGCCTTTCCGGCGTGGTCAGCGCCGAGACCATCAACGACACCCTGGTGGGCGAGGCCAACCCCGACGCCGTCGCGCGCCGGCTCATCGACCTCGCGAACCGGGGCGGCGGCCCCGACAACATCACCGCCGTCGTCGCCGACGTCATCGACACCGCGACCGACCCCCGCGGCGCGACCACCGAGATCATGGTCGTGGGGGCCGCCGACCAGCGCCGCGAACCGATCATGACCCCCGACACCCCCGCCGGGCGCGCCCAAGGGCTCAGCCGCAGCGGCGACACCGCCGAGATGGAGCGCATCCCCGCGTTCACCGGCGGCACGCCGCCCGGCGGCACGGGCGTCGACGACGACGATGACGACGACGAACCGCGCACCCGCCGCTGGTGGCCCATGGTGGTCACGTTCCTCGTCATCGTGGCCGTGCTCGCCGGGGCCGGGTACTACTTCGGCAAGCAGTACCTCGACAGCCAGTACTTCATCGGCCCGTCGACCGACCAGCAGAACGTCGCCATCTACCAGGGCATCAGCACCGACATCGCCGGCTACAGCCTCTCCACGCAGATCGAGGACTCCGAGATCCCCATCGCGATGCTGCCGGAGAACGAGCGCAACCAGGTCGCGGCGACCATCCCCATCACCGAGGGCGGGCGCGGCGGGGCCGACAAGCGCATCGAACAGCTCCGCGGCAAGTCCGAGGCATGCGAGGCCAAGCCGCAGTCGTGCGGGATCTCCGACTCCAAGGGCGGCGAGCCGAAGGACGAGCCCTCCTCCGGCCGCGGCCCCGATGAGCCCGGGACGGCCCAGGAACCGACCGGAGGTCAGTAGATGACCAACGCCCTGTCCACGCAACTTCCCCCAGTCAAGCGGCGCAACGCCGAACTGGTGATGGTGCTGGTCGCGGTCGGCATCACCCTGTTCGCCATGATCGAGACCGGGCTCACCCGCAACGGCGAACTGCCCGGCGACCTGTTCCTCTACGGCGGGCTGTTCGGCGGCCTGGCGATCCTCGCGCACGTCTTCATCCGCTTCTTCGCGCCCTACGCCGACCCCCTGCTGCTGCCGCTCGCGGTGCTGCTGAACGGCCTCGGCATGGCGATGCTGTACCGGCTGTTCGAGTCGACCTGGCACAACCTCTCGGGCGCGAAGCTCGAAGAGGCCATGGAGAGCGGCAGCGCCTCCGGCCAGCTCCAGTGGACCGCGCTGAGCCTCGTGGTCTTCGCGGTGATCGTGTACTTCCTCAAGGAGCCGCGGGTCCTCCAGCGCTACCCGTACATCATGGCGCTGGGCGCGGTCGTCCTGCTGATGCTGCCGCTCATCCCCGGCCTCGGCGCCACCATCAACGGCGCCCGCCAGTGGGTCGTCGTCGCCGGCAACTCGCTGCAACCCTCGGAGTTCGCCAAGATCGCGCTGGTCATCTTCCTCTCGGGGTACATGGTGACAAAGCGCGATGTGCTGTCGCTCGCGAGCAAGCGCATCAAGGTCGGCAACTTCAAGATCATGGACCTCCCCCGCATGCGCGACCTCGCGCCCATGGCGGTCATGTGGGGGTTCTGCATCGTCGTCCTGGTCATCCTGATGAACGACCTCGGCAGCTCGCTGATGCTGTTCGGCACCTTCCTCGCGATGATCTACGTGGCCACCGAGCGGGGATCGTGGATCGTCATCGGGCTCGTCGCGTTCTTCGGCGCCTGCACCCTGCTCTACCCGTTCGTCTCGCACTTCCGGGTGCGCATGGTCACCTGGCTCGACGCCTTCAACCCGCAGGTGTACTGCACCGACGAGTTCCTGAACAACCCCGATGCGTTCTGCGGCGGCGGCTCCACCAGCCAGCAGCTCGTCAAGGGCCTGTTCGCCCTGGCCGAGGGCGGCATCACCGGCACCGGCATGGGCGGCGGCAAGCCCGCCAACGTCCCCGAGATCCAGAACGACTTCATCTTCGCCGCGTTCGGCGAGGAACTCGGGCTCACCGGCATCATGGTGATGCTGCTGGCGCTGGCGCTCCTGGCGCAGCGCGGCATGCGCATCGCGCTGGCGTCCAAGGAGCTGTTCGTCAAGATGTTCGCGTCGGGCATCTCGTTCCTGATCGCGTTCCAGTCCTTCGTCGTCATCGGGGGCGTCACCCGCGTCATCCCGATGACCGGCGCCACCATCCCCTTCGTCGCCAAGGGCGGATCCGCACTGCTATCGAGCTACATCATGCTCGCGCTGCTGGTGCGGATGAGCCACAACGCACGCAAGCCTGCCCCGCAGGCGATCCAGGATGAGGGGGCAACCCAGGTGTTTTCCCGATGAACAAGCCGATCCGCCGCCTCGCCGTCTTCGCCATGGCGCTGTTCGGCGTGCTGCTGCTCAACGTCACCTACATCCAGGCCATCCAGGCCGAGGACCTCCAGACCCACCCGTTCAACGCCCGGCAGTTCGCCGACCGCATGGTCCAGCCCCGCGGGCCGATCATCATCGGCGGCGAGAAGGTCGCGTACTCCAAGAAGATCAAGAACGACGACAAGTACCAGCGCCACTACGAGAACGGCCAGAACTACGGCCACGTCACCGGCGCGTTCACCCCCATCGGCGCCACCGGCCTGGAGAAGGCCGACAACGCGCTGCTGAACGGCAGCGACGACCGCCTCGTCGTGCGCAACTTCCTCGACATGCTCACCGGCAAGGAGCAGCAGGGCGCGAGCCTGGAGCTCACCATCCAGCCCAAGGCGCAGCAGGCGGCCATCGACGGCCTCGGCGCCACCGGCAAGCGCGGCGCGGCGGTCGCACTCGACCCCACGACCGGCGCCGTCCTCGCCTCGGCGTCGCTGCCGTCCTACGACCCCAGCGACATCTCCAGCGTCACCAACGACAAGGAGCGCGCGGCGAACTTCGAGCGGCTGGAGAAGGACGAGAGCCGCCCCATGGTCAACCGGGCGTTCAGCGAGACCTACTTCCCCGGCTCGACCTTCAAGATCGTGACCGCCGCCGCAGCGCTGGAGAACGGCGCGAGCCCCGACAGCACCCAAGAGGCCCCCGACGAGCTCACGCTGCCCCAGGGCGGCACGCTGCCCAACGCCGGCGGCGGCTCCTGCAACGGCGGCTCGCCCGACACGCTGTCGCACTCCATCGAGATGTCCTGCAACACCTCCATGGCCAACTGGGCCATCTCGCTCGGCGAGGGCAAGATGGAGGAGCAGGCCAAGAAGTTCGGGTTCAACACCCCTGGCCTGAAGATCCCCACCGACATCGCCACGAGCAAGTACCCTACGGGTCTGAACGGTTCGCAGCTCGGCCAGACCGGCATCGGGCAGTTCGACGTCCGCGCCACCCCGCTGCAAATGGCCATGGTCGCCGGCGCCGTCGCCAACGGCGGCGACGTCATGAAGCCCTACCTTGTCGAGGAGGCCAAGGCCCCCGACCTGTCGCGGATCGAGAAGGGCGGCGGTGAGACCCTCACCAGCGCCGTGAGTTCCGGCACGGCCGATTCGCTCAAGGAAATGATGATCGGGGTCACCGAGGGCGCCGACGCGTCCGGGCCGAACGCGAAGATCCCCGGCATGCAGGTCGCAGGCAAGACCGGCACCGCCGAGACCGGCGAAGGCGCGAACAGCCACAACTGGTTCATTTCCTTCGCGCCGGCCGACGACCCCCAGGTCGCCGTCGCCGTGGTCGTCGAGAACGGCAACGCCAGCGGCGGCGAGGTCGCCGCGCCGATCGCGAAGTCGATGATGGAGGCAGTGATCACCCAGTGAGCGAGAACGACGCCGCGGGCGCGGGGCCCTCGGGCCCCGGCGACCTCACCGGCACCGTGCTCAGCGGCCGCTATCAGCTCGATGAGCAGATCGGCGCGGGTGGCATGGGCGAGGTGTGGCGGGCGACCGACATTCTCCTCAACCGCCCCGTCGCCGTGAAGATGCTGCATCCCGCGCAGATGGCCGACACCGTCTCGCGCGAGCGGTTCCGCGCCGAGGCGCGCATCACCGCCGGCCTCGCGCACCCCGGCGTCGCGCAGGTGTACGACTTCGGCGAGCAGGACCGGCACGCGTTCCTCGTCATGGAGCTGGTGGTCGGCGAGCCGCTGTCGTCGATCCTCAAGCGCAGCCCCGACGGGCTCGAACCCGGCGTCGCCCTGCACATCATCGAGCAGGCGGCCGGGGCATTGGCGGCCGCGCACGCGCGCGGCGTCGTCCACCGCGACATCAAGCCGGGCAACCTGCTGGTCACCGAAGAGGGCACGGTCAAGCTGACCGACTTCGGCATCGCGCGCGGCAACGAGTCGGTGACCCTCACCCAGACCGGCATGGTCATGGGCACCGCGCAGTACATCTCGCCGGAGCAGGCATCGGGCCGCCCGGCGTCGCACACCTCGGACGTCTACTCGCTCGGTGTCGTGGGCTACGAGTGCCTCGCCGGGCGCCCGCCGTTCACCTCCGACACCCCGCTGGCGCTCGCCCTCGCGCACACCAGGGAGCCCCCGCCGCCGCTGCCCGATCACGTCCCGGCGCAGGTGCGCGACCTCGTGGAGCGCATGCTGGAGAAGAGCCCGGAGGACCGCCCCGGCTCGGCGGCCGAGGTCGCCCAGCTGGCGCACCACCTGCGCACCGGCCAGGGGCCGGTGCTGAGCGGCGCGACCACCGCCATGAACATCGCCGACCTCGACCAGACCATGGTCGCCGGCATGGCCGACGGCGGTTCGCCCAGCACGCGCCCCGACGCCGTCGACCCCAGCGCGGTCCAAGGGGCGCGCGCCGCCGACGGCACTGGGGGCGGCACCGGTTCCTCCGATAGGCTCTCCTCCGGTTCCGACCGCAGAGCGCGACTGCCCGTGGTCCTCGCTGCGATCGCGGCCGTCGCCGTTGTGGTGGCCGGCGTGGTGCTGGCGGCGCAGCTCTGGGAAGGCCAGGGCGACAACGGACGCAAGGCCGGCGTCGAGACACCCACCAAGTCCCCCAGTCCCAGCCCCAGCCCCACACCGGACGGCGGCCAGGAAACCGAGGCCGACGACCCTCCGGCGCAGCAGCCCGAGAACCCGGACCCGCCGGAACAGACCCACGAACCCGAGCCGACGGACACCGAGACCACCACCGAGCCGCCCGACACACCCGATCCGCCGGAGCCCACCGACGACGGGGGCGGCGGCGACGGAGGCGAAGGCGGCCAGACCCCGCCGCCCGGAGAGGACAACAACGGCAACGGCCCGCCCGACCCCGAAGCCGGCGGCGGCAGGACGCAGCCCATCGTCCGTTGAGGCGACGGTGAATCCGCACCGTCCCGGTTGAGATGCGAGGAACAGTTCACGACATGTCACAGCCACGGCTACTCGGCGGCCGCTACGAACTCGACGTAGTCGTCGGGCGCGGTGGCATGGCCGAGGTCCACCGCGCGCGCGACCTCCGCCTCGACCGCCTTGTGGCGGTCAAGACACTGCGCCACGACCTGGCCCGCGATCACACGTTCCAAGCGCGATTCAGGCGCGAGGCGCAGTCGGCGGCCTCGTTGAACCACCCCTCGATCATCGCCGTGTACGACACCGGCGAGGACATGGTCGACGGCGTGTCGATCCCGTTCATCATCATGGAGTACGTCGACGGCCGGACCCTCAAGGAACTGCTCGACGACGACCGCCGCCTGCTCCCCGAGCGGACCGCCGAGATCACCGACGGCATCCTGCGCGCGCTGGAGTACAGCCACCGCAACGGCATCGTGCACCGCGACATCAAGCCGGCGAACGTCATGCTGACCCGGCAGGCCGAGGTCAAGGTCATGGACTTCGGCATCGCGCGGTCGATGAACGACAACCAGGCGACGATGACCCAGACCTCGCAGGTCATCGGCACCGCGCAGTACCTGTCGCCCGAGCAGGCGCGCGGCGAGCGCGTCGACCCCCGCAGTGACATCTACTCCACCGGGTGCGTGCTCTACGAACTGCTGACCGGCGGCCCGCCGTTCACCGGCGACTCCCCCGTGTCGATCGCCTACCAGCATGTGCGCGAGGACCCGGTGCCGCCGTCCCAGGTCGACCCCGAGGTCCCGGCGTGGATCGAGTCGATCGTGCTGCGCGCCATGACGAAGGACCGCGAGCACCGGTACCAGAGCGCCGAGGAGATGCGCGAGGACCTTCAGCGGGGCCTGCACGGCATGCCCACGGCAGCGTCCACCATGGTGGCGCCGGCCGTCGCCGCGGGCGGGGCGACCACCGCGCTGCCCCCGGTGAACCGCGATGACGACTACGACGATTACGACGACTACGACCGCCGCGGCAACGGCGCGAAGACCGCCGCGTGGATCGCCCTCGCCGTCGCGGTCCTCGCGTCCCTGATCCTCGTGGGCTGGCTGTTCATGCGCTCGGGGACCGACGAGCTCACGGTGCCCGATGTCGCTGGGCAGTCGGTGGCCGACGCCAAGAAGACCCTCTCCGACTCCGGCTTCAAGAACACCGACGAGGAGAAGGAGCAGAGCGACGACGTCGCCGCGGGCAAGGTCATCGAGACCAGTCCCGGCGAGGGCAGCGGCGCCGAGGAGGGCGACACGATCACGCTCGTGGTCTCCGCCGGCAGCGGCAAGGTGAAGGTGCCCGAGATCGTCGGCATGTCGCAGAGCGACGCCAACACCGAACTGAGCGACGCCGGCCTGTCCGCCGGCGCGGTCGAGTCGAAGGAGAGCGACCGCCCGCCGGGCGAGGTGCTGTCGTCCGACCCCACCCCCGGCTCGTCGGTGAAGAAGGGCTCCACGGTCAAGCTGGTGATCGCCAAGGCCGCGGAGAAGTCCACGGTGCCCGACGTCACCAACATGGCCAAGGACCAGGCCGAGCAGGCCATCACCGCCGCGGGGCTCAAGCCCGAGTTCTCGGAGGCCGAGAACGGCGACGTCGAACCGGGCACCGCCTTCGAGCAGAACCCGCGCGGCGGCACGGAGGTCGACCCCGACTCCAAGGTGACGGTGACCCTCGCCAAGGAGCCGGAGGAAGAGGAGTCGCCGGAACCGCCGCCCACATCGCCGAGCATCCCGCCCGACGACCCCGGCGGCGGCGTCGACCCGCCCGACTTCCCGTGGAGCACCGACCCCGGCCGACGCGATTGACCCCTGCCGTGGGGGCGCCGCACGGCGCCCTCACGGCGGCGGGCCGCGGGACGCACGCAGTCCCGTCGGCCCGCGCAGAGGGATAGACTGAATCACTCACCCGCAAAAAGCCCAGCCCATTCGTTTTGGAGCAGCGACCGTGCCCAAGTCCCGCAACGATCGCAAGAAGAAGGCGGTCTACACGCCGCCTCCCTCCGCCCAAAAGCCGAAGGTCAGTCCGCGCTGGCTGGCTCCGACCATGCTCACCTTCGGCATCCTCGGCATCTTGTGGATCGCGGTGTACTACGTCGCCGGCGGCTCGGTCCCCTACATGCGGGACCTCGGCAACTGGAACCTCGCCGTCGGCTTCAGCGGGATCATCATCTGCATCGGCCTGTCGACCCGCTGGCATTGATGCCCACAGGGTGACTCCGCCCGATTCCGCAGGGTTTCCGCAGGTCACTACGGATATTCACAAGTTATCCACAATCAATCACCTGGTTGTCCACAGAGTTATCCACAGGTTGTGGGTGACTCTGTTCGACATGTCCGACTCCGGCGCGGATCGGCACCCGGCCGCCTCCAGTCGCAGTGAAGGGCGGGCGCCCCTGGGGGCGCCCGCCCTTCACTGCGCCGTGTCGGAGCGGTGTCAGACCGCCCCGAGTGCCGCCGTGTTCGCCGCGACCGCCGCCACCAGCAGCACCGCCACCACGGCCGTGACGGCCGTGTGCAGCAGTGTGCGGGTGCGCGCGGCCCGCTGCCCGCTCGCGGCCCCCTGCGGAAGGTAGGCGTACGCCGCGCCGAGCAGCAGCCCGGTGATCAGCCCGCCGACGTGCGCGGTCCACGAGATCGCCGGGAAGAGGAACGTGATCACCAGGTTCACCGCCAGCAGGGCCACGATGAAACGTGTGTCGAGCTGGAGCCTGCGGCCGATGACGAACACCGCGCCGAACAGGCCGAAGACCGCGCCCGACGCGCCGACGGACGACTGCGCGGGGTCGAGCACGTAGGTCAGCACCGAGCCGCCGATGGCGCTGAGGACCCACAGGGCCGCGAACCGCACGTGCCCCAGCCACTGCTCCAACTGGGGGCCGACGATGTACATCGCGTACCCGTTGAACAGCAGGTGCATGACCCCGCCGTGCAGGAACGCCGCGGTGACCAGCCGGTACCACTCGCCGTGGTAGACGCCGGGCCCCCACATTGCGAACAGGGAGGTCGCCCCCGCCCCCGAGGACCCGTCGGTGGCCAGTTGCAGGACGAACCCGGCGACCATGAGCCCCAGCAGGGTGAAGCTGACGTAGGGCCGGCCGATGACGCGCCCGCCGAAGACGGTGCGGGCCTGGCGCACGCTCCTGCCGCCCTCGGCGACGCAGTCGACGCAGTGGAAGCCCACCGCCGCCTCGCGCATGCAGTCGGGGCAGATGGGCCGGTTGCAGCGCGTACAGCGGACGTAGGTCTCGCGGTCAGGGTGCCGGAAGCAGGTGGGCACCACCTGCGCGCCGGACTCCTCCCCGGGAGGGGTGGCTGCGTTCATTCCTGGTCCTGCTTCCCTGCGGAGGGGGCGGTGGGCGCCCGTGCTACTTGCGCACGATCTCGACGCTCTCGACGACGACGTCGTTGAGCGGGCGGTCCATCTGGTCGGTCTTCTCGGCAACGATGGAGTCGACCACGTCGGTTCCCTCGGCCACCTCGCCGAAGATGGTGTGCTTGTCGGTCAGCCAGTGTGTGGTCCCGACGGTGATGAAGAACTGCGAGCCGTTGGTGTTGGGGCCGGAGTTCGCCATGGCCAGCAGGTAGGGGCGGTCGAAGCTGAGGCCGTTGCGCACCTCGTCCTTGAACTTGTAGCCGGGGCCGCCGCGACCGCTGCCGAGAGGGTCGCCGCCCTGGATCATGAAGTCCGTGATGACCCGGTGGAAGATCGTGCCGTCGTACAGCTTCGCGTTGCTGTTCTCGCCGGTACGGGGGTCCACCCACTGCTTGGTGCCCTCGGCGAGCCCGACGAAGTTCTCGACCGTCTCGGGCGCCTTGTCAGCGAAGAGCTGGACGAGGATCTGGCCCTTGTTGGTGTTCAGCCGGGCGAAGAGCTGGGCGTTGTCGGACACCAGGGTGCCTTTCCGTTGGATTCGCTTACCGGGCCAACGTTACCGGCCCGGCCCCTGCGCCGACCGCACACCGCCGTCACTCAGGGGCAACCGGTGCGCACGGAGCGGGGTACAGCGTGTCAGAGTGTCCCCTGCACCCGAATAGCGACGTATCTTGAGATCACGCGAACATAACGAAAACGCTGATCCCCTTACGGCCCGGCGCCATGCATAGAGTCGGCGCTTTCGGGCAGAGGGCCTTTTATCAGCCTTAACGCAAAGGAGGTCGACGTGCCCATCACGTTGAAGCGTCGTCAGGGTGGGATCGACGCCGAGGCGACCCTGGCCCGTCTGCAGGAGATCGCACGCGAGCAGGCCGATCGGTTGGGCCCCTACGCCGACCAGGCTCGCGACAACGCCACCGCCCGCCTGAACCAGGCGCGTACGTGGACCGCTCCGCGGCTCGAAACGGCCGCACAGCGTGTCGAGGACACCGTCGCCCCCCGCGTCGCCGACCTCCTCAACGCGGCGGCGCACCGGGTCGAGCCGTCTCCGGTCAAGCGCGGCCTGCGCCGCGTCCCCCGGTCCGTGCTCATCGCCGGGGCCGTCACGCTCAGCGCTGCGGCGGTCTACGGGGTGCTGAAGCTGCGCCAGGCGTCGCAGGACGCCGAATGGCAGGAGAACCTCGACAACGCGCGCGAGCAGGTCCGCGAGACCCGCGACAAGCTCGCCACGAAGGCCAAGGAGACCACGGCCAAGGTCCGCGGCACGGCCGAGGAGGTGCGCGAGGACGCCAAGGAGGCGAAGGACATCGCCTCCGAGGGCGCCAAGGAGTCCGCGCAGGACCTCAACGGCCGCGTGAAGAAGTAGCGCCGCCCGCCGGTATCCCCGGACGCGCGATCGGGCCCCGCCGAACACGGCGGGGCCCGTCGTCGTTCTCAAGGCCGGGGCCGTCGCGCGCTCAGGCCGTCCGTCGCAGGGACGAGGGTCGGCGCGCGCTCAGGAGCCGGCGGAACGGGGGTCGTCGCGCACGGGCCGCCACGTGAACGGGTAGCGCCAGTCGAAGCCCATGAGCGCGGCCAGCCCGCCGAGCATCGGCAGGAAGACGAAGCCCAGCACCATGAACATGTAGATGAACACCGGGAACACCAGGATCCAGGCGACGGTCATGAGCACCGTGGCGGCGATCATGGTGATCTGGTAGTTCAGCGCCTCCATGGCCTGGCGCCGGATGAACGCGGAGGTGCGGCCCTTCAGGATCAGGACCAGCAGGGGGCCGAGCGCGAGCGTGAAGTAGCCGGAGACGTGCCCGCCGAACGCCCACGTGCGTTCGTCGCTGGTGGGCTGCGCCGCGGCGGGGGCGCCGCGGGACTCGGGGGCCGCGGGTTCCCCCGTGACCCGGAGGTCGCCGAACACCGGCTGGAGGTCGGCGCCGACCTTCGCGGCCATGACGGTGTTGAGCCGCTCCTCGAACTCGTCCTGGTCGAGTTGGCCGTCGGCGAAGGCGTCCTTGAGCCGGTCGGCGGCCGCGTCGCGGTCGGCGTGGGTGATGCGGAGCTGCGCCTGCGGGGTCTGCGGTGGATACCGCCCGAGTCCCCCCGAGTTCGGGGGACGCGATGGGTTGTACACAGCCACGTTCACTCCTTACCGGATCCGGGGAGGCGCACTGGCGGTACCTCGTCCTCCTGCTCCCCTTCCATAATGCGTGGTGATCCGGCGCGGCGACAGCGAAACCGACCCTGAATCCTCCCTGAGTTCGGCACCTGCCGAAGGTCACCCCCCGGCGCCGGCATCCGCGTCGTCGCGCACCCGCGGCTGCGACGCGAGCAGATACCGCACCAGGGTGATGAGGACCTGCTTGCCGGAGGTGCGCTGCCGTGCGTCGAAGACGATGACCGGCACCTGGGGGTCGAGGTCGAGTGCCGCGCCGACGTCCTCGGGTGCGTGGTACTCGGCGTTGTCGAAGCGGTTGACGGCGACGATGAACGGCACCCCGCGCTTCTCGAAGAAGTCGATCGCGGGGAAGGACACCTCCAGCCGGCGGGTGTCGGCGATCACGACGGCGCCGAGCGCGCCGTTGGACAGCTCGTCCCACATGAACCAGAACCGGTCCTGGCCCGGGGTGCCGAACAGGTACACGGCGAGGTCGTCGCGCAGGGTGATGCGGCCGTAGTCGAGGGCGACCGTCGTGGTCCGCTTGTTCTCGACGCCGGAGAGGTCGTCGGTGCCCGACCCCGCCCGGGTGAGGTCCTCCTCGGTCCGGAGCGGCCGCACTTCGCTGACGCTGCCGACGAGTGTGGTCTTGCCCACCCCGAACCCCCCGGAGACGAGGATCTTCAGCGCGGTCAGCCCGTGCCCGAGGGCTTCGGGGTCAGAGTGCTTCGAGGCCATGGAGTACATCCCTGAGGATCTTCGGGCTCGGACGCTCCCCCGGCGTGAAGGGCTCGTGCAGCGTGATGAGCCCATTGTCGAGGAGGTCGCCGAGGAGGACGTGCAGGACGCTCAGCGGGAGGTCGAGGTCGGAGCCGAGGTCGGCGACGACGGTGGCCCGGCGGCACAGCCGCAGGATCTCCCGGTGCTCGGGTCCCCAGTGGAGCGGGTCGACGTGCGGCTCCGGGCTGACCGTCTGGACGACGGCGACCATCGCGAAGTCGCTGCGGCTCGCGTGGGTGCGCCCGCGGGTCACGGCGAAGTGCCGGATCAGCGGCCCGGCGTCGTCGTCGAACCACTCGGCGGAGTCTCGGGGGTGCCGCCCGTCACCGGCCATGACCATTGCCGACCGGGGTGCGGGTGCCCACCGACAAGTGCTCGCCCATGCGCTTGACCAGCCGCGCCATCTCGAACGCGATCAGCCCGAGGTCGCTGTCGGACTCCGCCAGCACGGCGAGGCAGGCGCCGGCACCGGCGCCGATCACGAACAGGAACGACGAGTCCATCTCCACGATGGTCTGCCGGACGCCGCCCTCGTCGAACTGGCGGCTGGCACCGCGCGCGAGGCTCTGGAAGCTCGACGCGATCGCGGAGAGGTGTTCGGCGTTGTCGCGGTCGAGCCCCTGCGAGGTGCCGACGAGCATTCCGTCGCTCGACAGCACGATGGCATGGCGGATGGGCGGGACCTGCTCGACGAGACCGTCGAGTAGCCAGTTGAGCTTCGTTGGCGGCGACGTGGTCACTGGTCTCCCTCGGCTTCGGTGCTGGCACGATCGGGCGCCCCGGGATCGCCGGGGTGTTCCGTCGGTGGGGTGTCGTCGCGGCGGCCCCGGTTCCACCCGTTCTGAAGCGCGGTGAGCATCGAACGGGAGTCCTCGGGGGGCCGGTCGTCGAACGGGCCGGGGCCCGCCGCGGCGCCGTCGTCCTGGAGTTGCGGGACGAGGTTCGCCTGGCGGACGCGCTGGGGCAGCCGGGCGGGTCCCGCGGGGCCCTGGGGTTCCCTGCGGGCCGCCCGCGGCCGCGGCGCGTGCTCCGGCCCTGGGGGGCGGGTCGGCTGCTCGGGCGACGCGGGGCCGTCGCCGCCGGCCTGGGGGGTCGGCGCGCGGTGCGCCGGCTCGTGCGGGCGGCGGCCGTTCTCGCCGCCGTCGGACACCTCGCGGTGCCGGACGCCGGCGGGGTCGGTGCCCCGGTCGCGGGGGATCGCCGCCTGCTCGGGTTCGCCGCGGCCCTCGGTGACCGGGTCGTGCTCGGCCCCGTGCTCGTCCGCCACGATGATCGACGGGCTGAGCAGGACGATGGCCGTCACCCCGCCGTAGGGGGAGTCGCGCAGGTGCACCTTGATGCCGTGGCGCCGGGCCAGGGTCGCCACGACGAAGTGGCCCAGTTCGGTGCGCCGGGCGAGGTCGAGCTCCGGCGGGTCGGCCAGCAGCGCGTTGGCGTCGGCGAGCGCCTGCTCGCTCATTCCCAGGCCGCCGTCCTCGATCTCGATGGCGAAGCCGTTGGCGACCTCGCGCCCGCGGATCAGCACCTCGCTGGTCGGCGGCGAGGAGGAGGTGGCGTTCTCGATCAGCTCGGCGAGCAGGTGGATGACGTCGGTGACGGTGCCGCCGGAGAGGTGCGGCGCGTTCATCGGGAAGATGCTGACCCTGGTGTACTCCTCCACCTCGGTGGACGCGGCGCGCACCACGTCGTCGACCGGCATGGGCCGGCTCCAGCCGCGGCCCGGCGCCGAGCCGGACAGGATGAGCAGGCTCTCGGCGTGGCGGCGCATGCGGGTGGCGAGGTGGTCCAGGACGAACACCTCGCGCAGCTCCTCGGGGTCGGAGACGCGGCGCTCCAACTGGTCGAAGAGCTGGAGTTGGCGGTGCAGCAGCGCCTGGTTGCGGCGGGCCAGGTTCACGATGACGTCGTTGACGTTCTCGCGGAGCTTGGCCTCGCCGGTCGCGGACTGCACGGCGACGCGGCGCGCCTCGTCGAAGGCCCAGTTGAGGTCGTCGAGTTCGCGCGTGCGGAGCTGGAACGCCAGGCGCGACGGCCCGAGGTCGGAGATGTCGAGGCCGCGGCCGGAGCGGAGCCGCCGCACGAGGTTGGGGAGCTGCTGGGTGGCGACCTCCTTGATCTGCGTCTTGAGGTCGGTGATCTCCTTGATCAGGCTGCGGCCGGTGCGCACGGAGATCCACACCGAAAGCACGACGCCCACCAGGCCCAGCAGCGCGGCGATGCCGGCGCGGACCAGGATGCCGTTGGCGATGGGCAGCGCGTCGGCCTGGAGGGTGCGGCCCGTCTTGAGTTCGAGCGCGCGCATCTCGCCCATGTAGTCGGCGTTGACCTCGCGCCACTGCGCTGCCGTGACGCTCCGGGGGATCCGGCCGGGGCCGGCGTCGATGACGGCGTCCTCCATGGCGTGCAGCCGGTTCGCGGTCTCGCCGTTGGCGATCCCCGCGTAGGTGGTGCGGCTGTCGTCGGGCAGGTTCGCCTGGGCGCCGTCGAACGACGCCTGCACGGCGCCGACCTGCTTGGCGAAGCGCGAGTAGGCGCCGCGGTCGAGTTCGCCGCCCGCCAGCGCCGCGGCGAGCAGCGCGTCCTCCTGGGCGAGCAGGTCGCGCGACGCGCTCACCCGGCCCAACGATTGCGACGCCGCTGTCAGGTTGGGGTCGTCGAGGCTGGTGAGCGACGCCAGGATGCTGTTCGTCGTGGTGACCAGGCCGGAGTAGAAGCCGAAGACGTTCTCCTCGGTGGCGCTGCCGTCGTCGATCGACGCGCGGACCTCGGCGACGTCGCCGAGCCGGTCGAGGGTCCGCTGGGTGAGGTCCTGGGTCTCGGGCCGCGCGACGTCCTGCACGTCGCCGCCGGTGACCTTGCGGAACTTCGTCGCGGCGGCGTCGGTCTCGTCGCGGCGCTTCTCCAGCTCGGCGGTTCCGGAGCCGGGGTCGGCGACGTAGACCATCGCCGCGCGCCGCTCGGCGGCGAGCGCGGTGCCGAGTGCGTCGCTGGGCACCCCGACCTCGGGTTGCAGCCGCTGGATGGCGAGCAGGTTGAGACCGTCGGGCGCGGTCAGGAAGACCGCGAACCCCCACAGCGGCACGAGGGTGAGGAGGGGGACGAGCAGGAGGGCGAGGATCCGGAATCGGATCGAACGCGTCCGGGCTGAGCGCATGGGACCTCGTAGGGCGGGGAGTACGGGCCGGGGCGGCTCCACGGTGCGGAGCGCCTAGGGGGTGTCGTGGATGGGCGGTCGGGCGCCCCTGCTGCGCCGCTCCGCGGTGGTCGCGCAGCGGGGGCCCGCCCGGTCGGCCGTCCGATCCGGTCGGCGCGTGCCGCCCGTCGACCGGACGGCTGCGGGGGCGGCACGGTCGGCGCTCACGGGCGGAGCGGCCGGTTGCCGCGGACGGCGCCGCGGGGATCTCGTTCGCGTTTGATCCGGCGCAGCCGGTCGAGGGTGTCGGCGGTGAACGCGCGGTCGGGCCGCGGGTCGTCGCCGAGCATGTTGGGGTGGGTCCGGCCGGTGAGGTGGGCGCCGAGGGCGTCGTCGAGGACGCCCCACTGCGCGCGGATGGCGTCCTCGTCGGCGGGGGCGAACGGGAAGCCGAACGCCAGCAGCAGGTAGTCGTGGGGGACGCCGGAGGCCGCGGTGCTCCCCGGCTCCGAGAGCGCGCCGCCGAGATGCCGGATGCAGGCGACCAGGGGCGACCCGCCGCCGGGGAAGTTGGCCTTCAGCAGCCGCGCCTGGAAGTCGTCGTCGAGGTCGGCGATGTAGTGCGACCAGTCCATGGCCGGCATCGGGTCGGTGGGCTCCCCGGCGACGTCGCCGATGCGCTCCAGGGGGACGTCGGCGACGGTGTCGACCTCGAGACCGGGGACGGCCCGCAGCGGGCGCAGCGCCTCTTCGGCCGCCGCGCGTTCGCCGAGGAACGTGAGGTTGACGTTGGCGAACGAACGCCCCTGCAACTCCTTGGGGATGGGGTCGAACGGCGGGAAGGTCGTGAGCCAGATCCACAGCGACAGCTCGCGGGGGGCGGAGCGGGTGGTCTCGGCGTAGGCCCGCAGCACCTCGGCGGTGTGCTCGGCCGGCCACATGAGGGCGCCGCCGACGATGGGCGGCTGGTCGACGAGTTCGATCTCGATCGCCGTGACCACGCCGAACTCGCCGCCGGCGCCGCACAGCGCCCACAGCAGCTCGGGATCGGTCTCGGCCGTGACCTCGCGGAAGCCGCCGTCGGGGGTGACGAGCTCGATGCGGCGCACGTACTCGGCGGCCGTGCCGTAGGCCCGCCCGAACCAGGGCAGGCCGCCGCCGAGGTGGTAGCCCACCACGGAGACGTCGCCCGTGCTGCCGGACAGGGCCATGAGCCCGGTGCCGTCGAGGGCGTCGAGGAGCTGCTGCCACTTGACGCCGGCCTCGACCCGGGCCCGGCGCGCGGCGCGGTCGATACTGACACCGCGCAGCCCCACCGGCCGGATCAGCACCGTTCCGGACAGAGCCTCGGTGGCGCCGTGCCCGTTGGGCTGCACGGAGACGGGCAGGCCGCCGTCCGCGGCAGCTCGGACGGTGGCGCGGACGTCCTCGACGCGGTCGGCGAGGACGACGGCGGCGGGCTGCTGGGCGACGTGCACGTTCCACGCGCCGCTGAGGTCGGCCCAGCGGGGGTCGTCGGGGAGGACGACATCGCAGGGCGAGGCGGCTGCCAGCGCCCGGACGGCGCCGTCGGCGGCAGCGGGTTCGGGCGCTGATTCTGCGGGATCGGACATGGCGCCAGAGTGTAGTGGTGAGCATCCGAGGCGTGTCCATACCCGGACAATGCCGACTCGCCGCAAAACACGGCCGGACGTGCGGAAACAGCGGTTATTTTTCAAGATCGGCACCACGCCGACAAGGCGCACCCAGGCCCCCGGACAGCCGGGGGCCGGGGCCCGGGTGCCGCGCGTCCGCGGGCGCCTCCCGGCCGTCGCGCCCCTCCGCCGGTGCGGTTGCGGGCCTCCGCCGGACGGTGTCCGGGCGGCGTTCCGTACGGTTGACCCGATCGGCGCGCCCCGGCGCACCGCCGCACCGGCCCCCCAGCCAGGAGGACAGCATGGCTTTTCTCGCCGTCGACGTCGGGACGTCCCTCATCAAGTCCGTGGTCTTCGACGAGCAGGGCCGCGAGGCCGCCGTCGCGCGGGTCGCCACCGAGGTGCTGCGTCCCGGCCCGGACCGCGCCGAGCAGGACATGGACGCGGTGTGGGCCGGTGTGGTGCGGACCGTCCGCGAGGCCGTCGCCGCGGCGGGGCTCCCCGTGCGCGCCATGGCGGTCACCGCGCAGGGCGACGGGTGCTGGCTGGTCGACGCGCAGGGCCGCCCGACTGGCCCGGCCATGCTGTGGTCCGACGGCAGGGCCGTCGACGTCGTGGAGCGGTGGCGGGCGGCCGGCGTGCTGGACGAGGCGTTCCGCGCCAACGGGTCGCTGACCTTCGCCGGGCTGCCCAACGCTCTGCTGTCGTGGCTCGCCGAGCACGACCCCGACCGCCTCGCCCGCTCGGCGCGGGCGCTGTACTGCGGCGGGTGGGTGTTCCTGCGGCTCACGGGCAAGGCGGCGGTAGACGAGGCCGACGCGTCCGCGCCGTTCCTCGACCCGGTCACCCGCACCTACAGCGACCGGTCCCTCGCGCTGTTCGGCCTGGACTGGGCGCGCCCGCTGCTGCCCGAGGTGCTGCCCGACTCCGGCCGGGCGGCCGGGCTGTCGGCGGCCGGCGCCGCCGACACCGGCCTGCCCGCCGGGCTGCCCGTGGTCCTGGCGCCGTACGACGTCGCGTCCACCGCCATCGGCACCGGCACGGTGCGCGACGGCCAGGCGTGCACGATCCTCGGCACCACCCTGTGCACGGAGGTGGTGCGGTCCGCGCCCGACACCTCGGGCGAGCCCGCGGGCCTCACGGTCGCCCTCGGCCCCGACTCGGTCCTGCGGGCCTTCCCCACACTCGCCGGGACAGGCGTCCTGACCTGGGCCGCCGACCTGCTGGGTGTCGCCGACCCGATCGCGTTGGGCGCGCTCGCGCAGCAGGCCGCACCCGGGTCGGGCGGCCTGGTGTTCCTGCCCTACCTGTCGCCGTCGGGGGAGCGGGCGCCGTTCCTCGACCCCACCGCGCGCGGCACCTGGTGGGGACTGACGCTGGGGCACGACCGGGCGCAGATGGCGCGCTCGGTGTTCGAGGGCCTGAGCTTCGTGGTGCGGGACTGCCTGGAGGCCGCGGTCGCCGGCGGCGCCGACACCGTCAGCGAGCTGCGGCTGTGCGGCGGCGGCGCGAACAGCGACGCGTGGCGGCAGCTCATCGCCGACGTCACGGGGGTCCCCGCCGTCCGGTCCACCGACACCGAGGTCGGCGCCAAAGGGGCGATGCTGTGCGGCCTGGTCGCGCTCGGCGACCACCCCGACCTCGCCGCGGCGGCAGCGGCGTCGGTCCGGGTCCGCGACGTGTGCGAACCCGACGCCGCCGCGGCCCGCTACTACGACGAGCTCTTCGCGCGGTTCCTCGCGCTGCGCACCGCCGCGGGGGAGGGCTGGCGGCACATGGCGGCGGCCCGCCCCTCGGCGGCGCCGCGGCCCTGAGCCGGGCCGTCCCGATCGGCCCGCCGGGTCGGCGGGCCGGAGTCAGTGGCCGCGTTTGAAGACAGCGTCGGCGAGCACGTCGCACGACTCGCCCAGGCGGGCGGCCGCCAGCGCGAGGCGCCGGGTGAGCTCGCGGCGCTTCAGGATGTCGGCGGTGATGCGGCCGTCCACCAGGTCGGCCAGCAGGTACTGCTGCGCGCGGTCGACTCCCCCGGCGATCTTGCGGGCGCGCAGCGCGTGGTCGGCGGCCGCGCGGGGGTCCGACGGCAGGGCGCCGACCGCCGCGCGCAGCGCCTCGACGCCCTCGCCGAGCCCGTTCAGCAGCGGCACGAACGCCTCCTGGGTGGACACCCGGTACAGGTCCGATTCGCGGACGAAGTCGCGCAGCGTGTCCAGCACGTCGTCGACCGAGCGGGAGAGCCGGAACAGGTCCTCGCGGTCGATCGGCGCGGCCAGGCTGCGGCCGAGCACCGTGACGAGGTCGGCGCGGCCGGCGTCGCCGCGGTGCTCGATCTCGGCCATGCGCCGCCGCGCGGTGCCGCGCGACCGCTCGCCCGACGCCATCGCCGTGGCGAGCGCGACGCCCTCCGCGACGGCGCCCAACTGGCCGAGGAGCGCCTCGGTGAGGCGGGCGGTGGCGGTCCGAGGGACGCGTGCGCGCAGCCGGCGGAACCTCATGTCGACACACTCCCGATCAATGGCGCGCCCGCTGCGAGCAGTGCCGCCGCGGCGGCGCTCAGCGGGAGCGTGAGCGCCCACGCGGCGCCGACGCGTACGGCGGCGCGCCAGCGGACCCGCCGGTAGCCGTCGTTGACACCGGCGCCCACTAGGGCGCCGGTGATGGTCTGGGTCATGCTGACGGGGTACCCGAGGACGCCGGTGCCCAGCACGGCCGCCGCCGCGGCGCCCTCGGCGGCGACGGCGTGCCCGGGCCGGGTGGCGAGGACGCCGTTGCCCAGCGCCCCCGCCATCCGCGGCAGGGCGAGGAGGGTGCCCGCGAGGAAGAGGACGGCCGCCGCCGGGTACCACCAGGCCGCGAGGGGCGCGCCGGTGGCGGCACCGGCGGCGAGGGCGATCGGCACGAACGCCTTCTGGCCGTCGTTGGCGGCGTAGGCCGCGCATTGGGCGAGGCAGGCCGTTGCGTGCCCGGCCCGGACGGCGCGGCGGGGCAGTACCGGGGCGTGCGCGAAGAGGCGGGCGATTAGGGACCCCAGGACCGCGCCCAGCAGCGGCGCCGCGAGCCCGACGGCGAGGACCAGCGCGACCGTCGTCCACCGCACGGGCAGCCCGGCACCGGCGGCGGCGCCGGTGATCCCGCCGACCACGGCGAGGGTGAGGCTGGTGGGCAGGCCCTGCCGGGTGAGCGCGCCGACAACGGCGACCGCCGCCGCGAACCCCAGTGCGATGGCGAGGACCCCGCCCCCTTCGGGGGCCACCACGCCGCGCAGGAGGGTCCCGGCGACCGCGGTCCCCAGGACGAGCGGCACGACGGCCAGCGCCGCGGCGAGCAGCAGCGGCGCCGCGCCCCTGGGCAGGCCGGGGACCCGCCCCGCCAGTGCCGCGACCGCCGCGCCGTCGTTGGCCCCGGCGGCGAGCACGAAGAGGGCGGCCAGCGCCCACATCGCACCGTCGGCCGGGCTCATCGCAACGGGGCGGCGCCGGCCGGGACGGCGGTGCGCGTCATCGCGCCGCCGCGGGCACCAGGCCTTGCGGGGTCCGCCCCGCGAGGTGGTCGGCGACGGCCTCGGCCGAGAGCCGGGCGGCGCGGTGGGCCGTCTCGCGGGTCGCCCCGGCGAGGTGCGGGGTCATGACGACGTTGGGCGCCGACCGCAGCGGCGAGTCGGCGGCCAGCGGCTCGGAGTCGAACACGTCGAACCCCGCCGCGCCCAGGTGCCCGCTGACGAGCGCCGCCGCCGCGGCCGGGTAGTCCAGGAGCCCGCCGCGCGCCGTGTTCACCAGGACGGCGCCCGGCGGCATGGCCGCGATCCGGGCGGCGTCCACCAGTCCGGCGGTCTCGGGTGTCAGCCGCGCGTGCAGGCTGACGGCGGTGCTCTGCGCGAGGAGCTCGTCGAGCCCGGTGAGCTCCACGTGCGGGCCGGCGTCGGCGGGGTCGGTGTAGGGGTCGTGGACGAGGACGCGCGCGTCGAAGGCGTGCAGGACCCGCGCGACCTTCCTGCCGATGGCGCCGTAGCCGATGAGCCCGACCGTGCTGCCGCCGAGTTCGGTCCCGCACTCGCCGTAGGCGTAGAGGTCGCTGCGCCACTGTCCGGCGGCGAGCCCGGCGTGGGTCCGCGGCACGGCGCGCTTCGCCGCCAGCAGCAGGGCGACGGTGTGCTCGGCCGCTGCGGTGGCGTTGCGCCCGGGGGTGGCGACGACGGCGATGCCGCGCGCCGCCGCGGCGGCCAGGTTGACGTTCACCGGGCCGCCCCGGCAGCAGACGAGGAGTTCGAGCGCGTCGGCGGCGTCGAGGGCCCGTTCGGTGAACGGCGCCATCTGGGTGACGGCGACGCGGACGCCGGGCAGCGCCGCGATCAGCGCGTCCTCGGCGTCGGAGGCCTCCTGGACCTCGCCGACCGGGCCGAAGGGCGTGTGCGGCCAGGGCAGGGTGAGTTCGGCGTGGTCGAAGGGCGCACCGAGGCGGTCGTGCAGGGCGTCGGCGAGCAGCCCGTTGGTGACGAAGTGGTCGCCTGCTGTCAGGATCTTCACGGTGTTCCTTGTCCAGTGAGGGGCGCCGGAGCGCTCAACTGTGCGCGACCTCCACGGCGGCGCCGTTGTCGCGCAGTGTGCGGAGTTCGCTCTCGGAGGTGCGGTCGTCGACGACGACGAGGTCGAAGTCGGTGAGCGGGGCGAGGCGGTGCAGGGCGGTCCGGCTGATCTTGCCGCGGTCGAGCAGCAGCACCTTGCGGCCTGCCGCGCGCATCATGGCCCGCTTGACCAGGACGATCTCCTGCTCCTGGTGGTAGGCGTGCGTCGCCGACACGGCGGAGGTGGAGGCGACGAGCAGGTCGGTGTGCAGGGCCTCGACGGCGTCGATGCAGGGCACGCCGAGGAAGGAGTCGTGGTTGGGGTGGTACTCGCCGCCCAGCGCGAGGAGCCGGATGCCGGGGACCCCGGTGAGCAGCTTGATGGTGTGCAGGAAGTTGGTGGCGACGGTCAGCGGCGCCGCGTCGGCCAGCAGCGGGGCGAGGGCGAGGGTGGTGGTGGAGTCGTCCAGCATCACCGACATCCCCGGTTCGACCAGGGTGCGGGCGTAGGCGGCGAGGGTGTTCTTCGCGGCCTGCGCCGTGCGCAGCCGGTACCCGACGTTGCTCTCGAACACGCTGGTGGGCTGCGCGCTCGCCCCGCCGCGGTATTTGCGGACCACACCTTGGCGTTCGAGTTCGTCCAGGTCGCGGTGCACGGTCATGACGCTGACGTCGAAGACCTCCGCGAGCTCCGACGCGGGGGCCGAACCGTGCTGGAGGATGTAGTCGGCGACACCGGCGCGCCTGCGCGCCGGGCGGCTCTGCTCGTTCTCGTCGGCGGTCATGGGTTCGGGGTCCCCTCGGGGTCGCGTCGTCGTCTGCCTCAGCGCCGAGTCTCCCGCTCCGCCGCCGCGCCGCCAACGCCGCCGGCAGCGGGGTCCGGGCCGGGTGTGGCGTTGTAGGACTCCAGGGCGATGCGGCCGTCGGTCACGCGCAGCGTCGTCAGGCCGGTCGAGGCGACCTTGGGGAGCAGCCGGCGGTACTCGCCGAGCGGGCTGAGCATGACCCGGCACACCAGCAGCCGCATCAGGGTGTTGTGCGCGATGGCGAGGACGCGCCCGCCGGGGTGGGCGGCCGCCGTGTCGACGACCCATTCGCGCGCCCGCTCCGCTGCGGCGGCGGGGTCCTCGCCCTGCGGGAAGTAGCCGGTCACGGGGTCGGCCTCGAAGCGGGCGGCGACGGCGGGGGCGAGCTGGGCGAGGGTGCGGCCCTCGGCGATACCGAAGGCGACCTCGCGGATCCGCTCGTCCGCCGCGGGTTCCAGGCCCAGCGCCGCGCCCACGGGGGCCGCCGTCTGCCGCGACCGCCGCAGCGGCGAGCAGTACAGCGCGTCCGGCGCGTAACCGCGGGCCCACTCGGCGAGGACGAGCGCCTGCGCGCGCCCGACCCCGTCGATGTCGATGTCGCTGACACCGGCGTAGCGGTTGTCTGCGTGCCAGGCGGTGCGGCCGTGCCGGGCCAGGACGATGGTGGTGCTCACGCGGTCTCCTCGGTTTCGGTGCCGGGGCGCCGGTCGAGGTAGCCGCGTGCGGCGAGCTCGCCGACGAGCCGGCGGTAGCCGTCGTCGTGCTGATCGGCGCGGTCGGGGCGGGGCGCCACGACCGCGCGGGTGCGGACCATCGCTGCGGCGGTCTCCGTCAGCGAGCCGTCGCTCGCCGCGAGGACCGCCATGCCGAACGCCGGTTCGGGCTGGGCGGGGATCCGCACGGGCTTCTGGAGGACGTCGGCGCGCAACCGGGTCCATTGCGGGCTGCGGGCGCCGCCGCCGGTGAAGGACAGCTCCTCGACGCGGGCGCCCAGCGCTGCGAGCCGGTCGAGGCTGAGCCGCTCGATGTAGGCGACGCCGTGCAGCACCGCGTTGTAGTGGTCGACGTCGTCGGCGAACGCGGCGGTCGCGAAGGGCCGCGCGCCGGGGTGTACGAAGGGGAACCGCTCGCCGTGCCCGGTGAGGGGGTAGACCAGCCCGCGCGGGTGCGGCCGCTGCGCCGCGGCGGCGTCGAGGGCCGCCAGGTCGGCGCCGGGGAACCGGGCGGCGACGGCGGCGGCGCCGACGTTGGAGGCGCCGCCGGGCAGCCAGCCGCCGTCGGGGTGGCGGTGGTTGTAGAGCGCCCCGCCGGGGTCGATGAGCAGCTCGGGTGTGACGCCCTTGAGGACGAGGGTGCTGCCGAGCACCGAGTTCCACTGCCCCGGGGCGAGGGCGCCGGCGGCGATCTGGGCCGCGCAGCCGTCGGTCATCCCCGCCTTCACCGCGAGTCCTTCGGGCAGGCCGGTGTGCTCGGCCGCGGCCGCGCCGATCCGGCCGACGACGGTGCCGGGGGCGACCACGTCGGGGAGGACGGCGGGGTCGACGCCGAGCGTGTCGAGGACCTCGGTGGGCCAGCGGTCCGCTGCGACGTCGTAGCCGGTCTTGAGGGCGTGGCTGGAGTCGGCGGGGGTCCGGTGGCCGGTCAGGCGGGCGGTGAGGTGGTCGGCCTGGTGTGCGAGGAGGTGCCGGCCGGGGTGCCGGCCGAGCAGCCACAGCAGTTTGGGCAGCCCCCAGGTGGGCTGCATGGTGTACCCGAGGCGCCGCCAGGTGGCGTGCCCGGACGCGGCGCGGCGCGCCTCCGCCTCGGCGCGGGCGTCGTTGTACATCAGGGCTGGGCCGACCGGTGCGCCGCCGGTGTCGGTGAGCAGCACCGTTCCCGAGGTCGCGCACAGGGCGACGGCCCGGAGGCGGGCGGGGTCGATGCCCGCCGCGGCCTCGCGCGCGGCCGTGCCCAGTGCGCGCCACCACTCGTCCGGGAGCTGCTCGTGGCCGCCGTCGCCGGACCGGATGCTGTGCAGCGGCGCGGTCCCGCTGCCGACGACGTCCCCGTCTCCGGTGACGGCGAGGACGCGGACGCTCTGCGTGCCGATGTCCGCGCCGATCCACACGTCGTCACGCTGATGCGTGCTTGCCACAACTGGCTCCCGGGGTCGCGTCGAACTCACTCTTAACAAGAAAAATGTTAAGTGTGCGCCATCTTAACGTTTCCAGTCGTCCGACGAACGGGCCAGGGACCGGTTCGCGGTGGCGGCCACACCCGCGTCTCCCGCAGAGAAGCCGCTAGTTACCCCTTGAACTGGCGTTTCTCGCCGGACGACGGCCCCAGGGCACCTACAGCGGGCAGCAGGACCCGCACGGGCATTCACGTTATGAAGTCTTGTTATCTTCACACGCGAATGCTAATTTCACGCCAGCAAACGAGACGCGTGACACAGCGACACCACAGGACCCGCCGTCCCCTCCGACCGACGAGGCCCCCATGAACGTCCCCACCCCCGTCCCCCAGTCCCGCGCACGCCACGCGCCGGGGCCCACCCCGCCGGGCCGGACATGAGCACCGCGTCGCCCGCGGCGGCCCCCGCCGGCACGCCGCGCCGCCGGATCCGCCGGGAATACCTGCTGTTCCTGGCGTTCATCGCACCGAACTTCCTCGTCATCGCGGTCTTCGCGTACTGGCCGGTGCTCTACAACCTGTTCCTCAGCTTCACCGACTGGAACCTGATCGCCGCGGCACCCGGATACGCCGGAATCGGCAACTACACCGCCACACTCACCGACCCCGCGTTCCACCAGGTCCTCCTCACGACCGTGGTGTTCACCGGTGTGGTCGTCGCGGGCAGCATCGTCCTGGGCCTCGCACTGGCGCTGCTGTTCGACCAGCCGCTGAAAGGGCGCGGACTCGTGCGCACCGCGGCGTTCGCGCCGCACATCCTCTCCGGCGCCGCCGTCGCCACCATCTGGCTGTTCATCTTCGACCCCGGATACGGGCTCATGCGGGCCCTGCTCCAGCCCATGGGCGTCACCTCGCCCGACTGGATGACCGATTCCACCTGGGCGCTGCCCGGCGTCATCATCGTCTACCTGTGGAAGAACATCGGGTTCGCGGCGCTGATCTACCTCGCCGGCTTGCAGTCCCTGCCGAAGGACCTCTACGAGGCGGCGGCGATCGACGGCGCCGGGCCGTGGACGCTCCTGCGCCGCATCACCCTGCCGCTCCTCACCCCCATCACGTTCTTCCTGCTCATCACGACGATC
The DNA here is from genome assembly GCF_003014485.1 of Murinocardiopsis flavida. GTDB lineage: Bacteria > Actinomycetota > Actinomycetes > Streptosporangiales > Streptosporangiaceae > Murinocardiopsis > Murinocardiopsis flavida. The sequence continues at coordinate 25,646 of NZ_PYGA01000003.1, read as the reverse complement.
ATCGGCACCTTCCAGGCGTTCGACATCATCGCCGTGATGACCGCGGGCGGCCCCGCCGGGTCGACCACCATCCTCAGCTGGCAGATCTACGACGAGGGGTTCCGCGCCTTCGACGCCGGCCGGGCGGCCACCACCTCGATCATCATGTTCGTGGTCCTGCTGCTCATGACCGGGCTCCAGACCCGCTACCTCGAGAAGAGGGTGCACTACCGGTGAGCGACACGATCATCCGCACCGAGCGGCGCCCCGAAACCCCGCAGTCCCCCCGAACCTCCGGCGGCCCTGACACCCGCCGCCGGGCCCCCGCCGCCACACTGGTCAAATACGTCCTGCTCATCGGGGCGGCGGCCGTGTTCCTCGGCCCGCTGTTCTGGCTGTTCACCGCCGTGTTCAAGACACCGGAGGAGATCTACCGGTTCCCGCCGGCCTGGCTGCCGACGTCGCTGAGCCTGGACAACTTCACCGCGGCGTGGCAGGCCGCGCCGTTCGACCGGTTCTTCCTCAACTCCGCCATCACCACCGCCGTCGGAACGGCGCTGAAGGTCGCCAACGCGGTCCTCACCGCCTACGCGTTCTGCTTCCTCGCGTTCCCCTACAAGAAGCCGCTGTTCCTCGTGCTGCTCGGCGCGATGATGGTGCCCGGCCACGTGGTCCTGCTGCCCAACTACCTGACCGTCGCCAGCCTCGGCTGGGTCAACACCTACGCCGGGCTGATCCTGCCCGGTGTCGGCTCGGTGTTCGCGACCTTCCTCATGCGCCAGCACATGCTGACCATCCCCCGCGACATCATCGAGGCCGCCAAGGTCGACGGCTCCGGCCACCTGCGCACACTCTTCACCATCGTGCTGCCCATGTCGCGCCCCATTCTGCTCACGGTCCTGATCATCACCGTGGTCGAGGAGTGGAACAACTTCATCTGGCCGCTCATCGTCACCAACTCCGACCACATGCGCACCCTCCCCATCGGGCTGCTGATGCTCAAGGACCAGGAGGGACTCGCCAACTGGGGCACCATCATGGCCGGCACCGCCATGGTCCTCGCCCCCATGCTGCTCATCTTCCTGCTCGCCCAGCGCTACATCGTCGGCGGACTCACCCAGGGCGCGGTGAAGGGGTGATGGCGGCGGCAGACCGGCGCAATCGTCAGGAAAGGGCCACGACAATGCCCCGCCGCACCGCGCCCACCCGGCGCACGTTCCTCGGGCTGTCCACGGCCGCCGCTCTGGGCGCCGCGCTCACGGCCTGCGGATTCCGCCCCGCCGATGCCGACTACGACCAGCCGTCCGGCCAGGTCCCCGACGAGTACCGCGACCGCACCCGGGTCGTGCTGTGGCACTCCTGGGGCGACGTCCCCGGCGAGGCGATGGCCGACATGGTCAAGCGGTTCAACGCCGCACAGGACCGGATCTACGTCGAGGCCCAGTTCCAGGGCAGCTACGACGAGACCGCCCGCAAGGTCGCCGCGGCCCTCGTCGGCAGGCAGGTCCCCGACCTCGCCGTGTTCTCCGAGGTCACCTGGACCCGGTTCTTCCTCAACGACGCGCTCGAACCCCTCACCGGCTACTTCGACACCGACTTCCCCAGCAGCGTCTACAACGAGCAGCTGTTCTCCGAAGGCGTCGTCCAAGGCGACAGCTGGTGGGTGCCGTTCGCCCGCAGCACCCCGATGTTCTACTACAACCGCGACCTGTTCGAGCAGGCCGGGCTGCCCGACCGCGCGCCGGAGACCTGGGGCGAGCTCCGCGAATGGGCGCCCGAACTCGCGGCCCTGAAGGTCGCCGGCCGCCCGCTGAAATCCCACACCTTCAACCAGGTCGACGGCGACTGGATGTTCCAGGGCGCGGTGTGGCAGTGGGGCGGGCGGTTCTCCGACGGCCTCGACATCACCATCGACAGCGACGCGGTGATCAAGGCGGGGGACTGGCAGCGCACGCTCGTCGGCGACGGGCACGCCTACATGGCGGCCAGCCCCAAGATCGACTTCACCAACGGGGTCGTCGCCACCACCCAGGAGTCCACCGGGACCCTCGGCGGCATCGTCGACGGCGCGTCCTTCCCGGTCGGGGCGGGGTTCGTGCCGGCCCACACCGAATCGGGCGTCGCGACCGGCGGCGGCGGGATGTCCGTCATGCGCAACGCCACGCCCGAGCGCAAGGCCGCGGCGTTCGAGTTCCTGCGGTTCGCCGCCCGCCCGGAGAACTCCGCGCGCTGGACCCTCACCACCGGCTACCTGCCCACGGTCAAGGCGGCGGTCGACGAACCCGAGCTCCGCAAGCGCATGAAGGACGACCCCAACTTCGCGGTGTCCATCGAACAGCTGCCCACCGCACGCACCACAGACGACATCCGCCGTTTCGGGCGCAACGTGAATGTCGCCCTCTACACCGGCCTCCAGCGCATCTACGCTAACGGCGACCGCGCGTCGGCCGTCTTCGGCGACGTCCAGCGGCGCGCGGAGGTCATCGCCGACTCCGTCCGTTCCCAATACGCAGAAAAGGTCCAATGAGCCCGACCACGAACGACACCGCCGCGCCGCGCCGAGCCACCGACCTCGTCATCACCGGCCACCGCGGCGCCATGGGCGTCGAACCGGAGAACACGCTGCGCTCCTTCCGCCGGGCGGTCGCCGAAGGCTGCGCCGAGGTGGAACTGGACCTGCGTCTCAGCGCCGACGGCCACCTGGTCCTGCTGCACGACGACCGGCTCACCCGGACCCACGGCGTCGACTCCTCCGTGAGCGAACTGACCCTCGACGAACTCCGCGCGCTCGACCCCGACCCCGAGACCCGCATCCCCACGTTCGCCGAAGTGGTCGAGGCGATCGACATCGGCATCCAGGCCGAGATCAAGGACCCGCGGGTGTGCGCGCAGCTGACGGCGATGCTCGACGCCGACCCCGACCTCGCCCGCCGCACCCGCGTGACCTCCTTCAACGACGCCGCACTCGGCGAGGTGATCCGGCTGCGCCCCGGCACCCCGATCGGCCTCATCACCGACCGCGTGGCCGCCGTCGCCGACACCCTCGTCGAACGCGCCCGCGAGGTCACGGCCGCGACCGTGATGTGCGACCTCGCGACCCTGCTCCCCGAGCACATGGCGGACTTCCGCGCAGCGGGCCTCGCCGTGACCGCGTGGCCCGTCCAGGACATGGCCGAACTGCGCAGGGCCGTCGACCTCGGCGTCGACGGCATCACCACCGACAACCCGCACCTCCTCGACCCCGCGGCCCTCGCCGGCTGACACCCGCCACCCGGCGGGGCCGAGGGCTGACGCACACATTGCCCCGCCGGGTCCACGCCACCCCCGCGGCCCCTGCCCGCAGCACCCCCGACCACCGTTCGACACCCCGCCGCACCCGCCGACGGGCCCCGCGTCCCATCCCCCACACGGCACCGCCGACCGAGCCCACCACCCGTATTCCATCCCCCGCGCCCCGGCCCACCTGTCGGCCCGCGGTCCCCGCAACCCACCGGCGCCTCTTCCAGGAGTCCCGATGCCCCGACCGCGTCCCCACACCCCCGCGCCCCGCCCGGGGCCGAGCCGCCGGACCGTCCTGCGCGCCGGCGCGGCCGCCCTCGCGGGCGGCACCGCCTACGCCGCCGCCGGGCCGTCGCACGCCGCCCCGGCGTCCCGCACCGCCGCCCCCGTGTTCGACCTCGAAACGGCGGCCGAGCCGCTGTTCACACACGCCCGGCTGCACCACGACCGGACCATCCTGCAATCGTTCGCCTTCGACGGCGCCGACCAGCACTGCTACACGGTGCAGATCGTGCAGGGCGGCACCGACCTGCCCGGAGACGCCCCCGGCGACTCCGAGTACGCCGAACGCAACCGGCGCGGCGACCTCACCCTCACCCGGCTGGACGCCGACGGCACCCGCACCGGGCACATGTACCTGAAGGGTTTCGGGCACGGCGTCTCCATCGGGTTCGAGCCGGGCGGCCACCTGTGGTCCGAGGTCGACGCCGTGACCGAAGGCGCCAGCGGGTGGGGGACCCGGCTGCTGCGGTTCCCGTTCGACGACGGCGCCGTGATCGACGCGGCCGAGACGCCCGGCCTGGACCGTCGCGTCCTGGTCGACGGCGCCGACCGGACCACGGCCAACGTCGACCCCGCTCACGAGCGCCTCGTCATGCGCTACCGAGTCGACGGCGGATTCCGCTTCGCGGTCTACGACGTCGCCGACGCCACCGGCCCCGACGCGGAACCGCTGTTCGACGTCGCCCAGCCCGCCGAACTCACCGGGACGACCTTCCAGGGGTACACCGTCTTCGGCGACCACCTGTACCTGCTCGACGGCGAGATCTACGGCGACGGCAACCCGCCCGGATCCGGCGGGAACACCCACCTGACACGGGTCGACCTGCGCGACGGCACCACCACGCAGCGGGTGCGCACGCTCGCGGGCGAGGACCTGCACCGCCGCGAGCCCGAGGGCATGGGCATCCACCTCACCGACCCCGCCGACCCGTCATCGGCCGGGCTCTGCTTCGGTTTCGGCACCAGCACCACCCCCGACCCCGACGCCTCCCGCCTCGCCACCATCTACCGCATCCCCCTCCCCTGACCCCCAGGGCCATGACCCCGCCCGCACAGGTGCGGGGCCCCTGGGGGGTCCCCGCACCTGCCGTTCACGGCTTCGCACCGATGGCGGCACGCAGCCGGTCCGGCGAACCCCGCGCGAGCAGCTCGTCCGCCCGCAGTTGCCCCGACGGCGTCTTCACCCGGGCGCGCGAGTTGTCGATCCACCCTGAGTATCCGCATATCCCTGCGACCGGCGCCCACCGTTCACCGACGGCATCGAGGGCCCGGGCGATTCCGCAGATGTCACGGAAACCGCGCATTTCGACAGAACGCTTCCTGGAACGAACTCGCTGTTCCTATATTCGGAGTCGGAGTACGTGAGTCCGGGGAGGACGACATGCCACAGGTGACCTCAGCCGACGGCACGGCCATCGGTTACGACGTACTGCACGGCAGCGGCCCCCCGTTGGTGCTCGTCGGCGGCGGCCTCGACGATGGGACGGAGAACATTCCGCTGGGCAGGTGGCTGGCCGGCACCTTCACCGTGGTCGACTACCGGCGTCGCGGGCGCGGCGACAGCGGCGATACCCAGCCCTATGCCGTGGAGCGGGAGATCGATGACCTCGCAGCCGTCATCGAAGCGGTCGGCGGCCGTGCACATGTGTTCGCCGCGTCTTCCGGCGGCACGCTCGCGTTCGAGGCGGCCGCCGCCGGCCTGCCCATCGACCGGATATCCGCTCATGAAGTGCCCTACCAGGTAGGAGAAGACCAGGTCGCCACCTGGCGCACCTACAAGCGCGATCTCACCCGCGCGCTCGACAGCGGCGACCGGGAGGAGGCCGTGCGCCTGTTCATGCGGCTGGCCGGCGCTGCCGACGAGGAGATCGCGGCGGCCGAGACGCTCCCGGTATGGCCGGCGCTGACCGCTCTCGCGCCGATGCTGCGCTACGACGCCGCCTGCATCGGTGACGGTCCGCCGCCCGCGGACCGGCTCGCCAAAGTGACCCAACCGGTACTGCTGACCACCGGCGCGACCATCGACCCGCACTCGGCCGGACTGGCCACCGACTTCTTCGCCGCGGCCGCCGACGCCGCAGCGGCCCACCTGCCCAACGGCCGGCGTGCCGTCATCGAGGTCACCGGACATGTCGCCGACCCGGCAGTCCTCGGGCCGATCCTGAGCGAGTTCCATGGCGAATCACCATGACCCGACACGCCCATCGGTGATGGCCGCGGCGCTCGTCGCCACGGCCTTGCTCACGGGCTGCGCGAGCTCCGGGCCGGAGACCATCGAGGCGTTCGTCGCCGAGGTCGTGCCCGACGGCTCAAGTGGTTCGCTGGTCGCGGCAGTAGACGATCAGATCGTCTACTGCCGCGGCTGGGGATCCGCCGACCGCAAGACCAACACCGACGCGACCTGCGACACGGTCTACGACGTGATGTCGATGACGAAGCAGTTCACCGCGGCCGCCGTGCTGAAGCTCCAGATGCAGGGCAAGCTCGACGTCGGCGACCCCATCGCGGCCCACCTCGATGACGTCCCATCGGACAAGAGCGACCTCACGCTGCAACACCTGCTGACCCATACCTCGGGCCTCGTCGACAGCCTTGGCGACGACGACGAACCGGTCTCCCGCACGGATCTGGTCGACGCCGCCCTCTCCTCCCGGCTGCTGTCCCCGCCGGGGGCGGAGTACCGCTACTCCAATGTCGGCTACAGCCTCCTCGCGGCCATCGTGGAGCATGCCTCCGGGACCGGTTACGAGGAATACCTGGCCGCGAACGTGTTCGCGCCGGCCGGAATGCACCGGACCGGGTACGTGCGACCCGACTGGTCGGACCGGAACGTAGCGGTCGAGTACGACGCCGATGGCACGCCGCAGGGCCGACCGTTCGAACACTCGTGGGCCGCGGACGGCCCGTACTGGAACCTGCTCGGCAACGGAGGCATGCTCTCCACCGCCCGCGATCTGGCCCTCTGGCACAGCGCGCTGCGGGGAGATCGGATCCTGGACGAGGACTCCAAGCAGCAGCTGTTCGAGCCCCGCGTCAAAGAGGAGCCGGGCGGCGACACGCACTACGCCTACGGCTGGGTGGTTCGCGACGGTGCCGGCGGGCCGGAACTCTGGCACAACGGCGCCAACGGCCGGTCCTACGGAGAGGTCGCCAGATCCGCCGATGGTGAGGTACTGGTGTTCTGGGTGGTCAACCAAAGCCGGAGCGAGAATCCCGGCTGGGACTTCGAGGAACTCGGCCCGGAACTCACCGAAGGTGTCATCGAGCGACTACGAGGCACCGAGTAGCCCAGTGGACTCCGACCGAACTGCGCGAACGCTTGCCGCCATTCTGAGCATCGGGGATCACCCACTCGCAGCGACCCCCGCCGCCGCCGCCAGAGCCGCGACCACGATGGTCCTCTTGATGGCCTTCATGCGTCCTCCCCATTCCGGGCCCCGGTCGAGGCCCGTCACAGGGTGCGACGTGTGCGCGTCCTGTGACGGTTGCGCGGTGACCGGCAACGGCCACCCCGCACACCCGCATACAAAGAAGCGCCCCGCCGCCTCGCGAAGAGGTGACGGGGCGCGGTGGTCCTGACTCCCGAACGCACAACGGGGACCCCCGTAGGAGTCCCCGAAACTGCCGTCTGATCTGCGTTTTCCTGGGTGGAGCCAAGGAGATTCGAACTCCTGACCTCCGGTATGCAAATCACTTGGGACCGCCTACGCGGCCTGGGCCAACTGAGCGAAACCGCGCGCCACCTGCACGTCCGCATCCCGCCGCTTCCCGCCCTTTCCCCAGGTCTCCCGGCCCCATGTGCATCAAATGTGCATCAGCGATGGCTTCTCCAACCCACCCACCACCAATGTCGCGCCATCGAAGCACCCCGACACCTACGACACAATTACCAAGACCAATCGATGCCTCAGGGTGTAAAATGATCCGCAATAAATATTGATGGACATTCAAGAACAATAGAATCATAAATTCTAATGAAATGCTAGCTTCTCAAGTCGCTAACTTCCCAATTTTCAATCAGGAGACTTGATGATACTCCGAGAATTTCTCTACGTTGACACAGACAAGGTCAGATCCATGCAAGCTCAAATCGATGGAGGAATATCGGAGAACCAAGGAAACACAACCAAGAAAATGAAAACTACCTCTGGAGGCACGAAAGGAATACTAAGTCATCAGCAAGAGTGGGGGACAGAAGTTCATGTCAGTAAATCTTTTGGCGATGCCATGTTTCCGATATTGGAAGAGTCTCTTGAGAGTTTAGGAATACTGAAAGATATATCAGAAGAACTAACTTTTCCGGAGTTTTGGTCATCCGACGCACTTCAGCATGAAGTTCCTATCGGAAGCATAGTTCGAATAAGCGCTCTAGGATCCTTGTTCGATGCTCGTTATGTAGCAACATCATTCGCAAATTTTGCAACTATCTATACAGGACTGCAAGGAATTGGAGCAGCTCCCCGATCTTCTAAGGTCACAAATGGGAAGCAGCAGCAAACTAGAAACCAGCGCAGAGGAAATGTAAATAACGAGAAAATCGAAATAGAAGAGCTCGAAAAAATGATTCCAGACTTTGAAATGCCTGGAGAACCTGGAAAGGCCATTGGTGCCGACCGTCTACGGTCACTAGTCAGAATTTCGCGAGGGATGTTCAATCCTGGTCTACACCTGAATCTCACTCCTACTCAAGACGATCGTCTTTCCATTGGAGCAAGACTTCAAGAGGGGCGCCAGTACCTAGACAGCGACCCAGAAATCCTATTCGCGAGGTACGGAACAAAAAAACAAGAGTGGACAATCGTTGGAACAGTTGGACAGTACTCTCGAATGGAGGATGCGGTTTACCCAGGGGACCCAGGTCTCGCAGATGCAATTAACGTTTACCGAAATCGCACTGCGGAGTACATAAATTCCTTCATGGGAGCCATGGGGGCGCAAGGATTTTCTGATCTCCCTCAGTACCCAGGTTTCTCTTTGGTTCCATTCGCTGTATATAGAGTGATCTCAAATGATCAAAACGGTCAGATCTCTGTACCCAATGGAGGTTAGCGCAACAGTCCGGATCATCTATATTTCCACCTGGGCGCTTTGCAGACTCAATCGAAACAAAAGGTAGGATATTTCTAAACATGGCGGATTTGGCGCTAGACACGCAAGAGCTAGTGGCACTCCACAAGACTGGAAATCCCCCTGCTAACGGAAATAATAATTTCATCACCTCAACCACAGCACAGGAGTTTTTGGGAGTCAGAAACGCGGGGACAGGGCGACTAAGATACTGGATCCCATCCGAACTAAGACCGAAATCTATGTCAAGCCTCACTGGAAAAGAATGGCGAATATTCATTCAACAACATGCAAACTGGAGACCCTGGAACGCGTCTCGCAGGTTGGATAAGATCGGCCTTTACTTCGGCCAAGACTACCCAGCTGTCGAAGAAATCGGCCATCGCGCGATAGCAAAAATGGTTAATGATGGAGAGAGCTGGCTTCTGGGTGCCTGCGCTGAAATCGCGGGGACGAGATTCTCCCGAATCACTCGCTCAAGAATGGAGTATCTAGAGGAGAATGAGATCCTTTGCAGGCCGCTTACTTACCATTCTGCCGAGGCTTCGCTCTCAATATTTCACGCCTTCACTAATAAGTACGCGATAAAATCCAATTACAGGAACTCATTGAATGATATTCTCATTCTTTCCGTAGCACGACACTGGAGCATGTCGCTATTAACCAGAGATCAACTTCTTGCAAAATTTTCCGTGGAATACCTCGGGACTTCGGTAAATAGTATACAAGAATCGACCACCATAGGATTTGGAAAACCGATTTCCCCAGGAGTTAAAATGCGAGAGTCGAAGGGGTACGTAAATCGACATTGGAACATCACGGGACGTCGTGTTAATTACCATAGTTAGCCGATACTCAGAACCTCTTTCAACCGCAAGCTGCGCTCAACGTCCCGCGCGGGTTCTGGCGCGATCGGTCTTGACCCCCGCACGCCCTTGTTCGCGCCAGGTTCCGTGCGGGCTCCGGGGGGTCCAGGGGGCGCGGAGCCCCCTGGTACCACCAGACCTGAACCGACAACGAATACCCGGCAGGCTGTCCGGTCGACCGAGAGAAACCCGAAGCGTGCCGGCTGGCGCTCGGGACCGGGCGCCAGCCCGCAGCCCGAGCGCCCACCGCCACGCCGGGTGCGGCGGCGCGGAGCGCCGACGCCTTGATCCCATACAGCCCGATTCGGCAAGCGTGCGGGCTCAACCGCGGTCTACGGGCGGTAGGCCGCGGCGGTCTCCCATGTCTGCTCGAAGCTCTGGACGAACGTCATAGCCATTTCCGCGCTCGCCCGGCCGTCGATGTGCAGAATCGGTGTCGCCGACGCCGGGGCGCCGTAAATGTGGTGGTTGATCAACAACTGGTCGTCGGCGCGGTAGATCGAGTTGTACAGGACCGTTGCGTGTAGGCGGACCTCGATGCCGTCGACACCGAAGAGTGGACGGTACAGCACCAGGGCGTTGCGGATCTTGGCGGCGAGTGCGTCGCCGATGCCCTCGTCTGTGCCGCGTTGGGCGACGCTCGTGCTGTCCGGGTCGCCGAGAAGGACGCGAACGACGACACCCGCGCGGGCCTTGCGTTCCAGCAGTCGCAGAATGCCCGCGTCGTCTGCGAGGAACAGGCCGCTGTAGACGAGGATCCCGATCTCGTGCTCGGCCTCCTCGAACAGCGTCCGCCACAGATCGGTCGGGACGTCGGAACGATGCGGGTAGATGCTTCGCAGTGACGTCGTGGCCGGCACATGCGGCGTACGCGGTTCGTCCTCGGGCCACAGCTCGGACCCGGCGATGCCGAGGAGATCGGCAGCCGCCCACCGGTGACGCGCGTAGGGCTTCTTCCCGGACAGCCAGCGGCGAACGGTCTTCGGGTCCACGCCGATACGCGCGGCGACGTCGGTGTCTGTCAGTCGCGAGGCGGCAAGTGCCTGGCGTAGCGCGTCGTTCACGTCGTCGGCCTCCGTCGTGCGGGGACCACGACGATAACAGAAGACGTCCCTAGACGTCCCATGGGATGTCCGATACGAGGTACACATGTCCGCCCGTGCAGGCAAGGGTTTCCGCAGGTAGCAAAGACCCCCGCGAGTGCTGCGAACACTCCGGGGGCGTGGTCCCGACCTGAGAAGGCAGGCGGAACATGCGGAACCCTATCGCCCGGTATCGCGACAATCGCCCCTCCCAACTGAGCCGATGTCGGCCGTACGTCACGCTCGTTTTCACCCCTCCGCCGCCGCCGTATCCGGTGCATCCGAAGGCCGCGATGGTGCGGCCGTACGTCCTTCGGCAGATTCCGCGCATCGAAAAGCCGCACGAGGATCGGTCGCTGCGCGGGCTGGCCGTGCTGTTGGACATCGCACGCCCCGTGGCGGTGGCGGCGTGAGCGGACGACGTGATCCGCTCTTGCGGCTGCTGCGGGCGTGCTACGGAGACCAGTGGTCGATCCGACGTACCGCCCATCTGTGGGTCGCCACTGCGAACGACCCCTACGCCGACCACGCGCCAACGTTGATCGAACCTGACATCGACGTGTTCGTCCGACAGTTGGAGTGCCCACCGGCGCGAGCTGCACGCCCTCTGCGTCTGATCCAGCCTTCGGCAGGCTGACATGAACGTCGTGCGGCCGACGAACCTTCCCCGTCGGTCGCACGGTTATTGCCAGCTCAGATCACTGCGGTGTCGGTACAAGGATCCGCTCTGAACTGACAAGCTGCTTGTGTAAGCGACTTGTGCAAGCTTCTTGCGTTAGTCGCGTCGATTTAGTTCGCCCATCGCCAGGAGAGGAACCCTGATGAGTCCGCGTTCCACGCCGTGGGGGGCCTATGGCCAGATCGCGGAGGTGCTTCGCGAGCGCATCACGAGTGGTGGCCTCGCGCCTGGTGCCGCGCTTCCCTCTGAGTCGGCACTAGGGGACGAGTTTCACGTTGCCCGCAGCACCGTCCGCCGTGCCCTTGCTTCGTTGGAAGCGGATCGGCTGATCAAGACGCTTCCCGGTACCGGGCGCGTGGTGTGCAGCCCCGAAGAGCGTGCCGGTTCCGACACCGCCCCCTCGCAACCCCAGTACCGGCGGATCGCGGCCGAGCTCCGGGCACAGGTCGAGAACGGCGACCTCGGTCCCGGCGCCCCGCTCCCGAGCGAATCCGCGCTTGTGCAGCACTACGGCGTCTCGCGGGGGACCGCGCGCCAAGCGCTGTCGGAGTTGGAAGGCTCCGGGCTGGTGGTGTCCGTCCACGGGAAGGGGCGCTTCGTGCGACCGCCGGAAGGCGCCGACCGCTAGCCTGAGACATGTGGGACATGTTCAATGGGCGCGGGATCTCGCGCGAACGCTCCTCGAAGAGCCGTTGCCCCGCAGGTGGGCACACACGCAAGGCGTCGCCGAGCAGGCCGCCTCGCTCGCCGATGTGCTGGGTGAGGACGACACGGACATGGTGACGGCGTCGGCCTGGCTGCACGACATCGGGTACTCGCCCGCGCTGGCGGTCACCGGTCTGCACCCGCTCGACGGCGCCCGGTACCTCCGTGAGGTCCTCTACGCCGACGAACGCCTGTGCTGTCTGGTGGCGCACCACTCCGGCGCCCTGGTCGAAGCCGAGGAACGCGGGCTGCGCGAAGACTTGGCCGGCGAGTTCGGCCTTCCGCCAGAGCCGCTGTTGGACGCGCTGACCTACTCCGACATGACCACCAGCCCGGACGGCGGGCGGCTGACGGTGGAGCGGCGCCTTTCGGAGATCCTTGAGCGCTACAGCCCTGAGGATCTGGTGCACCGTGCCATCACCCGCTCATCTCCCGCGCTCACCGCGGCGGTCCGCAATGTCGAGGAGCGCATAGCCAAGCTCGGCTGACCGGCCCTCGCAGATTCAGCCGATGTGCGGAACCGCGCCGTTGAGGTAGTGCGCGAGGCGCAACCGCATGGACGGGTCCATGCGCAGCTCCGCCACTTCGGCCTTGGGCACCCACCGGACGTCTCGGGACTCGTCGCTCGTCCTCGGCTCACCGGACACCGGGCGGGCCGTGAGCACGATGGAGAACTCCTGCCGCGCCTCGCCGTCGCTGGTGTAGAGGATGACGTGCCTCGGGTCGCTGTAGATCCCGGCGATACCGGTGATCTCGCAGGTGATGCCGGTTTCTTCCTCGGTCTCGCGGATCGCGGCCGCCGGTACCGACTCGCCGAGATCGATCGCCCCGCCCGGTACCGCCCAGTTGTCGTTGTCGGTGCGGCGGATCACCAGCACCTCATCGCGGTCGTTGACCACGACCACGTTCACCGACGGCACCCGGCTGTTGGCCTCGGGAGCCTCGGGGTCGTCGTAGTAGTCGATCCGGCGGGGCATGGGGCTCCTCACGTGAGCGGCGTCGCCTGGTTCCACACCTGTTCGAAGCTGTCGAGGTAGGTGTTCACCATTCCGCCCCCGGCGATCTTGCGCAGGTGGAACACGGGAGCGTTGGACGCCGGGGCGCCGTAGACGTGGGTGTTCACAAGAATCTGCTCGTCTGCCCGATAGATCGAGTTGTAGAGGATCGTCCCGTGCAACCGGAACTCGACACCCTCGACCGCGCGCAACGACTTGTAAAGGACGATGACGTTGCGGATCTTCGCTGCCATCGCATCGTCAATGCCCTCGTCGGCGCCGCGCTGGGCGACCGCCTCACTGTCGGGGTCGCCGAGTAGGACGCGCACCCGCACCCCTGCCTGGGCCTTCTCCTTGAGCAGTGCCAGGATGCTGGCGTCCTCGGCCATGAAGAACCCGCTGTAGACGAGAACGCCGATCTCTTGGGTCGCCGACTCGAACAGGCGCTTCCAGGTGTCGCGGGGCACGGTCCACCGGTGCGGGTGGACGGCGATGATCTCGCTCTCTGATGCCGCTGTGCTCTGCTCCGTGCTCAGCGCCGCCGGCCACAGGTACGTCTCGTCCATGCCGAGTCGCGCCGCGGTGGCGAAGCGGTGCTTCCGGTACGGGGTCCGGCCAAGACTGATCCACCGTTCGACACTCTTCGTGTCCACGCCGATTTCCGCGGCGAGATCGGCGGGGGTAACACCGTGCTCCAAGAGCGCGGCGCGCAACCTCTCGTTTGGCATGGATCCTGTGTTCAGAGGACGTCTACGGACGCGCTCACAGTATCGGGACGTCCTGAACACGTCCAGCCATGTAGGAATCCCCGACCCGCCTCACCGGGACGTCCCGGACACGTCCCGCCGCGTAGTGATCGCGTCCCTGCCTCATCGCCGATGGTGGTAACCGTCCGAACAAGGCGGACGAGACACACGGTCCCCCAACCGCAGGGGCCGACGGCACCGGGAAGTGGTGACAACGAGAACTCATACATGCTAAACATGTATCGATTGCTTGTTCGGAGCCTCCGGACGACACCGCCGCTGTGTGCGGCACGTAATGAACAGGAGCGTTGACATGGCAATTCAGGGTGCGATCCCGGTCGAGTTCTCCACGGTCTTCCCCGCCGGGGCCTACGCGCTGGGCGTGGAAGCGATCACCGACTTCGAGACGAAGAAGCCTCAGTTGGACAAGGACACCGGGCAGCCGCTGTGGGCGGTGGACGTGATCGACGCCGACCCGGAAGCACGCGGCAAAGCCAAGAGCGTGAAGGTCAAGGTCTCGGCGGATGTCTGCCCGACCCTGCCCGACGAGGTTCCCGGGCTGCCGTTCCGCCCGGTGGAGTTCGACCACATGGCCGTCATGCCGTATGTGGACGACAACGGCCGCCGCCCCCGCGTGGCCTACTCGCTGCGCGCCAAGGGCGTGAAGACGCCCGGCACCTCCGGCGGTGGGCGCCGTTCTGCTCCCGCTCCGGCCGCCAAGGATGCGGCTGCCGCCTAGAACAGCGAAGCGGGGCGGCCTGATGCGCCAACACCGGGCCGCCCCCGTCCCTCTCCTCGAACGAATGCCCTCTCCAGAGCACGAGAAAGAGACGGAGCCAGACTATGACCTCCCCAGAGCCGCGTCCGATGGCGCGCGAAATCTCCGCGTTCCTGGCCGCTCTGCGGCACCGCTCCGAGTGCCGGACCATCGGGTCCGCTCCCTCCGGGGACTCGGCGCTGATGGCGTGGAAGTCCTCGCTCCTCGACCGGATCGCCGAACAGACCCGCGACACCGAAACCCGCGCGGTCGCCGACAACGCACAGGCACGCCTGGACTCCCTGCGCACCCAGGAACGGACCGGGGGTGAGTCCTGATGCTCGGCGGATCGACCGGCGAAGCCCAGAAGCAGCCCACCGCGCCGATCCCGGCGCAGACCATCCGGTTCACGGTGCCTGTGGTCGAGACCCCCGGCATCTTCGTCATCGCCCGATGGGTCTGGGCGCTCGTGCGGCTGCTAGTGCTGCTCCCGGTGCGCGCCCCGGTCACAGTCGCGCTCGTCGTCTCCTCGGCACTGATCCTCGATTCCGGGGGATGGGTGCCGCTGGCCGCCTCCTGGACAATCGCTGTCGCCGTGCTCGTGCTGTGGTGGTGGCGTTGGCCGCACACCTTCTGCACCCGCGTCGCCCTGCCCGCGCTGGCCAAGTGGCGGTGGCTGACCAACTACCGACGTCACTGGCAACCCGTCCTCGTCGTGGCCGGACTGGCGGAGTCCTACCAGGAACGCCGCTACCTGCCCCGCATCCGGCGGGTCACCTGTACCGAATGGGCCGACCGGGTGCGCGTGAAGATCGTCCCAGGCACGACCCCGGAAGACTTCCAGACCCGCGTTGACGCACTCGCGCACGGCTTCGCCGCCCCCTCCTGCCGGGTCCACGTCAACGGGGCGCGGGACGTCACCTTGGAGTTCCCGCGCCGTGACACCCTCGCCGAACCGCTGGACGCGCTGCCCGTCCACAGTCCTGTGGATCTGCGCGGGGTGGCGATGGGCCGCACCGAAGAGGGCGACACCTGGCGCCTCCGCCTGCACGGCACCCACGTGCTCACGGTCGGCGTGACCGGTGCGGGCAAGGGGTCGGTGATCTGGTCCGCCATCCGCGCCCTGACTCCGGCTATCGGTGACGGGTCGGTGCAGGTGTGGGCGATCGATCCCAAGCGCATGGAACTCTCCTACGGGCGCCCCCTGTTTGCCCACTACGCCGACTCCGGGGAATCCGCGGTAGACCTGCTCGAACAGGCCGTTGCCCGCATGCAGGAACGCGCCGCACGGTATGCGGGCAAGCAGCGCACCCACACGCCTTCGCCCACGGACCCGTTCGTCGTCGTGGTGGTGGACGAGGTGGCGTTCCTGACGGCCTACCACCCCGACCGCGACGTGCGCCGCCGCGCCGAGAACGCCATCGCCACGTTGACGTCTCAGGGCCGCTCGGTCGGGGTGTGCGTGCTGGCCGCGCTCCAAGACCCCCGCAAGGAGGTCATGAACCTGCGCAACCTCTTCCCCGACAAGATCGCCCTCCGCCTGGACGAAGCGAGTCAGGTGGACATGGTCCTCGGCGAGGGGGCCCGGGAGCGGGGTGCGAATGCCCACCTCATCGACCCCTACCTGCCCGGGGTCGGGTTCGTCAAGCTCGAAGGATCACCCGTCCCGGTCCGGGTGCGTGCCGCCTTCGTCACCGATGAGGACATCGCCGCCATGGCTGCTCAGGGGCTTTCCTCGGGCCGGGAGGTGGAGCGGTGATACCGGCGGATATCGACAACGCCCCAGATCAGGAAGATCGACATGCCCAATGCCGTCCCCCATGGGATGATGCGCGGCGTCGGACCTCCATGCCACTGGCTGACGATGACGGTCGCCGCGACCAGGATCATGAACGCGCTCACGACCACCACGCCCCATGCGCACAGGTACTCGCCTCTGGTCGGGGCCTGACGTCTCGGCGCCATGCCGGGCCTCCTCGCCGTGGAGGGTGGTGCTGAATGCCTACCCCGACCGGCAAGACCACACGTGCCGAACGCCTCGCCCAACCCCTGGCGCGGGAAGTAGCCGAGACCATCGCCGCCGAGAAAGGCGTGTGCATCCGGCCGGTATCGCTGCGGCGCACCGACCTGGCCACCGGGCGCACCGAAATCGTGGACGTGCCGTGCGGCTCGACGCTGGAGTCCCGCTGCCCGACCTGCGCCAAACGGAAGCGGTCCATCCGGCGCACGCAGTGCGAAGAGGGCTGGCACCTCGCCGAGGAACCCGTCACCACCCCGGATGACCCGTCCGCGGTGCAGCGCTCCTGGCTGGAACAGCGGGCCGTCATCACCGCCGAACGCGATGCCCTCGCCGCGAGTGGGGGTGCCGGCCCCGATGACCTCGCCGTGCTCGACGCCGCCATTGCGGATCTGGACGAGGAGATCACCGCATCCGGCCTGCGCGGCGCCGCCGGACCGCCCTCCGACGCCGAACCGAAACCGCGCCGGACCCGCTCGACCCGCCGCCGCCAAGACGCACCCGACCTGCCCAAGCGGCCCATGACCCGGCGCACCGTCAGTCAGACCTACGAAGACCCCGCCTCCGGAAGGACCTTTCGGCCCTCGCTGTTCCTCACGCTCACGCTCGACTCCTACGGGCGGGTGCGCTCCGACGGCACCCCGGTCGACCCCTCGACGTATGACTACCGGCGTGCCGCGCGCGATGCGCTGCACTTCTCCAAGCTCATCGACCGGTTCGTGCAGAACCTGCGGCGCGTGGCCGGGTTCGACATCCAGTACTTCGCCGCCGTCGAACCCCAACGGCGTCTCGCACCGCACCTGCATATGGCCACCCGCGGCACCCTGCCGCGTGCCGAGCTGCGCCAGATCGCCGCCGCGACCTACCACCAGGTCTGGTGGCCACCCGCAGACACCGTGGTCTACGACGGGGCGAACCTGCCCGCATGGGACGTCGACGCGGGCGGCTATGTCGACATGACCACCGGCCAAGTCCTGCCGACCTGGGATCAGGCGTTGGACGACCTCGACGCCGACCCGGACGCCGAACCCCTGCACGTGGTCCGCTTCGGCCGCCAAGTGGATGCCAAAGGGGGCCTGGCGGGGTCGGAGGATGCCGACCGGTGCGTCCGCTACCTCGCGAAGTACCTGACCAAGGACATCGCCGACTGCCACGCCGTGGAATCGAGCGCGCAAGAGCGCCACGTGGAACGCCTCGTTGAGGCTCTGCGGTTCGAACCCTGCTCGCCCCGGTGTTCGAACTGGCTGCGCTACGGCATCCAGCCCCAAGACGCCAAGGAAGGGATGCGTCCCGGATTCTGCCGCTCCAAGGCCCACCGCCGCGAACACCTCGGCTACGCCGGGCGCCGCGTCCTGGTCTCCCGCAAGTGGTCCGGCAAGACGGTGGCCGACCACAAGGCCGACCGCCTCACCTGGGTCCTGGAAACCCTCGGCATCGACCCCGCCAACCCCGAACCCGATTCCGGCGCTGACTCCCCGGTCCGCCTGGCCATGGCTGGCACCGACACCGCGTGGGAGTTGGCGCGCCCCACCGATCCCGACGTCCCGCCCCGCGAACACCGCCTGCTGCGCGCGGTCGGCGAAGCACTCAAGAGACGCGCGCAACTCGACCACGCCCGGCAACAGGACCACTCGGCAACGGAGGCCGCATGAGCACCGCGACCCGCACCCCCAACGGCGACTCCTCCACCGGCGCCCGGCGCACTCCTTCGCTTTGGTCGGTCACCGATGCCGCCGCGTTCCTCCGCGTGCCGGCCAAGACCCTCTATGAATGGCGCTACAAGGGCGACGGCCCGCCCTCCTACCGCATCGGACGCTACGTCCGTTACGTCCCGGCCGAGGTCCATTCCTGGGTCCTCAATCAGCCCTGACCACCCCGCACGAAAGGACGTACAACGATGGCCAGGGCATGGATCTATGACCGCATGAAGGACAAGGCATACCGGGAAGCGGTGGCCAAGGCCAAGAGCGCCAAGCGCACCCCGCCCGGACGCTGGATAGTCCGGTACTACGACCCCGCAGGGGATCAGAAGAGCGCGGGCACCTTCAAGAAGAAGCCCGACGCCGACAGGCGGCAAGTCGAGATCGAGGGTCAGCTGTCCGAGGGAAGCTACCGGGATCCGGCAGCGGGCAAGGTGGCGTTCGCCGACATCGCGGAAAAATGGCTGTCCTCGCAACATCACCTGAAGCGCTCCACTCGGCGCGACTACCGCGATTACCTCGACAACTACGTGCTGCCCGAGTGGGGCGCGGTGCCGATCGAGCGCATCACGTTCGAGGGCGTCTCGGAGTGGGTGAACCGGCTCCTCAACGAACCCGGCAAGCGGGGCGGCAGGTTGGGACCCTCGTACGTCCGCAAGGTCTCCTACGCGCTCTCGTATGTGCTCGCCTGGGCGGTCAAGGCCCGGCGGATCCAGGTGAATCCGGCCAAGGGGGTGAGCCTGCCGCTGGTCGTCCCCAGCGCACACGTCTACCTGGATCACGTCCAGGTAGAGCGGCTGGCTTCCCATACGGGGGACCACCGGGTGCTCGTGCTCCTCCTCGCCTACACGGGGCTCCGCTGGGGAGAGGTCTCGGCGCTGACGGTCGGCAGGGTCGATCTGACTCGGCGGCGCGTCCATGTCGAGGTGACCTATGGGCGGGAGTCCGGCAAGCACTACCTCGACACCCCCAAGAACCACGAACAGCGGGCCGTGCCCGTCCCCGGATTCCTGGTCAAGGAATTGCGCCCACTACTCAAGGGCAAGGGCGCCGATGACCTTGTGTTCACAGCGGTTCAGGGCGGCCCGCTGCACTACGACAACTTCCGCACCCGGGTGTTCGGACCGGCGGTGCGGGCGGCCGGCCTCGCCGAGTTGAACGTGACGGCGCACAAGCTCCGGCACACCGCCGCGTCCCTGGCCATCGCATCGGAGGCCGACGTCAAGGTCATTCAGACGATGCTCGGGCACAAGACCGCCACGATGACACTGGACACCTACGGGCATCTTTTCCCTGACCGCCTGGACGAGGTCGCCAAGAAGATGGCGGAGCGCCGGGCGGCGGCTCTGCGCAAGGCCAAGGAGGCCGACAAGAAGCGGCGCGCCAAGGCGGCCTGACGATCGGAATGTGCACTGAATGTGCAACGGCCACCCGCCGTGCTTCGCGGGTGGCCGTCTTCATGCGCTGTGACGTGCGCGTATGTGGTGGAGCCAAGGAGATTCGAACTCCTGACCTCCGGTATGCAAAACCGGCGCTCTGCCAACTGAGCTATGGCCCCCGGCCAGGTCGTCCGGGCGCACGAAAGTGGACGTGTTCCCCGGCGACGTGGTCGGTCCCAGCATACCGGCATGGGCGACAGTGATCGGCCCGCCGCGGATGGACCGCGGCGGGCTCGGTATGCGACCGTTCGTAGGCTCCACCGCGGCGGTGGCGCCGCACGTCGGACTCCGAGCGCCCGCGGACGCCGCACTGTGGGCCGGCGGCACGCGGATCACGCGCGCCGACCTGGGATGGTGCTGGTTGCCGGGTGGGCCCGGTCGGGATCAGTTCTCGCTGGCGGCCGTGGCTTCCGTCCACAGGTCGAGCTCGGCGCGGTCGGCCTGGATCTTGCGGTAGACGGCGAACGCCCCGAGGGCCACCAGCACCAGGACGAGGATCTTCTTCACGGTGTGGACCCCTTCTTCAATCACGGATATGAGTCGAGTTCTCACCCGGCGCGGCCCGGTGGACGGGAGAACCGAATACCGGCCGGGCCGGTCGGACCGCCCAGCGGGAAGCGTCAGCCGAGAACGTATAGGTGTGTCCCCATGCAGACTAGCAACCGGTACGTCCATACTCCGGCCCCCTCACCGGTTTCGCCGTACGCGTACACCGGGGTTTTACCGAAGCCTTAAGGGTGACCGGCGGATTCGCCCGCCCCGGACCGTCCGGATCAGGCCATTGGACCGGGCCCCGCCCCCGCCGGGCGAGCGGGGGCCCGTTCGGCGAGGAAGTCGAGCAGGATGTCGTTGAACGCGGCGGGCCGGTCCTGGGGGACGTTGTGCCCCGCGCGCCGCACCACCTCGTAGCGGCAGTCGGGTTCGCGCCGCGCCCACGCCGCGGCGGTCGCTGCGACGCCGGGGTCGGCGCGGTCGGCGGAGCCGCGCACGAGCAGCAGCGGGGCGTCGATGCGGTGCGCGGGGTCCGCGCGGAACGCGCCGCGCACCCCAGCGAGCACCGAACGGAACTCGTCGCGGTCGAGCGCCGCCGCTGCGTGCTCCGAGTACGCGCGCGCCGCAGCGGTCTCGGCTGCGTGCGCCCCGATCCCCCTCGCCCGCACCGCCCGCGGCAGCGCGACCGCGGCAGCGTGCTGTGCGCGCATCCGCCACCACTCGTGCATGGCCACCGGACGCGTGGTGCACAAGGTGCTGACCAGGACGAGCGCCGTCGCGTACTCCGGGTAGTGGTGGTACAGCTCCTGGACCACGAAGCCGCCGTAGGAGTGCCCGAGCAGCACGGCGGGCGCACCGACCGTCGCGTCGAGCACTGCGAGGAGGTCGGCCGTGAGGGTGACGACGTCGGCGTCACGCCCCATGGGCTTCGACGCGCCGTGCCCCCGGAGGTCCCAGCGCAGCACCCTGTACCCCGCGGCCACCAGCGGAGCGACCTGCGCGTCGAACATCCGCAGGTCCATGTGCGCGCCATGGCACAGCACCACCGCCGGGCCGGGCCAGCCCTCCAGCCGGTAGTGCAGGTCGCAGCCGCGGCGGCGCAGCACACCCCGGAACTCGCCGGCCGCCCCGGGCGCGATGCCAAGGGGGAGGGGCGCGCCGGAATCCTCCGGTGGTCGGTCGCTCGGTGGCACGGTCATCACTCCAGGGGGCTGCGCAGCAGTGGACGTGCGGAATGTCAGGTGAGCAGGGCCAACCGCTTCAGGCTGGTCAGCGACGACTCGGGGGACGCGGCGTGCGCGAGGAGTCGCCGCCACACCCGCTGGCAGCGTCCGACGGACTCCTCCGACTCGACGATGGATCCGCCGTGGGTGGCGTCGACGAACGCCAGCGACGCTTCGTCGTCGTCGAACTCCAGGACCGTGAACGGCCCGGCCGCGCCCGCGTGCAGGCCGCTCGATGTCGGCAGGAGCTGCACCACGGCCTGCCCGCCGTCCTCGGCGGTGTCGATGAGCCGCCGCAGCTGGGCGCGGAACAGGTCCGGGCTTGCCGCGACCCGTTGGAGTGCGTCCTCCTCCACGAAGGCGTGGTACCGGCCGAGGTTGTCGCGGTCGAGTACCTCCTGACGTTTGACGTAGGCGGCGACCATGCGCTCGACCGCGCGCGGCCCGCGCCCTTGGGACCTGGCCAGGGCCGCGGTGTAGTCGGGGACCTGGAGGAGATCGGGGACGAGCATGCCGGGGTAGGTGTCGATGGCGGCCGCCCCCGCCTCGTTGCCGACGTAGGCCGACGACAGGACGTCCTCGTAGCCGGTCCACCAGGGGCGCAGCCGCGACTCGCGCACGAGGGTCAGGATCGCCTCACGCTGACCACCCGTGACTTCGTACAACGTGAGCAGCGCCGAGACCTCCATGACCGAGGGCCACTTGCGGATGCCGGTCTCGATGTGGCCGAGCTTCGCCGGCGACCATTCCAGGACATCGGCGACGTCGCTGAGTGTCATACCCGCCTGCATACGGCACAGCCGCAACTCGGCTGACAAGCGCCGCCTACGGACTGTGGGACTGGTCATGGTTGATGATCCAGACACGCTGAGTGCAGTGGTCGTGCCCAACCAGAAAAACACTCGGTTTAGCCTCTAGCAATGAGTTTCTAGAAATTGGCGGCGAACGGCCGGAAATCCCCACCCTTTCGGGCTTTGCGCGACTGGTCCCACGCGCTTCCAGGTGCCTTGAGGGGCGCGTGTGGCGACGGTGGTGGCGGCAGCGGCCCGCGACCCGGATCGGCCCGGAGGCGGCCGCACACGACTCACACGTCACCCGTCGAACGGCCCCGGGGGTAGTGGACCCGGAGTTCGACGGAAGACGGAAGGGGGAGATGAGGGGGATTGGGAACTCCCCGTGTCGGTCGCCGAGCAGTGCGCCGACAGCGGGCAGGTAGCGGACCGCCGGGTTCGCCCAAGGGCCCGGTGCCCGCACCGGCGGGGGACCGGGCCCGCAGCGGCGGGGACCGGCCCGCCGCGTCTCGCGGCCCGGTCCCCCGTGTGCCGGCGCGTCAGTGGAGCAGCTTCAGTCCCACGATGCCGCCCACGATGACCATCAGGCAGAGGACCTTGGCGACGCTCACGCCCTCACCGAGCCATGTCATGCCGATGACGGCGGTGCCGACCGCGCCGATCCCGACCCAGATCGCGTACCCCGTACCGACGGGGATGGTGCGCAGGGCCAGAGCGAGGCCGCCCATGCTCAGCACCAGCGTGACGACGAAGACGATCGTGGGAGCCGGCCGGGTGAAGCCCTTGGACATCGCGAGCGCGGTCGCCCACGCGGTCTCGAGGAGTCCGGACACAACTAGAAAGATCCACGCCATGGTCGCCTCCATTAGCGAGTTCAGCGTCGTCTTGTCAAGCCGGGTACGACGCACTCGTCCGGGGCGCAGGCGGACTGCCTCACCACTGGCAATACTAGGTGCCCCGCCCCGAAATCTCAGCTCATCGGCTGGTCAGACCGCTCACATCGACGACCACACAATGATTACATTCAGTCACCGTACGCCATGGGCGCGCAGTTTTGCTGCCGCCGGGCGCGTACCATGCTGGGTGGATCGCCGGGGGTCCTCTCCCGCACCTACCGAGGAAATCGATGAGCCGACCCAGTAACGACGCCGACCAGATGATCGCAAACGCCGAAGAGGAGATTCCGCCGCCCACACGGTCGAAACTGATCGCGAGACTGCGCATGGGCGCGCACATCGACGACGCTTCGCGCGAACTGGGGGTGAGTCCCCGCCGGGTGTTCGCAGCGGCGCGGCTCCTCACCGCCTTCGGCGACCAGCTCGACGCCACGCTCACCCGAGAGCGGGACCCGGAGCTGGCCCACGGCACCATGACCGCCTACAACAAGCGGTGCCGCTGCCCGGAATGCCGAGCAGCGGTCAATCGCCGCCTCTGACGGCGGAAACGGCGCAGTTCACCATCCGGAATATCGGCTATTCATCCCGTCTTCATCACCGAAGTGGCGGCAACCAGGCTTATTGATCTTGAATCTGGGGAAATCGCACACCATGAACGAGCATGTTGACTGGGCGGCGATGTCCGACGAAGACCTGCTGGCGCTCGTCGGTCAGAACTCCGACTCACCCGAGGTGACCGACTCAGAGGACGACTGACCCCCGCCTCTCCGCCCCCTCTCTGCCCCGAACTGCCGCCCTGCCCCGTACGACGCAGGGCCCCGGCCGCATGCACCACCCCAACGGACGAACCCCGCACGGCACGGGCAGCGCCGGCGAAAGCACCAGCGACAGCACCGACGGATGCCCCGTCTCCCGTTAACCGTGTGTAAATTCGCCGCGCCCGGCGTCGAAATCGGACGATCAGGCCGCACACCCCGCATAGCCTCGCCCCTGGCACGCAGAGTCCCACCTGGGCAACTCCGGACCGTGCCGGAGAAGAGACCGGGACCATGGCCGACGCACAGGTGAAAGTCCGACCGGCCGCCGAGGACGACCTCCACGCCATCGCCGGCATCTACGCCCCCTACGTCACCGACACCGTGGCCACCTTTGAAGAGGAAGTGCCCGACCACGCCGAATGGCGACGCCGGATATCCGTGGTCACCGACCTCGGCCTCCCGTTCATCGTCGCCGAACTCGACGGCACCGTGGTCGGCTACGCGTACGCCGGCCCGTGGAAGCCGCGCGCCGCCTACCGCCACACCGTCGAGGACTCCATCTACCTCGCCCCAGGGCACAGCGGGCAGGGGATCGGCCGGACACTGCTCACCGCCCTGGTGGAGGAGTGCGAGCGGATCGGCATCCGGCAGATCATCGCCGTCATCGCGGACACCGGCCTGCCCGGGTCGCCTGCGCTGCACCGCAGCCTCGGCTTCACCGACCGCGGAACCCTCACGAAGGTCGGCTGGAAACACGGCCGATGGATCGACGTCGCCCTCCTCCAACGCGAACTTCCCGGGTCCGAGTAGGCGGGACGTGCCGACGGGGCGGGACTCGACGGCGACGCCGGTCCGCTCGCCGCGCCAAAGTCGACGTGCAGCCTTGTCGACATCCCGAGAAATCGGCACTCTACGAACGCTTCGGACGCGGCCTCGACGATGCCGGCCTCCTCGCAATGCAGTCCCGGGCCCGCCGCCAGCACCGAGGGAACCTAATCGAAACGGGAGACGAAACGGCGCTGCCAAGGGGTCTCGACGGAATAGCGTGAATAGTGCTCCCGGACGTAGGCGACCGCGTCGCGGGCCGGCACCCCGTCGAGGATTGCGAGGCAGGCGAGCGCCGTACCGGTTCGGCCGCGCCCACCGGCGCACGCCACCTCGACGCGATCCGTCGCAGCGCGCGACAACGCCTGACGCAGGGCGTCGGCGAGCGCGGCACGGTCGGACGGCAACCAGAACTCGGGCCAGCGGACCCACCGGCTCTCCCAGGCCACGGGAGGCGGACGGCGCCCCAGCAGGTACAGCGCGAAGGTGGGCTCTGGGCCCTGCGGGAAGGGATTCCGGAGCCCCCGGCCGCGGATAAGCAGCCCCGAAGGCAACCGCAGCACACCCGCTGTCGAGGGTTCCCAGGTCCCATCCATGCGGTCCATCCCGTGAGGCTAGCCGCCTCAACCGCCGACCGTGAAGTTGCGCGAGGCTACGGGGCCGGGACAACTCCGCACACAAAAAAAGGGGGGGCGCCCACGGCACCCCCCACACACAACAAAAAAACGGGGGACCCCCCAAAAGGAGTCCCCCGCAAAAAAATGTCCGGCGGCGACCTACTCTCCCACCCCGCACCATGGAGGCAGTACCATCGGCGCTGGAAAGCTTAACGACCGGGTTCGAAATGGGACCGGGTGTTTCCCTCCCGCCATAACCGCCGTAACCCCAACCCCACACCAACAAAAGCTGATGGGGAAACCTGAGAGCCACAACAACAGCAGCAAACATGAAATTATCAAAACAATGGTGTGTGCGCGAAAATAGTGTGCGCGAGCATCCAGTCATCTGCGATGGACAAGCCCTCGGCCTATTAGTACCGGTCAGCTCCACCCCTCACAAGGCTTCCAC